>NZ_JBWKIQ010000009.1:0-388433 GCF_056432645.1 Streptomyces sp. NPDC045021
CCAAACGAAACCCGAATGGGTTCCGCCCGGGGTGTTTTAAGTCTGGCGTTGACTTTTGGCACGCTGTTGAGTTCTCAAGGAACGGACGCTTCCTTCGGTGCCTTTTTATCGGCGCCCTCCGGGCTTCCCTTCGTGTTTCTCAGCTTAGCAGATCCGATTTCCCGTTTCTGCCACCCGCTGAGGCGGGTTTTTGTTTCGCGCCTTGCGGCGTGTCCACTACGTTAGCCGATTTCCTGCCACGCTCATAATCGAGCTATTCGGACTGAATTTCGGCGCACCGAAAAACAACCCTGTCGGGAAGTCGTAGTAGTGGATGGCCACCTCCGCGGGGATCCGGACGAACCGGACGCACCGTTTCCAGCGGCTCGGACTACATTACGTAGGAGCGGCGGCAGAGTCAAGCTCAACCGCCGCTCAAACGCACGGATTCAGCCGACCTCGACGGCGGCCAGGCTCTTCTTGCCGCGGCGGAGCACCAGCCACCGGCCGTGCAGCAGGTCAGACTCGGTCGGCACCGCGTCCTCGCTGGTCACCTTGGCGTTGTTCAGGTAGGCGCCACCCTCCTTGATGGCCCGGCGGGCGGCCGACTTGCTGGCCACCAGCTCCACCGCGGCCAGCAGGTCGACGACCGGTTCCAGGGTCGTGACCTTGGCGTACGGCAGCTCGGAGAGAGCGGCCGCCAGCGTGGCCTCGTCCAGGTCCGTCAGTTCGCCCTGGCCGAAAAGTGCCTTGGACGCGTCCGTGACCGCCGAGCACTGGGCGGCACCGTGGACCAGGGTGGTCAGTTCCTCCGCCAGGGCGCGCTGGGCGGCGCGGGCCTGGGGGCGCTCCTCGGTGAGGCGCTCCAGCTCCTCGATCTCCTCGCGGGACTTGAAGCTGAAGATGCGCAGGAACTTGGCGATGTCACGGTCGTCGGCGTTCAGCCAGAACTGGAAGAACGCGTACGGCGTGGTCATCTCGGGGTCGAGCCAGATCGCGCCGCCCTCGGTCTTCCCGAACTTCGTGCCGTCCGCCTTGGTGATCAGCGGGGTGGCCAGCGCGTGGACGGAGGCGCCCTCGACGCGGTGGATCAGGTCGATGCCGGCCGTCAGGTTGCCCCACTGGTCGCTGCCGCCGGTCTGCATGGTGCAGCCGTACCGCCGGTAGAGCTCCAGGAAGTCCATCCCCTGGAGGATCTGGTAGCTGAACTCGGTGTAGCTGATGCCCTGGTCGGAGTTGAGGCGTCGGGCGACGGCTTCCTTGGCGATCATCTTGTTGACGCGGAAGTGCTTGCCCACGTCGCGCAGGAACTCGATCGCCGACATCCCGGACGTCCAGTCCAGGTTGTTCACCATCGTCGCGGCGTTCGGGCCCTCAAAGGAGAGGAAGGGCTCGATCTGCGCACGGACCCGCTCGACCCAGTCCGCGACGACCTCGGGAGCGTTGAGCGTGCGCTCGGCCGAGGGCTTGGGGTCGCCGATCAGACCGGTGGCCCCGCCGACCAGGCCCAGCGGACGGTTGCCCGCCTGCTGCAGCCGCCGGATGGTGAGGATCTGCACCAGGTTGCCGAGGTGCAGGCTGGGCGCCGTCGGGTCGAAGCCGCAATAGACCGTGACCGGGCCGTCCGCGAACGCCTTGCGCAGTGCGTCCTCGTCAGTGGATACGGCGATCAGCCCGCGCCACTGCAGCTCGTCGACGATGTCCGTCACGGGTCTCTTGTCTCCTTGGGTCAGTCCGATGAGTCGGTTCTCCGCGGTCCGCACGGCGGCGGTCGCAGAGCGTCCATACAGCGTGTCCGAGGGTACGCGTTCGAGGCGACCCGTTATCCACGGCGTCTCGGGGAGTGGGCACGGTACGGACTGACAGTGGGGTCACCGTCGATCCAGAAGCGCCAGGGGTGGACAGCACCCTCGCCGCCGACGCCGGTACGGGGGCCGCTGCGCACCAGTCCGGCGGGGGGCGGGGTGCCGGTGAGGATCCGGAACGGGCTGCCGGACGGTTCCCCCGCGGGGCCGTCATAGGGGTCGCAGATGTCGGATCCGTTGAGCGACCGGTCGACGGAGAGCGCGGTGGCCAGCCGGGCCGGGCCCTGGGCGAGGTCGGCATCCTTGCGGGACGTGGGGCGGTTCGCGCGGGCGAGGTCCGCACCCCGGGTGATCTCGCCGCCGCGCAGCAGGACCCCGCTGGGCGTGCCCTCGGGGCCGCAGACCAGGTTGAGGCAGTGCCACATGCCGTACGTGAAGTACACGTAGGTGTGGCCGGGCGGGCCAAACATCACCGCGTTGCGTTCGGTGCGGCCGCGGTAGGCGTGCGATCCCGGGTCGACGGGGCCGGCGTAGGCCTCCACTTCGGTGAGGCGCAGCTCGATCGGGCCGTCCGGGGTGTCGCGGACGAGGGTCCGGCCGAGGAGGTCCGGTGCGATGTCGAGGACCGGGCGGTCGAAGAAGGGCCGGGCGAGCGGGGCCCGTTCCGCGTCGGCGATCATGCGGTACGAGGGTACTGGAACCGTGCGCCGCGGTTCCGCGTTCGTAGAGTCCGTAGATAACGTAAAGAAACAGTCAACCGGCGGTATGAGGAGTGGGACAGCGTGGGCTTCAAGAAGCTGCTTGCGAGCATGGGTGCCGGTGGGGCGTCCGTCGAGACGGTGCTGACCGACCCGAACGTGGTGCCGGGCGGCATCGTTCGGGGTGAGGTCCGCATCCAGGGCGGATCGGTCGCGCAGCAGATCGAGGGGTTGTCCGTCGGACTGCAGGCCCGGGTCGAGGTCGAGAGCGGCGACAACGAGTACAAGCAGGACATCGAGTTCCACCGGCAGCAGCTGGGCGGGGCGTTCGAGGTGGCGCCTGGAGCCGTGCACACCGTGCCGTTCGGGCTGGAGATCCCGTGGGAGACGCCGGTCACGACGTTTCTCGGCCGTCATCTGTCGGGGATGAACATCGGGGTGACGACCGAGCTGGCGATCGCCCGCGCGGTGGACTCGGGTGACCTCGACCCGGTCAGCGTGCACCCGCTGCCGGCGCAGCAGGCGCTGCTGGACGCGTTCGGTCAGCTGGGCTTCGCGTTCAAGGCGGCGGACCTGGAGAAGGGGCACATCCGGGGGACGCGGCAGCGGCTGCCGTTCTACCAGGAGATCGAGTTCCGGGCGCCGCACCAGTACCGGGGGCTGAACCAGGTGGAGCTGACCTTCATCGCGGACGGCAACGAGATGGACGTGATCCTGGAGATGGACAAGAAGCCGGGGCTGTTCGGCGAGGGCAGTGACTCCTACCGGTCCTTCACGGTCGGTCTGCAGTCGTTCCAGGGCACCGACTGGGCGGCGTACCTCAACCAGTGGCTGGCCGAGGTCGGCGGCAAGCGGAACTGGTTCTAGGGATCTAGGCTCGGTGCGCAGAGATCCCGCGCCGGCCGCGGCCGGCGGCGGTCCGTAGCAGTTCCCGCGATCAGGAGGTGTCGAGGTGACCGAGCAGAAGCGGCGGCCGCTCCCCCACGAGTTCCATCCGCCGGTGCCGTCGTTCACGGTGGTGAGCGATGACGTGGCGCCGGGCGGGGTGTTGAAGGACGAGCAGGTGTACGCGGCCGGGAACACCTCACCGCACCTGCGGTGGGAGGGGTTCCCCGAGGGGACGAAGAGCTTCGCCGTGACGTGCTTCGACCCGGACGCGCCGACCGGCAGCGGTTTCTGGCACTGGTCGCTCGTCGACATCCCCGTGACCGTCACCGAGCTGCCCGCGGGTGCGGGCGGCGGGGAGTTCAAGGGGCTGCCCGAGGGCGCGCTGCATGTCCGGAACGACTACGGGACGCGGGACTTCGGTGGAGCCGCGCCGCCGCCGGGGGACGGCTCGCACCGCTATGTCTTCACCGTGTACGCGGTGGACACCGAGAAGCTCGGACCGGATGCGGACACCTCGCCGGCCGCGATCGGTTTCAATCTGCGCTTCCACACCCTGGGCCGGGCTCAGCTGGTCGGGGAGTACGAGGCACCGGCCGGCAGCTGACGGCCGGGGGCCCGCCCAGGGCGGCGGGCCCCCGTTAATTACGTTGCGCCCCGGCGCCTCGAATCGCACAGTGGTACGTGTCTGGTGGTGGCCCACCATCACCGGGCAGTCGGTACCGCTGTAGCGGGGGCGGCGGGGCGTTGCGTTGTGGTGGTTCTCGCCCGCGCGAATGCCGGCCGTCCGCCGGAACCGGGTGTTTCCCGCCTGGTGTCCACGTCGGCTGCCGTACGCTCCGGACGCTTCCGTTTTCGCACGGGGGGAAGCGTCCGGGGCGTTCGGCGTTTCTCGCTGTCCGCTGCCCGGAGGCGACCTCCGCGCACCGTCAATCCCCTTACCCCGCACGGAAATTGCGTTGTCCGCCGGGGGTCCGCCAGGCACAGTGGATCCACTTCGCCATGGGGCGGGGACGGACCCTTGGGGTGGGCGCAATGCGTGAGACTCTGGTGCTGAACGCGAGTTTCGAGCCGCTGTCGACGGTGTCGCTGCGGCGTGCCGTGGTGCTGGTGATGCAGGAGAAGGCTGTCGTCGAGCAGGCGCATGCCGGGCTTCGCATCCGTGCCGCCGCCGTCGAGGTTCCGGTTCCGCTGGTGATCAGGCTGCGCAGATACGTGCGGGTGCCCTTCCGACAACGGGCCTCGTGGTCGAGGCGGGGGGTGCTGGTGCGTGACCGGCACCGGTGCGCGTACTGCGGTCGCCGGGCGAGCACGGTGGACCACATCGTTCCGCGGTCGCGCGGTGGTGGGGACACCTGGCTGAACACGGTCGCGGCCTGCGCGGAGGACAACGGCCGCAAGGCGGACCGGACTCCGGAGCAGGCGGGGATGCGGCTGCTGGCCCAGCCGTTCGAGCCGACGCCGGCGGACACTCTGCTGCTGGCGCTGGGGATCAGGGACAACGACGCGCTGCCGGGGTGGCTGGCGCTGCCGGCCTGATCCGGGTGGGAAGCGGGCGGCGGCGGGCCCGGGGCGGCGTGAGTGCCGTCCGGGTCCGCCGCCGCCGGTGCCCGGTCATCTGAGGACGAGTTGGACGATCGCCACGATGCCGACGGCGACGATGACACCGCGCAGCGCCGCCGGCGGCAGCCGGCGGCCGATGCGGGCGCCGAAGACACCACCGAGGGTGGCCCCGGCGGCGATGAGGCCGACGGCGGCCCAGTTGAAGTCGGCGACGAAGAGGAAGAACACGGCGGCGATGCCGTTGACGAGCATGCCCAGGACGTTCTTGACGCCGTTGATCCGCTGCAGGTCGTCATGGAGCAGCAGCCCCATCAGCGACAGGTAGAGGACTCCCTGGGCGGCTCCGAAGTAGCCGCCGTACATGCTGGCGAGGAACAGTCCGACCAGTAGCAGCGGGCCGCCGTCGGTGGGGACGTCGGTGCCCTCGCGTTCCCGGCGGGCCTTGATGGCGCGGGCGAGGCGGGGCTGCAGCACGACCAGGACCAGGGCCAGGCCGATCAGTACGGGCACGATCGCGTCGAACGCGTCGGACGGCAGGGTCAGCAGCAGGATCGCGCCGGCCAGGCCGCCGGCCAGCGCGGTGGAGCCGAGCCGCACGACGCGCCGGCGCTGGCCGCGCAGTTCACGGCGGTAGCCGATGGCCCCGCTGAGCGAACCGGGGACCAGGCCGAGGGCGTTGGAGACGTTCGCGGTGATCGGCGGGAGACCGACGGCGAGCAGTACGGGGAAGGTGATGAGGGTGCCGGAGCCGACGATGGTGTTGATGGTGCCGGCACCGATGCCCGCCGCGAAGACGGCGAGTGCCTCCCAGAACGTCACGCTGTACCCCTCGATGACCGGTGTCGGATACACCGATCATGCCCGAGGGTCAGTCCTTGTCGAAGCGCGGGGTCTCGCGGCGCGGGGCGGGCTCTTCGCCGCCGCGCCCGCCGCCGCCACCGCCGTTGCCGTTACCGCCGTTGTTGCCGCCGTTGTTGCCCCCACCACCGCCGTTGCCCGGAGCTCCGGGCAGGTTGACGATGCCGCCGAGGCCCTTCAGCGCGTCATTGAGCTCGCTGGGGATGATCCAGAGCTTGTTGGCGTCACCCGCGGCGATCTTCGGGAGCATCTGGAGGTACTGGTACGCGAGAAGCTTCTGGTCCGGGTCGCCCGCGTGGATGGACTCGAAGACCGTACGGATGGCCTGGGCCTCACCCTCGGCGCGCAGCGCGGCGGCCTTGGCGTCACCTTCGGCGCGCAGGATCGAGGACTGCTTCTCACCTTCGGCGGTGAGGATCTGGGACTGCCGGATGCCCTCCGCGGTGAGGATCGCGGCGCGCTTGTCGCGGTCCGCGCGCATCTGCTTCTCCATCGAGTCCTGGATGGAGGTGGGCGGCTCGATCGCCTTGAGCTCGACGCGGTTGACGCGGATGCCCCACTTGCCGGTGGCCTCGTCCAGGACGCCGCGCAGCGCCGCGTTGATCTCCTCGCGGGAGGTCAGCGTCCGTTCCAGGTCCATGCCACCGATGATGTTGCGGAGCGTGGTGACGGTGAGCTGCTCGATCGCCTGGATGTAGCTGGCGACTTCGTACGTCGCCGCCCGCGCGTCGGTGACCTGGTAATAGATGACGGTGTCGATGTTGACGACCAGGTTGTCCTGGGTGATCACCGGCTGCGGCGGGAACGGCACGACCTGCTCGCGGAGGTCGATGCGGTTGCGGATCGTGTCGATGAACGGAACGACGATGTTCAGGCCGGCGCTCAAGGTGCGCGTATAACGGCCGAACCGTTCGACGATGGCGGCGCTCGCCTGTGGGATGACCTGGACCGTCTTGATGAGCGCGACGAAGACGAGCACCACCAGGATGATCAGGACGATGATGATCGGCTGCATGTCCACTCCCGCGCCGTTTGCGGACGTACTACGACATGATCAATTCTCGCAGACCACTACGGCGGTGCGCTCGGGTTCGGCGAATTCCCGGAGCACGACCGCGGCGGCCGTATCGGTCACTTCGGTCACATGACGACGGCGGTCGCTCCGTCGATCTCCACGACATCCACCTTCTCGCCCGGGTCGAAGGTCCGTTCCTCGTCGAGGGCGCGCGCCGACCAGATCTCACCGGCCAACTTGATCCGTCCGCCGCCGCCGTCGACACGTTCGAGAACGACGGCCTGCTTGCCCCGCAGCGCGTCGATCCCGGTACGCAACTCGGGCCGCTGCGTGCGGTGCCGGTAGGCGATCGGGCGGACGACGGCGAGCAGCGCGACCGAGACGATCACGAAAGCGATGACCTGGACGACGATGCCGCCACCGAGCGCGGCCACGACCGCCCCCGCGACGGCGCCGACCGCGAACATCCCGAATTCGGGCATCGTCGTGATCACGAGCGGTATGCCGAGTCCTACGGCGGCGATCAGCCACCACACCCATGGGTCCACCTCCCCATCGTAGGGGCGCGGGGGTGATCTGTGACAGGCCTTCCCCGCGCCAGGACGGGCGCGGGGAAGCCTGAACAGGCGTGCTGCCGGGAGGTGTTACGAATCGACCGACCCCTGCCGGGGCGCCAGGCGGCTACGAGAGCGGCAGTCCGGCGGCGGTCCAGCGGTCGCCCCGGCGCTCGACGACCAGCGGGAGGCCGAAGCAGCGGGAGAGGTTGCGCGAGGTGAGCTCCAGTTCGACCGGTCCTGCGGCGACGACCTTGCCCTGGCGGATCATGAGGACATGGGTGAAGCCGGGGGCGATCTCCTCGACATGGTGGGTCACCATGATCATGGAGGGTGCGATCGGGTCGCGGGCGAGCCGGCCGAGGCGCCGTACGAGGTCCTCGCGGCCGCCGAGGTCGAGGCCGGCCGCGGGCTCGTCGAGCAGCAGCAGCTCGGGGTCGGTCATCATGGCGCGGGCGATCAGGGTGCGCTTGCGCTCGCCCTCGGAGAGGGTGCCGAACTTGCGGTCCAGGTAGTCGGACATGCCCAGCCGGTCGAGGAAGGCGCGGGCGCGGTCCTCGTCGACCTTCTCGTAACTCTCCCGCCAGTGCGCGGTCATGCCGTAGGCGGCGGTGAGTACGGTCTGCAGGACCGTCTGGCCGCGCGGCATCTTGTCCGCCATGGCCGCGCCGGCCATGCCGATACGGGGACGCAGTTCGAAGACATCGACGCTGCCGAGCTTCTCGCCGAGCACCTGGACGGTGCCGGTGGTCGGGAAGAGGTAGCTGGAGGCGACATTGAGCAGGGTGGTCTTTCCCGCGCCGTTCGGTCCGAGGATCACCCAGCGTTCGCCCTCGGCGACCGACCACGAGACCTGGTCCACCAGAGCCCGTCCGTCGCGGACCACCGATACGTCCACCAGCTCCAGCACATCGCTCATGAGCGCGTTGTCTCCCATTGCAGTCTCGGTTGTCACGGGCAGAGCCCCGAGGGAAAACCTACGCCACGCGTCGGGCGGTCCACTCCTTAGGCTGGGGGGATGCTTGATGAACCTCGATCAGGACGGCTGGCGGCGTGGGGAAATGCCCTACTTGCCGGACTTGCCGCACCAGATGATGTCGCCCAGGAGGTCCTGGGCGAGGACGCGGTCCACCGGATGACCGGACTGCCCGGCGAAAGCGGTCCGGTCGGGCTGACACTCGGCCTCGGCCGGCTGCGCGCGCTCGGTACGACCGGACTGCGGGTCGCACTGCCGGCGCCGGGGCATCCGCTGGGCCTCAGCGGCCCCGCGGAGTTCAACGCGCGGGCACTGGCCGCGGGCGAGGCCGTGATCGCGGTCGGCGGCCCGGCGCTCGGCCTGGTCCCCGACGTGAGCGAGGCCGGGCCGCGCGGCGATGTGCATGTGGAGGTGGAGTGGAAATGCCTGCCGGTACGGCAGGGACCGCCGGCCGATGTGCCCTCGCTCGGCGAGGCCGAGCGGGAGCTGGCCGAGGCGCTGCGGGACACCACCGAGGCGCTGACCCGGCTGGACGTGGCGGGGGCGGGGCCGGCCGCCCAGGCCGCCCTCGATGCCTATCGGGCGCGCGCGGAGCGCGGCCGTGAGCTGCTGGCGCCGGGCTATCCGCCGCGGGCGGTTCGGGTGTTGGCGCTGGCGCAGCGGGTCGGCGCCCTGGTCGCCATCGCCTCCGACGGGCACGGGGGCGCGGTGAGCGCTTCGGAGATCGCGGCGCGGGCGGAGCTGCTGCGCCCGGTGGAGCGCACCGCCCGGCGGGCACAGGTGGCGGCGTACAACGCGTACGTCGAGGAGTCGGAGCGCCGGGCCTGAGGCGCCGGACGGCACAAGGCCCCGCATTGTGCCGGTGTCACCGGCGGGATGCGGGGCCTTCGCGGTGGTTCGGAGCGGTCAGCCGATGTTCGACGACGTGTTGCCGAACGCCGGGTTGAGCAGACCGATCACGTTGACGGAGTTGCCCGTCACGTTGACCGGGACGTGCACCGGCACCTGGAGCAGGTTGCCGGAGAGCACGCCCGGGGAGTCGGTGGCGGAGCCGCAGGCATCGGCGCTCGCGAAAGCGGAACCGGCGGAGACACCCGCGGCGATTCCGGTGACGGCGATGACCAGGGCGGCCTTCTTGGCAGTGTTCATGGGAAGCGTTCCTCCTGTTGCGGTACGGCCCAGCCGCGGGCCGCACGTGAAGAACGCGCGGCACGGCCGGATGTCACGGGCCGCGGACCGGTTACGTTCCAATGGATCACGGGATCGATGGATCAACGGATCGAACGCACGGGGGTTCGACCCAACGCACCGGCCCCGGAGGCGGTGCCTCCGGGGCCGGTCGTCGCGGCGGGGCCGCGGGGACTACTGGTTGACGCACTCGTTCCCGAACACCGGGTTCAGGAGACCGATCACGTTCACGGTGTTGCCGCAGACGTTGACCGGGACGTGCACGGGAACCTGGATCAGGTTGCCGGAGAGAACGCCGGGCGAGTGCTCGGCCACGCCGTGGGCGTCGGCACCGCTGTGGGCGGAGGCGACACCGGCTCCGGCCATGGCGAGCCCGCCCGCGACGAAGGTGACAGCCGCGGCGGTCTTCAGGATCTTCACTTGGAACTTCCTCCTTGCAGGGTGCACCGCGACCAGCCGCCGCGGTACTCCCTACAGAACGGGCCACGGGCGATCAGGATGCGCCACCGGCTCCACATCCACCCGTCGGAATGAATCCCGGACCGGAAGACACCGGTCCGGTACGGCCCGTCAGCCCTCCGGAGCTGCCCCGATGCCGTGCCGGACCGCCCAGAGGGCGGCCTGGGTGCGGTCCGAGACATCGAGCTTCATCAGGATGTTCGATACATGGGTCTTCACGGTCTTCTCCGAGAGCACCAGCGCGCGGGCGATCTCCCGGTTGGAACGCCCGTCGGCGATCAGTGTCAGTACCTCGCGCTCCCGCTCGGTGAGGGCGTTGCCCCGGCCCTGGCCGCCGCCGGGGAACTCCTGGGAGAGCAGGGCGTCGGCCACCTCGGGCTGGAGCAGCACATGGCCGGCGTGGACGGAGCGGATCGCGCCGGCCAGCGCCTCGGGGTCCACGTCCTTGTACACGTAGCCGGCCGCGCCGGCCCGCAGGGCGGGCACGATGGTGCGCTGCTCGGTGAAGCTGGTGACGATGAGCACCCGGGCCGGGTTGCCGAGCTCGCGCAGCTTGCGCAGGGCGGAGATGCCGTCGGAGCCGGGCATCTTGATGTCCATCAGGATCACGTCGGGACGCAGTTCCTCAGCGCGGGCCACGCCCTCGTCGCCGTCCCCCGCCTCCCCGACGACGTCGATGTCGCCCTGGACCTCCAGGAAGGTCCGCAGCCCGCGGCGCACCACCTGGTGGTCGTCGACGAGCAGTACGCGGATCCCGTTGTCAGCCACCGGGCACCTCCATCTCGATGACGGTGCCCTTGCCGGGCGCCGATTCCACTGTCAGCCGCCCGCCCACACCGCTCGCCCGGTCCCGCATGGAGACCAGCCCCAGATGGCGTCCGGCACGGCGCACCGCGGACGGTTCGAAGCCGCTGCCGTCGTCGCGGACCCGCAGGACCGCTCCCTTGTCCCGGCCGGTGAGGCAGACGGTCACGCTGCCGGCGTCCGCGTGCCGCAGCGCGTTGTGCAGCGCCTCCTGGGCGACCCGCAGCAGTGCCTCCTCCTGGGCGGCGGGCAGCGCCTTCACGTGGCAGGACGTGAAGGTGATGTGGGCCGCGTGGGCCCGGTCGAGCACCTCGGCCTGGGTCCGCAGCGTCGCGACGAGGCCGTCCTCGTCCAGTCCGGCGGGCCGCAGCTCGACGACGACGGCGCGCAGCTCGTCGGCGGCCTCGGCGGCGAGCGCCGCCACCTGCTTCAGCTCCTCCTTGGCGCGCGCCGGGTCGCGGTCGACCAGGGCGGCCGCGGCCTGTGCGGTGAGGCGCAGCGAGAAGAGCTTCTGGGAGACGGCGTCGTGCAGCTCGTGGGCGATGCGCGCCCGCTCCCCCGCCAGGGTCAGTTCGCGGCTGCGTTCGTAGAGGCGGGCGTTGGTGAGGGCGATCGCGGCGTGCGCGGCCAGAGTCCGCAGCAGCGTTTCGTCCTCCTGGGTGAAGGCGCAGTCGGTGGCGGGCCCGGTCCTGGGGCCCACCTTGTTGGCCAGGAAGATCGCGCCGAGGATCTCGTCGCCGTCGACGACCGGCATCCCGATGAAGTCGGTCATGTCCGGGTGGGCCCGCGGCCAGCCCCCGAAGGAGTCGAACTGCGTGACGTCCGCGAGCCGCTGCGGGGTCGCTTCGTGGAGCATCGCGGCGAGGATGCCGTGCTGGCGGGGCAGTGGGCCGATCGCCCTCCACTGCTCGTCGCTCACCCCGTCGACGACGAACTGGGCGAACCCGCCGTGATCGTCGGGCACGCCGAGCGCGGCGTACTCGGCGTCGAGCAGCTCGCGGGCGGACGCGACGATGGTCTGCAGCACCTCGCGCACCTCCAGGTGCCGGCTCATCGCGAGGACCGCGTCGCTGACCGCTTCGATTCCGCCTCTGGGCGATCGGTGGGACATGCCGTCAACCTACCGGCGCCGCGGCTTCGGCGGATCGGCCCGGGGACCTAGGGCAAAGTGCCCCCCGACGTGCGGCGGACGGCCGAGGCGCGGGACGCGGCGGTGTTCCTACGGTGAAGGCAGCCACCGGGCACGGGGTCCGGCGGCGGCGCTCGGAGGGCGGAACGATGTCGGTAGCGGTCATCACGGGGGCGTCACGGGGACTGGGTCGTGCGACAGCCGGGGCGCTCGCCCGGCGTGGTTGGGACCTGGTGCTCGACGGACGGTCCGAGGCGGCACTGAAGTCCGCGGCGGCGGAGCTGGAGCGGGAGAGCCCGGGGCGGGTGGCGGCGGTGCCGGGCGATGTCACCGACGCCGCGCACCGGACCGCGCTGATCGCCGCGGCCCGCGCGTTCGGTGGCGTCGATCTGCTGGTGAACAACGCGAGCGCGCTGGGCGCCGAGCCGCTGGTGGCGCTGGCGGAGCTCTCGGTGGACGGCCTGCGCGCCGCGCTGGAGACGAACGTGGTGGCGCCGCTGGGGCTCGTACGGGAGGCGCTGCCCCTGCTGCGGGCGTCGGGGGGCGCGGTGCTGAACATCAGCTCCGACGCGGCCGTGGAGGCGTACCCGACCTGGGGCGGTTACGGGGCGAGCAAGGCCGCGCTGGAGCAGCTCTCCGCGGTGCTGGCCGTGGAGGAGCCGGCGCTGCGGGTGTGGTGGGTGGATCCGGGCGAGCTGCGGACCGAGCTGTACACGGCGGCCGTCCCTGACGACGACCCGTCGGACCGGCTGCTGCCGGCGGACGTCGCCCCGGCCTTCCTGCGACTGCTGGACGAGGAGGCGCCGAGCGGGCGCTACTCCGCTCCGGCCCTGCTGGAAGCACGATGACCACCTTGGAGGGGCTGCGGGGGATACAGGTGCCGCCCGAGCTGTCGGCCCGGGTGCCGGCCGAGCCGCGGGACGGCGTACGGCTGCTGGTCGGACGCGCGGCGGCGGGCGGGGTGTCGCACCACGCCTTCCGGGACCTGCCCGGACTGCTGCGGGCGGGTGACGTGCTGGTGGTGAACACCTCGCGGACGCTGCCGGCGGCGGTCGGCGGGCGGCTCGGCCGGGAACCGGTGACCGTGCACTTCTCGACCCGCCAGGACCCGGGGCACGCCAGCTCGGAGGCCGGGGAGGTCTGGGCGGTGGAGGTGCGTACCCCCGACGGGCGCGGCACGACCGTGCCGCGGGCCGGCGGACCGGCCGGTGCGGTGGTGGAGCTGCCGGACGGGGAGCACCTGGTGCTGGAGGGACCGCTGTCGCCGCGCGGGGACCGGCTGTGGCTGGCGCGGCCGTCGATGGCGGACACCGCCGCCTATCTGCACGGGCACGGGCGGCCGATCCGGTACGGCTACACCGAGCGGGACCAGCCGCTCTCGGCGTACCAGACGGTGTTCTCGGTGCCGTCGCCCGACGGTCTCGGCTCGGCGGAGATGCCGAGCGCGGGCCGTCCGTTCACCGCCGGGATCGTGACGTCCCTGGTCAGCAGGGGTGTGCAGATCGCGCCGATCGTCCTGCACACCGGGGTCGCCTCGGCGGAGACGCATGAGCCGCCGTACCCGGAGTGGTTCGAGGTGTCGCCGAGCACCGCATGGCAGGTGAACGCTGCCCGCAGCGGCGGGGGCCGGGTCGTCGCGGTCGGTACGACGGCCGTACGGGCCCTGGAGTCGGCGGCGGACGGCCGGGGCACGGTCCGCGCCGCACGGGGCTGGACCGATCTGGTGTTGACCCCGGAACGTGGGGTACACGCCGTGGACGGGCTGCTGACCGGACTGCACGAGCCGGAGGCCTCCCATCTGCTGATGCTGGAGGCGGTGGCGGGCGCTCCGCTGCTGGCCCGCGTGTACGCGGAAGCCGTTCGCGGCGGCTATCTGTGGCACGAGTTCGGCGACGTGAATCTGCTGCTCCCGTAGCCGCGTCCGAAAGCCCCGAAAAAGCAGTCACTGCGCGCACCCCCGTCATGACGATCCGTCATGGCGGGGGTGGTGTCGTGTGACCTGCCCGATAGGACGTACGTCACTTACGAAGCCGGGTAGTGGACCCGGAGGGTGCCCACGGCGCGTAAGGGGCCCGTAAACGCGCCCTGCCGTTCAACCCACAACTACGACTTTCGTTAGTAATGGACCTCTTTGCCCTGCGGTTTTTACCCAGCTATCAATGCCGGAGTCCGCAATTGGAAGAGGTAACTCCCCCATGCAGCTCCCGAAGCTCCCGAAGCTCGGCCGCCTGAACAAGGTGCACTCGTTCGCCGTGGCAGGCACCGCAACCGCCGCCCTGACGGCTCTGGCCATCACCGCTGGTGTCCAGGGATCCGACGGAACGGCTCTCGCCGCCAGCGAGCCCTCCCACTCCGCTGTGGTCAGCACCGCCGACCCGCAGACCATCGCCGCGCAGGCCGACGCCGCTGCCAAGCACGCTGCAGCCGACGCCGCGGCCAAGAAGAAGGCGGCCGACGCCGCCGCGGCCGCGAAGAAGAAGGCGGCGGACGCCGCCGCCAAGAAGAAGGCGGCCGACGAGGCCGCCCAGCGCAAGAAGGACGAGCAGGCCGCGAACCGCTCCAAGGAGCGCAAGGCCCTCGCCGCCAAGGCGAAGGCCGCGACCAAGGCTCCGGCCCCGGCCGCCGTGTCGTACTCCAACGACCTGGACGGTTGGATCAAGGAGTCGCTGTCGGTCATGGCCGCCCACAACATTCCGGGTACCTACGACGGCATCTACCGCAACATCATGCGTGAGTCGTCGGGCAACCCGCAGGCCATCAACCTGACGGACTCCAACGCCGCGGCCGGCATACCCTCCAAGGGGCTGCTGCAGGTCATCGACCCGACGTTCCAGGCGTACCACGTCTCCGGTACCTCCATGGACATCTACGACCCGGTCGCCAACATCACCGCCGCGTGCAACTACGCGGCTGCGAACTACGGCTCCATCGACAACGTCGACTCGGCCTACTGAGCACCGGTACACAACGCCGAAGGGCGGCCGCACCCCTGGGGGTACGGCCGCCCTTCGGCGTTTCCGGGTCCGGCGCTACTTGCGCATGACCTCCGGCTCGTGGCGGCGCAGCAGTCGCGCGACCACGACACCGCAGATCACGCCGAGCACGACCAGCACGCCCATGTCGATGATCCACTGGGCGGCGGTGTGCTCCCAGAGCTGGTCCGGGTTGCCCGCGTCCCACGGCATGAGGACGTTCAGCTGGGCCGTGGTGCCCAGGGCCGAGACGGCCCACCGGGCCGGCATCAGCCAGGCGAACTGCTCCACGCCGATCGAGTCGTAGAGCTGGAAGAGCACCCCGGTGAAGACGACCTGGACGATCGCGAACATCACCAGCAGCGGCATGGTCTTCTCGGCGGTCTTCACCAGGGCCGAGATGATCAGGCCGAACATCATCGAGGTGAAGCCGAGCGCGATGACGGCCAGCGTCATCTCGATCGCCGGTGAGCTCTTGAAGATCACGCCCTCGGTGGGCATCGCCCGCGGGGCGAAACCGATGCCGCAGATGATGACGCCCTGCAGCGCCGTGATCAGACCCAGCACGATGACCTTGGACATCAGGTACGCGGAGCGGGACAGGCCGGTGGCCCGTTCCCGTTCGTAGATCACCCGTTCCTTGATCAGTTCTCGTACCGAGTTGGCGGCGCCCGAGAAGCAGGCGCCCACCGCGAGGATCAGCAGGATCGTGCCCGCGTCCTTGTTGATCAGGTGGGCCTTCAGCGGGCCCGGTCCCAGTCCGCTGTCGGCCGGGATGACGACGCTGACCACGCCCAGTACCGCGGGCAGGATGAACATCAGCCCGATGAAGCCACGGTCGGAAGCGATCACCGACAGATAGCGGCGCACCAGGGTCCACAGCTGTGAACCCCAGCTCTGCGGCTTGGGCGGCCGGGTGGCCATCTGCGGGACGACCGCGACGGCCTGCGGAGCGGCATCCAGGTCGGCCGCGTACATCTGGTAGTGCTGCGAGCCGTGCCAACGGCCCGACCAGTCGTAGTCGCGGTAGTTCTCGAACGCCGAGAAGACGTCGGCCCAGGTCTCGTAGCCGAAGAAGTTGAGCGCTTCCTCCGGCGGACCGAAGTAGGCGACCGAGCCGCCCGGCGCCATCACCAGCAGCTTGTCGCAGAGCGCCAGCTCGGCCACCGAGTGGGTGACCACCAGGACGGTGCGGCCGTCGTCGGCCAGACCGCGCAGCAGCTTCATGACGTCGCGGTCCATACCCGGGTCGAGGCCGGAGGTCGGCTCGTCCAGGAAGATCAGCGACGGCTTGGTGAGCAGCTCCAGCGCGACGGAGACACGCTTGCGCTGGCCGCCCGACAGGGAGGTGATGCGCTTGTCCGCGTGGATGTCGAGCTTGAGCTCCTGCAGGACCTCCTGGATCCGGTGGTTGCGCTCGTCGGTCGCGGTGTCACCGGGGAAGCGGAGCTTGGCCGCGTACCGCAGTGCTTTGCGGACGGTCAGCTCCTTGTGCAGGATGTCGTCCTGCGGGACCAGACCGATGCGCTGGCGCAGTTCGGCGAACTGCTTGTACAGGTTTCGGTTGTCGTACAGCACCTCGCCCTGGTCGGCCGGGCGGTAGCCGGTCAGCGCACGCAACAGCGTGGACTTGCCGGAACCGGACGGGCCGATCACGCCGATCAGCGACTTCTCCGGGACACCGAAGGAGACGTCCTTGAGGATCGTCTTCGTGGTGTTGCCCTGCGGGACCGTGACGGTCAGCCGCCGGGCCGAGAAGGAGACCTCACCGGTGTCGACGAACTCCTCGAGCCGGTTTCCGGCCAGCCGGAAGGTCGAGTGGCCGACGCCGACGATGTCGTTGGGGCCCAGCAGATGGCGCTGGATCGGCTGACCGTTGACGTAGGTGCCGTTGTGGCTGCCCAGGTCGACGATCTCGTAGCGGCCGTCCGGGTGCGCCTTGAACTCGGCGTGGAACCGGGAGACCTGGAGGTCGGAGACGACCAGGTCGTTCTCCAGCGCACGGCCGATCTTCGTGACCTGGTTGATCGCGAAGTGGTGCATCGTGGTCGGGCTGCGGTGCTGCTGCCCGCCCTGCGGTTGCTGCGGCCAGCCGCCCTGCTGCTGCGGAACGTGCGGAACCTGCGCCGGCGGCTGCTGGTTCCAGCCGGCCTGCGGCTGCTGCGGCTGGACGGGCGGCCGGTGCGGCTGCTGGACCGGCGGTGCCTGCCGCGCGGCAGGTGCCTGGTGCGGCTGGGCCAGCGATGTCTCCGCACTGTAGAGATCCGCGCTGACCTGCTGGCCGCCGCTGAAGTTGAGGCGGGGGCCGTCGGTTGCGTTGCCGAGGTTCACGGCGGAGCCCGGTCCGACCTCCATCTGGTGGATCCGCTGGCCCTGAACGTAGGTGCCGTTGGTGCTGCCGAGATCCTCGACGACCCAACTGCGTTCGCCCCAGCGGATGGTGGCATGCCGCCAGGAGACTCTGGCGTCGTCGAACACCACGTCTCCCTGCGGATCGCGACCGAGGCTGTACGACCTGGATGGGTCGAGCGTCCAGGTTTGACCGTTCAATTCGAGTACGAGTTCAGGCACCCCAAGCCCCAAAAGTTGTCCCCCGGTATTTCCCCATGCGGGGAGTCTAGGGATTGCGAACATCGGGAGGAACTATTTCAGGCCCGGCAGTCGAACCGGAACCCGCCCTCCGACAAGTGCGCCCGCCGGTAGCGTTGACTGCGCCCAAATGCCACCGGAGAGTAGTAACCGCCCAAGGACACAACCTCGGGGGGCCGGGATGACCGCTAGGACCACGCCCTGGGTGAGCGTACTGCTCTCCGCCATCGCTTCCGTGAGTTGGGCGTTTCTGGCCATGACGGGCACGGCCGCGCTCGGGTTGCATCTGCTCGGGGCGGACACCGCCGGTTCGCTCGGAACGATGACGGCCGCGGTGGTCGCGATGGGCGTGGGCGGGCGGGTCGTCCCGTCGGGTGACGTCGCCGTGTTCGGGATGGACAGCGCCGGCACCCAGGGCGCCATCGGCGTCATGCCGCTGGGCGTGAGCCTGGTGGGCGCGCTGCTGCTGGTGTGGGTCTTCCTGCGGTCGTTACGGAAGGCCGGAACGGTCGTCTCGGCCGGCGAACTGGCCGCCCGGGTGTTCGCGGTCGCGGCGCTCTTCACCGCCCTGCTCGGCGGACTGGCCTGGGCCGGCCAGGACACCATCGCCATCGACGGCGCCTCGCTCGGCGCTCCCCAGGCCGGCGGCCTGCTGGACAAGTTGCCGGGTATCGGGGACATCGGGGGCGGCGGACTCTCCGACGGTCTGCAGGGTCTGATCAAGGCCAAGACATCGGTGGGCTTCCATGTCGACACCGTGCCCACGCTGCTGCGCGGCCTGGTGTGGGTGCTGGTGGTGCTGCTGATCGCGCTGCTCGCCTCGCGCCGTACGCCGCTGCCGCCGGGGTGGCAGGCCGTGCACCGGGTGGTGCGGCCCGCCGCATCCGCGCTGTGCGGGGTGCTGGTGCTCGCGGTCGTGGCGGGCCTCGCCGCCGCAGGCTACGCGGCAGTCACCGGCGACGAGCCGGGCCGGATCATGGGCGCCGCGCTCCTCGGCGCGCCCAACGGGGTCTGGCTCGCTGTGCCGCTGGGCCTGTTCGTCCAGTGGAAGGGCACCGCCACCGGGGAGCTCGCCAAGCTGCTGCCCGATCCCATCGACCGGCTGCTGAGCGGCGGGGTCAACGAGCCCATCACGCCGGGCCGCCTCGCCGAGCTGGACAACCGGGTCTGGCTGCTGCCGGTCGCGGTGGCACTGATGATGCTGACCGCCGGGGCGCTCACCGCGACCCGCACCCCGGTCGGTACCGGACCGCGCGCCGGATACGTGGGGCGCTGCGCGCTGCGCCTGGGGGTCGTGACGGCCGCCGCGTTCCCGCTGCTGGTGTGGCTCACCGGGGTCTCGGTGAACGCGAACCTGTCGGTCTTCGGCTTCGACGCCGTGGGGGCCGGGATCGAACTGCACGGCAGCGTCCCGCTGGCGCTGCTGCTGGGCGCCGCCTGGGGTGCGGGGGCGGGTGGCGCGGGCGCGCTGCTGGCCCTGGCGACCGGCGCCGCGGGGCGGCAGGCGGCGCCGCTGGCGCTCGGCCGGGCGCCGGGAAGCACGGCGGGCGACTCCGCGCGTACGTACCCGGCCATCGCGTACGAGCCGGGGCCGTACGTTCCCAGCCCGGCATACCGCCCGGAGGAGGACGGGCCGAACCCGTACAAGCAGCCGGCCGCGCCGGCCGGGGGCGCCGGCAACGACTCGCCGCACGTGGCCCAGACGGTGGCCGGCACGCCGCTGCCCCCGCCACCGCCGCGCCGGTCCCAGGGCGGCTCCGACAAGTGGCCCGACCCGCCGCGCGAACCACCGCCTCCGCCGGGTGCGCCCCGGGGGCGCGGCTAGTACAGGGCCCGGAACGCCGTCAGGATTTCCGGCCGCCTTCGGGCCGCCTTCCTGTCACCTCCCCGTCGCCTTCCGGCCCCCTTCAGGCCGTTTCCGTCGCTCGCTGGTCAGGATGGGTGTCCGCCACGCGGGACGGCTCGTCGCGTCCTCGAGGCCTCCGGATACGGTGGTGTCACCATGAACGACGCCACGCAGCCCCTCCCTGTCGCCGCCGTTCCCTCCGAGGACGCGCCCACCCTCCTCGTCAAGATCTTCGGCAAGGACCGCCCAGGCATCACCGCCGGACTCTTCGACACCCTCGCCGCGTTCGGCGTGGACGTCGTGGACATCGAACAGGTCGTCACCCGGGGCCGGATGGTGCTGTGCGCGCTGGTCACCGCGCCGGCCGCGCCCGGCGCCGAGGGCGAGCTGCGCGCCACCGTGCACAGCTGGTCCGAGTCGATCAAGATGCAGGCCGAGATCATCTCCGGCATCGGCGACAACCGGCCGCGTGGTGAGGGACGTTCCCATGTGACCGTCCTGGGCCACCCGCTGACCGCCGAGTCGACCGCCGCCATAGCGGCTTGCATCACCGCCACCGGCGGCAACATCGACCGGATCTTCCGGCTCGCGAAGTACCCGGTGACGGCCGTCGAGTTCGCCGTCTCGGGCGCCGATCCGCTGGCGCTGCGCTCCGCGCTGGCGACGGAGGCCGCCGCGCGCGGGGTGGATGTGGCGGTGGTCCCGGCCGGGCTGCAGCGCCGCGCCCAGCGGCTGGTGGTCATGGACGTGGACTCCACCGTCATCCAGGACGAGGTGATCGAGCTCTTCGCCGCGCACGCCGGGTGCGAGGCGGAGGTCGCCGAGGTCACCGCCGCGGCGATGCGCGGCGAGCTGGACTTCGAGCAGTCGCTGCACGCCCGGGTGGCGCTGCTGGCGGGGCTGGACGCGTCGGTGGTGGACAAGGTCCGCGCCGAGGTCCGGCTCACCAAGGGCGCCCGTACCCTGATCCGCACGCTCAAGCGGCTCGGCTACCAGGTGGGGATCGTCTCGGGCGGTTTCACCCAGGTCACCGACGATCTCAAGGAGCGGCTGGGGCTGGACTTCGCGGCCGCCAACACCCTGGAGGTCGTGGACGGGAAATTCACCGGCCGGGTGACAGGACCGATCGTGGACCGGGCCGGCAAGGCGCGGCTGCTGCGGAGCTTCGCCGAGCAGGCCGGGGTGCCGCTGAGCCAGACCGTCGCGATCGGTGACGGGGCCAACGACCTCGACATGCTGAACGCGGCCGGGCTGGGTGTCGCCTTCAACGCCAAGCCGGTCGTCCGGCAGGCCGCCGACACCGCGGTCAACGTGCCGTTCCTGGACACCGTCCTGTACCTGCTGGGCATCACGCGGGAAGAGGTCGAGGCGGCCGACGAGCTGGACGGCGCCCCGACCGAATCCCGCTAGATCTCGCGGGCTCAGGCCGCCTCAAGGGCCAGGTCGTCGTGGGCTCAGGCCTCGTGCGGCACCCAGTAGTCGGCGAGCCTGCCCACGCCGTGCTCGACGGACTTCCAGGAGCCGGAGAGCGTGATGACGGCGAAGGCCGCGGTCGGGAAGCCGCCGCGGTTCATCCGGGCGAGGGCTTCGGCCTCGGCGGTGCCCGCGAGGGCGTCGGCGAGGGCGTGCATGCCGGGGTTGTGGCCGATGACCAGCAGGGTGCCGATGTCTTCGGGGGTCTCGTTGAGCAGGGCCAGCAGCTCGCCCAGGCTCGCTTCGTACAGCCGCTCCTCGTAGACGGTCTTGGGGCGCTGCGGCATCTCGTGCGCGGCGAGCTTCCAGGTCTCACGGGTGCGGGCGGCGGTGGAGCACAGGACCAGGTCGGGGGCGAGCCCCGCGTCCGCAAGCCGGCGGCCCGCCACGGAGGCGTCCGTACGGCCGCGCTCGGCCAGTGGCCGCTCGTGGTCGGCGACCGACGGCCAGTCGGCCTTGGCGTGACGGAGTAGGACGATCGTGCGGGGCGAGTCGACGCTCATGCCCCTCAGCTTTCCAGAAAATCCGCGATCAGGCGCGGGGTAGCCGTAAGCACCGCTCGTCACAGGAGGTGCTGTGCGATACCGGGGAGCGCGTCCGCGATTCGTGCGATGAGATGGCCGGCGGGCTCGGCCGCGGAGGTGTCGCTCTGGCCGGGTCCCGCGATCAGCATGAGCAGCGCGGCGAAGGCGAGCGCGGGCAGGGCGACGGCCCACCACGGAAGGCGCGTCTGGACCCCGCCAACCCCTTGGCCGACCGTGTGTCGCGAGGACCGGTTGGGTGCCTGGATGGACTGGGTGGACACGGTGACCGCCTCCGTGAAGTGCCGGGATGTTCTGACACTTCGAAAGTACGGATCGGCGCTCCAAGATCCCATCGGGCGGGCCACCCACTTGACCCTGACCTGGCCCCCCTAGGGATGGTGGGGTTGTCCCCACCATCGGCCTCAGGGGCGGCGGTTCAGCCGAACCTGGCCGCGACGGTCGCGATGATCGCGACGAAGGCCGGAACAGCCAGCATCAGACCGATGATGATCATCAGCCGCTTCTGGCTCTGCGGGGGGTTGGGCTCAAGTACGGGCATGGCTTCAGTCTCGCACCGGCGCCGTGGAGGGCAGCGGCGGGGTCACCGGCGGCGCTGTCACAGTTCGTCCTCGATGTACCGGTTGCGTCCGGCCAGCACTCCGACGACGATCTGCGGCACCATGAGCGCGGCCATCAGCGCGATGGGCAGGTCCCAGCCGCCGCTGTGCTGGTAGAGGGCGCCGACCAGGATCGGTCCCGGGATCGAGATCAGATAGCCGGTGCTCTGCGCGAAGGCCGACAGCCGCACCACTCCCGCTCCGGTGCGCGAGCGCATCCCGACCATCGTCAGGGCCAGCGGGAAGGCGCAGTTGGCGATGCCGAGCAGCAGCGCCCACACCCAGGGAGCGCCGGCCGGGGCCAGCCACAGGCCGGTGTACCCGGCGAGGCCGAAGAGGCCGAGGACAACGACGAGCGGACCCTGGTGCCGCATCCGCCCGGCGAGCGAGGGCAGCGCGAAGGAGAGCGGGACGCCCATCACCATCGTCACGGCCAGCAGCAGGCCCGCGGTGCCGGCGGAGAGCCCGGCGTCGCGGAAGATCTGCGGCATCCAGCCCATCGTGACGTAGGCGGCGGTGGCCTGCAGCCCGAAGAAGCAGGCCAGCGCCCAGGCCGTACGGCTGCGGATGATCCGTCCGCCGCCGCCTTCGGTGCCGCTGCCGGATCCGGTTCGGCCGGCGGCCGCGGCGGCGGGTCGCGCGGCGGCGCTGCGGTCCCGCACCAGCCCGAGCCACGGCACGATCGCGACGACCGCGAGCACCGCCCAGACACCCAGGCCGAGCCGCCAGCCATGGCCCATGGCGGAGGTCAGGGGCACGGTCGCCGCGGCGGCGGCCGCGGTGCCGAGGGAGAGCGCCATCGAGTAGAGCCCGGTCATCGCGCCGACCCGGTCGGGGAAGTACCGCTTGACGATCACCGGCATCAGGATGTTGCCGACCGCGATGCCCGCGAGTGCGAGGGCGCTGGCGGCGAGGAAGAGCACGGTGCCGCCCGCGAACGGCCGCAGCAGCAGTCCGGTGGCGATGGCCGCCATACCCGCGCAGACCACGGCGCCCGCGCCGAAGCGACGGGCCAGCCGCGGGGCGGCGATGCCGAAGAGCGCGAAACACAGGGCGGGCACGGAGGTGAGGAGCCCCGCGACGGCGCCGCTCATCCCGAGGCCGGCCCTGACCTCCTTCATGAGCGGCCCGAGGCTGGTGACCGCGGGACGGAGGTTCAGCGCGGCGAGAACCAGCCCGGCGAGGACGAGGCGCCGGGTCCAGACCGGAAGCGCCGCCGTTTCCGACCCGGGAGCGGTCCCGGAGACCGGCGCGGATCGGGGTCCAGATCGAGGTGCGGATCCGGGTGCGGATCCCGGTATGACCGGTATGGACACGCCCTTGTCGCGGTCGAGGGTAAGGGGTTCGTCATCGCGCATGCACCCATCATAGAATGATGGGATGAATCTCGGTCCACTCCCCCGGCAGTCCACGCTCGCCGACCAGGTGATCGCCCGGCTGCGTACCCAGATCACGTCCGGTGAGTTGCCGGTCGGCTCCCGCATCCCGACCGAACCGGAGCTGGTCGAACAGCTCGGCGTCGCCCGCAACACCGTCCGCGAGGCGGTCAGGGCGCTGGCCCACAACGGCCTGCTCGACATCCGGCAGGGCTCCGGCACGTACGTGCGGGCCACCAGCGAGCTGGCGGGCGTCATGCACCGCCGGTTCGCGGACGCCGATCCGCGGCATGTCGCCGAGCTGCGCAGCGCCCTGGAGGCATCGGCGGCCGGGCTGGCCGCCCGCCGCCGCACCGACCGCGATCTGCGGCATCTCGACGCACTGCTGGAGAGCCGCGAGCGGGCCTGGGAGTCCGGGGACGCGGCCGCGTTCGTCGATGCCGACGCGACGCTGCACCTCGCGGTCGTCGGCGCCTCGCACAATGACGTGCTGGTCGAGCTCTACGCGGACTTCGGCGAGGTGCTGCGCGACTTCCTGCGCGCGGACGTCGGCGAGGTGCTCAGCCCCGAGCAGCATCTGGACCACGCCCGGATGCTGGAGGCGATCCGCGCGGGCGACGCGGAGCTGGCGTCGGCCGAGGCCGCCGGGCACGCGTTCCACTGCCGGGGGCTCGACACCCCCTGACCCCCGGGCACGGAGAACGCCCGGCCCCGGACGCTGTCGAGGCGTCGGGGCCGGGCGTTCTCCGTGCGTCAGGAGCGGTACGGGTCAGGCACCGACCGCGTGCAGACCGCCGTCGACGTGGATGATCTCGCCGGTCGTCTTCGGGAACCAGTCCGAGAGCAGGGCGACGACACCACGGCCGGTCGGCTCCGGGTCGGACATGTCCCACTCCAGCGGGGAGCGGTGGTTCCAGACGTCCGCGAGTTCCGAGAAGCCCGGGATGGACTTGGCGGCCATCGAGCCGATCGGTCCGGCGGAGATCAGGTTGCAGCGGACGTTCTGCTTGCCCAGGTCGCGGGCGAGGTAGCGGGAGGTGGCCTCCAGTGCCGCCTTGGCCGGGCCCATCCAGTCGTACTGCGGCCAGGCGTACTGGGCGTCGAAGGTGAGGCCGACGACCGAGCCGCCGCCGTTGCTCATCAGCGGCAGGCACGCCATGGTGAGCGACTTCAGCGAGAACGCGGAGACGTGCATCGCGGTGGCGACGGACTCCCACGGGGCGTTGAGGAAGTTGCCGCCCAGCGCGTCCTGCGGCGCGAAGCCGATGGAGTGCACGACCCCGTCCAGGCTGCCGAGCTCGGTGCGCACGGTGTCCGCGAGCGAGCCGAGGTGCTCCGCGTTGGTCACGTCCAGCTCGATGACCTTGGTGGGCTTCGGCAGCTTCCTGGCGATGCGCTCGGTCAGGGTGGGCCGCGGGAAGGCGGTGAGGATGATCTCAGCGCCCTGCTCCTGCGCCAGCTTGGCGGTGTGGAACGCGATGGAGGACTCCATCAGCACTCCGGTGATCAGGATGCGCTTGCCTTCGAGAATTCCACTCATGGTGATCAGTGACCCATGCCCAATCCGCCGTCTACGGGAATGACGGCACCAGTGATGTATGCGGCCTCTTCGGAGGCGAGGAAGCGGACCGAGGAGGCGATCTCCGCGGTCTGCGCGTAACGGCCCAGCGGGATCTGGCCGACGATCTTCTCGCGCTGCTCGTCGCTGAGCGTGCGGGTCATGTCGGTGTCCACGAAGCCGGGGGCCACGACGTTCACGGTGATGTTGCGCGAGCCGAGCTCACGGGCGAGCGAGCGCGCGAAGCCGACCAGGCCGGCCTTGGAGGCGGCGTAGTTCGACTGGCCCGCGGAGCCGAGCAGGCCCACGACCGAGGAGATGAGCACGATGCGGCCCTTGCGGGCCCGCAGCATCTTCCGGGCGGCTGCCTTGACGACGCGGAAGGTGCCCGTGAGGTTGGTGTCCAGGACCGAGGTGAAGTCCTCGTCGGTCATCCGGAGCAGCAGCTGGTCGCGGGTGACGCCGGCGTTGGCGACCAGCACCTCGACCGCGCCGTGCTTCTCCTCGATCTCCTTGTAGGCCTGCTCGACCTGTTCGGCGTCCGTGATGTCGCACCGCACCGCGAGGAAGCCCGCAGGTGGCTCGCCCGAGCGGTAGGTGATGGCGACCTTGTCACCCGCGTCGGCGAAGGCCTGGGCGATGGCGAGGCCGATGCCCCGGTTTCCTCCGGTGACGAGAACCGAGCGGCTCAACGGATCACCCTTTCCCATAGTTGTGGCTATCACCACGAAACTATCGGTCCGGGCGGAGATACAGGGAACCGGCCCCGACAGGGGCATCAGGCTGTCCCTGTCGGGTCCCTACAGTAGGCGGAACTACGCCTGCGTGCGGGAAGCCGTTCGGCGGCGGCCGCGGAGGATCATTCCGACGGCTCCCGCGGCGAGAACGGCGCTGCCGCCGAGTGCCGCCTTCAGCGTGCCGGCGGCCTGGCCGCTCGCTGCCGCGTTCTGCGCGACGAGGGAGGTGTCCCCGCCGTGGCCCTGATGGCTGACCGTCGACCGGCTCGCTCCGGCGGCGATCTGCTGGTCGCTGGGCGCGGCAGGCGCCGCGGCGGCGGTGCCCTGTCCGAAGACGACATCGGAGCAGCCGTAGAACGCCTCGGGGCTGTCGGTGCGCTGCCAGACCTGGTAGATCAGATGGCGGCCGGAGCGGCTGGGCAGCGTCGCGGTGAAGTTGTAGTAGCCGCTCGTCGCCGAGGAGCTGGTCGTGTAGGTCGCGATCGGATTGGTGTCCAGGTCGGACCACTTGAGCGGCTTCGTCGGGTCGTAGCCGGCCTTGGTGATGTAGAGGGTCATGACGCCGCGGTGGGGCGCGGTGACACGGAAGCCGACGTTGAACGAGCCGGCGGAGACGCTCGTGGCGGGCCAGTCGGTGCGGGCCATGTCGAGGGCCTTGTACTTGTCGCGGTTGGCCGAGCACAGCTTGCCGTCGGGGATGATCTCCCGGCTGTGGCCGTCGGCGTTGGCGATGTTCACCTCGTTCCAGTCGTAGAGCGGCTGGGTGCCGCTCATCGCGACGAGGTCCTTGCAGACCTGGGACTGGGGGTGTTCGGGGCCTTCGGCGTAACAGGCGGATATCCGGCTGACGGGGCTGCTGAGGGCGCCGTGCGCGCTCGCGGAGACCGGGGTGAGGGCGACGAGCGCCAGGGCGGCGGCGCCCGCGGCGCCGGCCACGGCGGCACGGCGGAGCGCCGGTCGGCGCGGCGGGGGTACGGGGATGTGGGGGGTTGGCATGTGGGGGCTCCTTGTCGTGCCGTTTGTCATGACTGCGCGGACAGGGGCGGGGGGACGGCAGACCGAGCATAGGATTGGTCTGGACCAACGACAAGAGGCCTGTCCCCATTGGCTTCTGACGGATCATCATCCGATCGCGGAACGCGCCGGATATACCGTGGCCGTCCGGACGTCCGACCGGCATGATTCACTGCGCAGACCTGTCGAATCAGACCTGTCGAATTGGGCGAAGGGGGAGGCCGCTGTGCCTCACGAGGTCGATCAGTCATTCCTGGCGCTGCCACTGCGGGCGCTGGCCGACGCGGCACTCGCCCGCGCCCGGGCGCTCGGAGCGGAGCACGCGGACTTCCGCTTCGAACGGATCCGCAGCGCCGCGTACCGCCTGCGGGACGCCAGGCCGTCCGGCGCGTCGGACACCACCGACACCGGATACGCGGTCCGCGTCGTGCACGGCGGCGCCTGGGGATTCGCGTCCGGCGTCGATCTGACGATGGACGCGGCGGCGCGGGTCGCCGGCCAGGCGGTCGCCATGGCGCGGCTGTCGGCCAAGGTGATCGCGGCCGCGGGGTCCGACGAACGGGTCGAGCTGGCGGACGAGCCGGTGCACGCGGAGAAGGTGTGGGTCTCCGAGTACGGGACCAACCCCTTCGACGTCCCGGACGCGGAGAAGACGGCGCTGCTCGCCGACTGGAGCGAACGGCTGCTCGCCGCGAAGGGGGTCGCGCACGCGGACGCGTCCCTGATGACCGTCCAGGAGAACAAGTTCTACGCCGACACCGCGGGCACCGTCACCACGCAGCAGCGGGTGCGGCTGCACCCGCAGCTCACCGCGGTCGCGGTGGACCCTGGCAGCGGCGACTTCGACTCCATGCGCACCCTCGCCCCGCCGGTCGGCCGCGGCTGGGAGTACCTGACGGGCACCGGCTGGGACTGGGACACCGAACTCGCGCAGATCCCGGAGCTGCTGGCGGAGAAGATGCTCGCCCCGACCGTGGAGGCCGGTTCGTACGACGTCGTCGTGGACCCGTCCAACCTGTGGCTGACCATCCACGAGTCGATCGGCCACGCGACGGAGCTGGACCGGGCGCTGGGGTACGAGGCGGCCTACGCGGGCACCTCCTTCGCCACCTTCGACCAGTTGGGCACGTTGAAGTACGGCTCCGGTCTGATGAACGTCACCGGGGACCGCACCGCGGAACACGGTCTCGCGACGATCGGCTACGACGACGAGGGTGTCGCCGGGCAGACCTGGGACCTGGTGAAGGACGGCACGCTGGTCGGGTACCAGCTGGACCGCCGGATCGCGAAGCTCACCGGCTTCGAACGGTCCAACGGCTGCGCGTACGCCGACTCCCCCGGCCATGTGCCGGTGCAGCGGATGGCGAACGTCTCGCTCCAGCCCTCGCAGGACGGGCCGTCGACGCAGGAGCTGATCGGCGGCGTCGAGCGCGGGATCTACATCGTCGGTGACCGTTCCTGGTCCATCGACATGCAGCGCTACAACTTCCAGTTCACCGGCCAGCGGTTCTTCCGGATCGAGAACGGCCGGCTCGCGGGCCAGCTCAAGGACGTCGCCTACCAGGCCACGACCACCGACTTCTGGGGCTCGATGGAAGCCGTCGGCGGCCCGCAGACGTATGTGCTCGGCGGCGCCTTCAACTGCGGCAAGGCCCAGCCCGGCCAGGTCGCGGCGGTCAGCCACGGCTGCCCGTCCGCCCTGTTCCGCGGTGTCAACATCCTCAACACGACGCAGGAGGCCGGCCGATGAGCCCCCGCAGCACCGCGCCGCACGAGATCGTCGAGCGCGCCCTGGCACTGTCCCGCGCCGACGGCTGTGTCGTCATCGCGGACGAGGAGTCCAGCGCCAACCTGCGCTGGGCGGGCAACGCGCTGACCACCAACGGTGTGACCCGCGGCCGCACCCTCACCGTCATCTCGACGGTGAACGGCTCGCAGGGCACCGCCTCCGGCGTGGTGTCCCGCTCCGCGGTGACCACCGACGACCTGGAGCCGCTGGTCCGGGCCGCGGAGGCGGCGGCCCGCGCCGCGGGACCAGCCGAGGACGCGCAGCCGCTCGTCGAGGGCACCGCGCACTCCGCCGGCTTCACCGAGCCGCCGGCGGAGACCTCCTCCGAGGTCTTCGGATCGTTCGCCCCCGCGCTGGGCGAGTCCTTCGCGACCGCGCGGGCCGGCGGGCGGCAGCTGTACGGCTTCGCCTTCCACTCGGTGACCTCCAGCTACCTCGGCAGCTCCACCGGGCTGCGGCTGCGGCACGACCAGCCGACCGGCACCATGGAGCTCAACGCCAAGTCGCCGGACCGCTCCCGGTCCGCCTGGGCCGGAGCCTCGACCCGGGACTTCAAGGACGTCGACCCGGCGGCGCTCGACGCGGAGCTCGCGCAGCGGCTCGCCTGGGCGGAGCGCCGCATCGAGCTGCCCGCCGGCCGGTACGAGACGCTGCTGCCGCCGACCGCCGTCGCGGACCTGGCCATCTACCAGCTGTGGTCGTCCGGCGCCCGGGACGCGGCCGAGGGCCGCACCGTGTTCAGCAAGCCCGGCGGCGGCACCCGGGTCGGGGAGAAGCTCTCCGAGCTGCCGCTGACGCTGCGCAGCGACCCGCACGCGCCCGGCCTGGAGTCGGCGCCGTTCGTCATCGCGCACGCCTCGGGTGACGACTCCTCGGTCTTCGACAACGGCCTGCCGGTCGGTCCGGTGGACTGGATCCGGGGCGGGGTGCTCAACCGGCTGCCCACCACCCGGCACAGCGCGGGCCTCACCGGCCTGCCGGTGGCTCCGGCCGGCGACAACCTGATCCTGGAGGGCGGCGGCACGAAATCGCTGGAGGAGATGGTCGCGGCCACCGGACGCGGGCTGCTGCTGACCTGCCTGTGGTACATCCGCGAGGTCGATCCGGCGACGCTGCTGCTCACCGGCCTCACCCGGGACGGGGTCTACCTCGTCGAGAACGGCGAGGTGACGGGCGCGGTGAACAACTTCCGGTTCAACGAGTCACCGGTGGACCTGCTCGGCCGGGTCGCCGAGACGGGCCGCACCGAGCGGACGCTGCCGCGCGAGTGGAGCGACTACTTCACCCGGGCCGCGGCGCCCGCCATGCGGATCCCGGACTTCAACATGAGTTCGGTCAGCCAGGGGGTCTGACGGCCCGATCAGGAGGGTGACGACGGTGGACGAGAAGCGGACGGTCAAGGTCTCGAAGTTCCTGGCCATGGTGCTGCGGCACAACCCGGGAGCTGTGGGGGTGAGCCTCGACGAGGGCGGCTGGGTGGCGGTGGACGAGCTGATCGCCGCCTGCGACCGGGTGGGCCGCCGCTTCTCGCGCGCCGAGCTGGACCATGTCGTCGCGACGAACAACAAGAAGCGGTACGAGTACTCGACGGACGGGCGGCGCATCCGGGCCAGCCAGGGGCACTCGGTCCCGGTGGAGCTCGGCCTGGCGGCCGCGCCGCCGCCCGACGTGCTGTTCCACGGCACCGCGACGAGGACCCTGCCGCTGATCCTCCGGGACGGGCTGCTGCCGATGTCCCGGCAGGACGTCCATCTGTCGGCGGACGTGGAGACGGCCGTGCGCGTGGGATCGCGGCACGGCCGTCCGGTGGTGCTGGAGGTGGACGCTGCCGGGCTGGCCGCCGAGGGCCATGTCTTCCGGGTCAGCGCCAACGGCGTGTGGCTGACGGACCGGGTTCCGCCGGCGCGGTTGCGACAGCGCCCGGTCTGAGTCCGCGGGAAAGCGGGAGCGGGCGGGGCCGGGGCCAGGTCGTGGTTGGTGGTGGGGCTGATGCTGTCGGGTCAGGCTTCCTTCCTGCCTCTGATCGTCGCCCACAGTCCGTCGCCCACGGCCACCACCGCGATGGCCCCGAGCAACTGCAGCAGGTGCCGGGTCCAGTCGATGCCCTTGGTGTCGTTGACGCCGACCCAGGTCGCCACCGCGTTGCCCAGGATGCTGCCGAGCATGCCGAAGATCGCGGTCAGCCACAGCGGGATGGACTGCTTGCCGGGAAGGATCGCTTTCGCGATCAGACCCAGAACCAGACCGACGATGATCGCCCACAACCAACTCATGTCACACGCCTCCTCGCGTTCGAGTGACGATGCACTCGTGCCGTCAGTCTGATCCGGGGTGGGCTACGCCGCATGTCGGGGGCGTCCATACGCTGTACGACGGGGTTCGCACGCCACTCGCGGGGCGGCCCCGGTCTCGAATGCGGCGGACCCGCGGCGTACCGTGAGAAGGGTCTGGGGCGGGTCCCCGCAACAGAATTCGGTACGGCCCGGTGGGCCGAGCGGGCGGTGGAATGTGATGCGGAAGCACAGTGACGGCGAGGTCTTCCGGATCACCGGAGCCCGGACCAGCCTCACGCAGGATGTACAGGGCAGGCAGCGCCGCTATGTCATCTCGATGCTGGTCCGTACCGCCTCGGTCATCGCGACCGTGACCTTGTGGAACGTACAGCGGCCGCTGGCCTGGGTCGCGCTGGTGCTGGGCGCGCTGCTGCCCTATGTCGCGGTCGTCATCGCCAACGCGGGGCGGGAGAACGCGCCGTCGCTGCCGTCGACCTTCGTCCCGCCGCCGACCCGGCCGATGCTGGAGCCGGTCGTACTGGAGGGTCACGTGGAGCCCGGAACGGAAGATCCGCAGGGTCCGTAGAGCGGTCGGAGCCGATCAGCACCCGGCCGAAAACCTCAAGAAAAGCTCAGATCAATCATGAGGATCCACTCCTCGACCGGGGTGCACGCGTGACATACTTCGTACGCGCTCCGCATCCCCCGTCGGAGCGACGGACCGACGCCGGGCGGCTCCCCCCGTGGCTGCCCGGCGTCGCCATGTTTACTGGCAGTTATGAACGACGTGACGCCGATCTGCTCGGCCAAGGGCTGCCGCACCACCGCTGCGTGGGTGCTGGCGTGGAACAACCCCAAGTTGCACACCCCGGACCGCCGCAAGACCTGGCTGGCCTGTGACGAGCACCGTGAGCACCTGTCCCAGTTCCTGGACCTGCGGGGGTTCCTGAAGGACGTCGTGCCGTTCGCGGACTGGCGGGACCCGGCGGACCCCGCGGCGGAGGAGAATCCCACGGCATCCGGGGGCCCGGGGGCGTCCTGATAGCGGACGGAAAAGCGGTCCGGCCCGTCGGGCTCCGGGGCCGGACGGGCCGCTCGTGAGCGGCCGGACGGGCCCTAGCCGCCGATCGCCGACATCGGGCGGTCGGGCTGCAGGAACGACGGGTCGTCGAGGCCGGAGCCGGCCTTCTTGCCCCACATCGCGGTCTTCCACAGAGCGGCGATCTCCGCGTCGGTGGCGCCTGAGCGCAGCGGGGCGCGCAAGTCGGACTCGGTGCGGGCGAAGAGGCAGTCGCGGACCTGGCCGTCGGCGGTGAGCCGGGTCCGGTCGCAGGCGCGGCAGAAGGGGCGGGTCACCGAGGCGATGACGCCGACCCGGGCGGGGCCGCCGTCCACCAGCCAGCGTTCGGCGGGGGCGGAGCCGCGGGCCCCGTTGGGCTCGGGGGTGAGCGTGAAGCGGGTCTGGAGGCTCTCCAGTATCTCCTCGGCGGTCACCATGTCGCTGCGCTGCCAGCCGTGCTGCGCGTCCAGCGGCATCTGCTCGATGAAGCGCAGCTCGTAGTCGTTCTCGACGGCCCACTGGAGCAGGTCGGGGGCCTCGTCGTCGTTGACCCCGCGCATGAGGACCGCGTTGACCTTGACCGGGGCCAGCCCGGCGGCGCGGGCGGCTTCCAGCCCGCCGATGACGTCGTGGTGGCGCTTGCGCCGGGTCATGGCCTGGAAGACGTCGGGGCGCAGGGTGTCGAGGGAGACGTTGACCCGGTTCAGGCCGGCGTCGCGCAGCGCGGCGGCGGTCCGGCCCAGGCCGATGCCGTTGGTGGTCAGCGAGATCCTGGGGCGGGGTTCGAGGGCCGCGACGCGTTCGACGATGCCGACCAGGCCGGGGCGCAGCAGCGGCTCGCCGCCGGTGAAGCGGACGTCCTTGACGCCGAGGTCGGTGACGCCGATCCGTACCATCCGGACGATCTCGTCGTCGGTGAGCAGCTCGGGCTTGGCGAGCCACTGCAGGCCCTCTTCGGGCATGCAGTACGTGCAGCGCAGGTTGCACCGGTCGGTCAGCGAGACCCGCAGATCGGTGGCCACGCGTCCGTAGGTGTCGATCAGCACGCGTTCCGCCTCCCTCGCGGGCACCAGGTGCGCCCGCCACTCCAGCTTAGGACCACGGTGGCCCACCGCGTATCGCCGCAGCGTACGCGATGGGCCCCGTATTGCAACAGTTTGTTGAACCTGCTGCTCATGTCCGGCTCAGTGCGCTCCGGCGCCGGTCATGGAGCGAACCTCCAGCTCCTGGTACTTCTCCAGGTCCGGCTGCTCCTTGGACAGGACCGTGCCCAGCCAGCCGAGCAGGAAGCCCAGCGGGATGGAGACGATGCCGGGGTTGGACAGCGGGAACCAGTGGAAGTCGCTGCCGGTGAAGAGGGAGTCGGGGGCGCCGGAGACGACCGGCGAGAAGATCACCAGGAAGACCGAGGAGAACAGCCCTCCGTAGATCGACCAGGTCGCTCCCGAGGTGGTGAACTTCTTCCAGTACAGGCTGTAGAGGATGGTCGGGAGGTTGGCGGAGGCGGCGACCGCGAAGGCGAGCGCCACCAGGGCCGCCGCGTTGAGTTTGGTGGCGTACATGCCGAGCGCGATGGAGACCGCGCCGATCGCCACCGCGGCGATCTTGGCGGTGACGACCTCGTTCTTCTCGCTGACCCTGCCCTTGCGGATGACGTTGGCCCACAGGTCGTGCGCGAACGAGGCCGATGAGGCCAGGGTGAGGCCGGCGACGACCGCGAGGATGGTGGCGAAGGCCACCGCGGAGATCACCGCGAGCAGGATCGCGCCGCCGGTCGTGCCGGGGCCACCGCCGACGTACTCGGCGAGCAGCGGCGCCGCGGTGTTGCCGGACTTGTCGCTCGCCTTGATCTTGGCGGCGCCGACCAGGGCAGCGGCGCCGAAGCCGAGGGCGATGGTCATCAGATAGAAGCCGCCGATGATGCCGATCGCCCAGTTCACGGACTTACGGGCGACCTTCGCGGAGGGCACGGTGTAGAAGCGCACCAGGATGTGCGGCAGCCCGGCGGTGCCCAGGACGAGGGCCAGGCCGAGCGAGATGAAGTTGATCTTGCTGGTGCTGTCGATGCCGTACTTGAGGCCGGGCTCCAGGAACTTGTGCCCATGGCCGCTCTTCTCGGCCGCGGCGCCCAGCAGCGTGGACGGGTTCCAGTGGAACTTGTTGAGCACCAGGATCGTGATCAGCAAGGTGCCGAGGATCAGCATCACGGCCTTGATGATCTGCACCCAGGTCGTGCCCTTCATGCCGCCGATCGTCACGTACAGCACCATGACGACGCCGACCAGCGCCACGATCAGCCGCTTCGGGCCCTCGCCGGTGACGCCGAGCAGCAGCGAGACCAGCGCGCCCGCGCCGACCATCTGGGCCAGCAGGTAGAAGATCGACACAACGATGGTCGAGGTGCCGGCGGCGGTCCGCACCGGGCGCTGGCGCAGCCGGTACGCGAGCACGTCGGCCATGGTGAAGCGGCCGGAGTTGCGCAGCGGCTCCGCGACCAGCAGCAGGGCGACCAGCCAGGCGACCAGGAAGCCGATCGAGTAGAGGAACCCGTCGTACCCGACGAGGGCGATGGCGCCGGCGATACCGAGGAACGACGCGGCGGACATGTAGTCGCCGGAGATCGCCAGACCGTTCTGGAACCCGGTGAAGCCGCGGCCGCCCGCGTAGAAGTCGGTGGCGTCCTTCGTCTGACGGCCGGCCCAGACGGTGATGCCGAGAGTGATGACGACGAAGACGGAGAAGAGCGTGATGATCAGGGAGCGGTGCTCGGACGCCGCCGCCTCGGCCGCCAGATTGAACGTGCCGGTGGTCATGAGCGGTCCTCCAACGTTGCGTCCTTCTCCAGCCGCGCCTTGGGTACATCAGCGCTCGGGTCCAGCCGGGCGGACGTTGCGCCGTTCTCCAGTCGCGCCTTGAGGGCCTCGGCCCCCGGGTCGAGCCGGGCATTCGCGTACCGGGCGTATATCCACGCGATGAGGAACGTGGTGAGGAACTGCGCGAGGCCGAAGACGAAGGCCACGTTGATGTGGCCGACGACCTTGGTCGCCATGAACCCGCCCGCGTAACTCGAAAGGAGCACGTACAGCAGGTACCAGGCGAGGAAGGCGACGGTGACCGGAAATGCGAACACCCGGTAGGAGTGCCGTAGTTCGCCGAATTCCGGGCTCGCCTCGACCTCGGAGTACGAGGCGGGGGTCGGCGGGCCCGGGGTGGCGGACGGTGGTGCGGGATCCACGGTGCCTCCATGAGTGATCTGCGTCACGTCGATGATCGGAGACCGCATGTTAGAGGTGTGACGGCGGGTGTTCAACAGGCCGTGGGTGAAAACTGCCGCCATCCGGAGCAGGGCCGACACCGGGACCGGGGCGCTTCGTTGTACAGAGCGCCCAGCACCGCCACGAAGCGGCCCTGACGCGGCCGTGACGCAGCACCGAGGACATCGCCCGTGAACACCCCGCCGAGTTCCCCGCCACCGGGTCCGCACCGACTGCCTTACGGGGCCGTCCGGTTGGCCGTCCCGGTGGCCGCGGCTCCGCAACCGGCCGGCCGCGCGGCGCCGGGCCGGTGGTACGGGCCGCGGGTGGTCATACCCCTGTTGAGCATCGAGGCGCTGCGCTCGGGCCACGCCGATGGCTGACGCGCCATTGGTCCGAACGGGAATCCGGTAGGAATCCGGGATTTCCACCGCAATCCATTGATGGCGCCGCCGATACGACGATAGCTTCCATCGTCATGTACCCGTCCAACGGCAACCGTGCCGCCAGGACGGGTCGTTGGACGATTGGAGATCCCATGGTTCCTCTTCACAGACGGTCCGGACGGCGCCGCGCGCTCGCGGCGACCGTCGGGATGGCGTTGGCGGCAGCGCTCGCCGTCCTGCCCGGCGCCGCTTCGGCGTCGGCGGCGGACGGAACGGCGGCCGCCGACGGCCCGCTGCTGTCGTACGTGGTCAACACCAAGGTGGACCACGGCACCATCAAGAGCGTCGAACGTGCGATATCCCGGGCCGGCGGCCAGGTGGTCATCTCGTACGAGAAGATAGGCGTCATCGTCGTGCACTCGGCGAACCCGGGCTTCGCCGCCGCGATACGCACGGCCCATGGAGTGCAGACCGCGGGCGCGACCCGCACCGCCGCCATCGCCCCCGCCTCGACCACCGAGCTGGGCGCGCCGGAGCGGCTCACCGCGGCCCAGGTCGCCGCGGCCACCGCGAAGGCCGGTGTCGGGCAGGAGCCGCTGGAGGCGAACCAGTGGGATCTGGTGGCCATCAAGGCCGACCAGGCCGCGAAGATCAACCCGGGCAGCCGGAAGGTCACGGTCGGTGTCATCGACACCGGCATCGATGACACGCACCCGGATCTCGCCGCGAACTTCTCCGCCTCGCAGTCCGCGAACTGCGTCGGCGGAGTGGCGGACACCACCCCGGGCGCCTGGCGCCCGTACGACCCGGCCAGCGACTACCACGGCACGCATGTGGCGGGCGAGATCGCGGCCGCGCGCAACGGCATCGGTGTGGCCGGCGTCGCGCCCAACGTCAAGGTCGCGGCCATCAAGGTCAGCGACCCCGTCACCAGCCTGTTCTACCCGGAGAGCGTGGTCTGCGCGTTCGTCTTCGCCGCCGACCACGGCATCTCGGTGACGAACAACAGCTATTACATCGACCCGTGGCTCTACAACTGCCTGGACGACCCGGACCAGCGCGCGATCGTCGACGCGGTCAACCGCGCGTCGAAGTACTCCGAGCGCAAGGGCGTACTGAACGTCGCGTCGGCCGGCAACTCCAACGACGACCTGGACTCGAACGCGCTCTCCGACGCGTCCAGCCCGGACGACGGCACCCCGGTCGACCGCACCGTCGACCCGCACAAGTGCTTCGACATCCCGACCCAGCTGCCCGGCGTCGTCACGGTCTCCGCGACCGGCGTGCAGAACCTCAAGTCGTACTACTCCAGCTACGGCCGGGGCGTCATCGACGTCGCCGCCCCCGGCGGGGACAAGTACCAGATCCCGGGAACCCCGGACAAGAACGGCCGGATCCTGGCCACGCTGCCCGGCAACACCTACGGCTACCTGCAGGGCACCTCGATGGCCAGCCCGCACGTGGCGGCCGTCGCGGCGCTCATCAAGAGCAGGCACCCGCACGCCACGCCCGAGCAGATCCAGTGGCTCCTCAAGGCCGAGGCCGACAACCCCGGCTGCCCGACGGGCCTGTACGACCCGGACGGCAACGGCGTGCAGGACGCCACCTGCACCGGCCCGAAGCAGCTGAACAGCTTCTACGGGTACGGCATCGTCGACGCGTTGGACGCCGTCACCAAGTGACATCCGTCCGCTGACGCCGGGCGGGCCTGGAAACGGGCCCGCCCGGCGTTTTCGCTGTCAGAGCCTGACGATGACCTTCAGGGCGGTGCGCTCGTCCATCGCCTTGTAACCGCCGGGGACGCCCTCAAGGTCGACCGCGTGGTCGAAGACCGGGGACGGGTCGATGGCGCCGGACAGGATGTCGGGGAGCAGTTCCGCGATGTAGCTGCGGACCGGCGCGACGCCGCCGCGCAGGGCGATGTTGCGGTTGAACATGTCGCCGAGGTCCAGGCCGGTACCACTGCCGTGCGGGACGCCGACGTAGCCGATGCCGCCGCCGTCGCGGGTGATGCCGACGGCCGTCCGCATGGACTGCTCGGTGCCGACCGCCTCGATGACGGCGTGCGCGCCCTGCCCGCGGGTCAGCTCGCGGACCGCCGCTACCGCGGCCTCGCCGCGCTCGGCGACGACGTCGGTGGCGCCGAAGGTGCGGGCGATGTCGGTGCGGGCCTCGTGCCGGCCGAGCGCGATGATCCGCTCGGCGCCCAGCCGCTTGGCGGCGAGCACCCCGCACAGGCCGACGGCGCCGTCACCGACGACGGCCACCGTCGTGCCGGGGCCGACACCGGCGCCGATGGCGGCGTGGTGACCGGTGCCCATGACGTCGGACAGGGCGAGCAGCCCGGACAGCAGACGGTCGTCGGAGAGCGCCTCGGCGGGCAGCTTGACCAGGGTGGCGTCGGCGAAGGGCACCCGGACGGCCTCGCCCTGGCCGCCGTCGGAGCCGACCGAGCCCCAGAAACCGCCGTGCACGCAGGAGGTCGTCAGGCCGTCGACGCAGTACTCGCACACACCGTCGGACCACATGAAGGGGGCGACCACCAGGTCGCCCGCCGCCAGTGCGGACACCTCGGAGCCGGTCTCCTCGACCACGCCGAGGAACTCGTGGCCGATGCGCTGCCCCGGCTCGCGGGCCGCCTCGCCGCGGTACGCCCACAGGTCGCTGCCGCAGATGCAGGCGCGGACCACCCGGACGACGGCGTCACCGGGCTGCCGGACCGCCGCGTCGGGCACGTCCTCCACCCTGATGTCGAACGGGGCGTGGATGGCGGTGGCGCGCATAGGGGTGTCCTTGCTGCTCAGCTCAATGGGGTGACTTCACGGTACGCCAGCGGTCCGGGGGCCGCATGCCGCGGGTCACGGCCGGTCAGCGCGGCGGCCAGCAGGTACTGGGCGGCGAGGTACGTCAGCATGATCCAGAATTCGTGGGCCGGGAGCAGCGGCCAGTCGGCGATACCGACGGCGATGAGCGTGTCGGCAGAGCAGGAACAGCGCGCCGCCGGCCGCCGCGCGCGGGCCGAGTCCGGCGGCTCCGGTGGCCATCGCGGTGAGCAGCAGGCTGTACCCGGCGACCGGGATCCGCATCGGCGCGGCCAGCCCGCCCCACAGCAGAAGGATCATCACCAGCCGCACCACGGCGTACCCGGCGGCGCGGCGGAGCGCCGCCCGGCCAGGAACGCCAGGTCCCCGCCGATCTGCAGGGCGACATCGCCGCCCCAGCCGAACAGCAGCGCGGCGATCAGCGGCCGGGGGCCGCCGCGGGCCGCGGCCCAGCCGGCCGGCACCGGCAGCAGGACGGGCTTGGTGAGGTGCCGCCCCAGGTCCCAGCCCGCGAGGATCGCGGCCAGGTGGACGGCGCCGACGACGGCGAGCGCGATGAGCAGCGTCCGCTCCGTACGGGCCCGGCTCACGCGGCCTGCTCCCCGGCCACCGGTACCGCGGCGGCGGGGACCGGGACGGGCGCCGGGGCCGGCTGCCAGCAGGGTCCGCGCAGTACGTGGCCGAAGCGGGCCCGCCAGGAGCCGGCGGCCTTCACGTCGCGGGCCATGGCCGCGTACTCGTGGGTGGCCACACGCAGCGGGTTGTACGTGCCGATGTTCTTGGTGAGGCCGAACACCGGCCGCTATATGCCGTGGTGTTGTCGTGGTTGATCTCGTGGTGGTCCACGATGGCCGGGTGCCCGCCGCCCCGGCACTGTGGAGTTGTAGCCGATCCACCGGGGGAACCCTCATGCACAGGCCGAGCCTGCCCACCGCGGTAAGCCTGGCCGTGCTTGTGCTCTCCGCGTTCGTACTGGTGACGGCGTGCGGTGCCGCCAAGGACGCCGCACGTCCGTCACCGACCCCCTACCTGCCGGGGCCGGCCGCAACGGCGTGGCCCGGTACGGCCCGTCCCGCCACCGCCGGGATGGTGTCGTTGCGTTAGGACCGCGGAGCTCCGCGGTCCGTCCACTCTTCCGGCGGCGGGGTTCTCCCCCGTATTCCCCGCCGCCGGAGGTAACACCCCCTCCACCATCACCGCCGCCACCGTCACCAGACGCGGACCGAACCCCCCGGCGCGAACGCCGGGCTGGTCGCGTCGGCGGGCGGTTCCTTCAGCGGCTCGGCGATCTCCGCCACCGTCGGACCGGACTTCGCGGCGACCGCGTCCAGCAGAGCGAGGTCGAAGCCGTAGACGCGGGCGGCGTTGCCGCCCACCATCGCGGCGACCTCCTCGGCCGGCAGCCCGGCGAACGCGATCCGCAGTCCCTCCCTGGTGTAGGGATACGTGCCCTCGTCATGGGGGTAGTCGCTGCCCCACATGATCTTCTCCAGGCCGATCCGGTCGCGCAGCGGCACCTCGTGGGGGCGCATGAAGCTCGCGCCGACGAAGCAGTTGTCCCGCCACACCGCCTGGGGGCCCTTGCCCATCGCGTCCGCCAGCCCGGTGCCGAACTTGGCCTCGGCGGTGGCCGCCCGGGTCGCGGCGCTGACCAGCCGCCCGTGGTAGTACTCCAGCATGTCGAGCACGGCGGGGATCCACCCCGACCCCTGCTCGGTGAGGACCAGCCGCAGTCCGGGATGGCGCCGGAACGCCCCGCCGAAGATCAGGTGCCACAGCGCCCGGTGCGAGAACCACGTCGTCTCGACCATGAACACCGCGCGGGCCGCCGGCTCGTCGCCGAGCGGCGGGGAGGCCGAGCCGCCGTGGTGGTTCACCGGCACGTCCAGCTCGTCGCAGACCGCCCAGAGCGGGTCGTACACCGCCGAGTACAGCTCGGGGACGCCGGAGCCCGGTGGCGCTCCCGGCAGCAGGATGCCGCCGGTCAGCCCGTGCTCCTTGGCCCACCGCACCTCGCGGACGGCCGCGTCCACGTCGTTGAGGAGGATCTGCGCGACGCCGGCGCGCCGGCCGGGGGCCTGCGCGCAGAAGTCGGCGAGCCAGCGGTTGTGGGCCCGCAGCCCGGCCCAACGCAGCTCGAACTCCTCCTTCGAGGGCGCGGGCGCCAGCAGCGAGCCGCTGGGGAAGAACGGCGGCACGGTGTTGGGGAAGACGACCTCGGCGACGATGCCGTCCGCCTCCAGCTCCGCGAGCCGGCGGCCGGAGTCCCAGTTGCGCGGCGCCTCGGGGGCGATCAGGTCCTCGTACGGATTGACGTACGTGGCCGCCCACGCGTCGAACTCCTCGTGGTGCCGGGCCGCCAGGTACGGCCGGTAGTCGAGCAGGTCCGCGCCGGCGTGGCAGTCCGCCGAGATCACGGTGTAGCGGTCGTCGGGGCCGGTGGGTGTCATGTGCCCGCCTCCATCCCCACGTACGGGAAGTCGTGCCCGGTCAGCCAGTGCCGTCCGGTGTCGCGGGCGCGCGCCCAGGACGCCTCGACGGCCGACTGGTCGTCCGGCTGGCCCAGTTCGGCCGGGGTCGGGCCGATCCGGCGGGCGATCGGCGCCAGCGCCTCGGTGTCGAAGCCGAAGGCCTCGGCGGCGGCCAGCCCCAGCATCTGCCGGGTCTCGGTCACCGGAATGTCGTGGAAGGTGTTCCTCAACCACTCCCGGGTCTTCGGCCAGGTCCCTTCGGGGTGCGGGAAGTCGCTGCCCCACAGGATGTTGCCGACCCCGATCTCGTAGCGCTGCGCCAGCTCGCGCCGCTTGGTGTTGGTCGCGCAGATGAAGACCTGGCGGTCCAGGTACTCGCTCGGCGGCCGCTTCAGCTCGGCGAACGGCGAGAGCTTCTTGCCGCCGTGCGCGCCGAGGTAGAGCCGGTCCATGAACCACAGCTGGTTCGGCAGCCACCAGCAGCCGGACTCGGCGATGCCGAACTTCAGTCCGGGGAAGCGCTCGAAGACCCCGGCCCACAGCAGGAACCACAGCGGCCGGGACGGCCAGAACGTCACCTCGCTGACGTAGATGCCCAGATGGTCCCCGTACTCGTGGTGCGGGGCCGATCCGGAGTGGGTGACGACCGGCATCTCCAGCTCCTGCGCCACCGCCCACACCGGGTCGTAACGGGCGTCGTGGTAGGCCGCCTTGTCGACCCACCGGGCGGGGATCATCAGGGCGCCGAGGCCGGACGCCTTCGCCCGGCGGACCTCGGCCACCACCGCGTCCACGTCGCCGGTGATGGGCAGCAGCGCCACCCCGCAGCGGCGTTCCGGGCTGCGTTCCGCGCAGAACTCCGCGAGCCAGCGGTTGTGCGCCTGCGCCCCCGCCATGCCCAGCTCCGGGTCCTGGTCGCCGGAGAGCCCGAGGCCCACCCCGAAGGGCGCGGCGGTCTGGCTGTCGACGGCGTCGGCGTCCGGGAAGACGACCTCGGCCGCCACCCCGTCACCGTCGAGCTCCTTCTCGCGCTGCGCGCTGTCCCAGCCGCCGCGCAACCCCTCCTCGTTGTCGCTGAACCATTTCTGCGCGAAAGCCTCGTTGCGCACCCCGAGCCGCGTCATCGCCTCGCGGCGCGCCTGGCGCTGCCCGAGGAACTCGTCGAAGTCCGCGTGGAACCTGCTGTCGAGATACGGCCGGTACTGCTCCGTCGGCAGCCCGGCGTGGCAGTCCGAGGAGATGATCAGGTACGGATCCGTCATGGGTGTCTCCTGTCCCCTCGCTCAGTCGAGAATGAAGTTCTCCAGATAACCCGGGTCGGCCCGGTCGAGCATCGATTGCGAGCGTGCGCGGATCTGGGCGTCGGTGCGGTCGCTGTCCGGGAGCATCCAGAAGCGGCCCGCGCGGATGCCGTCCGCCACGAACGCGGCGACCTGCTCCACGGGGGTGAACGTCACCTCGTGCCCGGCCTCCTTCATCGCGGCCTCCCACTGGTCGAGGCTGCGGTACGGAGTGCGGCGCGGCGCGGACTTGGCGTACCGCTCCGGCCGGTTGCGGTGCGACTCCCACAGGCCGGTGCGGAGCATGTGCGGGCCGGGGAAGAGCACGGAGGCGCCGATGGCCGCGCGTTCGGCCTTGAGATGGGCGTAGAGCGACTCCGTCATCGTCACCACGGCGGCCTTGGTGACCGCGTACACGGAGGCGGTCGGCAGCGGGGCGATCCCGCCGTCGCCCGAGGAGGTGTTGACCACGTGTCCCGGCTCTCCTGCCGCGAGCATCCGGGGCAGGAACGCCTGGATGCCGTGGAAGACGCCCCACACGTTGACCGAGAACGCCCACTGCCAGTCCTTGGGGTCGTGCTCCCACATCCGGCCCTCGGCCCCGGAGCCGACCCCCGCGTTGTTGCACAGCACGTGGACGGCGCCGTAGGCCCGGTACGCGGCCTCGGCGAGCGCCTCGACGGAGGCGCGGTCGCTCACGTCGGTGAGCTGCCCGACGGCCTCGGCGCCGTCCTCCCGCAGCCGCTCGACGGCCTTGTCGAGCGCGCCCTCCTCCACGTCGGCGAGGACCACCTTCAGCCCTTCCGCGGCGAACCGTTCCGCCATGGCGTAGCCGATGCCACTCGCGGCGCCGGTCACCACGGCCGTCTGTCCGGCCAGCAGGTCCATCAGGCCTCCCGGTGGGGCGCGTCGAGGATTTGCTGGACGTCGTCGTAGCGCTGGTGGATGTAGGGCAGCAGCGCCTGCGCGCTGACCCGTTCGACGACCTGGCCCGACTGGTCGCTGGTCTTCTCGCCGATGGTGATCTCGACGAGCCGGCGCACCGCGAGGTCGGCGACCGGGTCGTACGCGGACTCGCGCAGCACCACGCTGCCGGTCATCGCTTCGAGCTTGCGCACCCGTTCGTGCCGGGTGCAGCGCACGAGCACCGGATCGCCGTCGAAGCCGTTGCCGTCCACCGCCGGCAGGAACTTGAAGTAGAAGTCGGTCTTCTCGGTGACCCCCGGCAGCGGCAGCTCGCCGCTGACCGCGCCGGCGACCTCGACGAACGCGATGCCGTGCCGGGCGAGTTTCGCCATCACGACGTCGCCGACCCGCTCCACGGTGACCTCGCCGAGCTTCTTCGGTTCGCCGAAGACCTCCCGGCCGCCGATCAGCGCCCGTTCGGTCGTCATGGGCATCACCAGCGGGTACCAGCCCTCGACGCCGTCGTGCCGCGCGGAGACCGCGACCGAGCCGGCGCCCAGCGGGTGCCCGAACAGGTCGACGCGGCTGATGTTCACCCGCACCAGGGGCCGTTCCCCCGCCTTGAGCGGCGGCGGCAGGACCTGCGCCACCACGTCCGGGTCGGTCTCCCAGACCGCCACCACCCCCGTCGACCAGATGTCGGGGAGCTTGCCGCCGCCCGCCTTCGCCGCCAGCATTTCCGCTTCGCTCCGCGGGCCGTACCGTACTCGCGCCATGTCGTGCCGCCCTTCGTTCAGGTCAGTCAACGGGTCAGTCACACGGGTCAGTCATGAGAGATTCGGGACGAGCTCTGTAACACAGTTACACCGACGCGCTCGAAGGGTAAATAGGCGTGCACGGTCCACAATGGGAGCACCATGCCGCGCACCGCCCTGACCCGCGACGATGTTCTCGACGCCGCTGCCGCACTTGTCCGGCAGCTCGGCCCCGAGGCACTGACCATGCGTAAGCTCGCGGCCGAACTGGGCACGGCGGTCACCTCGATCTACTGGCATGTGGGCAACCGCGAATCGCTGCTGGACGAGCTGGTGGCCCGCACCGTGCGGGAGATGGGCGCCATCGCGCCCACCGGCCGCGGCCCGCTCGACCGGGTGCTGTCCATCGCCCGCGCCCAGCGCCGGATGCTGCGCGACCGGCCGCACCTGATCGCGATGGTGCACGAACGCGGCCTCACCGAGCTGATGTTCCTCCCCGCCCAGCAGGCCCTGGTACACGAGCTGCACGGCGCGGGGCTGCGCGGGGCGCGGGCCGCCGAGGCGCTGCGCGCCATCGAGTTCCACGTCATCGGCTTCGTGCTGGTCGAACGGAACCGCGAACGTTCCCCCGCCCAGAGCCCCGCGGAACAGGACTTGTGGGACACCGCCGCGGCCGGCCACGACCCGGCGCTGGCGCGCGCGCTGGCCGCCCCGCCCGACCCCGAACGCCTCTTCACCACCACCACGCGCGCCCTGGTCGGCTCCCTGCTGCGTACCTGAGTGTCAGCGTCGCCCCTTATTCTCAGTGACCATGCTGGACAACCGCACCGAGCCGACCGCCTCCCCGTCCCCGTGGCCCGCCGCGTACCCCGACGGATACGCCGTGGTGGACGTCGAGACCACCGGTCTCGGCCGCGACGACCGGATAGTGTCCGCCGCCGTCTACCGGTTGGACGCCCGGGGCGAGGTCCAGGACCACTGGTACTCACCGGTCAACCCGCTGCGCGATCCGGGCCCGGTGTGGATCCACGGGCTGACCGGCGCGATGCTCGCCGACGCACCGGTCTTCCCGGAGATCGCCGCCGAGCTGGCCGAGCGGCTGGCCGGCCGGGTCCTGGTCGCGCACAACGCGGTCTTCGACTGGTCGATGCTGGCCCGCGAGTACGCGCGGGCGCAGTCCACCGCCCCCGTCGAGCAGCGGCTGTGCACCATCGTGCTGGCCAAGGAGCTCCGGCTGCCGCTGGCCAACCACAAGCTGGCGTCGCTCGCCGCGCACTACGGCGTCGTCCAGCAGCGCGCCCACCACGCCCTGGACGACGCGCGGGTGCTCGCCGAGACGTTCCGCCCCAGCCTGCACCTGGCGGCCGCGGCCGGCCTGCCGCTGCCGCTGCACACCTGCCGGCCGCTCACCGAATGGACCGAGGGCAGCGTGCCGGCGGCCCGCCCCGCGCCGTCCGCCGGATCGTACGGCTCGTACCGTCCCAGCAGCTGGCGCCCGGCGCGCAAGCGGCCGTCCTGCCCGTACCCCAACCCGGGCCGGATGGCGCCCGACGGCCCGCTGACGCAGGGCATGCGGGTGGCGTTCTCCGGTGACACCGGGATCGACCGCGAGCTGCTGGAGGACCGGGCGACCGACGCCGGGCTGCATGTCGCGTCCAGCGTGAGCCGGCTCACCAGCCTGCTCGTCACCAACGACCCGGACTCCCCCACGAGCAAGGCCGCCAAGGCCCGCGCGTTCGGCACCCCCGTCATCGACGAGCGGCGCTTCGCGGAACTCCTCAAGGCGGTGACTCCGGCGCCGGGGGTACACGGCTGATCGAGTGGCGCGGCGGCGACGCGCCCGGCCACCTGTTGCCCACCGCGCCCGCGCCCCGCAATCTGTGCCCCATGGCCCGTTGTGAAGTGTGCGGAAACGACTACGTCATGAGCTTCGAGGTGCACGCCCAGGGGGCGGTGCATGTCTTCGACAGCTTCGAATGCGCCATCCACCGCATGGCGCCCATCTGTGAGCACTGCCGGGTGCAGATCGTCGGCCACGGCGTCGAGGCCGACGGCCGCTGGTACTGCAGTGCGCACTGCGCCAAGGCCGAGGGCGCGCAGGGCGTCGTCGACCGTGTCGGCTCCGCCCCCATGTCCTGATCCGTCCCCACCGACCCCCTACCGGCGGGCACCCCGCGACCGAGTACGGTCGTGGGGTGTACCGCTTTCTGCTCTCCCGCCAGTGGGTGATCCTCACGCTGCTCGGCCTGGTCATGATTCCCACGATGATCAAGCTGGGCTACTGGCAGCTGCACCGCCACGAGCACCGGGTGGCCAACAACCACCTGATCAGCCAGAACGTCAAGGCCGCCGCCGTTCCGGTGGAGCAGCTGGCCGCGCCGGGCAAAGCCGTACCCCGCAAGGACCTGTACCGGTCGGTCAGCGCGACCGGCCACTACGACACCGCGCACGAGGTCGTCGCCCGCCAGCGCACCGCCGCCGACGGCCAGAAGAACGGTTACCACGTCATCACCCCGCTGGTGCTGGACGACGGCCGGGCGATCCTGGTGAACCGGGGCTGGATCGACGCCGACGGTGGGCTGACCGCCCTGCCGAAGATCCCGGCCGCCGAGTCCGGCGAGATCACCGTCACCGGACGGCTCCGCCCCGACGAGACCAGTTCGACCACCGGGATCAGGAACAAGAGCGGTCTGCCGGACCGCATGATCATGCTCATCAACTCGGCCGACCTGACGAAGACCAGCCCGCAGCCGCTGCTCGGCGGCTACCTGGAGCTGGCCACCACCTCCCCCAGGCCCGCCGGCGCCCAGCCCGAACTGATCCCCGAACCGGACGACTCCAGCATCGGCCCGCACATGGCGTACGCGATCCAGTGGTGGCTGTTCTCGGCGATGGTCCCGGTCGGCTGGGTCATCCTGGTGCGCCGCGAGCGCAAGGAGCGGATCTCCGGGCAGGAGACACAGAAGAGCGTTCCGGTCGCGGTCTGACGGCGTCCCCGGCACGCTACGAGCAGCAGTGTGGACGAAAGGCGGGCCGGTGCCAGGACTGATCGAGGACTACGCGCTCATCGGTGATCTGCAGACCGCGGCACTGGTCGGCAAGGACGGCTCCATCGACTGGCTCTGCCTGCCGCGCTTCGACTCCGCCGCGTGCTTCGCGGCGCTGCTCGGGGACGAGGAGAACGGCGCCTGGCGGATCGCCCCGGCCGGCGCGGACCTGTGCACCCGGCGCGCGTACCGCGGTGACACCCTGGTGCTGGAGACGTTCTGGGAGACCGCCTCCGGCACGGTCAAGGTCATCGACTTCATGCCGCAGCGCGACCGGGCCCCCGATGTCATGCGGATCGTGGAGGGGATCTCCGGCACGGTGCAGATGCGCGGCGAGCTGCGGCTGCGCTTCGACTACGGCAGCATCGTGCCCTGGATGCGGCGGGCCGAGGGCCACCGCATCGCGGTCGCCGGACCCGACTCGGTCTGGCTGCGCAGCTATCCGCCGACCCTGCCGATGTACGGCAAGGACTTCTGCACCTACGCCGACTTCTCCGTCTCGGCGGGCGAGAGAGTCGCCTTCGTCCTCACCTGGCACCCGTCGCACGAGACCCGGCCGCGCCGGGTCGACCCGTACGAGGCGCTGGCCCACGGCATCGAGGACTGGGAGAAGTGGTCGGCGCAGTGCACCTACGACGGCCCCTGGCGCGAGGCCGTGCTGCGCTCCCTGATCACCCTCAAGGCGCTGACCTACGCGCCGACCGGCGGGATCGCCGCGGCCGTCACCACCTCGCTGCCGGAGGAGATCGGCGGTGTGCGCAACTGGGACTACCGCTTCTGCTGGCTCCGCGACGCCACGCTGACGCTCAACGCGCTGGTCTCCAGCGGCTACCTCCAGGAAGCCTCGAAGTGGCGTGACTGGCTGCTGCGCGCGGTCGCCGGAGACCCCGCCGACCTGCAGATCATGTACGGGATCTCCGGTGAGCGGCGGCTGCCCGAGTACGAGGTGCCGTGGCTGTCCGGGTACGAGGCGTCCGCCCCGGTCCGGATCGGCAACGCCGCGGCGGGCCAGCTGCAGCTCGACGTCTACGGCGAGGTGCTCGACTCCCTCTACCTGGCCCGGAACAGCGGACTGTCCGACGACCACCACGCCTGGAGCCTGCAGCGCGCCCTGATGGACTTCCTGGAGTCCAACTGGCGCGAGCCGGACGAGGGCCTGTGGGAGGTCCGCGGGCCGCGCCGGCACTTCGTGCACTCCAAGGTGATGGCGTGGGTCGCCGCGGACCGCGCGGTGCGCACCCTGGAGGCGCTGCCGAAGCGCGGCGGCGACCTGGCAGGCTGGCGGGCCATGCGCGACCAGGTGCACCTGGAGGTGTGCAAGCGCGGCTACGACAACGAGCGCAACACGTTCACCCAGTTCTACGGCTCCGCCCAGCTCGACGCGGCGACGCTGCTCATCCCCCAGGTCGGATTCCTGGCCGCCTCCGATCCGCGCGTGATCGGCACGGTCGACGCGGTGCGCCGGGAACTGGACCACGGCGGTCTCGTCCGCCGCTACACCCTCGACGAGAAGGCCGTGGACGGCCTGCCCGGCGAGGAGGGCGCCTTCCTGGCCTGCTCGTTCTGGCTCGCCGACGCGCTGCACGCGACCGGCCGGGAGCGGGAGGCCCGCGAGTTGTTCGGGCATCTGCTGAACCTGCGCAACGACGTCGGGCTGCTCTCCGAGGAGTGGGACCCGGTCGCCCGCCGCCAACTCGGCAACTTCCCGCAGGCCTTCAGCCACATCGGGCTCGTCAACACCGCGCTGGGCCTGTCCGGGGTCCCTAAGGGAGTATGAGCGCATGGATCTGGGACTGAAGGACCGGGTGTACGTCGTCACCGGAGCCACCCGCGGGCTGGGCCTGGCCGCCGCGCGCGAGCTGGCGGCCGACGGTGCGAAGCTGGTGGTCTCCGGGCGCTCGCAGGAATCTGCGGATGCCGCGGCCGCGACGCTGGGCGGCCCTGGGAACACGATCGGAATGGCCGCGGACAACACCGGCGCGGACACCCCCGACCGGCTCATCGGCGCCGCCCGCGAGGAGTTCGGGCGGCTGGACGGCGTGCTGATCAGCGTCGGCGGCCCGGCCGTCGGCCTCTCCGAGGCCGTCACGGACGACCAGTGGCGCGACGCCTTCGAGACGGTCTTCCTCGGTGCGGTACGGCTCGCCCGCGCCGCCGCGGCGGCGCTCGGCGAGGGCGGCGTGATCGGCTTCGTGCTCTCCGGGTCGGTGTACGAGCCGATCCCCGGGCTGACGGTCTCCAATGGGCTGCGGCCGGGGCTGGCCGGCTTCGCCAAGAACCTCGCCAACGAGCTGGGCCCGCGCGGAATCCGCGTCGTGGGGCTGCTGCCCTCCCGGATCGACACCGAGCGGGTGGCGGAACTGGACGCCCTCAGCGGCGACGCGGCGGCGGCCCGCGCCCGGCACAGCGCCACGATCCCGCTGCGCCGCTACGGAACCCCCGAGGAGTTCGGCCGGGCCGCGGCGTTCCTGCTCTCCCCCGCCGCCTCGTACCTGACCGGCATCATGCTCCCCGTCGACGGCGGCGCCCAGCACGGCTTCTGACCCGCGGCACCGTCCGGCCGGGCAAGTCCGGCGGAAGAGCCGCGCGCCGGTCAGTTGACGCGGCTGGCGCGGTGCTTGACGGCGCGCAGGCGTGCCTCGGCCGGGAGGTGGTCGAGTCCCGCGGAGTCGCCGGCGCGTCGCAGGATGTCGGTGTCCAGGCGGGAGACGACGGTGTCGGGGGCCGCGTGGGGGGCCAGGGCGAGCGTGAGGCGCGCGTGGGGTGAGCTGCGCTTGCCGGTGAGAGTGGCTCCGGCCCGGTCCACACCGGGCAGCGCCTCGGTCTCGGTGACCAGGATGTCCTCCAGCGCCCGGCCGCGCAGGACGGCGTCCTGGCCGTCGCGGCTGTCGATGCGCAGCTGGCGCAGCCGGTGGCTGCGGAACTGGGCCAGGAACCACCACAGGGCGGTCAGCACCAGCACACCCAGGACGGCCAGGACGGTGGGCCACCACCAGCCGTCGCCGCGGTAGCGGGTGCGGTCGCGGTCGGTGAGCAGCACGTCCTTGGGGCCGTCGAAGGGCCACCAGGTGGGCAGCGTGAATCCCCAGCGGCGCTGCAGGTCCAGGCTGCCGACCAGCACCGCCAGTCCGGCGATCAGCAGGAGCAGGCCGGTCAGTGCCAGCAGGGTCCGGTTGAGGGAGCTGCGCATGGGCGGATCAGCCCTTCTGGGCTCGCTGGACGTGGACGCCCAGGCTGGGCGGTCGGGCCAGCCCGAGTTGGACGAGGCCCTCGGCCAGGGCGGTGTCCAGGTCGGCCCGTACTTCGTCCAGGTCGCGGAAGTGGGACGCGGCGCGGGCGGTGATGTGGCGGCGGCCGACGCGGACCCGGACGGTGTGCACGCCGGAGACCTCCATCGCCCGGTCGCGCAGCGTGAGTTCCGCCGCGTGCCGGTCCAGCCCGGCGCGTACCCCGGTCGTGCTGCGCCGCATCGGCAGGATGCCGCGCAGACCGGGGGTGACGGCCAGGACGATCAGCCACAGGCCGATCACCGCGGCGGCCGCCGCGGCGGTGACGACGAGCACGTTGTCCAGCGGCCGGGTGGCCAGTTCGTGGGCCAGCCGCGGCCGCCAGCTCATCGCGGTGCGGTCGGTGCGGACCGCGGCGATGTCGTAGAGCAGGATCCCGGCCGCTCCGAGCACCACCAGCGCGGTCAGCGCCGCGGGCACCCTGCGCTCCGACCAGAACCGGCCGGCCCGGCCGGCCGGCGGTTCGGCGGGGGGCTCGGTGCCGGGCCCGTCCGGCTCGTGGGGCCCGAGAACCGGCAGCTGCCGCGTCGTGCCCTCGGGATCGGGTTCTGCCCCGGTCTCGCTCACAGCACCCTCCCTTCGCCCTGCTGCCGCGCCGTCGCGGAGTGCAGGCGCTCGATCTCGACGGCGACCTCAGGTACCTCCATACCCGTCAACGCCCTCACCCGGTCCGCGACATGGCGGCGGACCGAGCCGCAGACCGTGCCGAGGTCACCCGGATAGCCCAGTTCCACCGACAACCGCACCCGCGCGGTCTCCTTGCGCACCGAGACCGACGCGTGCGGCGTACGGTCCGGCGGCACCAGTGCGGTTTCCGGGACCTCAGCGAGCACCTCGCGCGCGGCCCGCGCGGCGATCTTCGCCACCACCCGGTCCGCGATCCTGAGCGCGCCGCGCTCCGCGGCCGGCAGCGGGGCCGGGGCGGCACCGGCCATCACCGCCGCCGGTCGCGGCTGCGGAAGAACTCTCCGGGCTCCAGATCGCCGTCCACGAACTTCCCGGCCACGAACCCGACCGCGCCCAACGCGGCCACCAGCAGGAACGCACCGAAGCCGCCGAAGTACCCGGCGAACCCGAGCGCCATGCCCACGATCAGTCCGACCAGCGACATTCTCATCGTCCGCTCACCGTCCTCGCCTCACCGCTCTCGCCGGCACCGCCGGCCGCCGTCCCAGCCGTCCGCGCGGTCGTCACTGGACCCTCTGCTCCCGGTCGTCCTCGTCGTCCTCGTCCGGCAGCTTCACATCGCCGACCGCGACATTGACCTCGACGACCTCCAGACCGGTCATCCGCTCGACCGCGGCGATCACGTTCTCCCGCACCGCGCGGGCCACATCGACGATCGACACCCCGTACTCGACGACGATGTCCAGGTCGAGCGCGGTCTGCACCTCGCCGACCTCCGCCTTCACACCGCGGGTGACGGACTTGCTGCCGGGCACCCGGTCCCGCACGGCGCCGAAGGTGCGGGCGAAACCGCTGCCCATCGCGTGCACGCCCAGCACATCGCGGGCGGCCAGCCCGGCGATCTTCTCCACCACACCGTCCGCGATGGTGGTCCGGCCGCGCGTCGCGGGGTCGCCCAGCGGCGCCCGCCGGCCGGACGTCCCGGCACCCGCGCTCGTGCCCTTGTCCAGTGTCTTGCCCTCGCCCACGGAATTTGGCCCGTCCGGCTCGGACATGTTGCGCTGTGCCGTCTCGGTCATCGCGAGTCGTCCCTTCGTCTGGGCTGCTCCGTGCACCACACTATGTGCGCATGCCCTGCCGTGCCGGGGAGATGCGGTCAGGAAGCGTGGAGTGCGCCGCCGTTCGGGTGGTGCGCGGCGAAGGAGGCGGAGACCGGTGACTGTGGACCGTTTGGCCCGGGCGGTACGGGAGCAGATCGCGTTCGGGCGCGTGCTGCCACTCGGCGGGGCCGGAGACGGTGCCTGGATCACCGAGAGCGCGGCCGCCGACGCGCTGCGCGGCGCGGTGGCGGGGCTCACCGGCGTACGGATCGGCGCCCTGCGCGTCGGCCCGGAGCCGGGGGCCGACGACACGGCGCAGACGGGTGACGGCACGGCGCTGACTCCGCCGAGCGCGGTGCCGCACGGCCCGCTCTGCGTGGCCGCGTCCTTCGAGGCCGCCATCGACCGGCCGTTGCCGGTGACGGCGGAGCAGTTGCGGGCGGCCCTGTGGAGTGCGGCCCACGATCTGCTGGGACTCGCCGTCACCTCGGTGGATCTCGACGTCACCGGTCTGATGGAACCTTCGGCCGGACCCGGAGCCCTTCCCCCGGCCGACCCGGCTCGCGCCGTCGAGGGTCCGGCGGGCGCTGGCATCGCTTCGGGCCAGGAGCTGGTGGAGGCCGGACCGGCGCCGGCCGGTGACGGGGTGGTCGCCGCCGCGCTCCTGGTGCCCGGTGTCGCCCGGGTGACCTCACGGCTCGGCGGCTTCGCGTCCGGGATCCGCACGGCCGACGGCGGCGATCCGCCGGCCCGGGAGGTACGCGTGCAGATCGCGGTCGTCCCCGGCCACCGCGCCCTGGACGTGGCCCGCGCGGTGGGCGAGGCGGTCGCGAAGGCGGCGGCGCCCGGTGCCCCTGGCCCGGTGACGACGGCGGTCGTGGTCACCGCCATCGGGTGACCACGACCGGACGCGCATCGTACGGAGTTACTCGCCGACCCCGGCGAGATCGCGCAGCCGGCGGCCCTGGGCGGCGCGCTCGGCGGGGCGCTGCTCCTCGTAGGAGCGGCCGACGGCCCCCTGCAGCAGGGCCTTGGTCTCGATGACGGCGTCGCGGGGCGCGCCGAGCAGCGCGGCGGCGAGGTCCTGGACCGTGGCGTCCAGCTCGGCGACCGGGACGACCAGGTTGGCGAGGCCGAGGCGCTCGGCCTCGGAACCGTGCACGAAGCGCCCGGTGGCGCAGATCTCCAGCGCCCGCGCATAGCCGACGAGGTCGACCAGCGGCTTGGTGCCACCGAGGTCGGGAACCAGTCCGAGGCTGGTCTCGCGCATGGCGAACTGCGCGTCGTCCGCACACACCCGCAGATCGCAGGCGAGGGCGAGCTGGAAACCGGCACCGATCGCATGGCCCTGTACGGCGGCGATGGTCACGATGTCGCTGCGCCGCCACCAGGTGAACGCTTCCTGGTACTCGGCGATGGTCGCGTCGAGTTCCTTGTCGGAACCGCGCGCGAGATCGATGAACGACGGCTCGCCGTCGAAGCCCTCGGGCGTGAAGGCCTGCCGGTCGAGTCCCGCGGAGAAGGACTGCCCTTCGCCGCGGAGCACGACAATGCGCACGCTGCCCGGCAGGAGCCGGCCTGCTTCGACCAGTGCTCGCCACAGGGCGGGCGACTGGGCATTGCGCTTGGCCGGATTGCACAGTGTGACGGTCGCGACGGAGTCGTCGGCGGTGAGCCGTACTCCGTCACGCTCGAGCAGCACGGTGGGGTCGGGCATCGGGCACCTCCGAGCGAACCGCGGAATTGATTACCGAAGAGTAACCACCCGGTCGGCACAGTCGACGACCGGGTGGGCACGCTGGGGAAACCGGGTCGCGGGAGATGCCCTGCCCGTCAGGCCGTAGCGGCCTTCTTGCCTCGTGTTGCACCGCCGCGACCGCGCAAGGTCACGCCGGACTCGCTGAGCATCCGATGCACGAATCCATAGGAGCGGCCGGTTTCTTCGGCCAACGCCCGGATGCTCGCACCGGAGTCGTACTTCTTCTTCAGGTCTGCCGCGAGCTTCTCGCGCGCGGCGCCGGTTACCCGGCTGCCCTTCTTCAGAGTCTCGGCCACCCGTGCCTCCTCTAGGGAAGTGCGCTCTGGACTCTCATGATCACCCCTAGGCGGCTTCCTGGCCACCCATTCGGCAAGGTCCGTACGACAACATTTGAACCGAGGACCTTTTCACGGCGGCCGGGTGGCGCGCGAAGATCCCCGATTCCGTCCGTCACTTTCCGGACACTTGTCCGGGCGCCGCGAAAAGCGGCAGGTCATCCATGGTCGGTAAGGAGTTTCCCGACGTCACACCACTGATCGACTCAGGGCGGAGCTCATACCGCGCCACGGGGTGGCACGGTATGAGCTCGTCTCACACAGATGATGGATCACCCATAGGCCGAATGATCCACTGCCAAGTGATCAGGCGGGGTGGATCGGGCCGCACCGCCGACGGGGGCGGTGTGCGGGTCAGGCCAGCGAGACCAGATCCGCGTAGTCCTCGCCCCACAGGTCCTCGACACCGTCGGGCAGCAGGATGATCTTCTCGGGCGCCAGCGCGTGCACCGCGCCCTCGTCGTGCGTCACCAGGACGACGGCGCCGCTGAAGGTGTGCAGCGCGCCGAGGATCTCCTCGCGGCTGGCCGGGTCGAGGTTGTTGGTGGGCTCGTCGAGCAGCAGCACGTTGGCGCTGGAGACCACCAGCGAGGCGAGCGCCAGCCGGGTCTTCTCACCGCCGGACAGGACGCCGGCCGGCTTGTTGACGTCGTCGCCGGAGAACAGGAACGAGCCGAGGATCTTGCGGATCTCGACCAGGTCGGTGTCCGGGGCGGCCGAGCGCATGTTCTCCAGGACCGTGCGCTCGGGGTCCAGGGTCTCGTGCTCCTGGGCGTAGTAGCCGAGCTTGAGGCCGTGGCCCGGCTCGACCTTCCCGGTGTCGGGCGTCTCGACGCCCGCCAGCAGGCGCAGCAGCGTGGTCTTGCCGGCGCCGTTGAGGCCGAGGATGACGACCCGGGAGCCGCGGTCGATGGCCAGGTCGACGTCGGTGAAGATCTCCAGCGATCCGTACGACTTCGACAGCCCGCTCGCCATCAGCGGGGTCTTGCCGCAGGGCGCGGGGTCCGGGAAGCGGAGCTTGGCGACCTTGTCCGAGACGCGGACGGCGTCGAGGCCCGCCAGCAGCCGGTCGGCGCGCTTGGCCATGTTCTGCGCGGCGACCGTCTTGGTGGCCTTGGCGCGCATCTTGTCGGCCTGCGAGTTGAGCGACGCGGCCTTCTTCTCGGCGTTGCTGCGCTCGCGCTTGCGGCGCTTCTCGTCGGCCTCGCGCTGGGCCTGGTAGAGCTTCCAGCCCATGTTGTAGACGTCGATCTGGGTGCGGTTGGCGTCCAGGTAGAAGACCTTGTTGACGACCGTCTCCACGAGCTGGATGTCGTGGGAGATCACGATGAAGCCGCCGCGGTACGTCTTGAGGTAGTCGCGCAGCCAGACGATGGAGTCCGCGTCCAGGTGGTTGGTCGGCTCGTCGAGCAGCAGGGTGTCGGCGTCGGAGAACAGGATCCGGGCCAGCTCCACCCGGCGGCGCTGGCCGCCGGACAGGGTGTGCAGCGGCTGGCCGAGCACCCGGTCGGGCAGTCCGAGGGCGGCGGCGATGGTGGACGCCTCGGCCTCGGCCGCGTAGCCGCCCTTGGTGAGGAACTCGGTCTCCAGATTGGAGTACTTCCGCATCGCCTTCTCGCGGGTGGCGCCCTTGCCGTTCGCCATCCGCTCCTCGTTCTCCCGCATCTTGCGCAGGACGGAGTCCAGGTCGCGGGCGGAGAGGATGCGGTCGCGGGCGAGGGTTTCGAGGTCGCCGGTGCGCGGGTCCTGCGGGAGGTAGCCGACCTCGCCGGAGCGGGTCACAGTGCCGCCGGCGGGCTGGCCCTCACCGGCCAGGACCTTGGTGAGGGTGGTCTTGCCGGCGCCGTTGCGGCCGACGAGGCCGATGCGGTCGCCCTTGGCGATACGGAAGGAGGCGGACTCGATGAGGATGCGGGCTCCAGCACGCAGCTCGAGGCCAGTGGCAGTAATCACGGGAAAAGCTCCAGGGCATGGCGAACGACAGAAAGGGGCGCGGGGAGGTCGTACGCCGCCGGCTAATGAACGAGAGGGACTGCCATACAGGCCAGTCTACCGGGGTGTGGCAAGCCGCTTGTTGCCCAGGGGAGTGCGGTCAGGTGCTACGCGCCCGAGGCCGTCGACCGCGATCAGCTCGCTGGTCCAGGCCGCGCGCGGATCCGCGCAGGGCTGGGCGACGACGACGGCGGAGCCCCTGGGCACCGCCCGGGAGGGCTGGAAAGCGCAGCCGGGCCGAGCCGGGAGCACCCAGCGCAGGTCGCCGTCGGCCGCCCGGTAGCCGGCGATCCGGTGCGGGGTGACCACGGCGATCATGCGGCCGTCCCGGTCGAGCGGCTGCAGCACGCCGACGCCCCTGCCGGCCTCGGGGCGGGCCAACCAGCCGGCCGCCTCGGGGATCGCCCGGTGCCAGCGCACGCCGCCGTCGGGCAGCGAACTGTCCGTGACCAGGCCGTCGTCCCACAGGACGACGACATGGCCGGGGAAGGCTCGGGCGGCCAGCGGGCGGCCGCCGGTCCTGGTGTACGTCCAGCCGTGCCCGGTCACGGCCCGCCCGTCCAGCAGCCGCGGGGCCCGGTCGGCGGCGGCCGGGCGGGGGGCGACGAGGTCCCCGTAGGCGGCGGGCCGGGCCTGGTGCGCGGCGACGGCCGACGGGAGGAGCACCAGCAGGGCGGCGATGGGCAGGAAGCGGCGCGCGCTGGGGAACATGTACCGCGACGGTAGCCCGCGGTGGCCGGCCGACGGGGCGACACGGGCGGGCCAGGGGCGGGCTTCGCCCGTTCGGTCCTGGGGCGCCACTGTGGGGCACATCACCCAACCCCGACCTGTGCGGTTCGACGACGCCACCTGTCCGGGCAGGGAGGGACGTCGACGGCCCGGCGGGATTCCCGCCGGGCCGTCGTCGATCGCTGTCGTTACCCGCTGTCAGGCGCCGCCGGTGTGCACCTGGAAGGCGGCCCGGCGGACGGCCTTGGCGATCGCCGGGTCCGGGTGCGCGGCGGCCAGCGCCACGAGCACCTGGACGGTACGGGGGTGCCCCGCGCCGCGGATCTCCACCAGGAGCGCCCGCACCGAGCCCTCCACCGCCGCGTCGAGGTGGCTGACGAGCAGCTGCCCCTCGCCGTGGTCGGCGACGGCCGCGGCGGTGTCCACCCACAGCCAGGCCGTCTCCTCGCGGGTCAGCAGCCCCGCGACGGCCTCCGGGTCGCCGCCGTCCTGCTCGGCCAGCCACAGCAGCGCGTACGGGCGCAGCGTCGGGTCCTCCGAGGAGGCGCGGACGGCGGGCTCGGCGGGCGCTCCGACCACCCGGAGCGCCTCGAAGGCCAGGCCGCGCAGCAGCGCGTCCTCACCGCGGGCGGTCTCCAGCAGTTCGGCGACGGCCAGGCCGACGGGCCGGGCGGCGAGCCAGGCCCGGTACTCGGCGCGGGCCGGGCCCGGGGAGAGCCGCGCGCAGGCGCGCAGCATCTTCTCGGCGGACTGCTCGATATGGCCGGCCGGGCCCTGGGCGGCCACGCAGATCTGTTCCAGCTTGACCCACACCGCCCAGTTGCCGAGCGGGGTGAGCGCGGCCTCCTGGACGTCGGAGCAGGCGTCGCGCGGATACAGCGCGCCGACGCCGGTGACGGCGTCGAGCACCCAGTTCAGGAGCGCGGGCAGCGGGTCGTGCGCGCCGTCGGCGGGCGGCTCCTGCCGTTCGGTGCGCAGCTCCGCGACCCGCTGGCGCAGCAGGTCCAGCAGGGTGTCGACCGGTACCGGGCCCGACGAGAGGTGCAGGAAGGAGAGCAGCTGGGGGGTGGCCTCGACGACCTCGGCCACCAGCGAGGGGTCCGCCTCGGCGGGATCGCCGGGGGGATGCGCGAGGGACCAGGCGTCGAAGAGCGCGACCCAGCCGCGCAGTACGGCGGTGTTGTCGCGGTCCCAGGCGCGCAGCCGCCAGCCGGGGCGGGCGGCCCCCTGGTGGAGTTCGATCAGGCCGGCGAGCCGGGCCCGGTCCCAGCCGGACCGGATCTGCCGTTCCGTCAACTCCAGTTCGGCGGCTGCCTGCTGGACGTCGACGTCCGGAAGTATCCCGGTCGGGCCCGCCGTGCCGGGGCCCGCTTCGGCCCACCGCGCGAGGCGGACCGTGTCGGCGAGTTCGGCGCGCGCCTGGCGTGCGAGCTCGGACAGCGCAGGGGTGCCCTCGGGCGGTCGCGGCGGCCGGGAGCGCCGCGCTGCCGCCGCGGGGCGGGCGGCGGAGCCACCCACCGCGAAGGCCAGGGATGGTCGTCGGGGGACAAGGCGGAGCGGAGTGTCTCGCGAAGTACGGGACGTCACTGGAGCAGTCTCCCGGGTGAGGCCCCAGATTCCCAAACGCGCTCCGGGGCGGCGCCCCCCGGGCCGCGCCCCGGCCTCCGCGCCGGGCGCTACATCAGGGGGATCAGGAAGCGCCGCAGGGCCTCTTCGTACGACGCCGGGTCGACATTCCACATAGCGCTGTGGGAGGCGCCGGGGACGGTGTGCAGAGTGACCAGATCCGGTCGCCTCGCGGCGAGTTGGCGCGATCCTGACCAGGACGAGAGGGTGTCGTCCGGGCCGTGCACGACCAGCGTGGGGACGCTCAGCCGGGCGGGGTCCGCGGCGTCCGCGATGCGTTCCGCATGCAGCCCGGTGCGGCCCTCGGCGGCGCGGATCCCGAGCGGTACCAGCGCTCCTGGTACGCCGTGGGAGAACGCCGCGGCGCGCACGGTCGACTTCCAGTCCAGGACGGGTGAATCGAGGATCAGCCCGCTGATCCGACCCCGGAGGGGCGAGTGGTCGGCGGCCCGCAGCGCCATCGTCGCGCCGGTCGACCACCCGTAGAGCACGAGCCGCTCGGCGCCGTACTCCACGGCGTACTTCATCGCCGCGTCCAGGTCGCGCCATTCGGTGTCGCCGAAGTGCCCGAGGCCGTCCGGTGAGGGCGGGGCGCCGGGGTCGTTGCGGTAGGCGAGGTCGAGCACCGGGAACCGGTGGCCGTGCAGGGCCGGCAGGACGTTGAGCGGTAGTTCGCGGGTGGCGCCGAGGCCGTGCACGGTGATGATCCACGTCGAGCGGGCGCCGGGGACGAACCAGGCGGGCAGCGGACCGAGTTCGCCGGGTACGAGCACCTCGGCGTAGTCCAGGCCGAGGGCGTCGCGGGGGTTGCCCGCGTGGACCTGGGCTGTCATCCGGATCTGGGTGCCGGGATCGAGGGCGCCGCGGTGCACGCGCTCCAGCCGCCGGGCCACCGTGGCCGGGGTCGTCCACAGCACCTCGCCGACCGCGGCGTGCACCCCGTCGCCGGAGAGCCCGTAGACGCCCTTGCGCAGGGAGGCCAGGGCCCGGGTCAGGGTGACCTGGCCCGCCGCGGTGGCGTGGACGGTGAGCCGCTCGTCCGGCTCCGGGCCGTCGACGGAGGGTCTGAGGGCGAGGTCGGACACGTACCGGCCGGCCGCCACAGCGACCGCCCCGGCACCGAGCACGGTGGTGGCGGTCAAGGCCGCCACGGTTCGTATACGCATCGGTTCCAGTGTCGGCGGGGTGGAGCGATGCGGCCAGTGGACGGCAGCGAGCAAGGCCGGACGGGAGGTGTCGGCCGGGCCGGACGGGAGGTGTCAGCCGGGCTGGCCGTAGCCGCGCAGCTGCTCGCCCGCCGCGTCCAGCTCGGCGTCCGAGAGCAGGGCGGGGGTCAGTCCGGGCACCGAGCGGGCGGCGAGCCAGACCTGGCACATCCACTCCAGCTGCGCCGTACGGTCGTACGCTTGTTCCAGTGTGTCGCCGTACACGAGCGTGCCGTGGTTGCGCATCAGGCAGCCGCTGCGGTCCCGCAGTGCCCGCAGTACCTGCGCGGCCAGCTCGTCCGTCCCGTAGGGGGCGTATCCGGCGACCCGGATCCGGCCGCCCATCGCGGCCGCCATGTAATGAACCGCCGGAAGTTCGTCCACCAGGGTCGAAACGGCCGTGGCGTGCACCGCGTGGGTGTGCACGACGGCCCGCGCGCCCGTGCCGCGGTAGACGGCCAGGTGCATCGGCAGCTCGCTGGTGGGGCGCAGCCGTCCGGAGACCTGTCGGCCGTCCAGATCGACGGCGACGGCGTCGACGGGGCCGAGCCGGTCGTACGGGACGCCGGTGGGGGTCACCAGCACCAGATCGCCCACCCGGACCGAGACATTGCCGGACGTACCGACCACCAGGCCGTCCGTGACCGTGCGCCGGGCCGTGGCGACCAGTTCCGACCAGGCTTTCTCCATGGCATCGCGCATCCGTCGATCCTTACAGGTTGGGCGTTGCCGCGTACTCGCGGGGCGCAGTACCGTCCCGCACACCACCGGCCGCACACCACGGCCGCACCCGGATTGCACACGGATTGCAGGGGCATCATGACCACCGTCAACGGCGGCATCTCCTTCTGGTACTCGCAGACCGGCATACCCGTGCCGCGCGAGCCACTGCCGGGGGACACGACCGCGGACGTCTGCATCGTCGGCGGCGGCTACACGGGCCTGTGGACCGCCTACTACCTGAAGAAGGCCGTGCCGTTCCTGCGGATCACGGTGCTGGAGCAGAAGTTCTGCGGCTACGGGGCGTCCGGGCGCAACGGCGGCTGGCTCTACAACGGCATCGCGGGCCGCGACCGGTACGCGAAGCTGCACGGCCACGACGCCGCGGTCGCGCTCCAGCACGCGATGAACGAGACGGTGGACGAGGTGGTGCGGATCGCCGCCGAGGAGGGCATCGACGCCGACATCGTCAAGGGTGGGGTGCTGGAGGTCGCGCACTCCCCCGCGCAGCTCGCCCGGCTGAAGGCGTTCCACGAGGCGGAGGTCGCCTTCGGCGAGAAGGACAGGCTGCTGCTGGGCGCGCGCGAGTCCGCGGAGCGGATACGGGTCGCCGGGACCTGTGGCGGCACCTGGACGCCGCACGGCGCTCGTATACATCCGGTGAAGCTTCTGCAGGGTCTGGCGAGGGTCGTCGAGTCGCTGGGCGTGGTGATCCACGAGTCCACCACGGTGACCGAGATCAAGCCGAAACACGCGATCACCCCGTACGGAACGGTCCGCGCCCCGTACGTACTGCGCTGCACGGAGGGCTTCACGGCCTCGCTCAAGGGTCAGAAGCGGTCCTGGCTGCCGATGAACTCCTCGATGATCGCGACCGAGCCGCTGCCGCAGCAGGTCTGGAACACCATCGGCTGGGAGGGCCGCGAGACCCTCGGCGACATGGCACACGCGTACATGTACGCGCAGCGCACGGCCGACGACCGGATCGCGCTGGGCGGGCGCGGGGTGCCGTACCGCTTCGGTTCACGGACGGACAACGACGGGCGCACGAAGGCGGCCACGGTCGAGGCGCTGCGCGAGATCCTCGTCCGCTTCTTCCCGGCCACCGCCGGGGTCGCGATCGAACATGCCTGGTCAGGGGTGCTGGGCGTGCCGCGCGACTGGTGCGCGAGCGTGGAACTGGACCGGGCCACCGGGCTCGGTTGGGCGGGCGGCTACGTCGGCAGCGGCGTCGCGACGGCGAACCTGGCGGCGCGGACGCTGCGCGATCTGGTGCAGCTGGATTCGGGTCAGGGCCACGGCACCGAACTGACCGCGCTGCCGTGGGTGGGCCACCGGGTGCGGCGCTGGGAACCGGAGCCGTTCCGCTGGCTCGGGGTGCACGGCATGTACGCGGCCTACCGCGGGGCGGACCGCCGCGAGCTGGCCGGCCGCAGCGGCGAAACGGACCGGGTGGCACGCGTCGCGGACCGGATCTCCGGACGGCACTGACCGGGCTTCCAACAGGCAGGACTGGCTTGAAGAATCGCCCCCCGCGACGCCGGCACCATGCGGCCGCCGTCAGTTAACCTTCCGTTCACCCAGGCTCCGTACGGTCGCCAGCGCCACTGTCCTATCAAACGATTGACTGGGTAAATGGAACACATCACGCTCCTGATCGGAATCGTGATCGTGACCGCTCTCGTGTTTGATTTCACGAACGGTTTCCACGACACCGCCAACGCGATGGCTACCACCATCTCCACCGGCGCACTCAAGCCCAAGACGGCGGTGGCCATGTCCGCCGTGCTGAACCTCGTCGGCGCCTTCCTGTCCGTGGAAGTCGCCAAGACCATCTCCGGCGGCATCATCGACGAGAGCGCCGGGATCCGGCCCGAAGTCATCTTCGCGGGCCTGGTCGGCGCCATCGTCTGGAACATGCTGACCTGGCTGGCGGGACTCCCCTCCAGCTCCTCCCACGCACTGTTCGGCGGCCTCATCGGCGCGACCCTGGTCTCCGTCGGCGCCCATGGCGTCAACGGCGACAAGGTCGTCATGAAGGTCCTGATCCCGGCGCTCGCCGCCCCGGTCGTCGCGGGCCTGGCGGCGATGCTCGCCACCCGGCTCACCTACCGGATCGGCCGCAACAGCGACCCGAAGGCGACCGCCAAGGGGTACCGGGCCGGGCAGATCGCCTCGGCCGGCCTGGTCTCGCTCGCGCACGGCACCAACGACGCGCAGAAGACCATGGGCGTCATCACCCTCGCGCTGATCACCGGCGGAGTCGTCGCCCCGCACGCCGACCCGCCGATGTGGGTCATCGTCTCGGCGGGCACCGCCATCGCGCTCGGCACCTACCTCGGCGGCTGGCGGATCATCCGCACCATGGGCAAGGGCCTCACCGACATCGAGGCGCCGCAGGGCTTCGCCGCCCAGACCGGCGCCGCGGCCACCATCCTGGCCTCCTCGCACCTCGGTTTCGCGCTCTCCACCACCCAGGTCTGCTCGGGCTCCGTGATGGGTTCCGGCGTCGGCCGCAAGGGCGCGGTGGTCCGCTGGAGCACCGCCGGCCGCATGGTCGCCGCCTGGGGCCTGACGCTGCCCGCCGCCGGCCTGGTGGCCGCCGGTGCCGCGCTGCTGGCCGACCAGGGCTCGTGGGGCATCACCGCGGTCGCCGTCCTGGCGCTCGTCGCCTGCACCGCGATCTGGCTCGCCTCGCGCCGCAAGCCCATCGACCACAGCAACGTCAACGAGCTGCCGGTCGAGCCGCAGGGCGCGGTCACCGCCGCCATCGCGGCCGTCTCCCCGCCGCCGGCGGGCCTCGTCGCCCCGCTCGCCGCGACCATTCCGGCTCCCGCGGCCGTCGTCACCCCCGCCGACGCCGCACCGGCCACGGCCTGATCCCGGCCCGGAAGGAATCAGCACCATGCAGATCGACTGGCAGGCCCTCGGTACCGTCCTCGGCGTCACCCTCGCGGTGACCATCGGGCTGGTGGGCGTCTTCACCCTCGGCATCGTCGGGCTCGCCAAGCGGGAGTCCGGCACGGACGGGGCCGCCGCGTCCAGCGGTGCCGCCGTCCTGACCCGGACCGGCGCCTACGCGTGCTTCGCGCTCTGCGCGGCGGCCGTCGCGTACGGCATCTTCCTGATCGTCGCCTGACCGACGACCGATCAACGCCTGATCGTCTTGCGACCACGGCGCGCCATCAGTGCAGGCCCGCATCCGCGACCCCGCGGGTGTGGGCCTTCGCACATCTTCCGTCGCAGGTCAACGGTGAGTTGACGGGGTTCGCGGCACGTGGTGGACTGCCCGATGCCATACGGCGGTAGGAGAGGAAGTCCGGTGTGAATCCGGCGCGGTCCCGCCACTGTCACCGGGGAGTGCACCCCAACCCGAACGTCACGGCCGAGCGATCGGCCGGAAGACCCGGGGTGCGCGGATCCGGGAGCCAGGAGACTCTCAACCGCCGGTCACGTCGAACCAGGGCGCGGACCCTGAGTGAGGACTCCTGCCATGCCCGGCCGCCGTCGTACCCCACCGGATCCCCAGGCCCTGTCCCGTCGAGGCGTGACGGCGGGCTGACGCCGTGCGAGCCGGACACGCCTTCGCGTGCGGCGCCGCTCTCGGCCACCTCGGCGACCTGATCGCGGGCGACCCCCGCCGCGGCCACCCGGTCGCCGCGTTCGGCCGCGCCGCGGCCGCCGCAGAACGCCGGCTGTGGCGCGACCACCGCGGCAACGGCGCGCTGTACACCCTGCTCTGCGCGGGCGGCGCGACCGCCGCCGCCGCGCTCGCCGCACGGGCCGTACGCTCCTCCCCCGCCGCCACCGTCGCCCTGACCGCGGCCGCCACCTGGTCGGTACTGGGCGGCACCTCGCTGGGCCGCGAGGCGCTGGCCGTCGCCTCGGCGCTGGAGGCGGGCGACCTCGAAGTGGCCCGCGAGCGGCTGCCGAACCTGTGCGGCCGCGACCCGCACTCCCTGGACGCCCAACAGATCGCGCGGGCCGTCGTGGAGTCCGTGGCGGAGAACACCTCGGACGCCGTCGTGGGCGCCCTGGTGTGGGGCGCGCTCGGCGGCGTGCCGGGGCTCGTCGGCTTCCGCGCCGTCAACACCCTGGACGCGATGGCCGGCCACAAGTCGCCGCGCTACCGCCGGTTCGGCTGGGCCTCCGCCCGCCTCGACGACGTCGTCGGCTGGCCGGGCGCCCGGCTGACCGCCGTCCTGGCCGCGCTCGCGGGCCCCGACCCGCGCGGTGCCGTGCGCGTCTGGCGCGGCGACGCCGCCGGCCACCCCAGCCCCAACGCGGGCCCCGTCGAAGCCTCCTTCGCGGGCGCGCTGGGCGTCCGGCTCGGCGGCACGCTCGCCTACGCCGGCCGCGTCGAGCACCGCGCCGTGCTGGGCGCCGGCAACCGTCCGCCCGAGGTCACCGACATCGCCCGCGCCGTACGGCTCTCCCGCCGCGTCGGCCTGCTGACGCTGGCGGTCTGCGTCGGCGGACGGCTGGCCGTCACGGCGCTGTCGGCATCCACCGAGGAAGGAACCCGATGAGCAGTACGCGCGGCACAGGCCGTACCGGCGGAGGGCTGCTGGTTGCCGGGACCACGTCCGACGCGGGCAAGAGCGTCGTCACGGCGGGCATCTGCCGGTGGCTGGTCCGGCAGGGCGTGAAGGTCGCCCCGTTCAAGGCGCAGAACATGTCGCTCAACTCGTTCGTGACGCGCGAGGGCGCGGAGATCGGGCGGGCGCAGGCCATGCAGGCCCAGGCGGCCCGCGTCGAGCCGACCGCGTTGATGAACCCGGTGCTGCTCAAGCCCGGCAGCGACAGCAGCAGCCAGGTGGTGCTGCTCGGCAAGCCGGTGGGAGAGATGAGCGCCCGCGGGTATCACGGGGGGTCCGGGGGGTCGTCCCCCGGGAAAACACCGTACGGCGGGAAACAGTCCACACTGCTCCCCGTCGTCGTGGAGTGCCTGGCCGAACTGCGGGGCACGTATGACGCGGTGATCTGTGAAGGGGCGGGCAGTCCGGCCGAGATCAACCTGCGGCACAACGACATCGTGAACATGGGCCTGGCCCGCGCGGCGCGCCTGCCGGTCGTGGTGGTCGGGGACATCGACCGGGGCGGCGTCTTCGCCTCGTTCTTCGGCACGACGGCGCTGCTGAGCGCCGAGGACCAGGAGCTGGTCTGCGGCTACCTCGTCAACAAGTTCCGCGGCGACGTCTCGCTGCTGGAGCCGGGCCTGGACATGTTGCGCGGACTGACCGGGCGGTCCGTGCTCGGCGTGCTGCCGTTCGCGCACGGGCTGGGCATCGACGAGGAGGACGGGCTGCGGGTCTCGATGCGCGGCACCGTACGGGAGTCGGTCGTCACCCCGCCGCACGGCGAGGACATCCTGCGGGTCGCGGTCGTCGCCGTACCGCTGATGTCGAACTTCACGGACGTCGACGCGCTGGCCGCGGAACCGGGCGTCGTCGTGCGCTTCGTCGACCGGCCCCAGGAACTCGCCGACGCCGACCTGGTGGTGCTGCCCGGCACCCGGGGCACCGTCAGGGCGCTGGCCTGGCTGCGCGAGCGCGGGCTCGCCGACGCGATCGTCCGGCGGGCCGCGGAAGGCCGTCCGGTGCTGGGCATCTGCGGCGGCTACCAGATCCTCGGCGAGAGCATCGAGGACGAGATCGAGTCGCGCGCCGGCCGGGTGGACGGGCTCGGACTGCTGCCCGTCCGCGTCCGGTTTGCGGCGCGGAAGACCCTGGCCAGGCCGGTCGGCGAGGCGCTCGGCGAACCGGTCGAGGGGTACGAGATCCACCACGGGGTCGCCGAAGTGCTCGGCGGCGACGGGCCGTTCATGACCGGCGACCGGAGCCAGGCGCTGGACGGCTGCCGGGCGGGCGCCGTCTGGGGCACCCACTGGCACGGCTCGCTGGAGAGCGACGGCTTCCGCCGCGCCTTCCTGCGCCGGATCGCCGAACAGGCCGGCCGCCGCTTCGTCCCCGCCCCCGACACCTCCTTCGGGGCGCTGCGCGAGGAACAGCTCGACCGCCTCGGCGACCTGATCGAAGAACACGCGGACACCGCCGCGCTCATGCGGCTCATCGAGGACGGCGCACCCGCCGGCCTACCCTTCATTGCTCCGGGGGCACCGTGACCACCGTTCTGCTTCTGTCCACCGCCGACACCGACCTGCTGGCGGCCCGCGCCTCCGGCGCGGAGTACCGGATCGGCAACCCGACCCGTGTCACCCCAGATGACCTGGCCGCGCTGATCGAGGGCGCGGACATCGCCGTCGTGCGGCTGCTCGGCGGCAAGCGCGCCTGGGAGGAGGGGCTCGCGGCACTGCGCTCGTCCGGCATCCCGACGGTGCTGCTCGGCGGTGAGTCGGTGCCGGACGCCGAACTGATGGCGGAGTCCTCGGTTCCGGCGGGCGTCGTCGCGGAGGCGCTGCGCTATCTGGTCGAGGGCGGCCCGGCGAACCTGGTGGAGCTGGCCCGCTTCCTGTCGGACACGGTGCTGCTGACCGGCGAGGGCTTCGAACCCCCGGCCACCATGGCGCAGTACGGGACGCACGGCGCGTACCCGTTCACCGAGGGCCGCCCGACCGTCGGCGTGCTCTTCTACCGCGCCCACGAGCTGTCCGGGAACACCGGCTTCGTGGACACGCTCTGCGCCGCGATCGAGGCGAAGGGCGCCAACGCGCTGCCGGTGTACTGCGGGACGCTGCGCGGCGCCGACGCCGGCCTGTACGCGCTGCTGGGCCGGGCGGACGCGCTGGTCGCCACCGTCCTGGCGTCCGGCGGCACCCGCGCCTCCGACGCCTCGGCGGGCGGGGACGACGAGGCCTGGGACATCGGCGCGCTCGCCGATCTGGACATCCCGGTCCTCCAGGGCCTGTGCCTGACCTCGTCGCGCGCGGCCTGGGAAGCCTCCGACGCGGCCCTGTCGCCGATGGACGCGGCGATGCAGGTGGCGATCCCGGAGTTCGACGGCCGGCTGATCACCGTCCCGTTCTCCTTCAAGGAGACCGGCGAGGGCGACGTACCGGTCTACGTCGCCGACCCCGAGCGCGCCGCGCGCGTCGCCGGGATCGCGGTCCGGCACGCCGTGCTCAAGCACAAGCCGAACCCGGAGAAGAAGCTCGCGGTCGTCTTCACCGCGTACCCCACCAAGCACTCGCGGGTCGGCAACGCGGTCGGCCTCGACACCCCCGCCTCGGCCGTGGGCCTGCTGGACGCGCTGCGCGGCGCCGGATACACCGTCGACGGCTACCCGGACAATGGCGACGAGCTGATCCACCGGCTGATCGCCGCCGGCGGCCACGACGTCGAGTGGCTCACCGAGGAGCAGCTGTCCGCCGCCCCGGCCCGGGTCCCGCTCGCCGACTACCAGCGGTGGTTCGCGACGCTCGACCCCGAGCTGCGCGCGGGGATGCTGGAGCACTGGGGAGAGCCGCCGGGCACCCTCTACCTCGACGGTGAGGACATCGTCCTGGCGTCCCTGCAGTTCGGGAACGTCGTGGTCATGATCCAGCCGCCGCGCGGCTTCGGCGAGAACCCGATCGCGATCTACCACGACCCGGACATGCCGCCCTCGCACCACTACATGGCGGCCTACCGCTGGCTCGACAACACGTTCGGCGCCGACGCGATCGTCCACATGGGCAAGCACGGCACGATGGAGTGGCTGCCCGGCAAGGGCCTCGGCCTGTCGGCGGGCTGCGCGCCGGACGCGGTGCTGGGCGAACTGCCGCTGATCTACCCGTTCATCGTCAACGACCCGGGCGAGGGCACCCAGGCCAAGCGGCGCGGCCACGCCACCGTCGTCGACCACCTGGTGCCGCCGATGGCGCGCGCCGACACCTACGGCGACCTCGCCAAGCTGGAACAGCTCCTCGACGAGTACGCGCTCGTCTCCGACCTGGACCCGACCAAGACCCCGGCCGTCCGCAGCCAGATCTGGACGCTGGTGCGGGCCGCCGAGCTCCACCACGACCTGCATGTGGACGACCAGCCCGACGAGGACGCCTTCGACGAGTTCGTCATGCACATCGACGGCTGGCTCTGCGAGATCAAGGACGTTCAGATCCGCGACGGTCTGCACATCCTCGGCGGCGGCCCCGTCGGCGAGGCCCGCGTCAACCTGGTGCTGGCCATCCTGCGCTCCTCCCAGGTCTGGGGCGGCGTCGGCGCGGCGCTGCCGGGTCTGCGGGCCGCGATGGCCGAGGCGTTCGGCCTCGACGAGAAGGCGCTGCTCGCCGAGCCCGGCGCCCGGGTCGCGGTTCCCGCCGCGCTGACGGCGCTGGCCGACGGGCCCGCGCGGACCGCCGCCGACGCCGTGGACCTGCTGGAGACGCTCGCGCGCCGGCTGGCCGGGGCGATGGAGGAGGCCGGCTGGAGCCGGTCGGCGGTCCCCGCGATCGTGACGGAGGTGCTGGGCACGCCCGTCCAGGACGCCGTCCGGATCCTGGAGTTCGCCGCCGAGGAGGTCGTGCCCCGGCTGGAGCGCACTACCGACGAGATCGACAACATCCTGCGCGCGCTGCGCGGCGGCTACGTACCGGCCGGCCCGTCCGGGTCGCCGACCCGCGGCCTGGTCAACGTCCTGCCGACCGGCCGCAACTTCTACTCCGTCGACCCCAAGGCCATCCCGTCCCGGCTCGCCTGGGACGTCGGCACGGCGCTGGCCGACTCGCTGCTGGCGCGGCATCTCGCCGACACCGGCGCGTACCCGAAGTCCGTGGGCCTGACGGTGTGGGGCACGTCCTGCATGCGCACCCAGGGCGACGACATCGCCGAGATCCTCGCCCTGCTGGGCTGCCGCCCGGTCTGGGACGACGCCTCGCGCCGCGTCACCGGGTTCGAGGTGGTGGGCCCGGAGGAGCTCGGCCGCCCGCGTATCGACGTGACGGTCCGCATCTCCGGCTTCTTCCGTGACGCCTTCCCGCACGTCATCCAGCTCCTCGACGACGCCGTGCAGGCCGTCGCCGAACTCGACGAGCCCGCCGAGTCCAACTACGTCCGCGCCCACGCCGACGAGGACACCGCGGGACACGGCGACCGCCGCCGCGCGACAGCCCGCATCTTCGGCTCCAAGCCGGGCGCCTACGGGGCCGGTCTGCTGCCGCTGATCGACGCCCGCAACTGGCGCTCCGACGCCGACCTCGCCGAGGTCTACGCGGTCTGGGGCGGCTACGCGTACGGGCGCGGCCTGGGCGGCCGGGCGGCGCGCGGGGACATGGAGCAGGCGTTCCGCCGCATCCAGGTCGCCGCGAAGAACGTCGACACCCGCGAGCACGACATCGTCGACGCCGACGACTACTTCCAGTACCACGGCGGCATGGTGGCGATGACGCGTCACCTGACGGGTGTCTCCCCCGCCGCCTACGTCGGCGACAGCGCCACCACCGACCAGGTCAAGACCCGCACGTTGGGCGAGGAGACCCACCGCGTCTTCCGCGCCCGGGTGGTCAACCCCCGCTGGATGGCCGCGATGCGGCGGCACGGCTACAAGGGCGCCTTCGAGATGGCCGCGACCGTCGACTACCTCTTCGGGTACGACGCGACGGCCGGCGTCGTGGACGACTGGATGTACCAGCGGCTCGCGGCGGAGTACGTGTTCGACAAGGAGAACCAGGACTTCATGAAGAAGTCCAACCCCTGGGCGCTGCGCGGTATCAGCGAGCGGCTGCTGGAGGCCGCCGACCGCGGTCTGTGGGCCGAGCCCGCCCCGGAGACCCTGGACCAGCTCCGCGAGATCTATCTGCAGCTCGAAGGCGACCTGGAAGGCGACTCATGAGCACCCCCTATCCGTTCACCGCGATCGTCGGGATGACCGACCTGCGGCTCGCGCTGCTGCTGAACGCCGTATCGCCGGCGGTCGGTGGTGTGCTGGTGCGCGGCGAGAAGGGCACCGCCAAGTCGACGGCGGTGCGGGCGCTCTCCACGCTGCTGCCCGACGTCGCCGTCGTCGGCGGGTGCCGGTTCTCGTGCGATCCGGCCGCGCCGGACCCGGCGTGCCCGGACGGCCCGCACGCGAACGGTGCGGGCGCCGCCCGCGCCGCGCGGATGGTGGAGCTGCCGGTCGGGGCGTCGGAGGACCGGCTGGTCGGTTCGCTGGACATCGAGCGGGCGCTGTCCGAGGGCAAGAAGTCGTTCGAGCCGGGGCTGCTCGCCGACGCGCACCGGGGCGTGCTCTACGTCGACGAGGTGAACCTGCTCCACGACCACCTGGTCGACCTGCTGCTGGACGCCGCCGCCATGGGCGCCTCCTACGTCGAGCGCGAGGGCGTCTCCGTTCGGCACGCGGCCCGCTTCCTGCTCGTCGGCACCATGAACCCGGAGGAGGGCGAGCTGCGCCCGCAGCTCCTCGACCGGTTCGGGCTGACGGTGGAGGTCGCGGCGTCCCGCGAGACGGACGAGCGCGTCGAGGTCGTCCGGCGCCGGCTCGCGTACGACGAGGACCCGGCGGCGTTCGCCGGGAAGTGGGCCGGCGACGAGGACGCGCTGCGCGCGCGGATCGTGGCGGCGCGGGCGCTGCTGCCCTCCGTGGTACTCGGGGACCGGGCGCTGCGCCAGATCGCGGCGACCTGCGCGGCGTTCGAGGTGGACGGGATGCGCGCGGACATCGTGATGGCGCGGACCGCGACCGCGCTGGCCGCGTGGGACGGGCGGACCGAGGTCATGGCTGAGGACGTCCGGCAGGCGGCGCTGCTGGCGCTGCCGCACCGGCGGCGCCGCAACCCCTTCGACGCGCCGGGCCTCGACGAGTCGAAGCTCGACGACACGCTGGAGGAGAACAGCGGCGGCCCGGACCCGGAGGACGACCCGGATCCGGACACCGACCCGGAGGGTCCCGATGACGGTGGCGGGAAGCCGCCGCAGGACGGGCCGCAGGACGGGCCCGAGGAAGGTACGGGGCCCGACGAGCCCGCCGAACAGCTGGGCGGGTCGAACGGCGGCGGCGAGCAGAGTGCCGCGGCGGGCGAACCGTTCAAGACGAAGGCGTTCACCATCCCCGGCACGGGCGAGGGTGCGGCCGGGCGCCGGTCGCGGGCGCGGACCGCGCACGGCAGGACGACCAGCGCGATCCGGCCACAGGGCCAGTTGACGAAGCTGCATCTGGCGGCGACGGTGCACGCGGCGGCCCCGCACCAGCGGGCCCGCGGGCGCAGCGGTCCCGGTCTGGTGATCCGCAAGGACGATCTGCGGCAGGCGGTCCGTGAGGGGAAGGAGTCGAACCTCGTGCTGTTCGTCGTCGACGCCTCCGGCTCCATGGCCGCCCGCCAGCGCATGAGCGCCGTCAAGGGCGCCGTCCTGTCGCTGCTGATGGACGCGTACCAGCGGCGCGACAAGATCGGGATGATCACCTTCCGCGGGACGGAGGCCGATCTGGCGCTGCCGCCGACCTCGTCGGTCGAGGCGGGCGCGGCGCGGCTGCAGGTGCTGCCGACGGGCGGCCGGACGCCGCTGGCGGCGGGGCTGTTGAAGGCGCGCGAAGTACTGCGGATCGAGCGGTTGCGGGACGCGTCCCGCCGGCCGCTGCTGGTCGTGGTGACGGACGGCCGGGCGACCGGCGGGCCCGAGCCCGTACAGCTGGCCTCGCGGGCGGCGCGGCTGCTGAACGCCGAGGGTGTGGCGTCGGTCGTCGTCGACTGCGAGTCGGGTCCCGTGCGGCTCGGGCTGGCGGGCGCGCTCGCGCTCGATCTGGCCGGGACCGCCGTGACGTTGGAGGAACTGCGCGCGGACACCGTGTCCGCGCTCGTACGTGATGTGCGGAGGGCCGCGTAATGCCGCAGGGACAGCCGAGCAGCGTGCCGGACGACGGGCTCACGACGCGCCAGCGCCGCAACCGTCCGCTGACGATCGTTCACACCGGTATCGGCAAGGGGAAGTCGACGGCCGCCTTCGGGCTCGCGCTGCGCGCGTGGAACCAGGGGTGGCCGATCGGGGTGTTCCAGTTCGTCAAGTCGGCGAAGTGGAAGGTCGGCGAGGAGCGGGCGCTGCGCGTGCTCGGCGCTTCCGGTGAGGGCGGCACCGTCGCCTGGCACAAGATGGGCGAGGGCTGGTCCTGGGTGCAGCGCGACATCGCCGACAGCGAGGAAGCGGCGCGCGAGGGCTGGGAGCAGGTCAAGCGGGACCTGGCCGCCGAGACGTACCAGCTGTACGTGCTGGACGAGTTCGCGTACCCGATGCACTGGGGCTGGGTGGACACCGACGAGGTGATCCAGGTCCTGAACGACCGCCCCGGCACCCAGCATGTGATCATCACCGGCCGCAACGCACCGGAGAAGCTGGTCGAGGCCGCCGACCTCGTCACCGACATGACGAAGGTCAAGCACCCGATGGACGCGGGCCAGAAGGGCCAGAGGGGCATCGAGTGGTGATGTCCGTCCCCCGTCTGGTCATCGCCGCGCCCTCCTCGGGCAGCGGCAAGACCACCGTGGCCACCGGGCTGATGGCGGCCTTCACGGGAGCCGGCCTCGCCGTGTCCCCGCACAAGGTCGGCCCCGACTACATCGACCCGGGCTACCACGCGCTCGCCACCGGCCGCCCGGGGCGGAATCTCGACGCCTTCATGTGCGGCCCCGATCTGCTCGCCCCGCTCTTCCTGCACGGGGCGGCCGGAGCGGACCTGGCGGTCGTCGAGGGCGTCATGGGCCTGTACGACGGGGCCGCCGGGCAGGGTGAACTGGCGTCGACCGCGCAGGTGGCGAAGGTGCTGCGGGCGCCGGTGGTACTGGTCGTCGACGCCTCCTCGCAGTCCCGGTCGGTGGCCGCGCTGGTGCACGGCTTCGCGTCCTGGGACCCGGAGGTGCGGATCGCGGGCGTCATCCTCAACAAGGTCGGCTCCGACCGCCACGAAGCTCTGCTCCGCGAGGCGCTGGACGAGTCCGGCGTGCCGGTTCTCGGCGCCCTGCGCCGCGCCGAACAGGTCAGCGTCCCCTCCCGGCACCTGGGGTTGGTACCGGTCGCCGAGCGCAGCGCCGACGCGGTCGCGGCGGTCCGGGCGATGGCCGCACAGGTCCGCGCAGGCTGCGACCTGGACGCCCTGCTGACCTTGGCGCGCAGCGCCCCGGGCCTGGACGCCGACCCGTGGAACCCTGCGGGGCTCTTCCCCCACCCCGCCCCTTCCCGAAGTCCTCAATCGCCGGACGGGCTGAATTCCGCCCTTGGGGGTCCCCCCGGACGGAGTTCGGGGGAGTTCGAGGACCGGGGTCCAGGGGCGGAGCCCTTGGTTTCGGGAAGGGGCGGGGTGGGGGAACAGGCCCGCCGCAGGCGCCCCCTGGTCGCGGTCGCGGGCGGGCCCGCGTTCACCTTCTCCTATGCGGAGCATGCCGAGTTGCTGACGGCCGCCGGCGCCGAGGTCGTGACCTTCGACCCGCTCCGCGACGAGGCCCTCCCCGATGGCACCGCCGCGCTGGTGATCGGCGGCGGCTTCCCCGAGATGTACGCCCCGGAGCTCTCCGCCAACGAGCCGCTGCGCAAAGCGGTGGCGGCGCTCGCCGAATCGGGAGCGCCCGTCGCCGCCGAGTGCGCGGGCCTGCTCTACCTGGCGCGTGAGCTGGACGGCCGGCCGATGTGCGGCGTGCTCGACGCGACCGCGCGGATGTCGGAGCGGCTGACCCTCGGGTACCGCGAGGCGGTGGCGGTCTCGGACAGCGTGCTGGCCGAGGCCGGAACGCGGGTGCGCGGACACGAGTTCCACCGCACGGTCGTCGAGCCGGGCGCGGGCGCCGTGCCCGCGTGGGGGGTGACGCGGCCGGAGCGCCGCGTCGAAGGTTTTGTCCACGGGGGCGTGCACGCCTCGTATCTGCATGTGCACTGGGCCGCCGTTCCGAGCGTGGCCCGAAGACTGGTGGAGAGGTGTTCCGAATGAGCGGTCGGCTGATCGGGGTCGGGGTGGGCCCCGGCGATCCGGAGCTGGTGACCGTCAAGGGTGTGAACGCCCTGCGGGCGGCGGCGGTCGTGGTCGTCCCCGTCATGGACACCCTCGAACGCGGCAGGGCGGAGGCGACCGTGCTGCACTACGTGGAGCAGGAGAAGGTCGTCCGGATCGTGTTCGCGCTCAACGAGCGGACCGACCGGGCGCGCCGCGAGGCCGCGTGGGACGCGGCGGGCGAGCAGGTGGCCGAACTGCTGCGGGCGCACGGCACGGTGGCGTTCGCGACGATCGGCGACCCCAACGTCTACTCGACGTTCACGTATCTCGCGCTGACCGTCGCGGAGCTGGTCGAAGGCGTCGCCGTCGAGACCGTCCCCGGCATCACCGCGATGCAGGATCTGGCGGCGCGCAGCGGTGCCGTACTGGCCGAAGGGACCGAGCCGCTGACGCTCGTGCCCGTCACCGCCGGGTCGGCGGTGCTGAAGGAGGCCCTGGAGGGGCCGGGCACGGTCGTGGCGTACAAGTTCGGACGGCTGGCGGCGGAGGTCGCGACCGCGTTGCGGGAGACCGGCAGGACCGAGGGCGCGGTGTGGGGTTCCGCGCTGGGGCTGCCCGAGGAGTCGATCCGCCCCGCCGCCGAACTGCTCGAAGGCCCGCTCCCCTATCTCTCGACATTGATCGCTCCCGCCCGCCGGGACACCCGTGGAGGCAAGCTGTGACCGGCAAAGTGACCATCGTGGGGGCGGGGCCCGGCGCCGCCGACCTGCTGACCTTCCGCGCGGCCCGCGCCATCGCGGCCGCCGACATCGTCATCTGGGCCGCGAGCCTGGTGCAGGCGGAGGTGTTGGAGCACGCCCGCGAGGGCGCGGAGATCCTGGACTCGGCGACGATGTCGCTGGAGGACGTCGTCGCGGTCTACGAGCGGGCGCAGGCGGAGGACCTGAAGGTGGCGCGGATCCACTCCGGCGACCCGGCCCTGTGGGGCGGCACGCAGGAGCAGGTCGACCGGTGCGACACGCTCGGCATCGAGGTCGAGATCATTCCGGGTGTCTCGTCCTTCTCCGCGGTCGCGGCGATCGCGCAGCGCGAGCTGACGATCCCCGAGGTCGCGCAGTCCGTGATCCTGACCCGGTTGGGCGGCGGCAAGACGCCGATGCCGCCGGGCGAGGAGGTACGGGAGTTCGCCCGGCACGGCACGACGATGGCGCTGTTCCTGTCGGCCGCCCGGTCGGGCCAGCTGGTCACCGAGCTGCTGGAGGGCGGCTATCCGACGGAGACACCGGTGGTGATCGCCTACCAGGCGACCTGGCCGGAGGAGCTCGTGCTGCGCTGCACGATCGCGACGCTGGAGGAGACGGTCAAGGAGCACAAGCTCTGGAAGCACACCCTCTTCCTCGTCGGCCCGGCACTCGCGGCGTCCGGCACCCGCTCGCACCTGTACCACCCGGGGCACTTCCACGGCTTCCGCAGGGCGGACCCGGCGGCCCGGCGCGCGTTGCGCGAGTCCAAGGCGTAAGCCGCCCCACCAGCGACACGACCCCGGAAGGAAGGGACGGCCTTGAGCCGGACGCCGTACGAGCCGTACGCCCAGCCCGGCCCGCGCGAACCGGAACTGCCGCGTACCGCCGGCAGGCCCGCGCCCGGCGCGATCACCGTCATCGGCACCGGCACCACCGGCACGAGCACCGACGGGGCCGCTACGGCTCCGGCCGGCGCCACGCTCGTCGTCGGTGCACGCCGCCATCTGGAGGCGGCGCGGCTGCCGGCCGGCGTCGAGCAGATCGTCCTCGGCCCGCTGGCCCCGGCCCTCGACGCGATCGACCGGCACCTCGGCTCGCCGGAGCACCGGGACCGGGGGGTGGCCGTGCTCGCCTCCGGGGATCCCGGGTTCTTCGGCATCGTCCGGGCCCTCGGGGAGCGCTTCGGCCCGGCGGCCCTGGACGTCCGCCCGTCCTCCCCCTCCATCGCGGTGGCCTTCGCCCGGCTCGGGCTCTCCTGGGACGACGCGGTCGTCGTCAGCGCGCACGGCCGCGATCCCCGGACGGCCGTCAACGTGTGCCGCGCGCACCCCAAGACCGCGGTGCTGACCGGTCCCGGGGCCGGTCCTGCCGAGTTGGGTGCCGCGCTGGCGCGTACCGGTATCGAGCGCACGCTGGTGGTCGCGGCGGCCCTCGGGACGCCGGACGAGACGGTCGAGCGGGTCTCCTCCGAGGACGCCGCCGTCCGCGACTGGTCCGGCACCGGGGTGAGTGTCGTGCTCTGTCTGGACGAGGCGCGCGTGCTGTCGCCGGTCCAGCGGATCGTCGCAGGACCGCCGCCCACGCCGGCCGGATGGGCGCTGCCCGAGGAGGCGTTCGGGTACCGCGACTCGATGATCACCAAGTTCGAGGTGCGTGCGCTGGCCCTGTCCCGGCTCGCCCCGCGCACCGGTGATCTCGTGTGGGACATAGGGGCCGGATCCGGATCGGTGGCCGTGGAGTGCGCTCGCTTCGGCGCCGCCGCGGTGGCCGTCGAGCAGACCTCCGACGGGATCGAGCGGATCCGGGCCAACGCGGCGGCCCACGGCGTCGACGTGCAGATCGTGCACGGCGCCGCCCCGACGGTGATATCCCAACTCCCCGACCCCGACGCCGTCTTCATCGGCGGCGGCGGGCGCGACCTGCCCGCCATCGTCGGCGCCTGCGCCCGGCGCGCCCGGCGGACCGTGGTCGTGACGCTCGCCGCCGTCGACCGGGTCGGCGACGTACGCGCCGCCCTGTCCGCGGCCGGTCTCGAACCGGACGGTCTGCTGCTGCAGTCCTCCCGCCTCGCGCCGCTGCCGGGCGGCGTCACCCGGCTCGCCGCCAACAACCCCGTATTCGTCCTGTGGGCCACCCGGCCCGGCACCGAAGGAGCAATTCTGTGATCGGCCTGATTTCCGCCACGTCGGCGGGGCAGCGCGGCTGCGAACACCTGGCCGCCGCCTGGCCGGACGAGGTCCGGGTCTACGACGGGCCGGTCCGCGACGCGGTCGGGCGCGCGTTCGCCGAATGCGACCAGCTGGTGTGCTTCCTCGCCACCGGCGCCGTCGTCCGGCTGATCGCCCCCCTGCTGCGGGGCAAGGAGACCGACCCGGGTGTGGTCACGGTGGACGAGACGCACCAGCACGCGATAGCGCTGCTGGGCGGCCACGGCGGCGGTGCGAACGAGCTGGCGCAGCGCGTCGCCGATGTGCTGGACTGCCGTCCGGTGATCAGTACCGCCACCGATGCCGCCGGGGTGCCCGGCCTGGACATGCTGGGCTGGCCCGCCGAAGGCGCGGTCGCGGCCGTCAGCCGCGCGATCCTCGACGGCGACCCCGTGCGCCTGGACACCCCCCAAGGCGTCCACCCCCTTCCTGCTCTGCCACCCAACGTAACCGCCGCCACTGACAGTGACGTCTCACTGATCGTCACCGACCGTGCGACCGGCGCCGAAACGACCACCGGTACGGCCACCGACACGGCCACCGACACCGCCACCGTGCTGCTGCGCCCGCCGTCGCTGGTGGTCGGCGTGGGCGGCAGCCGGGGAGTTCCGGCCGATGAGGTGCTGACGCTGATCGCGAGCACGCTCGCCGATGCCGGTCTTTCGCCCCGCTCCGTCGCGGCGCTGGCGACCGTGGACGCGAAGGCGGACGAGGCGGGGATCGTCGAGGCCGCCGAGCGCCTCGGGGTGCCGCTGCTGACGTACGACGCGGCCCGGCTCGCCGGGATCGAGGTACCGAACCCGTCGGACGCGCCGCTGGCGGCCGTCGGCACGCCGTCCGTCGCCGAGGCGGCGGCGCTGGCGGCGGCGCCCGGCGGCGAACTGCTGGTGCCCAAGCGGAAGTCGGCGCCGCAGGAGGGTCCCGCGATGGCGACCGCAGCCGTGGCGCGACGCCGTCCGCGCGGCCGGCTCGCGGTGGTCGGGCTCGGTCCCGGCGCGCGTGACCTGCTGACGCCGCGGGCCCGCGAGGAGCTGCGCCGGGCGTCGGTGATCGTCGGCCTGGACCAGTACGTCGACCAGATCAGGGACCTGCTGCGGCCCGGCACCCGGATCCTGGAATCCGGTCTGGGCGCGGAGGAGGAGCGGGCCCGCACCGCCGTGGAGCAGGCCCGCGAGGGCCATGCGGTGGCCCTGATCGGCAGCGGTGACGCGGGTGTCTACGCGATGGCCTCCCCCGCGCTCGCCGAGGCCGCGGACGACATCGACGTCGTCGGGGTCCCGGGGGTGACGGCCGCGCTCGCCGCCGCCGCGATCCTGGGGGCGCCGCTGGGCCACGACCATGTGTCGATCAGCCTGTCGGACCTGCACACCCCGTGGGACGTCATCGAGCGCCGGGTCCGCGCGGCGGCCGAGTCCGATCTGATCGTCACCTTCTACAACCCCCGCAGCCGGGGCCGCGACTGGCAGCTGCCGAAGGCGCTGTCGCTGCTCGCCGAGCACCGGCAGCCCGGCACCCCGGTCGGCGTCGTGCACGCGGCGTCCCGGCCGGACGAGCGCAGCGAGGTGACGACCATCGCGGCCCTGGATGTGACGACCGTCGACATGGTGACCGTCGTGACCGTCGGCAACACCGCCACCCGCAACGTGGCCGGCCGCATGGTGACCCCGCGCGGCTACCGGTGGCAGGCATGACCGGCCCGCACCCCACCCGACGACCGGGAGGTTCCCTGTGACCCGCACCGTCCATCCCATCGAGCAGGAGTCGTTCCGCAGGCTGCGCTCCCGGCTCGACACCTCGCACTTCCCGCCGCTGACGCGGGCCGTGGTCGAGCGGGTCGTCCACTCCAGCGCCGATCTGGAGTACGCCGCGGAACTCGTCTGCGACGAGGCCGAGTTGCTGGCCGCCCATACCGCGCTGCACGCGGGCGCCCCGATCGTCGCGGATGTCGAGATGGTCGCGGCCGGCATCACCACCAGGCCCGTCGTCTGCCGGCTCAAGGACGGCCGGTCGGGACCCGGGCTGACCCGCAGCGCGCACGCGATCCGGCTGGCCTACGAGCAGGTCGGGCCGGGTGCCGTCTGGGTGATCGGGTGCGCGCCCACCGCCCTGGAGGAACTGCTGACGCTGGACGCCGCCCCCGCGCTGGTGATCGGCCTGCCGGTCGGCTTCGTGGGAGCCGCGGAGAGCAAGGCGGCGCTGCGCGCCTCCGGTCTGCCCGCCGTCAGCAACGTCTCCGAGAAGGGCGGCTCAGCCGTGGCGTCCGCCGCGCTCAACGCCCTGCTCTACACGGAACTTTCCGGCGGAACCGCCGCCGGCGAACCCCTCACCAAGGAGAACTCCCTGTGATCCCGCCCGCACTCCTGCTCGTCGGCCACGGAACCCGTGACGAGGCCGGAGCCGAAGCCTTCCGTGCGTTCGTCCGGCAGCTCGGCGAGCACAATCCGGGGCTGCCGGTCGGCGGCGGTTTCATCGAACTGTCGCCGCCGCCGCTCGCCGACTCCGTCGCGGAGCTGGTAGGGCAGGGCGTCCGCAGCTTCGCGGCCGTACCCATGGTGCTGGTCTCCGCGGGGCACGCGAAGGGCGACATCCCGGCGGCGCTGGCCCGCGAGGAGCAGCGCCACCCGGGCACGACGTACACCTACGGCCGGCCGCTGGGCCCGCACCCGGGCCTGCTGACCATCCTGGAACGGCGCCTCGACGAGGTGCTCGGCGACGACGACCGCTCGGACACCACGGTGCTGCTCGTCGGCCGCGGTTCGACCGACCCGGACGCCAACGCCGAGATATACAAGGTCGCGCGGCTGCTGTGGGAGGGCCGCGGTTACGCGGGCGTGGAGACGGCCTTCGTGTCGCTGGCCGCGCCGGACGTGCCCTCGGGGCTTGAGCGCTGCCGCAAGCTGGGCGCCGGCCGCATCGTCGTGCTGCCGTACTTCCTGTTCACCGGGATCCTGCCGGACCGGGTCCGCGACCAGGCCGCCGAATGGGCCGCCGCGCATCCGGCGACCGAGGTGCGGCAGGCCGCCGTCATCGGCCCGGAACCGGAGCTGGCCGACCTGGTGATGGAGCGCTACCGCGAGACGCTCAAGGGCGATCTGCGGATGAACTGCGACTCCTGCGTCTACCGCGTCAAGCTGCCCGGTTTCGAGGACCGGGTCGGGATGCCGCAGCAGCCGCACCACCACCCCGACGACCCCTCCGGCGACCACGACCACCATCACGGTCACCATGCCCACTCCCACTGACGGCACCGACCGTGCCGGCGGCACCGAAGACGGCGCTGACGGCTACGATCTGCGGCACCACGGCGACGCGGAGGTGCGCGACGACGGCGGGGTGCTGACCGACCTCGCCGTCAACGTCCGCTCCGGTACGCCGCCGGCCTGGCTGAAGGCCACGATCGCCGCGTCGCTCGACGGCCTGGCCGCCTACCCCGACGGGCGGGCGGCCCGTGCGGCCGTGGCACGGCGGCACGGCCGGCCGGTGGACGAGGTGCTGCTGACGGCGGGCGCGGCGGAGGCGTTCGTGCTGCTGGCGCGGGCCTTCGCACCGCGCCACGCGGTCGTGGTGCACCCGCAGTTCACCGAGCCCGAGGCGGCGCTGCGCGACGCGGGGCACGCGGTGCACCGGGTGCTCCTGGAGGCCGCCGACGGCTTCCGCCTCGATCCGGCGGCCGTTCCCGAGGACGCCGACTTCGTCGTGCTCGGCAACCCGACCAACCCGACCTCGGCGCTCCATCCGTCCGACACGGTCGCACGGCTGGCCCGGCCGGGGCGGACCCTGGTGGTCGACGAGGCTTTCATGGACGCCGTGCCGGGCGAGTCCGCCTCGCTGGCCGCGCGCCGCGACGTGCCCGGTCTCGTCGTGCTGCGCAGCCTCACCAAGACGTGGGGCCTGGCGGGGCTGCGGATCGGCTACGTGCTCGCCGGCGCCGGGCACATCGCCCTGCTGGAGCGGGCGCAGCCGCTGTGGGCCGTCTCCTCGCCGGGGCTGGCCGCCATCGAGGCGTGCGTGGCGCCGGACGCCCTGGCGGAGGCGGAGCGGGCCGCTGCGGACATCGCGGAGTGCCGCGCGTATCTGCTCGCCCGGCTGGGCGAGTTCGACGGCCTGGAGGTCGCGGGCGCCCCCGCCGGGCCGTTCGTCCTGGTCCGGCTGCCCGACGCGGCGGCGGTCCGGGAGCGGCTGCGCGACCTCGGCTTCGCCGTGCGCCGCGCGGACACCTTCCCCGGGCTGGACGCGCGATGGCTGCGCATCGCCGTCCGCGACGCCGCCACGACCGACGCCTTCGTCGAGGCGCTGGCAAAGGCGCGGGGTGAGCGGGCCCCGGTGGGCCCGGCGGTCAGTTCTTGATGCCGAGCGCCTGGATGTCCACACCGCCCAGCGCCGGGTGGAGATAGACGTTGGTCAGCCGCGCGGAGCGGTAGTTGAGCTGCCGTACGTACATGAACGGGATCAGGGTGCCGCGGTCCTGCGAGGTGGAGTCGACGGTGCGCCAGACGCTGTCCGCGGAATTGCGGTCGGTCTTGGCGTCGGCCTCGTCCATCAGGTCCTTGAGCTGCTGGTCCGCGAGGGCCGCGTAGTTGGACGGGCTGCCGGTGAGCAGCAGCGGGCGCAGGAATCCGGCCGGGGTGGGCCAGTCGGACTGCCAGGTGGTGAGGATGATGCCCCACCCGCGCTCCTTGATCTTCTTCTGGTCGGGCAGGGTCGCGTACAGGTCCGCGGCCTCGGGGTACTCGGTCTTGGCGGTGATCCCGACGGCGGCGAGCTGGGTGCGCAGATTCTCCACGATGGCCTTGGTCCGGGGGTTGCCGTTGGCCGTGACGATGGTCGTCGCGAAGCCGGACGCGTGCCCGCAGTCGGACAGTTGACGTTTGGCGAGCTCGGGGTAGGTCCGGCCGGCGGCCGTTCCGTACGTGTTCAGATGCGGGTCGTAGCCGCCGACCGTCGGCGGCAGCATCCCGCCCGCGACATCCCCCGCGTCCTTTCCGCCGCCCGCGTCGCGCAGCGCGGTCCGGTTCGCCGCGTACTGCACCGCCCAGCGGCAGCGGTAGTCGTCCAGGGGTGCGACGGCGGTCTGCAGGGAGAAGTACCGGACGGCCCCGATCAGGGCGGAGTCCGCGTTCGCCTTGAGGCTGTCGCTGCCGAGGATCTTGGTGCGGGTGGCGTCCTGCACACCGGCCTGGGCCGGGTCCAGGTCGGCCTCTCCGCTGAGGAGCGCGGCATCGACCACGTCGGAGCTGGCCGCGACCGTGAAGTCGACGGCGTCCGGCAGGGCCGTGCGTATGCCGTCGGTGGCCGGATCCCACTTGTCGTTGCGCACCAGCCGCAGCTTCTTGTCGCGATCGTAGGAGGCGATCTTGTACGGCCCGCTGGCGACCGGCTGCTTCTCGTAGTTGTCCTTGGTGTCCTTGGCCTGCGGCACGGGCGAGGACATCGGCAGCGCGAGCACGTAAGGGAAGTCGGCGAAGGGCGCGTCGAGATGGAAGACGATGGTGCTGTCGTCCGGGGTGAGCACGCTCTTGAGGCCCAGTTGGCCCGGGTCGGTGTCCTTGTACGGGCCCGGGTAGGACTGGCCCTGGTCGAGCAGGTCCCTCAGGTGCGTGGGGCCGCCGCTGAACAGGTCGGTCGCGAAGGTCCGCTCGATGCCGTACTTGATGTCCTTGGACGTGATGGCCGTGCCGTCCTCGAACGTGACGCCCTTCTTGAGGGTGTACGTGTACGTGCGGCCGCCGTCGGTGATCGTGCCGGTGGTGGTGGCCAGGTCCGGCGCGAGTTCGGCGCCCGCCCCGCTGGGCTGGGGGGCGAAGTCCACGAGCTTGCGCAGCAGGAGCCGGTCCAGGTTCCAGGCGAGCGGTGAGTAGGAGCGCGCCGGGTCCAGGGAGTCGGGGGCGTAGTACGACATCAGCTTGAGCGTGCCGCCCTTGCCCGTGGACGGGTTGACGGTGCCGTTGACCGCCCCGTCGTAGCCGCGGCCGACGGTCCGCTTGCCGATCAGGTCCAGGGCCGTGACGGTGTGCTCGGACGGGGACGGCGAGGAGCCGAGGCGGACCGCGAGCACCGTGCCGAGCGTCAGCACCACGGCCGCCGAAATCGCGACAAGGGCGCGCCGCCGCCCCTTGCCGCGGCGCGGATCGACCGGCGCCGTGCCCCACTGCTGGGAGGTGTACACCTCGCCGGGCCGCCCGGACCCCGGTGGTATCAGCTGCGGCAGCGGCGCCGGAACCGGCGTGTGTTGCGGGGTGTGCGGCGGGTTGTAGGCCGGGTGCAGGGGAAGCGACGGCCGCGGGGCGGGGACGGGTGCGGGCAGCAGGGCCGGGGTGGCACCGCCCCGGGGCGCCGCCAGCCAATTGCCGAGGTCGTCGCGCATGGCGGCCGCGCTGCGCGGGCGCAGCGCGGGGTTCTTGGAGAGCGCGGCGATGACGATCGCGTCCAGCTCGGGCGGTACGGCCGCGTTGCGCGCCGAGGGCGGCTCCGGGGTGGAGTGCACATGCGCGTACATCACCGTGAGCGGTGTCGGGCCGGGGAACGGTACGGTGCCGGTGAGCAGTTCGGTCAGCATGCAGCCGACCGCGTACAGGTCGCTGCGCGCGTCGATCTCGCGGTCCTCGACCTGCTCCGGTGACATGTAGCCGGGGGTGCCGAGGGCGGATCCGGTGCCGGTGATCCGGGTCAACGAGTGCACGACCCGGGCGATGCCGAAGTCGGCGACCTTGACCGAACCCGTCGAGGTGATCAGGACGTTGGACGGTTTGACGTCCCGGTGGACCAGCCCGCGGGCATGGGCGTGGGCCAGCGCGTCCAGGATGTCGCAGGTGATCCTGACCGCGCGTTCGATGTCGAGCCTGACCTGGCTGCGGGCCAGCTCGGCGAGGGTGCTGCCGTCCACGTACTCCATGACGAGGTACGGCACGATGTCCTCATCCGTCCGCACCTCGTCCTGGTCGTGGACCGTGACGATGCCGGGGTGGTTGAGCCCGGCGGCGGCGCGGGCCTCGCGGGCGAAGCGACGCCGGGCGTCGGCGTCACGGGCCAGCTCCGGCAGGAGCGTCTTGACGGCGACGGTCCTGCCGAGCCGGGTGTCGTAGGCGAGATGCACCCTGGCCATGCCTCCGGAGCCGAGCAGCTCCCGGATCTCGTACCTGCCCCCGAACAGCGCGTTGTCCATCGCGTCCCCCGACCCCCCGGTCCGCCCGGCGGACCCCGTGAACTCCTGTGGCCCCTGAACGAACCCTGCGAACTCTGTCTGCGATCCCCTGAACACAACAGTAGAGGGCGACGCCGACAACGGCGCCGCCCTCTCCCCATTCCCCCTCGGACCCTCAGTCCCCCCTCGAGTCCCGATCCGGTCGGAACCGGACGTCTACGCGGCCGTCCACGCCGCTGTCTAGGCGTCCGTTTCCGCTGCTGCTGCCGCCGCCTTGCGGCGCCGGGACGTCAGGTACAGCGCGCCACCGCCGACCACCACGAGCGCGCCCGCACCCGCGGCGAGCAGCGGGGTGTTGGAGCCGCTGCCGGTCTCGGCGAGGTTCTGCGTACCGGGACCGGTCTGCGGCTCGGCACCGCCGGTGCCGCCGGTGCCGCCCGATCCACTGGCGCCGCTCGATCCGCCGCTGCCGCCGGAGTTCCCGCCCGTGGCACCACCCGAGTCGGCGCCGGTCGACGACCCTCCGGACGCCGCTCCCCCGCTGGACGCACCGCCGTTGGTGGCACCGCCATCCGTCGCGCCGCCGGTCGTCGCGCCGCCGTCACTGGTCCCGCCGTCGGCAGTACCGCCGGTCGTCGGGTCGACCACCTTCGGTGTCTCGCACGTCGCCTTGACCAGCGTCACGGTGCCGGTGACATCCGCGACGTTCAGCTTGAGCGGGTTGACCTTGACCTTCAGTTCCAGCCCGGTGGCGGCGGCCGTACGCGAAGTGGTCTCGGTCTTCGACAGGTCGAGGGCGACTTCGCCGATCCCGGGCACCGACACCTTCGTCGTCCCGGTGGCGGTCAAGGTGATCTTCTTGTTGAGGACCCACACACCGACCAACGTGGACGAAGCGGTCGGCTTCTTGCCCGCCTCACAGGTCGCCTTGGACGTGACCGCCTCGATCTTGATCAGGGACAGCAGCGGCAGGCCGGGCAGATGCACCTCGGCGCGGGCCAGGTTCGCGTACCCCTCCGCCTTGTGCGCGTCGGCCGTCGCCTTCGCCGTGGCGACATCCGCCCGCAGCATGCTGAACGGCTTGCCATGGTCGACGGCGTCCAGCTTGGCGGTGAGCGCGGTCTCGTCGGCGTCGGCCGGCGCCTTCACGTCATTGAGCGAGACGTTCAGCGGCACATCGACCGTCTTGTTCATCAGCGATACGTCGAGCCCGGCACGCAGGACGGTCGCGGTGGACCTGCCGCCCCCGGAGTCACCGCCGGAGTTGCCCCCGGAGTTGCCGGAGGGATGCGCCTGAGCCGCCGGGGCGACGGCCAGGCCACCTGCCGCAAGCGCGACGACCGCGCCGATGGCGACGGCCGAACGGCGTGCGGGCAGGCTGAAGTTGGAGCTGTACACGGTGGAACCCCCACGAGTGGCTTGGAGTCAGCGGCGCCGCTTGAGGGGACAACGCGACCGCCGGTGACCTCGGTCCCGCCATATTTACGCACTGAGAGTGAAGTGGCGACTACCTGAAGCTAGTTCACCCATACGGGTGGTTTCCGGCATTATCTTCGAATCTTGCTGCACGGCCGTTCCCACCCGTCACCCGTGCCACGTGATGACGCCCCCACCTCCGTTGACGCGCCGAGGCGTACGCGGGGGTGCTCAACGATCCGCACCCGCTCCGCGTAACGCTGCGTCAACCCACCACACGTCCGCGCAGCACGATGCGCCGCGGATCGGCCAACACCCGTACATCCGCGCGCGGGTCGGCGGCGTAGACGATCAGATCGGCGGAGGCGCCCTCGGTCAGCCCGTCGCGGCCGAGCCATTCACGGGCGCCCCAGGTCGAGGCGGAGAGCGCCTCGATCGGTGAGAGGCCCGCCGTGACGAGCTCGGCGACCTCGTCCGCGACCAGGCCGTGGGCCAGCGAACCGCCCGCGTCGGTACCGGTGAAGATCCGGATCCCGGCGTCGTGCGCGGCCCGCACCGTGTCGTAGCGGCGCTCGTGCAGCCGGCGCATATGGGCCGCCCAGCGGGGGAACTTGGACTCGCCGCCGACCGCCATCGACGGGAACGTCGCGATGTTGACGAGGGTCGGGACGATGGCGACACCACGTTCCGCGAAGAGCGGGATGGTGTCCTCGGTCAGTCCGGTGGCGTGCTCGATGCAGTCGATACCCGCCTCCACGAGGTCCCGCAGCGAGTCCTCCGCGAAGCAGTGCGCGGTGACCCGGGCACCCTCCTCGTGGGCGGCGGCGATGGCCTCCTCCAGGGCGCCGCGCGGCCAGCAGGCCGTGAGGTCACCGGCCTCGCGGTCGATCCAGTCGCCGACGAGCTTCACCCAGCCGTCGCCGCGCCGCGCCTCCTGGCGGACGTACGCCGTCAGATCGCCGGGCTCGATCTCGTGCGCGTAGTTGCGGATGTAGCGGCGGGTGCGCGCGATGTGCCGGCCGGCGCGGATGATGCGCGGCAGGTCCTCGCGGTCGTCGATCCAGCGGGTGTCGGACGGCGACCCGGCGTCGCGCAGCAGCAGGGCGCCGGCGTCGCGGTCGGTCAGCGCCTGCTTCTCCGCGGTCTCCGCGTCCACCGGGCCGTGCGTGTCGAGGCCGACGTGGCAGTGCGCGTCGACGAGGCCGGGCAGCGCCCAGCCCTCGACGGTGGTCACCTCGCGCACTCCGGCCGGCCGGTGGTAGGAGATCCGGCCGTCCAGCACCCACACCTCGTCCCTGACGTCCTCGGGGCCGACCAGCACCCGGCCCTTGACGTGCAGCGCACCGCGATCACCCATGACACTCATGCCCAGCACCCTAAAAGGTCGAAGGTACGCTCGCGAAGGCACCCTCAGGCCCACCACGGCTTTCCCGGGCCTTCATCCGTACGGAAGAGACGCATCGTGACGCACCCCCTCCTGGACCTGCCCCCGCTGACCGCCGCCCGCTTCGCCGGGATCGAACGGCGTGTCGCGGCGCTGCTGGACACCGAGCAGGACGTCGTCATCACCCAGGGCGAGGCGCTGCTGCCCCTGGAGGGCTGCATCCGCGGCGGCGCCCGACCCGGCTCCGCGGCGCTCAACGTGGTGACCGGCCCCTACGGGAAGACGTTCGGCGACTGGCTGCGCGACGCCGGTGCCGAGGTCGTCGACCTGGCGGTGCCGTTCCACGGCGCGGTCACCGCCGAGCAGGTGGAGCGCGCGCTGGCGGAGCACCCGGAGATCGACTTCGTCTCGCTGGTGCACGCCGAGGCGGCCACCGGCAACACGAACCCGGTGGCGGAGATCGGCGAGGTGGTGCGCGCGCACGGCGCGCTGTTCATGCTGGACGCGGTGGCGTCGGTGGCCGCGGAACCGCTGCTGCCGGACGCGTGGGGCGTGGACCTGTGCGTGATCGGCGCGCAGAAGGCGATGGGCGGCCCCGCGGGCGTGTCGGCGGTCTCGGTCGGCGCCCGCGCCTGGGAGCGGATGGCGGCCAACCCTTCGGCGCCGCGCCGCTCGTACCTCTCCCTCCTGGACTGGAAGGAGCGCTGGATCGACACCGGCCGCGCCGCGCTGCCGCACGCGCCGGCGCAGTTGGAGATGCTGGCGCTGGAGGCGTGCCTGGAGCGGATCGACGCCGATGGCCTGGACACGGTGATCGCCCGGCACCGGGCGGCCGCCGCCGCGACCCGCGAGGGCGCGCTCGCGCTCGGCGGCGGCCTGGAGCCGTACGTGCGCGAGGTCCGTGACGCCGCGCCGGTCGCGACGACGCTGCGGGTGCCCGCCGGCACCGACGCCACCGCCCTGGTGGCACGGGCGCTCGCCCTGGACCCGTCGGTCCCGCTGGTCGCGGGCGGCGGCGCGCTCGCCAAGGAGATGATCCGCGTCAACCACTACGGTCCCGACGCGGATCCCACCGTGGTCGCGCGGAGCCTGGCTGCGCTGGGTACGGCGCTCTCCGAGTAGTTCCCGACAGTCCCGCACTTCCGGGCGGCACAAAGAAAACATCCACGGGGAATTCACCCTTTCCGCGGCCCGTTCAGGGTGAATTCTCCGTAGGCATTCTTCCGAATGGCTTCTGCCCAGCCTCCGGAAGGCTAAACGCCTAAATTTCGTTAATACTTCCGGGCGGTTCCGGTGATGTGACGGACTCCACACCAAGATCGAATCGCCCGGTAATATCCGGACAAACACGCAGGTCTCACCGCCGATTCGGCCACGTGCACCCGCCCGCGCGATAACACGGCCGGCCGGACGCGTAAAGACCTTTGCCCCATGCAATTCCACTTTCTGCTCGGTAAGTTCATTCCGCATGAACGCCGCTACGGAATTGAAGGCGCCGATCGCCCCCGCATTCCTCGACACCCCCACCGTCGAGGACGGCGGCGCGATGTGGCGCATCGCCCGCGATTCACGGACGCTCGACCTCAACTCCTCGTACAGCTATCTCCTGTGGTGCCGCGACTTCGCCGGCACCTCGGTGGTGGCCCGTGACACCGACGGCGCCCCGGTGGGCTTCGTGACTGGATACATCCGTCCCGAGGAGCCGCAGACGCTGGTCGTCTGGCAGGTGGCCGTCGATGAGGCGCAGCGCGGTCGCGGCGTCGCCGCGGCCATGCTCGACCATCTCGCCGCACGCGTCGCCGTCGACGACGTCCGCCGACTCGAGACCACGATCACGCCGGACAACGCCGCCTCGCAGCGGCTGTTCACCTCCTTCGCCGAGCGCCACGGCGTGCCGGTCGAACGGGAGGTCCTCTTCCCCGGGGCCCTGTTCCCCGACGGGCACGGGTCCGAGGAGCTGTTCCGCATCGGCCCGCCGGCCTGACGCCACCGCGCCCGCTCCCCCCACCCCCCGACTTCGCACCGCCCCTGAACTTCGCACCGCCCCCATCGCGCTGCCCCCATCGCGCTGCCCCTCACGAAAGCAGGCACAGTGACCATCACCCCTCCCGACCTGTCCGTCTTCGATTCCCTCGAGTCGGAGGTCCGCAGCTACTGCCGCAGCTGGCCCGTCGTCTTCGACCGCGCGCAGGGCAGCGTCATGTACGACGAGGACGGCCACGCGTATCTCGACTTCTTCTCCGGCGCCGGTGCGCTCAACTACGGGCACAACAACCCGGTGCTCAAACGCGCGCTGCTGGACTATCTGGAACGTGATGGCGTAACCCACGGCCTGGACATGAGCACCACCGCGAAGCGCACCTTCCTGGAGCGCTTCCAGCAGGTGGTCCTGGAGCCGCGCGGCCTGGAGTACAAGGTGATGTTCCCCGGCCCGACCGGCACCAACGCCGTCGAAGCGGCGCTCAAGCTGGCCCGCAAGGTCAAGGGCCGCGAGTCGATCGTCTCCTTCACCAACGCCTTCCACGGCATGTCGCTCGGCTCGCTCGCCGTCACCGGCAACTCGATGAAGCGGGCCGGCGCGGGCATCCCGCTGGTGCACGGCACCCCGATGCCGTTCGACAACTACTTCGACGGCCGGGTGCCTGACTTCCTGTGGTTCGAGCGGCTGCTGGAGGACCAGGGTTCCGGCCTCAACCAGCCGGCCGCCGTGATCGTCGAGACGATCCAGGGCGAGGGCGGCATCAACGTCGCCCGTCCGGAGTGGCTGCGTGCCCTGGCCGACCTGTGCAAGCGCCGAGACATGCTGCTGATAGTCGACGACATCCAGATGGGCTGCGGCCGTACCGGCGCGTTCTTCTCCTTCGAGGAGGCCGGGATCACGCCGGACATCGTCACGCTCTCCAAGTCCATCAGCGGCTACGGCATGCCGATGTCCCTCGCGCTCTTCAAGCCGGAACTGGACATCTGGGAGCCGGGCGAGCACAACGGCACCTTCCGCGGCAACAACCCGGCGTTCGTCACCGCCACCGCCGCGCTGGACGCCTACTGGGCCGACGGCCAGCTGGAGAAGCAGACGGTGATGCGTGGCGAGCAGGTCGAGACGGCGCTGCGGGAGATCTGCACCGCGCAGGCACGCGCGGGCGCCGAGTACCGGGGCCGCGGCCTGGCCTGGGGGCTGCAGTTCATCGACCCGTCGCTCGCCGGCCGGATCTGCGCCCGCGCCTTCGAGCTGGGGATGCTGCTGGAGACCTCCGGCCCGCGCAGCGAGGTCGTCAAGCTGCTGCCGGCCCTGACCATCACCCCCGACGAGCTGGACGAGGGGCTGCGCACCCTCACCCGGGCCGTGAGCGACGTCGTCGGCGAAACCCTCTGAGACCGCCCCGATCCGCACCGGGGCCCGACCACGAACGGAAAGAAAGCAGAGGCAGGCACGTGATCGTCCGATCCTTCAAGGACATCGAGGGCACCGACCGCGATGTGACCGCCGAGACCGGCACCTGGCGCAGCAAGCGCATCATCCTCGCCGCCGAGGGCGTGGGCTTCTCGATGCACGAGACGGTGATGTACGCCGGGACCGTGACGTCCATGTGGTACGCCAACCACATCGAGGCGGTGCTGTGCGTCGACGGTGAGGGCGAGCTGACCAACGACGAGACCGGGGAGACCCACTGGATCTCCCCGGGCACGCTCTACCTGCTCGACGGCCACGAGCGGCACACCATGCGCCCCAAGACCGATCTGCGGTTCGTCTGCGTCTTCAACCCACCCGTCACCGGGCGCGAGGTGCACGACGAGAACGGGGTCTACCCGCTGCTGACGGAGACCGGGGGCACGGCCACAACCACGACCACGACCCGTACCAGGACCCGGAACGGGACCGAGACGACCGAGACCGAAGGAGCCTGACGTCATGACGACGACCACCACCGACAGCATCACCAGCCGGTACCCGACGCGCGGTGCCTCCGAGGTCACCACTCCGCGCCAGGACCCGGTCGTGTGGTCCGAGTACGGCACCCCGGGTCCGATCCAGCCGGCCGAGCTGCGCGGCTACGACCGGGACGGCTTCCTCACCGTCGACCAGCTGCTGATGCCCGGCGAAGTGGACCGTTACCGCCAGGAGTTGGACCGGCTGTGCGCCGATCCGGCGGTCCGGGCCGACCCCCGCGCGATCGTCGAGCCGAAGTCCGGGGCGATCCGCTCGGTCTTCGAGGTGCACCGGATCAGCGAGGTCTTCGCCGAGCTGGTGCGCGATCCCCGGCTCGCGGACCGCGCGAGGCAGATCCTCGGTTCCGACGTCTACGTCCACCAGAGCCGCATCAACGTCAAGCCGGGCTTCGGGGCGTCGGGGTTCTACTGGCACTCGGACTTCGAGACCTGGCACGCCGAGGACGGGCTGCCCGGGATGCGCACGGTCTCCGTCTCGGTCGCGCTGACCGAGAACCATGACACCAACGGCGGGCTGATGATCATGCCCGGCTCGCACCGTACGTTCCTCGGCTGCTCGGGCGAGACGCCGAAGGACAACTACAAGCAGTCGCTGCAGATGCAGGACGCCGGCACCCCGTCCGACGAGGCGCTCACCGAACTCGCCGGGGAGCACGGCATCAAGCTCTTCACCGGCGCGGCGGGGTCGGCGACCTGGTTCGACTGCAACTGCATGCACGGCTCCGGCGACAACATCACGCCGTTCCCGCGCAGCAACGTCTTCATCGTCTTCAACAGCGTGGAGAACGCCGCGGTGGAGCCGTTCGCGGCGCCGGTGCGGCGGCCGGAGTTCATCGGCGCACGGGACTTCACCCCGGTGCCGTAGCCAGGCATGCTCTGCGGGGGACGGACTCCTTCGGGCAGCCCGTCCCCCGCAGAGCATTTCAGCTGCCGTCGCGCAGGTCCCCTGGCGCACCGGACCGGAAGGTGAGCCGGTCGAAGACCGCCGTGCACCCTTCGGCGTCCGGCGACGGGCACTGCGTCATGAATCCGACGCTCGCGGCGGCCGCCTGCTGCCGCGTGCCGAGGGCGAAGAGCCGGACGAACGTCCACCGTTCGCCGTCGTCCGAGGCGTGGAAGGCGAAGGCCCGGCCGGTGCGGGTGATCCGCAGCCAGACGTGATCCCCGTCCACTTCCCAGCTGTTGGCGTCGTCGGAGCTGCCTCGGGTGACGACCGAGACCACGGTGTACCGGGCGGGCGACAGTTCCAGGCAGAGCTTCGCCCACTGGTCGTCGGCGACCTGGAGGTAGAGCGCTCCGGCGTCTCCCGCCGCGCGCAGCCCGGCCGTCACCCGGGCGATCAGCTGGAAGTCGCCCTCCGGTGGGGTGCCGAGCAGCCGGGGCGCGTCGGCGGCCGGCACCTTCGGCTCCCGGCCGGGGTGCACGAAGCGGTCCTGGCCGGGACCCGCGGTGAGGACGAGCGCGCCGTCCTCGTAGCGCGGGTCGGCGGCCGGACCGTACGCCCGCATCCCGAAGGGCAGCTCATGCAGCGCCCTCAGCTCCGTCGGTTCGCTCAGCTCTTGGTGCTCCTTCGGCTCCGGCACCGCGGACCCGATTCGGACCACCGTCAGATCTCCAGCCGGCCGTCGAAGCGGCGTGGCAGGTTGAGCGGGTTGTCGTCGCGCAGCTCGGCGGGGAGCAGCGCGACCGGGGTGTCCTGGTACGCGACCGGGCGCAGCCAGCGCTCGATGGCGGTCCCGCCGACCGAGGTGGAGGTCGACGTGGTCGCCGGGTACGGGCCGCCGTGGTGCTGGGCGGGGGCGACGGCGACGCCGGTCGGCCAGCCGTTGACGAGCAGCCGGCCCGCCAGCGGGGTGAGCTCGGCGAGCAGCGCGGTGGCCGGACCGTCCTCCTGTCCGGCCTCCTCCTCACCGATGTGGACGGTGGCGGTGAGGTTGCCGGGCAGCCGCTCCAGCACAGCGGTGATCTGGGCGCGGTCCTCGTAGCGCGCCACGACCGTCACCGGGCCGAAGCACTCCTCCAGCAGCAGATCGTGCGGGCCTTCCCCGGCCAGCCGGTCGGCGAGAACGGTGAGGTATCCGGCGCTGACGGTGTGCTCGCCGCCGGAGCCCGGCGTCACCGGGGCCTCGACGCCGGGGAGCGCGGCCCTGGCCTCGACGCCGGCGACGAAGGCGTCGCGCATCCGGACATCGAGCAGCACGCCCGCGTCCGAGTCGCTGACGGCCGCGGTGACGGCCTTGAGCAGCCGGTCGCCCGCCGCGCCGGCCGGGGCCAGCACCAGTCCGGGCTTGACGCAGAACTGGCCGACGCCCAGCGTCATGGACCCGGCGAGTCCCGCGCCGATCTGCTCGGCCCGCTCGTCCGCCGCGGCCTCGGTGATCACGACCGGGTTGAGGCTGCCCAGCTCGCCGTGGAACGGGATCGGCTTGGGACGGGCCGCGGCCGCGTCGAAGAGCGCCCGCCCGCCGCGCACCGAGCCGGTGAATCCGGCGGCGCTGACCAGCGGGTGCTTGATGAGGTCGATCCCGGCCTGGAAGCCGTGGACGACGGAGACGACGTCGGCGGGCAGCCCGACCCGGACGGCGGCGCGGCGCAGCACGCTCGCGCACAGCTCGGAGGTGGCCGGGTGGTCCGGGTGCGCCTTGACGACGACCGGGCAGCCGGCGGCCAGCGCGCTCGCGGTGTCGCCGCCGGGGACGGAGAAGGCCAGCGGGAAGTTGCTGGCCGAGTAGACCGCGACCACGCCGAGCGGGATCTTGTAGCGCCGCAGGTCGGGGCGGGGGGCGGGCTTCGCCGCCGGGTCCGCGTGGTCGATGACGACGTCCAGGAAGGCGCCCTCGTCGACGATGTCGGCGAACGCGCGCAGCTGGAAGGTGGTGCGGGCGAGCTCGCCGGTCAGCCGGCCGGGGCCGAGCGCCGTCTCGGCGTCGGCCGCCTCCAGGACCTGCGGGCCGGCCTCCTCCAGGAGGTCCGCGGCGGTGCGCAGCAGCCGGGCGCGTACGCTGCGGTCGGCGAGCGCGGGCGCCGCGGCGGCCGCGGCGCGGACGGCGGCGTCGACCTCCTGCGTGGTGGCCTCGTCCGCCACCTGCTCCCGCTGCTTCCCGGTACGGGGGTCGACGGACCAGACTGGAACAGCCACCGGGGGAACCTCCAGATTTGCCTCATGCGGATCAGCCACTGTTCGATATGCTGAACAGTGTCTTCACTTATGAATCTTTGAACCATTCCGGAGCCTACTTGCAGGGTCCGGGGCCGAACAAGAGGGGTCAGGACGATGTCTGCTGGCGACGGTGGCGGTTCTCAGGTCAAGTCCGCGGTCCGCACGGTCGAGCTGCTGGAATTCTTCGCGGGACGCCCCGGAATGCACAGCCTCGCGGCCGTACAGGAATCCGTCGGCTACCCCAAGTCCAGCCTCTACATGCTGCTGCGCACCCTAGTCGAGCTCGGCTGGATCGAGACCGATGCCACCGGAACGCGTTACGGGATCGGTGTCCGCGCACTGCTCGTCGGCACCTCGTACATCGACGGTGACGAGGTCGTCGCAGCCGCCCGCCCCACCCTTGACCGGCTCTCCGACGACACCAGCGAGACCATCCACCTCGCGCGGCTGGACGGCACCAGCGTCGTCTATCTCGCGACCCGCCAGTCCCAGCACTACCTGCGGCCCTTCACCCGCGTCGGCCGCCGCCTCCCGGCCCACTCCACCTCGCTCGGCAAGGCGCTGCTCGCCACGTACTCCGACGAACAGGTCCGCAAGATGCTCCCCGAGACGCTCGAACCCCTCACCGAGCACACCCACACCGACCGCGAGAAGCTCATCGAGGAACTCGCGGTCATCCGGGAGCAGGGTTTCGCCGTCGACCGCGAGGAGAACACCCTCGGCCTGCGCTGCTTCGGCATCGCCATCCCGTACCGCACCCCGGCCCGCGACGCGGTCAGCTGCTCCGTCCCGGTGGCCCGGCTGACCCCCTCCCATGAGCAGATGATCAAGGACGCCCTCTTCGACGCCCGCGACCGCCTGACCCTGGCCACCCGCAGGCTCTGACGTTCTGATCGTCACAAAACGTCGACGACCCGCCCATCGCCCGATCACCCCCGCACCCAAAGTGCAAGAATCAAGGCGGAGTTGATCACACACGGGGGAACAACGTGGCGAATCGTCCGACGGATTGGCATGTGCTGGATCTGGACCGGGATCCGGTTCCCGGGGATCCGTACGAGGTGAAGGAACTCGCCCGCAAGCTGGGCGATTTCGCCGACGACGTGTCCTCCGCACTGCGCTCGGTGCGCGGGCTGAGCGGCAACAACGCGGTGCAGGACTGGGCGGGTCTGTCGGGTGACGCCTACCGGGAGCAGTTCGGTGATCTGCCGGGCGAGCTGGAGAAGTTGGAGAAGTCCTACCGGCTGGCCTCGGGGGCGTTGGGCACGTACTGGCCGAAGTTGGAGACGGCGCAGTCGGACGCGGACCGGGCGCTGGCCCAGGGCCGCACCGCCCGGCAGGACCTGGATGCCGCCAAGACGACCCAGACGAACGCGAACGACTGGGTGAAGCGGGCCGGGGACAAATCCAAGGAGTACCAGGCCGACCCCAAGCCCGGCGCGGAGCCGCCGTCCGCCGAGGAGGTCCGCACCGCCACCCGTAACGCGTTGGACGCCTCGAACGCGCAGAAGTCCGCGAACACCGCCGTCCACGACGCCCAGCAGCGCCTGGACGCGGCCAAGGAACTGGCCGCGCAGGCGGCGCATCTGCGGGACACCGCCGCGAGCACCGCCGAACACGCCCTGCACGAAGCGTCGGACGCGGGGATCAAGAACAAGCACTGGTGGGAGAAGGCGGTCGACTGGGTCGCCGACCACTGGGACGAGATCGTCGCGGTCTGCAAGGTCATCGTCGCCGTCCTCGGCATCCTGGTGATGATCATCGGCGGGCCACTCGCCTGGATCGTGCTGGCCGCCGCCCTCGTCGTCCTCGCCGACACCCTCGTCAAATACGCCCAGGGCAAAGCGTCCTTGTGGGACGTGCTGTTCGCCGCGATGGACTGCATACCCGGCTTCAAGGGCCTGACCACCGCCGGCGGCCTCCTCAAGATGGCCAAGAACCTGCCCAAGCTGATGAAGGGCATGGGCAGCCACCTCGGTGACATCGCGGGCGCCATGCGCAAGGGCGCTCAAGGCGTGCGTCAGGCAGCGAAGCGCATGGGCGAGCGGCGGTGCAAGAGCGACCCCATCGACGTGGTCACGGGCGAGATGGTGCTGCCGCAGGTCGACGTCGAGCTGCCGGGGATCCTCCCGGTCCTGCTGGAGCGCGCGCACGTCTCCTCCTACCGGGCCGGCCGGTGGTTCGGCCCGTCCTGGGCCTCGACCCTCGACCAGCGGCTGGAACTGGACGGCCAGGGAATCTGCTTCGTCGCCGACGACGGCATGCTGCTGCAGTACCCGGTGCCGGCCCGCGATGTGCCGGTGCTGCCGGTCGCCGGGCCGCGCTGGCCGCTGGTGTGGGACGGCTCGCCGGCCGGAATCGTCACCGTCACGGACCCCGACACCGGACGCACCCTGCACTTCGACCCCAACGGCCCCACCTTGCCGACGGCTTCCGGGCAGCCGGTGCAGCTGCCGCTGCGCGCGCTCAGTGACCGCAACGGCAACCGTATGGACATCGACTACAGCGCCGACGGGGTGCCGACGGGAATCCGCCACGCGGCCTACCGCATCGGCGTGGCCACCTCCGGGGGGCACATCTCGGCGCTGTACCTGCTCGGCGGGGTGCAGGAGAACACTCCCGAGCAGGACGCGGCGCGACAGGGAGGGGACGACACCCTCCTCGGCCGCTTCGGCTACGACGAGAACGGTCATCTGGCCGAGGTCGTCAACTCCTCGGGCCGCGCCGCTCGCTTCGCATACGACAGCCACGGCCGGATCACCGGGTGGGAGGACCGCAAGGGAACCACGTACGCCTACACGTACGACAGCGAGGGCCGTTGCGTCCGCACCGCCGGATCCGACGGCTTCCTGAACGGCACCTTCGACTACGACACCGACCGCCGGGCCACCGTCCACACCGACTCGCTGGGCCACACCACCACCTTCCACTACAACGAAGATCTCCAGGTCACCCTGGAGATCAACGCCCTCGGTCACGCCATCACCAGCGAGTGGAACAGCCGCGACCAGTTGCTGGCGCGTACCGACCCCCTCGGCCGCACCACCCGGTACACCCGCGATGCCGAGGGCAACCTGCTCGCGATCCACCGCCCCGACAGCACCACGACCACCGCCGAGTACAACGCGCTGCGGCTCCCCGAATCGATCACCGAACCGGACGGCAGCCGCTGGCTCTTCGGCTACGACGAACGGGGCAATCTCCTCACGGTCACCGACCCGGTCGAGGCCACGACGCGGCACGCCTACGACGAACTGGGGCGGGTCACGGCCGTGACCGATGCGCTGGGCAACACCCGCCGGATCGAGAGCGACGCCGCCGGACAGCCGTCCGTCATGGTGGACGCCGGCGGGTCGCCCACCCGGTACGCGTACGACACGCTGGGACGGGTGATCGCCATCACCGACCCCACCGGCGGCATCACTCGCTTCACCTGGTCCGTCGAGGGCCTGATGACCTCTCGCCGCACTCCGGCCGGCGGCACCGAGCGATGGGTGTACGACGGTGAGGGCAATCTGGCGGAGCACGTCGAACCCACCGGAGCCGTCAACCGGTTCGAGAGCACCCACTTCGACCTGATGACCGCCAGGGCCGCCCCGGACGGCTCCCGTATGGAATTCGGCTACGACACGGAGTTGCGCCTCACCCGGGTCACCAACCAGCAGGGCAGTACCTGGAGCTACGAGTACGACCCGGTGGGCAACCTCGTCCGGGAGACGGACTTCAACGGCCGTGTCCTGTCCTACCGGTACGACGCCGCGGGGCAGCTCGTCGAGCGCACCAACGCCGCCGGACAGACCGTCGAGTACACCCGGGACGTCCTCGGCAACATCACGGGGCAGAGCTGCGGCGGCCTCGTCACGACGTTCCGCTACGACGTGCTCGGCCGGATGGTCCAGGCCTCCAACGCCGACGCGGATGTCCTCCTCGAACTCGACGCGGCGGGCCGCGTCCTCTCCGAGACCTGCAACGGCCGCGTCCTGCGGAACACCTACGACCTGCTCGGGCGCCGGACCCGGCGCCTCACCCCGGGCGCGGCCGTCAGCACCTGGGAGTACGACGCCGACCACCGTCCCATCGCACTGCGGGCCGCGGGGCAGGTGCTCCGCTTCGGCTACGACTCGACCGGGCGGGAGGTCGGCCGGCACCTCGGTACGACCACCCTGCGCCGGGAGTGGGACGACGACCACCGGCTCACCGCCCAGAGCCTGACCACCGAGGACAGCCGGCTCTCGCTGAGCCGGCGGTACACCTACCGCGCGGACGACTACCTCACAGCTGTCGACGACAGCGCCGGCGGCAACCGCCGATACGACCTGGATCAGGCCGGTCGGGTGACCGCCGTGCACGCCGACGCGTGGACCGAGCGGTACGCGTACGACACGGCCGGCAATCTGACCGAGGCGCACTGGCCGACCGCCCCGGACCCGGAGGCGGAGGACGCCAGTGCGGTGGGGACGCGTACCTTCACCGAGGCCCTCATCGGCCGGGCGGGCCGGACGACGTTCGAGCATGACGCCCAGGGGCGCGTCGTGCGCCGCAGCCGCAAACAGCTCTCGGGCGGTTCACGCACCTGGGAGTACCGCTGGGACGGTGAGGACCGGCTCACCGACGCGATCACCCCGGACGGCCGCCACTGGCGCTATCTCTACGACCCACTGGGCCGGCGGATCGCCAAGCAGCTGCTCGACGGCGACGGCAGCGTTCTCGAACGGACCGACTTCACCTGGGACGGCACCCTGCTGGCCGAGCAGTGGAGTTCGGTGGAGGACCGCACCCTGACGCTCGACTGGGCGCCCGGCAGCGGTCTGCCCGTGGCGCAGACCGACCGCATTCCGCTGTCGGGCGCGTCCCAGGGCGAGTTCGACGAACGCTTCTACGGCATCGTCACCGATCTGCTCGGTACCCCGACCGAACTCGTATCCCCTGACGGGCACATCGGCTGGACCCTGCGCACCAGCCTGTGGGGGAACCCGCTGCCCGCACCGCGGGGCGAGACCGACTGCCCGCTGCGGTTCCCCGGCCAGTACCACGACGACGAGACGGGCCTGCACTACAACTACTTCCGCTACTACGACCCGACGGTCGGCCGCTTCCACAGCCTCGATCCGCTCGGCCTCGACGGCGGTCCGAACCCCGGCTGGTACGTACCGAACCCGACCGCGTGGATCGACCCCTACGGCCTCGCCCTGTGCCGCACGAAACCGCGTATCGAGAACGGCAACCTCAAGGAGGGTTGGGAGCACATCGACGCCCGTCACATCACCGGCGACCACCCCAAGGGCCCCGGCGACCTGATGCCTCCCAACACCACCCGTGCCCAGGTGGAGAAGGCGGCGGTCAAGGCGGTGCGCAAGGGCCGACGGATCACCGAGAACCCCAATAAACTGATGCAGTCGTTCGAGAAGAAGATGACGGTGAACGGATTCACCGCCACTTACCGGGTAAGTGTCGATTCGACCGACGGGAACCGGGTCATCTCCTTCTTCCCGGTCGGAAAGAGCTTTGAGGCATGAGATTCACGTTCTCCGACGACGATGAACCACCGCCGTCCGGTTTCGACCTCGGACATATGGAAGTGACCGGCAGTCTCGGGTCCGTCTCCTCGCGCGGTCATACCCCGGACCAGGGGATGATGATCTACCTTGCCGTCTCCGACCTCCTGGACGGTTTGCGCGCATTGGTGGGGACCGGCCGTGGTGGCTTCCTCTTCATCGGTTCCGACTCCTCCTTCTCCCTGAAGTTCTCCCTCAGGAAAGACGGACAGCTCACCACCATGGCGGCCGGAAAGGCCGCGATCGACGTCTCCGACGTGAAGACGGTCATCGGCGCGGTGTGGACGGCGGCGAAGGAATTCGCCGACGTCCGCCTCCCCGCACTGCCGCCGGACGATGCCGGACGGCAGGACCTCGAGATGTCGCTGGCCGCCTTCGCGCCGCTGGTCACGCCTCCCGGATAGCCGTGCCATGACCGGTGCGGCCGCGGCAGGCCCGGTTCAGACGCGGGTGGAGCGGGCGCAGGCCTCCCTCGCGTCGAGGGGCTTGCTGCGGTCGTACGGGTCGACCGCCGGTCCGGACGGGTCCGGGGTGCCGGATGCGGTGTCGTCCGGGCCGATGCTCGGGTGCAGGAAGCCGTCGTAGACGTCGCAGGACGAGTTGCCGATGTCGTCCCGGTACCCGGCCACCCAGAGCTTGCCGCCGGTCACCCGCTCGACGCGGGGGTCGGCGACGTCGAAGTCCAGCACGCGCCGGACGATGGTGCGGGAGACGGCCGCCGATCCGCCGTCGGCGCGGGTCACCGCGTAGACGAAGGTGATGTCGGCGTGCACGGCGACCGAGCCGGCCCTGCCCTCCTTGAACGTGACCAGGCCGCGCGTCTTGACCACGCTGCCGACCGTCTTCACCTCGGCCGGGTTGAACCGGCTGGCGACGAGCAACGGGTCGTGCTCCTTGTCGGGCTTGCGGAAGGAGGCGTCCCAGCGCGAGGTGATCTCCGTCTGCAGGGGGTCGACCAGGCCCATCGCGATCTGCGGGCGCTCCCCGCGCAGCGTCGCCGGGTTGAGGTTCGCGTCGACCAGGAACTCCTTGGTCCTGCTCAGCGCGGACTCCACCTGCTTGCGCGACATCCGACCGACCGGCCGGGCCGTGGGCAGGACGATCCCGGCCGCACCGTCGGCGTACTGGACGGCGGGAGAGCCACGGAAGGGCTCGGCGAGCGTCGGGGTGTCCGCGAGCGGGTCGACGGACGGGGCGGCAGTGGGCGGCGCGGTCTCCGGAGGGAGGGTGGTGGAGCCGGCGGTGGGCCGGCCGGAGCTGTCGGAGCGGTAGCCGGCGGAGTCGGTGGAGTCCGCGGAACCGCCGGAACGGCCGAAGTCACCGTGCAGCCATGCCATCGCGGCGGACGGGTTGAGGGCCACCAGGAGGGCCACGAGGGCCAGCGCCACACCCAGCACTCCGCGCAGCCGGCGGCGCCGGGACGCCCGGCCGTCCATCTCGCGCCAGGCGGGACCGGTGCGCCAGCCCGCGGGCTCCGGCGGCTTCGCCTTCGCGCTCCGCCCCCACCGCTTGCTCTTCTTCTGCTGCTGCGCGGCGAGCTCCGCCTCGCGCCGGAGCCGTTCGGTGACCATCCGGGCGCGTGCCGAGGGCTCCTTGGGAGCCTGCGCCCGGATTTCCCGTTCGTTGTCCTGGACGAACTTCTCCCATACGTCGTCCGGTATCTCGGACGGCTCCCCGGAAGCGGGTGGTTCGGTGGTCACGGAAGGGCCCCCCACAGGCTGTTTCGGCACGTGAGGGCAGTTGTACAGGCCTGCGGTGCAAGCTACAAGTCGGTAGTGGATCCCAGCGCGCAGAGGGCCGAGCGGACCGCTCGCAGGTCCGCGTCGGAGGCCAGGCCCGCGTGGTAGAGCCGCACCTCGGTGGCGCCGAGGCCGGCTGCGTGGGCCACGTCGGCGGCCAGGGTGCGGGGGCTGCCGCCCATGCCGGCCACGACGGTGAAGTTGGCGGCGAGGACGGTCCCCGGGCGCACATGGGCCGCGAACGGGCTCAGCACGGCAGCACGCTCGGCCGCGCCGCCGGCGCAGGGCAGGACCAGGCCGTCGGCGTGCGACAGCACGTCCGCCGCGTCGACGCCGACGTTGGCACCCGTGCGGTGCGGCCCGGGGTCGGCGTGCAGCAGGATCTGGAAGCCGGGACCGGCCCCGACGCGTACGGCCGCCACGATCTCGCGCTGGAAGTGGCGGGCCACCATGGCGCGCCAGGCCAGCGTCGCGCCCGCCAGGTCCGCGCCGAGCAGCTTCTCGATCTCGGCCCACTCCGCCGTGCGGTCGGCGGGCCCCGGTTCCCGTTCGCCGTTCCACACGGGCACCAGCGCGGCGCGTACCGCGCTCTGCAGGGCGTCGGCGTCCAGGCCGAGCCCCGCGTAGCCGTCCCGGCAGGTGCGGCAGAAGCACAGAGACATCAGGTACTGCGCCGCCCCGCCCAGCGGCACTCCGCCGATCTTGTCGTGCCCGTGCAGATGGCCGACCCCGTACCAGCCGCAGGACTCCAGCTCGGTCCCGTCGGTCCCTGGCCGGACCGCCGCCTCCACCGCGAGATCGACGGCGTAGGCGCGTACCTCGGGCTGGGCGATGCAGGGCGCCCACGGGTAGCGGTCGCCGTAGGCGTTGCGCACCGAGGTGCGCGGGAACTCCTCGCCCAGCCGGGAGTTGTGCGCGAGCACCACCCATGAGTGGACGGACAGCCCGGCGGCCGACAGCGCGGCCGCCGCCTCCCCGTAGGCGTCCGTCGCCGGCACCCACGCCTGCGGGTACGGGCGCAGCGAGCGGCCGCTCCAGAGCTTGGGGTCCGGCGGGTAGAGCACCGCCGCGTGCCGGGCCGTGACGATGCGCCCGCGCGGATGGCGGGGGGTCAGGGCGCGGGTGGAGTGGTAGGCGGAGGCGAGCGTGACCTGCTGGACACCGAGGTCGGCGATCCGGCGCGGGGCATCCGGGTCACCGACGACGTCCCACGGGTAGACGAAGGCGGAGGCTCTCAACTTGGCTCCTCAGACGGCGGATCGGCACACGCGTGCCCGATGGTGTCGCACCGGGCGCCCGTTCGTCAGCTGTCGCTCAGCAGCGCCATTCCGCGCTCGATCAGTTCGGCAAGCTCCTTGACATGCGCGGGCGAGGGCTCGACCAGCGGCGACCGCACCTCGCCGACGTCCAGGCCGCGCAGCCGGACGCCGGCCTTGACCAGCGAGACCGCGTAGCCGCGCCCCTGGTTGCGCAGCGCGACCAGCGGCCGGTAGAAGCCGTCGATGAGCCGGTTGACGGTCTTGTCGTCGCCGGTGTTCAGCGCCTTGTGGAAGGCGAGGGCGATCTCGGGCGCGAAGCAGAAGACGGCTGAGGAGTACAGCAGCACGCCGATGCCGCGGTAGGCGAGGCCGGTGAGTTCGGCGGTGGGCAGGCCGTTGAAGTAGAGGAAGTCGCGCTCGGGCAGGTCGCTGCGGACCGCACTGACGATCCGCTGCATCAGGTCGAGGTCGCCGAGGCCGTCCTTGAGGCCGATGATGTTGGGGATCCTGGCCAGTTCGACGACGGTCTCGGGCTCGAACACGGCGTTGTCGCGCTGGTAGACGATGATGTCGAGCCCGGTGCCCGCGGCGAGGCCGGAGTAGTGCCGCAGCAGCCCGGCCTGGTCGGGCACCACGAGGTAGGGCGGCATGGCGAGCAGCCCGTCCGCGCCCGCGTCCTCCGCCAGCCGCGCGAACTGCACCGCGAGCGCGGTGCCGTAGCCGGCCCCCGCGACCACCGGTACTCGCCCGGCCGAGACCTCGACGGCCGCGGCGACGCAGGCGCGGAACTCCTCGGGGGTGAGCGCGTGGAACTCGCCCGTACCGCAGCACGCGAAGACCGCCGCCGCACCCGCTTCGATGCCTTCGCGCACGTGCGCGCGGAAGATGTCGAGATCCAGCTCACCGTCCGGGCCGTAGGCGGTGACGGGGAAGAACAGCAGGCCGTCGAGGCGCTCGGCAAGTGAGGCTGAGGTCATCGGATCCCCTTGAAGTTCTGTGCGCTCTTCTGGCTGTGCGCTCTTCTGATTCACGTCCATATTCGTGAACGCTGCCACGCTAAGCGAGTCCAGCCGCGCCGGTCAAGCGAACGGGCGTGCCTTGACGGTGCCGTGGGTGCTCTTTAGCCTGTCCATAGATATGAATGATGTCCATGGAGGAGAACGATGCCCGCTCCCCGCACCATCCTGCTCACCGGCGCCGCAGGCGGCGTGGGCACCCTGATGCGCGAACTGCTGCCCGCGTACGGCTACGAGCTCCGCCTGCTGGACGTCCGGCCCGTAGAAGGGGCACCGGACGCCATCACGGCCGATCTCACGGACGCCGACGCGCTGCGCGAGGCGGTCCGGGGCGTCGACGCGATCATCCACCTCGCGGGCATCTCGCTGGAAGCCCCGTTCGAGAAGATCCTCCGTTCCAACATCGAAGGGACCTACCACCTCTACGAGGCGGCGCGCCAGGAAGGCGTACGGCGCGTCGTGTTCGCCTCCAGCAACCACGCGGTCGGCTTCACCCCGCGCCCCACCGGCGACGACCCGCTGATCCCCATCGACACCCCGCACCGCCCGGACACCTTCTACGGGCTGTCCAAGTGCTTCGGCGAGGACCTCGCGTCCCTCTACTGGGACCTGCACGGTCTGGAGACGGTCTCGCTGCGCATCGGCTCCTGCTTCCGCGAGCCGACCTCCGTGCGGATGCTGTCGGTCTGGATGAGCCCGGCCGACTGCGCCCGGCTGCTGCACGCCGCGCTCACCGCCGAGGACGTACGGCACACCGTCGCCTACGGCAGTTCGGCGAACACCCGCCTCTGGTGGGACCTGACGACCGCCCGCACCCTCGGTTACGAGCCGCAGGACGACTCCGAGCCCTACGCCGCCGCCCTCATCGCCGAGCAGGGCGAACTCGACCCGGCCAACCCCGACCACGCCCACCTGGGCGGCCCCTTCTGCACCGATCCACCCATCTGGCCGTACTGACCTCGGCGGGAGGCGCGCGGGGCTGGGCCATTCTCCTTAGGTGACGCAAGGTAATGGAACCGCAAAGCCGGGTCGATCGTTACCGGTGCATGACCGCAATGACACCCGGCTCGAATGTCCCGCTCTCCGTACCGCGCGTCGCGGTGGACGTCACCGCACCCGTGCGGCTCGACGTCTCGGGCCTGCTGCTCACCGCCGACGGCAAGGTGCGCTCGGACGACGACTTCGTCTTCTACAACCAGCCGTCCGGTCCGGGCGTGACCCACCAGTCCGGGCGTGGCACGGGACCCGACTCGATCACCGTGGACACCGGCACCGTGCCCGACGGCATCGAGAAGATCGTCGTGACGGCGAGCCTGGACGCGGCGGGTGCCACCTTCGCCGGCACCGAACCGACGGCCACGGTCCGGAACGCGGACAGCGGCAGCGTCATCGCCACGTTCACCCCGCCCCGGCTGGGCTCGGAGACCGCGCTCGTGGTCGCCGAGGTCTACCGGCGCGGCGGCGCGTGGAAGGTGCGCGCGGTCGGCCAGGGGTACTCCAACGGGCTGTCCGGGATCGCCACCGACTTCGGGGTGAGCGTCGAGGAGCCCGCCGCCGCGCCGGCCGCCGTCCCGCAGCCGCCCGTGGCCCCCCAGGCGCCGCCCGCTCCCCCGCAGGGCTTCGGCCCGCCGCCCGTCATGCCCACCTCCCTGCCGCCGCAGCCCCCCGCCGCGCCCGCTCCGCCGGCCGCCCCGGCCGCGCCCGCGAAGATCAACCTGGACAAGGGCCGGGTCAGCCTCACGAAGAACCAGTCCGTCTCGCTGGTCAAGGGTGGCAAGCCGCTGATGTCCTCGGTGCGGCTGGGCCTCGGCTGGGAGCCCGCCGCCGGCGGCCGGTCCATCGACCTGGACGCGTCGGTCATCGCGTACGGCCCGACCCGCAACCACATCGAGACCTGCTACTTCGGCCGGCTCAGCATCATCAACGGCGCCATCCAGCACTCCGGCGACAACCTCACCGGCGCGGGTGCGGGCGACGACGAGACGATCACCGTCCACCTCGGCGGGCTGCCGCCCGAGGTCACCGGCCTCGTCTTCACCGTCAACTCCTACTCCGGGCAGAAGTTCAACAAGGTCGCCAAGGCGTACTGCCGGCTCCTGGACGGCGCCACCGGCGAGGAAATGGTGCGCTTCGACCTGACGAACGGCGAGGCCCGCACCGGCGTCCTGATGTGCAAGATGGTCAAGCAGTTCTCCGGCGAGTGGGAGATGACCGCCCTGGGCGACTTCATCGACTCCCGCAGCGCCAAGGGAATGGTGAAGCCGGCCGCCGCGGCGCTCTAGCCACGACGGCCGGCCCGTCCGGGCGGTAGCCCGGACCCGCGTCGATCAGCCGGTCAGCAGTGCTTCTGCCGCCGCCAGGGGCCGGTGATCGCGAGCATGATCCCCGGCTCCTGGATGTTGGCGAACAACGTGTGCCCGTCGGGCGAGAACGTCACCCCGGTGAACTCGCTGTACGCCGGCTCCACGTCGGTGCCGATGTTCAGCTCGTTGCGGGCGATCGGGTAGGTCCGGCCGTCGTCCAGCGCGCCGAAGAGGTGCTGGATGCCTTCGCCGTCCTCGGCGATGACCAGGCCGCCGTAGGGCGAGACCGTGATGTTGTCCGGGCCGTCGAACGGGCCGTCGGCGCCCGGGTCGGCGTTGACGCCGAGCAGCACCTTGAGGGTCAGCGTGCGGCGCTTCGGGTCGTAGAACCAGACCGCGCCGTCGTGGTGGACCGGGCTCTCGTCACGGGCGAAGGACGAGACGATGTAGGTGCCGCCGTCACCCCACCACATGCCCTCCAGCTTGCGGGCCCGGGTGACCTCGCCCGCCGCGAACTGCTTGCGCACCGAGACGGTCTTCGCGTCCCGGTCCGGGACGTCGACCCAGTCCACGCCGTAGACCGTGCCGGTCTTCGTGGCCCGCGACAGGTCGTCGACGAACTTGCCGCCGGAGTCGAAGCACTTGAAGGCCTGCAGCACGCCGGCGGTGTCGCCGAGCGAGTCCAGGTGCCCGCGGCCGTGGTGGAAGCCGGCCGGCGGCGTCCAGCGGTAGAGCAGCCCGTTGGGGCCGGATGCGTCCTCGGTCAGGTACAGGTGGCCTCGCTTGGGGTCGACGACGACCGCTTCGTGCGCGTACCGGCCCAGGGCCTTGATCGGCTTCGGGTCGCGGTTGGCCCTGCGGCTGTACGGGTCGACCTCGAAGACGTAGCCGTGGTCCTTGGTCATGCCGTTCTGGCCGGCCTTGTCCTCGGTCTCCTCGCAGGTCAGCCAGGTGCCCCAGGGAGTCGCGCCGCCCGCGCAGTTGGTGGAGGTACCGGCGATGCCGACCCACTCGGCCACGTGGCCGCCGTGCTTGGCGACCTCGACGACGGTGCAGCCGCCGGCTGCCGCCGGATCGTAGACCAGGCCCTCGGTGAGCGGCACCGGGTGCGGCCAGTCGGCCCGCTTGCCGCGCAGCTCATGGTTGTTGACGAGCAGCGTCGCACCGCGCACGCCCTCGAAGGTGGCCGTGCCGTCGTGGTTGGACGGGGTGGACTCACCGGTCTCCAGCGTGGTGACGCCGGTGCGGGTGATGACCCGGTACGAGAAGCCCGCGGGCAGCCCGAGCAGGCCCTGCGGGTCCTCGACGATCGGGCCGTAGCCGAGCTCGGGCGCGTGGTGGCCGGCGGCCGCCGACTTGGCGGCGGTCGTGGCCGGGGTGTCCGCGGCGAGCGCGCCCGGGGCGGTGGCGAGTACGTCGACGGCACCGGCCAGGGCTACACCGGCACCGGTGATCGCCGTGCGCTGAACGAAGTCTCTTCGGGTGAGCGGCACTCTGGGCTCCTTCTGTCGCGGGCTGCGGCGGTTACGCTCCTGCCCCGACAAGAACGCCAGGTGAACTGCGTCCGGCCACCGGCGGGCCACGTACGGATGAGCTCGACAACGTGACCGGATCGGGCTCCTCCGGCCCGCCGGACACAGGCGCGGCGCGCCCCACCCCCGGTATATCGGCGCCCGCCCCTCGGTACAACGGCGCCTCACCGCCCGGTGCGACGCCGTGCGGTCCGCGACGGCGCCTCACCGCCCGCGCGGCATCAGCTGTCGCTGCCGGCCTTCGAACGGGCCTTGAACGCGGCCTTGCGGGCGGCCTTGGCGACCGCCTTGTCGGGGTGCAGCCGCCCCATCGCCTCCAGGACGTCCGAGGTGGCCGGGTGGTCGACCCGCCACACCGCCTCGAAGAAGCCGTCGTGCTGCGCGACGAGGCCGGTCACGAGTTCGGCGAGCAGCTCGGGGCCCTGGTCGGAGTCGAGCTGCGCGGCGAGGGTGTCGACGGTCAGCCAGAACACCATCGCCTCGTCCGGCGCCGGAACGTCCTGGGCTCCGCGTTCGGTGAGCCACACCCGGGCCAGTCCCCCGAGTTGGCGGTTGTCGAGCACCTCGCGCAGCGCGGGTTCGGCCTCGGGGCCGAGCAGGCTGAGGGTCTGCTGGCACATCAGCCGGCGGCCGGGCGCGCCCAGGTCGTCGCCGATGGACGCCGCCAGAAGCTCCCGCGCCGCGGCGTCGGGCTTGCGGTCGCTGAGCCACAGCTCGGCCTCGGCGCGGGCCGCCCGGTCCGGGTAGTCGGTCAGCGCGTCCAGGAGCACGGCCGCGGTCCGGTCGGCGAGGTCGCCGGTGGCGGGGGCGTGCGCGCCCGCGTCGAGCAGCCGGGCGCGGACGCCGAACACGCCGAGCGGGGTGAGCCGGACCAGGCCGTAGCGGGAGATCTCCTCCGGGTCGAGTGCGGCCGTGAGGGCTTCCTCGCCCGCGGGGCTCCCGTCCTCGTCCGTCTCCTCGATGAGCGCGTCGTCGACCGGCTGGTACTCGATCAGGCCGGTGGGGGCGAGCAGCCGGAAGTGGTCGTCCAGCCGCATCATCACCTCGGTGACCTCTTCGAGGACGGCGTCCGTCGGCTCGTCCATGTCCTCGGGGACGACGAGCGAGGCGGCCAGGACGGGCAGCGGTACGGCTTCCTCACCGGTCTCCTCCATCGCGCTGTACGCGTAGAGGTTGGCGAGCGCCGCGTCGAGGAACTCGGCCTCCTCCTCCGGGTCCCAGTCCAGGGCGTCGAGGTCCAGTACGCCGTCGTCGTCCTGGCCGTCGCCGCCGATCGCCGCGCGCAGTCCTTCGAAGTCCGGTGAGGCGGCCTCGGCGAGGGCGGTCTCGGCGGTGGCCAGCCACACCTCCAGGACGTCCTGCGGCTCGCCGGCGGTCAGCTGTGCCAGCGCCTCGCCGGGCAGCACCGTGCCCGCGGGCTCGCCGGGCTCCGTGGCCTCGCCCGCGGCCTCGTCGATCGCCAGTTCGACCAGGCCGGTGTCGATGGCGATGCCCCAGGCCTGTGAGGTCTCGGCCAGGCCGTCCTGGTCGGCGGTGAGACCGAGCTCGGCTGCGGCGCGCAGCCCGTGATCCTCTGTCAGCTCGCCCATGACGTCGACCCGGGCGTCGGGACCCGCCCAACGGGCCAGCCGGACCGCGCGCTCCAGCAGCGGCACAGCGAGCGCGAGCCGCGCCAGCTCGTCCTCGGGAAGCAGCCGCACGGGCGGCAGGGCGAGGCGGTCAGCGGCCATGGCGGGGTTCTCCTCAACAGCGGTGGGGGGTGACTGCGCCGCGCCAGTGGGGCGGCGCGAACCCAGCCTAGACGCGTCGGCAGCCGGTACGTCCGGTTCATCTCCCCGTCAGGGTTCGTTCGTCTTTCGTCCCTTGTCCGGCTCTTGACAACACACACGCCGTACAAGGAAATTGACGCGCGTAGATCTAACAACTGAAGAGCTGTGAACCGGAGTCCGTCGATCTCAGATCAGTGACGCGCTCGCCCGTATCCCTCACGGAGGCCACGTTGACCACCCCTCGCTCCATCGGCGCCATCGCCACCGCCGCGCTCGCGGCCGGACTGCTCGCCATGCCGCAGTCCGCGACCGCGAACACGACCGCCGCCGATGGCGTGCGCATCCACGATCTCCAGGGCGCCACCCGGCTGTCCCCGCTCTCCGGCCAGGCCGTGACCGCCGTCCCCGGCATAGTCACCGGTGTCCGCGCCTACGGCTCCTCCAAGGGCTTCTGGATGCAGGACCCGACGCCGGACGCGGACCCGGCCACCAGCGAGGGCGTCTTCGTCTTCACCAGCTCCAACCCCACGGTGGCGGTCGGTGACTCGGTGACGGTCTCCGGCACGGTCAGCGAGTACTACCCGGGCGGCAAGACCATCGGCGACCAGTCCGTCACCGAGATCACCAAGCCGGTGGTGACCGTCGTCTCCTCCGGCAACGCGCTGCCCGCCCCGGTGGTCCTGAACAGCACCGTCGTCCCCGCCGCGTACGCCCCGGCCGGCGACGCGGCGGCCGCCAACAGCATTGAGGCGCTGCCGCTGCGGCCCGCGACGTACGCCCTGGACCTGTACGAGTCCCTGGAGGGCATGAACGTCCAGGTCGCCGACACCCGCGTGGTCGGCGCCACCGACCCGTACTCCGAGCTGTGGGTGACGGTCAGACCCCAGGAGAACCCGACCCCGCGCGGCGGCACCGTCTACGGCTCCTACGCGAACCAGAACTCCGGCCGGCTGCAGATCCAGTCGCTGATCCCGACGGCCCAGCAGCCCTTCCCGACCGCCAACGTCGGCGATGTGCTCACCGGCACCACCGAAGGCCCGCTGGACTTCAACCAGTTCGGCGGCTACACCCTCACCGCCCGCACCATCGGCACGGTCACCTCAAGCGGTCTGCAGCAGGAGACGACGCGCAAGCAGAAGAAGGACGAGCTGGCGGTCGCGACGTACAACGTCGAGAACCTCGACCCGTCCGACCCGCAGACCAAGTTCGACCGGCTCGCCGCGGGCGTCGTCACGCACCTCGCCTCGCCCGACATCGTCGCCCTGGAGGAGATCCAGGACAACAACGGCGCCGTCAACGACGGTACGGTCGCCGCCGACCAGACACTGAACAAGTTCATCGACGCGATCGTCGCCGCCGGCGGCCCGCGCTACGAGTGGCGTTCCATCGACCCGACGAACGGGACCGACGGCGGCGAGCCCGGCGGCAACATCCGCCAGGCGTTCCTCTACAACCCGGCGCGGGTCTCCTTCACCGACCGGCCCGGCGGCAACGCCACCACCCCCGTCTGGGTCTCCAGCATCCACGGCAAGGCCGCGCTCAGCGTCTCCCCCGGCCGTATCGCCCCCGGTGACAGCGCCTGGGCCGACAGCCGCAAGCCGCTCGCCGGCGAGTTCACCTTCCGCGGCAAGCCCGTCATCGTCATCGCCAACCACTTCGCCTCCAAGGGCGGCGACAGCCCGCTGACCAGCCGCACCCAGCCGGTGGTGCGCAGCTCCGAGACGAAGCGGCTGCAGCAGTCGGTCCAGGTCAACACCTTCGTGCGGCAGATCCAGGCGGTCCAGAAGGACGCCCGTGTCATCGTGCTCGGCGACATCAACGACTACGAGTTCTCGGCCGCCGGCCTGCGGCTCACCGAAGGTCGCGCGCTGAAGGACCTCGTCCTGTCGCTGTGTCCCAGCGAGCGCTACTCCTACGTCTTCCAGGGCAACTCGCAGGTCCTGGACCACATCCTCGTCAGCCCCTCCCTCGGCTCGCCCGACTACGACGTCGTCCACATCAACTCCGAGTTCGCCGACCAGGCGAGCGACCACGACCCGCAGGTCGTCCGCGTCCGCCCGTAACGGTACGAAGTACGGGGCGCCCGCCGGTGCGGCGGGCGGCCCGTACTGCCCCCATCTCTTCTCGGACACCGTCCTGACAGCTGCTCGGCCGGGCCGGTAGCCTGGCCGCCGGCAACGACCTGGAGGTCTCCCGCTCGTGACGGTCTCCCTCGAATCCATCACGGGGGTGCGGCAGGCGATCACCGTCGTCCTTCCGGTGCTGTTGCCGGCCGATCCGCCGTGGGAAGCCGGCCCGTACCCGTTCGAACTGGGCGAGCGGCGCAGCAACGCCGCGAGCCGGCAGACGTACTTCACCCCGTCCGCGGCCCGTGCGCTCTACGACCGCCGTTGGCACCGGACCGCCGACATCGCGCACGGCCCGCTGCGCCTGCACGCCGTGGAGCTGCTGCGCAGCGATGCGGCCAGCCTCCAACAGGCCGTCGCCGTACTGCACTTCACGGTCGACGGCCCGCATCTGCTGTCCACGCTGCGGGCGATCGGCCACCGGCACACCGCGGGCCCCGATCCGCTCGACGGGCCGCTGGCCCCCGCCGCGCTGCTGGAGGGCGTGGCCGACACCACGTCGCCGGCCGGGCCCTTCGCCATCGCCCGCCCGTACACGATCGCCTTCCTCACCCCGGACGCGACCCACACCCCGGCCCTGCGGGAGGCCGACGGCGACCTGGGACCCGGGCCGGTACCCGCGTCCGCGGACCGCTGGCTGTGGTGGCTCGCCTCCCGCTCCACCGACAGCGACTTCCCCACGGCGTCGGAACACCTCGACGAGGCCCGGCGGGAGACCGTCCGGATCTCCGCGGACTGGAGCGCCCTCGTGCTGCGGCACGGCGCCGCGTTCCTCGGCCACCGCCCCGACCGGGGCGGCACCGCCGACTTCTACGCCTTCGCCGCCCTGCAGGCCCGCACCGTCTACCTGGACGCGCTGCTCCTGGGCACCGCGCAGCGCGACCACATCAACGAGATCACCGACCAGCTCTCCGCCGTCTTCCAGGGCCCGCGCCTCGCCCGCCGGGTGGCCGCACTCGAACAGCGCATCGCCGTCTTCCGCAGCACCTACTGGCGGCAGCACCTCACCGCCCACGGCCCGGCCAACGCCCTGCTGCAGGCGTTCCAGTCGCAGCACCGGCTGCCGGAGAGGTTCGCCGAGATCGTCACCGAGGCCGCCGACCACGCCCGCCTCGTCCAGACCCAGGAGAGCCAGCAGATCGCGGGCGCCCTGGGTCTGCTGACCATCCTCGGCCTGCCGCTGGGCACCGCGCTGAGCATCCTCCAGGTCCTCGGCGACCAGTCCCCCGCCCACCTCCTCCTGGCCCTCGGCGCGTCGACGGCCGCCACCGCGGCCGCCCTCACCACCCGCTACGGGCGGCTGGTGCTCTCCTCCCTGGGCGGGATACGGCGGGGCCGCTAGGGCCGGTGGGCCCCGTGGGGCGGGGCTAGCCGCTGGGGCCAATCCGTCCGTCCGACCCTCTGTCCGGCCGATCACGAACGCGGTCCGGCGTGACGCCCCGTTCTTCGACGACATGATCGTGAAGGGCCACCGCCCGCAGTTCACGCTCGTCGTCGACATCGAGGACGTCATCTACCACTGCTCGAAGGCGCTGCTGCCCTCCGCGCTCTGGAAGCACGAGGCCTGGAACCCCGACGCGGCGCCGTCCCGCGCCCGGATCTCGAAGAGCCTCGAACGCAAGGACGAGGCGCTGGCGGACCTGGAGGTCTACTACGGCTCCGGGTACGCCGACAACATCTACAACTGACGATCCACAGCTGATGCGGCATGCGGAACGGCCGGCCCCCAAGGTGAGGGGGCCGGCCGTTCGGCTGTTCCGGTACGTCAGTTGTGGCTGTGCAGGAGCTCGTTGAGGCCGCCCCACGAGCCGGTGCGCTGGAGGACCTCCACCGTGCCGGTGGTGGAGTTGCGGCGGAACAGGAGGTTGTCGGCGCCGGAGAGCTCCAGGGCCTTGACGATCCGGCCGTCCGGCAGCGTGACGCGGGTGCCGGCCGTGACGTAGAGGCCGGCCTCGACGATGCAGTCGTCGCCGAGCGCGATGCCGATGCCCGACTCGGCGCCGAGCAGGCAGCGCTCGCCGATGGAGACGACCTGCTTGCCGCCGCCGGAGAGGGTGCCCATGATCGACGCGCCGCCGCCGATGTCGGAACCGTCACCGATGACGACGCCCTGGGAGATCCGGCCCTCGACCATGGAGGTGCCGAGCGTTCCGGCGTTGAAGTTGCAGAAGCCCTCGTGCATGACGGTGGTGCCGGCGGCGAGGTGCGCGCCGAGGCGGACCCGGTCGGCGTCGGCGATACGGACACCGGCGGGCGCGACGTAGTCCGTCATGCGGGGGAACTTGTCGACACCGTAGACGGACAGGTGCAGGCCATCACCGCGGGCGGCGAGGCGCGCGGCGTTGATCCCGGCGACCGGTACCGGGCCGAGGGAGGTCCAGGCGACGTTGGCGAGCAGCCCGAACAGGCCGTCCAGGTTCTGCGCGTTGGGGCGCACCAGCCGGTGGCTGAGCAGGTGCAGGCGCAGGTAGGCGTCGTGCGCGTCGAGCGGCTTGTCGTCCGTCGAGGCGATGACGGTACGTACGGCGACGACCTCCACCCCGCGGCGCGGGTCCGGTCCGAGCGCCTTCGGCGCGGCGGCGCCCAGCAGCTCGGCGGCGCGCTCTGCGGTCAGCCGCTCGGTGCCGGCCGGACCGGGGTCGGCGACGAGCTCGGGGGCGGGGTACCAGGTGTCCAGGACCGTGCCGTCATCGGCGATGGTGGCAAGGCCGGCGGCAACGGCGCCGGTGGAGCGGTTAACGGTCGAAGCGGTCGTGTCAGTCATGCCTCGCACGCTAGCCGCTGGTCACGCCCGATGCCCAACCGGCCCGGCATGCGGAATGCGGTTTCCGCGCGGCGGGTGGACGGGACGGGCCCGGGACGTCACGCCCGGGGCGCCGTACCTGGGGCATCGCGCCGGGCGGGAGGTCAGCTCTCGATCCCGCTCCGGACCTGAGCGGGCTCCGGCACGGGCGACGACACAGGGGCCAGGGTCTGGGTCGCAGGCGCCTGCGCCCGCAGCCGCCGCTCGCGCTCCCCCGCCGCCAGCACCGCTGCCCCGGCCACCGCGGCGAGCGCCGCGCACACCGGCCAGAGCAGCCCCGGCGCCGCCGAGTACAGCGCGCCGCCGAGCGGCGGGCCCAGGACGGAACCGCTGATCGATGCGCCCGCGTACAGGCTCTGGAAGCGGCCCTGGAGGTGCGCCGGCGAGCTGTCGGCGACATAGGCCGAGGCGGGGGTCTTGTAGAGGATCTCGCCTCCGGTGACCAGCAGCATCATGATCACGGCGGTCGCGATGTACGCGCCGGCGGCGAGACCGCCGAAGCCGGCCCCGACGAGGAGGAGCCCGGCGCCGACGATCCGCAGCGGCGCGCGCCTGCGCAGCCCGACGGCGGCGGGGATCTCCAGGCAGAGGATCAGCCCGCCGTTGAGGGCGAGCAGCCAGCCGTAGACGCCGGTGCCGATGCCGTGGTCGGAGAGGAAGACCGGCAGGATCGAGTACTGCTGCCGGTAGACGGTGTCGACGACGACGATCGCGACGAGCAGGACGATGACGGCGGGACGGGCGCGCAGCGCCGTCCACAGCCCGGGGGCGCCGACCGGTACCGCGACCCGGCGGCGGCGCTCGCCGTGCTCCGGGAGCACGCGGGCCGCGTAGCCGGCGAAGAGGAGGGTGCCGAGGCCGTCGGCGGCGAAGAGCCAGCCGTACGAGAAGTGCGTGGCGAGCAGGGCGCCCAGCGGCGGGCCCACGGTGAACCCGGCGTTGAGCGCGAAGCGGTTGACGGCGAAGCCCTGCCGGCGCGATCCCTCGGGGACGGAGACCGCGACGAGGGCGGAGTTCGCGGCGCGGACGGTGCCGGTCGCGTACTGGCACACCGGCAGCACCAGGATCAGGGCGGGGGTCGGCAGAACGGGCAGCGCGACGAGGCCGAGGCCGGAGACGAACGCGCCGGCCAGCAGGGTGCGGCGGTGGCCGTAACGGTCCCCGAACCAGCCGCCGGTGAAGCTGCCGGCGACCAGGCCGATACCGCCCGCGCCCGCGATGAGCCCGGCCTGCGGCACGCTGAGCCCGCGCGGCCCGGTCAGGTACACGAAGAGATACACGAAGGTGAAGCTGACGAGCATGTTGACGAACTGCCCCGCGGCCAGCAGCCACACGACCTTCGGCACGTCCCGCATCCCGCCGCCGCCCCGAGCCCCGCTCGCCATGCCGTCTCCCCACCCCAATGAGTTCCTTATGGGAACTGACCATGACAGGATGGGCCGCCACGGTCAACGGCGTATCCGGAAGACACCGGAAGGCAGGGGGGTGTTGCATGGCCCGGCGAACCGACCTCGGTGACACGAACTGCGCCATCGCCCAGGCCCTGGACGTGGTCGGCGACTGGTGGACGCTGCTGATCGTCCGGGACATCGCCCGCGGCGTGCACCGCTTCGACGGGCTGCAGCGCGAGCTCGGCATGTCCCGCAAGGTGCTCGCCGAGCGGCTGAAGCTGCTCGTCGACGCCGGGGTGCTGGGCCGCGAGCCCTACCAGGAGCGGCCGGTCCGGCACGAGTACCGGCTGACGCCGCGCGGCCGGGCGCTGCTGCCCGTGCTCGTCGCGCTCCAGGACTGGGGCGACGCCTGGATCCTCGGAGAGGGCGAAGCTCCCCTGACCACCGCCACTGCGACCGAGGGATCACGCGAAGCCGGGCGCGTCCACGACCTGATCGGCACCCAGGTGCCGCCGCTCACCCTCCCCGGGGCCGACGGCCTGGCCCACGACCCGGTCGCGGAGGCCGCGTTCACCGTCCTGTACTGCTTTCCGGGCGCGTACGCCCAGCGCGAGTCCTACCCTCCCGGGTGGGCGGACATCCCGGGGGCGCCGGGCTGCACCCTCGAATCGTGCACCTACCGCGACCGCCTCGCCGAGTTCACCGCGGCCGGGGCCGTGGTGCACGGCGTCAGTGGCCAACGCCCGGACGAGCAGCGCGCGTTCGCCGCCAAGGAGCGGCTGCGTTTCCCGCTCCTCTCGGACGCGGACCTCACCCTCACCGCCGCGCTCCGCCTCCCCACCTTCCGCGCCGGCGGCACCACCCGCCTCAAACGCCTCACCCTGGTCATCGGCCCCGACCGCGTCATCCACGAGGCGATCTACCCGATCACCGACATCACCCAGAGCATCGACACCGCCCTGGCAGCCGTCCTGACCCACAACCAGAAGTGACCCCGCACACCGCACGACCTCATACGAATGTCCTGATACCGACCTGACAGGGATTCACGCTTTTCAGCGGTACGCGCCGCAGCCTGCCCGGTAGCGGGGATCCGCGCCGTAGCTTCCCTCCATGCCCGACGACTGGGAGATCGAACTCGAACCCGAGGTACGGGATTGGCTGGACACCCTGCCACGCGGGCAGTACAGCGCGGTGGAACGCCATGCGGACCGCCTCGCCGAGCACCCCACCACGTTGGGCGAGCCGTACTCCCGACACCTCGACGGCCCGTTGCGGGAGCTGCGCTTCTTCCTCGGCGCCGGCGCGGTCCGGCTCACCTACTGGTTGGCTCCGGACCGTCGTATCGTGTTACTCACGGTCTTTCGCAGGACCCGGATGCGAGAAGAAGCCCAGGTTCAGCGCGCCCTGTGGGCGCAGAAGGAATGCGAGTCCGGGCATCCCGCGGCCCGTACGACCTATCACCGCACTTTCGAGGAGCTGCCGTGAGCAGGGGCTACCACTCATCGTGGAAGATCCCGGACGAACACCGGGCCGACTCCGCGTACGTCGAGGCCGGTGCCGCCATCGCGCTCGGCCAGGCCGTCTACGACCGGCGTTCCGCGCTGGGTTTGTCCGCGGCGGAACTGGCCCACCGCGCCGGCCTGGTCGAATCCGATGTGGAACGGATCGAGGGTGGCGCGGTGGTGCCGACGCTCGCACTGCTCAGGACGCTGGCGACGGCGCTCGACGCCACGATGGATCTGACCATCGAGCCTGCCGCGACGCACGTCAGCTTCGCCCCGCACGCCGCCTAGAGGCTGTCGGGCCCGTGGGTCAGTTGAGCAGGCGGCCGAACATTTCGCGGGCGTAGGCGCGGTCGTAGGTGCCCCCGGTCAGGAGGACCTGGAGGCAGATGCCGTCCATGAGGGCGATCAGGGCGCGGGCGGTCGCCGGGTCGGTGTGGGCGGCGAGGAGGGTGGTGGCCTGGTCGACCCACTCCGCCGCGATGGGGCGGACCGCCTCTCGGCGCAGCGCGGCGAGGTAGAGGTCATAGTCCAGCTCGATCAGGGTCCGGTCGCCGGAGAGCCACTCCTCCAGCAGCCGGGAGAGCTCGTCCGCGAGAGTGGCCGCCGTGGCCGGTTCGGTCCCGGGTCCGGGGTCCGCGAAGAGCGGGCTGTCCCGGATGGACTGGGCGAAGCCCTCGTTGGACTGGCGGAGCGCGGCGACGAGCAGGTCGTCGAGGGTCGCGAAGTGGTACGTGGTCGAGCCGAGCGGCACATCCGCCTCGGCGGCGACCGAGCGGTGGCTCAGCCCCGCGATACCGCGCTCGCCGACCACCCGGATCGCGGCGTCGATGATGCGCCGGCGCCGGTCGGGGTCGTAGCGGCGGGCCATCAGTGCGACCCGCCGAGGTTGAGCACGATGACGCCCGCGATCACCAGCAGCACCCCGAGGACCTTCGCGGCGTTCGCCGTCTCCCCCATGAAGACCATCCCGATCGCGGCGATGGTCGCGGTGCCGACGCCCGCCCAGATCGCGTACGCGGTGCCGACCTCGATCGTCTTCAACGTCTGTGCGAGCAGCGTGAAGGCGATGACGTAGCCGATGATCGTGATCGCGGACGGCCAGAGCTTGCTGAACCCCTCGCTGTACTTCATCGCGGTGGTTCCGAGTATCTCGGCGAGGATGGCGCCGCCCAGCATGATGTAGCCCATGTGTACAAGCGTACGCAACGATGCGTACGCCCGTACACATAGCGGCCCTTCCGGCGGGTCAGCTCACCGTGAACCAGGTCGCGCGGGACTTCTTCCACTCCGCGTGCGTGAGGTCCTTGGCCTCGGTGCCGTCGCCGTACAGGTCCGCCGAGCCGTCGTCGGTGACGAGCTGCGCGCGGGCGCCCGGCACGGTCAGGTCCGGGACGTCCACGACGGCCTCCCAGCCGCCGGCGTCACTGGTCGGCAACTGCACGCGCTGGACCGGGGCGTGGCCCGGGACGCCGTCCCACGAGTACAGCGCGTACGGGTCGCTGTTGTCGTCGGCGGCCCAGGAGCCGGCCACGATCAGGTACTGGTCGGCGGCGTTCCTGCGGATGTCGCGGATGCTGAGGCCGCCCAGGTCGAGCTCGATCGGGGCGCCGAAGGCGGCCTTCGTGCCGGTGACGACCTTGTCGATGTTGGTGACCGGCACGATCAGCGCCTTGCCGCCCGGGACGGCCGGAGCCAGCGGGGCGCGGAAGCCGATGTAGGCGGTGGTGGTGCTGCCGGGCGCGAACTCCAGGCCCTCGACGTTGAACCCGTCGATCTGCTTGGGCGCCTGGCCCGAGGCGGCGCCGGCCGCGAAGCCGTAGTGGTTGCCGTTGGCCTGGTCCCAGGCGATCAGGTCGGCGCGCAGGTTCTTGTACTTGCCGCCCAGCGCGAGCTGGGTGCTCGCGGCCGAGCCGGTCACCGTCGTGGTGAACAGCGTGGCGCGGTCGGCCTTGATCTCGCCGTCCTTGTTGTTCCCCAGCGAGCCGGTCCAGTAGATCGTGTTCCCGACCCGGGCCGCCGCCTCGATGTCGATCTCCTTGGAGACCCCGAGCGCGGAGCTGAAGTCCCAGGTGCGCACCGGCGCACCGGAGGCGCCGCGGGCGTACAGCCGCAGCGTGTTGGACTCGTCGTCGGCCACGACGGCGTAGCCGCCGCCGACGTCCACCGCGGCCGAGGCGTCGCTCGAACCGCTGAAGTAGCGGGTGTCCGCGGCGAACTGGACCGCCGGCGAGGCCGCGTAGTGCAGCGTCTTCGTCGCGGTCTTGCCGCCGAGACCGGTGACCTTCAGCGTCAGATCGGTGTAGCCGGAGCCGTGCGCGGTCACCGCGACCTGGCGGGCCGAGCCGGTCCCCGTCACCGTCACGTCGCCCGTGCCCGCGATGGCGGACTTGGAGCTGGCGGAGGCGGCCACCGTGAGCGCCGAGGCGTCCGCGCCGCTCTGCGAGACCGTCGCCGTGACCACCGGGTCGCCGGTCGCGCCGACGGCACCCGACAGGTACGCGGCGGAGAGCGTGATGGTCGGCGTGCCGTAGCTCGCGGCGTGGGCGGGAGCGGCGAGGCCCATCGCGCCCAGGGCGAGGGCCGCACCCGCGGCCAGGCCGGCCCTGCGGACGGACGGGGAAACGTAAGGCTGCACGAGGAGTGCCCTTCGACGTCGCTGATGTCGTCGCAAACGCTCGGGCACAGCCGCCAACGAGGGACACCCGCAGGGCATACATCGGGCGAACAACGGCGGACGGCCCGCACGCGCGAGGCGTACGGGCCGTCCGGTGGAACAGATGGTGCGGGTGGAGCGGAGTGCAGCAGCGCGCCGGTGCGCGCTGTGTGCGGTGCTGCTCAGCCGATGTTGAAGCCGAGCGCCCGCAGCTGCTCGCGACCGTCGTCGCTGATCTTGTCCGGGCCCCACGGCGGCATCCAGACCCAGTTGATCTTCAGGTCGGCGACGATGCCGTCGGTCGCCGAACGCGCCTGGTCCTCGATGACGTCGGTCAGCGGGCAGGCCGCCGAGGTGAGCGTCATGTCCAGCGTCGCGACGTTGGAGTCGTCGATGTGAATGCCGTAGATCAGGCCCAGGTTGACGACGTCGATGCCCAGCTCGGGGTCGACGACGTCGTACAGCGCCTCGCGGACCTCCTCTTCGGAAGCCGGCTTGGTGGTGACTGCGGACGCGGCCTCGGCCACTTCTGCGTTCTCGGTCATGCGGACTCCCTTTCGGACAGCGCCTGTGCGGTCGCGTCCTTCCACGCCATCCAGCTCAGCAGGGCGCACTTCACGCGCGCCGGGTACTTGGAGACACCGGCGAACGCGACAGCGTCCTCCAGCACCTCTTCCATCGCGTCGTCCGGCTCTACCTTGCCCTTGGACTGCATCAGCTCCAGGAAGACCTCCTGGACCTTCATCGCCTCGTCCAGCTCGCGACCGACCACCAGCTCGTTCATCACCGAGGCGCTGGCCTGGCTGATCGAGCAGCCCTGTCCCTCGTAGGAGACATCCACGATCTTCGAGCCGTCGAGCTTGACCCGCAGAGTGATCTCGTCACCGCACGTCGGATTGACGTGGTGCACCTCGGCGTCGCCGTCGCGCAGGCCACGCCCGTGCGGGTGCTTGTAGTGGTCCAGGATCACTTCCTGGTACATCGAATCCAGCTTCACCAGTCAGCCCTCACCCGAAGAAGTTCCGTACGTGCTCCAGTCCCTCGACGAGGGCGTCTACCTCCGCGGGGGTGGAGTACAGATAGAACGACGCCCGCGTGGTCGCAGGAATTCCGTAGCGCAGGCAGACCGGGCGCGCGCAGTGGTGTCCGACGCGGACCGCGATGCCCTGTTCGTCCAGCACCTGGCCCACATCGTGCGGGTGGATGTCACCCAGCACGAACGAGATCGCGGCGCCGCGGTCCTCGGCCGTCGTCGGGCCGATGATCCGCAGGTCCGGGACCTCGAGCAGGCGCTTCACCGCGTATTCGGTGATGGCGTGCTCATGGGCCTCGATCCGGTCCATACCGATCGCGCTCAGATAGTCCACGGCCGCGCCCAGCCCGACCGCCTGCGCGATCGGCGGGGTGCCGGCCTCGAACTTGTGCGGCGCCGGGGCGTACGTCGAGGAGTGCATCGAGACGGTTTCGATCATCTCGCCGCCGCCGAGGAACGGCGGCAGGTCCTCGAGCAGCTCCTGGCGGCCCCACAGCACGCCGATGCCGGTCGGACCGCACATCTTGTGGCCGGTGAAGGCCACGAAGTCCGCGCCGAGCGCCTGCACGTCGAGCGGCATGTGCGGCGCGGCCTGCGAGGCGTCGATGAGGACCAGCGCGCCGACGTCCTGGGCGCGCCGGACGATCGCGTCGACCGGGTTGATCGTGCCCATGATGTTGGAGACCAGAGTGAACGAGACGATCTTCGTCTTCTCGGTGATCACCTGGTCGATGTTGGAGAGGTCGAGCCGGCCGTCGTCGGTCAGCCCGAACCACTTCAGCTTCGCGCCGGTGCGCTGCGAGAGCAGCTGCCACGGCACGATGTTGGAGTGGTGCTCCATCTCCGTGATCACTATCTCGGTCTCGCGGTCCACCCGGTAGGGCTCATCGGCCCAGCCCAGCATGTTCGCTACGAGGTTGAGTGACTCCGAGGCGTTCTTGGTGAAGATCACCTCGTCACGGCTCGGCGCGTTGATGAACGCGGCGACCTTGTCGCGCGCGCCCTCATAGAGCGCCGTGGCCTCCTCGGCGAGCACATGCACGCCGCGGTGGACGTTGGCGTTGTGCTGCTCGTAGTACGCGTTCAGCGCGTCGAGCACCTGGCGCGGCTTCTGCGAGGTCGCAGCGTTGTCCAGGTACACGATCTTCTTACCGTCGTGGACCACGCGGTCCAGGATCGGGAAGTCCTTACGGATCGCCTCGGTGTCGAGGAGGCCATGCAGTGGTGTCACGCGGAAGCGCCGCCCTTCGTGCTGTACGCCTCGTAGCCCTCGTTCTCCAGCTTGTCGGCCAGCTCGGCACCGCCGGACTCGGCGATGCGGCCGTTCGAGAAGACGTGAACGAAGTCAGGCTTGATGTAGCGCAGGATGCGCGTGTAGTGGGTGATCAGCAGCGTGCCGACCTCGCCGGTCTCGCGGACGCGGTTGACGCCCTCGGAGACCTGGCGCAGCGCGTCGACGTCCAGACCGGAGTCCGTCTCGTCGAGGATCGCGATCTTCGGCTTGAGGAGCTCCAGCTGGAGGATCTCGTGGCGCTTCTTCTCGCCGCCGGAGAAGCCCTCGTTGACGTTGCGCTCGGCGAAGGCCGGGTCCATCTGGAGCTGTTCCATCGCGGTCTTGACCTCCTTGACCCACGTGCGGAGCTTGGGGGCTTCGCCGCGGATCGCGGTGGCGGAGGTGCGCAGGAAGTTGGAGACCGAGACTCCGGGGACCTCGACCGGGTACTGCATGGCGAGGAAGACACCGGCGCGGGCGCGCTCGTCGACGGTCATGTCCAGGACGTTCTCACCGTCGAGGGTGACGGTGCCGCCGGTGATCGTGTACTTCGGGTGACCGGCGAGCGAGTACGCGAGGGTGGACTTGCCGGAGCCGTTGGGGCCCATGATGGCGTGCGTCTCGCCCTGCTTCACGGTCAGGTCGACGCCGCGGAGGATCTCGCGGGGGCCGTTCTCGGCCTCGACGGAGACGTGCAGGTCGTGGATCTCAAGCGTTGCCATGGGTGCCTCAGGACTCCTGGGTGACGGAGACGAGCACGTCGTCGCCGATGATCTTTACGGGGTATACGGGTACGGGCCGCGTGGCGGGCAACCCTGACGGCTTACCGGTGCGCAGGTCGAAGCTGGAGCCGTGCAGCCAGCACTCGATCTGGCAGTCCTCGACCTCGCCCTCCGAGAGGGAGACGTTCGCGTGCGAGCAGATGTCGTTGATCGCGAACACCTCGCCCTCGGTGCGCACCAGGGATACCGGTGTGCCGTCGATTTCGACGCGCTTGGGGGTGTCGTCCTCCAGCTCGCTCAGCGAGCAGACGACGACAAAGCCTTGGGCACCTTGGACCGTGGTCATCAGACGGATGCCTCCAGCTCCGCGTCGATCTTCGCCATCAGGCGCTCCTCGAGGTCGGGCAGGCCGATCTGCTGGACCAGCTCGCCGAAGAAGCCGCGAACGACGAGGCGGCGGGCCTCGGCGGTCGGGATGCCGCGGGACATGAGGTAGAAGAGCTGCTCGTCGTCGAAGCGGCCGGTCGCCGAGGCGTGTCCGGCGCCGGCGATCTCGCCGGTCTCGATCTCCAGGTTCGGGACCGAGTCGACCCGCGCGCCGTCCGTGAGGATCAGGTTGCGGTTGAGCTCGTAGGTGTCCGTGCCCTCGGCGGCGGCGCGGATGAGGACGTCGCCGATCCAGACCGCGTGCGCGTCCTTGCCCTGCAGCGCGCCCTTGTAGGCGACGTTGCTGCGGCAGTGCGGCTCGTCGTGGTCGATGAAGAGCCGGTGCTCCTGGTGCTGGCCCTCGTCGGTGAAGTACAGGCCGAACAGCTCGGCGTCGCCGCCCGGGGCACCGTAGATGACCCGCGGGTGGAGCCGGACCACGTCGCCGCCGAAGGTGACGATCACGGACTTGAAGCTGGCGTCGCGGCCGACCAGCGCGGTGTGCTGGGCGACGTGCACCGCGCTGTCGTCCCAGTCCTGGACCGAGACGACGGTGAGCTTGGCGCCGTCGCCGATCAGGTACTCGACGTTGGCGGCGAGTGTGGCGTCACCGGTGTGGTCGATGACCACGACGGCCTCGGCGAAGGCGCCGATCTCGATGATCTGGTGGCCGTAGGCGGTGCCGCCCTCGCCGTGCACGGCGATCCGGACCGGCTCGGCGAGCACGACGTCCTTGGGGATCGAGACGACCGAGGCCTTCTCGAAGGAGCTGAACGCCTGGGCCACGACGCGGTCCGCCGGCTTGCCGGCCTTGCCGACGCGGGCGTCGGTGCGGTCCACCGTCTCGACGATGACGCCCTCGGGGGCGGTCACGTCGACCCGCAGGCCGCCGTTGGCCTTCGCGGTGCCGTCGTGCAGGCCGCGCAGCCGCTCCAGGGGAGTGAAACGCCACTCCTCCTCGCGACCGTGCGGCACCGGGAAGTCGGCCACGTCGTAGGACGGCGCGGCGCTGACCCGGGCATCGGCGGGGTGGCCCACCGTGATGGCACCTTCGGTGGTGCTGCCGGCAGGGATGTTGTCAGCCATGGCTTGTCGTACTGCTCTCTTTCTGGATGAACGTCGTCGCGTCGCTGGTGGACAGGCCGTCGAGCCGTACGGGCACCCGGGAGCGCCCGTACGGAGACGTCGTACTAGCCGACGGAGCCTTCCATCTGCAGCTCGATCAGGCGGTTCAGCTCCAGCGCGTACTCCATCGGCAGCTCGCGCGCGATCGGCTCAACGAAGCCGCGCACGATCATCGCCATCGCCTCGAACTCCGTCATACCGCGGCTCATCAGGTAGAAGAGCTGGTCGTCGGAGACCTTCGAGACGGTCGCCTCGTGGCCCATGGAGACATCGTCCTCGCGGACGTCCACGTACGGGTACGTGTCCGAGCGGGAGATCGTGTCGACGAGCAGGGCGTCACAGAGCACGTTGGACTTGGATCCGGCCGCGCCCTCGCCGATCTCGATGAGACCGCGGTAGGAGGTACGGCCGCCGCCGCGCGCCACGGACTTCGAGACGATGTTGGACGACGTGTTCGGCGCCATGTGCACCATCTTCGCGCCGGCGTCCTGGTGCTGGCCCTCGCCCGCGAAGGCGATGGACAGGGTCTCGCCCTTGGCGTGCTCGCCCATCAGGTAGACGGCCGGGTACTTCATGGTCACCTTGGAGCCGATGTTGCCGTCGACCCACTCCATCGTGGCGCCCTCGTAGGCGACCGCGCGCTTGGTGACCAGGTTGTAGACGTTGTTCGACCAGTTCTGGATGGTCGTGTAGCGGCAGCGGCCGCCCTTCTTCACGATGATCTCGACCACGGCGCTGTGCAGCGAGTCCGAGGAGTAGACCGGCGCGGTGCAGCCCTCGACGTAGTGGACGTAGGCGTCCTCGTCGACGATGATCAGCGTCCGCTCGAACTGGCCCATGTTCTCCGTGTTGATACGGAAGTAGGCCTGCAGCGGGATGTCGACATGCACGCCCTTGGGGACGTAGATGAACGATCCGCCGGACCACACGGCCGAGTTCAGCGAGGCGAACTTGTTGTCACCCACCGGAATGACGGTGCCGAAGTACTCCTGGAACATCTCCGGGTACTGCTTCAGCGCCGTGTCGGTGTCGAGGAAGATGACGCCCTGCTCCTCCAGATCCTCACGGATCTGGTGGTAGACGACCTCGGACTCGTACTGGGCGGCGACACCGGCGACGAGGCGCTGCTTCTCGGCCTCCGGGATGCCCAGCCGGTCATAGGTGTTCTTGATGTCCTCGGGCAGATCCTCCCAGGAAGCGGCCTGCTTCTCGGTGGAGCGCACGAAGTACTTGATGTTGTCGAAATCAATGCCACTGAGGTCCGAGCCCCAGGTCGGCATGGGCTTCTTGCCGAACAGCTTCAGGCCCTTGAGCCGCAGCTTCAGCATCCACTCCGGCTCGGATTTCTTCGCGGAGATGTCGCGCACGACATCCTCGTTGATTCCACGCCGGGCGTTGGTACCGGCCGCGTCCGAGTCGGACCAGCCGAACTCGTACGTGCCCAGTCCATCGAGTTCCGGGTGCGTGGTCTCCGTGGGAGCAGTCATGCGGGGTTCCTCCCGGCCGTACTGGCGGATGCGTTGTTCACTGCGGTATTGGCATTCACTGCGGTATTGGCGTGCTGTGGTGACTGGTGGTGCGGGTGCTGCGGGATGTACGTCGTGCAGACGCCGTCGCCGTGGGCGATGGTGGCCAGCCGCTGAACGTGGGTTCTGAGCAGGTGGGAGAAGACCTCGGCCTCCGCCTCACACAGCTGCGGGAACTCTTCGGCGATGTGCGCCACGGGGCAGTGGTGCTGGCAGAGCTGCTCGCCGGCGGGCTCCCGCGCGCCGGCTACGGCCGACGCGCTGCGGGTGGTAGCAGCGTACCCGTCCTCGCTCAAGGCCCTGGCGAGCGCCTGAGTGCGCTCGGCGGGCTCCGCCGCCTCGACGGCGGCACGGTAGCGGTCCGCCTGCTTGGCGACCCGGGCCCGGGCGAACGCGGTGACCGCGGCATCGCCCGTCTCCCCGCCGCCGGCGGACTGGGCGATCCAGCGCAGCGCGTCGGCCGCGATCTGGTCGTACGCCTGGTCGAAGGCGTCGCGCCCGCAGTCGGTGAGCGAGAAGACCTTGGCGGGACGTCCTCGGGTGCGTGCTCCGTAGACCCGCTGCTCGCGCGGCTCGACGATGTTCTCCGCGACGAGATGGTCCAGGTGGCGGCGGACGGCGGCCTGGGTGAGGCCCAGCCGCTCCGCCAGGTCGGCGGTGGTCGAGGGACCGTGGTCCAGGATCGACCGGGCGACCCGGTTGCGGGTACTCCGCTCCCCGGTCGTCTGCTCCTCCTGGGCCGCGCCGACGTTTTTCACAACTTCATTGTTGCGTAATTCATCAGGCCCCGGCAACCCATGCCGGATTCGACTCCCGGTGGAGTTCGTCACTTAGGCGAACCTAAGTTGACCTGCGGAATTGCTGAATCAAGATCTTTGATCGCCGCTTTCGGTCCACCCGCCGACCGCCCCGCCATGGCCGGGTTCTGGGCACCGACCGGCGCTCCTTAGACTCACAGGCATGCGAAGCGGCAGCACCAGTCAGCCACCGGCGGTGGAGATCACCGGCCTGGTCAAGCGGTACGGCGACAAGGCCGCGGTGGACGGTCTGGACCTGGCGGTGGCGGCCGGCTCGGTCACCGCCGTGCTCGGGCCGAACGGCGCGGGCAAGACCACCACCGTCGAAACCTGCGAGGGGTACCGGCGCGCCGACGCCGGGACCGTCCGGGTGCTGGGCCTCGACCCGGCCACCGAGGGCGCCGCGCTGCGGCCGCGCATCGGCGTGATGCTGCAGTCCGGCGGCGTTTACCCCGGGGCACGCGCCGAGGAGATGCTGCGGCACACCGCCGCGCTGCACGCCCGCCCGGTCGACCCCGCGCTGCTCATCGAGCGGCTGGGCCTGGAGTCCTGCGGCCGCACCCCGTACCGCCGGCTGTCCGGCGGGCAGCAGCAGCGGCTCGCGCTCGCCATGGCCGTCGTCGGCCGCCCCGAACTGGTCTTCCTCGACGAGCCGACCGCCGGGCTCGACCCGCAGGCTCGCCGCGCCACCTGGGACCTCGTACGGGAGCTGCGCGCCGACGGGGTGACCGTCGTGCTCACCACCCACTTCATGGACGAGGCGGAGCAGCTCGCCGATCAGGTCGTGATCATCGACCACGGCCGGTCCCTCGCCCACGGCACGCCCGAGGAGCTGTGCCGGGGCGGTGCCGAGAACACCCTTCGCTTCACCGGCCGCCCCGGCCTCGACCTCGGCTCCCTGCTCAAGGCGCTGCCGGACGGCACCGCGGCGGCCGAGCTGACGCAGGGCAGCTACCGCATCGAGGGCGCCGTCGGCCCCCAGCTGCTCGCCACCGTCACCTCCTGGTGCGCGCAGCAGGGCGTCATGCCGGACGGCCTGGCGGTCGAGCGCCGCACTCTGGAGGACGTTTTCCTGGAATTGACCGGCAAGGAGCTGCGCGCGTGACGACGGCAGAGAACACGGCAGGGAGCGCGGCGGGCACGGCCGCCGGGGCCGCCGGAACATTCGTTCCGGACCCGGGCGTGGCGCCGCTGCCCCGCATGATCGGCGCGCAGACGGCGTTCGAGACCAGGATGCTGCTGCGCAACGGTGAGCAGCTGTTGCTGACGGTCGTGATCCCGGCGCTGCTGCTCGTGCTGTTCAGCGCCGTCTCGATCGTCGACACCGGCACGGGCAAGGCCGTCGACTTCCTGGCTCCCGGCATCCTGGCCCTCGCCGTGCTGTCCACCGCGTTCACCGGCCAGGCCATCGCCACCGGCTTCGAGCGCCGCTACGGCGTCCTGAAGCGGCTCGGCGCCTCGCCGCTGCCGCGCTGGGCGCTGATGACCGCGAAGACCGGCTCGGTGCTGGTCACCGAGGTGCTGCAGCTCGTGCTGCTGACGGCGATCGCGTTCGCGCTGGGCTGGTCGCCGCACGGAAACCCGTTCTTCGTGGTGCTGCTGCTCGTGCTGGGCACCGCCGCCTTCTCGGGGCTCGGCCTGCTGATGGCCGGCACGCTCAGGGCGGAGGCGACGCTCGCCGCCGCCAACCTCGTCTTCCTGCTGCTGCTGGTCGGCGGCGGGATCATCGTGCCGCTGGACAGGTTCCCGGGCGCGGCGCAGGACGCGCTGCGGCTGCTGCCGGTCTCCGCCCTCTCCGACGGCCTGCGGGACGTGCTGCGGGACGGCGCGGGCATGCCCTGGGGCAACCTGGCGATCCTGCTGGTGTGGGCGGTCGTGGGGCTCGGCGCGGCGGCGCGCTTCTTCAAGTGGGAGTGACGGGCCCGGCGCAAGTGGGAGTGACGTGTCCTCCGGAAGAGATCCTCAGCCGGGCATGATGCAGTCGACGAAGCGGGCGAACTTCTTGTCGTGCGAGCCGGCGGCGATGAACGTGTCCGCGCCGTGGTCGACGATCCGGCACATGTCGTAGCGCACGCTGGTCGGCAGCTGCGCACCGGCGACGGGCCGGAACTGGTGGGCTCCCGAGAGCTGGCACATGTCGTACCGCACCAGGGGGCCGCTCGCACCGATGTTGTAGCGGTGCGCGCTGAGGCCGTCCGAGTACTGCTTGTACGACTGGGACGTGTCGTCGCAGTCGTTGAAGTGGACCGTGCCGCTGCTCCACTCGCAGTCGATGACCACGACGGCCGGGTCGCGTATCTCGAAGCGGATGTCCTCGGCGTGGAAGCGCTGCACGGAGTCGAAGTGCGAGGCGCGCGGGAAGCGGAAGAAGGAGCTCTCGAACCCGTACTCCGGGTGGGGGGTGGGGCGGCGGCCGGTGATGATGTAGCTGCCGCTGCGGCAGGTGATCGAGCCGCCGTAGGGGAACTCCAGGAAGTTGCCCCAGTCGTAGGTGACGGTCATGTCGGTGAACCAGTAGTTGAGGAACTGGTCCTGCTGCTCGCGCTTCTCCGACCGCTTGGAGAGCCCGGAGTAGAGGAACGCCTTGCGGTAGGCGCCGCCCACCCGGCAGGCCTCCCAGCGCATCTCCGAGTTGTTGTTGGTGCCGTCCAGCGCGAGACCGTACTCCCACTCCCCCATCCACTCGCACTCCGAGAAGCGGTAGTTCTGGGCCCAGCCGGTGGAGTACGAGGAGAAGAACGACGCGCCGGGCGTGCCCGAGGTGAAGCGCAGTCCCTCGAAGGAGATGTTGCTCCACATGTTGTTGTTGCGGCACAGGTAGGCGTCCTTGGGCGACTCCGGCGCGAAGACGATCTCGCTGATCCGCATCCCCCCGCCGCGGAACCGCAGACCGCTGGCGCGCTTGTCCGGTTTGTCGCCGGCGAGCATCGCGCCGGGTTTGGTGATCAGGTATACCCCCGGCGGCACGTCGATCACGGTGTGTCCCACGCCGCCCGAGATCCGCGACTCGGCGTAGGCGTACGCGGCGGCGAAGGCCGCGCTGTCGTCCGTCTTCCCGTCGCCCTTGGCCCCGAAGTCGGCCATGACGTCCGCCACTCCGGGATGGTCGGCGTTGCCCGACGCCGCCGCGGGAGCGTTCCACTCCCCGCTCGCGTACCCGGCGATGCCGGCGCCGGCGACCACCGCGGCGCCCCCGTAGAGCATTCTCCGCCGGTTGACCGAACCGCTCTTGTCGGTTGTCATATTTCCCCCAGTCGCGGATTCTCCGCTCGATGTTAAGCGTGCGGCATGGCGCCCGACCCCCTCGTGAAATGTTGCACAAGCCGCCGCTTACGATGGGCGCGTGCCGAAGTTGCCCGAAGTCGCCCGTAATCCGCTCGCCTGTCTCGACCGGCGCTGGACACCGTCCGCCGCGACGGTCCGCCGGGCGACGCTGGCCGCCCTGGTGATGTCGGTGGTCATCGTGGCCACCGGCGGCGCGGTGCGGCTGACCGGCTCCGGGCTGGGCTGCCCGACCTGGCCCACCTGCAACGGTGACAGCCTCCTGGGCACCCGTGCGATGGGCATCAATCACACGATCGAGGTCACCAACCGCCTGCTGACGTACGTGCTGAGCGCGGCGGTCGGCTGGGCGATCATCGCCGCACGCTGCGCGAACCCGCGTCGGCGCAGCCTGACCCGGCTGGGCTGGGCGCAGTTCTGGGTCGTGATGGGCAACGCGGTGTGGGGCGGGCTGACCGTGCTGACCAAGCTCAACCCGTACATCGTCTCCACGCACTTCCTGCTCAGCACCGCGCTCATCACCGTCGCGGTACTGATGTGGCAGCGCGCCCGGGAGGGCGACTGCGAGCCCCGCCCGCTGGTCGGCAAGCCGGTGCAGCAGCTGGCCTGGGTACTGACCGCGGCGAGCGTGGCGCTGATCGCGGCCGGCACCATCGTGAGCGGCGCGGGCCCGCACCCCGGCGCCTCCAGCAAGGTGCATCGGATCGCGCTCGACTGGAAGACCGTCGCGCAGCTGCACGCGGACCTCGCCTGGGTCGTGGTGGCCCTCACGCTCGCGCTGTGGTTCGTGCTGCGCGCCGTGGACGCGCCCGCCGGGCCGAGGGCCCGTACGCGGGATCTGTTCCTCGTACTGATGGCGCAGGGCGTCATCGGCTACGTGCAGTACTTCACGCACCTGCCGGAGATCCTGGTCGGGCTGCACATGCTCGGCTCGGCTCTGATCTGGATCGGGGTGCTGCGGGTCGTGCTGTCGATGCGCGAGCGCCCGCTGAAGCAGTCCGGTGTCCCGGGTCCGGCGCAGTCCGGGTCAGCGCTCGCGTCCGCGGTCTGAGCGCCCGGGGCCGACGCGCTCCAGCCCGTACACCCGCCGTGCGTTGCCCGCGGCGATCATGTCCGCGACGCGCTGTGCGTCGGCCGCCGTCCAGGCCCCGGCGGCCACCCGGTCGGTGACCAGCCGCTCCAGCGCCTCCCGGAAGATCCGCACCCCGGTCACGTACAGCTCGGGCAGCGCGTACGCCCCGGTCGAGAAGAGCACCTTGCCGAAGGGCGCCAGTTCCAGCGTCTCGGCCAGGGCCGAGGCCGCCGGCGCCGAGCCGATGTCCGTGTAGACGTGCGGGAAGGTGGCCGCCAGCCGGGCGGTGGGCCGGTGGTTCGGGAATCCGTGCAGCAGTACCACGTCGGTGCCGAGGCCCGCGGTGGCGCGCAGAAAGCCGGTGAGCCGCAGCGGGTCGGCGCCCGCCGGGCCGCGGATCTGCAGCGGCAGACCGGTGGCGACGGCGTTCCACACCAGATGGCGCAGGAGTAAGGGGTCGGTGAGCGGTCCGCCGGCCGTACGCCCCGCCAGCCATGCCCCGGCCGCGCGGCGTACCGGTCCGGCGTCGGGCGGGCCGGCCGGGAATCCGGCCGGACAGGTGTCGGCCACCGAGAACGCGACGGCGCTCCTGGCCGCTCCGTGCACCGCCTCGGCGACGTTCGCCAGGAACGCCCCGACGGTCCCCGAGGTGTCGGCGACCTGTTGCGCCAGCGGTTCCAGCCGGACGATCTCGTACGCCGCGGCCTCCCCTGCCGCGCCCAGTTCCTTGGCCGAGGTGAGATCGGCGGGCGGTGCGGCGGGCGGCGGATCAGCGGCACCGTCCCCGTACGGCGCTCCCGCGTCCACCAGGTAGGCGCCGATCCCGGTGCCGCGCAGCAGCCGCCGGGTGGCCTCGTACGCGCCCAGCTCCCGGCGCCCGGCCAGGTAGTGCGCGGGGGTGCAGTGCGGTTGCAGGCCCAGCAGCGGCGGGCACCAGCGGCGTACGGCGAAGCCGGCCGGGCTGTCGAAGAGGGTGGTGCGGGGCGCGGCGGCGCCCGACAGGAGCGCCTCGAACGAGCCGAGGCCCAACTCCCCGGGGACCACCCCGTGGCCGTGCGCGTCCACCAAAGGTGGCAGCTCCAGCATCACTGACTCCTCGCGCCGCCCGCCGGGACCGCTTCCTATGGTCCCTAACGACCCGGGGAGCGATAGGGGGCGGATCAGCGGGCGCCGGGAGCCCGCCCCCTGTCGCTCCCCAGGTCGTACGTGCGGGCGGGGCGTCAGGCGTTGCTGGGACCGCCGATCTGGATTCCGGCCATCCGCGACCACTCGTACGGGCCGGTGCGCACCTTGGCGGCGAATTCGCCGTCGAAGTCCTCGTGCACGGTGACTCCGGCGCGCTCGACGGCGTCGCGGGCCATGGCGTACGTGGGGGCCACCAGGTCGCCCCATTCGCCGTTCTCGCCGACCAGGACGATGCGGGCGCCGATCCCACCGATGTAGGCGATGTTCGCCTCGGCGCCGCCGCCGTGGCTCTTGGCGAAGGCGCCGATCTGCTTCGCCAGCCTGGCGGTGCGGCGCTCGGCGCGCGGGTCCGCCTTCTCGGTCTCTTCCACGGTGTTCTGCGCGGTCTCAGCCATGAGGCAGATGCTACCCGTCGGTAATCAGTGAAGGAAAGGATCCACGGCCACGACGACGAAGAGCAGCGAGAGGTAGGTGATGGACCAGTGGAACAGCCGCATCTCCTTCAGCTTCGCGCCGCTGACCCCGGCCTTCGCCCGGCGGTAGAGGCCGTGCGCCTCCTTGAGCCACATCGCGCCGAGCAGCACCGCGGCCACCGGGTACAGCCAGGAGGTCTCGCCCAGCGGCCACCACAGGGCCAGCGAGACGATCACCATCACCCAGCTGTAGATGACGATCTGGCGCGCGACGACCAGGTTGCCGGCGACGACCGGCAGCATGGGCACACCCACCCGCTCGTAGTCGTCCTTGACCTTCATCGACAGCGGCCAGTAGTGCGGCGGCGTCCAGAAGAAGATCACCAGGAAGAGGACCAGCGCGGCCCACGAGACGGAGTTCGTCACCGCGGACCAGCCGATGAAGACCGGCATGCAGCCCGCGATGCCGCCCCACACGATGTTCTGCGCGGTGCGGCGCTTGAGGCCGAGCGTGTACACGAAGACGTAGAAGAGGATGGCCGTCAGCGACAGGGCCGCCGAGAGCGTGTTCACCAGGACCGCGAACCAGACCGTGGAGACCACGGAGAGCGCGATGCCGAAGATCAGCCCCTCGCGCGGCGACACCATGCCGGTGACCAGCGGACGCTGCTCGGTGCGGTGCATCAGGGCGTCGATGTCGCGGTCGATGTACATGTTGAGCGCGTTCGCACCGCCCGCCGACAGATAACCGCCCACGACGGTCGTCAGCACCAGCCACAGATCAGGGACGCCACCCGCCGCCAGGAACATCACCGGAACGGTCGTGATGAGCAGCAGTTCGATAATGCGTGGCTTGGTCAGCGCCACGAACGCCATGACACGAGCCGCGAACGGCCGCTGTCCGGGGCTCGTCCCGATGACCCCTGCGGGTCGGGATTCGACGGCCGTCACAAACACCCCTGGAGAGGATTAAGTCCAGCAAGTCCCGGTCCCAGACGTGAAGGTCCGGTAAGTCCTTGCGCGTACCACGCCACTGTAGACGTACGGAATACTCCGCCCGCCCCGGGGGGTGACCCGTGTTGCCACCCGGCCTTCGCCGCATGTTCAGGAGGCGAACGCGGCCGGGCCGGGGCAGGCTGTCAGTATCCCGGCAGGCCGGGAATGGCTGTGCGTGGGTCCTGGTTGCCCGAAGTGCCGCCGGGGTCGCTGCCCCGGAGCAGTGCTTCGGGGTGGGCGTCCGGAGGGTCGAACAGCCCGCTCGAAAAGGTGCACGCCCGTGCGGCGGTAGGCTCGACCACGCCGGGTAGGCGCCACGTCACCGGCATCTCAACATGTGGAAAGGAGCCCTGAACCAGGGTGAGCACCAAGCCGACCACCACAGACCTTGAGTGGACCGATCTGGACAAGCGGGCCGTTGATACCGCTCGTGTCCTGGCCATGGATTCCGTGCAGAAGGTCGGCAACGGCCATCCCGGCACGGCCATGAGCCTCGCGCCCGCCGCGTACCTGTTGTTCCAGAAGCTGATGCGGCACGATCCGTCGGATCCCGACTGGACCGGTCGCGACCGTTTCGTCCTGTCGGCCGGTCACTCCAGCCTGACGCTCTACATCCAGCTCTACCTGGCCGGATACGGCCTGGAGCTGGACGATCTGAAGGCGTTCCGCACCTGGGGCAGCAAGACCCCGGGCCACCCGGAGCACGGCCACACGGTCGGCGTGGAGACCACCACGGGACCGCTCGGCCAGGGCATCGCCAACGGCGTCGGCATGGCGATGGCGGCCCGCTACGAGCGCGGCCTGTTCGACCCGGACGCGGCGGCGGGCACCTCCCCGTTCGACCACACCGTCTGGATCATCGCCGGTGACGGCTGCCTGCAGGAGGGTGTCTCCGCCGAGGCGTCCTCGCTCGCCGGGCACCAGAAGCTCGGCAACCTCGTCCTGCTCTGGGACGACAACCACATCTCCATCGAGGGCGACACCGAGACGGCCGTCAGCGAGGACACCCTCAAGCGCTACGAGGCGTACGGCTGGCACGTCCAGCGCGTCGAGCAGCTGCCCAACGGCGACCTGGACCCGCAGGGCCTGTACAAGGCACTGAAGGCGGCCCAGGCCGAGACCTCGCGGCCCTCGTTCATCGCGGCCCGCTCGATCATCGCCTGGCCGGCCCCGCACGCGCAGAACACCGAGGCCGCGCACGGCTCGGCACTGGGTGACGAAGAGGTCGCCGAGACCAAGAAGGTGCTGGGCTTCGACCCCGCGAAGGCCTTCGAGGTCGAGGACGCGGTGCTGTCGCACGCCCGCGAGGTGGCCGACCGCGGCCGCGAGGCGCACGCCGTCTGGGGCAAGCGGTTCCAGGAGTGGCGCGACGCCAACCCGGAGCGCGCGGCCGACTTCGACCGGATCTCCGCCGGCGAGCTGCCCGACGGCTGGGAGAAGGCGCTGCCGTCCTTCGAGACCGGCAAGGGCCTCGCGACCCGTGCCGCCTCCGGCAAGGTCCTGCAGGCGCTCGGCGCGGTCGTACCGGAGCTGTGGGGCGGCTCGGCCGACCTCGCGGGCTCCAACAACACCACGATCGACAGCGGCTCGTCCTTCCTCCCGGTGGGCAACCCGCTGTCGGGCGCCGACCCGTACGGCCGCACGGTGCACTACGGCATCCGCGAGCACGCCATGGGCTCGACGATGAACGGCATCGCGCTGCACGGCAACACCCGCATCTACGGCGGCACCTTCCTGGTGTTCTCCGACTACATGCGCCCGGCCGTGCGACTGGCCGCGCTCATGCAGCTGCCGGTGACGTACGTGTGGACCCACGACTCCGTCGGCCTCGGCGAGGACGGCCCGACGCACCAGCCGGTCGAGCACCTGGCCGTACTGCGCGCGATCCCGGGCCTGAACATCGTCCGTCCGGCCGACGCCAACGAGACGGCGATCGCCTGGCGCGAGATCCTCAAGCGCCACGACTCCAAGCCCGCTCCGCACGGTCTGGCGCTCACCCGCCAGGGCGTGCCGACCTACGCGGCGAACGAGCACGCGGCCAAGGGCGGCTACGTGATGTTCGACGCCGAGGGCGGCCGGCCCGAGGTCATCCTCATCGCCACCGGCTCCGAGGTGCAGCTGGCCGTCGAGGCCCGCGAGGCGCTGCAGGCCGACGGGATCCCGACGCGTGTCGTCTCGATGCCGTCCGTGGAGTGGTTCGAGGAGCAGGACATGGCGTACCGCGACAGCGTGCTGCTCCCGGACGTCAAGGCGCGGGTCGCGGTCGAGGCCGGTATCGGCCTGACGTGGCACCGCTACACCGGCGCCCACGGCCGGATCATCAGCCTGGAGCACTTCGGTGCCTCGGCCGACGCCAAGATCCTTTTCCGCGAGTTCGGCTTCACCGCCGACGCGGTCGCCAACGCCGCCCGGCAGTCCATCGAGGCCGTCGCCACGGCCAACCGCTGACGACCCGCACCCGACCAGTAGGAGATGTAATTTCCATGACAGACGCACTCAAGCGCCTCTCCGACGAAGGCGTCGCGATCTGGCTGGACGACCTGTCCCGCAAGCGGATCACGTCCGGGAACCTGGCCGAGCTGATCGACCAGCAGCACGTCGTGGGCGTCACCACCAACCCGTCGATCTTCCAGAAGGCGATCGCCGGCGGCGACGGCTACGAGAGCCAGCTCGCCGATCTGGCGGTTCGCAAGCTCACGGTCGAAGAGGCCATCCGCATGATCACCACGGCGGACGTCCGCGACGCCGCCGACATCCTGCGGCCGGTCTTCGACCGCACCGAGGGCCAGGACGGCCGGGTCTCCATCGAGGTGGACCCGCGCCTGGCCCACAACACCGCGGCCACCGTCGCCGAGGCCAAGCAGCTCGCCTGGCTCGTCGACCGGCCGAACACCCTCATCAAGATCCCGGCGACCAAGGCCGGCCTGCCGGCGATCACCGAGGTCATCGGCCGGGGCATCAGCGTGAACGTGACGCTGATCTTCTCGCTGGCCCGCTACCGCGAGGTCATGGACGCCTACCTGGCGGGTCTGGAGAAGGCCAAGGCCGCCGGCCTGGAGCTCGCGAAGATCCACTCGGTCGCGTCCTTCTTCGTCTCCCGCGTCGACAGCGAGATCGACAAGCGTCTGGACAAGCTCGGCAGCGACGAGGCCAAGGCGCTGAAGGGCAAGGCCGCGGTGGCCAACGCCCGGCTCGCCTACCAGGCGTACGAAGAGGTCTTCAGCTCGGACCGCTGGAACGCGCTGGAGAAGTCGGGTGCCAACAAGCAGCGCCCGCTGTGGGCCTCGACGGGTGTCAAGGACCCGGCCTACCCGGACACGCTCTACGTGACCGAGCTGGTCGCCCCGAACACCGTCAACACCATGCCGGAAGCCACCATGGAGGCCACCGCCGACCACGGCGAGGTCACCGGCGACACCATCCGTGGCACGTACGAGAAGGCTCAGGCCGAGCTCGACGCGCTGGCGGCTCTCGGTATCTCGTACGACGACGTGGTGCAGCTGCTCGAGGACGAGGGCGTCGAGAAGTTCGAGGCCTCCTGGAACGAACTGCTGGACTCCACTTCGGCGGTACTCAAGCGTCAGACGCCCGTGGAGGCATGAGTTGACCAGCAGCAATCCGCTGCGTGACGCACAGGACCGGCGGCTCCCGCGTATCGCGGGGCCGTCCGGCCTGGTCATTTTCGGCGTCACGGGCGATTTGTCCCGTAAAAAGTTGATGCCTGCCGTGTACGACCTCGCCAACCGCGGTCTGCTGCCACCGGGCTTCGCGCTCATCGGCTTCGCCCGCAGGAGCTGGGAGGACGAGGACTTCGCACAGGAGGTCCACGACGCGGTCAAGGAGCACGCCCGTACCCCCTTCCGCGAGGAGGTCTGGCAGCAGCTCGCCGAAGGCTGCCGCTTCGTGCAGGGCGAGTTCGACGACGACACCGCCTTCGAGAAGCTGAAGTCGACGATAAACGAGCTCGACAAGGCGCGCGGCACCGGCGGCAACTTCGCCTTCTACCTCTCCGTACCGCCGAAGTTCTTCCCCAATGTCGTGCAGCAGCTCAAGAAGCACGGCCTGTCCGAGGGGCAGGGCGAGTCCTGGCGGCGCGCGGTCATCGAGAAGCCGTTCGGGCACAACCTGGAGAGCGCGCAGGAGCTCAACCAGCTGGTGCACGACGTCTTCCCGCCCAACGAGGTCTTCAGGATCGACCACTACCTGGGCAAGGAGACGGTCCAGAACATCCTGGCGCTGCGCTTCGCCAACACGATGTTCGAGCCGATCTGGAACCGGTCGTACGTCGACCACGTACAGATCACCATGGCCGAGGACATCGGCATCGGCGGCCGGGCCGGGTACTACGACGGCATCGGCGCCGCCCGTGACGTCATCCAGAACCACCTGCTGCAGCTGCTCGCGCTGACCGCGATGGAGGAGCCCGGCTCCTTCCACCCGAAGGCCCTGGTCGCCGAGAAGCTCAAGGTGCTCGGCGCCGTGGAGCTGCCCAAGGACCTGGGCGCGCACACGGTACGCGGCCAGTACGCGCACGCCTGGCAGGGCGGCGAGGAGGTCGTGGGTTACCTCGAGGAAGAGGGCATCGACCCCAGGTCGAAGACCGACACCTTCGCGGCGGTCAAGCTGGAGATCAACAACCGCCGCTGGGCCGGAGTCCCGTTCTACCTGCGCACCGGCAAGCGGCTCGGCCGCCGGGTCACCGAGATCGCGGTGGTCTTCAAGCGTGCCCCGTATCTGCCCTTCGAGGCCGGATCCACCGAGGAACTGGGGCAGAACGCCCTGGTCATCCGGGTGCAGCCGGACGAGGGCGTGACGGTGCGCTTCGGCTCGAAGGTGCCCGGCACCTCGATGGAGGTCCGGGACGTGACGATGGACTTCGCCTACGGCGAGTCCTTCACCGAGTCCAGCCCCGAGGCGTACGAGCGGCTCATCCTCGATGTGCTGCTCGGCGATGCCAACCTCTTCCCCCGTCACCAGGAGGTCGAGCTGTCCTGGAACATCCTCGACCCGATCGAGAAGTACTGGGACACGCACGGCAAGCCCGCCCAGTACGCCGCGGGCACCTGGGGACCGGCGGAGGCGGACGAGATGCTCGCACGAGACGGTAGGAGCTGGCGCCGGCCATGAGGATCGATCTGACGGACACCACGTCGTCCCGTATCAACGCCGGGCTCATCGACGCCCGCCGCGCCATCGGCACCCCGGCCGTCGGCATGGTGCTCACCCTGGTCATCGTCACCGACGAGGGAAGCGCCTACGACGCCCTCAAGTCGGCCAGTGACGCGTCGAGGGAGCACCCGTCCCGGATCCTGGCCGTCATCAAGCGGCCCGGCCGCTCACCGCGCGACCGCGCGAAGGCACGGCTGGACGCCGAGGTACTGGTCGGCTCCGACTCCGGCACCGGCGAGACCGTCGTGCTGCGGATGCACGGCGAGCTGGCCAACCACGCCGAGTCCGTGGTGCTGCCGCTGCTGCTGCCGGACGCCCCGGTCGTGGTGTGGTGGCCGGAGGAGTCGCCCGCCAAGCCCGCCGAGGACCCGCTGGGACGGCTCGGGCAGCGCCGGATCACCGACGCCGCCGCGGCCGAGGACCCGGTGGCCGCGCTCGGTGAGCGCGCCGCCACGTACGCCCCCGGCGACACCGACCTGGCCTGGACCCGGATCACCCCGTGGCGCAGCATGCTGGCCGCGGCCCTGGACCAGAAGCACTCCAGGATCGTCTCCGCGGCCGTGGAGGGCGAGGCCTACAACCCGAGCACCGAACTGCTCGCGCTGTGGCTCGCCGACCGGCTGAACATCTCGGTGGAGCGCAGGGTCTCGGACGGACCCGGTATCACCGGCGTGCAGCTGGTCACCGCCGACGGCGAGATCCGGCTGGACCGGCCGGACGGCCTGTTGGCCGAGCTGGCCATGCCGGGGCAGCCGGACCGTCATGTGGCGCTCAAGCGGCGCGAGACCGCCGAGCTGATCGCCGAGGAGCTGCGGCGGCTGGACCCGGACGACATCTACCGGTCGACGGTGAAGTTCGGCGTCGGCCGGCTGGCCGACACCGGGTCGAAGGACTCGGGCGAACCGGTCGACGTGGTCGAGCTGATCATCCCGGACAAGGACGCCAAGGGTGCCAAGGGTGCCGGCGCCGCCGCGGCTCCGGCCAAGGCTCCTGCCAAGAAGGCCGCGCCGGCGAAGAAGGCGACGACGGCCAAGCGCACGAGCTCCACATGAGCACGCCGCAGGTCGTCGTCCACCGCGACAAGGAGCTGATGGCGAAGGCCGCGGCGGCCCGGCTGATCACGAAGATCGTGGATGCCCAGGCCGCCCGCGGCTCCGCCTCTGTGGTGCTGACGGGCGGTCGCAACGGCAACGCGCTGCTCGCCGCACTGGCCGGCTCCCCGGCGCGGGACGCGGTGGACTGGGCACGGCTGGACCTGTGGTGGGGCGACGAGCGGTTCGAGCGGGAGGGTGATCCCGAGCGCAATGTCACCCAGGCCCGGGAGATCCTGCTCGACTCGGTGCCGGTCGATCCGGCGCGGGTGCACGCCATGCCCGCGTCCGACGGCACCCACGGCCGTGACGTCGACGCCGCGGCGGCCGGCTACGCGGTCGAGCTCGCCAAGGCGTCCGGGCCGGAGGACCACGGCCCGGTGCCGACGTTCGACGTGCTGATGCTGGGGGTCGGCCCCGACACCCATGTCGCGTCGCTCTTCCCCGAGCACCCGGCGGTACGCGAGACGGAGCGGACGGTGGTGGGCGTGCACGGAGCGCCCAAGCCGCCGCCGACCCGGATCTCGCTGACCCTTCCGGCGATCCGCGCGGCTCGCGAGGTGTGGCTGCTCGCGGCGGGCGAGGACAAGGCCAACGCGGTCGCGATGGCGCTGTCCGGCGCGGGCGAGATCCAGGCACCGGCGGCCGGGGCGCACGGCCGCCGCCGCACGCTGTGGCTGCTGGACCGGGCCGCGGCGGCGAAGCTGCCGCCGCAGCTGTACCCGCCGGCTTCGGCGTAGCGGTACCGCCGACTTGGGCGCAGCGGTCGCCGGCCGGGCTGAACATCAGCCCGGCCGGCGGTCGTTCAGGGGTTGCTCAGCGGCCGCGCAGCTCCCGGTAGCGCCGGACCAGCGCCTCGGTGGACCCGTCCAGGCCGGGAATGGTCGCCCCTTCGCTGAGCGCAGGCTCGATCCGCTTGGCGAGCACCTTGCCCAGCTCGACTCCCCACTGGTCGAAGGAGTCGATGTTCCACACCGCGCCCTGGACGAACACCTTGTGCTCGTAGAGCGCGATCAGCTGGCCGAGCACCGACGGGCTCAGCTCGGTGGCCAGGATGGTGGTCGTCGGGTGGTTGCCGCGGAACGTCTTGTGCGGCACCAGCTCGGCGGGCACGCCCTCCGCCGCGACCTCTTCCGGCGTCTTGCCGAAGGCCAGCGCCTGCGTCTGCGCGAAGAAGTTGGCCATCAGCAGGTCGTGCTGGTCGGCGAGCGGGCCGAGTTCGCCGATGGGGTTGGCGAAGCCGATGAAGTCCGCGGGGATGACCTTGGTGCCCTGGTGCAGCAGCTGGTAGTAGGCGTGCTGGCCGTTGGTGCCCGGGGTGCCCCAGACCACCGGCCCGGTCTGCCAGCTCACCGGGTTGCCCTGCCGGTCCACGGACTTGCCGTTGGACTCCATGTCCAGCTGCTGCAGGTACGCGGTGAACCTCGACAGGTAGTGGCTGTACGGGAGGACCGCGTGCGACTGGGCGTCGTGGAAACCGCCGTACCAGACGCCCAACAGGCCGAGCAGGAGCGGGACGTTCTCCTCCGGCGGGGCGTAGCGGAAGTGCTCGTCCACCAGATGGAAGCCGGCCAGCATCTCGCGGAAGTTGTCCGGGCCGATGGCGAGCATCAGCGACAGGCCGATCGCCGAGTCGAAGGAGTACCGGCCGCCGACCCAGTCCCAGAACTCGAACATGTTCGCCGGGTCGATGCCGAACTCGGTGACCTTCTCCGCGTTCGTGGACAGGGCGACGAAGTGCTTGGCGACGGCCGAGGTGTCGGCGTTCAGGCCGGTCAGCAGCCAGTTGCGGGCGGAGGTGGCGTTGGTGATGGTCTCGATGGTGGTGAACGTCTTCGAGGCGATGATGAACAGCGTCTCGGCCGGGTCCAGATCGCGCAGCGCCTCGTGCAGGTCGGCGCCGTCGACGTTGGACACGAAGCGGAACGTCAGCCCGCGGTCGGTGTACGGGCGGAGCACCTCGTACGCCATCGCCGGGCCCAGGTCGGAGCCGCCGATGCCGATGTTGACGACGTTGGTGATGCGCCGGCCGGTGTGGCCGGTCCACTCGCCGGAGCGGATGCGGTCGGTGAAGACGGACATCTTGCTGAGGACCGCGTGCACGGCGGGCACGACGTCATGGCCGTCGACCTCGATGACGGCGGAGCGCGGGGCGCGCAGCGCGGTGTGCAGCACCGCGCGGTCCTCCGTGACGTTGATCCGCTTGCCGCGGAACATCGCGTCGCGCAGTTCGGCCACGCCGCTCGACGCCGCCAACTCGCGCAGCAGGCGCAGTGTCTCGTCGGTCACCAGGTGCTTGGAGTAGTCCAGGTGCAGGTCACCGACCTGCAGGGAGTACCGGTCGGCGCGCTGCGGATCCTCGTCGAACAGATCGCGCAGCCGCACCTCCCCCAGCTCTTCGCGGTGTTTGCCCAGAGCGTGCCATTCAGGCAGCTGGTCGAGACGGGCACGGCCGTGCGTATTGGTGTCGGACATGGGTCCAAACTAATTGATGACGGCCGGTACGAGCACGATCACCCCGCAGGCGAAGAGCGCGGCTCAGAACCCGCCGCGGTGCAGCCGGCCCTCGTAGCGGGCCTCCAGGACGGCGTTGCGCTCGAATCCGCCGGGCAGGTTGGCCGAGATGTAGACCGGCGGTTCGTGTCCCTCGGCGGTCAGGATGCCGACCGCCTCGGCGACGACCATCTGGACGAGCAGCGCGGAGGTGAGGGTGGAGACCCCGCACAGCGCGCCGCCGCCCGGCATCGGCAGCAGCGCGTCGCCGGTCGGCGCGCAGTTGTCCAGTACGGCGTCGGCGAGGTCGGCGAGCCGCTTCCCGCTGCTGTGGAGCGCGGGCACGGCGTGGGTGTGCTCCAGCGAGGTGAGGGCGATCAACCGGTGCCCGGACTCCTTGACCTGCAGGGCCATGTCGACGATGGAGTTGTTGACGCCGGAGTTGGAGATGATCACGAAGAGGTCCTGCGGCTGCGGGGTGGCCAGTTCGTAGAGCCGCTTGGCCAGCCCCGGGGAGCGTTCCAGCAGCGGGTCGGCGAGGACCGAGCGGTCCTCGCCGCCACGCAGCACCAGGTCGGACAGGCCGATGCGGCTGGTCGGGACGAGGCCGCCGGCCCGGCCAGCGATCTCCAGTGCGGTGGCCTGGGAGTGACCGGTGCCGAAGGCGTGGACGACACCGTTGTCGGCGACGCTGTCGGCGATGAGGCGGGCCGCGGCGACGACGGAGTCGGTGTTGGCTCCGATCGCCCGCTCGACCGCGGCGCGGCCGTGCTCGGCGAACTGGGCGGCGCTGAGCTGTGGTTCGGCCATGGCCGAGCCTCCTTGGTTGAATGAACCATCACTCCGACGAATCACTGAAACAATGAATCGGCCATCGTGGTCACGTCAAGAGCCTCGCCAGCGCCACCGCGCCCGCTCCGCCGTCCGGCACCGGAACGACCCGCACGCCCATCTCCAGCGCATGCCGCGTCAACCTGCCCAGCAGCGGCCCGGCCGGAGCCAGCAGCCCGCCGGTGACCACCAGCGGCTCGCCCGCCACGGGACGCAACGCGGCGACGGTCCGGCCGAGTTCGCCCGCAGCCTCGTCGAGGAGCGCCGCGGCGACCGGGTCGCCCGCACCGTCCGCGGCGACCACCAGCGGGCTCAGCGCCGCCAACCGCACCGGCGGCTGCGCGTACACCAGCGGCACGATCAGGTCCCGCAGCTCTCCCAGCCGTCGCCGGTCCGCCTGCTCCACCGGCTCGGTGAACGCCACCGGATCCCCGTCGGACGCCAGGTAGTGGGTTGCCACCGCGCCGACCAGCGAGGTCCAGGGCCCGCGCCCGGTCAGCGCCCGCAGCGCCACCCTGACGGCCTCCCGCCCCAGCCAGAAGCCGCCGCCCTCGTCACCGAGCAGCCACCCGTCGCCGTCCACCGTCAGCACCTGCCGGCGCCCGGTGATCCGTGCCGCCGCCGCGCCCGTCCCGGCGATGAGCATCAGCCCGTCGGCGGGCATGCCCGGCGCGGAGGCGAACGCGATCTCGATGTCGCCGCGGACCGCCACCTTCCCGGCGGCGATACCGGTCTCGGCGAGCGCCGCCCCGAGGCAGGACAGCGCGAGGTCGTGGCCGGTGTCGGGACCGGTGTCCGGGGCGGCGCCCGCGAAGCCGCCCAGCACGGCGGCCACCGAGCCGCGCAGTTCCGCCGGAACCGCGGCGCCGAGCGCGGCGGCCAGGTGCCGGGTCAGCGCCGGCCGCGGCACGCTCATCGCGTTGCCGGGACCGCCGGCACCCTCGCCGATCACCGCGCCGGCCGCGCTCGCTCCGCCGGCCTCCCCCGCCGGGCCGGCCGCCTCGGCCAGATAGGCGCGGATCCGGGTCCCGCCCGCGTCGATGCCGACCACCAGCGACCGGTCCGCCGGGGCGGACCGGCGATCGCGGTCTGCGTGATGGCTTCGGTTGGGAATTTCATTCATCACACCGCATGGTGATTGATAGATTCACTGACCGACAAGACCCCAGCCGAGACGAGTCGTCATGGTCATCGCCCTGATCCGCTCCGAACTCCCCCGGATGTCCGATTCCCTGCGCAAGGTGGGCGAGCTGGTGCTGGCGGATCCGTCGGCGGCCACCCGTGGCTCAGCCGCCGAGCTGGGCCGCCGTACGGGCACCTCGCAGGCCACCGTGACGCGTTTCTGCCATGCGCTGGGCCTCGACTCCTACCAGCATCTGCTGATCGAGCTGGCGCAGGAGCAGGGCCGCAGCCAGGGCGGCGACGGAGCGGGGCCGCTCAGCCCCGTACTGGGCCCGGACATCGGCCCCGACGACGATCTGGACCATGTCGTCGCGGTGGTCGCCCAGGCCGATCTGCGGGCGCTGCGGCACACCGTCGAGAAGCTGGACCGGGAGAGCCTGGAACGGGCCGCACAGGCGCTCGCCAGGGCCCGCAGGATCGATGTGTACGGGGTCGGCGGCTCCGGAATCGCCGCCCGGGAGGCCGAGGCCCGGTTGTTCGGCATCGGCTGCGCCGCCCGCGGCTGGACGGAGGTGCACGCGGCCGAGACCTCCGCGGCGCTGCTGACGCCGTCCGACGTGGCCGTGGCGATCTCGCACTCCGGCACCACGCGCGAGGCCCTGGACCCGCTGCGGCTGGCCGCGGAGCGCGGCGCGACCACGGTGGCCGTCACCAGCGACCCGCGCTCGCCGATCGCCCAGGCCGCCGACATCCGGCTCACCTCGGCCTCGGCCGAGACCAGCTTCCGGCGGGGCGGCTACGGCACCCGGCACTCGGTGCTGCTGATCATCGACTGCCTGTCGGCCCGGGTCGCCCAGCTCACCTACGAGCGGGCCACCGCGGCGGTCGCGCTGACCGCCCACATCGCCGACAGCCACACGGCCCGCGCCCGCCGCCGCTGACACCCGCGCGACCACCGGCACGGACGGCGGCCCACGGCCGGGAGAGGGCAGAAAAATACCCTCGTTCGCCGGGTGACTCCCGGCCTCAGTCGTCGGCCGAGCTGGAAAGGTCCAGCTCGGCCGACGGCTGAGGCCACCGTCGAGCCCGCCCGGCGAACAAGGGCGATATCCGAGTGCCGTACGCGGTGGGATCTCTCAGATCTCGCCGCGGAGCTTCGCGAGAGCCTCGGCAAGGATCGCCTCGCCGTCGGCCGCGCTGCGCCGCTCCCGCACATAGGCCAGGTGCGTCTTGTACGGCTCGGTCCGCGGCGGCGCCGGCGGGTTCTCCTCGTCCTGCCCTGCCGGGAAACCACAGCGCGGGCAGTCCCAGTTCTCCGGGATCTGCGCGTCGCTGGCGAAACTCGGCTGGGTCTCGTGCCCGTTCGAGCACCAGAAGGAGATGCGGAGGCGTGGCGCGGACTCGCCGCGCTCGGCCTCTCCCATCGGCCCCGCTCCGACCCGACTGCCACGGATCGCGTTGCCACTTGCCACGGTCGTAACTCCCTGCGTGATGGTGCTGCGAGGTCGCCCAGTTTACGGAGACCTTACGTGCCGTCCAGTGGCAGGTGGTGTACCCGGCCCCGTAGGACGCCCTCCCATGATAAGCCGCGTTTGCGACGAGGCGTCAGTTCTCCCTGGACTCACGGGAGTACGCCGCGGGCGTTACTTCTGGAACTTGAGCACCAGACCAAGTACGACAATGCACGTAAACCACAACAGACCGATCACCACGGTGATCCGGTCGAGGTTGCGTTCGGCCACCGAGGAGCCGCCGACGGAGGACTGCATGCCACCACCGAACATGTCCGAGAGGCCGCCGCCCTTCCCCTTGTGCATCAGCACCAGCAGCAGGAGCAGCAGGCTGAAGATGATGAGGGCGATGGAGAACCCGAGAACCACGGCTGGACCAACTCTCTCGACTACAAACGGACGGCGCGGGGCCGGAACGGACGCCAATGCGCCGGTCCGGCCCCGACAGGGTACTTCGTGCGGGCCTGGTCGGCCCACCGCCTACTGTTCCTACTGGTCGCGGAAGCGGACGATCTTGACGAACTCCTCCGCATCGAGCGCCGCGCCGCCGATCAGGGCGCCGTCCACATCCGGCTGCGCCATGATCGCCGCGACGTTTCCGGACTTGACCGAGCCGCCGTACTGGATACGGACCTTTTCGGCCAGTTCCTGGCTGTAGAGCTCGGCCAGACGGCTGCGGATGGCACCGCAGACCTCCTGCGCGTCCTCGGGGGTGGCGACCTCGCCGGTGCCGATGGCCCACACCGGCTCGTAGGCGACGACGATCGTCTCGGCCTGCTCGGCCGGGATGTCCTGCAGCGCGCCGTCGAGCTGGGCGAGGGTGTGCGGGACCTGCTGACCGGCCTTTCGGACGTCCAGGCCCTCGCCGACGCACAGGATCGGGGTCAGCCCGTGCCGGTACGCGGCCTTGATCTTGGCGTTGACGAGTTCCTCGTCCTCACCGTGGTACTGGCGGCGCTCGCTGTGGCCGATGGCCACGAACGTGCACTTCAGCTTGGCCAGCATCGGGCCGGAGATCTCACCGGTGTACGCGCCCGAGTCGTGCGCGGAGAGGTCCTGGGCGCCGTACTTGATCTTCAGCTTGTCGCCGTCGACCAGGGTCTGCACCGACCGCAGGTCGATGTAGGGCGGCAGGACGGCGACCTCGACGGCGTCGTAGTCCTTGTCGGTGAGGGCGAAGGCGAGCTTCTGGACGTGCGCGATGGCCTCGAGGTGGTTGAGGTTCATCTTCCAGTTGCCGGCCATCAGCGGGGTACGGGTGCTCATGCTGGGTCAGTCCTCCAGTGCGGCGAGGCCGGGGAGCGTCTTGCCCTCGAGGTATTCGAGGCTGGCGCCGCCACCGGTCGAGATGTGGCCGAAAGCGTTCTCGTCGAAGCCGAGGATGCGCACGGCCGCGGCCGAGTCACCGCCGCCGACCACGGTGAACGCCGGGCTGTCGATCAGTGCCTGGGCGACCGCGCGGGTGCCCTGGGCGTAGTCGGGGTGCTCGAAGACACCCATCGGGCCGTTCCAGAACACGGTGGCCGCGTCGGCGAGCTTCGAGGCGAAGAGCTCACCGGACTTCGGACCGATGTCCAGGCCCATCACGTCGGCCGGGATGGCGTCGACGTCCACGGTCACCGGGTTGGTCGGCGCCTGCGCCTTGAGGTCGGGGAAGGCTCCGGCGGCGACGACGTCGACCGGCAGCACGAACTCCACGCCCTTGGCCTCGGCACGCTTGAGGTACTCCTGGACGACCGGGATCTGGTCCTCCTGGAGCATGCTCTTGCCGACCTCGTGGCCCTGGGCCTTGAGGAAGGTGAAGACCATGCCGCCGCCGATCAGGATCCGGTCGGCCTTCTCCAGCAGGTGGTCGATGACGCCGAGCTTGTCGGAGACCTTCGCCCCGCCGAGCACGACCGCGTACGGCCGCTTCACCTCGGAGGTGAGCTTCTTCAACACGTCGACCTCGGTGGCGATCAGGCCGCCCGCGGCGTGCGGGAGCCGCGCCGGGAGGTCGAACACGGAGGCGTGCTTGCGGTGCACGGCGCCGAAGCCGTCACCGACGTACAGGTCCGCGAGCGAGGCCAGGCGGTCGGCGAAGGCGCCGCGCTCGGCGTCGTCCTTCGCGGTCTCGCCCGCGTTGAACCGCAGGTTCTCCAGCAGCACCACGCCGCTGTCGGCCAGACCGGCGACGGCCGCCTGCGCGCTCTCCCCGACGGTGTCGGTCGCGAACACGACCTCCGTGCCGAGCAGTTCGCCGAGGCGTGCGGCGACCGGTGCGAGCGAGAACTGCGGGTCGGGCTCGCCCTTGGGGCGGCCCAGGTGGGAGGCGACGATCACCTTCGCGCCGGCGGCGACGAGCTTGGTGATGGTCGGGACGGCGGCACGGATCCGGCCGTCGTCGGTGATGGTGGCGCCCGAGAGCGGCACATTCAGGTCGGCGCGGACGAACACCCGCTTGCCCGCGACCTGTCCCTCGTTCAGGAGGTCGTCGATCGTCTTCATATCCGGTGGGCTCCTCGTGGTCGACAAGGGACAGGGCCCGGCCGACGCGTCATCGCGTCGGCCGAGCCCTGTCACTCACATCTGCGTGGCTAGGCCGTGACTCAGAGCTGGCCGCCGACGAAGGTGGTCAGGTCCACCAGGCGGTTGGAGTAGCCCCACTCGTTGTCGTACCAGCCGAAGATCTTGACCTGGTCGCCCTGGACCATGGTCATCTGCGAGTCGAACGTGCACGAGGCCGGCTCGTTGACGATGTCCGTGGAGACGATGAGGTCCTCGGTGTACTCGAGGATGCCCTTGAGCTGGCCCTCGGCCGCCTTCTGGAAGGCCGCGTTGACCTCTTCCTTGGTGACGTCACGCTCGACGGTCACCACGAGGTCGGTGATGGAGCCGGTCGGGACCGGGACGCGCAGCGAGGTGCCGTCCAGCTTGCCCTTGAGCTCGGGGATGACCAGCGCGGTGGCCTTGGCGGCACCCGTGGAGGTCGGGATGATGTTGATCGCGGCGGCCCGCGCACGGCGCAGGTCGCTGTGCGGGAAGTCCAGGATCTTCTGGTCGTTCGTGTAGGCGTGAATCGTCGTCATCAGGCCCTTGACGATGCCGAAGTTCTCCAGGAGGACCTTGGCCATCGGCGCCACACAGTTCGTGGTGCACGAGGCGTTGGAGATGATGTTGTGCTTCGCCGCGTCGTACTTCTCGTGGTTGACGCCCATGACCACGGTGATGTCCTCGTCCTTGGCCGGAGCCGAGATGAGGACCTTCTTCGCGCCGGCCGCGAGGTGCTTGGCGGCATCCTCGCGCTTGGTGAAGAAGCCCGTGGACTCGATGACGATGTCGGCGCCGAGCTCGGCCCACGGCAGGTTCGCCGGGTCCCGCTCCGCCATCGTCTTGAAGGTCTTGCCGCCGACCGTGATGGTGTCGTCGGTGTGCGTGACCTCTGCCTTGAGGCGGCCCAGGATGCTGTCGTACTTAAGAAGGTGCACCAGGGTCGCGTTGTCAGTCAGGTCGTTGACACCGACGATCTCGATGTCCGCGCCCTGCTCAAGAGCGGCACGGAAGAAGTTGCGACCAATACGACCGAAGCCGTTGATGCCTACCCGGATCGTCACGAACCGATCTCCTCGCTGATGTGCCGGAATCCACTCCGGCTGCGAAATATGGGATGTCCCCGACCACTCACGACCCTACCTCGCCCACGTGTTCCCAGTGACATCGACGGCGCCCGGACGGGCCCTGAGCGCCCGCTCAGCGCGCGTTTTCCCAGCTCACTCCATGTGTCACGGAGTGTCACCGAGGAGCTGCTGACCGGCCGCTCCGGATGCTGAGACGACCGGTCCCCGAATTCAACAAACCGTTCGACACCGCCACCGGGCCGCGCCCGTAGGGCGGTTGGGCTCCGCGGGACGATGGGCTCCGCGAGGCGGTCGGGCTCCGCGGAGAACGGCGGCGGGGTCAGCCGACCATTTCCTCGGTGAGGTTCGCTTCAGTGCCGGGCATGCCCATGTCGGAGGCGCGCTTGTCGGCCATGGCCAGCAGGCGGCGGATACGGCCGGCGACCGCGTCCTTGGTCAGCGGCGGCTCGGCGAGCGAGCCCAGCTCCTCCAGCGACGCCTGCTTGTGCTCGATCCGCAGCCGGCCGGCGGCCGCGAGGTGCTCGGGCACCTCCTCGCCGAGGATCTCCAGGGCGCGCTGCACCCGAGCGCCGGCCGCGACCGCGGCCCGCGCGGAACGGCGCAGGTTCGCATCGTCGAAGTTGGCCAGCCGGTTCGCGGTGGCCCGGACCTCGCGGCGCATCCGGCGCTCCTCCCAGGCCAGGACGGAGTCATGGGCGCCGAGCCGGGTCAGCAGCGCGCCGATCGCGTCGCCGTCCCGTACGACCACCCGGTCGACGTTGCGCACCTCGCGGGCCTTGGCCGGGATCTGCAGCCTGCGGGCCGCGCCGACCAGGGCCAGCGCCGCCTCGGGGCCGGGGCAGGTGACCTCCAGCGACGAGGAGCGGCCCGGCTCGGTGAGCGAGCCGTGGGCCAGGAAGGCCCCGCGCCAGGCCGCCTCGGCGTCGCAGGTGGCGCCGGAGACGACCTGCGGGGGTAGGCCCCGGATGGGGCGGCCGCGGCCGTCCACCAGACCGGTCTGCCGCGCCAGCTGGTCACCGCCGGCGACCACTCTGACCACGTACCGGCTGCCGCGGCGCAGCCCGCCCGGGGCCATCACCACCAGGTCCGAGGAGTGGCCGAAGATCTCCAGGATGTCCTTCCGCAGCCGCCGGGCCGCGATCCCGGTGTCCAGCTCCGCCTCGATCACGATGCGGCCGCTCACCAGGTGCAGACCGCCCGCGAACCGCAGGATCGACGAGACCTCCGCCTTCCGGCAGCAGGTCCGGGTGACGGGGAGCCGGGAAATCTCATCCTTCACCGCTGCCGTCATCGCCATGGGCCGATCCTTCCACGCATACGAAAAATCCGGTCATACGCGGTGGCCAACAGCTCCGGATCGTGCCGCGGCCCGTCAGGGGCCGCTATCCGCGCCAGCTCGACCGTGCCGCACAACCGTTCGGCAGCCTTGGCCAGGCTCTCCCGGTCGGGCACGGCGGCCTCGTCGGCCAACACCACGTCGATGGTGAGTTTAGGGGCGTGTCGGGCCAAAACCTCCAAGTGACGCTGCGGAGAAAAGCCGTCAGTTTCCCCCGGCTGGGGTGCGAGGTTCAGTGTGAGGACCTTGCGGGCACGCGTGTTCACCAATGCGTCGGCCAGTTCGGGGACCAGCAGATGCGGGATCACCGACGAGAACCAGGACCCCGGTCCGAGGACCACCCAGTCCGCGTCCAGGACCGCCTGGACGGCCTCCGGAACGGCCGGCGGATCGGCCGGCAGCAACCACACTTCCTGCACGTCACCGGGGGTGAGGGCGACCGTGGCCTGGCCCCGTACCGTGGTGGTCTCGTCGGGCTTCGCCGGGTCGTGCCCGCGGACGCTCGCATGGAGGTCCAGCGGCACCGCGGACATGGGCAGCACCCGGCCGTGCGCACCCAGTAGCCGGCCGACCCATTCGAGGGCCGCGACCTCGTCGTTGAGCTGCTCCCAGAGGGCGACAATCAGCAGATTGCCCACGGCGTGTCCGTGCAGGTCCCCCTTGCTGACGAAGCGGTGCTGGATCACTTTGGCCCAGGTACGCCCCCACTCGTCGTCCCCGCACAGCGCGGCCAGCGCCTTGCGCAGGTCGCCGGGGGGCAGGACGCCCATCTCCTCGCGCAGCCGGCCGCTGGAGCCGCCGTCGTCGGCGACGGTGACGACGGCGGTCAGGTCGCCGGTGATCCGGCGCAGGGCGCTCAGCGAGGCGGACAGGCCGTGGCCACCGCCCAGGGCGACCACTTTCGGCGGTACTCCGGAGCGACGGCTCGTGCGACGCAGGCGCCGTGCCGTCCGGATCACTCGCGCCCCATGTCCCGGTGGACGATGACGGTCTCCACGCCGTCCGAGGAGAGCCGTGCGGCCAGCCGCTCGGACATGGCGACACTGCGGTGCTTGCCGCCGGTGCAGCCGACGGCGATGGTCACGTAGCGCTTGCCCTCCCGGCGGTAGCCGGCGGCGATGATGTGCAGCAGCTCGGCGTACCGGTCCAGGAACTCCTTGGCGCCCGGCTGGTTGAAGACGTACTGGGCGACCTCGTCGTTCAGACCGGTGTACGGGCGCAGCTCCGGCACCCAGTGCGGGTTCGGGATGAAGCGGCAGTCGACCACCAGGTCCGCGTCGACGGGCAGCCCGTACTTGAAGCCGAACGACATGACCGTCGCCCGCAGCTCGGGCTCCTCGTCGCCGGCGAACTGGGCGTCCATCTTGGATCGCAGCTCGTGCACGTTCAGGCTGGAGGTGTCGATCACCAGGTCGGCCTCGCCGCGCAGCTCGCGCAGCAGGTCGCGCTCCTTGGCGATGCCGTCCACGATCCGGCCGTCGCCCTGCAGCGGGTGCGGGCGGCGGACGGACTCGAAGCGGCGCACCAGGAGGTCGTCGGAGGCCTCCAGGAACACCACGCGGCGCTTGACGCCCTTGGCGTCGAGGTCCGCCAGGGACTCTCTGAGGTTGTCGAAGAAGCGGCGGCCCCGGACGTCCACGACGACCGCGATCCGCGCCACATTGCCCTGCGAGCGCGCGCCGAGGTCCACCATGGTGGGGATCAGGGCGGGCGGCAGGTTGTCCACGACGAACCAGCCGAGGTCCTCGAGACACTTGGCCGCGGTGCTGCGGCCGGCTCCGGACATGCCGGAGATGATCACCAGCTCGGGGATGGCCTCGGCGGCCTCACCCGCTCCACCGGTCGTCACTTGTGCTCCGTCTCCGTCGTTCTCTGTCATCGCTGTCTCCCCCGTTCCACTGAGGCGGCCCCCGGGTGCGGCCGTCTACTCATCCTCAATGATCTCTCCAGTGGCGGTGTTCACCGCGGGAGCGGCGGGCGCGGCTCCGGCCAGGGCCGCGGCGACGGTCTCGGCGGTGCGGCGGCCGATGCCCGGAACCTCGCAGATCTGCTCCACCGTGGCGGCCCGCAGCCGCTTGAGCGAGCCGAAATGCTTGAGCAGCGCCTGGCGGCGTGTCTCGCCCAGGCCAGGCACCGCGTCCAGGGCGCCCGCCTTCATCGATTTCGATCGTTTGGTGCGCTGGTACGAGATCGCGAAGCGGTGTGCCTCGTCCCGGATCCGCTGCAACAGGTACAGGCCCTCGCTCGTGCGGGGCAGGATCACCGGATCGTCGTCGTCCGGCAGCCAGACCTCCTCCAGGCGCTTGGCGAGGCCGCAGACGGCCACGTCCTCGATGCCGAGCTCCGCCAGCGCCCGCTGGGCGGCCGCGACCTGCGGCTGCCCGCCGTCGACGACGACGAGCTGCGGCGGGTACGCGAACTTGCGCGGCCGCCCGGTCTCGGGGTCGATGGGCCCGCCCACCGCCTCGCTGACCTCGCCGCCCTCCGCGCCGACCTCACCGCCGGCCGCCCCGACGTCCCACTCGCCCGTCTTCTGCTTCTCCTGCAGATAGCGGCGGAAGCGCCGGGAGATCACCTCGTGCATGGACCGGACGTCGTCCTGGCCCTCGAAGGACCTGATCTGGAAGCGGCGGTACTCGCTCTTGCGGGCCAGGCCGTCCTCGAAGACCACCATCGAGGCGACCACGTCGTCACCCTGGAGGTGCGAGATGTCGAAGCACTCGATCCGCAGCGGGGCGGTGTCCAGCTCCAGCGCCGCGGAGATCTCCTCCAGGGCCCGGGAGCGGGTGGTGAGGTCCGAGGCGCGCTTGGTCTTGTGCAGCGCGAGCGCCTGCTGCGCGTTGCGCTGCACGGTGATCATCAGGTCCTTCTTGTCGCCGCGCTGCGGGACCCGCAGGCTGACCTGCGAACCGCGCCGCTCGCCGAGCCACAGGGTGAGCGCGTCGGCGGTCTGCGGCATCGCCGGGACCAGCACCTCCTTGGGGACGCCCTCGCCCTTCTCGTCGCCGTAGAGCTGCTGCAAAGCGTGCTCGACGAGCCCGGCGGTGTCGACCGCCTCGACCTTGTCGGTGACCCAGCCGCGCTGACCCCGCACCCGGCCGGCGCGGACGTGGAAGATCTGGACGGCCGCCTCCAGCTCGTCCTCGGCGACCGCGATCAGGTCGGCGTCGGTGGCGTCGTTGAAGACCACCGCGTTCTTCTCCAGGGCGCGCTTGAGCGCTTCTATGTCGTCGCGCAGCCGGGCGGCCTTCTCGTACTCCATCTCGGAGGCCGCGTCGCGCATCTGCTGCTCCAGGCGGCGCAGGTACGTGCCGGTGCGGCCGGCCATGAAGTCGCAGAACTCCTCCGCGAGTTCGCGGTGCTCCTGCGGGGTGACGCGGCCGACGCAGGGGGCGGCGCACTTGCCGATGTAGCCGAGCAGGCAGGGCCGGCCGATCTGCGCGGACCGCTTGAACACCCCTGCGGAGCAGGTCCGCACGGGGAAGACCCGCAGCATCAGGTCGACGGTCTCGCGGATCGCCCAGGCGTGGGCGTACGGCCCGAAGTACCGCACGCCCTTCTTCTTGGGCCCGCGCATCACCTGGACCCGCGGGAACTCCTCACCCATGGTGACGGCCAGCGACGGATAGCTCTTGTCGTCCCGGTACTTGACGTTGAACCGGGGGTCGAACTCCTTGATCCAGGAGTACTCCAGCTGCAGCGCCTCGACCTCGGTGCCGACCACGGTCCACTCGACGGACGCGGCGGTCGTCACCATGGTGCGGGTGCGCTGGTGCAGATTGGCGATGTCCTGAAAGTACGAGGACAGCCGCTGGCGCAGGCTCTTCGCCTTGCCGACGTAGATCACCCGGCCGTGCTCGTCCCGGAATTTGTAGACCCCCGGCGAGTCGGGGATCTGACCCGGCTTCGGTCTGTAACTGGAGGGGTCTGCCATGCCACCACCCTACTGGCGGGCGGTGACATTCCCGGTCCCGGCACGGGTCACGCGCGGGGACCGGGAATGACGGTTCAGCTACGCCGCGTGGTGCGGTGGCGCATGCCGAAGGCCAGCGCGGTGATCAGCGCGAGACCGGCGCCGACCGCACCGAGCGGAGCACCCTTGCCGAGCTCTCCGCCCGCGGTGGTCTCCCGGGCCTCCCGGGGCGCCGACACGGCCGGAGCGACGGCCGCCGGGACGGCTCCGGGGGCCGCTGCGGCCCCGGCCCGGGTGTCGTAACCGCCGCCGAGGCCCGCCTTGTCGTAGGCCGAGCCGGGCAGCTTGTCGCCGTACCTGCGGTGGACCAGCTGCTGGTAGCCGGCCAGCGTGGTGCCACCGGCGCCCACGGCCTTGACCGCGTCCGGATCGAGCGGCAGGACCCTGCCTCCGCGCACCACGTACCAGGCGTCGATCTGCGGCTCGCGGAAGACCGTGGAGCCGGGCTGCGCGCCGCCCTTGGCGACGAAGTCGGTCTCGTCGCTGCCGGTGGCGATGTTCACCACCCGCCAGGCCGCGCCGCTGCGCACCGTCCACACGGAGGCGGTGCGCCCGTCGGCGGAGACCGCCTTGGTGGCGGCGAAGTCCGGCAGCGCGACGGCCGCGCCCCGGTCACCCGCGACGAAGCCGGGGTTGAGGGTGTTGACGGTGACGGTCGCCCCTTCGAGGTGCGGTGCGGCGGCCTTCAGGGTGGTGGCGCCGTCGCGGGCGAAGAAGCGGGAGAGCGTGTCGAGGGTGGCCGGCGCGGCCGCGGCCTCGCGGGCGGCGGCGGGGGCGACGGACGGGGTGGGGGCGTCGTCGGCGTGCGCCACGGGGACGACGGCCAGGGTGAGCGCGCCGGATGCCAGGACGGCGGCGGCGCCTGCCGCGATCTTGTGTGTCGAGCTGGTCTTCATCGGCGCCTCACGCTCCGATCCGGTAGAGCGAATGGGTCCAGGAGAACGAGCTGTTGTTGACGTAGTACGAGTAGTCCGCCCAGTTGTAGCGGTAGTTGGACGGCCACGGGTCGCCCCAGTAGACGAAGTTGGTGGCGGTGTCGTAGCCGTAGAGCACATGCATGTGACCGCCGCCGGAGCTCCACGCGATCCGGGTCTCCACCGGCCGGTCGGCGCTGATCTCGCTCTGCACGGTGGTGTAGCGGAGATAGCCGGTGACGTAACTGCCGGGGTTGATGCCGGCCCAGTCCAGCGCGTTCTGCACGTTGTCCAGGGAGGCCTGCCAGTTGCCGCAGGTCGAGCCCTGGGCCCGGTTGAAGGCGGCGTTGCAGAACTGGTTCTGCGAGTAGTTGCGGCCGAACCAGGTGGCGATGGTGTTGCCGCTCGCGGCCCAGCACCAGTTGGTGTTCTGTTGCGCCTGCATCGTGATGTTCAGCTGCTTCGCACCGGCCAGGGTGCTGGTCGCGGCGCCGGGCGCCGTACCGGATGTCGTGCCGGGTGCTGTGCCGGGTGCGGCGGCCGTCACGGCACTGGACGCGGGGCTGGTGGTGGCGCCGGCCGTGGGGGTGCCGGTGATGCCGAGGCCGAACGTCGCGGCGAGTGCGAGAACGACCGCCGCGAGGCGTCCGCGGCCGCGGAACCGCATGCGGAAGGGTTGGAGCATGGCGTTCCTCCCTGTCGGGAAGTGGGGGGTGGAGGAGCGCGTCCGGACGCTGGATCAGAGCATCGGGTGTTGTCGGGGACCGGTCAACGGGCTTGAATGTGGGGGCGAGCCAGGTGTGAACGCCCGCGGTACGGGTGTGAACGCAGGGCGCGGATCAGCAGGTCAGCAGCGTGCCGCGAGACGTACCGGCCACCATGTGGGTGAACGTTCACAGACCGCGCGGCCGGAGGAGCGCGATGTCCCAGAGAACCGCATTGTCCGAGGCGTTGCGCACCGGGCCCTTCCACCACGCCCTGCGGACGGCCGTCGCCGCCCGCGGTCTGGCCCTGGAACGCGTGCGGCACCGTCTCGCGCAGCGCGGCGTGCGGGTGTCCGTGACCAGCCTCAGCTACTGGCAGAGCGGCATCCGCAGGCCGGAGCGGGCCGAATCGCTGCGCGCCGTCCGGGCGTTGGAGGACGTCCTGGAGTTGCCCGCGCACTCGCTGAGCCGGCTGCTCGTGCCCCGCACGACACCGGACCGCCCGCCGGCCCGCTCGTACCAGTACCTGATGGAACCGGCCGCGGCCCTGGAGAGCCTGCTCGCGGAGCTCGGCTCACCGGCGGACGGCGGGCTCCACACCGTCGTGCACTTCGAGCGGGTGCGGATCGGCGAGGGGCGGGAGTTGGTCGCGCACGACTCGCAGCACGTGGTGCGCGCACACCGCGACGGCGTGGACCGCTATGTGGCCATCCACCACGGCGACCCCGGCTGCGATGTCGAGCGGGTGCGGGTGCGGGCGGCCGACAACTGCCGCGTCGGACGCGTCAGGCGGCACCAGGAGTCCGGAGTGGTCGTCGCCGAGCTGCTCTTCGACGGCCGGCTGCGCGCCGGCGACACCGCCCTGCTCGGCTACGGCTTCGACGACGGCAGCGGGCCGCCGGGCGGCGAGTACGTCCGCGGCTTCCCCTTCGGCGGCGGCCAGTACGTCCTGCAGGCCGGCTTCGCGCCCGGCGCCCTGCCGGTGCGCTGCCGCCGCTTCGAGCAACCGACACAGGGCGCCCCTCAGCAGGCGGTCGCCGAGCTGCTCCTCAACGGCCGCGGCACCGTCCACTTCGTCGAGGAGACGGTACGGCCGGGCCTCCTGGGGATCGCCTGGGACTGGTCCTGAAGGGTCGGGACGCGTCCTGAAGGGGTCGGGACGGCTCCTGAACGATCGGGACGGTGAACAGTTGGGACGGGTCCTGAACGGGGCCGGGTGTCAGGCCTTGGCGCCGGTGATCAGCTTGCCGCCCTCGACGCGCACCTCGACCGGGGGCAGCGGCGCGGTCGCCGGGCCCTGTACGACGGCGCCGGTCGTCGCGTTGAAGCGGCTGCCGTGGCAGGGGCAGGAGACGACGCCGTCCTCGATCTTGTCCACCACGCAGCCGGCGTGCGTGCAGACCGCGCTGACCGCCTTGTAGGCGCCCTGGGTGGGCTGCGAGACCACGACCTTGTCATTGCGGAACAGCTTGGCGCCCCCGACGGCGACTTCGGTGGCCGGGCCGAGGTCGACGGGACCGGTGGCCGCGGCGTTGTCCTTGCCGGATCCGCCGCAGGCCGTGAGGCCCAGGCCGGCGACTCCGGCGAGAGCCGCGCCCCGCAAAACGGTACGGCGGCAGGCGGCGTGCGGTTCGGTCATGGTGGTGCTCCAGGCTCAGGACGCGGAAAGGGACGTAGGGACTGATCTTGAGACCAGTACCCTACGTCCCCAACCTGAGCCTGTCGGTGTCAGGCACCTCTGCCTACCGGTGTCAGGCCTTGCTCGCGGCCTTCTTGCGCGCCGCCGCCTTCTTGGCGGGTGCGGCGACGGTCTCCGCGGCCGTGGCCTTCTTCGCGACGGCCTTCTTGGCCGGGGCCTTCTTCGCCGCCGGCTTCTTCCTCGGCGGCACCGTGGCATCGCTCACCCGGTCGCCGAGGATGTCGCGCAGGAACTTGCCGGTGTGGCTCGCCGTCGACCCCGCGATGTCCTCGGGGGTGCCCTCGGCCACCACCAGACCGCCGCCGTTACCGCCCTCGGGGCCCATGTCGATGACCCAGTCGGCGGTCTTGATGACATCGAGGTTGTGCTCGATGACGATCACCGTGTTGCCCTTGTCGACCAGGCCCGACAGCACCTTGATGAGCTTGCTGATGTCCTCGAAGTGCAGACCGGTGGTCGGCTCGTCCAGGACGTAGACCGTCCGGCCGGTGGAGCGCTTCTGCAGCTCACTGGCGAGCTTGACGCGCTGTGCCTCGCCGCCGGAGAGGGTCGGCGCCGACTGCCCGAGCCGGACGTACCCCAGCCCCACCTCGTTCAGGGTGCGCAGATGGCGGGAGATCGTCGGGACGGCCTCGAAGAAGTCCAGCGCCTCCTCGATCGGCATGTCGAGCACCTCGGAGATGGACTTGCCCTTGAAGTGCACCTCCAGCGTCTCGCGGTTGTAGCGGGCGCCGTGGCAGACCTCGCACGGGACGTAGACGTCCGGCAGGAAGTTCATCTCGATCTTGATCGTGCCGTCGCCCGAGCAGTTCTCGCAGCGGCCGCCCTTGACGTTGAAGGAGAAGCGGCCCGGCAGATAGCCGCGCACCTTCGCCTCCATCGTCTCGGCGAAGAGCCTGCGGACGTGGTCGAAGACACCGGTGTACGTGGCCGGGTTGGAGCGCGGGGTGCGGCCGATCGGCGACTGGTCCACGTGCACGACCTTGTCCACCAGGTCGTCGCCCTCCACCCGGGTGTGCCGGCCCGGGACGCTGCGCGCCCCGTTCAGCTCGCGCGCCAGGTGGGTGTAGAGGATGTCGTTGACCAGCGTCGACTTGCCGGATCCCGAGACGCCGGTGATGGCGGTGAGCACCCCGAGCGGGAAGGACACGTCGATGTCCTGCAGGTTGTGCTCGCGGGCGCCGTGCACGGTGAGCTGCCGGTCGCGGTCCACCGGCCGGCGGATGTCCGGCATCGGGATCGAGCGCTTGCCGGACAGGTACTGGCCGGTCAGCGATTCCTCGTTGGCCAGCAGCTCCTTGAGCGAACCCGAGTGCACGACCTTGCCGCCGTGTTCACCGGCGCCCGGGCCGATGTCGACGATCCAGTCGGCGATCTTGATGGTGTCCTCGTCGTGCTCCACCACGATCAGGGTGTTGCCGAGGTCCCGCAGCCGCACCAGGGTCTCGATGAGCCGGTGGTTGTCCCGCTGGTGCAGACCGATCGACGGCTCGTCCAGCACATAGAGCACGCCGACCAGGCCGGAGCCGATCTGGGTGGCGAGCCGGATGCGCTGGGCCTCGCCGCCGGAGAGGCTGCCCGAGGCGCGGTTGAGCGAGAGGTAGTCCAGGCCGACGTCGACCAGGAACTTCAGCCGCTCGTTGACCTCCTTCAGGACCCGCTCGGCGATCTTCTTGTCGCGGGCGTCCAGCTTCATCGCGGACAGGAAGTCGGCGCAGTCGCTGATCGACATCGCCGAGACATCGGCGATGGAGCGGCCCTGGACGGTGACCGCGAGCACGATCGGCTTGAGGCGGGTGCCCTCGCAGGTCGGGCAGGGCACCTCGCGCATGAAGCCCTCGAAGCGCTCGCGGCTGGAGTCCGTCTCGGACTCCTGGTGCCGCCGCTTGACGAACGGGATCGCGCCTTCGAAGTTGGTCGTGTAGGCGCGCTCGCGGCCGTACCGGTTCTTGTAGGCCACCTTGATCTGCGTCTTGTGGCCGTGCAGCAGCGCCTTCTTGGCGCGCACCGGCAGTCCCGCCCAGGGGATGTCCGTACGGAAGCCGAGCTCCTCGCCGAGTGCCTCGACGAGCCGCTGGAAGTACCCCTTGGACATGCCGCCGGACCACGGCGCGACCGCGCCGTCCTCCAGCGACTTCTCCTCGTCCGGGACGATCAGCTCCGGGTCGACCTCCATGCGGGTGCCGATGCCGCTGCACTGCGGGCAGGCGCCGAAGGGCGAGTTGAAGGAGAAGGAGCGCGGCTCCAGCTCCTCGAAGGAGAGGTCGTCGTAGGGGCAGTACAGGTGCTCGGAGAACATCCGCTCGCGCTGCGGGTCGTCCTCGGGCAGGTCGATGAAGTCCAGGATGACCATGCCGCCGGCCAGCCCGAGGGCGGTCTCGACGGAGTCCGTCAGCCGCCGCTTGGCGCTCTCCTTGACCGTGAGGCGGTCGATGACCACCTCGATGGTGTGCTTCTCCTGCTTCTTGAGCACCGGCGGCTCGGTCAGCTGGACGGTGACGCCGTCCACCCGGGCCCGGCTGTACCCCTTGGTCTGCAGGTCGGCGAAGAGATCGACGAACTCGCCCTTGCGCTCGCGCACCAGCGGGGAGAGCACCTGGAAGCGGCTGCCCTCCTCCAGCTCCAGCACCCGGTCCACGATGGCCTGCGGCGACTGGCGGGAGATCGGCCGGCGGCACTCGGGACAGTGCGGCTTGCCGATCCGGGCGAAGAGCAGCCGGAGGTAGTCGTAGACCTCGGTGATGGTGCCGACGGTGGAGCGCGGGTTGCGCGAGGTGGACTTCTGGTCGATCGAGACGGCCGGTGAGAGGCCCTCGATGAAGTCGACGTCGGGCTTGTCCATCTGGCCCAGGAACTGCCGGGCGTAGGAGGAGAGCGACTCGACGTACCGGCGCTGCCCCTCGGCGAAGATCGTGTCGAACGCGAGGGAGGACTTGCCCGACCCGGAGAGCCCGGTGAACACGATGAGCGCGTCCCGGGGGAGGTCGAGCGAGACATTCTTGAGGTTGTGCTCGCGAGCGCCACGGACTGTGAGTCGATCGGCCACGCCAGTGCGCACCTTTCATAGAAAAAGAGAGGGTCGGCACCCCCAGTCAGCCTAAACGGGGTGCCGTCAACATTTCTTCCTGTTGTGACAGACCAAGCCTATAGCACGCACATTCGATTTACGGGGGGAGCCTGCCATGTTCACCCGACCGAGTGACCGCGCTAGCGTCGTCGGTGCACTGTCGATCAGGCTGACGATCAGGAGGCCCCGTGTCCGTCCAACGACCCGACCCCGCCCGCGATGCGGCTGCCGTACAGGTAGCCACCGAACGGATGATCGAGGCGGTCGCGGCGCTCCCCGCCACCGCCGTCGCCGAGCCCTCGCTGCTGCCCGGCTGGACCCGCGGCCACGTCCTGGCGCACCTCGCCCGCAACGCCGACTCGCTGGTCAACCTCCTCACCTGGGCGCGCACCGGCGAGGAGACCCCGCAGTACATCAGCACCGAGGTCCGCGACAAGGACATCGCCGACGGCGCGGGCCGCCCGCTCGCCGAGCACCTCGACGATCTGCGGAGCTCGGCGGACCGCTTCGCGCTGGCCGTGGCGGAGATTCCCCCGCAGGCCTGGGCCGCCCAGGTCCGGATGCGGTCCGGCAAGGTGATCGCCGCGGCCGAGATCCCGTGGCGGCGGCTCGTCGAGATCAACTTCCACCATGTGGATCTCGGGATCGGTTGCGGTTTCGACGATCTTCCGGCGGACTTCACCCGGCGGCAGCTCGACGCGCTGCTCGACAGCCTCTCCGGCCACGAGGGCGTCGCCGCCGTCCGGCTGCACGACACCGGCAGCGGATCCTCCTGGGACCTCGGCGCCGCCACCGAGCCGGAACTGACCGTCAGCGGCACCGGCAACGCCCTGCTGGCCTGGGTCAGCGGCCGCGCCAAGGGCGAGGGCCTGGCCACCGACCCGGACCACCCCCTGCCGGTCCTCCCGCCGCTCATCTGACGGCACTAACCTGGGCGGCATGCCCTATAACGGAGAAGTGAAGGTCGGCGGCGCGCCGGATGTGCATGAGCTCACCGACCTCATCATCACCAAGGTCGCGGTCGGCCCGATGAACAACAACGCGTATCTGCTGCGCTGCCGCGACTCCGGCGAGCAACTGCTGATCGACGCGGCCGCCGAGCCGCGGACGCTGCTGGGTCTGATCGGTGACGACGGAATCACCTCCGTCGTCACCACCCACCGGCACGCCGACCACTGGGGCGCGCTCAGCGAGGTCAAGGCCGCCACCGGCGCGCGCACCTGCGCCGGGCGCTATGACGCCGAAGGCATCCCGGTTCCCACCGAGGTCCTGGTCGAGGACGGCGACACCGTCCGGGTCGGCCGGATCGAGCTGACCGCCCGCCACCTGGTCGGCCACACGCCCGGCAGCATCGCCCTCGTCTACGACGACCCGCACGGCCACCCGCACCTGTGGACCGGCGACTGCCTCTTCCCCGGCGGCGTCGGCAACACCCACAGCGACCCGGAGGCCTTCACCCGGCTGCTGGACGACGTCACCGCCAAGCTCTTCGACACGCTTCCCGACGAGACCTGGGTCTACCCGGGCCACGGCGCCGACACATCCCTCGGCGCCGAGCGCCCGCACCTCGCCGAATGGCGCGAGCGCGGCTGGTGATCCGCCCGCGGCCTATCAGGGTGTGGGCCGCGGGTCACCCAGCTGGGTCAGCCCGTCCGCCGACGGCGCGGAGACTCTGCCGAGCGCGTCCAGGAAATATCTCTTCGAGCGATTCCTGCCCAGCCATTCGGCGGGTGACCGGCAGCAGTGAGCTGATCACCCAACAGCCGACCTCGTGGATGACCTCGTCCCATTCGCTCCCCCACAACGTGGTCGAACGGGACCCGCCGAACACGTACGCGGTGACGGTCACCGTCACACCGAGGCGGTCCTGCTCCCGCTCCCGGATCCGGAGCACGCCGCCGACCCGGTAGGCGAGCTTCGGCCGCAGTCGACTGAGCAGGCGCGGTATGGCGGCGCCCAGCGCCTCCCGCCGGCGGGAGCTAGGAGCGACGGCGCATTCTCTGGCCCACCTCGCCGGAATCGGTCTCCCACCAGGGGCGGGTCATCTCCGGTACGGCGGGGGCCGAGTGGCGGGCGGACGGGGGCGTCTCTGTGGTCGCGGGGAGGAGTTCGCGGTCCAGGCGTGCGTCCAGGGCCACGGTCTTCGCGCGGTCCGTCCGCCACCACTGGGCGAAGACCGCGATCAGGAACGGCAGGCCTACGAGCTCGGCGAGGGTGAGCATCAGCCCGCCGCCGATCAGCTGGTCCTGCTTCGGGCTCGGGCCCCAGGTGCGGGGCTGCGCCGCGTACCAGTGGCCCGCCACCAGCGTCCCGCTCGTCATGACGACGATACCGGGGAGCGAGTCGAAGAGCCCGTCGAGGAAAACCAGGGCGGCGCGCACCGGGTGGGTGCACCAGCGGGGCAGCAGTTCCTGGTGGGTGAGCATCGGCAGCACGAACAGGCAGCCGGTCAGCAACAGCTGAAGATGCATCAGCTGGCGGACGGCGTCATGGCGCAGCGCCGTCTCGAAGTAGGGCGTGAAGTAGATCGTCAACTCGGAGCCGAGTACCGCCGCCGAGCTGACCAGCGGATAGGTCAGCAGTCGCACCACCCGGCCGGTGAGTACGCCGTGCAGTGGGCCGTCCGGTGTGACGAGGGCCAGCGGGTCGCCGAGCGCCAGGCCCAGCGGGGCGATCAGGTCGAGCACGATGTTCTGCACGGCGGCGGGCCAGAAGAGCACCCGCCCGTACACCGCGAGGCCGGACATGGTGGCGACCACGATCGCGCCCAGGCCGAGCACCACGAACGCCGCGGTCCGTGCGACCGGCCAGCGGCCGCCGCCGCGGCGCAGCACGCCCGCGGCGTAGAGCCCGCCCAGCAGGAGCACGCCGGCGAGCGCCACGCCGTCCAGTTGCCAGGCGCCCAGGAAGGTGGACACCGTCAGTTCCGGCAGAGCCGCCGCCGTGGTGCTGAACGCAGCAGCCATTTCGTCCTCGCATCCGTCCGGTCCCGGCGGCCAATACCGGGGCCCGGAAAGACCCTAGACCTGCCGTACAGGACGGATGTGGGCAGGGCCCGGCGTGTCCCCGCCGGACCCTGCCCGCCGCGCGTTACGCGTCGATGCTGTCCTTCTCGGCCGCTTCGGCCGCTTCGGCCGCCACCTGCTTCTTGGAGGCGATCAGGCTGGTGACGGTGGTGACCGCGAGGACGACCACGATGACGCCGAGCGAGACCGGGATGGAGATCTCCGGGACGTTCACCCCGGACTCGTGCATCGCGTGCAGGACCAGCTTCACGCCGATGAAGCCGAGGATGACCGACAGCCCGTAGGAGAGGTGGACCAGCTTCTTGAGCAGTCCGCCGATCAGGAAGTACAGCTGTCGCAGGCCCATCAGCGCGAAGGCGTTGGCCGTGAAGACGATGTACGGGTCCTGGGTGAGGCCGAAGATCGCGGGGATGGAGTCGAGCGCGAACAGGACGTCGGTGGTCCCGATCGCCAGCATGACGACGAGCATCGGCGTCATCAGGCGCTTGCCGTTCTCGACGATGAACAGCTTGGTGCCGTGGTACTTGTCGGTGGACGGCACGCGCCTCTCGACGAGCTTGAGGAGCTTGTTCTCCTCGAACTCCTCGTCCTCCGGGTCGGCAAGCGCCTCCTTGATCAGCTTCCAGGCGGTCCAGATCAGGAACGCGCCGAAGATGTAGAAGACCCAGGAGAAGTTGGCGATGATCGCGGCGCCGCCGGCGATGAAGACCGCCCGCAGCACCAGGGCGATGAGGACGCCGACGAGCAGCACCCGCTGCTGGTACTTCGAGGGCACCGCGAACTTCGACATGATCAGGACGAAGACGAAGAGGTTGTCGACGCTCAGCGACTTCTCGGTGATGAACCCCGCGAAGAACTCACCGGCGGGCTGACCGCCCGCGAAGAGCGCCAGGCCGAGCCCGAAGAGGGCGGCGAGAGCGATCCAGACGACCGTCCAGATTCCCGCTTCCTTGATGCTGACGTCGTGCGGCTTGCGTCCGATGAGGAAGTCGACGGCGATCAAGGCACACAGACCCGCGATGGTCAGTGCCCACATGGTCAAGGAAACATCCACTGCGCCTCCGGTAGTTCACTACGAACAGTGAACGGTACCGGAATCCCCAAGGGAGGGCAAAGGTAAGGTCAAAATCGCAGGTCAGCGGCCATAGGCCTGCCGAGCTGCCGCGACCTGGAGGAGGACCTGGGGCAGCACCCGACTACCCGGAGGCACAAGCAGCGGCTCGTACGTCCAGGCATGGCCGACCCAGGGATCCGCGAGGTGGTCCTCGGGGGTCGGGGTGAGCCGCATCAGGGCCCGCCACAGCGGGTCGAGGACCGGGCCGTACGCCCTCGCGTCGTCCCGGTCGGCCACCATCAGCAGGTGCACGCCGACCGACGGGCCCTCGTCGGCGAGGTACCGCAGCTGGTTGACGGTGCGGTCGTCGAAGCCGTACGGGAAGTCGTTGACGATCAGCAGCTGCTCGGCGGTGTCCAGGTCCACCGGCAGCGAGTCGGGGGCGCCGGCCCGCATGGCCATCTGCACCAGGTCCACCCGCTCGGTCATCCTGCCGATCAGCGCCGCCACTCCGGCCGCGCCGGCGGCGGGCGGCTCGCGCAGCGTGCCCGACTCCGTGAGCGGGGCGAGCGCGGTGGCACCGGTGCCGGCCGGGTCGATGACGTGTACCGAGAAGTCGCCGACCGGGTACGAGGCGAGCAGCCGGGCCGCGATGGTGACCGCGACATCCATGGCCAGGCGCCGGTCCTGGGCGCTGTCGATCCACAGACCGCGCTCCAGCGGCAGCCTGACCAGCAGCGGGATCCGCAGCTCCGGATTTTCGGGCAGATGCAGATTGCCGAGCCTCGCGGCCATCGGCACCTCCATCGGCACCGAGTAGCCGTGCCAGACCGGGCTCTCCCAGCCGGCGTAGGCCGGCGGCAGCGCCGGCTCGACGACCTCGGACTCGGCGCGCAGCTGCGCCAGGTCGCGGTCGAGGACGGCGCGGGCCTGATCCATCAGATCGGCCTGCTTGGCGCGGGCCTGGTCCCGGGCGGCGTCGGCGGCCGGGCCGACGCGGGTGCGCGGGTCGGCCAGCAGCCGGTCCAGCTCCTGGTCGAGCCGGGACTCGGCGAAGTCGACCGCGCTGCGGTACGCGGCGGTGCTGCGGGCCAGGTCCTCGAACATGCCCCAGACCTGGTTGTAGAGCCGCTCCTCCATCGTCCAGCCGCTGGCGTCACCGGCGACGGGCTGCGGAGCGCTCTGCGGGGGCGCGGTGTCCGCCGGCCGGCCGGCCGGAACGTCCGAGGCCTGCGGGGCCTTCGGGGCGGTGTGCCGCCGGGGATGCTGGTAGCTGACCGGACCGCCGCTCGGCGTCCCGGCGGAGGAGGCCGAGGATCCGGACTGCGGCCGCGGCGGCGGAGCGACCGAGCGGGCCAACCCCTTCGCCACCGCGTCATGGATGCCCGCGGCGAGCCCGGCGGCCTCCGGCACGCCCTGGTCCAGCAGCATCGCGGAGAGCCCGCCCGCGTACCCCTGGCCGACCGCGCGTACCTTCCACGCGCCCTGCCTGCGGTAGAGCTCGATGGCGACGACCGCGGTCTCCGGGCCGAGCCCGGTGATGGTGAATCCCGCGACCTCGGCCCCTTCCAGCGTGGTGACCGCGACATGCGGAGCGGCCACCACGCCGAAGGAGGCCGGAACACCGACCGCGGTGGGGAGCGCCAGCAGCACATGGACCCGGTGGACGTCCTCGGAGAGGGCGCCCAGGTCCACCGCGAGCCGGTGGGAGGCGGCAGCCTGCTGGGAGACCTCGAGGCCGGGGAGGTGCGGCGATCCGGGGTGGGCGATCCACTCCGTGCCGCTCACCCGCCCCTGCTCGTCGCCGAGGGTGGCCACGGCCACCACCGGCGTGCCCGCCGTCACCCGGATCTCCAGACGGCCGGCGCCCTCGGGCCCGGCCGGGAGCGGATGATTCTGTCCCCGGACCAGCTCGGCAGCCATGCCGCCACCCCCCATTGGTGTTGTACGCGCCGTGCTTGTGACGCGCGTGGTGCTGTTGTGCGTGTGGTGCTGTGTTGCTTGTCGTGCTGTGTTGCCGTGGTGCCTGTGAAGCCGTGGTTCCCGTGGCGCCTGTGGAGTCAGAGCGCCGGCAGGATCGACGGCATCAGGTCCTGGAACGTCCGGCCGGCGGCCGGCGTACCGATGGCGGTCATCGACCAACCGCTGCCCGCGCGCTGCACCTTGGCCATGATCTGGGCGGTGTACTGCCCGCCGCCGGTCAGGGTGTAGCGGGCCAGCTCCTGGCCGTTGGTCTCGTCGACGAGGCGGCAGAACGCGTTCTGCACCTCGGCGAAGGTCTGCCCGGTGAACGAGTTCACCGTGAAGACGATCTGGTCGATGTGGACCGGCACGCGCTGCAGGTCCACCAGGATCGACTCGTCGTCGCCACCCTGGCCGGCGCCGCCGACCAGGTTGTCGCCGGTGTGCCGGACGGAGCCGTCGTCGCTGACCAGATGCCGGAAGAACACCACGTCCACCGGCTGCTTGTCGGCGAAGAGCACCGCCGAGGCGTCGAGGTCGATCTCCCGGGTGCGGCTGCCGAACAGTCCGCGGCGGGGCGCGGCCTGCCAGCCGAGCCCCATCCGAACGGCCGTCAGCGTCCCCCCGTCGGACTTGGTAAGGCTGATCTGCTGGCCCTTGGTCATGTTGACCGTCACGCGCTGTCCCCTCTCACCCGTCACCGGACTGTGTGCGGTTGCCCCGCACCCTAACAAGACGCCGGGACAGCGCACCTCGGTTCGCCCCAGGGGAGGGTCTGTCCGCCGGACACGCCCTACGCGATACCGGCCTCCCGCATCTGGCGCAGCTCCTTCTTCAAGTCCCCCAGCTCGTCGCGGAGTCGGCCCGCGATCTCGAACTTCAGCTCGGCCGCGGCGGCGTGCATCTGCGCGGTGAGCTCGGCGATCAGGTCCGCCAGCTCCTCGGCCGGCAGGCTCTTGGAGACCCGCTTGCCGCCCGCCTTGGACGACAGCCCGGGCACCGGGGCCTTGCCCCGCGAGCGCTGCCGGCCGGAGCCCAACAGCTCCTCGGTGTCCGCGTCCTCGCGGGCGAACGAGTCGAGAATGCCCGCGATCTTCTTGCGGAGCGGCTGCGGGTCGATGCCGCGCTCGGTGTTGTAGGCGACCTGCTTGGCACGGCGCCGGTTGGTCTCGTCGATGGCCTGCGCCATCGCCGGGGTGATCGTGTCGGCGTACATGTGGACCTCGCCGGAGACGTTGCGCGCCGCACGGCCGATGGTCTGGATCAGGGAGGTGCCCGAGCGCAGGAAGCCCTGCTTGTCCGCGTCCAGGATCGCCACCAGCGACACCTCGGGAAGGTCCAGGCCCTCGCGCAGCAGGTTGATGCCGATCAGCACGTCGTACTCGCCGGCCCGCAGCTCGCTCAGCAGCTCCATCCGGCGCAGCGTGTCGATGTCGCTGTGCAAGTACCGCACCTGGATGCCGAGTTCCAGCATGTAGTCGGTGAGGTCCTCGGACATCTTCTTGGTGAGGGTGGTGACCAGCACCCTCTCGTTCCGCTCGGTGCGCAGCCGGATCTCGTGCACCAGGTCGTCGATCTGCCCCTCGGTCGGCTTGACGATGACCTGCGGGTCGACCAGCCCGGTCGGGCGGATGATCTGCTCGACCGCGCCGTCGCCGCGCGACAGCTCGTACTTGCCGGGGGTCGCCGACAGGTAGACGGTCTGGCCGATGCGCTCGAGGAACTCCTCCCACTTCAGCGGGCGGTTGTCCATCGCGGACGGCAGCCGGAAGCCGTGTTCGACCAGGGTGCGCTTGCGGGAGGCGTCACCCTCGTACATGGCGCCGATCTGCGGCACGGTGACATGCGACTCGTCGATGACCAGGAGGAAGTCCTCCGGGAAGTAGTCGATGAGCGTGTTCGGGGCGGTGCCCGCCTCACGGCCGTCCATGTGCCGCGAGTAGTTCTCGATCCCGGAGCAGCTGCCGATCTGCCGCATCATCTCGATGTCGTACGTGGTCCGCATGCGCAGCCGCTGGGCCTCCAGCAGCTTGCCCTGCTTCTCCATCGTCGCGAGGGTCGTCTCGAGCTCCTTCTCGATCCCCGCGACGGCGCGCTCCATGCGCTCGGGTCCCGCGACGTAGTGGGTGGCCGGGAAGACGTACATCTCCCGGTCGTCGCTGATGACCTCGCCGGTGAGCGGGTGGAGGGTGGACATCGCCTCGATCTCGTCACCGAACATCTCGATGCGGACGGCGAGCTCCTCATAGACCGGGAAGATCTCGATGGTGTCGCCCCGCACCCGGAAGGTGCCCCGGGAGAACGCCAGGTCGTTGCGGGTGTACTGGATGTCCACGAACTTGCGGAGCAGCTTGTCGCGGTCGATCGTGTCACCGACCCGGAGCCGCACCATCCGGTCGACGTACTCCTGCGGGGTGCCGAGGCCGTAGATGCAGGAGACCGACGCGACCACGACGACATCGCGACGGGTCAGCAGGGAATTGGTGGTGGAGTGGCGCAGCCGCTCGACCTCCTCGTTGATCGAGGAGTCCTTCTCGATGTAGGTGTCCGTCTGGGGGACGTACGCCTCGGGCTGGTAGTAGTCGTAGTACGACACGAAGTACTCGACGGCGTTGTTCGGCAGCAGCTCGCGGAACTCGTTCGCGAGCTGCGCCGCCAGGGTCTTGTTGGGTGCCATGACGAGCGTCGGGCGCTGGAGCCGTTCGATCATCCACGCCGTGGTCGCCGACTTTCCGGTGCCGGTCGCGCCGAGGAGGACGACATCCTTCTCACCTGCGCGGATGCGCCGCTCCAGCTCCTCGATGGCGGCCGGCTGGTCACCATTGGGCTGGAAGGGGCTGACGACCTCGAAGGGCGCCACAGTACGTTCGATGTCTGATACGGGCCGCATGGAACCACCGTACGGCCCAGCACTGACAAACAGCCGGGATCAGTGCGGACGACGGCCGTGGGCGGGCTCGCGGGCCGGTTCGTAGCGGGACGGCTGGGGGGCGCCGGGCGGATCCAGTGCCACGACGACCCCGGCCAGGAACAGGAACACCACCGGGCCGATCAGGACGGGCGCCAGGATCGCGGCCGGCGAGGCGCCGCCCAGGCCGCCGGCGATCCCCGAGTCGTGCAGATGCACCCGGAGCGCGGCCATCCCCGTGTAATGCATGCCGGTGACGGCGACACCCATGATGAGACTCGCCCCCAGGCTCGCGGCGAAGCCCTTGACCGAGACCGCGGCCCACAGCGCCGCGGTGGCTGCCACCACCGCGATGCCGATCGACAGGTAGACCGTCGTGGTGTTGTAGGCGAGCTCCGCGTCCAGCTTCATACCGGCCATGCCGAGGTAGTGCATGGCGGCCACCCCGACGCCGGTGATCGCGCCGGCGGCGAACAGGACAGGTAAGCCGCGGCCGAAGAATCCGACCAGGAAGACGCCGGCGCCGACCACGGCGACGGCCACCGCGAGACTCGCGAAGGTGATCGACTTGTCGTAGTTGATCTCCACCTGGTCGACGGTGAAGCCCATCATGGCGATGAAGTGCATCGTCCAGATGCCCGAGCCGATCGAGATGGCGCCCAGGGCGAGCCAGCCGGCCCGGCGGGAGCGCTCCATCACGAGCGCCCGGACCGTGCAGCGCAGCCCGAGAGCGGCGCCCAGGCAGGCCATGATGTAGGCCACCACGGGGGTGATCCAGCCGTACGTGAATCCGTTGACCGTTCCGTACATGCCGTCCACGGCGGGCCTTTCCGGCGCATCGAGTTGGCACACGATAGGACGACCGGGGGAACATCTGACCGACTTTCAGATTCCCTTTACCGACCCGTGATCCGGGTGCACGGTGACACGGCCCAGCGGTCCGTGCGGCCCCGAGGACAGCGCCGAACGCAGCGCGGCCACGACCTGCACCGGACCCATCGTCAGCGCCTCCCAAGGCACCCGGACGACCCGCAGGCCGCACGCGTCCAGCGGGCCGCGGCCGGCCGCCGGGCCGATCTCCAGCGCCACCCCTTCGCGCGCCCAGTAGGCGGCCGGTGACGCCAGGAACACACCGTCCAGGCGGAGTTCGGGCCGCCACAGCGGCGGCCGGAGCCCCGAGAGCGCGACGAGCGAGCGCAACTGCCCGGCGTCCGGGCGGCGTACCCGCCCGGGGAGCGAAAGCTCCCGCAGCGCCTCGGCGATCCCGGGCTTGCGGGACAGCGACGCGGCGCGCAGCTCACGCGCCAGCGCGGCCGGGTCGATCCCGCGGTCCCACACCAGCTCGCGGAGCACGGCCCGCATCCAGTCCGGGTCGCACGACGCCCGGACACCGTCCCCCGCTGCGCGCACCAGGGACGCGACGGGCAGCTCGTCGATCACCACGGCGCCGGGGAGGGTGCGCGCGTGGTGGACCCGGACCCAGGTGTGCGTCCTGAGCGCGCGCCCGGCCGGCACCAGCACGTCCACCACCCGCACCTCGGGGCGTACCGGGACCTCGCGCATCCCGTGCAGCGTCAGCGCCGCGACACCCGTCAGCTGCGCCTCGGCCTGCGGGTACCCGGCGTAGGCCAGGGCCGCCCGGCAGCGCTGCCACGCGGTCAGCGCACCCCGCCGCAGCACCACCACCCGCGGCAGCACCCGCTGCCAGGGACCGCCCGGACCGCAGCGCTTGCGCAGCGCCACCTCCGACACCCCGATGGCGGCCAGCTGGCCGACGGTCGCCACCCGCCGCTGGTCACGGGCGAGAATGCGCAGGGCCTGGGCAAAGTCGTTTCGCGTCATGCCGGCCCCCTCCCCCACCGGAGCCGGTCAACTACCCGCTGTGACAAGGCTGTCGAAGAGCGGCACCCGCGCGAGTGATCAGTGCGTGCCCCCGCTGACGGCCCGTTGTCAGTGGCCGGGCATACGCTGGCGGCATGACGAACACCGAGGGGCCTGACGTGGCGGACCGGCCCGCCACGGTGGCCTGGACGCGGCTGGACACCCCGATCGGCCCGCTGCTGCTCGCCGCGACCGGCCAGGGACTGGTCAGTGTCGTCTTCCGGGCCGACGAGGAGGTCACGGAGACCTTCCTGGACCGGCTGGGGCGCCGGCTGGGCGCGGACCCGGTCGAGGACTCCGGGGAGTCGGGGCGGCTCGCCCCCGCCGTCGACCAGCTGCGCGCGTACTTCGCCGGGGAGCTGCGCGAGTTCACTCTCGACCTGGACTGGTCGCTCACCGCCGGCTTCAACCGCCGCGTCCAGCGCGAGCTCGCCACCGGCGTGCCGTACGGCACGGTCGTCGGCTACCAGGACCTCGCCGACCGCGTCGGCGAGCCGGGCGCCGCCCGCGCCGTCGGCACCGCCATGGGCGCCAATCCGCTGCCGCTCGTCGTCCCTTGCCACCGCGTCGTGGAGAGCAACGGGGGCATAGGCGGCTTCGGCGGCGGCCTGGAGATCAAGCGGTACCTCCTGGCGCTGGAGGGCGTGCTCCCGGCGCCCCTGTTCTGACGCCCCTGTTCTGACAGGCCGGAACAGGTCGGAACAGGAGCGGGACGGGGTCGGGCTCGGTCAGGCGGTCAGTAGTGGCAGCCTGGGTCGGGCGCGTCGACCGAGAGCGCGTCACCCTCCGGCACCAGATACGTGACGTACAGGACGACCGGCACCGTGCCGAGATTGCGCCCGTTGTGCACCTTGCGGGCGCCGTCCGGCTCGACGAACGAGTCACCGGCGGTGCTGCGCACCACGGAGCAGTCGGCCAGCGTCCTGGTCAGCGTGCCCGACTGGACGACGGCGATCAGCGGCCCCTGGTGGTAGTGCCAGCCGGTCTCACCGCCGGGCGCGATGGTGATCGTGCGCACCACGACGTCCGTCCGCCCCTGGGTCCTGACCTTCAGACCCTCGGCGGAGGTGCCCTTGGCCAGGACCGTCGCCGTCACCCCGCTGCTCGGTGTCGCCAGGGCGCCGGACGGCACCAGCCCCAGCGCCACCACACATCCCGCCACGGCGGCCGCTCTGCGGATCCGGCTCCAGCGCCTGCTGCTGTCCATGTGCGGGGTCCCTCCGGAACGGTTCAGGAAGCGTCGAAACGAGCCGCCTCAACATAGTCCGGCCGCGGGTCCAGAGCGGCGGCCAACCGGAAGTGTCGCAGCGCTTCATCCGGACGGTTGGCACGCTGCAGCGTCCGGGCGAGCGCGAAGTGCGCGAAGGCGTTGTCGGGTTCCCGTTCCAGCACTATCTGGAACTCCAGCTCGGCCGGGCGCAGTTGGGCGGCGGCGAAGAAGGCGCGGGCCCGCAGCAGGCGCGCGGCGGTGTTCTCCGGGTGGGCGGCGATGACCGAGTCCAACAGCTTCACCGCTCCGCGCGGGTCGCGGGCTTCCAGCAACTGCTCCGCGGCGCGGAAATCGATGACGTGGGTCTCGGGGGTCTGCTCGGGCACGGCCGCCTCCCTTCCATGGCTCGGGTGACGACTGATCGTCGGCACAGACATACCCAACGCCGCCCCCCGCAATCACATTCCGGGCGGGCCCGGCCCCCCGGCACCTACCGCGCGACGCGGTCGCGCAGCTCCTGCCAGACCCGTTTGACCTGCGGTTCGAGCGCGTCCAGCGGGCCGTCGTTGTCGATGACGATGTCGGCGACAGCGAGCCGCTGCTCGCGGGTGGCCTGGGCCGACATCCGGGACCGGGCCTCGCTCTCGGCCATGCCGCGCAGCCGTACCAGGCGGTCGAGTTGGGTGTCGGGGGACGCGTCCACCACCACGACCAGGTCGTAGAGATCGGCGAGCGCGTTCTCGGTGAGCAGCGGGACGTCATGGATCACGATGTCGTCCTGGCCCGCGGCGGCCTCCAACTCGGCCGACCGGCGGCCCACGAGCGGATGCACGATCGTGTTCAGGGCCTGCAGCCTGGCGGGGTCGGCGAAGACGATCGAGCCCAGCTTGGGGCGGTCGAGCGCGCCGTCCGGAGTCAGCACCTCCGTGCCGAACTCGGCCACCACGGCGGCCAGTCCCGGCGATCCGGGCTCCACGACCTCCCGGGCGATCTTGTCGGCGTCCACGACGACGGCCCCGTACGACGCGAGCAGCCGCGACACTTCGCTCTTACCGGCGCCGATTCCGCCGGTCAGGCCCACCTTCACCATGCCCACCTTCACCATGGCGTCAGCCTAACCGGCGGCTCGTCAGCGCGACCCGCGATCCCCTGGCGGCTTCCGCCGTCAGCTTCCGTCGTCCTCCCGGTCCGCGAGGAACCGTTCGAACTCGGCGCCGAGGTCGTCGGCCGACGGCAGGTCGACCGGCTCGGCGATGAGGTTCTCCCGCGTCATCGAACCGGCCACCGCGTCGTACTGGCTCTCCAGCCCGCGGACGACCGAGACCAGCTCGCCGTCTCCCTCGGCGACCTGGCGGTCGATCTCGCCGCGGACGGTGTGCGCCTCGGCGCGCAGCGCGTGCGCCACCTCGGGCAGCACCAGGCCGGTGGCCGCGGTGATCGCTTCGAGTACGGCGAGGGCCGCGTCCGGGTACGGGGAACGCGACAGGTAGTGCGGCACGTGGGCGGCGACGCCCAGGACGTCACGGCCGGCCTCCGCGAGCCGCAGCTCGATGAGGGATTCGGCGCTGCCGGGCACCGTCGCTTCGTCGAACCAGCTGCGGTGGCCGGGCATCAGGTCCACCCGGTTGCCGTGCGGGGTCAGACCGACCGGGCGGGTGTGCGGAACACCCATCGGAATGCCGTGGAAGTTGATGGCCAGCCGCACGCCGAGCCGTTCGACGATCTGCAGCACGGCCGCGGCGAAGCGCTCCCACTCCACGTCCGGCTCGGAGCCGGTCAGCAGCAGGAAGGGCGTCTCCGTGGTGTCACGGACCAGATAGAGGGCGATCTCGGGCGCCTCGTACCCCGACCAGTGGTCACGCTCGAAGAGCATCAGGGGCCGGCGCGCGCGGTAGTCGACCAGCCGGTCCGCGTCGAAGCGGGCCACCAGCTGGTTGTCGAGGCGGTCCAGCAGCTGCTCCGAGATCTGCTCGCCGGTGTCCCCCGCGTCGATGTACCCCTCCAGGTGGTACAGCAGCACAGGGCCGGTCTCGCCGACCGCCTCGTCCACGGCCTCGGCACCGCCCGGCACAAATTCGTACAGTCCCTGCGGATCCAGCACTGTGATCGTTCCTCCTCGTTCTTCCTCCTCGGAAACGTGCGAGGAGCTGGGAGCATTCCCGCATCCGGGCCCGCTTCACCCCCCGACAACGCGGAAGGCCCGCTCCCCTCTCGGGGAACGGGCCTTCCGACCGTACGGCTACCTGCAGGTCAGAGCGTCAGCTCTGGCCGCCGGCCAGCTTCTCGCGGAGCGCGGCCAGTGCCTCGTCCGACGCCAGGGCGCCGGAGTTGTCGTCCGACTCCGAGGAGTAGGAACCGCCGCCACCGACACCGGCGGAGCTGGCGGCGCCGGCGGGAGCCGCAGCACCCTCGGCCTCCGCCTTCTCGTCGGCCTCGCGGGACTTGATGACCTGGGCCTGGTGCTGCTCGAAGCGGGTCTGGGCCGTGGCGTACTGGCCTTCCCACTCCTCGCGCTGCTTCTCGAAGCCCTCGAGCCAGTCGTTGGTCTCGGGGTCGAAGCCCTCGGGGTAGATGTAGTTGCCCGCGTCGTCGTACGAGGCAGCCATACCGTAGAGGGTCGGGTCGAACTCGACCGAGGCCGGGTCGGCACCGAAGGACTCGTTGGCCTGCTTCAGCGAGAGGCTGATGCGGCGGCGCTCGAGGTCGATGTCGATGACCTTGACGAAGATCTCGTCGTTGACCTGGACGACCTGCTCCGGGATCTCCACGTGGCGCTCGGCCAGCTCGGAGATGTGGACCAGGCCCTCGATGCCCTCGTCGACGCGCACGAACGCACCGAACGGAACGAGCTTGGTGACCTTACCGGGAACGACCTGGCCGATCTGGTGCGTCCGGGCGAACTGCTGCCACGGGTCTTCCTGGGTCGCCTTCAGCGACAGGGAGACACGCTCGCGGTCCATGTCCACGTCGAGAACCTCGACGGTGACTTCCTGGCCGACCTCGACAACCTCGGACGGGTGGTCGATGTGCTTCCAGGACAGCTCGGAGACGTGCACGAGACCGTCGACGCCGCCGAGGTCCACGAACGCACCGAAGTTGACGATCGAGGAAACGACGCCGGAGCGGACCTGGCCCTTCTGCAGGGTCGTGAGGAAGGTCTGACGGACCTCGCTCTGGGTCTGCTCGAGCCAGGCACGGCGGGACAGGACCACGTTGTTGCGGTTCTTGTCCAGCTCGATGATCTTGGCCTCGAGCTCCTTGCCCACGTACGGCTGGAGGTCGCGGACGCGACGCATCTCGACGAGCGAGGCGGGCAGGAAGCCGCGGAGGCCGATGTCGAGGATGAGACCACCCTTGACGACCTCGATGACGGTACCGGTGACGATCCCGTCTTCTTCCTTGATCTTCTCGATGGTGCCCCAGGCACGCTCGTACTGAGCGCGCTTCTTCGAGAGGATCAGGCGGCCTTCCTTGTCCTCCTTCTGGAGAACCAGGGCTTCGATCTCGTCGCCGACCTTGACGACCTCATTGGGGTCGACGTCGTGCTTGATCGAAAGCTCGCGGGACGGGATGACGCCCTCGGTCTTGTAACCGATGTCGAGCAGGACCTCGTCCCGGTCGACCTTTACGATCACGCCTTCGACGATGTCGCCGTCGTTGAAGTACTTGATCGTCGCATCGATAGCTGCGAGGAAGTCTTCCTCGGAACCGATGTCGTTGACCGCCACCTGCGGGGTGGTGCGCGTTGCCTCGGTGCTGCTCGTCATATGGGGAAGGGCTCCGGTACGGACAGAAGTTGTAGGTACTGCTACGCCAGGACCCGTGATCGCACCGCCGAAGCCGGACAGCCTCAAGACAGACCTTCCAAATGATTCGGAGAGTCGCCTCGAGGACCGAGGGGAAACAACCAGTGCGAGCGCAACCTGCTACGTCTGAGGTGCGCAGGCCCGCAGCGCAACTTGTAGCATACGGGGGCAGCCGGACACGGTCAATGCGCGAAGGGCCCACCTGGGGCAGAACAACCCATACCCGGTGCAAGTGCCCCCATCAGCAGGTCCAACCAGAGAGTACGACGACAACCGCGATGAGCCAAGGACCCGAACCAGAAGCCACCCGGCGTACCGCGGGCGTCACGGAAAGCAGCCGGGCCAACCGGGGCTGGTGGGACCGGAACGCCGACGAGTACCAGGTCGAGCACGGAGCCTTCCTCGGCGACGGGAACTTCGTCTGGGGGCCGGAGGGGCTGGACGAGGCCGACGCCGGACTGCTCGGCCCGGCCGCGGAGCTCGCCGGCCTGGCGGTGCTGGAGATCGGCGCCGGCGCGGCGCAGTGCTCGCGCTGGCTGGCGGCGCGCGGGGCGCGGCCGGTCGCCCTCGACCTCTCCCACCGGCAGCTGCAGCACGCGCGCCGGATCGACGAGGAGTCGGCGGACGGCGGCTTCCCGCTCGTCCAGGCCGACGCCGGGACGCTGCCGTTCACGGACGGCTCCTTCGACCTGGCGTGCTCGGCGTACGGCGCACTCCCCTTCGTCGCCGACCCCGAACGCGTGCAGCGCGAGGTGCACCGGGTGCTGCGGCCGGGCGGGCGCTGGGTCTTCTCCGTCACCCACCCGATCCGCTGGGCCTTCCCCGACGAGCCGGGCGTCGAGGGGCTGACCGCGGTCTCCTCCTACTTCGACCGCACCCCGTACGTCGAGCAGGACGAGCGCGGGCTCGCCGAGTACGTCGAGCACCACCGAACCCTCGGCGACCGGGTGCGGGAGATCGCCGCTGCCGGCTTCCAGCTGGTCGACCTCGTCGAGCCGCAGTGGCCGGAGTGGAACACCCAGGAGTGGGGCGGCTGGTCGCCGCTGCGCGGCGCCGTCCTGCCGGGGACCGCGATCTTCGTGTGTGTAAAGGCGTAAAGACGTAAAGAGGTGACAGGCACACTGGGCGGGTGATCCGCGCCAGTTCCCTCGACCTGCCCGTACAGACCGTCGTGCCCGCACTGCTGCGGGCGCTCGACGAGCGGGGGTGCGCCGTGCTCGCCGCGCCGCCCGGAACGGGGAAGACCACCCTCGTACCGCTCGCGCTGGCCGGGCTGCTCCCGGCGTACGAGCGGCCGCCGCACCGGGTGCTGGTGGCCGAGCCCCGCCGGATGGCGGCGCGGGCCGCCGCCCGCCGGATGGCGTGGCTGCTCGGCGAGAGCGTCGGCGCGCGGATCGGCTTCACGGTGCGCGGCGAGCGGAAGGTCTCGGCGGAGACGGTCGTCGAGGTGGTGACCACCGGAGTGCTGCTGCAGCGCCTGCAGCGCGATCCGGAGCTGGCCGGCGTCGACACCGTCGTCCTGGACGAATGCCATGAGCGGCATCTGGACGCGGACACCTCGATGGCCTTCCTGCTGGACGTACGGGCCGCTCTGCGCCCGGAGCTGCGGGTCGTCGCGGCCTCCGCCACCACGGACACCGCGGCCTGGGCCGCGCTGGTCGGAGGCGAGGACGGCGCCGCGCCGGTGGTCGAGGCGCAGGGGATCCTGCATCCGGTCGCGGTGGAGTGGGCACCGCCGGCCCGACCGGTGCGCCCGCCGCACGGGATGCGGGTCGATCCGGCGCTGCTGGAGCATGTGGCGGCGGTGGTACGGCGGGCCCTGCGGGAGAAGGACGGGGACGTGCTGTGCTTCCTGCCGGGCGTCGGGGAGATCGCGCGGGTCGCCGGAATGCTGAACGGGGCGGGCGACGGGTCCGACGTCGAGGTGCTGCAGCTGCACGGGCGGGCGCCGGCCGCCGTGCAGGACGCGGCGCTCGCGCCGGGCACCCGCCGCCGGGTGCTGCTGGCCACGTCGGTGGCCGAGTCGAGCCTGACCGTCCCCGGGGTGCGGATCGTGGTGGACGGCGGGCTGGCGCGCGAGCCGCGGGTGGACCACGCGCGCGGTCTCGACGCTTTGACGACGGTGCGGGTCTCGCACGCGGCGGCCCGCCAGCGCGCCGGGCGCGCCGGGCGCGAGGGGCCGGGCACCGTGTACCGCTGCTGGTCGGAGGCGGACAACGCCGGGCACCCGCGCTGGCCCGCACCCGAGATCTCCGTCGCCGACCTCACCGCCTTCGCCCTGCAGGCGGCCTGCTGGGGCGACCCGGACGCCACCGGCCTCGCACTGCTCGACGCCCCTCCGGCGGGCGCGATGGGTGCGGCCCGCGACGTGCTTCTCGCGGTCGGCGCGGTGTCCGCCGAGGGCCGCGCCACCGACCGGGGCAAGCGGCTCAGCAGGCTGGGCGTGCACCCGCGGCTCGCACGGGCGCTCCTCGACGGGTCGCGCGCGGTGGGGGCGCGCCGCGCGGCCGAGGTCGTGGCGCTGCTCAGCGAGGAGCCGCCGCGCGACTACGGCGACGACCTGGCCGCCGCCTGGCGGCAGGCCCGTCGCGGCGGCGACGGCTACGCGGCGCGCTGGCGGGCGGAGGCCGGCCGGCTGGAGTCGTCGCTGCGCCAGGCCGGGACGAGCGGCGGGACGGACGGGCCGCGCGGTTCCGGTGCCGCCGCCCCCGATGGTGACGACGCGGCCGCCGGGCTGGTGGCCGCGCTCGCCTTTCCCGAGCGGGTGGCGCGGGCGCGCGGCGCCGGTACGTATCTGATGGCGTCCGGAACCGCGGCGGAGCTGGGCAACGGCTCCCGGCTCGGGACGCCCGGCTGGCTGGCCGTCGCCGTCGCGGACCGGCCGGTGGCGGCGGTCTCGGCGCGGGTGCGGCTGGCCGCGGTAATCGACGAGGCCACGGCCCGCACCGCGGCGGCTCCGCTGCTGGCGTCGGGCGAGGAGGTGCGCTGGTCGGACGGCGACGTGGTGGCGCGCAGCGTGGAGCGGCTGGGCGCGGTGGAGCTCACGGCGCGACCGCTGCGGTCACCCGACCGGGCGCTGCTGCGGGCCGCCGTCGCCGAGGGGCTGCGGCGGGAGGGCACCGGGCTGCTGCGCTGGTCGCGCGACGCGCAGGACGCCCGCCGGCGGCTGGCGTTCCTGCACCGGGAGTTGGGCGAGCCGTGGCCGGATGTCTCGGAGTCGGCGCTGCTGGACAGGATGGACGACTGGCTCGGCCCCGAGCTGTCCGCGGCCCGTCGGCGCGCGGATCTGGAACGTACCGACGCCGGCGGCCCGCTCAACCGGCTGCTGCCCTGGTCCACCGGTGACGCCGCCCGGTTCGGCGAACTCGCCCCGGAGCGGATCGAGGTGCCCAGCGGTTCACGGATCCGGGTGGAGTACGAGGGCGACCAGCCGGTGCTCGCGGCCAAGCTGCAGGAGCTGTTCGGCTGGCAGGAAACACCGCGCATCGCGGGCGGTCGGGTGCCGGTCCTCGTCCATCTGCTCTCCCCCGCGGGCCGGCCCGCGGCCGTCACCGCTGACCTCGCCTCGTTCTGGCGGGGCGGCTACCGCTCGGTCCGCGCCGAGCTGCGCGGCCGGTACCCCAAGCACCCGTGGCCGGAGGATCCGGCGGCCGCCGCGCCCACCCGCCGGACGAACCAGCGGCGCTGACACCTCCAGGGGAGCGCGACGGCGTCAGGTTCAGGCGACGGCCGGGTGCGGGTCGGGATCCGGTTCGCGCAGCGCGTCGTGCGGGGCCGGATCGGCCGGGCGGCGACCGCGCGCCTCCAGGTACAGGGCCAGCGCGAGCAGGGCCACGCCCAGGATCAGGAAGCCCCAGGGGAGGTAGCTGGTCAGCAGCAGGATGAGCTGGCGCTGGGACTTCACCAGTTTGACGGTCGAGTCGATGTAGTCCTCGCGCATCTTCACATCACCGGCGAAAACGGTCACCGGCTTCGTGTCGGGCGCCTGCGGGAACCGCAGCTCCTCGCGGTGGACCTCCTCGCCGTTGACCGGGGCGCCGGTGGTGGGGTCGACCCAGAACTTCCGCACGGTGGTGTACCAGCGCTCCACCGAGCCGCCGAGGGAGGCCTCGGTGACGCCGCCGGGCATCTTCTTCGGCAGCGGGACCTTCGTCCAGGGCACCGTCTGCTCGAAGTAGTAGACGGTCAGGCCGCGGAAGTTCTGCGTCGCCTTGTAGTGGATGGGCGCGGACGTCCGGGACTGCGCGTCGAAGTAGAAGTAGTCGCGCTTCTCGGTGAGGAACGGGAACTTGAACTCCACGCCCTCCCGGTGCACGGAGTCGCCGTCGACGCTCTCGCTCGCGGTGCGGACCGGGTCCTGGGTGTGGGCGTCGAAGATGTAGCGCTCGGGGATCTCCGAGACCATCTTGCCGTCCGGGCCGGCCACGAAGGACAGCGCGTCCCAGACCACGACGTCGCGGCCGGTGTCCGCCTTGACCTTCTTGGACTCCTCGACGTTGCCCTTGAGCGTCTGGACGATGCTGAGCTTGGGGACGATCTGCGGCTTGAGCGAGAGGTAGTCGACGAGGAGGGTGGCGTTCTTCGCCTCCAGGACCACGGACTGGTACTCGTTGGCCGGGACCTTGGCCAGCCGCGGGAAGGCGTACCAGCGCATCAGGGGCGACAGGGTCGCGAAGAAGACGGCGAAGGCGAGCAGCACCAGGCTGGACTTGCGGCGCATCGGGACGCTTCCCCTCCTTTGTGGCTACGGGTGGCTGGGGATCGTGGTCAGCAGCGGCTTGGGCGAGGTCTTGCCGGTGGGCGATCCGACGAGGGTCAGCCCGAACACGCACACGAGAGCAACGGCGAGTCCGATGGCTGCGGCGATCAGAGCGCGCATGGCCGGACCTCCCTTGTGGACGACGACGTCGGCTGGGCCGGGGCACCGTAGCAATCGGGGGATCAGATGAGAACAGGTTCTACCGATCGAATGCGGCCACCGCGCGAACGAGCCCGGCCCCGCCGTGAAGGGCGGGGCCGGGCTCGGGTCGTACGGGGCCGACAGGCCTCGGGTCAGTTGGCGGCAGGTGCCGCCGCGCCGGTCGACGGGGCCGCGCTCGGGCCGGCGGCCGCGGTCGTGGCGTCCGTCGCGGTCGGCGTCGGCGTCGGGGACGTGGTCGGCGTGGGTGTGGGGCACGAGCCATCGGTCGGCGTCGGCGTGGGCGTCGGCGTCGGGGTGTCGGTCGGGGTGGGCGACGGCGAGGCGGAACCGGTCGGCGTGGGCGTCGGCGTCGGCGTCGGGCAACCTGGGGTGGGGCTCCCGCTGTCCGTCGGGGTGGGCGACGGCGAGGCGGTGCCGGTGGGGGTTCCGGTGGGCGTCCCGGGACCGGTGGTCGGCGGGGTCGGCCGGCCGGTGGCGGTCGGCGCCGGCGAGACGGAGCCGGTGGCCGTCGCGGACGGGCTGGTGCTCGGCTTCGGCACGGTGGTGGCCGGCGTCGAACTCCTCGGGGCGGTGCCCGCGCCCGGCGTGCGGCCGCTGTCCGGGACAGCGACGGCACCCTGGTCCTTGAAGTGCTGGTACCAGGCCCGGACCGTGTGCAGATAGTCCTGCGAGTGGTTGTAGCCGAGGATCGCGCGGTCGATGTCCGTGGAGACCGACAGGTCACGGTCGTCCGCGCACAGGTAATGGCCGGCGGCGAGGGCCGCGTCGTAGATGTTGTTCGGGTCCTTCACGCCGTCCGCGTTGCCGTCGGCTCCCCAACTGGCCCAGGTGGACGGGATGAACTGCATCGGGCCGACCGCACGGTCGTGGACGGTGTCCCCGTCGTAGGCGCCGCTGTCGGTGTCCGATATGTTCGCGAAACCGGTGCCGTCCAGCACCGGGCCCAGGATCGGCTTGTACGTGGTGCCCTTCGCGTCGACGGCGCCGCCGTCGGCCTGACCGGATTCGACCTGTCCGATCGCGGCGAGCAGCTCCCAGGGCAGCTTGCAGCCCGGGTCGGAGGTCGCGACGGACAGCTGCGCCTTGCGGTAGGCGTCGAGCACCGTGCCGGGCAGACCTGTGCCGCCGGTGTCGATGCCCGTGCCGCCGCCCGGGGGTGTGGTGGCCGAAGTCCCGCCCACGGCCAGACCGCTGGAGGTTCCCTCGGGCGGCAGGGCGCTGTAGAACGGCGACCCGCCGTCGATCTGCGGGCCGGGTGGCGGCTTGGGGACGGCGTTGCGGGCGCGCTCCGCCTGGACGAAGCCGGGTGCCTGCGAGGCGCTGAGCGCCGCGACCGCCAGTGCCGCGACCGCCGTGCCCGCCGCGCCCCTGCGGATCGCGCGTATCCGTCGTCCGTATCGCGACGCCATGTCCGCAGTCCCTCCCACGTGCGAGATGGGCGCGTTACCGCGCCGCAACCCCACGGACCCTACGGGAACTTCCGGCGCGCATCCACCGTGCGGTACTCCGCATACTGGTCGGAAGGGATCACTTCACGAGGGGGTTTGATGCCGTTCACCCTGAGCCACGCGGCAGCGGTACTGCCGGGGCTGAGCCGGAACGGGACCGCCCGCGGGCCGCTGGTCGCGGCGGCGCTCGTCGCGGGTTCCTTCGCCCCCGACATGCCGTACTTCGCCGCATCGGTGGTGCCCGGTGTCTTCCGGTTCGGGGTGGTGACGCACTCGCCGGCGGCGGTCCCGACCCTCGATCCGCTGATCGCCGCGGGGCTGGTGGGCGGCTGGCTGTTGCTGCGCGATCCGCTGCTGGCGCTGCTGCCGGAGCGGTCGCAGGGGCGGGCCGGGGCGCTGTTCGGCGGCAGCGGCCGGCGGGCGTGGTCGCCGCGCGCGGCGGGCTGGTTCTGGGTCTCGGCGACGATCGGCGCGGCCACCCATGTCGGGTGGGACACCTTCACGCACTACGGGCGGTGGGGGGTGCGGATGCTGCCGGTGCTGAACACCGTGGTGCACGGGCAGCAGCTCTACCAGTGGCTGCAGTACGGCAGTTCCGCGGTGGCGCTGGTGGTGCTGGCGGCGTTCACCGCCCGCGCGCTGCGCGCCGTCCCGAACGGGCCGCCGCCGGCCCGGCTGCCGCGGCTGACGGTCCGCGGGCGGACGGTCGGTGTCGTGCTGCTGGGCGGTTGCGCGGTGGCGGGCTCGGTCGTCCGCTGCCTGCGGGAGTACGACGTCAGGGCCCCGACGTCGATCGGCGACGTGGTGCCCACGGCGGCCTTCGGCGCGGGGGCCGGGCTGGCGGGCGGCGCGCTGCTGTACGCGGCCGCCGCCCGCCTTCGCCGTGGGCGGCGCCGTCAGTGGGCCGCGGACTCCCAGTCCTTGCCGACGCCCACCGAGACATCGAGCGGGGCCCGCAGCGGGTAGGCGCCGGCCATCTCGCGGCGCACCAGCTTCTCGACGCGCTCGCGCTCGCCCGGCGCTACCTCCACCACGATTTCGTCGTGCACCTGCAGGAGCATCCGCGAGGCCAGCTTCTCCTCGGTGAGCGCCTCGCCGACCCGGAGCATCGCGAGCTTGACGATGTCGGCGGCCGAGCCCTGGATCGGCGCGTTCAGCGCCATTCGCTCGGCCATCTCGCGGCGCTGCCGGTTGTCGCTGTTGAGGTCGGGCAGGTAGCGGCGGCGGCCCAGCAGCGTCTCGGTGTAGCCGGTGCCGCGGGCCTCCTCCACCACGCGCTGCAGATAGTCCCGCACTCCGCCGAACCGCTCGAAGTAGGTGTCCATCAGCGCGCCCGCCTCACCCGGGGAGATCCCCAGCTGCTGCGACAGGCCGAACGCGGACAGCCCGTAGGCCAGGCCGTACGACATGGCCTTGATCTTGCGGCGCATCTCGGCGTCCACCGCGTCCTTGGGGACGCTGAAGACGTGCGAGCCGACGGTGGTGTGCAGGTCCTCGCCGGTGTTGAACGCGTCGATCAGGCCCGCGTCCTCCGACAGGTGGGCCATCACCCGCAGTTCGATCTGGCTGTAGTCCGCCGTCAGCAGCGACTCGAAGCCCTCGCCGACGACGAAGCCCCGCCGGATCTCGCGGCCCTCGTCGGTACGGACCGGCACATTCTGCAGATTGGGGTCGGTGGACGACAGCCGGCCGGTGGCGGCCACGGTCTGGCTGAACGTGGTGTGGATCCGTCCGTCGGGCGCGATCGTCTTGATCAAACCCTCGACCGTCACCCGCAGCTTGGCCTGCTCGCGGTGGCGCAGCATGATCACCGGCAGCTCGTGGTCCGTCTGCGCGGCCAGCCACGCCAAAGCGTCGGCGTCCGTGGTGAAACCGGTCTTGGTCTTCTTGGTCTTCGGCAGGCCCAGCTCCCCGAAGAGCACCTCCTGGAGCTGCTTGGGCGAGCCGAGGTTGAACTCGTGGCCCACCGCGGCGTGCGCCTCGGCCACCGCGTGCTGCACGGCGTCGGCGAAGCGCTGTTCCAGGGCCTCCAGGTGCGCGCGGTCGGCCGCGATCCCCGACCGCTCCATCTGGGCGAGCAGCGCCGACGTCGGCAGCTCCACGTCCCGCAGCAGTCCCGTCGCGCCGTCCTGCTCCAGCCGGCCGGTGAACGCGGTGCCGAGGTCCAGGACCGTACGCGCCTGCGCCATCAGCGCGTCCAGCGCCGCGGAGTCCTCCTGCTCCTCGCCGAAGGCCAGCTGCCCGCTCTCGGCGCCGGCCGGTGCCAGCTCGCGGCCCAGGTACTCCACCGACAGTGCGTCCAGGGCGAAGGAACGGCGGCCCGGCTTGATCAGATAGGCGGCCAGCGCGGTGTCCGTGGTGACACCGGCGACGGTCCAGCCGTGCTCGGCGAAGACCCGCATCACGTTCTTCGCGTTGTGCAGCACCTTGGGACGGGCGGCGTCCGCGATCCAGGCCGCGAACACCTTCTCGTCCGCCTCGGCCAGTTGCGCGGGGTCGAACCACAGAGCGGGGCCCTCGGCCCCGGCCAGCGCGACCTGGGTGACGGTGCCGCTGCCCAGCGCCCACGTGTCGACGGTGGCCATGCCGAGCGGCTCGCCGCCGTGCCCGTCCAGCCACGCGCGCAGGCCGCCCTCTTCGAGCTGCGCGCCCTCCACGGCGACGCCCTCGGCGACCTGGGCCTCTTCCTCGCGCGCCCCCGGATCCACGCCGAACAGCCGGTCCCGGAAGTTCTGGTTACGGAACTCCAGGGTGTCCAGCACGATGTGCAGCGCATCGCGGTCGTACGCCGCGCGCTCCAGCTCCGCCGGGCCGCACGGCAGCTCGACGTCGCGCACCATCTCGGTCAGCCGGCGGTTGAGCTTGACCGCGTCCAGGTGCGCGCGCAGGTTCTCCCCCGCCTTGCCCTTGACCTCGTCCGCCCGCTCCATCAGCGCCGCGAACGACCCGAACTGGGTGATCCACTTGGTGGCGGTCTTCTCCCCCACCCCGGGGATCCCGGGCAGGTTGTCCGACGGGTCGCCGCGCAGCGCCGCGAAGTCCGGGTACTGCGACGGCGACAGGCCGTACTTCTCCTCGACCTTCGCGGGGGTGAACCGGGTCAGCTCCGAGACGCCCTTGGTCGGGTACAGCACCGTCGTGTGCTCGCTGACGAGCTGGAACGCGTCCCGGTCACCGGTCACGATGAGGACGTCGAACCCCGCGGCCTCCGCCTGCGTGGCCAGCGTGGCGATGATGTCGTCCGCCTCGTACTTATCCACCGCGAACCGCTTGACGCCCATCGCGTCCAGCAGCTCGCCGATCAGCTCCACCTGGCTGCGGAACTCGTCGGGGGTCTTCGAACGGGTCGCCTTGTACTCGGGGAACTCGTCGAACCGCCACGTCTTGCGCGACACGTCGAAGGCGACGCCCAGATGCGTCGGCTTCTCGTCACGCAACGTGTTCGCCAGCATCGACGTGAAGCCGTACACGGCGTTCGTCGGCTGGCCGGTGGCGGTGTTGAAGTTCTCCACCGGCAGGGCGTAGAACGCCCGGTACGCCAGGGAATGCCCGTCGAGCAGGAGCAGCCGCGGCCGTTCTCCCGCCGCGGATGCCGTGCCGGTCGCTTCGCTCGTCTTCGATGCCTTTGCTGCCACGTCCTCGATACTCCCACGACCCACTGACAACCCCCGCCAACCCCCGCCAACGCCCGCCGGTGGGGCAGGACGCGCCGGAGCGGCCGTCCCTCGCGCGTGGCAGGATCGGACACATGGCAGCGAAACCCCCCGCGGGCGACCCCGTACAGGACGCACCCGACGTCACAGCACCGCAGCACGCCGCCGCGGGGCTGCCCGCGGTCGGGCACAGCCTGCGCATGGCCCAGCAGCAGATGGGCGTGCGCCGCACCGCGCTCACCCTGCTCAAGGTCAACCAGAAGGACGGCTTCGACTGCCCCGGCTGCGCCTGGCCCGAGCCCGAGCACCGCCACAAGGCCGAGTTCTGCGAGAACGGTGCCAAGGCTGTCGCCGAGGAGGCGACGCTGCGCCGGGTCACGCCCGACTTCTTCGCCGCGCACCCGGTCTCCGACCTGGCCCGGCGCAGCGGCTACTGGCTGGGCCAGCAGGGCCGGCTCACCCAGCCGATGTACCTGGCGGAAGGCGCCGACCACTACGTGCCGGTGCCCTGGGAGCGGGCCTTCGACATCGTCGCCCAGGAGCTGCGCTCGCTCGCGTCGCCCGACGAGGCCGTCTTCTACACCTCCGGGCGCACCAGCAACGAAGCCGCGTTCCTGTACCAGCTCTTCGCGCGCCGGCTGGGCACCAACAACCTGCCGGACTGCTCGAACATGTGCCACGAGTCCTCGGGCTCCGCGCTCACCGAGACCATCGGTGTCGGCAAGGGCAGCGTGCTCCTGGAGGACCTCTACCGCGCCGACCTCATCATCGTCGCCGGGCAGAACCCGGGCACCAACCATCCCCGGATGCTGTCGGCCCTGGAGAAGGCCAAGCAGCAGGGCGCGAAGATCGTCACCGTCAACCCGCTGCCCGAAGCGGGCCTGGAGCGGTTCAAGAACCCGCAGAACGCCCGCGGCCTCGCCGGCTCCGGCACCGCGCTGACCGATCTGTTCCTGCAGATCCGGCTCGGCGGGGACCAGGCGCTCTTCCGCGCCCTGAACCGGCTGCTGGTCGAAGCCGGCGCCGTCGACCGCCCCTTCATCGACGAGCACACGCACGGCTACGAGGAGTTCGCCGCGGCCGCGCGCACCACCGACTGGGACGAGGTGCTGCGCGCCACCGGCCTGGAGCGCACGGAGATCGACCGGCTGCTCGCCATGGTCCTGGACGCCAAGAGCGTCGTCGTGTGCTGGGCGATGGGCCTGACCCAGCACAAGCACGCCGTCCCCACCATCAAGGAAGTCGTCAACTTCCTGCTGCTGCGTGGCAACATCGGCCGCCCCGGCGCCGGCGTGTGCCCGGTGCGGGGCCACAGCAACGTGCAGGGCGACCGCACGATGGGCATCTTCGAACGCCCCGCCCCCGCCTTCCTCGACGCGCTGGAGAAGGAGTTCGGCTTCGCGCCGCCGCGCGACCACGGCCTCGACGTCGTACGCGCCATCCGCGCGCTGCGCGACGGCACGGCGAAGGTCTTCTTCGCCATGGGCGGCAACTTCGTGGCCGCCTCCCCCGACACCGAGGTCACCGAGGCCGCGATGCGCAACGCGGCGCTGACCGTGCACGTGTCGACGAAACTCAACCGCTCGCACGTCATCACCGGATCGCGCGCCCTGATCCTGCCCACCCTGGGACGCACCGAGAAGGACACCCAGGGAAGCGGCGACCAGTTCGTCACCGTCGAGGACTCCATGGGCATGGTGCACGCCTCGCACGGCGCCCTGCGGCCCGCCTCCCCACACCTGCTGTCGGAGACCGCGATCGTCTGCCGGCTCGCCCTCGCCACCTTCGGCGACGACACCGCCGTCCCGTGGGCCGCGCTCGAAGCCGACTACGACCTGGTGCGCGACCGGATCTCCCGCGTCGTGCCCGGCTTCGACGACTTCAACACCAAGGTCCGCCACCCCGGCGGCTTCACCCTGCCGCACGCCCCGCGCGACAGCCGCACCTTCCCCACCGCCAACGGCAAGGCCAACTTCACCACGTCGCCCGTCGAGTACCCGGCCGTCCCCGAGGGCCGACTGCTGCTGCAGACCCTGCGGTCGCACGACCAGTACAACACCACCATCTACGGCCTCGACGACCGCTACCGGGGCATCAAGGGCGGCCGCCGCGTCGTCATGGTCAACCCCGCGGACGCCGCGGCCCTCGGCCTGCCCGACGGCTCCTACGCCGACCTCGTCAGCGAGTGGACCGACGGCAGCGAACGCCGCGCCGACGGCTTCCGGGTGGTGCACTACCCGACCCCGCGCGGCTGCGCGGCCGCCTACTACCCGGAGACGAACGTCCTGGTGCCCCTCGACCACACCGCGGACACCAGCAACACCCCGGCGTCGAAGTCGGTGGTCGTCCGCCTGGAGCGGACAGCCCCGGTGCACGGTTCGTGACTACCGTCAGGTAGAAAGCTGACCAGTACACCGATTCACTGATCCACCGACACCACCGACACCACCGAACGATGACGATCGGAGCCGGCCGCATGGGCGAGCAGACGAGCACGCAGTTCCCGCAGGAGATCCTGGCGCAGTGGTCCGGCCTCGGCCTCGACCTGCCCGCCCTGTTCTCGGCCGGCCACCTCGGTGAGCGCATGAGCATCCAGATCACCGAGGCGTCCCCCGACCGGGTCGTCGGCACCATGCCCGTCGAGGGCAACACCCAGCCCTACGGCCTGCTGCACGGCGGCGCCTCCGCCGTGCTGGCCGAGACGCTGGCCTCCGTCGGCGCGATGCTGCACGGCGGCCCCGGCAAGCTCGCCGTCGGCGTGGACCTGAACGCCACCCACCACCGCGGCATCCGCTCCGGCCTCGTCACCGGCGTCGCCACCCCCGTCCACCGCGGCCGGTCCTCGGCCACCTACGAGGTCGTCATCACCGAGGAGAACGGCAAGCGGGTCTGTACCGCCCGCCTCACCTGCATGCTGCGCCCCGCCAGCCCCAGCACCACCACGGCCTGACCCACCGGCCGGGCCCGCACCGTTGTCGCGCCGGCCCGGAGGCCCTAGCTTTTTGACAGGGGGGCGGCCATGGCGGCAGCAGGGATCCGGCACGCGCGGCGCCCCTCCGCGCCCGGCCGCGACCGGGCCGGGGCGCGATGAGCGGCATCGGCCCGGTGGAGGGCCCCACCACCGGTACACCCACAGTCAACTCGCCGCGCCCGCACGGCCATTGGCTGAACCGCTGGGAAATACGCCGGGCCGCGCTGTCCGACCGGGGACGCCGTACGGTCCTGGCCGCCACCGCGGCCCTCGCCGCCGTCACGGTCATCGGCCTCGGCCACGCGATGCGCACCCCCGAGCCGGTGCCGGACCCGGGCCCGTGGCCCTCGCAAGTCACCTACATCGCCTACGAGGCCGGACGTCCGCCGCCCATGTCCCTGGTCGTCTCCGGGGTGTTCGGTTTCGTGGTGACCGTGCGGGACGGAACTCCGGTGACGATTCTCGCCGTTACTCCCTCATTCGAGGGAGTCGGTACCGAAATCGACCCCGCGCCGCCCTTCACGGTGAAGCAGGGAACAACCCGGCACATCACGATAAAGATGGTGGTTCGCAAATGCGCAGGGCTACCGCTCGACGCCGATCTGCCGGTCCTGGACGTAACACTGCGTAACACGCGCGCAAAACAGAATCAGAGCTTCATCTTCGGCGGCGGCTATCCCCGCGACCTCTCCGTCTTTCTGCACCGAATCTGCCGCCCGACCCCCACCAGCGGCTCTTCCATCCCGTAGCGGAAGTGCGGGTTCTCGCTATCCGGACATCGCCATAAAACATGCGGACAGGGGGACAAAACTACGCAAACGCCTCACTGAACCTCAACAAAAGCTCAAGAGTTTCCATCCGGCATAACAAGACAGTCACACTCTTCCCGCACCGCTGCCCGAGTTCCCCACACAGGCCTAGAGTCACGGCCAGTCACCGCGCCACCGGATTTGTCAGTTCGGGTTCCAGCGCACGACTCGGCCTCTCACCAGAGCAGGCCGCGCCAGGGGAAAGGACTGATCGTGCGACACCGTTCCTTGCTGATACTGACCTCCGTGCTCACCACTGGGGCCCTCACACTTACCGCCTGCGGGTCCCGCAGCGACGACGGCAAGAAGGACGACGGCGCGACCACCACCGTCGTCATCGGAGTCGACGCCCCGCTCACCGGCGCGAACTCGGCGACCGGCCTCGGCATCCAGTACGGCGTGCAGATCGCGGTCGACGACGCGAACGCCAAGAAGCTCGTACCCGGCGTGACCTTCAAGATCAAGGCCCTCGACGACAAGGCACTGCCCGCCTCCGGCCAGCAGAACGCCACCGCGCTCGTCTCCGACAAGGACGTCATCGGCGTCGTCGGCCCCCTGAACTCCGGCGTCGCCCAGTCGATGCAGCAGGTGTTCAACACGGAGAACATGGTCGAGATCTCGCCGTCCAACACCAACCCCACCCTGACCCAGGGCAAGGAGTGGGCGACCGGCAACAAGGTCCGCCCCTTCAAGACCTACTTCCGTACCGCCACCACGGACGCCCTGCAGGGCGGCTTCGCCGCCGACTACGCCTTCAACACGCTGCACAAGCAGAAGGCGTACATCGTCGACGACAAGCAGACCTACGGCGCCGGCCTCGCCGGCATCTTCAAGGGCAAGTTCGGCACCCTCGGCGGCAAGATCGCGGGCGCGGACCACGTCAACACCGGTGACACCGACTACTCCACCCTCGTCACCAAGATCAAGAACTCCGGCGCCGACATGGTCTACTACGGCGGCCAGTACGACGAGTCCGAGCTGGTCACCAAGCAGCTCAAGGCCGCCGGCGTCAACATCCCCCTGATGGGCGGTGACGGAATGTTCTCCGACACCTACATCAAGACCGCCGGCGCAGCCGCCGAAGGCGACCTCTCCACCTCCGTCGGTGTCCCGGTCACCACCCTCCAGGGCGCCAAGGACTTCATCGCCACGTACAAGTCCAAGGGCTACCCGGGCGACTACGGCACCTACGGCGGCTACTCCTACGACGCCGCGACCGCCATCATCAAGGGCGTCAAGGCCGTCATGGACGCCAACGGCGGCAAGCTCGGAAGCATCAAGGACGCCCGCGGCAAGGTCGTCGAAGCCGTTCAGAAGACCGACTTCGAAGGCATCGCCGGACACGTCTCCTTCGACCAGTACGGCGACACCACCAACAAGCAGCTCACCGTGTACCAGGTCAAGAGCGGCAAGTGGGAGGCCGTGAAGAGCGGCACCTACACCGGCTGACCTCTCTCCCGCAGCACCCCGGGCCGCGCGGCTGGTCACCACCGACCGCGCGGCCCGCGCATACCCCGGTATACCCCTGACCGTCCCCCTGCTCCCCTCAGCGACATGGAGGCCATGCGGTGAACACCCTGCCGCAACAGCTGGCCAACGGGCTGTTCCTCGGCTCGATGTACGGGCTCATCGCCATCGGCTACACGATGGTGTACGGCATCGTCCAGCTCATCAACTTCGCCCACGGCGAGATCTTCATGACCGGCGGGTTCGGCGCCCTCACGGTCTACACAAGTCTCCCCGACGGCACGTCCATCTGGGTCGCGCTGCCGCTGATGCTGATCGGCGGCTCCCTCGTCGCCGTCCTCATCGCCATCGGCGCGGAACGCTTCGCCTACCGACCGCTGCGAGGAGCCCCACGGCTCGCACCACTGATCACCGCCATCGGGCTCTCCCTCGCCCTCCAGCAGGCGGTCTTCAACTGGTACCCCAAGGCCGACAACGCCCTCACCTTCCCCCAACTGCCCGGCGGCCCCTTCCACGTCGGCTCCGTCAGCATCCAGAGCGGTGACATCTTCCTCGTCGTCGTCGCCGTGATCTGCATGGCCGGCCTCGCCGCCTTCGTCCGCACCAGCCGCACCGGCCGCGCCATGCAGGCCACCGCGCAGGACCCGGACACCGCACAGCTCATGGGCATCGACACCAACCGCATCATCGTCATAGCCTTCGCGATCGGCGCCTTCTTCGCCGCCGTCGCCGCCGTCGCCTCCGGCCTCAAGTACGGCCAGGTCAAGTACGACATGGGCTTCCAAGCCGGCCTCAAGGCCTTCACCGCGGCCGTCCTCGGCGGCATCGGCAACATCTACGGAGCCATGCTCGGCGGACTCGTACTCGGCATCGCCGAATCCTGCGCCTCCGCCTACATCTCCAACATCCCCGGAATGGAACAGCTCGGCGGCGGCAGCTGGGCCAACGTCTGGGCCTTCGTCCTCCTCATCGTCGTGCTGCTCGTCCGTCCCCAGGGCCTGCTCGGCGAACGCGTCGCGGACAGGGCGTGATCGCATGACCGACCTCTCCCTCGCCTCCGTGGACACCCTCCCGGCCGCGAAATACCGGACCGCACCGCTCATCCCGCTGCCCCTCGGCGCGGCACGGGCCGTCACCCTGGCCGGCGCCGCCATCAGCGCCGTCTCCACCTTCCTGTCCTGGACCTACACCACCGCCTTCCCCGGCGACCTCACCGTCACCGGCTACCCCGGCGGACTCCAGGTACTGACGCTGGCCGGCGCCCTGCTCACCATCCTCTTCGCGCTCGCCGCGTTCGGGACCAAAGGCCTGGGCTGGCTGAACCCCAGCCGCTCGCAGAACTCCGTTCTGCTCCTCGCCCTCGGCACCTTCGGCACCACCTGGTACACGGTGATCGCCATCACCTACGAGCTCGGCGGCCTCGCCAACCTCGACCCCGGCGCCGTCATCGCCGCCGTCGGCACCCTCGTGCTCGTCATCGGCGCCCTCGCCCTGCCCCTCGACCGGCAGCCCGCACTGCCCGCCGACGGCGAGTTCTACGAACTGGGCCGATTCGCCAACAACGAAACCGCCCGCCGCGGCTACCGGGCCCTGCGCGACCTGCGCCTCGCCCACAGCGACCGCCCCGTCAACGACCCGCGCACACTCCCCGGCTGGGTCCAACGCCTCATCATCACCATCGCCGCGGCCCTCGGCCTCGGACTGCTCACCTTCGCCATCGGCACCCAGTACTCCGAGATCTTCATCGGCCTCCTCATCCTCATCGCCTTCGGCGTATGGGGCCTGGGCGCCTCCGGACTCGTCCGGCAGTTCTCGCAGCTCACCGCCGAACACCGCAGCTTCGCCTCCGCGATGGGCTTCACCGCCGCCCTGGCCTACCCGTTCGTCCAGAACGACGAGCACTACGCCAACCTCGGCGTCAACATCCTCATCTTCGGCACCGTCGCCCTCGGCCTGAACATCGTCGTCGGCCTCACCGGGCTCCTCGACCTCGGCTACGTCGCCTTCCTCGGCGTCGGCGCCTACGCCGCGGCACTCGTCTCCGGCTCCCAGTTCTCCATCTGGTCCGGCGTCCAGTTCCCGTTCTGGGCCGCAGCCCTCACCGGCATGGCCGCCTCACTCATCTTCGGCGTCCTCATCGGCGCACCGACCCTGCGACTGCGCGGCGACTACCTGGCCATCGTCACCCTCGGCTTCGGTGAAATCTTCCGCCTCGCCGTCAACAGCCTCGACGGCGTCTCAGGACCGAAGATCACCAACGGCCCCAACGGCATCGCCCAGATCCCCGACCTGGAGCTGTTCGGCTACAACCTCGGCGACGCACACGACATCGGCGGCTTCACCCTCGGCAGGTACGCCAACTACTACCTGCTGATGCTCCTGATCACCGTCATCGTCGTCCTGGTCTTCACCCGCTCCGCCAACTCCCGCATCGGCCGCGCCTGGGTCGCCATCCGCGAGGACGAGACCGCCGCCACCGCCATGGGCATCAACGGCTTCCGCGTCAAGCTCATCGCCTTCGCACTCGGCGCCTCACTCGCCGGACTCGCCGGAACGGTCAGCGCACACGTCACCTACAACGTCGTGCCCAGCCCCTACCAGTTCGCCGGCGCCGCACCCCCCAACTCCGCCTTCCTCCTCGCCGCCGTCGTCCTCGGCGGCATGGGTACCGTCAGCGGCCCGATCCTCGGTGCCTCGCTGCTCTACCTGATCCCCGAGAAGCTCGGATTCCTGCAGAACTACGAACTGTTCGCGTTCGGCATCGCTCTCATCCTCCTCATGCGATTCCGCCCCGAAGGCCTCATCCCCAACCGGCGCCGCCAGCTCGAATTCCACGCGGACGACGAACTGGTCCTCCCCGGCAAGGCAGGGGCGTGAAAGACACCATGACCACGACCACCAAAGCCCCCGCCGGGACCCCGCTCCTCGAAGCCAGCGGCGTCATCATGCGCTTCGGCGGCCTCACCGCCGTCCGAGACGTCGACCTCACCGTCAACACCGGCGAGATCGTCGGCCTCATCGGCCCCAACGGCGCCGGCAAGACCACCTTCTTCAACTGCCTCACCGGTCTCTACGTGCCCACCGAAGGTACCGTGAAGTACCAGGGCAACGTCCTGCCGCCCAAGCCCCACCTCGTCACCAAAGCCGGCATCGCCCGCACCTTCCAGAACATCCGGCTCTTCGCCAACATGACCGTCCTGGAGAACGTGCTCGTCGGCCGCCACACCCGCACCAGGGAAGGCCTGCTCTCCGCCCTCATCCGCGGACCCGGCTACCACCGCGCCGAAGCGAAATCCCGCGCACGCGCCATGGAACTCCTCGAGTTCACCGGGCTCGCCCACAAAGCGGAACACCTCGCCCGCAACCTGCCCTACGGCGAACAGCGCAAGCTCGAAATCGCCCGCGCCCTCGCCAGCGAACCCGGCCTGCTGCTCCTCGACGAACCCACCGCGGGCATGAACCCCCAGGAGACCCGGGCCACCGAAGAACTCGTCTTCGCCGTCCGTGACCAGGGCATCTCCGTACTCGTCATCGAGCACGACATGCGCTTCATCTTCAACCTCTGCGACCGCGTCTCCGTCCTCGTCCAGGGCGAGAAACTCGTCGAAGGCACCAGCGAGGTCGTCCAGCGCGACGACCGCGTCATCGCCGCCTACCTCGGCGAACCCTTCGAAGGCGCACCCGAGGACGAAGCCGGCGCCGCGATCGAAGCCGCCGAAGCGCGCAACATCAGCAAGACGGAGGACGACCAATGACCGCACTTCTCGAAGTCGAGGACCTGCGCGTCGCCTACGGCAAGATCGAGGCCGTCAAGGGCATCTCGTTCAGCGTCGAGGCCGGCCAGATCGTCACCCTGATCGGCACCAACGGCGCGGGCAAGACCACCACCCTCCGGACCCTGTCCGGACTCATCAAGCCCGCCGCCGGCCGCATCATCTTCGACGGCCAACCGCTGGCCCGCGTCCCCGCGCACAAGATCGTCTCCCTCGGGCTCGCACACTCCCCCGAAGGCCGGCACATCTTCCCGCGCCTCACCATCGAGCAGAACCTGCAACTCGGCGCGTTCCTCCGCAAGGACACCGCCGGCATCACCAAGGACATCCAGCGCGCCTACGAACTCTTCCCCATCCTCGGGGAACGACAGAAACAGGCCGCCGGCACCCTCTCCGGTGGTGAACAGCAGATGCTCGCCATGGGCCGGGCCCTGATGTGCCAGCCCAAACTGCTCATGCTCGACGAGCCCTCCATGGGCCTCTCCCCGATCATGATGCAGAAGATCATGCACACCATCGTCGAGCTCAAGTCCCAGGGCACGACGATCCTGCTCGTCGAACAGAACGCCCAGGCCGCGCTCTCGCTCGCCGACCAGGGCCACGTCATGGAGATCGGCAAGATCGTCCTGTCGGGCACCGGCTCCAACCTCCTGCACGACGAATCCGTGCGGAAGGCGTACCTCGGCGAGGACTGACACCCTCATGACGAAGGGCCCGCACCGTATCGACGGTGCGGGCCCTTCGTTCATGTACGACGACTACTTCTCCGGAACCTCGTCGATCACGGCCTGCGCCACCTGCTGCATCGACATCCGCCGATCCATCGACGTCTTCTGGATCCAGCGGAACGCCGCCGGCTCCGACAAGCCGTACTTCGTCTGCAGCACGCTCTTCGCCCGGTCCACCAGCTTCCGGGTCTCCAACCGCAACGACAGATCCGCGACCTCGAGCTCCAGCGCCCGCAACTCCTGGAACCGGCTCACCGCCATCTCTATGGCCGGCACCAGATCGCTCTTGCTGAACGGCTTCACGAGATACGCCATCGCCCCGGCATCCCGGGCCCGCTCCACGAGCTCCCGCTGGGAGAACGCGGTCAGCATCAGTACCGGCGCGATCTTCTCCTTCGCGATCAGCTCGGCGGCGGAGATCCCGTCCAGGATGGGCATCTTCACATCCAGGATCACCAGATCCGGCCGGTGCTCCTCCGCGAGCTTGACGGCGGTCTCGCCGTCACCGCAGTCGCCGACGACGGAGTAGCCCTCTTCCTCCAGCATCTCCTTGAGATCGAGCCGGATCAGTGCCTCGTCCTCGGCGATGACGACTCGCGTCGTCATCGGCGGTACGTGCGACTGCTCGTCTATGGGCTCGGCGGCGCTCAACGGGACTCCTCGATCACGGCGGGGTAATGCCCCATGAGCCTACCTAGCTCCGGTATGTTTGAGCCACGGAGGGTTTCCGCTATCCTCTGTTTCGAAGGGGCCCCGGTAGCCCAATTGGCATGAGGCAATGGATTCAAAACCCATACAGTGTCGGTTCGAGTCCGACCCGGGGCACTACACCTTGGATTCCAAGGTTGACCGATGGTTGGCGATCTTCACTTAGTCGGGTGAACAGGGCTTCGATCGGCGAAGTTTTGCGGCGTACGGACCAGCATCGGGTGTATGTACGATCTGGAAGTACGAGGTCGCGCGCTCGGACTCGTGGCGACAGGCCAGAGCCTGAACAGTGTCAGCAAGATCACAGGGGTTTCCCGGTCCGCCCTTCGCGACTGGCGGATCAACATCGAGCCGGTCAGAACCCGCGCGTGTGTTCGCTGCGAGTCCCCGGTGCGTTCCCCCAAGCCGGCTTCTGCGTACGCGTACTTACTGGGCCTTTACCTCGGCGACGGATGCCTCAGCGCCCAGCCGCGCGGCGTCTACGCCCTCCGAATCGCCTGCGCGGACGCATGGCCCGGTCTCATCGAATCCTGCGAAGCGGCGATCCGCGCGATTCACCCCGCCAACGCCGTCTGCCGCGTGCGCAAGCAGGGTTGCACGATGGCGACGTCCACCAGCAAGCACTGGCCGTGCCTCTTCCCGCAGCATGCCCCGGGCAAGAAGCATGAGAGGGCCATCGCCTTGGACACCTGGCAGCAGGAGATCGTCGACGCAAACCCCTGGGAGTTCATCCGGGGGCTCATCCACTCCGACGGGTGTCGGATCACCAACTGGACCACCCGGATCGTCGGCGGTGAGCCGAAGCGCTACGAGTACCCGCGGTAGTTCTTCACCAACAAGTCGGACGACATTCGCGCCCTGTTCAGCGACACCCTCGACGCCGTCGGCGTCGAGTGGAAGATCACCCGCCGGGGCAAGGACCCCTACAACGTCTCCGTCGCACGCCGCGACTCCGTGGCGTTGATGGACCTGCATGTGGGGCCCACGTACTGAGCCCCACGGAGTGGTCCGGCTACTTCGGGGAGTCGTCCTCGCCGATGTGGTGTACGCGCACGAGGTTCGTGGTGCCGGGGACGCCGGGCGGGGAGCCGGCGGTGATGACGACGACGTCGCCCTTGCGGCACTTGCCGATGCGGAGCAGCTGTTCGTCGACCTGGTCGACCATTTCGTCGGTGGTCTGGACCATGGGGCCGAGGAGGGTTTCGACGCCCCAGGTGAGGTTGAGCTGGGAGCGGGTGGCGGGTTCGGGGGTGAAGGCGAGGAGGGGGATCGGGGAGCGGTAGCGGGAGAGGCGGCGGACGGTGTCGCCCGATTGAGTGAAGGCGACGAGGTATTTGGCGCCGAGGAAGTCACCCATTTCGGCGGCGGCCCGGGCGACGGCGCCGCCCTGGGTGCGGGGCTTGTTGCGTTCGGTGAGCGGGGGGAGGCCGGAGGAGAGGATCTCTTCTTCGGAGGCGCAGATGATGCGGCCCATGACCTTGACGGTCTCGACGGGGTGTTTACCGACGCTGGTTTCGCCGGAGAGCATGACGGCGTCGGTGCCGTCCATGATGGCGTTGGCGACGTCGGAGGCTTCGGCGCGGGTGGGGCGGGAGGCGTCGATCATGGAGTCGAGCATCTGGGTGGCGACGATGACCGGCTTGGCGTTGCGCTTGGCGAGTTTGATGGCGCGCTTTTGGACCATGGGGACGGCTTCGAGGGGCATTTCGACGCCGAGGTCGCCGCGGGCGACCATGATGCCGTCGAAGGCGTCGACGATCTCTTCGAGGTTGTCGACGGCCTGCGGCTTTTCGATCTTGGCGATGACGGGGACGCGGCGTCCCTCTTCCTTCATGATGCGGTGGACGTCGATGACGTCCTGGGCGCTGCGGACGAAGGAGAGGGCGATGATGTCGGCGCCGATGCGCAGGGCCCAGCGGAGGTCTTCGATGTCTTTTTCGGAGAGGGCGGGGACGGAGACCGCGACGCCGGGGAGGTTGAGTCCCTTGTTGTCGGAGACCATGCCGCCTTCGATGACGATGGTGTGGACGCGGGAGCCCTGGACTTCGGTGACTTCGAGGGTGACGCGGCCGTCGTCGACGAGGATGCGTTCGCCTTTGGTGACGTCGGCGGCGAGTCCTTTGTAGGTGGTGCCGCAGGTTTGCCGGTCGCCTTCGATGTCTTCGACGGTGATGGTGAATTCGTCGCCGCGTTCAAGGAGTACGGGGCCTTCGGTGAAGCGGCCGAGGCGGATCTTCGGGCCCTGAAGGTCGGCGAGGATGCCGATGCTGCGTCCGGTCTCTTCCGAGGCTTTGCGTACGTGGTGGTAGCGGTCCTCGTGGTCGGGGTAGGAGCCGTGGCTCAGGTTGAGGCGGGCGACGTCCATTCCGGCTTCGACGAGTGCCTTGATCTGGTCGTAGCTGTCGGTGGCGGGGCCCAGGGTGCAGACAATTTTTGCTCGGCGCATGTTTCGAGCCTATGACTTACTGATGGGTAGGCAGATGGGTGGAGGCGACTGTCCAACGTCGGCTGGATTAACGGTTGTTGACAAGTGTCGAACGTGCATGGGAGTGCTCATGTGAGCAGCGTGCTGGGTGCCGGTGGGGGCCGGGTGGAGGGCGGCCGGGTCGGCCGGGCGGGGCCGGGTCACCGAGCGGGGGTGGGGTCAGCCGAGCGACGGCGGGGTCATGGTGAATTGTGCGGTGACTTGTGCGTGGACGTTCTGCCGTTCGGGTTCGAGGTCGAGAGACTGAACGGCCGTGTCGGCCATGCCCTGGCCGCCGGCGGCGCGGGTGCTCATGCCGACGAGGGCCTGGCGGGGGTAGGGGGTCGCCTGGTGGACGCCTTCGTCGGCGAGTTGGATGAGGGCGGTGAGGGTGGCGCCGAGGGCTTCGGCGTATTCGCGGGCGCGCTGGACGGCGTCGCGGACGGCTTCCTGGCGGGCTTCGCGGTAGACGGGTGACTGGGGGCGCAGTGTCCACCAGGGGCCGTCGACGGAGGTGAGTTCGAGGTCGGCGAGGCGGGTGGTGAGTTCGCCGAGGGCGGTGAAGTCGGTGAGGGTGGCGCCGATGCGGACGCTGCCGTGGTAGGCGCGGATCTTCTCGCCGCGGTCGCGGCCTTTTTCGCGTAGTTCCGGGGTGAGGCCGAAGGTGCCGGTTTCCAGGCTTTCGACGGCTTCGCCGTAGCTTTTGATGAGGTCGAGGGCCTGGTTGTTGCGGCGGGTGAGGTCGTCGAGGGTGTGTCGGCGGTCGGCGCCGCGGGCTCTGACGGTGATGGCGATGCGGGCGAGTTCGGGTTCGACCTCGAGGGTGGCTTCGCCGCGGACGGCGACGTGCGGGGCGTTGGGGGTTGGGTAGGTCCTGTCCGTTTCTGGGGTCATGTGCCCCACTGTCGCAGGCGGTGGATTTTCCGGCGGGACATCTGATGGAAACGTGTGGGGGGTGTTGCGGGGTGGGGTTCCTGCGCCAGAATCTACGCGCGTTACACCACGAGAACAGACCGGGAGCCGACATGCCGCTCAACCGAAGGACCTTCCTCAACCGTTCCGCCGCCACGGGTGCGGGGGTGGCGCTCGCGGGCGCCGCTGGGGCCGTTGCCGGCGCCGGGCCGGCGCAGGCGCACGACGAGGGGCGGGGGCACGGGCACGGCCCGAAGACGTACTCGCTGCGGGTGCTGGGCACGACGGATCTGCACGGCCATGTCTTCAACTGGGACTACTTCACGGACAAGGAGTACGACGACAGCACGCACAACGACGTGGGTCTGGCGAAGATCTCCACGCTGGTGGAGCAGGCGCGTGCCGAGAAGGGGTGCGATCGCACGCTGCTGATCGACGCGGGCGACATCATCCAGGGCACGCAGCTGTCGTACTACTACGCGCGGGTGGATCCGATCACCGGTACCGCGGGCAAGCGCGCGCCGGTGCATCCGATGGCGCTGGCGATGAACCACATGCGGTACGACGCGGCGGCGCTGGGCAACCATGAGTTCAACTACGGGATTCCGGTGTTGCGGAAGTTCCAGGAGCAGTGTGATTTCCCGCTGCTGGCGGCGAACGCGGTGGACGCGAAGACGTTGAAGCCGGCGTTCCCGCCGTACACGATCAAGCGGATAAGGGTGCAGGGCGGGCCGGACATCAAGGTCGGGATCCTGGGGCTGACGAATCCGGGGATCGCGATCTGGGACAAGGCCAATGTGCAGGGGAAGATGGCGTTCCCGGGTCTGGTGGAGCAGGCGAAGATCTATGTGCCGAAGCTGCGGGCGCTCGGTTGTGACGTGGTGATCTGTACGGATCACTCGGGTCTTGACGGCAGTACGTCGTACGGGGACGCACTGCCGTATCCGGAGAACGCGTCGTCGCTGGTGGCGGAGCAGGTGCCGGGGATCGACGCGATTCTGGTGGGGCACACGCACAAGGAGGTCGCGTCGCGCACGGTCGTCAACACGGTGTCGGGTAAGAACGTGGTGTTGTCGGAGCCGTTGATGTGGGGAATGCGGTTGAGTGTCTTCGACATCGGGTTGGAGTTCTCGCGGGGTCGCTGGTCGGTGACGTCGGTGGTGGCGGAGGTCCGCAACGCGAACGCGGTGGCGGAGGACCCGCATGTGGTGAAGCTGGTGAAGGCGGAGCACGACAAGGTCGTGGCGTATGTGAACCAGGTGGTCGGCACGTGCACGGTCGCGATGGCGGCGACGGAGGCTCCGTACAAGGACACGCCGATCATCGACTTCATCAACGCGGTGCAGAGCCAGACGGTGAAGGCGGCGTTGGCGGGTACGCAGTACGCGGCGTTGCCGGTGCTGTCGCAGGCGGCGTGTTTCTCCCGGACGGCGGCGATTCCGGCGGGCCAGGTGTCGTTGCGGGACGTGGCGGGGTTGTACGTGTACGAGAACACGTTGGACGCGCGGGTGCTCACGGGCGCGCAGGTGAAGGATTATCTGGAGTTCTCGGCGAAGTATTTCGTGCAGACCGCGGCGGGTTCTGTGGTGGACGTGTCGAAGCTGACGAACGCGGACAGCACTCCGGATTACAACTACGACGTGGTGGGCGGGGTGTCGTACGAGATCGACATCGCGAAGCCGGTGGGTTCGCGGATCGTGAATCTGACGTTCCAGGGCGCGCCGCTGGATCCGGCGGCGAGGTTCGTGCTGGCGGTGAACAACTACCGGGCGAATGGTGGCGGCAATTTCCCGCATGTGGCGGCGACGCCGTCGGTGTGGGCGAATTCGGACGAGATCCGGAACACGATCATCGCGTGGGTGAAGACGAACGGTTCGATCGATCCGTCCGCCTTCGGGGGTGACAGCTGGAAGCTCACCCGCGACGGAGTGCCGCTGTTCTAGTCGGCACGTTGGATGCGGCCGTCCCGTCGAGGCCGAAGGTGGTGAACGCGGTTCTGGCCGGCAGGGGGTAGGGCTCCTTGCCGGTCAGTGCGTTGAGGATGACGGCGGAGCGCCAGGCGACGAGTCCGAGGTCGGGGGCGCCGACGCCGTGGGTGTGGCGGTTGGCGTTCTGGATGTGGATGGCGCCGCTGATGGAGGGGTCGAGGGCGAGCCGGTGGTGGGCGTCGATGCGGGGCCGGCCGGCGGTGTCGCGGCGCAGGTAGGGGTGGAGTGGGGCGAGCAGTTGGTCGATGGAGCGTTCGCGGTAGCCGGTGGCGAGGACGACGGCGCTGGTGTGGAGGCGGCTGCGGGTGCCTTGTTGTTCGTGTTCGAGGTGGAGTTCGATGCCGGTGCTGCCGAGGCGGCCGGCGGTGCGAACGGTGACGCCGGGGGTGAGGGTGGCGTCGGGCCAGCCGCCGTCGAGGGTGCGGCGGTAGAGCTCGTCGTGGATGGCGTTGATGGTGTCGTGGTCGATGCCTTTGTGGAGTTGCCACTGCTGGGGGACGAGCTGGTCGCGGACGGGTTCGGCGAGGCCGTGGAAGTAGTGGGTGTAGTCGGGGGTGAATTGCTCGAGGCCGAGTTTGCTGTATTCCATGGGTGCGAAGGCGGGGGTGCGGGCGATCCAGGTGAGGTGTTCGCGGCCGGTGGGGCGGGCGCGGAGCAGGTCGAGGAAGACTTCGGCGCCGGATTGTCCTGAGCCGACGACGGTGATGTGTTCGGCTGCCAGTAGTCGGGTGCGTTGGTTGACGTAGTCGCTGGAGTGGATGACGGGGACGGTGGGGGCTTCGGCGAGGGGTCGCAGGGGTTCGGGGATGTGGGGGCTGGTGCCGATGCCGATGACGAGGTTGCGGGCGTGGGTGCGGCCGAGGGCTTCGGCTTCGCCGTTGCGGTCGAGGTGGGTGTGGTCGATTTCGAACAGGGCGCGGCCGGGGTTCCAGCGGACGGTGTCGACCTGTTGGCCGAAGTGGGTGGTGGTGAGGGTGTCGGCGACCCAGCGGCAGTAGGCGTCGTATTCGGCGCGGTGGATGTGGAAGCGCTCGGCGAAGTAGAAGGGGAAGAGGCGGGCGCGGGTTTTGAGGTAGGCGAGGAATGACCAGCGGCTGGTGGGGTCGGCGAGGGTGACGAGGTCGGCGAGGAAGGGGACTTGGAGGGTGGCGCCGTCGATGAGCAGGCCGGGGTGCCATTGGAAGGAGGGCCGCTGGTCGTAGAAGGCGGCGGTGAGGTGGGGGATGCCGTCGGCGAGGGCGGCGAGGGAGAGGTTGAAGGGTCCGATGCCGATGCCGAGGAGGTCGAGGGGCTCTTCGGGGGTGGCGGGTTCGCTGGGGTCGGGGGTGGTGGGCGTTGTCGTCATCGGGCCGTGGTGCCTTCCGTGGTGAGGTGCAGGAGCGCTTGGAGGTCGGCGGGCCGGGTGTGCGGGTTGAGCAGGGTGGCTTTGAGCCACAGGTGTCCGTCGGCGTGGGCGCGGCCGAGTACGGCGTGGCCGTCGTGCAGGAGGCGGCGGCGGATGGCGGCGACGTGGGTGTCGTCGGCGTGGGTGGGGCGGAACAGGACGGTGCTGATCTCGGGGCGGCCGCGCAGGGTGAGGGCGGGGTGGGCGTCGATGAGGTCGGCGAGGTGGTGGGCGTGGTCGATGACGGTGTCGATGAGGGCGCCGAGTCCTTCGCGGCCCAGTGCGCGCAGGGTGACGGCGATTTTGAACACGTCGGGGCGGCGGGTGGTGCGCAGGGAGCGGCCGAGGAGGTCGGGGAGGCCTGCTTCGGTGTCGTCGTGGGCGTTGAGGTAGTCGGTCTGGTGGTTGAGGGGTCGCAGTGCGGTGGTGTCGCGTACGGCGAGCAGTCCGGCGGCGACGGGTTGCCAGCCGAGTTTGTGCAGGTCGAGGGTGACGGAGTCGGCGAAGGTGAGGCCGTCGAGGCGGTGTGCTTCGCGGTCGCTGAAGAGGAGTGGTCCGCCGTAGGCGGCGTCGATGTGGAGTTCGGCGCCGTGGGCGGCGGTGTGGTGGGCGATCTCGGGGAGGGGGTCGATGGCGCCGGTGTCGGTGGTTCCGGCGGTTGCCACGACGAGTACGGGGCCGGGGTCGCAGAGTTCGCCGAGGGCGGTGTGGAGGCCGGCGGGGTCGAGGGTGCCGGTGGGGGTGGGCAGGACGTGGGCCGGTGGCAGTCCGAGGAGCCAGATGGCGCGTTGGATGCTGTGGTGGGCGTTGGCTCCGCAGACCACTCTCAGGGCCGGGGCGCCGGGGTGGCGTTCGCGGGCCAGGAGCAGGGCGAGGTGGTTGGACTCGGTGCCGCCGGTGGTGATGAGGGCGTCGGGGGCGCGGTGGCCGGGGTAGACGAGGGCGGCGAGGGCGGCGGTGGTTTCGGCTTCGAGGGCGCCGGCGGCGGGGGCCTGGTCCCAGGAGTCGAGGGATGGGTTGAGGGCGCCGGCGGCGAGGTCCGCGGCGACGGCGACGGCCAGTGGCGGGCAGTGCAGATGGCCGGCGCAGCGGGGGTGGGCGGGGTCGGCGGAGCCTGCTGCGAGGGCGTGGACGAGGGTGCGCAGGGCGTGTTCGGCGCCGGTTCCGGTGTGGGGGATGACGGGTTCGGTTGCGTCGCGTACGTGTCGGGCGACGGTGTCGGGGCCGCCGGCGGGGAGGGGTCCGCCGCGGGCGGTGGCGCCGGTGGTGAGTGCGTCGAGGACGGTGTCCAGCAGGGGGCGCAGGTGGCCGGGTCCTGTGATCCCTCCGGCGAGCTGGGGTGGCATGGGGTGGCCCCTTCGCGGTCGCTGCCTGTCGGGCGGGCGGTTCCGCCCGGTGTGCTCAACGAGAGCTACCGGTCAGGGGTATTGCGGGGCGGGTGCGGAGGATGGGATTCCGGCTGTTCGGGGGTGGTAGGGGCAGTCCGGATCATGGCCCGGCGCAGGGTGCCCGCGCGGCCGGCGGGCACCCTGGCGGACAGGTGTTAGTGGCCGGCCGGTGCGGGGTAGGTGGCCCGGATCTTCAACGCCCTTTGGAGGTCGTGGAGTTGGTCGGCGAGCTGGCGGCGCAGGGCGGGGACGGGGTTGGCGTCGCGCAGGCATTCCCCGCCGAGCCGCAGGGTGGCGGTATCGGTGGCCGTGGTGGGGAACGCGTACCGGCCGGCGGCCGTGGCGAGCGCGGGGCCGCGGCGGGCGGCGAGGGCGGTGGCGGCGGGGAAGTAGTGGGGAACGTACCCGTGCAGCAGGTGGTGCTGTTCCGGCTGCCAGAAGCCCTGGGCGGTGGCGGTGAACAGATAGGCCGAGAGGGCGTCGTTGTCGAACATCAGGGTCCAGGCGGCGTGTTTGGCCTGGGGGTCGGGCAGGGCGGCGCGGCAGCGGGCGGCGCCCTCCTCGCCGGAGGCGCTGGGGTCGTGGGCGAGTTCCGCGGCGATGTCGTCGGGGGTGGCGGCGCCGAGGACGGTGAGGCGCAGCAGTAGTTGCCAGCGCAGTTCGGGGTCGAGGGCTGGTCCGCCGGCGATCCGGCCGTCGGTGAGCCAGGAGCGCAGGGCGGCGGTGTTGGATTGGGTGGCGGCGCAGTCGATGAGGGTGCGGGCGGCGCTGAGGTGCAGGGCGGTGTCGTGGCCGTGGAGGAAGGTCCGGCAGACACCGGCGAGGAGGTTGAGGTCGGTGGTGCGCTGTGCGGGGTCGCGGTAGCGGTCGATGAGCTGGCCGCGGGTGAAGGTCAGGACGCCCTGGACGATGGCGGGGTCGGTTTCGGCGGGCAGGTGCCGCAGGACGAGGCCGAGGTAGTCGGCGGGCGGCAGTTCGCCGTCGCGCACCAGGTCGCGGGCGGCGTTCCAGACGACGGCGCGGGAGAGCGGGTCGGGCAGGCCGCCGAGGCATTCGGTGATGGTGCTCCACGACTGGTCGTCGAAGCGGATCTTGGTGTAGCTGAGGTCGCCGTCGTTGAGCAGGACCAGGTCGGGGCGGACGGGCCGGCCTTCGGGCAGCAGCGGGACGCGGGTGGTGGCGAGGTCGGCTTCGAGGCGTTCGCGCAGTACGAGGCGGCCGGGATCGGTCACGGCGCGGTCGTACAGGCCGACGGTGATGCGGTGCGGGCGGCTGCCGGTGCGGGCGATGTACGGCGCGGTGGTGTCGTCGAAGTTCGGCTGCAGGGTGTCGACGCCGGTGGTGCGCAGCCACTGTGCGGCCCATTTGCGGACGTCGCGGTCGGTGGCGCCGGCGAGGGAGTCGATGAAGTCGTCGAGGGTGGCGTTGCCGTAGCGGTGCCGGGCGATGTGGTCGTTGACGCCCGCGAGGAAGTCCTTGGTGCCGAGCCAGGCGACGAGTTGCCGCAGCGCGGAGGCGCCTTTCGCGTAGGAGATGCCGTCGAAGTTCAGCAGCGCGGAGGCGGTGTCGGGGACGGCTTCGGGGGCGACGGGGTGGGTGGAGGGGCGCTGGTCGGCGTCGTAGCCGAAGGCCTTGCGGGCGATGGCGAAGTCGGTCCAGGTGGTGGTGAAGCCGGTGGCTTCGGCGAGTACCTGGTAGCCGAGGTACTCGGCGAAGGACTCGTTGAGCCAGATGTCGTCCCACCAGCGCAGGGTGACGAGGTCGCCGAACCACATGTGGGCCATTTCGTGGGCGATGACGACGGCCCGGAACTGGCGTTCGGTGTGGGTGACGGCGGAGCGGTAGACGAACTCGTCGCGGAAGGTGACCAGGCCGGGATTCTCCATGGCGCCGAAGTTGAGTTCGGGGACGAACGCCTGGTCGTAGGAGTCGAAGACGTACGGCTCGTCGAAGATCTCGTGGTAGCGGTCGAAGCAGCGGCGGGTGGTGTCGAGGATCTCGGCCGCGTTGCTCTCCAGGTGCGGTCCCAGGCTCTTGCGGGTGTGCAGGCCGAAGGGCAGTCCGGCGTGTTCGGTGCGGATGCTGTGCCAGGGTCCGGCGGCCACCGCGAGGAGGTAGGTGCTGATGGGCGGGGTGGCGGCGATCTGCCAGCGGCCCTCTCCCGTGCGCTGGGCTATGCCGTTGCCGAGGACGGTCCAGGCGGTCGGGGCGGTGACCGTGACCTCGAAGACGGCCTTGAGGTCGGGCTGGTCGAAGGTGGCGGTGAGCGCGGGGCTGTGGTCGAGGCCGAGCTGGGTGTACGTGTAGACCTCGCCGTCGGCGGGGTCGGTGAAGCGGTGCATGCCTTCGCCGGTGCGGGAGTAGAGCATGTCCGCGTCGATCCGCAGTTCGTTGTCGGTGAGCAGATCGGTGAGCGGGAGCCGACCGTCGTCCAGGGTGCCGGGGTCGAGCGGGCGGCCGTTGAGTTCGACGCTGTGCAGCGCGGCGGGCCTGATGTCGACGAACGTGGTGGCGCCGGCTTCGCGCGCGGTGAAGCGGATCACGACGGTGGAGCGGAAGGTCGCGTCGCCGCGGGTCAGGTCCAGGTGGATCGCGTAATGGTGAACGTCGAGCAGGCGGGCGCGGGTCTCGGCCTCGGCGCGAGTCAGGGCTGGCATGCCGGACATGCTGCCGTACGGGGTGCCCGCAGGTCACGGCCCGGGGTGATCTGCGGCTTGCCGGGTGATGCGGCGGGGGTCGAGGTGGTCGGTGGACCAGCCGCCGGGGACGGTGCGGTACTGCTGTTCGCGGAAGCGTACGGGGGCGGCGCCGACCCGGCGGGTGAAGAGCCGGCTGAAGTAGGCGGGGTCCTCGTAGCCGACGCGGCGGGCGACGGCGGCGACCGGCAGGTCGGTGGCGGCGAGGAGTTCCTTGGCGCGGCCGAGCCGGATGCCGAGCAGGTAGTCCTTGGGGCTGCAGTCGGCGCTGCGGCGCACCGCGGCGCGCAGTTCGGCCAGGGTCATGCCGTGCCGGGTGGCGTGTTCCGCGATGGTCAGCGGCAGGAACGCGTCGCGGGCGAGGGCGTCGAGCACCCGGTCGCCGTCGCCGGTGGTGTCGGCGCGGGCGCGGCGCAGGGCGACGAGGAGTTCGTGGACGGCGGCGGAGCTCTCGACTTCGAGGAGCGGGTTTCCGGGGCGGGCCGCGCGGGCGATGCGGGCGATGACGGCGCGTGGTCCTGTGGTGTCGCTGAGCGGGACGATGGGCCGGTCGGGCTCGATGTAGCCGAGTTCGGTGTAGGTGGCGGCGGCCGGGCCGGTGAAGTCGACGAAGCTCTCGTCCCAGCCGCTGCCGGGGTGCGGCGCGTAGTGGTGTTCGGCGTCGGGGGTCAGCCACAGCAGGGTGGGCGCGGTGATCTCCACGGCTTCGCCGCCGCGGTGCCGGAACCAGCCGGTGCCGGCGCTGATGACGACGGCGACGTGGTGGTCGATGGTGCGTGGCCCGACGGTGGGCAGCGCTCCGTGCTGCATGCCGACGCCGAGGCACACCAGGCCGAGCCGGTGGTGGACCGGGTTCGGTGAGAAGTAGCGCATCCATGTATGGAACATCGAGGACTGATCTTGGCTCATGGAGTGCGGTGGTGGCCAGGGGGCCGGGGCCACGCCCCCGGCCCCCTGGCGGTTCGGGGAGCCGGAGGGGCTAGGGGGTCGCAGGGCCGAGGTCCGTGACGGTGAAGGTGTCGAGGGAGAATTCGGCGGTGTCGCTGTCGCCGGCCTTGCGCAGCCCCACCCAGGCGTCGCCGTCGGCGGGGGCGGTGAACTCGTAGCTGTGGGTGGCGGGTACGGCGGCGGCGGGCAGTACGGTTCGGGACAGTTCGGTGGTTTCCGGGCGGTCGGTGGCGGTGATCCAGGCGTACTGGCCGGCTTCCTCGTTCTCGTAGCGGAACGTGACGCGGTAGCGGTGGCCGGGGGTGAAGCGGGCGGTGTGCGGGACGGTCCGGTAGATCAGGCCGTCGTTCTCGCCGCGGGACTTGAGGGACTGGGTGCCGTCGATGATGTCGTCGATGACCTTGCCGTTCCAGCCGGCCTGGGTGAACGGGGAGTGCCGCTGCGCGATGTGGGTGCGCGGGTCGGTGACGTCGCCGGAGTCGCCCTTGACGAAGGCTCCCCAGCCCTGCGGGACGTTCTCGAAGTCCTCGTGGACGAGGGCGCCGGGGCTGCGGGTGGGGAGGGCTGGGACGACGCGGACGTTGTCGAAGGTGATACGGGCCGTTCCGGCGTCGGCGCACAGGGCGAGGGTGACCGGGCCGCCGCCCTCGGGGACGGTGAACCAGGTGAACATCCGCTGCATGCGGGAGCCGTGCTTGCGGTCGGCGGCGACGTAGTTGCCCGCGGTGGAGGTGTCGGTCCAGTTGACGGCGGTGACGCCGTCGGCGGTACGGACCTCCAGGGCGGCCCGGCGCCGCTCCCCCGCGCTGGCGCCGACCTCGACCTGGACGGAGGCGGCGTAGCTGCCGGGCCGCAGCCGCGACAGGCGCTGGCCGACGAAGGCGGCGGAGCCGGCGCCGATGACGAGTTCGTAGTCGCCGATCGGGTTGCGGACGACGCTCGCCGGTCCGTTGACGTGCCAGTCGTCGAGCCGGCCGGAGTTGAAGCCGGGGTCGTGGATCGGGGTGCCCTCGCCCCAGCCGGGGGCGGCCTGGCGGGGCGCCCCCGGTCGCGGTAGACGACGTAGGGCTGTCCGGGCTCGGCGGTCACGGTGACGGTGCCGGACCGGACCGGCAGGTCGCGTTCGAAGCGGCGGCCCTGGTCGGTGAGGCGGTAGAGGCTGACGGTGCGGGCCGCCGCCCAGCCGGCCGGGAGCCGCCAGGTCGAGGCGCCGGCCGCGGGGTTGTAGTGGTAGAGCTTCGGCGGGTTCTTGGCCTGCTTCGGCTCCCAGGGCAGCAGGTAGCTGCCGCCGCGGTAGACGGTCCGGCCGTCGGTGGTGATGGTCTTCGTGCCGTCGGTGTCGGCCACGGTGGTGCGGGTGGGTCCCGAGAAGGTGATCTCGTGGTCGGTCCAGGTGCTGATCGGGTACGCCTGCAGGTACTTGGCGGGCAGGTTCTCCGTCCAGATGGTGCGGTAGAAGGCGTTCCAGTCGGTCTTGCCGACCCAGCCCTCGAACGTGCCGAGCTTGGCGGTGCCCAGCAGCGGCCACTTGTCGGCGAAGACGTCCTTCTGGTGGTGCCGCACCATGCGGATGAGCTGGGAGTTGACACCGCGCGAGGTGTCGCCGCCGTAGTCGGTCTCGTTCGCCCAGTGGGACCACAGCGAGGAGCGTTCCAGGCCGTGGCCCCATTCGCTGGTGACGGTCCAGCCCTGGGCGCGCAGATGGCGCTGGAGCCGGTCGGAGGTCCATCCCGATTCGCGGAACACGTCGAGGTAGATGGTGTTCAGTGCCGGGTCGGTCTCGTCGCGCAGCTGCTGGAAGCGGGCGGCGATGTCGCCGCTGATCAGGTCGCGGCGGGCGTCGATGCGGTAGGACTGGTCGAGCCAGTCCCACTGCTTGTTGGTCTTGTCGACGAGCTTGTCGGAGAAGGCGTGGGCGACCGGGTAGGACTCGGTGGCGTTGACGTGGACGGCGAAGTCGCTGTTCCAGCGGGCGCCGCGGGAGACGAGGGTGTTGAGGTCGGCGAGGCCGCCCGCGCGCTGGTTGTAGTTGCCGCCGTAGTCGGGGTGCGCGGAGTCGTGGCCCTCGGACTGGTACCCCTTGAGGAGGGTGAACTGCCGCAGCCCGTCGGTGGCCAGCGAGATCCGCTTGACGTTGTCGAGGGTGGCCAGGAACGGGTTGGTGGCCTGGCTGGCGAAGTTGAACGGGATGTGCGGGACGACCCGCAGGTGCTGGGTGTCGGCGCCGAGCGGGGTGACGGCGATGTCCCGCAGTGCGATCGCCGCGTCCTGCCAGTCGGTCTTCCCGTCGCCGTTGCGGTCGCGGGTGACGATGACCTTGGCGTACGGCAGCGGCTCGGTGTCGGCGGTGGCGGCGCCGGCGGCCCGGTACGTCCACTGGCCGGGCGCCAGGCCGGATTCGATCCAGCCGTCGCCGGCCAGGGTCTGCCGCCAGAAGCGGCCGTTCTCCCAGGTGGTGCCCTGCGCGCCGACCGGCTTGTCGTAGACGGTGTTGCTCTCGATCGCGGCGCCGAGCGCGTCGGTGGCGACGACCGCGTAGGCGCAGCCGGTCGGCGCCGCCTCGGCGGGTGTGCCGGCGGTGACGCGGACGAGGGTGTCGCCGCTGGTGGCTTTGTCGAGCTGCAGCTTCGCGGCGAGCAGGGTGGCACCCGGCTGGTCGCTGCGGACGCTCAGCAGCCGCAGTCCGGGGATCTGCAGGGTGCCCACGCGCAGGCTTTCGGTGTCGGCGACGGCGGTGACCCGGAATTCGGTGGTCCACCCGTCGACGGTGATCTGCGCCTCGATGCGGGTCCCGCCGTCGAAGGCGAGGGTGTAGGCGATGCGGTCGGCACGGACCGTGCTGGTGACCTGCGGGGTGTGGGCGGCGCCGTCGATGAGGAGGGTGCTCGCGGGAGTGGGCGCGCCGTGGATGACGGCGCCGGTGCCGCGGTCGGTGTAGGAGACGACGCCGGGGAAGGCGGTGTGCACGCGGACGTCCAGGTACGCCGAGCGGAGCACCGCTTCGCCCGCGGCGGCCGTCGCGGCGGCGGCACTGCCCTGTCCGGGGACGAGCGCCGCGGCGAGTCCCGCGGCGGCGGTGGAGAGCACCACCGCGCGGCGGCTGGGACCGGCTTCCATGCTGGTGTCGGGGGCGGACATCGCACTCCTCACTACGGCATCGCCACGGCATGGCCGTGCCGCTGGGCGCACTGCCGGTTGCCGTGGGCCGCACTGCCGGCGACTGCCGGCTGTACAGCTGCTTTACGGGTCGATCGCCCTACACCTTGCGCCGGGAGTGCCCGGCGCGCCCATGGACAAAGGTGCGCCGCTGTTGGACTCCTGCGCCGGGCGGGTTCACGCGCTGATCGCCGTGCGTTCTCCTCGACAGGTGCCGCCGCGTCCCTCGAAAGGAGGGTCCAGCCGATCTTTGTGCCCGCTCGCGGAGGTACCACCAGTGGTTTTCGCGTCTACCCGGGTGCGGACGCGTAATCTCGGAACGTCACGAGTCCGCACCATGACCGGCGGGGGGAGGTGGCTGTGGCCGAGATCGAGCACGGGTTCCCGCACCTCGCCACGATCCAGACCTCGCTCACCGCGCTGTACAAGCGGCTCTCCGCCGACACGGTGGAGCAGTTCCCGGCGAGCGTGCGCCCGGAGTCGGTGGAGTTCCCGCCGGACGAGGACCCGTATCTGGGGGCGCAGCGGGTGGCGCGCGTCATGCTGCACCACTTCCGGCTGCCGGATGCCCGGATGGTGGTGGGGTTCCGCGACATGGTGCACGCGGGCAGCGTCGAGCTGGCGGCGGGCCCGGAGTACTTCGTCGAGCTGCACTCGCGGTTCAAGACGGACCGCCGTGATGTGGGCGCGGCGCTGGCGCACGAGGTGATGCACGTCTATCTGCACCGTCTCGGTCTGGAGCTGCCCGGCACCCGTGACAACGAGATCCTCACCGACACCGCGACCGCGTTCCTCGGGGCGGGGTGGCTGCTGCTGGACTCGTACCGGGAGGAGCCGGCGATCCGGGAGGACCGGCTGATGATGTCCGCGTACAAGCTGGGCTATCTCACGCCGGAAGAGTACGGCTATGTGCTTGCGAAGCGGGCGCTGGTCTTCGGCGACGACATCGAGCCGTGGTTCACCAGCCCGCTGGCGCGTGACGCCTACCGGACCGGACTGGAGCTCGCCGAACGGGAGCGGCGGCAGCCGCCGTTGCTCGCCGCCGGCTGGGCGGCCCGGCGGCGGTACGCCAAGGACCGTCGCTCGGGCACCGCGCACGCCGCGTCGCCGCTGGGCGGGTACTCCTTCGAGACGGCGAAGCCGCCGCGGGTCTCCTTCCCGTGCCCCACCTGCCATCAGCGCATCCGGGTCCCGGTGCGCGGCCGCCTCACCGCCCGTTGCACGCTCTGCCGGACGGTCCTGGAGTGCGACACCTAGGCCGGGCAGCCAGGCCGTGGGGCCGGGCCCTGCCGGGTGGGGGAAAACGGCTGCGGCGCCTGCCCCCCGTGGTCGGGGTGGGGCAGGCGCCGCATTGTTCCGTACGCCGTCGGACGGGACAGCAGGGGCCGGTCAGACGGTGACCGGGCGGTCCGTGGGTCGGATCGGGGCCGGCAGGGTGCTGGCGCCGGTCAGGAAGCGGTCCACCGCGCTGGCGGCCGAGCGGCCCTCGGCGATGGCCCACACGATGAGCGACTGGCCGCGGCCCGCGTCACCGGCGACGAAGACGCCATTGACGTTGGTCGCGTACGCCTGGTCGCGGGCGATGTTGCCGCGCGCGTCCAGTTCCAGGCCGAGCTGGTCGATCAGACCGTTCTTCTGGTCGGTGCCGGTGAAGCCCATGGCGAGCGTGACGAGCTGGGCCGGGATGGCACGCTCGGTGCCCGGCTGCGGCACGAACTTCCCGTCCTGGAACTCCACCTCGACCAGGTGCAGCGACTGGACGTTGCCGTCCTCGTCGCCCTCGAACTTCGCGGTGTTGACGGCGTAGACCCGCTCGCCGCCCTCCTCGTGCGCCGAGGTGACCTTGTACGTCATCGGCATCGTCGGCCAGGGCTGGTTGTTCGGGCGGTCCTCGGACGGCCGCGGCATGATCTCCAGCTGGGTGACCGAGGCCGCGCCCTGGCGGTGGGCAGTGCCGACGCAGTCGGCGCCGGTGTCGCCGCCGCCGATGACGACCACGTGCTTGCCCTCGGCGGTGATCGGCGGAGCGACGAAGTCGCCCTCCTGCACCTTGTTGGCGAGCGGCAGGTACTCCATCGCCTGGTGGATGCCACCGAGCTCGCGGCCGGGCACCGGCAGGTCGCGGGCCTGGGTGGCGCCGGCGGCGATGACGACCGCGTCATAGCGCTTCTTGAGCTTGTCGCCCGGCAGGTCGGTGCCGATCTGGACACCGGTGCGGAACTTGGTGCCCTCGGCGCGCATCTGCTCGATACGGCGGTTGATGTGCCGCTTTTCCATCTTGAACTCGGGGATGCCGTAGCGCAGCAGGCCGCCGATGCGGTCGGCGCGCTCGTACACCGCGACCGTGTGGCCGGCGCGGGTCAGCTGCTGGGCGGCGGCGAGACCGGCCGGGCCCGAGCCGATGACGGCGACGGTCTTGCCGGACAGCCGCTCCGGCGGCTGCGGGGTCACGTCACCGCTGTCCCACGCCTTGTCGATGATGGTGACTTCGACGTTCTTGATGGTGACCGCGTCCTGGTTGATGCCCAGCACGCAGGCGGACTCGCAGGGCGCGGGGCACAGCCGGCCGGTGAACTCCGGGAAGTTGTTGGTCGCGTGCAGCCGCTCGCTGGCCGCGGTCCAGTCCTCGCGGTAGGCGTAGTCGTTCCACTCGGGGATGAGGTTTCCCAGCGGACAGCCGTTGTGGCAGAACGGGATACCGCAGTCCATGCAGCGGCCGGCCTGCTTGCTGATGATCGGCAACAGCCCGCCGGGGATGTAGACCTCGTTCCAGTCCTGCTTGCGCTCCTCGACGGGACGCCGGTCGCACAGCTGGCGGGGCGTGGTGAGGAAGCCCTTGGGGTCAGCCATTAGCCGCCTCCATCATCTTCGCGGTGGTCTCGGACTCGGAGAGCCCGGCCTGCTCGGCGGCGTTCTTGGCGGCGAGCACTGCCTTGTAGTCCCTCGGCATGACCTTGCCGAAGCGGGTGAGGGTGGTTCCCCAGTCGCCGAGCAGCTTCTCGGCGACGGTGGAGCCGGTCTCCTCCTGGTGGCGGCGCACGACGTCGTGCAGCCACGTGATGTCCTCGGCGTCGAGCGCCTCGACGTTGACCATGCCGGTGTTGACGTTGTCCGGGTCGAGGTCCAGGACGTACGCGATGCCACCGGACATGCCGGCCGCGAAGTTGCGGCCCGTCTCGCCCAGGACGACGGCCCGGCCGCCGGTCATGTACTCGCAGCCGTGGTCGCCCACGCCCTCCGAAACGACGGTGGCGCCGGAGTTGCGGACGCAGAACCGTTCGCCGGTCCGGCCGCGCAGGAACAGCTCGCCGCCGGTCGCACCGTAGGCGATGGTGTTGCCCGCGATGGTGGAGAACTCGGCGAGGTGGTCGGCGCCGCGGTCCGGGCGGACGATGACGCGGCCGCCGGACAGGCCCTTGCCGACGTAGTCGTTGGCGTCGCCCTCCAGGCGGAGCGTGATGCCCCTGGGGAGGAAGGCGCCGAACGACTGGCCGGCGGAGCCGGTCAGGGTGATGTCGATGGTGTCCTCGGGCAGGCCCGCGCCGCCGTACTTCTTCGTCACCTCGTGGCCGAGCATGGTGCCGACCGTGCGGTTGACGTTGCGGATCGGGAGCTGGACGCGGACCGGGGCGCCGGTGGCCAGCGCCTCCTCCGCGAGCTGGATCAGCGTGTTGTCGAGCGCCTTCTCCAGACCGTGGTCCTGGACCGCGACCTGGTGGCGGACGGCGCCTTCGGGCAGCACCGGCACGTGGAGCAGCGGGGCCAGGTCCAGGCCCTGTGCCTTCCAGTGGTTGACGGCGCGGCCGGCGTCGATGAGCTCGGCGTGGCCGACGGCCTCCTCGATGGTGCGGAAGCCCAGCTCGGCGAGGATCTCGCGGACCTCTTCGGCGATGAACTCGAAGAAGTTGACGATGTACTCGGCCTTGCCGCTGAAGCGCTCGCGCAGCACCGGGTTCTGGGTGGCGACGCCGACCGGGCAGGTGTCCAGGTGGCAGACGCGCATCATGATGCAGCCCGAGACGACCAGTGGGGCGGTCGCGAAGCCGAACTCCTCGGCGCCCAGCAGGGCGGCGATGACGACGTCACGGCCGGTTTTGAGCTGGCCGTCGGTCTGCACGACGATGCGGTCGCGCAGGCCGTTGAGCAGCAGCGTCTGCTGGGTCTCGGCCAGGCCGAGCTCCCAGGGGCCGCCCGCGTGCTTGAGCGAGGTGAGCGGCGAGGCGCCCGTTCCGCCGTCGTGGCCGGAGATCAGGACGACGTCGGCGTGTGCCTTGGAGACACCGGCGGCGACGGTGCCGACGCCGACCTCGGAGACCAGCTTGACGTGAATGCGCGCCTTCGGGTTGGCGTTCTTCAGGTCGTGGATGAGCTGGGCGAGGTCCTCGATCGAGTAGATGTCGTGGTGCGGCGGCGGCGAGATCAGGCCGACGCCGGGCGTGCTGTGCCGGGTCTTGGCGACCCAGGGGTAGACCTTGTGGCCGGGCAGCTGGCCGCCCTCGCCGGGCTTGGCGCCCTGCGCCATCTTGATCTGGATGTCATCGGAGTTGACCAGGTATTCGCTGGTCACACCGAAGCGGCCGGAGGCGACCTGCTTGATGGCGCTGCGCCGGGCCGGGTCGTAGAGCCGTTCGGCGTCCTCGCCGCCCTCACCGGTGTTGGACTTGCCGCCCAGCTGGTTCATGGCGATGGCGAGGGTCTCGTGCGCCTCCATGGAGATGGAGCCGTACGACATGGCGCCGGTGGAGAAGCGCTTGACGATCGCGGAGACCGGCTCGACCTCGTCGATGGAGATCGGGGTGCGCTCGCCCTCCTTGAACGCGAACAGTCCGCGCAGCGTCATCAGGCGCTCCGACTGCTCGTCGACGCGGCTGGTGTACTGCTTGAAGATGTCGTAGCGGCGGGTGCGCGTGGAGTGCTGCAGCCGGAAGACCGTGTCGGGGTCGAACAGGTGCGGCTCGCCCTCGCGGCGCCACTGGTACTCGCCGCCGATGTCCAGGCGGCGGTGCGCGGCGGCGATGCCGGAGGCCGGGTAGGCCTTGGCGTGCCGGGCCGCGACCTCCTGGGCGACCACGTCGAGGCCGGAGCCGCCGAGCTTGGTGTCGGTGCCGTGGAAGTAGGTGTCCACGAACTCCGCGTCCAGGCCGATGGCCTCGAAGACCTGCGCGCCGCGGTAGGAGGCGACGGTGGAGATGCCCATCTTGGACATGACCTTCAGGACGCCCTTGCCGAGCGCCTTGATGAGGTTGCGGATCGCGTCCTCGGCCTCGATGCCCTGCAGGAAGGTGTCCGCCCGTGCCAGGTCCTCGACGGACTCCATGGCGAGGTACGGGTTGACGGCCGCGGCGCCGTAGCCGATGAGGAGCGCGACGTGGTGCACCTCGCGCACATCGCCGGCCTCGACGATCAGGCCGACCTGGGTGCGCTGCTTGGTGCGGATCAGGTGGTGGTGGACGGCCGAGGTGAGCAGCAGCGACGGGATCGGCGCGTGCTCGGCGTCGGAGTGCCGGTCGGACAGCACGATGAGGCGTGCGCCGTCCTCCATGGCGGTGTCGACCTCGGCGCAGATCTCGGACAGGCGCGCCGCGAGGGCGTCGCCGCCGCCCGTGACCCGGTACAGGCCGGACAGGGTCGCGGCGCTGAGGCCGGGCAGGTCGCCGTCGGCGTTGATGTGGATGAGCTTGGCCAGCTCGTCGTTGTCTATCACCGGGAAGGGCAGCACGACGTTGCGACAGGAGGCCGGCGACGGCTCCAGCAGGTTGCCGCCGGGGCCGACGGTGGAGATCAGCGAGGTGACGAGCTCCTCGCGGATGGCGTCCAGCGGCGGGTTGGTGACCTGCGCGAACAGCTGCGTGAAGTAGTCGAAGAGCAGCCGGGGGCGCTCGGACAGCGCCGCGATCGGCGAGTCGGTGCCCATGGAGCCGAGCGGCTCGCCGCCGCTCTTGGCCATCGGGGCGAGGATGACGCGCAGTTCTTCCTCGGTGTAGCCGAAGGTCTGCTGGCGGCGGGTGACCGAGGCGTGGGTGTGCACGATGTGCTCACGCTCGGGCAGGTCCTCCAGGGCGATCAGCCCGGCGTCGAGCCACTCCGCGTACGGGTGCTCGGCGGCCAGCGCCGTCTTGATCTCGTCGTCCTCGATGATGCGGTGCTCGGCGGTGTCGACGAGGAACATCTTGCCGGGCTGCAGCCGTCCCTTGCGGACGATCTTGCTCGGGGCGATGTCCAGCACGCCGGACTCCGAGGCGAGCACGACGAGGCCGTCGTCGGTGACCCAGTAGCGGCCGGGGCGCAGACCGTTGCGGTCCAGGACCGCGCCGACCTGGGTGCCGTCGGTGAAGGTGACACAGGCCGGGCCGTCCCAGGGCTCCATGATCGTGGAGTGGTACTGGTAGAACGCCCGGCGGGCCGGCTCCATCGAGGTGTGGTTCTCCCACGCCTCGGGGATCATCATCAGCACGCTGTGCGGCAGCGACCGGCCGCCGAGGTGCAGCAGCTCCAGCACCTCGTCGAAGGACGCGGTGTCCGAGGCGCCGGGGGTGCAGACCGGGAAGACCCGTTCCAGGCTGCCGTCGAACAGGTCGCTGTCGAGCTGGGACTCGCGGGCCCGCATCCAGTTGCGGTTGCCCTTGACGGTGTTGATCTCACCGTTGTGCGCCACGAACCGGTACGGGTGGGCCAGCGGCCAGCTCGGGAAGGTGTTGGTGGAGAAGCGGGAGTGCACCAGGGCGATCGCGGTGGCGGTCCGCCGGTCCGAGAGGTCCGGGAAGAACGGCTCCAGCTGCCCGGTGGTGAGCATGCCCTTGTAGATGATCGTGCGCGCGGACAGCGACGGGAAGTAGACGTCGGCCTCGCGCTCGGCGCGCTTGCGCAGCACGAAGGCGGGCCGGTCAAGCGCCAGGCCGGACCTGGTGCCGGTGGCGTCCGCCACGAACAGCTGGGCGAAGTGCGGCATCGTCGAGCGGGCGGTGGCACCGAGCAGCTCCGGCGCGACGGGGACCTCGCGCCAGCCGAGGACGCTGAGGCCCTCTTCCGCAGCGATCCGCTCGATCGCGTCGACGGCCTTGGTGCGGTCCTCGGTCTCGACGGGCAGGAATCCGATGCCTACGGCGTAGTGGCCGGCCTCGGGGAGAGCGAACCCGGCGGCTTCGCGCAGAAACGCGTCCGGGACCTGGAGGAGGATGCCCGCGCCGTCACCCGAGTCGGGTTCGGAACCGGTGGCACCTCGGTGCTCCAGATTGCGCAGAACGGTCAGTGCCTGCTCGACCAGCGCGTGGCTGGCCTCGCCCGTCAGGGTGGCCACGAAACCGACGCCACAGGCGTCGTGCTCGTTGCGGGGGTCGTACATTCCCTGCGGGGCGGGTCGCCCGTCCATGAACGCGGAACGCATCGGCTCTCCCGTCGTCGTCATTGGCATATATGCAGTGCCTGTCATAGGCATGCGCAATAGGGACGACGTTGGCCCTCTGCGATTTCGTGCAGGTTACATGATGGCTGAGTGTTCGAGAAGCGGATACTCAGTTCCATCATGTGGACAAGGTGCGGTGTATGCAGGGAGTACGCAGTACCCACGGACCATGTCGTTACAGAGCTGCCCGGGGCGGATCCCGCCCGGCGCCACGGTCTGATGCCCGGTGGTGCGGGACCTGAAACGAGGGGGAAACAACAGGAGGCTTGTGGCCTCGATCACTCGGCTCAGCCGACGGCGGTACCGATGAATGAACCCAGTACGAAGGTAACCCCCGCGGCCGCTCCACCCAACAGCAGCTGCCGGATCCCGCTGAACCACCACGAGCGGGCCGTCACCCGCGCCACCGCCGCGCCGCAGGCGAACAGACCCATCAGCGCCAGGACCAGCGCGGGCCACAGCGCCGTGGCGCCCAGCAGGTAGGGCAGCACCGGCAGCAGCGCGCCGAGCGCGAACGACACGAACGAGGAGCCGGCCGCCACCACCGGCGACGGCAGGTCGGACGGGTCGATGCCCAGCTCCTCGCGGGCGTGTATCTCCAGCGCCTGCTCGGGATCGGCCGACATCTGCCGGGCGACCTCCATGGCCAGCTCGGGCTCCACACCGCGCGAGACGTACAGCGCGGCCAGTTCCCGCAGCTCGTCCTTGGGGTGCCGGCTCAGCTCCAGCCGTTCGATGTCCAGCTCCGCCTCGACCAGCTCGCGCTGCGAGGCCACCGAGGTGTACTCCCCCGCCGCCATCGAGAACGCGCCGGCCGCCAGCCCCGCCAGCCCGGTGACCACAATCACCTTCGTGTCGACGTCGCCGCCGGCCACACCGGTCATCAGCGCGAGGTTCGAGACCAGTCCGTCCATCGCGCCGAACACCGCGGGCCGCAGCCAGCCACCGCTGACGTCGCGGTGTGTGTGATGCGCGACGTGGTACGGCGCGGGCTTCTCGTCGGTCTCGACGGCCGTCGACATGATGGCGGAACTCCCCTCCGACCGGAGCACTCGCCCCGGTTCCCTCCCTGCGAACAACCCGAAGGTACGCGCGAATTCCTCCGCATTCCAGCTAGGAAAGCCTGTCCTACCTGCGAAAACACCGCGGCCGCCGAGCTCGGGAGAGCCGGCGGCCGCGGGAGGAGAGGGAAGGTTCAGGACGATTTGGACGCCTCGGCGTCGTTGCTCTCGGAGTCCTTGAGCCCGGAGTCGTCGGCGTCGGAAGCCGCGCCCTCCGAGGCCTCGGTCCCGGTGTCCTTGGCGTCCCCGTCCGCGGGGTCCTTGGCCAGGCTCACCTCGGCGCCCGCGGCCGCCGGCTCCACGACCGTCTCGACGCCCGGGTGCCGGCGCGCCGACAGCACCATGTAGACCACCGCACCGATGAAGACGATGATCGAGGTCCAGTCGTTCAGGCGCAGGCCCAGGATGTGGTGCGCGTCGTCGACGCGCATGTACTCGATCCAGAAGCGGCCCACACAGTACGACGCGACGTACAGCGCGAAGGCCCGGCCGTGCCCGAGGCCGTACTTGCGGTCGGCCCAGATCACCAGCAGCGCGACACCGACGCACCACAGCGACTCGTACAGGAACGTCGGGTGGTAGGTGCCGCCCGGGTGGCTGTCGGTGGCGCTGATCTTCAGCGCCCACGGCAGGTCGGTGGCGCGCCCGTACAGCTCCTGGTTGAACCAGTTGCCCCAGCGGCCGCAGGCCTGCGCCAGCGCGATGCCCGGTGCGAGGGCGTCCGCCCAGGCGGGCAGCGGGATGCCCCGGCGGCGGCAGCCGATCCAGGCGCCGACCGCGCCGAGCGCGATCGCGCCCCAGATACCGAGGCCGCCCTCCCAGATCTTGAACGCGTTGACCCAGTCCTTGCCGTCACCGAAGTACAGCTCGTAGTCGGTGATGACGTGGTAGAGCCGGCCGCCGACGAGTCCGAAGGGCACCGCCCACACGGCGATGTCCGCGACGGTCCCCTTCTGGCCGCCGCGGGCCACCCACCGCTTGTTTCCGAGCCAGACGGCTACGAAGACGCCGATGATGATGCAGAACGCATAGCCGCGGAGCGGGATGGGTCCGAGGTACACCACACCGCTGGACGGACTGGGAATGTAAGCGAGGATCTCCATAGCAGGGCCGACGCTACCGTGCCGGGCGGGTGGAGTGGCAACCAGCCCGGCTACGGACGCGTAACGGCCCTGCCGTCATGATGCGGTCGGGGCGGGGAGTCAGGGCGTGGCGGTCGGTGTGACGGTGCCCGCCTTCTTGCCCTTGTTGGCCGCCGCGACCTGCTGCTTGAGCTTGTCCGGGGTCAGCGGGTCGGTCTGGTTGCCGTAGACGCTCTTGCCGTTGAGCAGGACGGTCGGGGTGGAGCTGAAACCGGAGCCGCCGAAGGCTGCGGCCGACTTCTTGATCCAGCTGTCGTACGTGCCGTTGTTCACACACGCGGTGAAGGCGTCGGTCTTCAGCCCCGGCACCTTGTCGGCGAGCTGCAGCAGATACGCCTTGTCCCCGAACTTGTCCTCCCGTTCGTCCGGCTGGTTCTCGTAGAGGACGTCATGGAACGCCCGGAACTTGCCCGCATCCTGCGCGCAGACGGCGGCGTTCCCCGCGTTCAGCGAGCCGGTGCCGCCCATGTTGCCGTCGATGATCGTCACCAGGTGGTAGTCGACCTTCAGCGCTCCGCTGTCCTCCAGGGAGTGCACGGAGTCGCGGAAGGTCTTCTCGAACATGCCGCAGCCGGGGCAGCGGAAGTCCTCGTAGACCGTCAGCGTGGACGGCGCGTCGGTCGCGCCGGTGGGGATCACGAGCTTGTCGTTGCCGGTCGCGCCCTGCGGGGACGCCACCGGTTTCGCCGGTTCGCTCTTGTGGTTGGCCACCACCCCGGCAATCACCCCGGCGATCGCCAGGACCACGACGACGGCGCCGCCGACGATCAGTGTCCTCTTGCGTTTGTCGCGCGCCTTGTCCTTCTCGCGCTGTTCGTACATCGCCTCACGGGCGGTGCGCTTTCCCTCACGGTTCTTCTGGCTCACACCCCTGGACAACGAACCGGGGAGGCGTCGCTGCGCCTCCCCGGTCCCGATTCGCCCTAATGAGGTACTAGAACGATCAGTCGTACCGGCGCCACCGGAGCTACCGGACCGCCCCGGTGCGGGTGCGGACGCCTGCCGCCAGCTCGCCGGCCAGCTCCCGCACCCCGGCCAGGCCCGTTTCCAGGTCCGGCGCGTCGAGCAGTCGCTTGACGAACGCGGAGCCGACGATGACGCCGTCCGCGAAGGCGGCGACCTCGGCGGCCTGCTCGGGGTTGGAGACGCCCAGGCCGACGCAGACCGGCAGGTCCGTGGTGGCGCGGGTGCGCTGTACGAGGTCGGCCGCCTGCTCGCCGACGCTCACCCGGGTGCCGGTGACGCCCATCAGCGACGCCGCGTAGACGAAGCCGGTGCCCACCGCGGTGATCTTGGCGAGCCGCTCGTCGCGGCTGCTCGGCGCGACCACGAAGACGGTGGCCAGACCGTGCAGCGTCGCGGCCTTGCGCCACACCTCGGACTCCTCGACCGGCAGGTCGGGCAGGATGCAGCCGGCACCGCCCGCCTCGGCGAGATCGGCGGCGAACCGCTCGGCGCCGTACCGGTCGACCGGGTTCCAGTACGTCATGACCAGCACCGGCGCACCGGTGGCGGCGTGCGCCTCGCGGACGGTGCGCAGCACGTCCTTGATCCGGACGCCGCCGCGCAGCGCGATGTCGTCGGCGGTCTGGATGACCGGCCCGTCGAGTACCGGGTCGCTGTGCGGCAGGCCGATCTCGACGACGTCGCAGCCTCCTTCCAGCATCGCCTTGACGGCTTCGATGCCGCCGTCGATCGAGGGGAATCCGGCCGGGAGGTAGCCGACCAGCGCGGCCCGGTTCTCGGCCTTGGCCGCGGCCAGGGCCGCGTTCAACAGCGCGATGTTGCCGCTCACTTGGCTTCCCCCTGCTCGTTCTCGTTCTCGTTCTCGTACAGACCGAAGTAGCGGGCGGCGGTGTCCATGTCCTTGTCGCCGCGTCCGGAGAGGTTCACCAGGAGCAGGGCGTCCGGGCCCAGTTCGCGGCCGATCTCCAGCGCCCCGGCGAGCGCGTGCGCGCTCTCGATCGCGGGGATGATGCCCTCGGTCCGCGAGAGCAGGCGCAGCGCCTGCATCGCGTCGTCGTCGGTGACGGCGCGGTACTCGGCGCGGCCGGTGTCCTTGAGATAGGAGTGCTCCGGGCCGACGCCCGGGTAGTCCAGTCCCGCCGAGATCGAGTACGGCTCGGTGATCTGCCCCTCGTCGTCCTGCAGGACGTAGGAGCGTGAGCCGTGCAGGATGCCGGGCTCGCCCTGGCTGAGGGTGGCGGCGTGCTCGCCGGTCTCCACCCCGTGCCCTGCGGGCTCGCAGCCGACGAGGCGGACGCCCGCGTCGGGGAGGAAGGCGTGGAAGAGCCCGATGGCGTTGGATCCGCCGCCGACGCAGGCGACGGCGACGTCCGGGAGCCGTCCGGTGCGCTCCAGGATCTGCCGACGGGCCTCGACGCCGATGACCCGGTGGAAGTCGCGGACCAGCGCCGGGAAGGGGTGCGGTCCCGCCACCGTGCCGAAGAGGTAGTGGGTGCGGTCGACGTTGGCGACCCAGTCGCGGAACGCCTCGTTGATGGCGTCCTTGAGCGTGCGGCTGCCGGACTTCACGGAGACGACGTCGGCGCCGAGCATCCGCATCCGCGCGACGTTCAGCGCCTGGCGCTTGGTGTCGACCTCGCCCATGTAGATGGTGCATTCGAGGCCGAAGAGCGCGCAGGCGGTCGCGGTGGCGACGCCGTGCTGGCCGGCGCCGGTCTCGGCGATGACGCGGGTCTTGCCCATCCGCTTGGTGAGCAGCGCCTGGCCCAGCACGTTGTTGATCTTGTGCGAGCCGGTGTGGTTGAGGTCCTCGCGCTTGAGGAACACCCGGGCGCCGCCCGCGTGCTCGGCGAACCGCACGACCTCGGTGAGCGCACTCGGCCGGCCGGTGTAGTTGACCATCAGGTCGTTCAGCTCGGCGGCGAAGGCCGGATCGGCCTTGGCCTTCTCGTACTCCGCGGCTACCTCGTCCACGGCGGCGACCAGCGCCTCCGGGATGAACTTGCCGCCGAACGCGCCGAAGTAGCCTTCGGCGCTCGGGACCAGACCCTCGGGGTCGGGAATGAAGAATTCTGACATGGCAGACACAGGAGTCCCCTGACAGTGAAATGCGGTGGCTGATGGAAGTGTCGCGGCTCAGCCGCGACGCCATCGCATTCCGTTGACCTGTCCGGGCTCGCCGCCGATCACATAACGCACCCGACGGCCCAATACGCGACGCGCCGGCGCCCGGCAGCCGCGGGGGCGGCAGCCGGGGGCGAGGCGGGTCGCGATCGACATGGGGGTTACTTCCGTCCGAACCGCAGGGCGGGGTGGGCGCCGGCGGCCACGAGGTCGGCTACGGCCGCCCGCGGGTCCTTGCCGGTCACCAGGGACTCGCCGACCAGCACCGCGTCGGCGCCGTCGTTGGCGTAGGCGATGAGGTCGTGCGGGCCGCGGACGCCGGACTCGGCGATCTTCACGATCTCGTCCGGGATCTCGGGCGCGATGCGCGCGAAGTTGCCCCGGTCGACCTCGAGGGTCTTGAGGTTGCGGGCGTTGACGCCGATGATCCGGGCGCCGGCGTCCACCGCCCGGGCGACCTCCTCCTCGTCGTGCACCTCGACGATCGGGGTGAGCCCGATCGAGGTGGCACGCTCGATGAGCGAGACCAGCGCGTCCTGCTCCAGCGCGGCGACGATCAGCAGGGCGAGGTCGGCGCCGTAGGCGCGGGCTTCCCACAGCTGGTACGCGGTGACGATGAAGTCCTTGCGGAGCACCGGGATGTCGACCTTGGCGCGGACCGCTTCCAGGTCGGCGAGCGAGCCGCCGAACTTGCGCTGTTCGGTGAGGACGCTGATGACCGCGGCGCCGCCCGCCTCGTAGTCGGCGGCGAGCCCGGCCGGGTCGGCGATGGCGGCCAGCGCGCCCTTGGAGGGGCTGGAGCGCTTGACCTCGCAGATGACCTTGACGCTGTCGCCGCGCAGCGCGGCGACTCCGTCCATCGCTTCGCGTGCCTTGGCGGCCCGCTCCTTGAGCTCGTCGATGGAGACCTGAGCCTGCCGGTCGGCGAGGTCGGCGCGGACTCCGTCGATGATCTCGTCGAGCACACTCACGCGAGCGGTCCCCTTCCGGGCTGGGTGGTGGAGCACGGTCCGTACACCGAAACGATCAAGCCAGTAAATGCTCTCTTCGGCTCACTGATGGTATCCGGCCGAGGGCGGAGGGCGCGCATCCGGTCGATCGCGGTCCCACTACCTGGACAAATGCGGCGACCGGGGGTAGCCGCCCGCTCCCGTGGCACGGTTTCACGAGCTGCCCGGGAGACCGCCCGAACGGGCGTGGCCGGATCCGGCCACAGCCCGGCGTGTCGGCGCCACCGCGCACTGCTCCGTCCGGAGGCCGCGGGGGTCGGGAGCGTCCCCGGGAGGTGGAGACAACCGCCGGGAGCGTCCCCGGGGAGGCCCAGACGTCCACCGGGAGGTCCAGACATCCGCCGGGAGGTCCTACGGGGCGAGCGCCGATCCGAACGGCAGGTTCCGGGCGACGCTGAAGAACAGCACCACCGCGCCGATCGCCCACCAGTACGCGGGCCGCAGCCGGATCTCGAAGGCGCGGCCGCGCAGCGTCCGCGACAGCCACACCACCCAGACCACGGCGAAGAGCACGTAGCCGGCCACCGCCAGCGCGTTCAGGCCGAGGGCCGCGCCGAGGTCGCCGTGCGCGATCGCGTGGGCGCTGCGCAGCCCGCCGCAGCCGGGGCAGTAGATGCCGGTGTACTTCAGCAGCGGGCAGACCGGGTAGTGGCCGGGGGTGTTCGGGTCGACCGATCCGACGTACGCGAAGGCGGAGACGACACCCGCCAGCACGCCCAGCGGCACGGCGGCGCGGCGCAGCCGGCCGGCGGGCGGCGCGGGCTCCGGAGCGGACCACGGCCCGGGGTGCGGCGCGGGGTGCGGCACCGCGTTCGGCGCGGCGATTGCGGTCTGCGGCGGCGCGGCGGTCGGCTTGTCGGTCACGTGCCTGATTGTGCCCCGGGACGTACGAAGGCGCAGCCCCGGATCAGCGGGGCCGCGCCTGCGTCGTGCCGTGGTGCGGGAGGTCAGCCGTGGACGGGCTTGCGGGGCTGGCCCAGGCCCATCGCGCGCATCACGAGGCCGACGACGCCACCGAGCAGAACCACGACCAGGCCCGCCCAGAAACCGAGCGGCTTGGCCATCACCATGAAGGCACCCGAGACGCAGAATCCGATGAACGCGATTATGACGCCGGTCCAGGCGGCAGGGGTGTGGCCGTGGTTGGTGCCCGCCATGAGTGCTCCCATGTGTTCTCGGTCGGGGAAGTTGTCCGCGTCCATTCTTGCGCGCTCCCGGAGTGCCTCGTGCACGGGGGTACGGCGCGCCAGGCCCGGATCCCGCGCAGCCGCCCCACCCGGGGCGGGTCACGGGCGGGCCCGGGGTGGGCCCGTATCCGCTCCGGTCAGCTCCCGGTCGGGTCCTCGCCGCGGTCGAGGGCCTTCCACAGCTCCTCGGGGCGCTCGGGGTCCGGGGCGGCGCTCCGGCCCTTCCTGGCGGGCAGACCGGTGGCCCCGTCGCGGTCGTAGCGGTTGGACATCCCCGGCCAGTGGCGGCCGCGCAGCACGGCGAGTACTCCGGCCCCGAGCAGCAACGCTCCGCCGGCGGCGGCGACCCATGGCCATGTGGTGGAACTCTCATCGACGACGGTCGTACTGGCCAGCGTCGTGGCGGCCGTGGCGGCCGCGCGCAGGGCGGAGCCGCCGCCGTCGGTGAGGGAGGCGGTCACGATGCCCGCGCCGCACAGCACGAGCAGCCCGGAGACCACGGCGCGGGCGATCCCGCGGACGGCGAACACGGCGACGAGCGCGGCGAGGCCGACGAGCGCGAGCGCGCCGGGCACGCCGGTGATCTCGCTGCCGGAGACCTTGAGCGGCACCGAGCCCTCGGCGTACCTGGCGGTCCCGTGGGCCCAGGTCTTGCCCGCCGCCAGCAGGACGACGGCGGCGCCGGCGACGCCGAGCAGCAGCGCGAGGGCCAGGCTGCGGCGGCCCGTGGCGCGGGTGCGCGCGGGCGGTCCGGTCACCAGGGGGTCGGCGGGCGCAGCGGTGGTCATGTCGGTGGTCGCGGATTCTTCGGCGGGGCGGGGCTGGGGCACGGCAGTCACGTAGACCACTATCGCGCGTCGGCTCGCGAGCGCCACAAGCGGGGGGACCGATCAGGGACAGACCACCACGAGTCGTTTTCATGCATCGACCAGGCCATGAATGAGCAACTTTTGGCCCATGCGATCACTGCCGAAAGCAAAGCGGAGGTAGAGACTCCGTCAGTCATCTTGTTGACGTGCGCTCGTCACAATACGTTCGCGGCCGATCCCCTCTGCGATCACCTCGCTCCAGTGGATCAACTCCCCCCGCACAGCCCCCGGTTTACAGCCACAGGAGGCAGTACGTTGCGCACAACCCTCTCTCCGGCAGCGCTTCGGCGCGCCGGACTCTCCCTCACCGCCGTCGCGGGACTGGCGCTGGCGGGCTTCGCCATCGCCCCGTCCGCCGACGCGCAGCCGGTCGCGCGGACCGCCGCGGCCAAGAACGTCGCGCTCAACGCGGATCAGGCCGTCCACACCGCGCGGGCCTGCGCGCTGCCCAAGGCGGGCGAAATGGCGTGCAAGGCGCTCCGCGTCACCAGCGGCACGGTGCACACCACCAACGTCCGTGGCACGACGATCACTCCCAACGCGGCCGCCGCCACCCCCACAGGTTACGGCCCGAGTGATCTCCAGAAGGCGTACGGGCTGACCACCGCGTCCGCGAACAACGGCGCCGGCCGGACGATCGCAATCGTCGACGCCTACGACGACCCGAACGCCGAGGCGGACCTCGCGGTCTACCGCGCGCACTACGGACTGCCGGCCTGCACCACCGCCAACGGCTGCTTCAAGAAGGTCAGCCAGGCCGGCAGCACCACCGCACTGCCCCGCGCCGACTCCGGCTGGGGTGAGGAGATATCGCTCGACGTCGACATGGCCAGCGCGATCTGCCCCAAGTGCAACATCCTGCTCGTCGAGGCCAAGAGCGCCTCGATGACGAACCTCGGCACCGCGGTGAACCGTGCGGTCACCATGGGCGCGAAGTACGTCTCGAACAGCTACGGCGGCGGTGAGTCCTCCTCGGACTCCAGCTACGACAGCAGCTACTTCAACCACCCGGGTGTGGCGATCACGGTCAGCGCCGGTGACTCCGCCTACGGCGCCGAGTACCCCGCCGCCTCCAAGTACGTGACCTCGGTCGGCGGCACGGCCCTCAAGGCCGACTCCAGCACCCGCGGCTGGACCGAGACCGTCTGGTCCACCAACAGCACCGAGGGCACCGGCTCCGGCTGCTCCGCCTATGACGCCAAGCAGTCCTGGCAGAAGGACACCGGCTGCGCCAAGCGCACCATCTCCGACGTCTCCGCGGTCGCCGACCCGGCCACCGGTGTCGCGATCTACGACTCCTACGGGATCACCGCCGGGTACTACACCTTCGGTGGCACCAGCGCCTCGTCGCCGATCATCGCGGGCGTGTACGCCATCGCCGGCACCCCGTCGTCCGGTTCGTACCCGACCTCGTTCCCGTACGCCCACACCTCGGCGCTCAACGACGTGACCAGCGGCTCCAACGGCAGCTGCTCGGTCTCGTACCTGTGCACCGCGGGCGCCGGCTACGACGGCCCGACGGGCCTCGGTACCCCGAACGGCACCTCGGCCTTCACGGGCTGACGGCCCCGTGAAGCAGGGCGGGGCGGCCCACCGGGCCGCCCCGCCTTTTCACGTGCTCACGTGTCGGGACCGGGACTTCACGCGTCCGCCGTCGGTCACGCCCGCGCGTTCGCGTCCGCGTGCATCCGGCTCGCGGTCGCCACCGCGCGCAGCACCGCCGCCGCCTTGTTGCGGCACTCGGTGTCCTCGGCGACCGGGTCGGAGTCGGCGACGACGCCGGCGCCCGCCTGGACGTACGCCGTGCCGTCGCGCAGCAGCGCGGTACGGATGGCGATCGCGGTGTCGGAGTCCCCGGCGAAGTCCAGATAGCCGACGCAGCCGCCGTACAGGCCGCGCCGGACCGGCTCCAGCTCGTCGATGATCTGCATCGCGCGCGGCTTGGGGGCGCCCGAGAGCGTGCCGGCCGGGAAGCAGGCCGTCAGGACGTCGAAGGCGGTGCGGCCCTGGGCCACCCGGCCGGTGACGGTCGAGACGATGTGCATGACGTGGCTGTAGCGCTCGACGGACATGAAGTCCACGACCTCGACGCTGCCCGGCTCGCAGACCCGCCCCAGGTCGTTGCGGCCCAGGTCCACCAGCATCAGGTGCTCGGCGCGCTCCTTGGGGTCCGCCATCAGCTCCTCGCCGAGCGCCGCGTCCTCCTGCGGGGTCGCGCCGCGCGGCCGGGTGCCCGCGATCGGGTGCACCAACGCCCGGCCGTCCTCGACCTTGACCAGCGCCTCGGGGCTGGAGCCCACGACGTCGAAGCCGTCGAAGCGGAACAGGTACATGTACGGACTGGGGTTGGTCGCTCGCAGCACCCGGTACACATCCAGCGCGCTCGCCGGGCACGGGGTCTCGAACCGCTGCGAGGGCACCACCTGGAACGCCTCGCCCGCCCGGATCCGCTCCTTGATGTCCTCGACGGCCGCCTGGTAGGCCGCCCCGCCCCAGCGCCCGGTGAACTCCGGCAACTCGGAGGCGGGCAGCTCGACGGCCGCCGAAGCGGCCGGCCGGGCCAGGTCGGCGGCCATCGCGTCCAGCCGGGCGACGGCGTCGGCGTACGCCTCGTCGATGCCGGTGTCCAGATCGTTGTGGTTGATCGCGTTCGCGATCAGCAGCACGCTGCCGTCCCAGTGGTCCAGCACCGCCAGGTCCGAGGTGAGCAGCATCGTCAGCTCGGGCAGCCGCAGTTCGTCCTCGCCGTGCTCGCCGATCTTCTCCAGGCGGCGCACGATGTCGTAGCCGAGGTAGCCGACCATCCCGCCGGTGAACGGCGGCAGCCCGCCGCCCGCGTGCAGGTCGCGCGGGGTGTGCAGCGCCTCCACCGTGATCCGCAGCGCCTCCAGCGGGTCGCCGCCGGTCGGCACGCCCACCGGCGGGGTCCCCAGCCAGTGCGCCTGCCCGTCGCGCTCGGTCAGCGTCGCGGCGCTGCGCACCCCGACGAACGAGTACCGCGACCATGAGCGGCCGTTCTCCGCCGACTCCAGCAGGAACGTGCCCGGACGCTCGCCCGCGAGCTTGCGGTACAGCCCGACCGGGGTGTCACCGTCCGCCAACAGCCTCCGGCTGACGGGGATCACCCGGCGGTCCTCCGCGAGCTTGCGGAACGTTTCGAGGTCGGGCGCGACAGTAGCGGTGGTCATAGCGGCAGCGTAATGGGCCTGGGGCCCGCCCGGAGGCCGGGCGGCCGCTCAGCCCCGCAGATCGGGCCGGACGTAGGCGGGCTCGACATCGGCGAGAACCACGGCCCGCAGATCCGCCGGAACGTCGCCGAGAGCCACGATCTGCATCGGATCGGCCATCGCGATGTCGGCCGCGGCGGCCACCATCGCGTCCGCGGCCGCGGTGTCCGCCCCCGGCACGCCGTCGACCTCGTAGACCACCAGGACCTTCTCCCGGGCGTCCGCGACCCGGTAGCGCGTGACGTACAGCCGGCGCACCGCGGCCATCACCTCGATCTGCGGCAGTGCGGCGGCCAGCAGCCTGGGCTGCGGGTCCGCGCTTGCCTTGACCTTGATGTACGCGCCGGCGGGGAACGGCAGCCCCGCCGCGATGACGACATCGCGCTCGTCCGCGGCCACCAGGACCGGCGAGGCGGCGCGCGGATTGATGATCAGCCCGGCCGCCGGCGGCAGTTGGGCGAGCAGTTCCGGAACGGTGATCTGGAACAGCCGGTAGCCCTCGGGCAGATCGCGCCGGATCTCCTCGGGGTCGGTGTACGCGACCGCGCACAGCGACCCGGAGACGTCCGTGTAGAGCGGTTCCTCGCCGTGCTCACCCGTCCGCACCCCGATCAGCACGATGCTGTCGGCCAGCCGGTAGATCAGCGGCGAGACCTCGGTCGACTGCTGGTCGGTGTCCGGTTGCTGGTTGGCGTCCGGTTGCAGGTCGGTGTGCGGTTGCTGGTTCGGGTCCGGTTGCTGGCTCATAGCTCGATTTCCGCGTTGACGGCGGGCAGGTCCGCGGGCAGCGGTGCCTCGATGCCCATCAGGTTCAGCTGGTCGCCCAGGCACATCCGGACTCCCCCGGAGCCGTCGGAGCGCCTCGCGTAGGTGCCGAGCCGGACGGTGGCGGGGAAGGCGAAGGTCTCCCGGAGGCGGTCCACGTGGAAGGGCTGTTCCAAGGTGAGCAGCCAGTCCCCGAAGTGCGGGTCGACGATGTGCCAGTCCTGGTTGATCCGGTTTCCCCAGGACAGCTCGGCGGCGACCACCGGATCGAGGTGCGCGTGCGGGTTCTCCCGCGTGCCGGCGGCCGCGATCGGCGCCCGGGCGTCGTCCGGCGTTCCGGCGCTCATCGGCTCGGCGCCGTGAGCTGGGAGCCGTAGACCGAACCCCGGGTGATACCGCCGACGATGGTGGTGCCGCCCGCGGCGGTGGCCGCGGTCTGGTTGTTGGTCAGGATCGGCGACCCGGACGGCAGGTCGAAGTTGTGCAGCGGGATGTTCTGCCCGGGGCCGACGGTGGCGATGCCGTTCGGCGCGACCGGAAGCACGTTGCCGCTGCGGTCGATGACCGTGATGGCGCCGGAGTCGATGTGCGCCATCACGTCGGGGACGAAGTACTGCGGCAGACCGCCGCCTCCGAACTGCGGGTTGGCGTTCGCGTAGGCGCCGGCCGCCGGCACGTCGGAGTTGAAGTGCAGGGTGACGCCCTCGGTCCGGTACTCGTGGTGGATGTACGCGTTGAGGTCGGAGGGACCCACCTGGACGCCCTTGCTGATCTCGGCGGAGTCGCCGCCCAGCGAGGCCATCGTCCCCTCGGGCATCGCGAATCCGGTGATGCGCGGGTGCAGCGCCTCGGCGTTGCTGCCGGCCGGGATGACGGTGTCGTGCCACACGTCGATACCCGGATAGCCGCCCGATCCCTGCCAGGCGCGCGCTCCCTGGGACGGCAGCTCCGAGGCGGCCTGCGTACCGCCGCGCCAGCCCTGGAGCCCCTCGGACAGGCTGGACCGGAAGGAGCCGAAGAGCCCCACCCCGTCACCGAAACCGGCCCCGAAGCCGGTCAGCGCGCCGGAGGCCCCGTACCGCAGTTCGGTGGCCATCGACGTCAGCTTGCCCAGGGCGGTGAACGGCAGGGCGCGCAGCAGTCCTGGGATGGCCGAGCGGCCCTTCCACAGGGCCATCGCGCCGGTGCCGAGGCCCTTGATCGCACCCCATCCGGCGCCCAGGAGATGGCTGCCCACACCGAGCAGCCCCTCGGCGGTGAAGGCTCCCTTCAGGGCGCCCAGCGAGGTGAGGCCCTTCGTCATGGGAATACAACTCAGCGCCGCCAGCGCCACATCCCATAGGGACGCTTTCCCCTGGGTGTACTTGACGAGGGTGTCCGCGAGCACCAGCAGCGCCGCCGCGAAGACGATCCACGCGATCGGGCCGCCGATGATGAGCGCGATGATGCCGCCGACCGCGACCACGATCTTCGCGACGACGATGAGGCCGTTCCACGCCTTGGCGGCGAGGTCCCCGAGCTTGTGCCAGAACGAGTCCGGCGGGATGCCCGCGTCGGCGGCCTCGTGCAGCGACCTGCTCGCGGTGTCCGCGGCGGTGTTGCGCAGCTCCGCCGCCTGTCCCGCGAGCCGCTTGGCGGCGTCCAGTTGCGCCTGGGGACCGCTGAGTTGCGACTGCAGGGTGGTGACCTGGCCCTGCGCTGCGGTGTGCTTGCGGGCCAGCTCCTTGACCTGGTCGGGGTCGGGCGGGGTGACCGCCCTGTCCAGCGTCGTGAGCGAGCCGTTGGCGGTGACGAGTTGGGCGTGCAGGCTCTTCACCTGGTCGTAGACCTGGCGGCCCTGGGAGAGCGCCCGGTCCGCCTGGCTCTGCGCCGAGTCGAGCGAGGTCGCGTAGGTGTCCAGCGCGTCGGCGGCCAGATGGTGGGAGTGCGCGACCTTGTCGAGCTGGCCGGGGAACTTGCCGATCGCTTCCTTGAAGACATCTCCGGCGGCGCCCACCCACGTCATCGTCGCGTGGTCCCCGGCGAGGGCCCGCACGTTCCGCGACGCGGACTCCGCGTCGTCGGCGATCCGGCGGGTGGTGGTGGCGAGTTGCCGGACGCGGAAGACGTCCCCCGGTGTCGGGTCCTCATGGAGGTCGAGGATGTACCAGTCGGCCGGGCGGCTCACGATTCGGTCTCCACGAGGTCGGCGGCGCGGAACAGGCAGAAGGTGGAGCTGATGGCGTCGAAGACGTCGAGCAGCGCCGGCGCCACCTCCACGGCGGGGCTGCTGCACGAGACGATCGCGACGCGGTTCACGTCCGGCAGCGGCACGAAGGTCTGCATCGTGACGACCCGCATCGGTCGGCCCGACTCGTCCTCGATCTCCTCGACCCCGTGGCTGCGGGCGGCGCGCCCGGCGTTCGGGAGTTCGAGGGTGGAGAGCTCGGTCCAGGTGTCGCCCTCGGCCTTGGCCGTCTTCGCGCTGAGCGGCGCGAGCAGCGGGGAGAGCCGGTCCTGGGCATCGCTGCTGGCGTCGACCGGCCCGGCGACGAAGGAGACGGTGACGCACGCGGGCAGCAGGCCGTCCGCGACCGATTCCGCCATCACCGCGCAGTAGACCGCGCCCGCGTTCCAGGCGGCCGCCGCCTGGTTGCGCAGCAGCCGGACGATGTCGGAGCGGCGCTCTCGCAGCTCGGGCAGATCGGTCAGACGCCGGCTGACGAGGTCGGCCGCCGAGGCGGCACGGGTCGCGGGGCGGACGTCGACCTCGAACCAGCTGCCGGGGACGCGCAGGGTGTATCCGACGCCCGTGTCGAACGCGGGACCGCTCATTGCGGGGCCTTGGTGCCGTCGCGCAGCTGCTTGGCGAGGTCCTCGTCAACCTTGGTGTAGGCCTTCACGGCCTCGGTGACCATGGACGCCAGGACGCCGGCCGTGTTCTCGACATGGCCGCGCCCGTCGCGCCAGCGCTTCTCGAAGTGGTGCATCGCGTCGCGGACCCGGCCGTCACCGTAGTCGGAGTCGAAGGAGTCGATCACTGAGTGGCTGGATTCGAGCCCCTGTTTGATCCGGGTGAGCTGGCCGGTGAACGCGTCCAGTGCCCCCAGGTCGTATCCCAGGTCCGTCATCGAACCCCTCCCATCGATCTGCGGACCGACAGCTTGCCACAGCGGTAACGACGGGTTTCGGCCAGGTCGGAGGGTTCACCGGTGCCCTGGGAACGGATCCGCGGATCAGCGGGTCACCGGGTCAGCGGTCAGGGCGTCAGCGGGTCAGCGGATTACCGGCCGAGCGGCAGCGGGCCGGCGTCGAAGCAGGTGCGGTCGCCGGTGTGGCAGGCGGCGCCGGTCTGGTCGACCTTGACGAGCAGGGTGTCGCCGTCGCAGTCGAGAGCGACGGACTTGACGTGCTGGACGTGTCCGGAGGTGTCGCCCTTGACCCAGTACTCGCCACGGCTGCGGCTCCAGTACGTGCAGCGGCCGGTGGTGAGGGTGCGGTGCAGCGCCTCGTCGTCCATCCAGCCGAGCATGAGCACCTCGCCGGTGTCGTACTGCTGCGCGATGGCGGGGACGAGCCCGTCGGCGGTGCGCTTGAGCCGGGCGGCTACGGCCGGGTCGAGCGGGGAGGACGGGGACGCGGGAGACGGTGCGGCGGTGTCGGGCATGCCTCCATTGTGCCGCCGGTCCTTCCGGCGTTTTGCGCACCCCAAAAGGTACGTTCGGCGATAAAGGTGGCAGCTCCAGCGACCTTGATTCCCTAGTCGCTCGCTGTTGTCACCCGTATGGGGCATCCTTCGTGCATGGGTTTTCCTCCGCCTCCGCCAAACGGTCCCCCGCCACCTGGGCAAGGTGGCGGCTTCGGTCCGCCGCAGAACTTTGGTCCGCCGACACCACCTCCTCCGCCGGGTGACGGCGGCTACGGCTATCCGCAAGGCGGCCAGGGCGGTTACGGGTATCCGCAAGGCGGCCAAGGGGGCCAGGGCGCCCAGGGTGGCGGCTACGGCCCGCCCGGCCCGCCCGGACCCCCGATGCCTCCGGGCGGCGGCTACGGCTATCCGCAGGGCGGCGGTCCCTATCCGCCGCCGGGTGGCGGTAACAACAACGGCCGGAACGTGGCGATAGCCATCGGCGCGGTGGTCGTCGTCGGGGCGATCATCGGCGGCATCGTGCTGGCCACCAGCGGTGGTGACGACAAGAAGCCGGACGCGCTCAGCTCCAGCTCCTCCTCGTCCAGCTCCGCTTCGCCGACGCCCACGATCACTCTGCCGACCGACCTGCCGACCCTCGACATTCCCACCGACCTGCCGACCACCGGCTCCACCAGCAGCAGCCCGACCCCGGACCTGGTGCCGTACGTGGTGCTGAGCCCCGGCAAGTGCTTCGACCACCCGGGCCTGGACAGCAGCGTGTCCGTCGTCACGACCCGCTCGTGCAGTTCCCCGCACGACGGCGAGGTCGTCGCGAACGAGACCCTGACCGGCAGTTTCACCACCGAGAGCGAACTCCAGACCAAGGTGCTGAAGCTGTGCGAGCCGGACGCCAAGAAGCGTCTCGCCCGTATCCCGGCCGACGGGAAGACCTATTACTACTACGCGCTCTACCCCTCGCTCATGACGTACCAGATCCAGAAGCGGGACACGATCTCCTGCTCGCTGACCCTCAGCAACAAGGTCGACGGCAAGAAGCTCACCAAGGCGCTGCCGTAGCCGTCCGGCGAGGGGTGGACCTAACCTGACGTCATGTCGACTCATGCTCAGCGTGAACGTCTGCTCCTCGCCGATCTGATGGAGAACGCCGGGGCGGCTGCCCCGACGCTCTGTGAAGACTGGACCGTGCGCGATCTGGCCGCGCATGTCGTCGTCCGCGAACGCCGCAGCGACGCGGCGGCGGGGATCGTGATCCCGCAGCTCGCCGACCGGATGGAGCGCGTCCGCAAGGAGTTCGCGCTGAAGCCGTTCGAGGAGCTGCTGCAGCTCATCCGCACCGGGCCCCCGCGGATGTCGCCGTTCGCCCTCAAGCAGATCGACGAGGCCGCCAACACCGTCGAGTTCTTCGTCCATGCCGAGGACGTCCGCCGCGCCCAGCCCGAGTGGACCCCCCGCGAGCTGGACAGCGTCTTCTCCGACAACCTCTGGAAGCGCCTGGAGCGCATGGCCCGGGTCTCGGGCCGCAGGTCCCCGGTCGGGCTGGTCCTGCGCCGCCCCGACGGCCAGACAGCCGTCGCCCACAAGGGCACCCCGGTCGTGACGGTCACCGGCGAACCGGGCGAACTGACGATCTTCGCCTTCGGCCGCCAGGACGCGGCACGGGTCGAGATCGAGGGCGACAAGGCCGCGGTGGCCAAGGTCTACGACACCAAGCTCGGCCTCTAGAGCCGCACAGGCTCTAGGGCCCGTCCGGCCGGACAGACGCCGGCGGCCCGCCCGGGCGGCCCCGTGTGGCGTCCAGCAGGATGCGGCGCAGTTCCCGGGCGGCGCGGGGTGGGGAGACGTCGCCTCGGTGGGCGACGGAGATCGTGCGGTGCAGGCCCGGGGCGGCGAACGGGGTGACGCGCAGGCCCGAGCGCTCGGCGACCATGCTGGGGACCACGGCGAGGCCGAGGCCGGCCCGGACGAAGCCGAGGACCGCGTCCATCTCGCCGCCCTCGACCGAGAAGGACGGCTCGAAGCCGGCCGCGCGGCAGGCCGCGAGGGTGTACTCCCGCAGGTCGTAGCCGCGGCGGAACATCACCAGCGGACGGCCGCGCAGATCCTCGATCCGCAGGTGCTTGCGGCGCACCGGTGCGGGATCGGTGGGGGCCGAGACCGCGACCAGTTCCTCGCGCAGGAGTTCCTCGGTGGCCAGGGCTGGGGCCTGGACGGGCAGCGGGGTGATGATCAGGGCGAGGTCGAGCTCGCCTGCGGCCAGCACCCGCACGAGGTCCTGCGAGCCGTCCTCGTGGACCACCAGGTCGACGCCGGGGTACCGCCGGTGGAAGTCCCGCAGCACATCGGGCACCAGGCTGGCGCACAGGCTCGGCGGCGCCCCCAGCCGGACCCGGCCGCGCCGGAGCTGGGCCACCTCCTGGACCTCGCGGCGGGCGGTCTCGGCGTCGGCCAGGATGCGGCGGGCCAGCGGCAGCAGGGCCTCCCCCGCGTCGGTGAGGGTGATGTGGCCCCGGGCGCGGTGGAACAGCTCGGCGCCCAGCTCCCGTTCCAGCGCCCGGATCTGCTGCGACAGCGAGGGCTGGGCGACATGGACGCTCTCGGCGGCGCGGGTGAAGTGCCGCAGGTCCGCGACGGCGGCGAAGTACTGGAGCTGGTGCAGCTGCATCGTCCCAGCCTAGATCCCGACATAGGCATTGCCTATCGAAAGCAGCTGAATCATGTCTTGGACGAATGCCGACGACCGGCCTAGCGTCCTGTCCATGGCACTGGCGACACGTACGGAACGGCGACCATCCCCCGCGGCGACCCTGTGGCGTTCGACCGTCGGCAAGAAGGCGGTCATGGCCGTCACCGGTGTGGCGATGCTGCTGTTCCTCGTCGGGCACATGCTCGGCAACCTCAAGATCTTCTTCGGCGCCCCGGAGTTCAACGCCTACGCGGCCTGGCTGCGCACCATCGGCGAGCCGGTGCTGCACTACGGCTGGTTCCTGTGGCTGATGCGGCTGGGCCTGGTGGCGGCCGTCGTGCTGCACGGCGTCGCCGCGTACCAGCTCAGCCGGCGGGACCGGGCCGCCCGGCCCGCCAAATACGCCCACCGGCGGCAGCGCGCCAGCTACGCCACCCGCACCATGCGCTGGGGCGGGGTGATCCTCGCGCTGTTCATCGTCTGGCACATCCTCGACCTGACGACGCTGACGGTGAATCCGCGCGGCCAGGCGCACCACCCCTACGAGAACATCGTCGCGGACTTCCGCAACTGGTACGCCGACGTCTTCTACATCGTGGCGATGCTCGCCCTCGGCCTGCACATCCGGCACGGCTTCTGGAGCGCCGCCCAGACCCTCGGCGCCAACAACGCCCGGCGCGACCGCGTGCTCAAAGCCCTGGCCGACATCCTGGCGCTCGTCCTGACCTGCGGATTCATCGCCGTGCCCGTCGCCGTCATGACTGGAGTCGTGAGCTGACATGACCGACTACTCCCGCTACGCCACCGGCGAACCCATCGCCGACACCAAGGCCCCCGGAGGCCCGATCGCCGAGCGCTGGGACCGCCGCCGCTTCGAGGCCAAGTTGGTGAACCCGGCCAACCGCCGCCGGCACACCGTCATCGTGGTCGGCACCGGGCTGGCCGGCGGTGCGGCAGGCGCCACGCTGGCCGAACAGGGCTACCACGTCGTGCAGTTCTGCTACCAGGACTCGCCCCGCCGGGCGCACTCCATCGCCGCGCAGGGCGGCATCAACGCCGCCAAGAACTACCGCAACGACGGCGACTCGGTGCACCGGCTGTTCTACGACACCGTCAAGGGCGGCGACTTCCGCGCCCGCGAGTCCAACGTGCACCGCCTCGCACAGGTGTCGGTCGAGATCATCGACCAGTGCGTCGCCCAGGGGGTCCCGTTCGCCCGCGAGTACGGCGGGCTGCTCGACACCCGCTCCTTCGGCGGCGTCCAGGTGTCCCGCACCTTCTACGCCCGCGGCCAGACCGGCCAGCAGCTGCTGCTCGGCGCGTACCAGGCGCTCACCCGGCAGATCGCGGCCGGCACGGTCGAGATGCACGCGCGCACCGAGATGCTGGACCTGATCGTGATCGACGGCCGGGCGCGCGGCATCGTCGCCCGCGACCTGGTCACCGGCCGCATCGACACCTACTTCGCGGACGCGGTCGTGCTCGCCTCCGGCGGCTACGGCAATGTCTTCCATCTGTCGACCAACGCCAAGAACTCCAACGCCACCGCGATCTGGCGGGCCCACCGGCGCGGCGCGTACTTCGCCAACCCCTGCTTCACCCAGATCCACCCCACCTGCATCCCGCGCTCCGGCGACCACCAGTCGAAGCTGACGCTGATGAGCGAATCGCTGCGCAACGACGGCCGGATCTGGGTCCCGACGGTGCGGGGCGACGAACGCCCGCCGAACGCGATCCCCGAAGGCGAGCGGGACTACTACCTGGAGCGGCTCTACCCGGCGTTCGGCAATCTCGTGCCCCGCGACATCGCCTCGCGCGCCGCCAAGAACGTCTGCGACGAGGGGCGCGGCGTCGGGCCCGGCGGGCAGGGCGTCTATCTGGACTTCGCCGACGCCATCGCCCGGACGGGCCGCGCGGCGGTGGAGGAGAAGTACGGCAACCTCTTCGAGATGTACGCGCGGATCACCGCCGAGGACCCGTACGCGGCGCCGATGCGCATCTATCCCGCGATCCACTACACGATGGGCGGCCTGTGGGTCGACTACGACCTGCAGACCACGGTGCCCGGCCTCTTCGCCATCGGCGAGGCCAACTTCTCCGACCACGGCGCCAACCGGCTCGGCGCCAGCGCCCTCATGCAGGGCCTGGCCGACGGCTACTTCGTCCTGCCCGCCACCCTCAACGACTATCTGGCCCGGCACCCGCACGACACCGTGGACCCCGGGCATCCGGCGGTCGCCGAGGCCGTCGCCGACACCGAGGACCGGCTCAACCTGCTGCTCGCCGTCGACGGCGACCGCACCCCCGAGTCCTTCCACCGCGAACTGGGCGAGCTGCTCTGGGACGAGTGCGGCATGGCGCGTACCGAGGCCGGACTGCGCAAGGCCCTCGACCGCATCCCGCAGCTGCGCGACGAGTTCTGGCGCCGCGTCAGGGTCCCGGGCTCCGGCGCCGACCTCAACCAGTCGCTGGAGCAGGCCAACCGCATCGCCGACCACCTGGAACTCGCCGAGCTGATGTGCCTGGACGCCCTGCACCGCGCCGAGTCGTGCGGCGGCCACTTCCGCGAGGAGAGCCAGACCCCGGACGGCGAGGCGGCCCGCGACGACGAGATGTTCGCGTACGCCGCCGCCTGGGAGTTCACCGGCACCGGCCGCGCCCCCGTCCTGCACCGCGAAGACCTCGTCTTCGAGCACGTCCACCCCACCCAGCGGAGCTACGCGTGAACCTGACCCTGCGCATCTGGCGGCAGACCGGCCCCGACGAGCCGGGCCGGATGACCACCTACGACGTCACCGGCATCTCCCCCGACATGTCGTTCCTGGAGATGCTGGACCATCTCAACGAGGAACTGATCCTCGCCGGCGACGAGCCCGTGGCGTTCGACCACGACTGCCGCGAGGGCATCTGCGGCGCCTGCGGCATGGTCATCAACGGCCGGGCGCACGGCCCCGAGCGGACCACCACCTGCCAGCTCCACATGCGGCACTTCACCGACGGCGACACCATCGACGTCGAGCCGTGGCGCGCCGCCGCCTTCCCGGTGGTGAAGGACCTCGTCGTCGACCGGTCCGCCTTCGACCGCATCATCGGCTCCGGCGGCTACATCACCGCGCCCACCGGAAGCGCCCCGGAGGCGCACGCCACCGCGGTGCCCAAGCCGGTCGCCGACACCGCGTTCGAGCACGCCGAGTGCATCGGCTGCGGCGCCTGCGTGGCGGCCTGCCCCAACGGCTCGGCGATGCTCTTCACCTCGGCCAAGGTCGTCCACCTCAACGTGCTGCCGCAGGGCGCGCCCGAGCGCGAGTCCCGGGTGCTGGACATGGTCGGGGCCATGGACGCCGAGGGCTTCGGCGGCTGCACCAACACCGGTGAATGCGCGACCGCCTGCCCGAAGGGCATCCCGCTGCCGTCCATCGCGGCGATGAACCGCGAGTACCTGCGGGCGCTCAGCAAAGGGCGCTGAGCGCCGGCGGCCTCAGCGAACGGGGTGCCCGGCCTCGCGCAGCGCGTTCTTGACGTCCCCGATGCGCAGGTCCCCGAAGTGGAAGACGGAGGCCGCCAGCACCGCGTCGGCGCCGACGGCCACCGCGGGGGCGAAGTCGGAGAGCTTGCCGGCTCCGCCGGAGGCGATGACGGGGACGGTGACGTGCTTGCGGACGGCCTCGATCATGGCGAGGTCGTAGCCGTCCTTGGTGCCGTCGGCGTCCATCGAGTTCAGGAGGATCTCGCCCGCGCCCAGTTCGGCGGCGCGGTGCGCCCACTCGACGGCGTCGATGCCGGTGCCGCGCCGGCCGCCGTGCGTGGTGACCTCGAAGCCGCCGGAGTCGTTCCGGCGGGCGTCCACGGACAGCACGAGCACCTGCCGGCCGAAGCGTTCGGCGATCTCCCGAATGAGGTCGGGGCGGGCGATGGCGGCGGTGTTGACGCCGACCTTGTCCGCGCCGGCGCGCAGCAGCTTGTCGACATCGTCGGTGGTGCGGACCCCGCCGCCGACGGTGAGCGGGATGAAGACCTGCTCGGCGGTGCGGCGCACCACGTCGTAGGTGGTCTCGCGGTCGCCCGATGAGGCGGTGATGTCGAGGAACGTCAGCTCGTCGGCGCCCTCGGCGTCATAGAGCTTGGCCATCTCGACGGGGTCGCCCGCGTCGCGCAGGTTCTGGAAGTTGACGCCCTTGACGACCCGGCCGTTGTCCACGTCCAGGCAGGGGATGACTCGGACCGCGAGGGTCATTCAGGGGCTCCTCGGTACGCTTCGACCTCGACCTCGACCAGCACCCGGGAGTCGACGAAGCCGTTGACGACGACCATCGTCGCGGCCGGCCGCACCGCGCCGAACAGCTCCTTGTGGGCGCGGCCGACATCCTCCGCGTCCCGGGCGTGGCTGAGGTACATCCGGGTGCGGATGACGCTGTCGGCCCCGAGGCCGAACGGCTCCAGCGCGGCGATCGCGTTGCCGAAGGCGAGCAGCGTCTGTTCGTACGGGCTGCCCTCGCCCCGCACCACGCCGCCGACCAGCGGCATGGTGCCCGCGACGATGACCCGGTCCCCTGCCGCGACGGCACGGGCGAAGCCCATGGCCTCTTCCCAGGGGCTGTGGTCGGACTGCACGCGGCGTACTGCGGGGGATTCGGTCATCGTGAAACGGCCTCCAACGCCTCTTCCAAGGTGAACGCCTTGGCGTAAAGGGCCTTGCCCACGATGGCGCCTTCGACACCTTCGGGTACCAACGTGGCGATCGCGCGCAGATCGTCGAGCGACGAGACACCACCGGACGCGACGACGGGCTTGTCCGTGGCGGCGCACACGTTCTTCAGCAGTTCAAGGTTGGGTCCCTGGAGGGTGCCGTCCTTGGCGATGTCGGTGACGACGTACCGGGCGCACCCTTCGGAGTCCAGCCGGGCCAGCGTCTCGTAGAGGTCGCCGCCGTCGCGGGTCCAGCCGCGGCCGCGCAAGGTGGTGCCGCGGACGTCCAGGCCGACCGCGATCCGGTCGCCGTACTCGGCGATGACCTTGGCGACCCACTCGGGCGTCTCCAGGGCGGCGGTGCCGAGGTTGACGCGGGTGCAGCCGGTGGCCAGCGCCGCCGCGAGGGACGCGTCGTCGCGGATGCCGCCGGAGAGCTCGACCTTGATGTCCATGGAGCCGGCGACCTCGGCGATCCGGGCCCGGTTGTCACCGGTGCCGAAGGCGGCGTCCAAGTCCACCAGATGCAGCCACTCGGCGCCCGCCTGCTGCCAGGCGAGGGCGGCGGCCAGCGGGTCGCCGTAGGACGTCTCGGAGCCGGACTCGCCATGGACGAGGCGGACGGCCTGGCCGTCACGGACGTCGACGGCGGGAAGGAGTTCGAGGCGGTTCGTAGCCATAGGAAGTGACGTCCTAGAGGTTCTAGAGGTTGTCGAGCCAGTTGGTCAGCAGCTGGGCACCGGCGTCGCCGGACTTCTCGGGGTGGAACTGGGTGGCCCACAGCGGGCCGTTCTCCACGGCGGCGACGAACGGCTCGCCGTGCGTGGCCCAGGTGACCTTCGGGGAGCGGATATGGGGGTTGGTGACCTCCAGCTCCCACTCCCGCACCGCGTACGAGTGCACGAAGTAGAAGCGGGCGTCGGCGTCGAGGCCCGCGAACTGCCGGGTGTCCTCGGGCGCCTTGACCGTGTTCCAGCCCATGTGCGGGACGATCGGGGCGCGCAGCGGCTCGACCGTGCCGGGCCACTCGTCGCAGCCCTCGGTCTCCGTGCCGTGCTCCACGCCGCGGGCGAAGAGGATCTGCATACCGACGCAGATCCCCATCACGGGCCGGCCGCCGGACAGCCGCCGGCCGATGATCCACTCACCGCGTACCGACTTCAGCCCGGCCATGCAGGCGGCGAACGCCCCGACGCCGGGCACCAGCAGCCCGTCGGCGTTCATGGCCCGGTCGAAGTCGCTGGTGATCTCGACATCGGCGCCGACGTGCGCGAGCGCCCGCTCGGCCGAACGGACGTTGCCGAAGCCGTAGTCGAGGACAACCACGCTCTTGCTCATGGCGCCCCCTACAGCGACATCAGGCCGGCACCGAACGCCATGAGCGCGCCGATGCCGAGCAGGACGATGACGCCCGTCGGAAGCTTCTGCTTCCAGAAGGAGTAGACGCCGCCGGCCAGGAAGAGGCCGAGGACGATGTAGACGGTCGATGCGGTGTTCACAGTGCGCCCTTGGTCGAGGGGAGGATGCCGGCCGCGCGCGGGTCACGCTCCGAGGCGTACCGCAGGGCGCGGGCCAGCGCCTTGAACTGGCACTCCACGATGTGGTGCGCGTTGCGGCCGTACGGGACGTGGACGTGCAGGGCGATCTGGGCCTGCGCGACGAACGACTCCAGGATGTGCCGGGTCATCGTCGTGTCGTACGAGCCGATCATGGGAGCCATGTTCTCGGGCTCGGTGTGCACCAGGTACGGACGGCCCGACAGGTCCACCGTGACCTGGGCGAGGGACTCGTCCAGCGGCACCGTGCAGTTGCCGAAGCGGTAGATCCCGACCTTGTCGCCGAGCGCCTGCCGGAAGGCTGCGCCGAGCGCGAGGGCGGTGTCCTCGATGGTGTGGTGGGTGTCGATGTGCAGGTCGCCCTCGGTCTTGACCGACAGGTCGAAGAGTCCGTGGCGGCCGAGCTGGTCGAGCATGTGGTCGTAGAAGCCGACACCGGTGGAGACGGAGACGTCGCCCCTGCCGTCCAGGTCGATCTCGACGACGACGGATGTTTCCTTGGTGGTGCGTTCCACACGGCCCACGCGGGTCATACGGTCTCCTTCTGCATTGCGCGAACCGCGTCCAGGAACGCGTCGTTCTCCGCCGGGGTGCCCGCGGTGACCCGCAGCCATCCCGGTACACCGTTGTCGCGGACGAGGACGCCGCGGTCGAGGATCGCCTGCCAGGCGGCGTGGCTGTCCGCGAAGCGACCGAACTGGACGAAGTTCGAGTCGGAGTCCGTGACCTCGCAGCCCATGGCGCGCAACTCGGTGACCAGGCGGTCCCGCTCGGTCTTGAGCTGCTCGACGTACCCCAGCAGCGTATCGGTGTGCTCCAGTGCGGCGAGCGCGGTGGCCTGGGTGACGGCCGACAGGTGGTACGGCAGGCGCACCAGCTGGACGGCGTCGACGACGGCCGGGTCCGCGGCGAGATAGCCCAGCCGCAGCCCCGCCGCGCCGAACGCCTTCGACATGGTGCGGCTGACCACCAGGTTCGGCCGGCCCTCGATGAGCGGGAGCAGCGACGGCCGGTGCGAGAACTCGACGTACGCCTCGTCGACGACGACCAGCGACGGCCGGGCGGCCTGCGCGGCCTCGTACAGCGCCAGTACGGTGTCGGCTTCGACCGCCGTGCCGGTGGGGTTGTTCGGCGAGCAGATGAAGACCACGTCGGGCCGGCGCGCCGCGATCTCCGCCACGGCGGCGCCGATGTCGATGGTGAAGTCCTCCCGGCGCGGCCCGGAGATCCACTCCGTGCCGGTGCCGCGGGAGATCAGCGCGTGCATCGAGTACGAGGGCTCGAAGCCGATCGCGGTGCGCCCGGGACCGCCGAAGGTCTGCAGCAGCTGCTGGATGACCTCGTTCGAGCCGTTGGCCGCCCACACCTGCTCCTTGGACACCTCGTGCCCGCCGGTGCGGCTGAGGTACGCGGCCAGCTCGGTGCGCAGCTCCACCGCGTCCCGGTCCGGATAGCGGTTCAGCTCCCTGGCGGCCTCGGTGACCCGCTCACCGATCCGCCGCACGAGTGCCTCGGGCAGCGGGTACGGGTTCTCGTTGGTGTTCAGCCGCACCGGGACGTCGAGCTGCGGTGCACCGTACGGGGTCTGGCCGCGCAGCTCGTCACGGATGGGCAGGTCGTCGATGCTGATGCCGGAGCCGGAGCCGGAGCCGGTGCCGGTGCGGGTCACTGGGGCACCTGCCAGTCGAACCGCGCGCGCAGCGCGGCGCCGTGCGCGGGCAGGTCCTCGGCGTCCGCGAGCGTCACCACGTGGTGGGTGACCTCGGCGAGGGCGTCGCGGCTGTAGTCCACGACGTGGATGCCGCGCAGGAACGACTGCACGGACAGGCCCGAGGAGTGGCAGGCGCAGCCGCCGGTGGGCAGCACGTGGTTCGAGCCCGCGCAGTAGTCGCCGAGCGAGACGGGGGCGTACGCGCCGACGAAGATCGCGCCCGCGTTGCGGACCCGGGCGGCGACGGCCGCGGCGTCCGCGGTCTGGATCTCCAGGTGCTCCGCACCGTAGGCGTCGACGACGGCGAGGCCCTGGTCGATCGTGTCGACCAGCACCACGGCCGACTGCCGGCCGGCCAGCGCGGCCAGGATGCGCTCGCTGTGCTTGGTGACGGCGACCTGCTCCGCCAGCTCCTTCTCGACCCGCTCGGCCAGCTCCACCGAGGTGGTGACCAGCACGGCCGCCGCCAGGGTGTCGTGCTCGGCCTGGCTGATCAGGTCCGCGGCGACGTGCACCGGGTCGGCGGTGTCGTCGGCGAGGACGGCGATCTCGGTCGGCCCGGCCTCGGCGTCGATACCGATCCGGCCTTTGAGCAGCCGCTTGGCGGAGGCCACGTAGATGTTGCCTGGGCCGGTGACCAGGTTGACCGGACGGCACTCCTCGGTGCCGTACGCGAACATCGCGATGGCCTGGGCGCCGCCGGCGGCGTAGACCTCGTCCACTCCGAGCAGCGCGCAGGCGGCGAGGATCGTCGGGTTGGGCAGGCCAGCGAAGTCCTTCTGCGGGGGCGACGAGACGGCGATGCCCTCGACGCCGGCCTCCTGCGCCGGGACCACGTTCATGACGACGGACGACGCGTAGGCGGCCAGTCCGCCCGGCACGTACAGGCCGACGCGCTCGACCGGCACCCAGCGCTCGGTGACCGTGCCACCGGGCACGACCTGCACCGTCGTGTCGGTGCGGCGCTGCTCGCGGTGGACGATCCTGGCCCGCCGGATCGACTCCTCCAGGGCGGCGCGGATCTTCGGATCCAGCTCCTCGAGGGCGGTGACCAGCGCCGCGGCGGGCACCCGGACGCGCTCCAGGGTGACGCCGTCGAACTTCCGCGCGTAGTCGATCAGCGCCGCGGTCCCACGATGGCGTACGTCCTCGCAGATGGGCCGCACCTGGTCCAGGGCGGCTTCCACGTCGAACTCGGCACGGGGCAGCAGGTCGCGGTCGATGCCGTCCTCAGGGAAGGCGGCACCACGCAGATCGATTCGGGAGATCACCCTGTCAAGTGTAGAGAACGCTGTTCTCGGCCGTTCTCCGGTTCCACTCCCTGATACGTCCCCTCCCGGTGATCGCTCCCGATACCGTTCCTGTGTCGCGCGGTGCGGCAGGAGTCGGGAGGGGACGCGGTGACCGAGTCGTCGAGGATCGCGGCGCCGGAGAACTGGACCGAGGCCGAGAAGGATCTGTGGACCGCCTTCCGGCGTGGCGCGCTGCACGATCTGCGGACCGGGATTCCCGAGCGGGACGACCCGGCCACCGACCGGGTCTGGGGCCCGGAGCGGACGGTACGCGCCGAGGCGATCGCCACGCTCCTGCTGGACGGGCCACCCGCCGAGCCCGGCCGGGTCGCGTGCGTCAAGCTCTCCGGCGCCCGGATCAGCGGCCAGCTGAACCTGTCCGGCGGCCAGGTCACCCCGTACGTGGAGATGCACGACTGCCACTTCGACCAGCAGATCCTGCTGCCCGAGTGCCAGTTCACGACGCTGCGCCTGGTGCACTGCTCGATCCCGCGCCTGGAGGCGGCCCGCCTCACCACCACCGGTGATCTGCACCTGCCGCAGTGCGCCATCGAGGGCGGCATACGGCTCACGGACGCGCACATCGGCACTGACCTGCTGCTCAACCAGCTCACCGTGGGCCGCGACCGGCACGGGCGGGCGATCGCCGCCGACGGGCTCAGCGTCGCCCAGGACGTCGAGGCGGAGCTGATGGACGTGACCGGTGAGATCAGCCTGCGCAGCGCCCGGATCGGCGGCCGGCTGAGCCTGCGCGGCAGCCTGCTGCACAACCCCTACGGCCGCTACGCGCTGAACGCCGCGCGGGTCACCGTCGAGCACACCCTCTATCTCAGCGCCGGCTGGATGGCGACCGGCGGGGACAGCGGCGGTACCCCGCCCGCCGGGGTGCGGACCCGCAACTTCAGCTGCACCGGCGCGGTCCGGCTGGACGACGGCCGGTTCGGCAACGCGGTGATCATCAGCCGGGCACGCTTCCGGCTCACCGGCTCCCAGCAGCTGTCGCTGCGACGGATCCAGACGCCGGAACTGCGCTTCACGCTGGGCCAGCCGCCGACCGGCACCGTCTCGCTGGCCGGCGCCCGGGTGGGCAATCTCACCGACACCCGGCAGAGCTGGCCGGAGTCCGGCGGCCTGGATCTGGCGGGCTTCAGCTACACCACGCTCAGCCCGGCGGGGGTCTTCCCGCTGCGCGACCGCATCGCCTGGCTGGCCGCGGCCACCCCCGAGTACAGCCCCGAGCCGTACGAGCACCTCGCCGCGGCCCTGCGGGCGGGCGGTGAGGACTCCGACGCCCGCGAGGTGCTGCTCGCCAAGCAGCGGCGCCGCCGCGAGGCGCTGCCGCTGGCCGGCACGCTCTGGGGGTATCTGCAGGACATCACCGTCGGCTACGGGTACCGGCCGGGTCGGGCCGCCGTGTGGATGGCGGTGCTGTGGGCGATCGGCGCCGCGTTCTTCAACCTGCACGCCCCGCCGGCGCTCAAACCCGACGAGGCCCCGCACTGGAGCGCTCCGCTGTACGCCCTGGACCTGCTGCTGCCCGTCATCGACCTCGGCCAGGACAGCGCCTGGAAACCGTCCGGCGGCGCGCAGTGGGCGGCCACCGTCCTGGTCCTGCTGGGCTGGATCCTGGCCACCACCGTCGCCGCGGGCGCCTCCCGGCTGCTGCGCAGGGGGTAGGGCGCGACAGGACGCGGACCGTACGGAGCCGCTCGGTGAAGCTTGCGCGGCGAAAGCACCCCGCCCGGCGACCGGAGCAGCACGTACGCTGTCCGATTGTGACCGCTCGCCTTCCGCTCTTCCCGCTGAACTCGGCCCTTTTCCCGGGTCTGGTTCTGCCCCTGCACATCTTCGAGGAGCGGTACCGCGCGCTCGTGGGCGATCTGCTCGCGCTGCCCGAGGACGCCCCGCGCCGCTTCGCCGTGGTCGCCATCAAGGACGGGACCGAGGTGGCACCGACCGGTCCTGACGGGGTCGACACCACCGCGGGGGCCGGCCTCGGCCCCGATCCGGCCAAGTCGCTGTTCCAGGTCGGGTGCATCGCGGAGGCCGCCACCATCGGCGAGCGCGAGGACGGCGGCTTCGAGGTGGTCGCCACCGGCACCACCCGCTTCCGGCTGCTGTCGGTCGACGCGTCGGGCCCGTATCTGACCGCCGAGGTGGAGGAGTTGCCGGAGGAGCCGGGCGAGGGGGCGGGCACGTTGGCCGCCGGAGTCGCCAGGGCCTTCCGCACCTATCAGAAGCGCCTCGCCGGAGCCCAGGACCGCACGCTCGTCGCGGTGCAGGAACTGCCCGACGACCCGTCCGTGCTGTCGTATCTGGTGGCCGCCGCGACGATCTTCGAGACCCCCGCCAAGCAGCTGCTGCTGGAGGCGCCGGACACCGCGGCCCGGCTGGCGGCCGAGCTGCCGCTGCTGCGCCGGGAGGCCGCCGTGATCGGCAAGCTCCCGTCGCTGCCGGCCGTCGACCTGACCCGGCAGCCGGCCAGCCTCAACTGACCGCGGGACCATCCGGACCACCGATCGGAGACGGCACGTCATGGCGCGGAAGTCCAAGGCGACCACCGGCGGTACCCCCGCCACCGTCGCGCTGGAGCAGGACGGCGCGGCCTTCACCGTCCACGCCTATGCCCACGACCCGGCGGCCGCCTCGTACGGCGGCGAGGCCGCCGAGGCGCTGGGCACGGCTCCCGAGCGGGTCTTCAAGACGCTGGTCGCCGACGTCGACGGCGCACTGACCGTCGCCGTGGTCCCGGTCGCCGGCTCGCTGGACCTCAAGGCGCTCGCGTCCGCGGTCGGCGGCAAGCGCGCCGCGATGGCCGACCCCTCGGCGGCCGAACGCACCACGGGGTACGTGCTCGGCGGTATCTCCCCGCTGGGCCAGCGCAAGCGGCTGCCCACGGTCGTGGACGCCTCCGCCCTGACCCACACCACGGTGTTCGTCTCGGCGGGCAAGCGGGGCCTGGAGGTCGAACTCGCCCCGCAGGACCTGGTCCGGCTCAGCGCCGCGATCACCGCGCCGGTCGCGCGGATCCATGCCGTCTGATCGGGCCCGTCGGATCCGGCCCGTCTGATCCGGCCCGTCCGATCCGGCCGATTTAACGGAACCCCGCGCTCCCCCTGGACGATCGCGCCCGAGGCGCGCACGGTGTCCCCGACGGAGCACCCGCGACGAGGGGAGCCGGCACCATGTCACGACGTACCCGCATGCGGAAATGGCGGATCAGGAAGCGCCGCGCCAACCACGGCCGGCGCCCGGCGTAGCTCGCGGGCGCCCGCCCCGGGGTCCCGCGCTCAGGACCTCTTCTGCCAGGGATCCTGCTCGCCGGATCCCTGGTCGGACGGGTTCCCCCCGGTCGGCGGCGCCTGGAACGGTCCCTGGCCCGGAGCCGGGTGCGGAGCCGGGTGCGGTGCCGGATACGACGTGTCCCACGACTGCGGCTGCTCCGGCTCTCGCGGCCCGAAGGCCGATGTCAGACAGATGTGCGCGAGCATGGCCCCGGCCGGCCAGGCGACGAGCGCGCCCTTGGCGCGCAGCCGCAGCGGGCCGTTGAAGACGACCTTCGGGCCGACCTCCTTGGCGTGCGCGATCAGGTCGCTCGTCGGGCCGAGCCAGACCCCGAGCCGCCAGGCGAGCACCGAGCCGAGCAGTCCGCCGACCGCCAGGCCGAGCACGACCCCGATGCCGCCGCGCCGCCAACGCCAGAAGACCGCGGCGGCCGTCAGCACGCCCATCGCGATGGCCAGCAGCACGAAGGTGCCGTCCGCGCCGACCGCTTCCTCGCCCTCGCTGTCCTTGAGGTAGATGGCCTTGCCGTCGGAGACCATCGGGATGAGGGGCGCGAGCCACAGCCAGAGCAGCCCGAGGACGACCCCGGTCACCGCCACCAGGAGGGCCACCAGCGCGCCCTGCCGCAGTTCGGCGGTGAAGACCGCACGTCCGTCCTTCGATGCGTCGCCGGAGAGCTCCGCGCCCGGGTACTGCGGCAGGGGCGGCGGCTGGTCGTGCGGCGTCAGGGGTGCGGTCACCTGTCCATCGTGCCAGGTCGTGCCCGCCGGTCACCCACCGCCACCCTTCCCGGGGCGCGCTCCGGGCCTTTCGCTCACTGCGTCAGCGGCAGGCCGCACGGCGGTACGCCCAGGTGGCGGCGGCCAGCGACACCACGCCGACGGCCGCGCACACCGACAGATCCGCGCCCACCATGACCCAGTCCGGATGTGGGTCGAAGGTGCGGGCGAAGGCCTCCACGCCGTACGTGGACGGCAGCAGATCCCGGACCAGACCGATCGGCGCGGGCATGTTCCCGGCCGGCAGCACGCCCAGCAGCAGCGCCGCCGACATGCCCAACTGCCCGAAGAGGGTGGCCAGTTCCTGCTTGGACGCCAGCAGTCCCAGCGCCGCGCCGAGTCCGGCCAGCGCGGCTCCGGCGAGTGGGATGACCGCCGCCAGCACCCACAGGTTCACCAGCGGCAGCTGGAAGAGCACGCATCCGGTGACCGCCGTGGCGATCGTGCCCGGCACCGTGAACGAGGCGTACGCGCCCGCCGCGCCCAGCACCACCGCGGCGGGCGGCACCGGCAGCGTCGCGTAGTGGTCGAGGCCGCCCGAGGCCCGCAGCCGGCCGAAGTACTGGGCGAGCAGGTTGAGCGCGACGAAGGCCACCACCAGCACGCTGGACCCGGCGACCACCGCGCGCGCCGCCTCGGCGTCGCCGCCGTCGACGACTCCGCGCAGCATCACCATGATGCCGACCGACTGGAACGTCGCCACGAAGAGCAGCGGGATCCGCGCCACCCGGGCGCGCGACAGCTGCGCCCGGTACACGGCGCCCATGGCCGGCAGCAGCCGGGCGCGTGGTGCGAGCGGGGCGGCGGGCGCGTCCTCGCGGACGGCGGGGACCGGGTCGGGCGTGGCGCCGGTCGTGCCCGGGACCACGGGCGCGGCCGCGCTCACCGTGCGCCCCGGGGCGTACGGCGGGTCGGGAGCCCGCCACAGGCAGACGTCATGCCTTGACCAGTCCCTTCTGACGGCCGCCGAGGGCCAGGTACACGTCTTCGAGGCTCGGAGTGGCGAGCGTGAAGTCGTCGAGCGCGGCGAAGGCCTGGCCGCCGGTGATCTCGGCGATCACGGCGCGGGCCCGCGCCTGCGGAAGCCGGAGCGTCCAGCGGCGGCCGGAGATCTGGGCGTCGGGGCGCAGCGCGGCCACCTCGGGCAGCCGCAGCGGCGGCTCGTCGCGCCAGACGAGGTCGAGCCTGACCTCGTCCTCGACGAGCACCTTGAGACCGGCCGGGGTGTCGCAGGCGATGACCCGCCCGTTGTCGATCACCGCGACCCGGTCGAGTACGGTCTCGGCCTCGATGACGTTGTGGGTGACCAGCACGACCGTGGCCCCGTGCTCGGCGCGGCGGCGGTCGACCGCGGCCCACACCGCCCGCCGGGCGACCGGGTCCATGCCGGTGGTCGGTTCGTCGAGGACCAGCACCGGCCGCTCCCCCACCAGCGTCGCGGCGAAGCACGCGAGCCGCCGCTGCCCGCCGGACAGCCGCTTGATGGCCCGTCCCGCCAGCTCGGTGAGGCCCAGCTCCGCCAGTACCGCGTCGCGCTCGGCCCGCGCGGTGCGCGCGTCCAGGCCGCGCAGCCGGCCGGTGGTCTCGGCGGCCAGCGACACGGTCAGCTCGTCCAGGGCGGTGGATTCCTGCCCGAGGTAGCCGATCAGCCGGGAGGCGCGTTCGGGGTGGCGTACGAGGTCGTGTCCGAGCATGTCGATGGCGCCGGAGTCCGGCCGCAGCAGTCCGGTGAGCTGGCGGACGAGGGTGGACTTCCCCGCGCCGTTGGGTCCGAGCAGGCCGAAGATCTCGCCGCGCCGGATGTCGAGGTCGATGCCGTCGCTCGCGCGGACAGCAGGGGTCGCGGCGCCTCGCCGGCCACGCCCGGCCGGGTAGGTCTTGACCAGCCCGCGTACGGCGATCACCGCATCGCGGGCGGTGGCGGCTGTGCTGGGCGCCGCCTGCTCCGTGCCCGTACTCACGAGGATCGAGAGTACGCGTCGCGGCGCCCGGTCCGCGCCTCGGGTCCGGTTCTGCCCTCAATTGCCGGGCGGACCCCGATGTGCGGTCTAGTCGCCCGCTGGGGCGTGTTCGGCGACGGTGCGGGCGTCGACCTCGCGCCAGAAGCCTGCCCGGATGGCGTATCGGTCGTGCTCGTCGATCTGGTCGTCCTTGTGCGCGAGCAGTCCGAAGCGGGCGGCGTAGCGCAGCAGCTCACCGTCGATGCGGTGCGGCACGCGCGGGTAGTGCGTGGACAGTGCCTGCAGGTGGGCGGCGTCGGTGAGGCGGGCGATCCAGCGGCGGGCGAAGACCTGGCCGACCTCGAAGGGGTCGCCGCTGACGGCGGTGATGTCGGCCTCGCGGTCCGCCCAGCGCTGCTCGGCGCTGGTGAGCTGGGCGAGCGTCGGCAGGCCGCTGGTGTCCGGTACGTCAGGACCGTTGCCGGGGCCGCGGTCCGACCAGGTCTTGTCGGAGGACCAGCGGAGCGTGGCGTTGGGGACGGGGTGCGGGACCGGGGGCTGCTGGACGCGGCCGAGCCCCAGGAGGTCCTTGGGGGTGGGCACCCCCTTGGCGGCGGCAGCGGCGGCCGCGTCGGGGTGCTCGGTGTCGGCGGGCACCGGGCCCGAGCCGTTCTTCACCGGATGCGCGCCCGGGTGCGCGCCGGGGTGCGCGTCCGGGTGGCCGCCGGCGGCGCCGGCGGAGGCCGAGGGCTCGGGCAGTGGCGCGGACAGGATCGCCTGGATCTCGGGGCGCGGTGTGGGCGGCGCGCAGACGCCGGCGACCTCGCGGGCCCGGATCGCCCGGGTGATCCACTCGCGGTCCAGCACCCGGCGCTCGTCGGCCTCGGCGACCAGGTCCTCGGACTGGTTGTAGTCCCCGTCGGCGGCCTGCACGGCCCACAGGTGGACGGCGACGCCGTGTTCCTTCGCGGACATCATGCCGGGCAGCAGATCGCCATCGCCGGTCACCAGCACCACGTCGGAGCAGGCCCGGTTGCGCGCGAGCTCGGAGAGCTCGGCGTGCATGGCGGCGTCGACGCCCTTCTGCGCCCAGCGGCCGTCGGTCCGGGTCAGCGCGCCCAGCCGGACGGTGACGCGCGGCATGACGCGCAGCCGCCGGTGTTCCGGCTGCGGTACGCGGTCGGGGGCGCCGTCGAACCAGTAGATCCGCAGCAACGGCTGCCCCGTCTCCAGCTCCGCGCGTTCGCGGAGGCCCGCGACCACGGCGGCGTGGTCGACGGTGATACGCGACCGGGAAGGTTCACCGGCCAGAAGACTCGCCGCGGCGCCCAGGAGATATCCGGCGTCCACCAGGACAACGCAGCGGTCCATGTTGCACCTCTTCCGGTCGTCCCCCGGCACGGATTTTCCCCGAGTCTGCCCCAATATCGGGACGTTATAAGCCGGAACTCGATCATCGGCGTGGCGGTTTCCGAAATTAAGGGGGTCCTCCTCCACCACCTGCCCGAAATGCGCGCTTCGTACTCGCGTGCAAGCCTGATAGCGGTTCAACGTCCGAGATCCCCTATAGGAGGGACGATCGTGGGTAAGAACAAGAATCGCGAGCGCAAGGCCCAGGAGCAGGAACGCAGTCAGGCAGCGGAGGCCCAGGAGCAGGCGAAGAGCAGCGCCGCCCAGGAGCAGGTACTTCCGACGTCGGGGCAGGTCTCCCGCCGGCAGCAGAAGAGGTTCGGCCACAACTGACCTCAGGCCGGCCGTGCGCGGCCGGCCCGGGAGCGGTGGTACCTCACGGGTACCACCGCTCCCGTCGCCCTTCAGGGAACGCACGATCGAATTCCGTGGACTCCGGCATATTCGATGCCGGTATGCGCCACGTACCGTGTTATCCGGCCCCGGGTATTTGCGGACGGGTAATTCCCCCGTGCCGCCGTCGGCCACAGTGTGCCGTCCCGCCCCCGCCGCCCGCAGGCCCCCCGCGTAGGCTCGCCCGTTGAAAGATCTCCGGCACGAGCCCTGGAGGGGCGGCAGCGATGCCCATCGCACACACCACCGACGAGCAGCGCGGCGCGAAGATCCTCGACGTCTTCGGGACCGCTTTCGGCGAGCTGCTGGCCGCCGACCCGGCCGCGTTCCGGGTCAAGTTCCGCAAGATGGCCGCCTCCGCGTTCGCCTTCTACCGGGGCACGGCCTGCCTGTTCTACTCCGATCTGGAGGAGGGCAAGGACAGCGGGCCGTATGTGAACCGGCGCACCGGCCGGGTGTGGATCCACGGCGACCTGCACGCCGAGAACTTCGGCACCTACATGGACGCCAACGGCCGGCTGGTCTTCAACGTCAACGACTTCGACGAGGCGTACGTCGGCCCGTTCACCTGGGACCTGCAGCGCTTCGCCGCCTCCGTCGCCCTGATCGGCTACACCAAGGCGCTCGGTGACGACACGATCACCGACCTGGTACGCACCTACGCCGCCGCCTACCGCGCCCGCATCCGCGAGCTGGCCAAGGATGAGGGCCTGCCGCCGCTCACCCTGGACACCGCGCAGGGCCCGCTGCTCGGCGCGCTGCGGCACGCCCGCTCGCAGACCCGGTTCGGGCTGCTCGACTCCATGACCGAGGTCCGCGACTGGGACCGCCGCTTCCTGCCCGGCGGCGGCGCCATCGAGCTGGACGGCGCGACGCGCGAGAAGGTGCTCGCCGCTTTCGACGCGTATCTGGAGACCCTCCCCGAGGCCAGCCTGGTCCGCCCCGACAGCCACCGCGTCAAGGACGTCGTCGGCCGCCGCGGCATCGGCATCGGCAGCGCCGGACTGCCCTCGTACAACCTGCTGCTGGAGGGCACCACCGACGCGCTGGAGAACGACGTCGTCATCTATATGAAGCAGGGGCAGACCCCGGCCGTCTCCCGGCACATCACCGACCCGGCGGTGCGCGGCTACTTCCGGCACGAGGGCCACCGCACCGTGATTTCCCAGCGCGCCCTGCAGGCGCACGCCGACCCGTGGCTGGGCTGGACCGAGCTGGACGGTGTCGGCCAGCTGGTCGCCGAGGTCTCCCCGTACGCGGTGGACCTGGACTGGTCGGACCTCGACGACCCGGCGCAGATCGAGGCCGTCGTCGCCGACCTCGGCCGGGCGACGGCCGCCATGCACGCCGCCGCGGACGACGAGAGCGGCCACTCGCTGGTGCCGTTCTCCACCGAGGACGCCATCGACGAGGCCATCGCCCAGGACGAGGAGGGCTTCGCCACGATGCTGGTGGACTTCGCCCACGCCTACGGCGCCCGGGCCCGCGCCGACCACCAGATCTTCGTCGACCTCTTCCGCAACGGACGGATCCCGGGACTTTAGTCACCGGATCGGGGGCCTTTAGGTCCCACCTACTTGTCGGCATGGCACACTCTCCGCCATGAAGGGCATACGACCACCGCTGAGAGCGCTGCGTGCTGCGCTCTTCGCGGCGTTGTGCGTCACTCTCTCCTCCACCTCACACGTCCTGATGTCGCACACGCCCCTGCCGCTGTCCACGGTGGCGGGGGCCTACGGCGCCGTCTTCGCGCTGGCCTACGCGCTCGGCGGGCGGGAGCGCGGCTTCTGGCCCATCGCCGGGGTGCTGGTCCCGCTGGAACTGGCGGTGGACACGCTCTTCACCTCCGGGCAGCACACCTGCTACGGCCCCGGCGGCGGTCCGGTCACCGGCTCCTGGCGCTCCCTGAACGAAGCGCTGCTGTGCAACGGGGGCCAGGTCGGCTCCCCGCTGGCGGCCGTCCCCGGAGCGCCCGCCGCCACCGACCCGACGACCGGCCCGTGGCTGCTGCTCGCGACACACATCACCGTGGGTCTGCTCGCCTCCTGGTGGCTGCGGCGCGGCGAGGCCGGTCTGCAGCGCGTCCTGCGCGCGATGGCCGCCGCCGCGTTCCGCCCGCTGCTCATCGCCGTGGCCGCGTTCGCCGCCCCGGCCGCCCGGCCGCGGCTGCGCCGCTCCCGGTCCGGCCAGGACAGCCCCTCGCGGGCGCTGCCGCTGCTGCACTCCCTCGTACGGCGTGGTCCGCCGTCGCTGGTCGCACTCTGACCACCGGCTCGCCCACCCCATACGTACTGATTCGGAGACACCATCACCATGAGCAGCAGAAACAGCCAGGCCAACAAGCAGGCAGCCCGCGAGCGGCTGCGCGCCGAGCGCGAGAGGCACGCGAAGAAGGCCAAGCTCAAGCGCCAGTTGCTGGTCGGCGGCGCGGTCATCGCGGCGATCGCGATAGCCGGCGGCGTCGCCGTCGCCGTCAATGAGATGAACAAGCCCGGCGAGTGGGCGGCCGCGGCGAAGAAGACCCTGGTCAAGCCCGCCAACACCTCGGGCACCGACGGCACCACGGTCGTCATCGGCGACCCTGCCGCCAAGCACAACCTGGACGCCTACGAGGACATGCGCTGCCCGGTCTGCGCCTCCTTCGAGCAGGAGTCCGGCGCGGCCGTCCTCAAGGGCGCCACGGACAAGAAGTACAAGATCACGTACACCATGGGCACGTTCCTCGACGGCAACGGCGGCACCGGTTCCAAGAACGCGCTCAGCGCGCTGGGCGCGGCGCTGAACGTCTCCACCGACGCGTTCACCCAGTACCACACCCTGCTGTACTCCAAGGATGTCCACCCGGACGAGACCAAGGACGAGTTCGGCAGCGACGACAAGCTGATCGAGCTGGCCCAGAAGGTCCCGGCCCTCAAGGGCAACAAGACCTTCGAGGACGCCGTGAAGAACGGCACCTACGACAAGTGGGCGCTCACCATGAGCGACAAGTTCAACAAGGCCAAGGACGTCACCGGCACCCCGACGATCAAGCTGGACGGCAAGGCCATCGAGGTCATCAACCAGCCCTCCGCCACCGTCGTGGCCGCCATCGACAAGGCGATCAGCGGGAAGTGAACCGCCGAACAGGGACCGGCCGGCAGGATGCGGCCGGTCCCTGTCGCGTCCGGCGAGCGGACAGCCCGAACCGCTGAGCAGCGACCGGTTTCGGCCAACTGCCGTACCCCCGGGCCGATTCCCGCCCTGATGCGTACATGGAGATCCTCTATAGCCTCCGCTGCAGCGGTTACCAGCCGCCACTGCCGTCGTGAAGTTGAGGAGAACCATGCGTTCCTCTGTCCGACTCGCCGCCCGACTCACCGGTCGCGTCCCACGTCGCCTGCTCGGCGCCGCAGCGATCGCGGGAGCTCTCGCGTTCACCCCGGTGGCCGCCTCGGCGGGCACCGTCAGCGCCCACCGGGCCCCCGCGAAGACGCCGGCCGCCCAGCAGTGTGCGGAGGGCACTGCTGGGAACGCCGCAGCCCGCGAGATGCCCGGCGCGACCGCCCACGAGCCCAACGCCCTCACCCCGGCGCAGGCCAAGTCGATGGACCGCGACCTGAAGAACAGGACCGCCTCGCTGCGCCGGTCCGGCGTCAACTCCCTCAAGGCGAAGGCGATCTCGATCCCGGTCTACTTCCACGTCATCCACGACGGGGCCACCGGCAAGCTCACCGCAAGCCAGATAGCCGGCCAGATCGATGTCCTGAACAAGGCGTACGCCGGCCAGGGCGACGGCAACACCGCCACCCCGTTCACGTTCACGCTGCTCAAGACGGACTACACGGACAACGCGGCCTGGTACAACGTCGCCCCCGACACGGCCGAGGAGAAGGCCATGAAGTCCAAGCTCCGCAAGGGCGGGGTGAGCAGCCTCAACCTCTACAGCGCCAACCTCGGCGGCGGGCTGCTCGGTTGGGCGACGTTCCCCGAGTGGTACCCGGGCAACCCGAAGGGTGACGGCGTCGTCATCCTCGACCAGTCCATCCCCGGTGGCACCGTCACCAACTACAACGAGGGCGACACCGCCACCCACGAGGTCGGCCACTGGCTCGGCCTCTACCACACCTTCCAGGACGGCTGCACGGAGCCGGGCGACTACGTCGCCGACACCCCGCAGGAAGGCGAGCCGGCGTTCGAGTGCCCGGTGGGCAGCGACACCTGCGCCGCCGAGGGCCTGGACCCGATCAAGAACTTCATGGACTACACCTACGACTCCTGCATGACACAGTTCACGCCGGGTCAGGTCCAGCGCATGAAGGACTCCTGGCTGGCCTACCGCGCCAGCTGACGCCTCAGGCTTCGGCGTCGAGGTCCGCGAGGAAGCTCAGGGCGACAGCCCACGTCTGCTCCGCGGCCTCGGCGTCGTAGTCGTCCAGTTCGGGGTCCGTGTAAAGATGACCGGCGCCCCGGTACCGATGCACCTCGACATCCGCGCCGGCCTTCCGCATCTGCAGGTACCACGCGTTGAGCCAGTCCTCCGACTCGAACGGATCCGGCTCCGCGACATGCAGCTGCACCGGCAGCTGCTCCGTGGCCGCGTCGTCGGCGATGTCCGACGTGCCGTGCAGGAGCAGCAGCCCGCGGGCCTTCTCGTCGCCCAGCGCGAGGTTCTGGGCGATGGAGCCGCCGAGCGAGAAGCCCGCGTAGACCAGCCCCTGGTCGGAGTGCGGAGCCGCGGCGGCGACCGCCCGCTGGAGGAGTTCCTCGCGGCCGATCTCATCCTTGATCTTCATGCCCTCCTCGACGGTGTCGGTGGTCCGACCGTCGTAGAGGTCCGGGACGTGCACCTCGTGCCCGGCGGCACGCAGTCGCTCGGCGGCCGCTCGCACGGCGGGCCGCAGCCCGTAGGCCGAGTGGAACATCACGATTTTCACGGGGCTGCCTTCACTCGCTGTCGGGTACGCGTCCATGGTGCCAGTACCGTCGGGGGACAAAGCACCCAGAGGGAGCCCGCGTGGACATGGAGAACCTGCTGCGGCCGGTGATCGTCATCGGTACGTCGGTTGTGGTGACCCTGGTGGTCGGCTGGGCCGTGGACAGAACGCTCCGCAAGATCGACACACGGCACCCGGAGACCCCGCTGTGGGGCCTGCTGCGCCGCTGCCGGATCCCGTTCCAGCTGGTGCTGTGCACGGCGCTGCTGCGCGCCTCGTACCCGGCGGCGCATCTCGCCAAGGGCCACCGGGAGGCGGTCGGCCAGATCCTGAGCCTGGTGCTGATCGGCGCGTGCGCCTGGCTGGTGGTACGGGTCGCGTCGGCGGTGGTGGACGCCTCGTACGACCGCTACGCCTCGACCTCGCACAACACGGCCAGGGTCCGGCGGGTCCGCACCCAGGTGACGCTGATCCAGCGGGTGGTGACCGCGGTCGTGATCGTGGTGGCGATCGCCGCGATGCTGTTCACGTTCCCGGAGATGCGCACGATCGGCGCCTCGATGCTCGCCTCGGCCGGGATCATCGGCATCGTGGCCGGTGTCGCGGCCCAGTCCACCCTGGGCAACATCTTCGCCGGGCTGCAGATCGCCTTCGGCGACATGGTGCGGATCGGCGACACCGTGGTCGTGGACGGCGAGTGGGGCACCGTCGAGGAGATCACCCTCACGTATCTGACGGTGCGGACCTGGGACGAGCGCCGGATCACGATGCCCGTGTCGTATTTCACCAGCAAGCCGTTTGAGAACTGGTCGCGCGGCGACCCGATGATGACCGGAACCATCCTCTTCCACCTGGACCACTCGACACCCGTCGGCCTGTTGCGCGAGCAGCTGCACCTGGTGCTCAAGGAGTGCGAGCAGTGGGACCGGCGGGCCTGGGGCCTGGTCGTCATCGACACCACGCCGACCACGATCATGGTGCGGGCGCTGGTCACCGCCAAGGACGCGGACGACATCTTCACCGTCCGCTGCATCGTCCGCGAACAGCTGCTGGAGTGGGTGCGGCGCGAGCACCCCTACGCGCTGCCGCGGCTCAACACCGCGCCCGCACCGGGACTGGACGCGGAGCCGCCCCGTCCGCCTGCCGCCCCGCCCACCTCCGACGACATCGGCCCCGGACCCGGCGCTCGGTAACCCGGGGTCCCGGCGCGCACGCAGCTCCTGGGAGTGGACACCTCGGGGTGCCGCAGGCGGGCCGTCAGCCCAGGGAGCGCCGCATGGCGCGGTGCGCGATGCCCGCGTCGGGGAATTCCGGCCCGTACGCGATGTAGCCCAGCCGCTCGTAGAAGGCGATCGCGTGCACCTGGGCCTCCAGGTAGACACCCGCGAGCCCGAGCCGGCGGGCCTCGTCCTCCAGCGCGGTGACCAGCCGGGCTCCGACGCCGGCGCCGCGGGCGGGCTTGAGCACGGCGAGCCGGCCGAGCACCGCGGTGTCGGGGTCGCCGCCGTTCTTGGCGGCCGCGTCGGCGCCCAGCAGCAGCCGTCCGGTACCGGCGTCCTCGGCCAGCACGTGCACGGCGCGGTCGTCCTTGCCGTCCCACTCCAGCTCGGCCGGGACGTTCTGCTCGACGACGAAGACCTCGTGACGGATGGCGTGCACGGCCGCCATGCCGTCGGCGTCCTGCGCCGCGACAACCCGGACGTGCATCAGACGCTGTCCTCCCGGACGACGTCCAGGGCGTGCTGCAGGTCGTCGGCGTACGCGCTCTCGAACTCGACCCACTGGCCGTCCGACGGGTGCTCGAAGCCGAGCTTGACGGCGTGCAGCCACTGCCGGCTCAGGCCGAGGCGCTTGGAGAGCGTCGGGTCGGCGCCGTACGTGAGGTCGCCGACGCAGGGGTGGCGGTGGGCGGACATGTGCACCCGGATCTGGTGGGTGCGGCCGGTCTCCAGCTTGATGTCGAGCAGGCTGGCGTGCCGGAACGCCTCGATGAGGTCGTAGTGCGTGACGCTGGGCTTGCCCTCGTGGATCACGGCCCACTTGTAGTCGTGGGTGGGGTGCCGGCCGATCGGGGCGTCGATGGTGCCGCTCATCGGGTCCGGGTGGCCCTGCACCAGCGCGTGGTAGCGCTTGTCGACCACGCGCTCGCGGAACTGCTGCTTGAGCAGCGTGTAGGCGCGCTCGGACTTGGCGACGACCATCAGCCCCGAGGTGCCCACGTCGAGACGGTGCACGATGCCCTGGCGCTCGGCGGCACCGGAGGTGGAGATGCGGTAGCCGGCGGCGGCGAGACCGCCGATGACGGTCGTGCCGGTCCAGCCGGGGCTGGGGTGCGCGGCCACACCGACCGGCTTGGAGATCACCACGATGTCGTCGTCGTCATGGACGATCACCATGCCCTCGACGGCCTCGGCCACGATCTGCACGGGCGCGGGCGGCGCCGGCATCTCGACCTCCAGCCAGGCTCCGCCGTGCACCCGGTCGGACTTCATCGCGGGGCTGCCGTCGATGGAGACCTTCCCGGAAGCAGCCAACTCCGCCGCCTTGGTGCGCGAAAAGCCGAACATACGCGCGATGGCGGCGTCGACGCGCTCGCCTTCTAGGCCGTCGGGTACGGGCAGGGTCCGGGTCTCGGGAAGGGTACTCACCTGGTCGAGTATGACGGACAACGGTGGCAGCTCCGTCCGGGCGGCTCAGTCCCGGCCCGGTCCCGGTCTAGTCCCGGTGCAGGGTGCCGTCCGGATCGAGGCCGCGGAAGGACAGCAGCACGATCAGGATGCCGCCGCAGACGATCGCGGAGTCGGCGAGGTTGAAGACCGCGAAGTGGGCGGGTGCGATGAAGTCCACCACATGCCCCTCCAGGAACCCCGGCGAGCGGAAGACCCGGTCCGTGAGGTTGCCGAACGCCCCGCCGAGCAGCAGACCCAGCGCGATCGCCCAGGGCAGGCTGTAGAGCCTGCGCGCCAGCCGGGCGATGACCACGATCACCCCGGCCGCGATGATCGTGAAGATGATCGTCATGCCCTGGCCGAAGCCGAAGGCCGCGCCGCCGTTGCGGATCGCCTCGAGCCGCAGCCAGCTGCCGAGCAGGTCGATCGGGGTGTCCCGGTGTTCGAGGCTGGTCACCACCCAGAGCTTGGACAGCAGGTCCAGGGCGTACGCCAGCGCCGCGACCGCGAGCAGGATGACGATGCGCCGCTTGCCCCTGGGTGCGGTGAGCGGCGCCTCCTCAGGAGCCCCGGGCGCTGCCGCTTCGTCCCGTTCCTCGATGCCGTGCTCCGCTTCCGTCACGTGAATCCCTCAGCGCTTGTGCAGCTTGTGCCGGCCAGGCCGGATCCTGGCTGTTCACGAGGGTACGGCACGCCCGCGCGCGAGGGTCTCCCACCACCGAATACCGAAAAGTGGGGAGGTCAGCGGCGCTCCTGCCGCTGCTTGCAGTCGATGCACAGCGTGGCCCGCGGGAACGCCTGCATCCGCGCCTTGCCGATCGGGTTGCCGCAGGACTCGCAGCGACCGTAGGTGCCCTCGTCGAGCCGCTCCAGGGCGTGCTCGGACTGGGCGAGCATCTCGCGGGCCGTCGCGGCCAGCGACATCTCGTGTTCCCTGGTGATGTTCTTGGTGCCGGTGTCGGCGTCGTCGTCACCCGCGCCGCCCCCGGAGTCACGCAGCAGCCCCGCCACCGACTCCTCCGAGGACGTGATCTCGGCCCGCAGCCGTTCGGCCTCCGCGAGCAGCTCGCCGCGGGCTTCCAGGACCTCCGACGCGGACCAGGGGTCCTCCCCCGGCCGGACCGGGAGCACCCCGGGCTCGTCGGCCGCCCGGGATGCGGGAACCGCGGACGCGACCGTACCGGCCACCGTCTTCTTCGCAACCACTTTCTTGGCTCCCGTCTTCTTCGCTACCGCGGTCTTCTTCGCCACGACCTTCTTCACGGCCTTCTTGGCGACAGCGGCCGCCTTCTTCGCCGGTGTCGTCTTCTTGGCGGCGGTCTTCTTCACGACCATGGCCGCGACCCCTTCACATTTTGTGATGTTGCTCGCGAATCGTGCCGGAACGGTAAAACGGCTCCGGACCCGCGGCAACGGGGCACGCCGCTTGATCCCCCTGTCGCGCCCGGTGGGCCGACAGGTCTGCATGCTGTGTGCCCAGGTGTTCCACCAGGTATTCCGGTATTCACCGGTAGTGACGCCGTACGGCGGGACTTCGGTTGTCCTCGTCAGGCCATTCGGGTCAGCCGGACGCCCCGCCGACCCGCGAAACCGGGCCGACACGGCGGCCCCCGTCCCCTTACACTGGCCGAAGCGAAAAGCGTGGAAAGGGACGAGTAGCGCCGCACGCAGCCAAGAGCGACCCGGGGACGGTGGAAGCCCGGGGGTGTGCGCGACGCGAAGATCACCCCGGAGCCGCCGGAAGAAAGCCGCAGGGCGAGTAGAACCGGCATCGCGTCCCCAATCAAGGGGGTCCAGGAGGCGCCGCCTCCCGGGCCAAGAAGGGTGGTACCGCGGGAGCCCAGGCTCTCGTCCCTTCGTCGGAACACGGAACACGTGACAGTCCGCCGGAGGCACCACCGATGACGCCGCAGTACCGCCAGGTACCCGCCCAGGTCGACCTGCCCGCTCTCGAGCACGAGGTGCTCGGCTTCTGGAGCGAGAACAAGATCTTCGCCCGCTCCCTCGAACAGTCCGAGGGGCTGCCCGAGTGGGTCTTCTACGAGGGCCCGCCGACCGCCAACGGCATGCCGGGCGCGCACCACATCGAGGCCCGCGTCTTCAAGGACGTCTTCCCCCGCTTCAAGACCATGCGGGGCCACCACGTGACCCGCAAGGCCGGCTGGGACTGCCACGGCCTGCCCGTCGAGCTGGCCGTCGAGAAGGAACTCGGGTTCACCAGCAAGCAGGACATCGAGGACTACGGCATCGCCGAGTTCAACGCGAAGTGCCGCGAGTCGGTAACCCGCCACACCGACGCGTTCACCGAGCTGACGACCCGCATGGGCTACTGGGTCGACCTGGAGGACGCCTACCGCACGATGGACCCGGAGTACGTGGAGTCCGTGTGGTGGTCGCTGAAGCAGATCTTCGACAAGGACCTGCTGGTCCAGGATTACCGCGTCGCCCCCTGGTGCCCCAAGGACCAGACGGGCCTGTCCGACCACGAACTGGCGCAGGGGTACGAGACGATCGTCGACCCCTCCGTCTTCGTCCGCTTCCCGCTGACCTCCGGCCCGCTCGCGGGCGACGCCGCCCTCCTCGTCTGGACGACCACCCCCTGGACCCTGGTGTCCAACACCGCCGTCGCCACGCACCCCGCCGTCACCTACGTGGTGGCGACCGACGGCAACGAGAAGCTGGTCGTCGCCGAGCCGCTGCTGGAGAAGGCCCTCGGTGAGGGCTGGACCGCCACCGGTGTCAGCTTCACCGGCGCCGAGATGGAGCGCTGGACCTACGAGCGGCCCTTCGACTTCGTCGAGATCCCGGACGCGCACTACATCGTCAACGCCGAGTACGTCACCACCGAGGACGGCACCGGTCTGGTCCACCAGTCCCCCGCCTTCGGTGAGGACGACCTCAAGGTCTGCCGCGCCTACGGCCTCCCCGTGGTGAACCCGGTCCGCCCCGACGGCACCTTCGAGCCGGAGGTCCCGCTCGTCGGCGGCGAGTTCTTCAAGAAGGCGGACGAGAAGCTCGTCGCGGAGCTCCAGGCGACCAACCGCCTCTTCCGCCACGTCCCGTACGAGCACAGCTACCCGCACTGCTGGCGCTGCCACACCGCGCTGCTCTACTACGCGCAGCCGTCCTGGTACATCCGCACCACCGCCGTCAAGGAGGCGATGCTGCGCGAGAACGAGAAGACCAACTGGTACCCGGACTCGGTCAAGCAGGGCCGCTTCGGCGACTGGCTGAACAACAACGTCGACTGGGCCCTCTCCCGCAACCGCTACTGGGGCACCCCGCTCCCGATCTGGCGCTGCGAGGAGAACCACCTCACCTGCGTGGGCAGCCTCGCCGACCTCTCCGACCTCACGGGCACCGACCAGAGCAACCTGGACCCGCACCGCCCCTACATCGACGACGTCACGTTCACCTGCACCACCGAGGGCTGCGCCCTCACCGCCACCCGCGTCCCCGAGGTCATCGACGCCTGGTACGACTCCGGATCGATGCCCTTCGCGCAGTGGGGCTACCCGCACCGCAACAAGGAGATCTTCGAGAAGAGCTACCCCGCGCAGTTCATCTCCGAGGCGATCGACCAGACCCGCGGCTGGTTCTACACGCTGATGGCCGTCGGCACCCTGGTCTTCGACCGGTCCTCCTACGAGAACGTGGTCTGCCTGGGCCACATCCTCGCCGAGGACGGCCGCAAGATGTCCAAGCACCTGGGCAACACCCTGGAGCCCATCGCGCTCATGGACCAGCACGGCGCCGACGCCGTCCGCTGGTTCATGGCGGCCGGCGGCTCGCCCTGGTCCGCCCGCCGGGTCGGCCACGGCACGATCCAGGAGGTGGTCCGCAAGACCCTCCTCACCTACTGGAACACCGTCGCCTTCCAGGCCCTGTACGCCCGCACCGCCGGCTGGACCCCCGGCGCGAGCGACCCTGCCCCGGCCGGCCGCCCGCTGCTGGACCGCTGGCTCCTGGGCGAGCTGCACACGCTGACCCGTGACGTCACCGCGTCCCTGGAGTCGTACGACACCCAGCGCGCGGGCAAGCTGCTCTCCTCCTTCGTCGACGACCTCTCCAACTGGTACGTCCGCCGCTCGCGCCGCCGCTTCTGGCAGGGCGACGCCGCAGCCCTGCGCACCCTGCACGACGTGGTCGAGACGGTCACCCGCCTGATGGCCCCGCTGACGCCGTTCATCGCCGAGCGGGTCTGGCAGGACCTCGTCGTCCCGGTCACCCCGGGCGCCCCGGACTCCGTCCACCTCGCCTCGTGGCCGACCGCCGACGAGTCCGCGATCAACCCGACCCTCTCCGAGCAGATGCTGCTCGTCCGCCGCCTGGTGGAACTGGGCCGCGCGACCCGCGCCGAATCCGGGGTCAAGACCCGCCAGCCGCTCTCCCGCGCCCTGGTGGCCGCCTCGGGCTTCGAGTCCCTCGACCCAGCCCTGCACACGCAGATCACCGAGGAACTCAACGTGATCTCCCTCGCCTCGCTCTCCGAGGTCGGCGGATCCCTGGTCGACACGACGGCCAAGGCGAACTTCCGGGCCCTCGGCAAGCGCTTCGGCAAGGGCGTCCAGGACGTCGCAAAGGCCGTCGCGGCGGCCGACGCGGCCGCGCTCTCCGCGGCCCTGCGCGACGGCACCGCCTCCGTCGAGCTCAACGGCGAGCAGATCCCGCTCTCCCCGGACGAGGTGATCATCACCGAGACCCCGCGCGAGGGCTGGTCCGTGGCCTCCGACTCCGGCGCCACCGTCGCCCTGGACCTGGAGATCACCCCGGAACTCCGCCTGGCGGGCCTGGCCCGCGACGCGATCCGCCTGATCCAGGAGGCTCGCAAGAACTCGGGCCTGGACGTGGCGGACCGCATCGCCGTCCGCTGGCAGTCAGCAGACGAAGACCTGACCACAGCCCTCACAGAACACGCCACCCTGATCGCGGACGAGGTCCTGGCCACAGACTTCGCCCAGGGCACCCCCGAAGCGACCTACGGCGAAGCATTCACGGACCCCCAACTGGGCCTGACCTTCCACCTGCGCAAGCAGTAAGAACACAGAAGGCCGCCGCCCACCAAACCAGGTGGGCGGCGGCCTTCGCCGTATGCAGGACCAGCCCAGGCGGACCAGCAAGCTTCGGAGCAGGCTCGAACGCGAGGGGCCGGGACCGCAGGCGTGGGGGTCCGAAATGCTGCCGAGCTATTTGTGGGCCGCTGGGGGCACCCCCGGCCGAAATTTGGGGGAGCGTAAATAGTCGATTTCGGACCCCCACGCCGGAGGGCCCGGCCCCGACCCACCACGCACCACGCACCACGCACCACGCACAAACCAAGCAAAAACGGGCCGGGCCCCAAGGGAGCAAACTCCCCAGGGGCCCGGCCCGATGCTCGCCGCAGGCGCTGACGCGCCGAGCGGCAAGCGACTAGTTGTCGTCCTCGTCGATCAGGAACCCACGCATCGGCGTAGGCGCCTGCTGCAGCGGCTGCGGGCTCTGCGGCCGCACCGGAGCCATCGGCTGCGTCATCGCAGGAGACATCTGCTGCTGGCCGCCGTACGTCGGGTTCGGACCGCTGTGGCCCATGCCCTGGTTCCCGTACGACTGGCCCTGGCCGCTGTTGTGGCCCATCGCGGCGCCGGCCGGAGCCATGCCACCGCCCATGGACCCACCCATCGTCCCGCCGCCCATGGACGGGGCGGGAAGCGACGCGGCGGCCGGAGCACGCGGCGGAGCCAGCGAGTCGTCCGCCTGGGTCTCCAGCTGACGCAGCTGGCTCTCCAGGTAGGACTTCAGACGCGTCCGGTACTCGCGCTCGAAGCCGCGCAGGTCCTCGACCTTGCGCTCCAGCGTGGCGCGGGCGGACTCCAGCGAGCCCATCGCGACGCGGTGCTTTTCCTGGGCGTCCCGCTCCAGGGCGTCAGCCTTGGCACGGGCGTCCCGCTCCAGACCCTCGGCCCGGCTGCGCGCCTCGCCGACGATCTTGTTGGCCTCGGAACGGGCCTCGGCGATCGCCTGGTCGGCGGTCTGCTGCGCCAGCGAGAGCACCCGGGCCGCGCTGTCGCCGCCGGGCGACTGCTGCTGCATGGGGTGGCCCTGCTGCTGCATCGGATGCTGCTGCTGCATGGGGTGCTGCTGCTGCATCGGGTGCTGCTGGCCCATCGAGTTCTGGCCCATGGAGTTCTGGCCCATCGGACCCTGACCCATCGGGCCCTGGCCCATCGGACCCTGACCCATCGGGCCCTGTCCCATCGGACCGGGACCGTGCTGCTGGGCGCTCGGCCCGGCGGGCAGCTGCAGTGCGCCGGACTGCTGCTGGGGCTGCCCCATCTGCTGGGGCGGACCCATCTGCTGCGGCGGCACGGGCTGCGGACCGGATATGGCCGCGGGGACCGGACGGTCCTGGGCTTCCGGCTTGCGCATGCCCTGCTGCTGGTTCTGGGCGGCGGCTCGGGTGGCCGCGGCCAGTTTGGCCCGCAGGTCCTCGTTTTCTCGTAGGAGCCTGGTCAGCTCTCCCTCGACCTCATCGAGGAAGGCGTCGACCTCGTCCTCGTCATAACCTTCTCGGAGGCGGACGGTCGTGAACTGCTTGTTCCGCACGTCCTCGGGGGTCAGCGGCATCTCTTCACCTCAACGTGATCGTCGACATATCGGGAGTCCGCATCGTTCATCACAGACTCCCGACAACGCGGAGCAGGATGAGCACGATGATCATCAATACGAAGAAGGACAGGTCGAGCGCCACGCCCCCGAGACGCAGCGGCGGAATGAACCGCCGCAGAAGCTTGAGTGGCGGATCGGTGACAGTGTAGGTGGCCTCAAGGACCACCACCATCGGCTTCCCAGGTTGCCACGAGCGCGCGAACTGGAAGACGTAATCCATCACCAACCGGAAGATCAGCACGATCAGGAAGCACATCAGCACGATGTAGAGCACCTGTAGTGCGTAGCTCATCGCGCTTCCCTCTCCCCTGCTCGCCTTCGGCCTGGTGGCCGGATTTCTCGGTTTGTGGTGCTCAGCTCTGGTTGAAGAACCCGCCCTCGGCGATGCGGGCCTTGTCCTCCGCCGTGACATCGACGTTAGCAGGCGACAGCAGGAACACCTTCTGCGTCACCCGCTCGATGCTGCCGTGCAGGCCGAAGACCAGGCCGGCGGCGAAGTCGACAAGGCGCTTTGCGTCCGTGTCGTCCATCTCCGTCAGATTCATGATCACCGGTGTGCCCTCGCGGAAGTGTTCCCCGATGGTACGGGCTTCGTTGTACGTGCGGGGGTGAAGTGTGGTGATCCGGTAGGGCTCACGCTCGGACACGACCTTGGGCATGATCACCGCTGCGTTCTTCTCCATGCTGTGACGTTCGGGTGTGATGGACGCCACTGGGGCGATCCGCGGTTCGCGGGGTGCGGGCGCATGGACGAGTCGTGCCGGTTCGTCCTGTTGTGGCTGGTGCTGGGCGAGCTGGTTGTGCTGATTGTGCTGGTTGCGTGGCCTGTGGTTGCGCTCAGGCTCCGGCTCGGGTTCGAACTCGTCATCGGGATCGAATCCCGGGCCGTCGTACCCGTCGTCCTCCACGAGGCCGAGGTAGACCGCCATCTTGCGCATCGCGCCGGCCATGCTCTGCGTCCTCTCAGCGGGGAAAGACCATATTTATTGCTGTGGTCCGACTTGTTTGGTGACGTTACCGGAGCCCGGGACGGAGTCCGAGTACCGCAGTACCGACGCGTACATGTGTCGCTCCCGCCGCCACCGCCTGCTCCAGGTCGGCGCTCATCCCTGCCGAGACCATGGTGGCAGCCGGATGGGCCGCGCGCAGGCCGGATGAGATTTCCACCAACCGATCGAAGGCCTCGCGTGGTCGGCCCTGGTAGGGGCCCTCCAGCGGGGCGACGGTCATCAGCCCGTCGAGCCGGAGCCCCGGCGCCGCGGCGATCGCGTCGGCGAGGCCGCCGACGTCGTCGGGCGCGACTCCGCCCCTGCTGCCCTGGGTCCCTGACTCGGCGTCAAGGGCCACCTGGACCAGGCAGCCCACCTCGCGGCCGGCGGCGACCGCCGCAGTGGACAGCGCGCCGACCAGCCGGAGCCGGTCGACGGAGTGCACGACATCGGCGTAACCGGCCACGGAACGGACTTTATTGGTCTGCAACTGGCCCACGAAGTGCCAGGTCAGCGGCAGATCAGCACACGCGGCCGCCTTCGGGGCGGCGTCCTGGTCACGGTTCTCCGCGACCTGCTGAACGCCGAGTTCCGAGAGAAGACGCACATCGCTCGCGGGGTACGTCTTGGTGACCACGACGAGCGTCACGTCCTTGCGGTCGCGACCCGCCGCGTCGCACGCGGCGGTGATGCGCTCCTCGACCCGGGCCAGATTCGCGGCCAGTTGAGCCTTGCGATCCGTCACTGCCTCGCTCACGTTCCTTCATTCAAACCGATGGTACGAACATGGGATATCTCACCCATAGACGTCCCGAACCGGGCGAGTTGGGCGGATACACAGCGAACGGCGCTCATCGCGCCCCCCTCATAAAGAGGGACGAAATGCGCGCCGTTCACCACAGGGCCGAATACGGCCACTTCACAAACAATGGGACAAGAAGGTCACGTCACCCAGGGAACTGAGGGAAGGTCACTTCAGGAAATCGGGTACGTCCAGTTCCTCGGCCGCGGAGTCCTGGTACGGACGGGCCGGCGGCACGTGCGGCGGGGCGACGGGTGTCGCCGGTACTTCACTGGAGGGGCTGACCGGCTCCGGCTCCTCGGCGCGGACCGGCACGCTGCCGAGACCGCTGTAGGAGGTCGGGCGCGGGGCCTCGGCCTGGCTGCCCACCCGGGTGGGGCCGGTGGCGGGAGTCTCCTCGCGGCCGCCGTACGCGCCGAGCACCTTGTCGCGGCTGCCCTTGGGCGGCGGCTGGCCGCCGTCGAAGCCGGCCGCGATGACGGTGACCCGGACCTCGTCGCCGAGCGCGTCGTCGATGACCGCGCCGAAGATGATGTTGGCCTCGGGGTGCGCGGCCTCGCTCACCAGCTGGGCCGACTCGTTGATCTCGAACAGGCCGAGGTCGGAGCCGCCGGAGATGGAGAGCAGGACGCCGCGAGCGCCGTCGATGGACGCTTCGAGCAGCGGCGAGGAGATGGCCATCTCCGCGGCCGCGACCGCGCGGTCGTCGCCGCGGGCCGAACCGATGCCCATCAGGGCGGAACCCGCTTCGGACATCACGGACTTCACGTCGGCGAAGTCCAGGTTGATGAGACCCGGAGTGGTGATCAGATCGGTGATCCCCTGCACGCCGGAGAGCAGGACCTGGTCCGCGGACCGGAACGCGTCGAGCACGCTGACCTGGCGGTCCGAGATGGACAGCAGCCGGTCGTTGGGGATGACGATGAGAGTGTCGACATTGTCGCGGAGACCGGCGATGCCGTCCTCGGCCTGGTTGGCGCGGCGGCGGCCCTCGAAGGTGAAGGGCCGGGTGACCACACCGATCGTCAGGGCGCCCAGCGAGCGGGCGATGTTGGCGACCACGGGTGCGCCACCGGTTCCGGTGCCGCCGCCCTCACCCGCGGTGACGAAGACCATGTCGGCGCCCTTGAGCACCTCTTCGATCTCTTCGCGGTGGTCCTCGGCGGCCTTGCGGCCGACATCGGGGTTCGCGCCGGCGCCGAGGCCGCGGGTGAGTTCGCGGCCGACGTCGAGCTTGACGTCGGCGTCGCTCATCAGGAGGGCCTGCGCATCGGTGTTGATCGCGATGAACTCGACGCCCTTGAGACCGACCTCGATCATCCGGTTGATGGCATTGACGCCACCGCCGCCGATTCCGACGACCTTGATGACTGCGAGGTAGTTCTGCGGTGCTGCCACGTCGAAGGCCTCTCGCCTCGAGTTACGTATGCCTGTGGGACGGTCGGTACGTTCGCCGGTGCTGCCCCGAACCCTAACGCTGAGGTTTAGGGTTACCAGTATGCCTGTCCCATGCGTTCCTTGGGACAGGACACTAAGTCGACAAGCGGTGTGCGTTCAACGAACACGCCGAACCTCCCGTTTTTCTTTTGACCCTATGTGATCACGGCCCGGTCGGGCGAACCAGGGGGCGAACCGGGATACTCGGCGTCAACTTCCCGATGCCGCCGGGGCGCTGGGAGCGCTTACATCGAATCTGTTCGCGTTTTTCGCGGCCTTCATCAGAGCGATGAGCACCTCCGCCTTCTGCGCACCGTCTTCCGCGCTCCCCCACACCACCGTCCGGCCGCCGGACAGTTCGACCGTGACGCTGTCATAGGACCGCATCCGGATGACGCGGGCATCCTTGCGGACGGAATCGGGGAGGCTCGCGGAGACTTCGACGGCCGCCCGCAGCAGGCTCTTTGTTCCGAAGTGGAGAAGACTCGGAGACTGGTCCGGAGTCAATTCCACGAGAGGCGCACCGGCGGGCACGGTGACGACGGTGGCGAAACGTACGCCTTCCGCGTCCACTTCGATGAACTTTCCGCCGCTCTTGAGAACCGCGGAAGGCGTTCTCTCGGTCACTTTCAGGCCGATGGTGTGCGGCCAGTCCCGTTCGACGGTCACCGCGGCGATCCGCGGCAGGGCGGCCAGCAGCCTGCGTTCGACGGCGCCGGTGTCGATGGAGGCGAGCGGGCCCTGGAGCGGTACGGCCGCGGCGGTGCGTACCTCGTCGGGGTTGAGCACCTTGGTGCCGCTGACCGTGACGCGCTCCGCCCGCAGCCAGGACGAGCCGTAGACCAGCCATGTCCCGGCGGCGGCCAGCACGGTGACGAGGACGAGCAGGATCAGCACGGCGCGGCGCGCGCGCTTGCGGCGGGCGGGCGTGCGACGCGCGGGGGCGGTCGGCTCCGCCTTCTCGCCGCGCTCGGCGGTCGTCGGTCCGGCCATGCGTTCGCCCCTTCCTGCGCCCTGGCCACCCCCGGATCGTGACCGGGGGCGCCCCTGGGCGGGCTTGACTCCAAGCCCGCCGGGGGCTCCTATCCTGCCCGGCGGGCGGCGATCGCCTCGTACACCATGCCGACCAGCAGGTCGTCGGCGTCGGGGCGGCCGAACTCGGCGGCGTGGCGGGACATCTCGTACAGCCGGTGCGGATCGGTGAGCACCGGCAGGACGTTGCCGATGACCCAGTCCGGGGTCACCTCGGCGTCGTCGACCAGCAGTCCGCCACCCGCCTTGACCAGCGGCTGGGCGTTGAGGCGCTGTTCACCGTTGCCGATCGGCAGCGGGACGTAGGCGGCCGGGAGGCCGACCGCGGACAGCTCGGCGACCGTCATCGCGCCGGCCCGGCAGAGCATCATGTCGGCGGCCGCGTAGGCGAGATCCATCCGGTCGATGTACGGAACCGGGCGGTAGGGCGGCATTCCGGGCATATTGTCGGCGACCGGCAGTTCGTTCTTCGGGCCGACGGCGTGCAGGATCTGGACGCCGGACTGCTGCAGTCGCGGGGCAACCGTGGTGATCACCTCGTTCAGCCGGCGGGCGCCCTGGGAGCCACCGGAGACGAGCAGAGTCGGAAGATTCTGGTCGAGTCCGAAATAGGCCCGTGCCTCGGCGCGCATAGCGGCCCGGTCGAGGGTGGCGATCGTGCGGCGCAGCGGGATGCCGATGTAACGGGCGTTGCGCAGCTTGCTGTCCGGGCTGCTGACGGCCACGCCGTGGGCGTAGCGGGAGCCGATCTTGTTGGCGAGACCGGGGCGCGCGTTGGCCTCGTGGACGACGATCGGCACACCGAGGCGCTTGGCGGCGAGATAGCCGGGCAGCGCGACGTAGCCGCCGAAGCCGACGACCACATCGGCCTTGGTGCGTTCCAGGATCTGCTCCGCGGCCTTGATGGTGCCGCGCAGCCGTCCGGGGACGGTGATCAGTTCGGGCGTGGGGCGGCGTGGCAGCGGAACGGCCGGGATCAGCGCCAGTTCATAACCGCGCTCCGGGACGAGCCTGGTTTCCAGGCCCTTCTCCGTGCCGAGCGCTGTGATTCCTACGGTCGGGTCCTGCCTGCGCAGGGCATCGGCGAGCGCGAGCGCAGGCTCGATGTGGCCGGCGGTCCCCCCACCGGCGAGTACGACATGCACCGAAATTCACCGCTTCCCGGACGGCCGTCCTTTGACGAACCGTCTCATCGTCCGTGACATCACCCCGGGTCCGCGCACGGCAAGTGCCGCTCGCGCCCCGGGCTCACTCCTTGCGAAGGAGATGAGCAACCCGATCGCGAACATCGTCGGCAGGAGGGCCGAACCTCCGTAGGAGAACAGCGGAAGCGGGACTCCGGCGATCGGCAGGAGGCCGAGCACCGCACCAATGTTGATCACGGCCTGGGCCGTGATCCAGGTTGTCACGCCACCCGCTGCGAACCTGACGAAGGGGTCCTCCGTACGACCGGCCACGCGGATACCCGCATAGCCTAGGGCCGCGAAGAGGGCGAGAACCGACAGCGTCCCCGCGAGACCCAGTTCCTCCCCGGTGACGGCGAAGATGAAGTCGGTGTGGGGCTCGGGCAGTTCGCCCCATTTTTCCATACTCGCACCCAGTCCGGAACCGAACCAGCCGCCGGAGGCGAGCGCGTAGATCCCGTGCACGGCCTGCCAGCACTGGTCGTTGGTGCCCGGATCGCTCGCCGCGATACAGCCGAGCCGGGACATCCGGTTGGGGCTGGTCTTGATGGCCAGGAAGGCGAGGAAGGCGGCGCCGGAAAGCACTCCCACGAACAACCTGGTAGGTGCACCGGCCAGCCACAGCAGGCCGAAGAGAATGGCCGTGAGGATGATCGTGGTGCCCATGTCGCCACCCAGCATGATCAGGCCGAGCACCATGAATGTCACGGGCACCAGGGGCACCAGCAGATGCTTCCACTGGATGAGCAGGTTCTTGTCGCTCTTGCGGGCCAGCAGGTCGGCGCCCCACAGGACGAGCGCGAGCTTGCCGAATTCGCTCGGCTGCAGCTGGAAAGGCCCGCCGAGGGAGATCCAGTTGGTATTGCCGTTGACCGTTTCCCCTATTCCCGGCACCTGGACCAGGCACATCAGGAAAACGGCGCCGAGCAGCAGCGGATACGCCAGCGCGCGGTGCAGCTTGACGGGCATACGTGCCGCGGAGATCAGCAGCACGGTGCCGATGGCGGCGGCGAGCAACTGCTTGCGGAAGTAGTACGTGGACGGGTAGCCGTACCGCAGCGCCTGGATCATCGACGCGGAGTAGACCATCACCAGCCCGAGAACGGTGATGAGCAGGCTTCCGCCGAGGATCAGGTAATACGCCGTGAGCGGCCGGTCCCAGGCCGCCTGGAGGCGGTCGTGGAGCCTGCGAGGGCCCCCCAGGGGGCCGGACCGCCGGGCCCTGGGCTCCTTGCGTGCCGGAGCGGGTCCGGCGGGCCTGGCGGGGCCCGCCGCGACGCGCTTGGCGGGCAGCACGCGGGCCGCCCCTTCCCGGGAACGGCGTTCGACGCCGCGAGCGGCGGAACGGTCTGCCGTCATGCGTCCCCTCCAGTGGTGCACTGCGCCGGGGTTTACGACACTGGGTGGCGGCGCGGGGACGCCCGGCTAGTTGTCGTGTCCCGCGCTCTGGGGTGCCAGGGCCCGCACGGCCTCGGCGAATGCCTCGCCACGCTTGCCGTAGTTGGTGAACATGTCCATCGAGGCGCAGGCCGGTGCCAGCAGGACCGTGTCACCCGGTCGGGAGAGCTCCCTCGCCGCCTCCACCGCCGCGGCCATCGCCCCAGTGTCGGTCCGGTCCAGGTCGGTGACCGGTACCTCGGGGGCGTGTCGCGCGAGCGCTTCGCGGATCAGCGCGCGGTCGGCGCCGATCAGGACCGCGCCGCGCAGCCGCGGGGCGGACCGGCGGACCAACTCGTCGAACGTGGCGCCCTTGGCGAGGCCGCCGGCGATCCACACGATGGACTCGTAGGCGGCCAGCGAGGCCTCGGCGGCATGGGTGTTGGTGGCCTTGGAGTCGTCCACGTAGGCGACCTCGTCGACGGTCTCCACGAGGGCGATGCGGTGGGCGTCGGGCCGGAAGGCGCGGAGCCCGTCGCGTACCGCGGCCGGTTCGACGCCGAAGGCGCGGGCCAGCGCCGCGGCGGCCAGCGCGTTGGCGATGTTGTGCGGGGCGGGCGGCTGGACGTCGGAGACTTCCGCGAGCTCCTGGGCGTTCTTGTGCCGTCCTTCGACGAAGGCGCGGTCGAGCAGGATGCCGTCCACCACGCCGAACTGGGACGGCCCGGGGCTGCCGAGGGTGAAGCCGATCGCGCGGGCGCCCTCCTCGACATCGGCCTCGCGGACCAGTGCCTCGGTCGCCGGGTCCGCGGCGTTGTAGACGCAGGCGACCCGGTTTCCCTCGTAGATACGGCCCTTGTCGGCGGCGTACGCCGCCATGGATCCGTGCCAGTCCAGGTGGTCGGGCGCGAGGTTGAGGACGACCGCGGAGTGCGCTCTGACGCTGGGCGCCCAGTGCAGCTGGTAGCTGGAGAGCTCGACGGCCAGGACGTCGTACTTCTCCTCGCCGAGCACGGCGTCCAGGACCGAGACGCCGATGTTGCCGACCGCGGCGGTCCGCAGGCCGGCGGCCTTCAGGATGGAGGCGAGCATCTGGACGGTGGTGGTCTTGCCGTTGGTGCCGGTGACCGCGAGCCAGGGCGCCGCATTCTCGTCGCGCAGGCGCCAGGCCAGCTCCACATCGCCCCACACCTCGACACCGGCCGCCGCGGCGGCCGCGAAGAGCGGGCTCGTGGGCTTCCAGCCCGGCGTGGTGACGACGAGCCCGGTGCCCTCGGGGAGCGTGTCGCCGTCGCCGAGGCGCACGGTGACGCCCAGCTTCCGCAGCAGCTCGGCCTCGCCCTGCTCGCGCGCGCCGTCACCGCTGTTCACGACGGTGACGACGGCGCCCAGGGCGTGCAGTACCCGTGCGGCCGGGACGCCGGAGACGCCCAGACCCGCGACGGTGACGTGGACTCCCGCCAGTTCGGTTGCGACCGGGTGCGGCGCTGTCACGAGGCGGCCACCCAGCCGGCGTAGAACAGCCCGAGGCCGATGGCCATGCACATGCCCTGGATGATCCAGAAGCGGACCACGACCAGGACTTCGCTCCAGCCCTTGAGTTCGAAGTGGTGCTGGAGTGGCGCCATGCGGAAGACCCGCTTGCCGGTGAGCCGGAAGGAGCCGACCTGGATGACCACGGAGAGCGTGATGAGGACGAAGAGGCCGCCGAGGATCGCGAGCAGCATCTCGGTGCGCGAGCAGATCGCCAGACCGGCGAGCGCGCCGCCGAGGGCCAGCGAGCCGGTGTCCCCCATGAAGATCTTGGCCGGTGAGGTGTTCCACCACAGGAAGCCGAAGCAGGCGCCCATCAGGGCCGCGGCGACGACCGCCAGGTCGAGTGGGTCTCTGACCTCGTAACAGGCGCCGTTGGCGCTGAGCGGGGCTCCGCACCACTGGCCGTACTGCCAGACTCCGATGACGGTGTAGGCGGCGAAGACCATCACGGACGCGCCGGTGGCCAGGCCGTCGAGGCCGTCGGTGAGGTTCACGCCGTTGGACATCGCCAGGATCATGAACAGCGCCCAGATGACGAAGATCACCGGGCCGATGGTCCAGCCGAAGTCCTGGGTGAAGGACAGCTTGGTGGAGGCCGGGGTCTGACCGCGCGAGTCCGAGAAGTTCAGCGCCAGGACGGCGAACGCGATACCGACGATGAGCTGGCCGCCCAGCTTCGCCTTGGCCCGCAGGCCCAGACTCCGCTGCTTGACGATCTTGATGTAGTCGTCCAGGAAGCCGACCAGTCCGAGACCGGCGGTCAGGAACAGCACCAGCAGACCGGACATGCTCGGCCGCTCGCTGGTGATGACCTTGGTCGCGGCATAGGCGACCAGGGTCGCCAGGATGAACGAGATGCCGCCCATCGTCGGAGTGCCGCGCTTGCTGTGGTGCGCCTTCGGACCGTCGTCACGGATCATCTGCCCGTAGCCCTTGCGGGCCAGCAGACGGATCAGCAACGGGGTGCCGATCAGGGACAGGAAGAGACCGAGCACACCGGATACGAGAATCTGCTTCATCGCGCGGCGACCTCACCTTCGGTGCCGTCGAGCAGCGCCAGTGCCACGCGCTCCAGACCGACCGACCTAGATGCCTTCACCAGCACGACGTCCCCCGGGCGCAATGCGCTGCGCAGCAGGTCGATCGCCGTCTCCGCGTCGGACACGTGCACCGACTCCTCACCCCACGAACCCTCGTTCTTGGCGCCCATATCCAACCAGGCGGCTTCCAGGCCGCCCACGGCCACGAGCTTGCTGACGTTGAGCCGGACGACCAGTCGCCCGACCGCGTCGTGCTCGGTGAGGGACTCCCCACCGAGTTCGGCCATCTCGCCGAGCACCGCCCACGTACGACGCCCGCGCCCCATGGCGGCGAGCGCGCGCAGAGCGGCTCTCATGGAGTCGGGGTTCGCGTTGTAGGCGTCGTTGACGACCGTCACGCCGTCGGGCCGCTCGGTGACCTCCATACGCCAGTGCGAAAGGGTTCCCGCGGCGGAGAGCGCGGTGGCGATCTCCTCGACGGGCATGCCCAGTTCGCGGGCGACGGCGGCCGCGGCGAGCGCGTTCGACACGTGGTGCTCACCGTACAGGCGCAAGGTCACTTCGGCGCACCCGGTGGGTGTGCGGAGTGTGAAGAGCGCCTGACCTCGGTCGTTGAGCCGGACATTCTCCCCGCGGACCTCGGCGTCCGCCGCTTCGCCGAAGAGCACGACGCGGGCCGCGGTGCGCGAGGCCATCGCGCGCACCAGTGGATCGTCGGCGTTGAGGACTGCCACGCCGCCCTGTTCGGCGGCGGGCAGCGACTCGACGAGTTCGCCCTTCGCGAGGGCGGTGCGGTCGCGGCCGCCGAACTCACCGATGTGCGCGGCGCCGACGTTCAGAACGGCACCGATCTGCGGCGGGGTCAGCTCCGTCAGATACCGGATGTGGCCGATGCCGCGGGCGCCCATCTCCAGCACGAGGTGCCGGGTGGACTCGTCGGCGCGCAGCGCGGTGAGCGGCAGCCCGATCTCGTTGTTCAACGAGCCGGGTGTCCACACCGTGGGCGCGTGCCGTTCCAGCAACTGGGCCATCAGGTCCTTGGTGCTGGTCTTGCCGGCCGAACCGGTGAGGGCGACGGTGGTCACGCCGAGCCGTGCGGTGACGGTCCGGGCGAGGGCGCCGAGCGCGGCCACCACATCGTCGACGACGATCGCGGGCACGCCGACGGGGCGGGAGGCGAGTACCGCCACCGCTCCGTCCTTCACGGCGCCCGCCGCGTAGTCGTGGCCGTCCACGCGCTCGCCCACGAACGCGGCGAACAGCGCGCCGGGGACCACCTCGCGGGAGTCGATGACCACGGGGCCCGTCACGCGCGTCCCTGGTTCCGGTATGTCGTGCATGCTCCCGCCGACCGCGTCAGCGACCTCGGCGAGGGTGAGTGGGATCACAGCTGTTCCTGGTCCTTCTCGATGGCGGCGCGCAGTACTTCCCGGTCGTCGAAGGGGCGTACCACTCCGGCGATGTCCTGGCCCTGTTCATGGCCCTTGCCGGCGACCAGCACGATGTCGCCGGGCTCGGCACGGGCTACCGCGATGGCGATGGCGGCGGCCCGGTCGGGCTCGACGATGACGTGCCCGCGTTCGTGGGCGGGTACTTCGGCTGCTCCGTTCAGCATCGCGGCGAGGATCGCGAGGGGGTCCTCGGAGCGCGGGTTGTCGGACGTCAGTACGGCGGTGTCCGCGAGCCTCGCGCAGGCGGCGCCCATCGGGCCGCGCTTGTGCTGGTCGCGGTCTCCGCCGCAGCCGAGTACGGCGTGGATGCGGCCCTCGGTGGTCTTGCGCAGGGCGCGCAGCACGGACTCGACGGCGTCGGTCTTGTGGGCGTAGTCCACGACCGCGAGATACGGCTGGCCCGCGTCGACGCCCTCCAGCCGGCCGGGCACACCGGGGACGGCGGCGACGCCGTCCGCGGCGATCTGCGGGTCGATTCCGGCGATGACCAGCGCGGTGATCGCGGCGAGGGTGTTGGCGACGTTGAACGGGCCGGGCAGCGGGGCGGCGGCCCGCGCCGTCTCGCCCTTGGGCCCGGTGACGGTGAAGGTGCTGCCCAGCGGGCCGGTCTCGACGTCGGTGGCGCGCCAGTCGGCGTCCAGGTCCCCCTCGGCGGAGAACGTGGTGATGGGGACCTGGGCCTCGGCGACGAGCCGCCGGCCGTAGGCGTCGTCCAGGTTGACCACCCCGACCCGGCTGCGCTGCGGTGTGAACAGCCGCGCCTTCGCCTGGAAGTAGTCCTCCATGTCCGAGTGGAATTCCATGTGCTCGGGACTGAGGTTGTTGAAGACCGCCACGTCGAAGACGGCCCCGTCCACCCGGCCGAGGACCAGTGCGTGGCTGGAGACCTCCATGACGACCGACCGGACGCCGCGCTCGCGCATGACGGCGAAGAGCGCCTGGAGGTCGGTGGCCTCGGGGGTGGTGCGCTCGCTCTTGATCCGCTCGTCGCCGATCCGCGACTCGACGGTGCCGATCAGACCAGTGGCCTTTCCGTGGACCGCCCGCAGGCCGCCCTCCACCAGATACGCGGTGGTGGTCTTGCCGGACGTTCCGGTGATGCCGATCTGCAGCAGATCCTGGCCGGGTTCGTCGTAGATCCCGGCGGCCAGCGCGCCCATCCGGGAGCGCGGGTCGTCCACGGTCAGTACCGGCAGACCGGTGGCCGCCGCGCGCTCCGTGCCCGCCGGGTCGGTGAGGATCGCGACGGCGCCCAGGTCCGCGGCCTGGGCCGCGAAGTCGGCGCCGTGGAAGCGGGCGCCCGGCAGCGCCGCGTAGACGTCGCCGGGGCGGACCGCACGCGAGTCATGGGTGATGCCAGTGGCGGGGGCGCCGTCCGTCGGCAGCGCCGCGCCCAGCCACGCGGCCAGCTCCGCCAGTGCTTTGGGTCGGACTGCGGACGGGCGGGGAGCACCCGGCTGCTTTACGGGGGACTGATCAGCTTTTGGCACGGCGGTGAGGTTACCGGGCCGGGCCCGCTCGGGGCCAAAAGACCCCCGGTCCCGGCCGGGGCGGTCGCCGTCGGATGTGATCGTTGTCACCTCTTCGATGGGTCGAACTCGACGGGCAGGTGCGGTGCCTCCACGCCGGAGGGCGCGGCCTGCAGGGATTTGAGGGCGAATTCCATGACCTGCTTGAAGACCGGCCCGCAGATCTGCCCGCCGAAGTAACTGCCGCTGGTCGGGTTCTGGATCACGCAGGAGACCGTGACCCGCGGGTTGTCCGCGGGTGCGAAGCCCAGGAACGAGGCGGTGTAGCCCTTGTACCGGCCGGTGACCGGGTCCACCCGGTTGGCCGTGCCGGTCTTGCCCGCGACCCGGTATCCGGCGATGCGGGCCTTGCTGCCGGTGCCCTGTTCGTCACCGACCACCGACTCCAGCATGGTGGCCAGCGTCTTGGCGGTCTTTTCGCTGACCACCCGGGATGTCTTGGGTGCCTCCGCCGGTACGAAGCGGCCGTCGGGGCCGGTGATGCCGCGGATCAGGCTGGGCTCCACGCGGACGCCGCCGTTGGCGACCGTCGAGTAGACCGAGGTGGCCTGCAGGGCGTTGAGCGACAGGCCCTGGCCGAACGGGATCGTGTACTGCTGGGAGGCGTTCCAGTTCTGCGGCTTGGCCAGGATGCCGCGGGTCTCGCCGGGGAAGCCGAGGCCGGTGGGATCGCCGATGCCGAACTTCTTCAGATACGAGTAGAGCACCTGGTTGGCCTGCGCCTGGGTCTGCCCGAGCTGGCCGGTGGCCAGGATCGTGCCGATGTTGCTGGACTTGGCGAGCACCCCGTTGAGGGTCAGCGACCAGGTGCCGTGGTCCACGTCGTCGTGGAAGATCCGGTCCGCGCGCGGCAGGGTGCCGGGAACGGTGACGTGGGTCTGCGGGGTCGCGACGCCCTGGTCCAGGACCGCGGCCATCGACATCAGCTTGCTGACACTGCCGGGCTCGTAGGCGTCCTGGACGGCCGCGTTGCCCAGGGCGTTCGCGTTGGCGTGGGTGAGGTCGTTGGGGTCGTAGCCGGGGGCGTTGGCCATCGCGAGGATCTCGCCGGTGCGGGTGTCCTGGACGATGACGTAGCCGCGGTCCGCCTTGGACTTCTGGACCTGGGCGGTGATGGCGCTCTGCGCCGCCCACTGGATGTCGCGGTCGATGGTCAGCTGCACGTCGGAGCCGGGCACGGCGGGGTGCTCCTGGACGCCGGCGGTCGGGACCTGGCGGCCGCTGGACTGGGCGTAGCGGATCCTGCCGGCCTCGCCGGCGAGCTCCTGGTTGAGCATCGCCTCGAGTCCGCCGCCGCCGACGCCCTCGCCGTTGACGAAGCCGATGACGCCGGCCGCGAGGTCGCCGCCCGGGTAGACCCGCTTGGTGTGCGGGTCGCTGAAGATGCCGGCCAGTACATTGCCGCCGCCCTTGTTCTTGGCGGCCTTGTCGTTCAGCGCCCGCTTGAGGTCCTTGATCTGGTTCCAGACCTGCGGGGACTGCTGCTTGGCGATGACCTGGTAGCGGGAGTTCGGTGTGGCGAGCTTCTTGGCGATGGTCCTGGCGTCGCCGCCGACGATCGGCGCGAGGAGCTCGGCCGCCTGCGCGGGCGCGTCCGCGGTCTTCGTCTGGGCGGAGGTGAACAGGAACGGGTCCGCGGTGATGTCGTACGCGTCGACGGTCGTCGCCAGGTCGGTGCCCGACCGGTCGGTGACGGTCCCCCGGTCGGCGGCGACGGTGTGCGAGACCCAGCGGTTGACGGCGGCCTTGGCCGCGTACGCGGGCGCGTCGACGGCCTGCACCTGCAGCAGCCGGACGACGAACGCGAGCATCACCAGCGTCAGCGCGACGCTGACGAGCCGCAGCCGGGGCCTGGGGCGGCCCAGCCGCAGCGGGGCCGAGGGACGCGGCCGGCGGGCGGCGGGGCGCCGGACCTCGGCGGCGGCGGGACGCCCCGGCCGTCTGGTGCCCTGCGCCCGCTGCGAGCCCTGGCCGGCCGCTGCGGCCTTCCGCGGCCCTGCGGGGCCCGGCAGCCGCCCGCGCTGCGGGCGCCTCGGCTCACTCATGCGCGCCGTCCCCCGGAGCGGCGCACAGGATGCGGGGACTGGTCACGAGGTCACCTGCCGGTGGTCTGGGAGGTCTGGGAGCCGCGGGGGGTCTGCGGGGACGCGCCGCCGGACGGCTTCGTGGTGGGGGTGCTGCCGGCGGTGGGTGCACCGGTCTGCGGCGGGCTGGGCGGTGTGCTGGGCGGCGCCTGGGTGCGGGCGGGCGGCGCGGCCTCGGCCTCGGTGGGGTCGCCGCGTACGATGCCGTCCGGATTCAGGAAGGCGGGATTGCCGCCGGGCACCATGCCCAGCTCGCGGGCGCGGCGGTCGAGCGCGTCGGGCGCCTTGTACCGGTCCACGTCCTGCTGGAGCGCCTGCTCCTCGTCGGTGTAGGTGTCGGTGTCCTTCTGCAGCCGGTTCAGCTCGAAGGAGTCCTGGTTGACGGCGCCGTTCAGCAGCAGCAGCGAGATGAGGCCGCCGGCCAGCAGCGCCACCACCAGCAGGACGAAGGGCGCGCGGGCCGCCGTGGCCGACCGGGCCGCCCTCACAGCGCCTCCTCGCGGATCCGTTCCGCGGCGCGCAGCCGGGCCGGGGCGGCGCGCCGGTTCTCCGCGATCTCCTGCTCGGTCGGCAGCTCCGCGCCGCGGGTGAGCAGCTTCAGCCGGGGCTGGTACTGCTCGGGCACCACGGGCAGGCCGGGCGGGGCGGTGTTGGCCGCGCCGGCCGCGAACGCCTGCTTGACGATGCGGTCCTCCAGCGACTGGTACGACAGCACGGCGATCCGGCCGCCGACGGCGAGGGCGCCGAGCGCGGCGGGGATCGCGGCCTCCACGGCGGCGAGCTCGGCGTTGACCTCGATGCGCAGCGCCTGGAAGGTGCGCTTGGCGGGGTTGCCGCCGGTGCGCTTGGCCGCCTGCGGCAGCACCTCGCGGATGAGCTCGACCAGCCGCGCGCTGTTGGTGAACGGTTCCTTCACCCGCTGCTTGACGACCGCGTCGACGATCTTGCGGGCGAACTTCTCCTCGCCGTAGTTGCGCAGGATCCGCACCAGGTCGCCCGGCGGGTAGGTGTTGAGCACCTCGGCGGCGCTGATGCCCGTCGTCTGGTCCATCCGCATGTCGAGCGGGGCGTCCTGCGCGTAGGCGAAGCCGCGCTCCGCCTCGTCCAGCTGCATGGACGACACGCCGAGGTCGAACAGCACGCCCTGGACCTTGGGGATGCCGAGCCGGGCGACGACGTCCGACAGCTCGTCGTAGACCGCGTGCACCAGCGTGACCCGGTCGCCGAACGGCGCCAGACGCTCGGCGGAGAGCTTGAGCGCGGCGGGGTCGCGGTCGATGGCGACCAGCCGGACCGCCGGGAACGTGGTCAGCAGCGCCTCGCTGTGGCCGCCGAGTCCCAGCGTCGCGTCCACGACCACGGCGCCCGGCTCGGCCAGCGCGGGGGCGAGCAGGTCCAGGCAGCGGCGCAGCATCACGGGGACGTGCTTCGCGGGGGTGGACTCGGTGGTGGCGGGGTCCGCGGGGGCGCCATGGGGCTCGGACTGCGGGGTGGGGACGGCGCTCATGGGGCCCTTCTCGGTTCTTCGACTTCTTCGACTGCTTCGACATATGGCCTGGTCCCCGCCCGCTCGGGAGGGAAGTGGTCCTCTGGCGCCGGGGAAGTAGTGCCAGTGGAGCCGGAGAGCGGGAGGAGGCCGAGCCATACGTACACCGTGGTGACGCTGCGAGTAGGGGCCGGGGTCACAGTAATCCGGTCGGAACCTCCTCCGACAGGGCCGAAAAGGTGTCTTCCTGCGCCGCCAGGTAGCGGTCCCAGGCCTGGGCGGACCACACCTCGACCCGGGTGTTGGCGCCGATGACCGCACAGTCGCGGTCCAGGCCGGCGTACTCCCGCAGCGGCTGCGGGACGGTGATCCGGCCCTGCTTGTCGGGCACCTCGTCGGTGGCTCCGGCGAACAGCACCCGCATGTAGTCCCTTGCGGGCTTGGACGTCAGGGGCGCCCGGCGCAGTTCCTCGGTGACGGCCTGGAATCCGCGCAGCGGCCAGACGTACAGGCAGCGCTCCTGCCCCTTGGTGATCACCAGGCCCTGCGCGAGCTGCTCCCTGAACTTCGCGGGCAGGACGAGGCGGCTCTTGTCGTCGAGGCGCGGCGCGTACGTTCCGAGGAACATCCACACCTCCCGCAGCCGGGCCCGCCGGGACCCTGTCAGAAACCGGACGGGATCCCCGTCGGGAAACAGGGACCCCTGTCACGTGGGCCCCTGCCCCCTACCTGCGGCGGAAACCCCATTTCGCGCCACTTTACTCCACTAAGCCCCACGGTCAACGCAACCAACAGTCCGCGCGCCTCACTCCCAGGAGTGAGGGATGTGAGGCCTGTGGGTTACCTCACACAGCGGTAAATTGACCGGCTTTTTCCTGCCTCTACAGCAGGTGGGACCGGCCCGCGCCCTCTAACGTCAGTCACATGTCGATATCCGCAGCGCAGCCATCCGGACCCGGCTCCCCGTCCGACTCCGAACCCGACTCCGTCATCGACCGGCTCGTCGAGGCCAATGCGCGCTACGCCGTCGCGTTCCACGACCCCGGCATGGATGCCCGGCCGGTCCTGGGCGTCGCCGTCGTCGCGTGCATGGACGCCCGCATCGACCTGCACGCCGCACTCGGCCTCGATCTCGGCGACTGCCACACCATCCGCAACGCGGGCGGTGTCGTCACCGACGACACCATCCGCTCGCTGACCATCAGCCAGCGGGCTCTGGGCACCCGCTCAATCGTTCTCATCCACCACACCAACTGCGGTCTGGAGAGCATCACCGAGGACTTCAGGACCGAGCTGGAGCACGAGGTCGGCCAGCGGCCGACCTGGTCCGTCGAGGCGTTCACCGACATCGACCAGGACGTACGCCAGTCGATGGCGCGGGTGCGTACGTCCCCGTTCCTGGCCTACACGGACGATGTACGCGGGTTTGTCTTCGACGTCCACACCGGTCTGATGCGGGAAATCACGGTCAAGTAACAGCAGGCGAGTGACGCGGGGCGCTGTTCAAGGGAACAATGCAACGTGCGGCACCCCCTCGCCCGTCTCGGCGCGCGGCGGACCGCATTCGGGGAGGGGCCGGTCCGTGGTTGGCCGCGCCCCAATGAACAGGCCGAGGAGAACCGGGTGACGACCTATGACGCGCGAGCCAGCCTCAGCGATCTGACCACGACCGCGGAGCGGGTGCGCCGGTCGGTGGAGAACGTGATCGAGGGCAAGCCCGAGGTCGTACGGCTTTCGCTGACCGTGATGCTGGCAGAGGGGCACCTCCTGATCGAGGACGTGCCGGGGGTCGGGAAGACGATGCTGGCCAAGGCGCTCGCCCGGTCCATCGACTGCTCGGTGCGGCGTATCCAGTTCACGCCCGACCTGCTGCCCTCCGACATCACCGGAGTGAGCGTCTTCGACCAGCAGCGGCGGGACTTCGAGTTCAAGCCGGGGGCGATCTTCGCGCAGATCGTGGTGGGGGACGAGATCAACCGGGCCTCGCCGAAGACCCAGTCGGCGCTGCTGGAGTCGATGGAGGAGCGGCAGGTCACCGTCGACGGCACGACGTACGAGCTGCCCAACCCGTTCATGGTCATCGCCACCCAGAACCCGGTGGAGATGGAGGGCACCTATCCGCTTCCCGAGGCGCAGCGCGACCGCTTCATGGCGCGGGTGTCGATCGGCTACCCGAGCCCGGAGGCCGAGCTGCAGATGCTCGACGTGCACGGCGGTACGCCGCCGCTGGACGATCTGCAGCCGGTGGCGCACGCCCACGAGATCGTGAAGCTGATCGAAGCGGTGCGGACGGTGCATGTGTCGGACCCGGTGCGGCGGTACGCCGTGGCCCTTGTCGGTGCCACCCGCCACCACCCCGACCTGCGGCTCGGCGCCTCGCCGCGCGCGACGCTGCACCTGGTGCGGGCGGCCCGTGCCTCGGCGGCGCTGGACGGACGGGACTTCGTCCTGCCGGACGACGTCCAGACGCTCGCCCCGGCGGTGCTGGCCCACCGGCTGCTGCCGACCGCGCAGGCGCAGCTGAACCGGCGGACGCCCGAGCAGGTCGTCGCGGAGATCCTGCAGCGCACCCCGGTCCCGGACCCCTCCGCTTCCGCGGCCGCGGCCTCGGCCGCACAGCAATGGCGTCAGGCGCAGAGCGCCCAGCCGCCCGGCGTCCGGGGCTTGTGATGTCCACCGACCCGCAGGCCGCGGGAGGTTTCCGTACGGCGCTGTCGGGGCTCACCACGCGCGGACGGTCCTTCTTCGCGGCGGGGGTCGCGGCTGCCATCTGCGCTTATGTGCTGGGGCAGCCGGACCTGCTGCGGGTCGGACTGCTGCTGGCGGTGCTGCCGCTGGTCTGCGTCGGGGTGCTGTACCGCACCCGCTACCGCGTATCGGGCAGCCGGCGGCTCGCGCCGTCGCGGGTGCCCGCGATGTCCGAGGCACGGGTGCACCTGCGGGTGGACAACGTCTCGCGCATCCCCACCGGGCTGCTGATGCTGCAGGACCGGGTGCCGTACGTGCTCGGGCCGCGGCCGCGCTTCGTACTGGACCGGGTGGAGCCGGGCGGCCACCGCGAGGTGTCCTACCGGGTCCGTTCCGACCTGCGCGGGCGCTATCCGCTGGGGCCTTTGCAGCTGCGGCTGACGGACCCCTTCGGCATGTGCGAGCTGACCCGGTCGTTCAGCGCGTACGACACCCTGACCGTGGTGCCCCGGGTGGAGCCGCTGCCCGCGGTCCGGCTCGCCGGCGAGGCGTCCGGCTACGGCGACAGCCGCACCCGCTCACTGTCGCTGGCCGGCGAGGACGACGCCATCCCGCGCGGCTACCGGCACGGCGACGACCTGCGGCGGGTGCACTGGCGCTCCACCGCGAAGTACGGCGAGCTGATGGTGCGCCGCGAGGAGCAGCCGCACAAGGCGCGCTGCACCGTGCTGGTGGACACCCGGCGGCTCGCCTTCTACGGCGCCGGTCCCGACTCCGCTTTCGAATGGGCGGTGTCGGGGGCGGCCTCGGTCTCGACGCACATGCTGGAGCGCGGCTACTCGGTGCGGCTGCTGACCGACACCGGCAGCAGCGTGCCGGGTCCCGAGGGCGGCTTCGGCGGAGACTCCTCCGACACCGCCGGGGTGCTGCTCGACACCCTCGCGGTGGTCGAGCACTCCGACGGCGGCGGGTTCTCCCGGGCCCTGGACGTCCTGCGGGTCGGCAGCGAGGGCCTGCTGGTGGCCTTCCTCGGCGATCTGGACGAGGAGCAGGCGGCGATCGTCGGACGGATGCGGCAGCGGGCCGGCGGCGCGGTGGCGTTCGTCCTGGACAGCTCCGCGTGGGCGTCCCGCGACGCCGTGGACCCGTACCCCGACGCGCCGCCGGCCGGCTCCGGCCAGGACGCCGGCTCCCCCGCCGGTTCGGCCGCGAACGGCGACGACGGGCCGGGGACAGCGACGGAGATCGGTGTGCGACGGGCCGTGCGGATGCTGCGCGAGGCCGGCTGGACGGTACTGCCGGTGCCGCCGGGCGAGGGACTGCCCTCGCTGTGGCAGCTTGCGGACCGGTACCGCTCGCGCGAAGAGGCGGGAGCGAGCTCATGAGCGGACGCGCACGGCTGACGGTCTGCGCCGCGGCGGCGTCGATCATGGCGGCCTGCTCGCTGCTGCCGCTGGCCACCCCGACCGGCTGGATCCTGCAGGCGGCCTTCCTGGTCACGCTCCAGTCCTGCGTCGGCGCGCTGGCCCGGCGGGTGCCGCTGGCCCGGCCGCTGACGGTGCTGGCGCAGGCGCTGGTCACCCTGCTGATACTGACCATGATGTTCGTCTCGAAGCAGGCGGTGGGCGGCATCCTGCCCGGCCCCAAGGCGTTCGTGGCGCTCGGCGATCGGCTCGGCGACGGCCTGCGGGACGTCAGCCAGTTCGCCATCCCCGCCCCGGTGACCCCGGGCATCCGACTGCTGCTGGTCGCCGGCGTGCTGGTGATCGCGCTGGCCGTGGACGCGCTGGCGGTGACGTACGGCAGCGCCGCCCCTGCCGGGCTGCCGCTGCTCGCGCTGTACTCCGTCGCGTCCGGTCTCGCGGGCAGCGGCAGCCGCTGGCTGTGGTTCCTGATCGCGGCGGCCGGCTATCTGCTGCTGCTGCTCGCCGAGGGCCGGGACCGGCTGTCGCGCTGGGGCCGGGTCTTCGGCGGCGGCCCGCCGTCCACCGGCTGGGCGGGCGCCTCCGGTACCCGCTCCGAGGGAACGGTCGTGGCACCGGTCCGCACCGGCCGCCGGATCGGGGCGATGGCCCTGGGCATCGCGCTGATCGCACCCGCCGTGCTGCCCTCGCTGGGCAGCGGGCTGCTCGACCCGGCGGGCAACGGGACGGGCCCCGGCTTCGGTGGTGGCAACACCTCGTCGGTCAACCCGGTGGTGGCGCTGCAGGACAGCCTCAACCAGCCGGACAACCGCGAGGTCCTGACGTATCGCACCAACGCGGCCGGCACGTCGGACATGTATCTGCGGATCGTCGCGCTCGACAAGTTCGACGGGACGCAGTGGCGCTCCTCGGAGCGCCCGCTGACCGGGATCCCCGACGTGTTCCCGGTGCCGGCCGGGCTGGGCCCGGAGGTGAAGGCCACCGAGGTCACCACTTCGGTCGCCGCCGACGAGAACTACGCGCAGAGCTGGCTGCCGCTCCCCTACCCCGCCGAAAAGCTGCAGGTCAACGGTCACTGGCGGTTCGACAAGGAGGGGCGCACGGTCGTCGGCGACCGCAAGCAGACCACCAAGGGCGTGAAGTACCGGGTCACGAGCCTGCTGGTGCAGCCGACGGCGGCGCAGCTGTCCTCGGCCCCCGACCCGGCCGCCGCGTTCAAGGAGGAGTACACCCAGGTCCCGGACACCCTGCCGGACGTGGTCAGGAAGACCGCGCTGGAGGTGACCCGCGGCTCGGCGAACCCGTACGAGCAGGCCGTGGCGCTGCAGAAGTACTTCCACTCCGGGGACTTCCGGTACAGCACGAAGGTCCGGTCGGGCACCGGCGTCGAGGCGATCTCCAACTTCCTCCGGGACAAGCAGGGGTTCTGCGTCCACTACGCCTTCACCATGGCGGCGATGGCCCGCACGCTGCACATCCCGGCCCGCGTCGCGGTCGGCTTCGCGCCGGGCAACGGGCCGCGGTCCGACGGCACCGTCTCGGTGGGACTCCAGGACGCCCACGCCTGGCCCGAGCTGTACTTCGAGGGCGTCGGCTGGACCCGCTTCGAGCCCACGCCGTCCCGCGGCACCGCCCCGAGCTACACGGTGGACCAGGCGCCGACCCCCGGCGGCGGCCCGGTCGTCCCGGAGCCCGGCAGGAGCACGGCGCCGAGCCCCGGCGCCTCGGCCTCGGCCAGCTGCTCGGTCAAGGACCAGCAGATGGGCAACTGCACCCCGCTCGGCCAGGACACGGGCAGCGGACCGACCGACACCGGGATCAGCGTGGGCCGGCTGGCCGGCATCGCCCTGCTGGCGCTGTTGGTGATCGGCGTGCCCCTGCTGCCGCTGCTGTGGCGCCGCCGCGAACGGTCCCGGCGGCTCGGCGGCGGCCAGGGTCCGGCGGAGGGCGCCAGGACGCTCGCCGCCTGGCGGGAGCTGGTCGACACCGCGTGGGACTACGGGATCCTGCCCGACGACTCCGAGACACCGCGCCGGGCCACCGCCCGGCTGGTGCGGGACGGCGGGCTCGACGAGGCGGCGGCGCGGGCCGCCGGCCAGGTCGCGGCCGCCGTGGAGCAGGTGCTGTACTCGCCCCGGCCACGGCCGGCGGCCGGGCTGGCGGCGGATGTGCGCCAGGTGCGCGACGGACTGCACCGGACGGCCGGGCGGCGCGGGCGGCTGCGGGCGGTGCTTCTGCCACGTTCGGCCGCACGGGTGATGTGGCGGCTGTCGGAGCAGTGGTCGGTCGCGACGCGGCGCTGGTCCGCGGTCGTGCGGCGGGCCGCCGACGCGGTCCGGCGACCTTCGCGCCAGGCGTCCTAGGGAGCCCTGGGGGTCCAAGGCGTCCAAGGGCGTCACTGTGTCCTCCTGGACGCCCAAGGTGCGCCTGGGGGCGTTCTGGGCGTTTCTGGGCGTTGTGGGTCGGACATGACGGCGCCGGACATGACGAGGGGCGCGGAACCGATCTCCGGTTCCGCGCCCCTCGTCGTACGTCTAAATCTGTTGAGAACCCTCTGCCTGGGCGGCCGCTAGCTTTCCTGCCCGTCCCTGCGGCGCTGCCAGCGTTCCTCGATCCGGTCCATGACCTTGCCCCTGCGACGGGGGTGGCCTCGGCCGGCGGCTGCGGCGGGCGGCTGCTCACCGGGTTTGCCGGCCTTTCGCCAGCCCGTGACCGCGAGTACGGCACAGGCGAGCATGACGAGGAAGCCGACCACACTGATCCAGGGCTGCTGCTTGATCATTCCAGCCATCAGCAGCGCGATACCCACCAGGAAGCCCGCTACCGCTTGGTAGACGCGCCGCCGGGTATAGGTGCGCAGCCCGCTTCCCTCAAGCGCCGACGCGAACTTGGGATCTTCGGCGTACAGCGCTCGCTCCATCTGCTCGAGCATGCGCTGCTCGTGCTCCGAGAGCGGCACGGAGTCCTCCTACTCGTCGGTCGCGGGGGCGACCGGTCCGACCCTTATTCAAGGATAGGCAGGGATTCGCCCCCGTGAAACCCGCCCCACTACGCCAATCCGACGGGGGCTTCATTCCCCGTCCGCCGTTACGTCATGCCAGCATACGGTCCTGAACGGCCGACCGGGCGGCCTGTGACCGACTACTCCTGGTGCGGTGGCCGGTGGTCCGGTCAGCCGCGGTCGGCGAGTACGTGCAGTTGAGTGGCGATCGAGTGGAAGGCGGGCTGCTCCGCGGCGGCCAGCTCCAGCTTGAGCAGCGCCTCCAGCGCGCCCGGCTCGGTGTCGACCAGCACGCCCGGGACCAGGTCGGCGAAGACCCGTACGCCGTGCACGGCGCCGACCCGCAGGCCGGCGTCGGAGACGAGGCGGGTGAGCTGCTCGGCGGTGAAGCGGCGCGGGAGCGAGTCCCCCACGCCCCATCGGCCGTCCGGGTCGCCCAGGGCGTGCTGGGCCTCGGCGAAGTGCCCGGCGATGGCGCGGGCCAGCACGGCGCCGCCGCGGCCGGCGGCCAGCAGGCTCAGGGCCCCGGCCGGGCGGAGCGCGCCGACGGCGTTGCGCACGCCCTCGGCGGGGTCGTCGACGTACTCCAGGACGCCGTGGCACAGCACGATGTCGTAGCTGCCGGGCTCGACGACATCGAGCAGGCCGTGGGTGTCGCCCTGGACGCCGCGGACCCGGTCGGTCACCCCGGCCTCCGCGGCCCGGCGCTCGAGCGCGAACAGCGCGTCCGGGCTGGGGTCGACGACGGTGACCCGGTGGCCGAGGCGCGCCACGGGCACCGCGAAGTTCCCGGTGCCGCCCCCGGTGTCGAGCACGTCCAGCGCCTCGCCCGCGTCGCGGCCCCCGGCCTTGGCCTGCCGGTCGAGTGCGTCGCGCAGGACCTCCCAGACCACGGCGGTACGGAGGGACGCTCGGGGGCGGATCGGATCCACCACTCCTTCACGGGACATGGCGGGCGGCTCCTCGCGGATGACTGGCTTGAACGAGCGGCTCCACTCTAGGCCCTCCTGCCGATCACGACCGGTCCTCCCCCAGCCTCCGGCCGGGAGGTGCTCCCAAGCCTCCGGCCGGGAGGTGCTCCCAAGCCTCCGGCCGGGAGGTGCTGCAAAGCTCCGGTCGGGAGGTGGCCCCAAGCCTCCGGCCGGGAGGTGGCCCCAAGCCTCCGGCCGGGAGGTGCTGCAAAGCTCCGGTCGGGAGGTGGCCCCAGGCCGTTCCGGCATCCCGCGGCGCTCACCGCGGTGCCGCCTTTGCGGACAGGCGCCTGACGGCCGGTCAATTGGCCTTCTGCTGGGGCAGAGCGGGTGGCAGGTCGGCGCGCAGTTCGGCCGGCAGGGTGGGCTGGAGCACCAGCATCCGTTCCACCAGGCGCAGGAACATCGCGGCGGCGCGCAGCAGATCGTCCGCGTCCCGCCAGGTGGCGGCGCCTTCTATGCCGGCTTCGGCGCGCGCCCTGCGGTGGGCGCCGTACTCGAACATGGCGCTCCATTCGCTGAGCTCCGGAGCGACTTCGGGCAGCACCTCCCAGGCGCTGCGTATCCGCTGCCGCCGTCTGGGGCCCGGCTCGGGACGGCCCCGCACGGCCAGCACGGCGGCGGCGGTGCGCAGTGCGGCGAGATGGGCGGTGGCGTAGCGCTCGTTGGGGGTTTCCAGGACGGCCGCCTCGTCGAGTCCGAGGTGGGCCTGGGTGAGCAGGTCGAGGGCGGCGGGCGGAGCCGCCGCACGGCGCAGCACGGGATGGATGTCGCTTACGTGAGCAGCCATGACGAGCCTCCTGTCTTCGTACGACACATAGTGGGGCACACCACTGACAATCGGCCCTGACCTGCGGAAATGCCATAGCACAGGTGTTCCCCCACCCCCGCGGCGGGTTCACTCCCGCGATGCTGCATAATTCGTTTTTGTACTGACTGGTCAGTTCAAAGAGGAGAGTGACTCGTGATCACCGCGGAGGGGTACGGGCTGCGAGGTCCGCGTGGCCGGGTGTTCGGGGAGGTGTCGTTCGGCGCGCCCGCCGGAACGCTGATCGCGGTCGAGGGCCCGTCGGGCACCGGCCGCACCTGCCTGCTGCTGGCGCTCACCGGGCGCATGAAGGCCACCGAGGGACAGGCGGAGGTCTTCGGGCACCGGCTGCCCAAGCGCATGTCCGCCGTGCGGCGGATCAGCGCCCTCGGTCCCGTCGACGGGATCTCCGCCCTCGAACCGGCCCTCACCGTCGCCGAGCACCTGCGCGAAAGGGTGCTGCTGCAACGCAGGTTCGCCTCCCGCGCCGCACGCGACCGCGCCGATGTGGCGGCGGCTCTGAAGGCCGCGGGACTCGACCTGGACTCGCTGGTCAAGGGTGAGCGGACGGCCGTACGCGATCTGGAACGGCTGGAGGCGCTGCGGCTGGGCGTGGCCCTCGCACTGCTGCCGCGACCGCAGGTGCTCGGGATCGACGACGTCGACCACAAGCTCGGCGACGCCGACCGCGAACTCGCCTGGTCGATGCTGCGCTCCGTGGCCGACGCGGGCACCACCGTCCTCGGCGTCTGCACCAGGGCGCCCGAGGACGCGCTCGTCGTCGCCACCGGCACCGCCCGCCCCACGGCGCCCGCCGACCCCGCCACCCGGCCGACCACGGATCCGACCACCGACCCGACCCCCGACGCGACCGAGGAGGAAGCAGCCGATGCGCACACCGAAGCTCGCCGCGCTTGAGCTGAAGAAGTTCGGCCGGGGCCGGCTGCCGAGGGCGGCCATGGCCGCGCTCCTGCTGCTGCCGCTGCTCTACGGCGCCCTGTACCTGTGGTCCTTCTGGGATCCGTACGGGCGGCTCGACAAGATCCCCGTCGCGCTGGTGAACGCCGACCGCGGTGCGACCGCCGGCGGCAAGAAGATCGCGGCGGGCGACGATCTCGCCGCCAAGCTGCACGACACGGCCACCTTCGACTGGCAGGAGACGGACTCCGCCGACGCCGCCAAGGGCCTGGAGAACGGCTCGTACTACCTGACGCTCACCATCCCCGCCGATTTCAGCGAGCGGATCGCGTCCAGCTCCGGCGCCCACCCGGAGACCGGCGCCCTGCAGGTGCGCACCAACGACTCCAACAACTACATCGTCGGGCAGCTCTCCCGCAGCGTGTTCTCGCAGGTCAGAGCCGCCACCTCGGCCGGCGCCTCGCGCGGCTTCTACGACCGGATCTTCGTGTCGTTCGCCGATCTGCACGACCGGACGCAGCAGGCGGCCCAGGGCGCCTCCGACGTGGCCGGCGGCGCGGGCAGCGCCGAGCAGGGCTCCAAGGAGCTCGGCACCGGTATCCGCAAGGCCGAGCAGGGCGCGGGCCGGCTCGCCGCGGGCCTGAAGGACGCCAAGAAGGGCAGCGGTGACCTGGCCACCGGCCTCGACACGCTCGACTCCGGCGCGGGCCAGGTCGCGTCCGGCACCCAGCGGCTCGTCGACGCGGTGAACGGGGCCTCCGACAAGATCGCGTTCGTGAAGGCCCACACCCGGGAGATCGGTGAGGTCTCCCGGCTGGTCGCCGACGGCTCCCAGGCGATCAAGGACCATCTGGACGCGATCGCCGTGCTGGCGCCGGACGCCGCCAAGGCGTCCAGGACCGCCGCCGATCTCGTGCGGCAGCAGTACACCGAGCAGTGCGCCGGCACCCCCGCGACCGGCGACTGCGTCGCCCTGAAGGGGGCCGCCGACAAGGCGGCCGAGGCCGCGGCGCTGGCCGAGCGGCTCAACACCCAGATCAGCGGCCCCGCGTCGTTCGACCAACTGGCCACCGATCTGGGCACACTGCACGGCTACGCCCAGGAACTGGCCACCGCCGCACCGCACCTGTCCTCCGACATCAACGCCGCCGTGAAGGACCTCAACCGGCTCAACACCGGGGCCCACCAGGTCGCCTCCGGCGCCCACACCGCGGCCGGCGGCGCCCACACCCTCGACAAGGGCGTCGGCACCCTCTCCAACGGCGCCGACACCCTCAGCGGCGGCATGTACCAGCTGGCCACCGGCAGCAACCGGCTCACCACCGGTCTGACGCAGCTCTCCACCGGCAGCGGACAGCTCGCCACCGGCCTGCACGAGGGCGTCGACAAGATCCCGGACTACGACGCCGAGGAGCGCGACGCGCGCACCGCGGTGATGGCCGACCCCGTACAGCTCGCCTCGCACTCCCTGCACCAGGCGTCCAGCTACGGGGAGGGGCTCGCCCCGTACTTCATCCCGCTCTCCCTGTGGGTCGGCGCGATGGTCGGCTACATGCTCTTCCAGCCGATGAACCGCCGGGCGCTCGCCGCCGGGGCCGCGTCCTGGCGGATAGCGCTGGCCGGCTGGCTGCCGGTGGCCGCGGTCGGGGTGGCGCAGGTGCTGGCACTGATGTCGGTGCTGCACTGGGTGGTCGGGCTGCAGATGGCCCGCGCCGCCGGCACGATCGGCTTCCTGCTGCTGGCCGCGGCCTGTTTCGCCGCCATCATCCAGTTCCTGGGCGCCCGGTTCGGCCCGGCGGGACGGGTGCTCACCCTGGCCATGCTGATGCTGCAGCTGACCTCGGCGGGAGGCACCTACCCGGTGCAGACCAGCCCCGGCTTCTTCGGCGCCATCCACCCGTTCCTGCCCATGAGTTACGTCGTCGAGGGGCTCCGTCACCTGATCACCGGCGGCGGGCTCTGGCCGGTCTGGCGGGCCTGTCTGGTGCTCCTGGCCTTCACCGTCGGCGCGCTGGCGCTCACCACCCTGACCGCCCGCCGCAAGCAGGTGTGGACCGTGGACCGGCTCCACCCGGAGCTGACCCTGTGAGACGGGGCCGCCCCGGGCAGGGACAATCGACGCCATGACCACCGCACGTCGTCAGGCCACGCGGCAGAAGCTCTACGAGGCCGCCGTCACACTCATCGCCGAGCAGGGCTTCTCCGCCACCACGGTGGAGGAGATCGCCGAGCGGGCCGGCGTCGCCAAGGGCACCGTCTACTACAACTTCGCCAGCAAGAACGAGCTGTTCGAGCAGCTGCTGCGGCACGGCGTCGGGCTGCTCACCGTCTCGCTGCGGGACGCCGCGGACGAGGTGGCCGCGCGCGGCGGCACCCGGGTCGACGCGCTGGACGCGCAGATCCGGGCCGGGCTGGCGTTCATCGCCCGCTACCCGTCCTTCACCCAGCTGTACGTCGCCGAGTTGTGGCGGACCAACCGCGCCTGGCAGGACACGCTGATGATGGTCCGCCAGGAGGCGGTCGCGGTGGTGGAGAAGGTGCTGCGCGAGGCGGTGGACAACGGGGAGCTCAGCGACGAGATCGACGTACCGCTCACCGCGTCCGCGCTCTTCGGGATGGTGCTGGTCGCCGCCCTGGACTGGCAGGCGTTCCAGTCGCACCGCAGCATCGACGACGTGCACTCCGCCCTGTCCCGGCTGTTGCAGGGCCGGGTCAGCGGCGACTCGCGGCGGACATGAGAGTGCGCTGTTCTGGCATGCCCCGATCCCCCGTCGGACCGTGCCAGAACAGCGCTACCCGTACACCCCCGTTACGGCCGGGCCGCCCCTGCTCCGCCGCCCCGTGTCGGCGGTACCGGCGCCGCGCCCGTCCGTGTCCCCACCTTCTCCCGAACGGGGGCCGCGGCCCATCCGCGCTCCTACTCAAGTCTTCGTCTAGGTACTAGTACTCATAACTGCGTGGATTCGCCCACTCCACCGATGGACGGTTCGCTACGATCCGGATCATGTCGGTGCTTCCACTCGTGTTCACCAGCGGCTGGGCGAGCGGTATCAACGCCTACGCCGTGGTGTTCCTGCTCGGCCTCATGGGGGCGACCGGGGTCACCGACGAGGTACCCGCGTCGCTGGAGCGGCCCGACGTACTGATCGTGGCCGGGGTGCTGTTCCTGTGCGAGGCCGTCGCCGACAAGATCCCGTTGGTGGACTCCACGTGGGACGTGGTGCACACCGTCATCCGCCCGATCGCCGGCGCGGTGGTCGCGGCGCTGCTCGCCGGGCAGAACGGTTCGCTGCCGGAGCTGGCCGCCGCCGCGGTGGGCGGCTCGACGGCGCTCGCCAGCCACCTCGTCAAGGCCGGTACGCGGATAGCGGTCAACACCTCGCCGGAGCCGGCCAGCAACATCGTCCTCAGTCTCGCCGAGGACCTCGGTGTCTCCGCGATCATCGTCTTCGCGCTCTTCCACCCCCCTCGCGGCCGCGATCATCGCGGGCACGATACTGGTGCTCGGCATCATCACGGTCGTCTTCCTGTTCTCCCGGATCCGCCGCTTCCTGCGCCGCCGGAAGGCCCGGCGCCAGGAGAAGCGGCTGGCCGCGCCGACCTGACGCGACCTGGCCGGCGGCGCTGTCGGTACGGCCCGATACAGTCCCTGACATGGCACAAATCGCGGTGATCGGCGCTGGTATGGGGGCAATGGCGACGGCCGCCCGGCTGGCCGTCGGCGGCCATCGGGTGGCGGTCTACGAGCGCTCGGCGACCTACGGCGGGGGCGTCGGAAGGTTCGCCAGAGACGGCTTCACCTTCGACACCGGCCCCGGCCTGCTGCAACTGCCCGCCGTCTACCGCGATCTGTTCGTCAAGACCGGCAAGGAACCGCTGGAGAGCCGCGTCGTCCTGACGCAGGTCGACCCGGCGAGCCGCCACCTCTTCCCGGACGGCACGGACGTGTCGCTGCCGAACGCCACCCGCGCGGGCGTCATCGGCGCGCTGGACGGCGCGTTCGGCGCGGGCGCCGGTGAGCGCTGGAGCGAGCTGGCCGGCCGGGCCCGCGAGGTCTGGGAGGCCACCCGCCGCCCGCTCCTGGAGGACGCCCTGGCGGACGACACCGCCCCGCTGGGCCGCGACCCCTACCCCGCCGTGCGGCGCGGGCTGTTCCGCCGCGGCGCGGTGTCCCTCGCCTCCGTCGCCGAACGCGAGCTGGGCGACCCGCGGGCGGCCGCCCTGCTGACGAGTTACGCCCTCGCGTACGGCTTCGACCCGCGCACCGTTCCGGCGAGCGCCACCGTCCTGCCGTACATGGAGCAGACCTTCGGGGCCTGGTACGTACAAGGCGGCATGCGGGCCCTCGCCGACGCCGTGCACGAGCGGTGCCTGGAGCGCCGGGTCGAGTTCCACTTCGACACCGAGGTCCTCGGCGTCAGGACCACGGCGGACGGCCGGGCCTGCGGTCTGGAACTCGCCGACGGGCAGCGGATCGACGCGGACATGGTGGTCGCGGGAGCACCGCTGCCCGCGCCGGGAGAGCCCCGGCCGCGGCCGGCGGGCAGCGTGCCCGGCAGGTTCGTGGTGTGCCTGGCGCTGCGGGGATCCCGGCCGGAGGGCACCGTGCACCGCACCGTCGTACACGCGGCGGACGGCCGCGCGGAGTGGGAGTCGGTCTTCTCCGGCGCCGGACCGTACGGCTCTCCGACCGTGACGGTGCTGCGCCCCGATGACCCGTCGACGGTCCCTGACGCGTCGCACGAGGCGGTGACGCTCCAGGTCACGGTGGCGACGACGGCCGGCGGGGAGGACTGGGCCGCGCCCGGTGTCGCGGCGGGCTTCGCCGAGCAGGTCATGAAGGCCGCGGAGGCCGCCGTTCCCGGGCTGCGCGAGCGGGAGCTGTGGCGCGAGGTGCGCATCCCCGCCGACACCGAGCGGGAGACCGGCACACCGGGCGGCGCCGTGCCCGGCCCCGCCCTGGCGGGCGCGGGCGGTCTGCATCTGCACCCGGCCAACCGCACCGCCGTCCCCGGGCTGTACTTCGTGGGCGGCTGGGCCCACCCCGGCGGCGGCCTGGCACACGCCGGCATGTCGGGCGCGATCGTCGCCGACCTGATCGCGGGCGGCCCGGGCGGCAGCCGCTGAGCGGCCGGGCGGGCGTCGGCTCTAGTAGCGGTAGGGGTCGTACGGGTCGGCGTACTGCTGCTGCTCGTACTGGGGTTGCTGGGGCTGCTGCGGGATGTATGCCTGCTGCTGCGGGTCCTGGTACGGCTGCTCGCCGGTCTGCTGGTGCGGAACCCAGACACCGCCGGGCGGCGTTTCGTATCCGAACTCGTGGTCGTACTGCGGGGTGTACTGCTGCTGCCCCGGATCCTGGTACGGCGCCGCGTAGGCGGGGTCGTACTCCTGCTGGCCGCCCCAGGCGTAGGCGTCGGCCGACGCGGCCGCGGGCTGCGGCTGCTGCTCTCCGCCGCCCCAGCCCTCGTAGCCCTGGGCGCCGTACCCCTCGTAGCCGCCGCTGGTGTACGGGTCGGGGGTGTAGGAGGACTGGCCGTCGTAGATCCCGTACTCGCCGGTGTCGTCGTGCACCGGCATCGACTGGTAGACCGTCGCCAGCGCGGGACCCTCGGACACCTCTTCGACGGGGCTGACCTCGAGGATGGGCTCGGCCGTCGCGGCGCCCGCACCGCGGGTGCCCTTGCGGCGGCGGCTGGAGCCGGGGCTGCCACCGAGCGCCCAGCCGGTGGAGAAGCCCTGCCGGTAGGAGAGCGTCACGAACGTCTGGCCGGTGCCGAAGGCCACGGCGCCGAGCGCGATGACGATCGCGTTGCGGAGCGAGACACCGCCGACGACGCCCAGGAAACCCGCGAAGGCGAGCAGGCGCCAGCGCAGCCGCGCCTTGTACTGCAGCAGCACCTCACCGAGCAGCCACAGCGCGACCACGCCGAACGCGATGTAGAGCAGCGTGTAGCCCATGTCCGCACTTCCTCACCTTACGAGCGGTCACGACCTCTGGTGCAGACCGAGATTCTCGTAGATTTCCAGCGACGCCGTGGAGTGGTTAAGAGTAATGAAGTGGAGTCCGGGAATGTCCTCGGCCATCAGGCGCCGGCACATCTCGGTGGTGAACTCGATGCCGATCGCCCGCACCGCCGCCGGATCGTCCTTCACCGCGAGGATACGGTCCGCCAGGTCCGGCGGGAAAGGCGCGTTGCCGAGCTGCGCAAAGCGCTCGATCTGCCGCACATTGGTGACCGGCATGACTTCGGGAATGATCGGCGTCTCGCAGCCGGCGGCGGCCACCCGGTCACGCAGCCGGAAGTAGTCGTCCGCGTCGAAGAACATCTGGGTGATCGCGAAGTCGGCCCCGGCACGGCACTTGTCGACGAAGTTCCGGGTGTCGGACTCCCAGTCGGTGGAGCGCGGGTGCATCTCGGTGAACGCCGCGACGCCGACGCAGAAGTCGCCGGACTCCTTGATCAGCCGGACCAGGTCGGCGGCGTACAGCAGCCCCTGGGGGTGCTTGATCCACTCGCCGAGCGGGTCGCCGGGCGGGTCGCCGCGCACCGCGAGGATGTTCCGGATCCCGGCGTCGGCGTACTGGCCGATGATGTTGCGCAGCTCGGCGATCGAGTGGTTGACCGCCGTCAGGTGCGCGACCGGGGTCAGCGTGGTGTCGGAGACGATCCGGTCGGTGGCGCGGACCGTGCCCTCGCGGGACGAGCCGCCGGCACCGTAGGTCACGGACACGAAGGTCGGCCCTACCGCCTCGATGCGGCGGATGGCGTTCCAGAGCGTCCGCTCGCCCTTCTCGGTCTTCGGCGCGGCGAATTCAAACGAATACGACCGCTCGCCGGACGCGAGAAGTTCACGAATGGTGACCGCGTGATCGGTCCGGGTGGAAGCTGTCCCAAGGGCCATACCCGAAGGGTATCCGCGCCTCGCCACCGCCCGTAACCAGGACGGGCGATTTATCCGGTTGCGCCCCACCCTCGTCCATCCCTTGGACACGCGCTGATGACGCGCGGGGCACGGAGTGGACGCCCGGCGGACACCTGGCGTGCGATCAGGACCGGTCGGAGAGTGACCGGCGGTCGGCCGGGGAGCCGTCAGTGGTCGTAGGACCGGACGATCTTCGCGAGTGCGGCCGCCGCGGCGGCCGGATCGTCGGCCTCGGTGATCGCTCGGACGACGACGATCCGCCGGGCACCGGCCGCCAGCACCTGCTCGACGTTGGTCAGATCGATACCGCCGATGGCGAACCAGGGCCGGTCGGTCTCCAGCGAGGCCGCGTACCGCACCAGGTCCAGGCCCGGCGCGTGCCGACCGGGCTTGGTCGGGGTGGGCCAGACCGGTCCGGTGCAGAAGTAGTCCGCGCCCGGTTCCACCGCGGCGGCCGCGGCCTCGGACTCCGCGTGGCAGGACCGCCCGATGATCACGTCCTCGCCCAGGATCGCGCGGGCGGCGGGCACCGGCAGATCGCCCTGTCCCAGGTGCAGAACGTCCGCCCCCGACGCGTGCGCGACGTCCGCCCGGTCGTTCACCGCGAGCAGCTTGCCGTGCCGGCGGCACGCCTCGGCCAGGACCGCGAGCGCGTCCAGCTCGTCGCGGGCCTCGATCCCCTTGGCGCGCAGCTGGATGACGTCGACATCCGAGGCGAGCACCGCGTCCGCGAAGGCGGCCAGGTCGCCCCGGCCGGTCCTGGCGTCGGTGCACAGGTACAGCCGGGCGTCGGCGAACCGCTCGCGGACGGTGTTCGGCGTGGCCATGGTGGTGCTCCCCCTCGGTGAGGTCTACGGCTCTGCTGCTCTACGGATCTACAGGGCGAGCGCCTGGGCGCGGCGCTTCACCTCGGTCCCGCGGTTCTCCTTCAGCGCCTGGATGGGCGTGCCGGGCAGCGTCGGGTCCGCGGTGAACAGCCACTCCAGCGCCTCATCGTCGCTGAATCCGTTGTCCTTGAGGACCGTCAGCAGGCCGGGCAGGCCCTTGACGATGCTTCCCTCGCCGATGAAGTCGGCGGGGACCATCAGGACGCGGTTGTCACCGCGGCGGATGGCGAGGAACAGCTTCTCCTTGATCATCGGGCGGACCCGGGTGATGGGCACACCCAGTCGCTCGGCGACCTCGGGGAGGTTCAGCCAGGAAGGTACGAGGGCATCAATCGTTGCGTCGATCTCGGTCACGGGACAAGCGTGCCATCCCTGACGGGCACCCGCGTACCGGTTCGCCGCCGCTGGGCCTGACGGTTTGACCACATTGGACGCGCGGAGTCGTTTTTGGCCCCATCCCCCGAACCGGGCCGGTTCACGGGGTGGGCTGCACCGCCGTCTTGAGGGGGACGGCCGGGTCGCTGACCAGGCCGGGGTCCAGGTGGGCGGTGCGCTCGATGAGCTTGCGGCCCTGGGCCAGATCGCGCGGGCGGCCGACGGTGAGGAGCGCCGTGAGCACGCCGTCCCGCAGCCAGCACACCGACCAGGCGGGCCCGGCCGGGTCGCCGCGCATCAGCAGGGTGTCGCCGGCCGAGTGGTGGCCCGCGTACTGCACGAAGCGGCCGAACTGCTCGGACCAGAAGTACGGCACCGGGTCGTACACCTCGTCGCCGCCCAGCACGTTGGCGGCGGCGGCGCGCGGCCCCTGGAGGGCGTTGTCCCAGTGGTGGACGAGCAGCCGCTCGCCGAAGCGCGCGGACGGGAAGGACGCGCAGTCCCCCACCGCGAACACATCGGCGACGGAGGTCCGCAGCCGGTCGTCGGCCAGCACCGAGCGGTCGGGGCCCAGCGCGACGCCGGAGCCCGCCAGCCAGCCGGTGGCCGGCCGTGCGCCGATGCCGACGACGACGGCCCCGGCCCGCAGCCGCCTCCCGTCGGCGAGCAGCACCGTGCCCGGCTCGACGGCCGCGACCGCGGTCCCGGTGATCAGTTCGGCGCCGGCGTCCGCATACCAGCCGCGCATGTGGTCGGTGACGGAGCCCGGCAGGACTCCGGCGAGCGGCCGGTCGGCCGCCTCGACGACGGTCACCGCGCAGCCCGCCTGGCGGGCCGCCGTGGCGAACTCCGCGCCGATCCAGCCCGCCCCGACCACGACGACGTCACGCTTCTCGTCGAGCACCGGCCGCAGTTCTGCGGCGTCGTCCAGGGTGCGCAGCATGTAGACGCCGGGGATGCCCTCGCTGCCGGGCAGCGCCACCGGGTGGGCGCCGGTGGCGAGCACCAGCCGGTCGTAGCGGACCACGTCCTCGTCGGTGACCACATGCCGTTCCGCGGGGCGCAGCGCGCCGACGTGCCGGTCGAGCAGCAGCTCGACGCCGAGGCCGTTGAAGTCCACGTCGAAGGGCGAGCCCTCGGCGGTGCCGAGGAGCACGGACTTGGACAGCGGCGGGCGGTCGTACGGCGCGTGCGGCTCGGCGCCGATCAGCGTGATGTCGCCGCGCCACCCCTGCTCCCGCAACGACACAGCAGTCTGCACTCCGGCCATCCCGGCCCCGACGATCACTGCGCGCTCGGCGCTTGGCTGGCTCACACGATCACCGTAACGCTCCATTGATTACCGGCAGGGCACCAGTGCGAAATCCGATCCCCCTGACTCTTCCCTCCCCTCCTCGCGGACCGCTCGTCCCCGGCGACCTGGTCCCTTACCGCGGATCGGGGCCGCGTACTAGGGTGGCGGGGCTAACGCACTCGCGGGAGCCCGGACGTACCGGGCTGAGAGGGCGGCTGACCGGCCGCCGACCGTACGAACCTGATCCGGGTCATGCCGGCGAAGGGAGGAGCGGGACACTCATGCATCCATCTCGCCACCGCTACGACGTACTGGTCGTGGGCGGCGGAATCATCGGACTCGTCACGGCCTGGCGCGCCGCGCAGCGCGGGCTGCGCACCGCGGTCGCCGACCCGGCGCCGGGCGGCGGCGCCGCACATGTCGCGGCCGGCATGCTGGCCGCCGTCACCGAGCTGCAGTACGGCGAGCAGACGCTGCTCGACCTCAATCTCGCGTCGGCCCGCCGCTATCCGTCCTTCGCCGCGGAGCTGGAGGACGTCACCGGGCTGGGCCTGGGCTACCGGCCGTGCGGCACGCTCGCCGTCGCCCTGGACGCCGACGACCGCGCCGACCTGCGCGAGCTGCACGCCTTCCAGACGTCGCTCGGTCTGCAGTCCGAGTGGCTCTCCGGCCGTGAGTGCCGCCGGCTGGAGCCGATGCTGGCACCCGGCGTGCGGGGCGGTCTGCGCGTCGACGGCGACCACCAGGTGGATCCGCGGCGGCTGGCCGCGGCGCTGCTGCGCGCGGCCGAACTCGCGGGCGTGGCCCTGCACCGGCGCTCCGTGGCGCGCGTCGAGACCGTACGGGACCACGCCACCGGCGCGGTGCTCGACGACGGCACGGTGATCGCCGCCGAGCAGACCGTCCTGGCGGCGGGCAGCCGCAGCGGCGGCCTGCCGGGCATCCCCGAGCACGCCCTGCCCCCGGTCCGCCCGGTCAAGGGGCAGATCCTGCGACTGCGCATCCCGCCGGCCCACGCGCCCTTCCTCTCCCGCACCGTGCGGGCCGTGGTGCGCGGCGGCCATGTGTACCTCGTGCCGCGCGCGAACGGTGAGCTCGTCATCGGCGCGACCAGCGAGGAGCTCGGCTGGGACACCACGGTCACCGCGGGCGGCGTCTACGAACTGCTGCGCGACGCCCACGAGCTGGTGCCGGGGCTCACCGAACTGCCGCTGGTCGAGACCCTCGCGGGGCTGCGCCCCGGCTCGCCCGACAACGCCCCGCTGCTCGGCCGCAGCGCGCTGCCCGGTCTGCTGCTGGCCACCGGCCACCACCGCAACGGCGTCCTGCTGACCCCGGTGACCGGCGACATCATGGCCGAGCTGCTCACGACGGGCTCGGTGCCCGAGTCGGCCCGGCCCTTCTCCCCCGCACGCTTCACGCTTCAGGAGCAGCCCGCATGACCGTCTCCGTCAACGGTGAGGCCCGCGAGATCGCCGAGGGCCTGACCCTCGACCGTCTCGTCGCCACCCTGACCGCCGCCCCCTCGGGCGTCGCCGCCGCCGTCAACGAGGCCGTCGTCCCCCGCAGCCGCTGGACCACCACCGCGATCGTCGACGGCGACCGCGTCGAGGTCCTCACCGCCGTCCAGGGAGGCTGATCCCGTGCCGCACCCCGCGCACACTCCGCACACCGCCGACGACACCCTGCGGATCGCCGGCGTCCCCTTCACCTCCCGGCTGATCATGGGCACCGGTGGTGCGCCCAGCCTGGAGATCCTCGAACAGGCGCTGCTCGCCTCCGGTACGGAGCTCACCACGGTCGCGATGCGCCGCCTGGACCCGGCGACGAAGGGCTCGGTGCTCTCCGTTCTGGGCAGGCACGGCATCCGCGTCCTGCCGAACACGGCCGGCTGCTTCACGGCGGGCGAGGCCGTCCTCACCGCGCGGCTGGCCCGCGAGGCGCTGGGGACCGACTGGATCAAGCTGGAGGTCATCGCCGACGAGCGCACCCTGCTGCCCGACACCGTCGAGCTGCTCGACGCCGCCGAGACGCTGGTCGACGACGGATTCACCGTCCTGCCCTACACCAACGACGACCCGGTGCTCGCGCGCAAGCTCGAGGACGTGGGCTGCGCGGCGATCATGCCGCTGGGCTCGCCCATCGGCTCCGGGCTCGGGATCCGCAATCCGCACAACTTCCAGCTGATCACCGAGCGGGCGGGCGTCCCGGTCATCCTCGACGCCGGGGCGGGTACCGCGTCCGACGCGGCGTTCGCCATGGAACTGGGGTGCGCCGCGGTCATGCTGGCGTCGGCGGTGACGCGGGCCCAGCAGCCGGTGCTCATGGCGGGGGCCATGCGGCACGGGGTCGAGGCGGGGCGGCTCGCGTTCCGGGCCGGACGCATCCCCCGCCGGCACTACGCCGCCGCGTCGTCCCCGGTCGAGGGCGTGGCCGCCTTCGATCCCGAACGGCCCGCCTTCAGCGCGACCTCGTCCAGGGCCTGATCCGGGACCTGACCCGTGACCCGATCCGTACCCCGGTCCGGGCCCCGGTCCGCCTCCCACCGGGGCGGACGGTCACGGTTGCGTCCCGGATCGGTACGGGCGGGACACAGTACGGCCGCGTTCGGTGAGACGTGTCGGCGACGGCTCGTAGACTTCCGTGTCGTGGATACGACCCTGCAGGACCCTCTCGTCGGGCAGACGCTCGATGGCCGTTACCGGGTCGAGGCGCGCATCGCCGTCGGCGGTATGGCCACGGTCTACCGGGCTGTGGACACCCGCCTCGACCGCGTGCTCGCGCTGAAGGTGATGCACCCCGGGCTGGCGGCGGACGCCGGTTTCGTCGACCGCTTCATCCGCGAGGCCAAGGCCGTCGCCCGTCTCGCGCACCCGAACGTCGTCGGCGTGTACGACCAGGGCACTGACGGCACGTTCGTGTACCTGGCCATGGAGTACATCGCCGGCTGCACGCTGCGCGACGTGCTGCGCGAGCGCGGCGCCCTGCAGCCGCGTGCCGCGCTGGACATCCTGGAGCCGGTGCTGGCCGCGCTCGGCGCCGCGCACCGGGCCGGGCTGATCCACCGGGACGTGAAGCCGGAGAACGTCCTGATCGGCGACGACGGCCGGGTGAAGGTAGTCGACTTCGGCCTGGTCAGGGCGGTGGACACCAACACCAGCGTGACGACCGGCTCGGTGCTGGGCACGGTCTCGTACCTCGCCCCGGAGCAGATCGAACACGGCACCATAGACCAGCGCACGGACGTGTACGCCTGCGGCGTGCTGCTGTACGAGATGCTGACCGGCGGAAAGCCGCACACCGGCGGTACGCCGATGCAGGTGATCTTCCAGGTGCTGAACGAGGACATCCCCGCGCCGTCGGAGACCGTCCCCGGGCTGGCGCCCGTGCTGGACGCCCTGGTCGGGCGGGCCGCCGCGCGCGACCCGCAGCTGCGTCCCGCCGACGCGGTGGAGCTGCTGGCGCAGCTGCACACCACCCGCCAGGCGCTGAGCCAGGAGCAGCTGGACGTGGTGCCGCCCCGGGCGGCGGAGATCGCTCAGGAGCCGCAGGACGCCGTCCCGGCCACCGGTTGGCAGAAGGACTCGCAGGGTGTGCCGGGCGGCGACGAGGAGCAGACCAGCATCATCTCCCGGCCGGTCCTGCCGCCCGAGGAGGAGCTCAACCGCACGAGTGTCCTGCAGCTGCCGCCACCGCTGCCGCCGGTGCCCGCGGGTCCGTCAGGACCGTCGGGTCCCGCCGGCCACCGGCCCGCCCGCCGAGGTCCGCGGCGCGGTGTGCTCGCGCTGGTCGTGGCGGTGCTGCTGGTCCTCGGGGTCGGGGCCGGCGTCTGGTACATCAGCGACGGCCAGTTCACCAAGGTCCCCGCCGTCCTGGCGCTGTCGCAGGCGGACGCGGAGCAGAAGATCGACCGTGCCGGGCTGCACGCGAAGATCGCCACCGGTTTCAGCCTCACCGTCCCCCGCGGCCAGGTGATCTCCACCGATCCGGGACCGGGCAAGCGCGTCCGCAACAACGCGGAGGTCACGCTGACCGTCTCCAAGGGGCCGCAGGAGGTCCACGTACCCGATGTCACGGGCAAGACGCTGGCCGCGGCGCAGGAGCAGATCAAGGGCGCGGCACTGACCCCGGGCGCGGTGACGCAGGAGTTCACCGAGGACGTGCCCAAGGGCGCTGTGATCTCCACGGACCCGCCGGCCGGTACGAAACGGTCGCCGGACGCCGTCGTGTCGATCGTCGTCAGCAAGGGCGCCGCGGTGGACGTTCCCGACGTGATCGGCGATTCGGTCGCCGACGCCCAGCAGGCGCTGCAGGACGCCGGGCTCACTGTCGTGCTCGCCCCGGAGAAGGTCTTCTCGGACGTGGCCGACAAGGACAAGGTGGCCCTCCAGACTCCGGACAAGGGCGCCCGGGCCGGTGCGGGCGACACCGTCACGATCACGCTCTCCAAGGGCCAGCAGCTCTTCGACGTGCCGGATGTGAAGGGCAGGAGCGCGGGCGAGGCGAAGCAGATCCTCAAGGACGCGGGCTTCGGCATCCGGGTGATGCACGCGTTCTTCGGCGACACCGTGTTCAGCCAGTCGCCGGAGGGGGGCGGGCAGGCGCCCAAGGGCGCCACGATCACCGTGTGGGTCCGATGAGGCGCAATCCCGTCGGCGGACATGTGCACGTGGCCGGCGGCCTCGCGACCGTCGGGCTGGCCAACGCGGAGCGGCTGACGGCCGAGGCAGTCCAGGTCTTCGTGGCCAATCCGCGCGGCTGGGCCACCCCGCCCGGCGATCCGCGGCAGGACGAGCTGTTCCGCGCGGGATGCGCCGCCGGATCGGTGCCGGCGTACGTCCATGCGCCGTATCTGATCAATTTCGGCTCGGACACCGCCGCGACGGTGGAGAAGTCGGTGGAGTCGCTGCGCCACTCGCTGCGCCGGGGCCGGGAGATCGGCGCGCTGGGCGTGGTCGTGCACACCGGGTCCGCGACGGGCGGGCGGCCCCGCTCGGCGGCTCTGGCGCAGGTGCGGGAGCACATGCTGCCGCTGCTCGACGAGCTCACCCACGACGACGACCCGTGGCTGCTGCTGGAGCCGACGGCGGGCCAGGGCGCCTCGCTCTGCTCGCTCGTCGAGGACCTGGGCCCGTACGCCGACGCCCTGGACCGGCATCCGAAACTGGGGGTCTGCCTGGACACCTGCCACGCCTTCGCGGCCGGGCACGACATGGCGGCGCCCGGGGGGATGAAGCTGCTGCTCGACGAGCTGGTGGACACCGTCGGTGAGGGGCGGCTGAAGCTGATCCACGCCAACGACTCCAAGGACGTGAGCGGCGCCCACAAGGACCGGCACGAGAACATCGGCGCCGGCCACATCGGCGCCGAGCCGTTCCGCGAGCTGTTCGGCCATCCCGCCACCGCCGGCGTTCCCCTGATCATCGAGACCCCGGGCGGCCCCGAGGGCCATGCCGCGGACGTCGCGCTCCTGAAGGCCCTGAGGGACGGTCCGCCGGTCTGACAATTCCTTATGGGAATACCCCAGGGGGGTATACGGTTGGCTGCAGAGCAACCAATCGTCGGTTCCCGATGGGGGTGGAACGTCATGCAGCACGACCACGCGACGTACGAGGAGCACGCGCACCACGAACGGCACACCGATCACGCGGGGCACTCCGGACCCGAAGCGCACACCGGGCACGCCGGACACACCGGCCACGCTGCCGCGTCCTGGCGGATGGCGGCGACGGCCACCCTGCACTGCCTCACCGGCTGCGCCATCGGCGAGGTCCTGGGCATGCTGATCGGCACCGCGCTCGGCTGGCACAACGTGCCCACGATGATCCTGGCCATCGTGCTGGCCTTCGCCTTCGGCTACGCGCTCACCATGCGCGGCGTCCTGCGCGCCGGCCTGGATCTGCGCGCCGCGTTCCGGGTCGCGCTCGCCGCCGACACCGTCTCCATCATCTTCATGGAGCTGGCCGACAACGGAACGATCATCGTCTTCCCCGGCGCCATGGACGCGACCCTGTCGGACGCGCTGTTCTGGGTGAGCCTGGCGCTGTCCTTCGTCGTCGCCTTCCTCGTGACCACACCGGTCAACAAGTGGCTGATAGGCCGCGGCAAGGGCCACGCCGTCGTCCACCGGTTCCACTGACCGCCGGCGCGGGCCGCCGGACGATCAGGTCGGGCGGTCAGAGCTCCGGGCCGTCCCCGGGCTCCTCCTGGTAGGAGTAGCGCTGCTCCGTCCAGGGGTCGCCGACGTTGTGATAGCCGCGCTCCTCCCAGAAGCCGCGGCGGTCGGCGGTCATGTACTCCACGCCCCTGACCCACTTGGGGCCCTTCCAGGCGTAAAGGTGCGGGACCACCAGCCGGGCCGGGAAACCGTGCTCCGCGGTGAGCGGTTCGCCGCCCTTGTGGGTGGCGAATATCGACTTGTCGTCGGAGAAGTCCTCGATCCGGAGATTCGAGGAGAAGCCGTACTCGGCCCACACCATCACGTGCGTGACACCGGGCGCGGGGGGTGCGAGCTTCAATATCGTGGCGGCGGAGACACCGCCCCACTCCATGCCGACCATGCTGAACTTGGTCACGCAGTGGAAGTCGGACTTCACGGTCGAGTACGGCAGCGCCGAGAACTCCTCGTGGTTCCAGCAGTGTTTGTCCCCGTCAGCGGTGGCGCCGAAGACCCGGAACTCCCACCGGTCCGGCTTGAAGCGCGGCACGGGACCGTAGTGGGTGACCGGCCAGCCCCGCTGTAGCCGCTGCCCCGGGGGAAGCTCTCCCTCACGGCTTTCGGACTGACCCATGACTCCATGGTGACAGACGGGACGCAGTGCTTCTGACCGGGCTACGCCCGATTCGGGACCGCTGTCGCCACAGGACGTAAGCGTGCACTTACTGGATCAGCCGCTTCCGCAGTGCAAGGATGCGCCCATCTTGTCGATTCCCTTTGGAAGGACGGCGTTGCCATGCAGGGCGACCCCGAGGTCATCGAGTTCCTGAACGAACAGCTGACCGCAGAGCTGACCGCGATCAACCAGTACTTCCTGCACGCGAAGATGCAGGAGAACTTCGGTTGGACGAAGCTCGCGAAATACACCCGCGCCGAATCCTTCGACGAGATGAAGCACGCGGAGCTGCTGACCGACCGCATCCTCTTCCTCGACGGCCTGCCGAACTACCAGCGGCTGTTCCACGTACGGGTGGGCCAGACGGTCACGGAGATGTTCCAAGCCGACCGTCAGGTGGAGGTCGAGGCCATCGACCGCCTCAAGCGCGGTATCGAAGTGATGCGGACCAAGGGCGACATCACCTCGGCGAACATTTTCGAGTCGATCCTCGAGGACGAGGAGCACCACATCGACTATCTCGACACCCAGCTCGAGCTGGTCGAGAAGCTGGGTGAACCGCTCTACATCGCGCAGCTCATCGAACAACCGGAGAGCTGACGCTCAGGCCGCTTCGGCCATCGGCTCTTCCGTGGCGGCCAGCTGCGCAGCAGCCGGCTGGGCCGCGGGCGTCGCCGTCCGGCCGAGCAGTGCCTGGATGCGCTTGACGCACGATCCGCAGTCGGTGCCGGCCTTGCAGGCCGAGGCCAGTTTGCGGGGGCTGCAGGCGCCGGAGTTCGCGTGCTCCTTGACCTGCTGCTCGGTGATGCCGAAGCAAGAGCAGACGTACACGCGGTTCACCCCTCTCGGGCGCCTGGGCTGAGGTTACCCTTACCTTACCCGGCACTTCCGTAGGTGAAAAGCGGCAAGGGGCGCGGATCTGTGTGATCCGCGCCCCTTGTGCCGTCTCCCGGCCGTCCGCCAGGACTACTGGCCCCGGTACATCTCGGCGACCAGGAACGCCAGGTCCAGCGACTGGCTGCGGTTGAGCCGCGGGTCGCAGGCCGTCTCGTACCGCTGGTGCAGATCGTCGACGAAGATCTCGTCGCCGCCGCCCACGCACTCGGTCACATCGTCGCCGGTCAGCTCGACGTGGATGCCGCCCGGGTGGGTCCCGAGGCCCTTGTGGACCTCGAAGAAGCCCTTGACCTCGTCGAGCACGTCGTCGAAGCGCCGCGTCTTGTGGCCGGACGCCGCCTCGTAGGTGTTGCCGTGCATCGGGTCGGTCACCCAGGCCACCTGCGCGCCCGAGGCCGTGACCTTCTCGACCAGCGTCGGGAGCTTGTCACGGACCTTGTCCGCGCCCATGCGGACGATGAACGTCAGCCGGCCCGGCTCACGGTCCGGGTCGAGCCGGTCGATGTACGTCAGCGCCTCTTCCGGCGTCGTCGTCGGGCCGAGCTTGATGCCGATCGGGTTGCGGATCTTCGAGGCGAACTCGATGTGCGCCCCGTCGAGCTGCCGGGTGCGCTCGCCGATCCACACCATGTGGCCCGACGTGTCGTACAGCGAACCGGTCCGCGAGTCGACGCGGGTCAGCGACGACTCGTAGTCCAGCAGCAGCGCCTCGTGCGACGCGTAGAACTCCACGGTCCGGAACTCGGCGGGGTCGGTCCCGCACGCCGCCATGAAGTTCAGCGCGTTGTCGATCTCGCGGGCCAGCGCCTCGTAGCGCTGCCCGGACGGCGAGGACTTCACGAAGTCCTGGTTCCAGGCGTGCACCTGGCGCAGGTCCGCGTAGCCACCGGTGGTGAAAGCCCGCACCAGATTGAGGGTCGAGGCGGACGCGTTGTACATCCGCTTGAGCCGCTCGGGGTCCGGGACCCGCTCCTTCTCGGTGAAGGCGAAGCCGTTGACCGAGTCGCCGCGGTAGGTCGGCAGCGTGACGCCGTCGCGGGTCTCGGTCGGCTTGGAGCGCGGCTTGGAGTACTGGCCGGCGATCCGGCCCACCTTCACGACCGGCACGGAGGCCGCGTACGTCAGCACCGCGCCCATCTGCAGGAGCGTCTTGAGCTTGTTGCGGATCTGGTCCGCGGACACGGCGTCGAAGGCCTCGGCGCAGTCGCCGCCCTGCAACAGGAACGCCTCGCCACGGGCGACAGCCCCCAAGCGGGTACGCAGCTGATCGCACTCGCCGGCGAAGACGAGAGGCGGATACGACTCAAGGTCCGCGAGCACAGTGCGCAACGCCTCGGAGTCGGGGTACTCGGGCTGCTGCGCCGCGGGAAGGGATCGCCAGGTGTTTCCACCGGCTGCGGGGTTAGCGTTCACGGTCACGCAGACCACACTACGGGGTGACGACAGGCGGAATCCGACGCCGCCCAATGGATGAGACGAGATGAGACGAGCCCCACTGCGCCGCCGCCCGTGCGCTAGGGTTCTCAGCATGTTCGCGCAACAGCACACCAACTGGTGGTGGCCCGCTCAACCGGCGGCCCACCTCATCGCGCGTACGTAACGACTCACCGCGAAGGCCGCCCAAGGGGCGGCCTTTTCTGTTTTCCGGCCGCTCCCTCCGTTGTCCGCCCATCGGAAGGACCCGCCGTGCATCCCGTCTCCGGCACCGAAACCACAGCAGCCGACCTCGTCGAGCGGCTGCTCTCCCCCGGCTGCCCACCTTTCGCCCTGCTCCGCCGCCGCACCCCGGGCCGCGACGCCGACCTCGTCGAAGTGCTCCTCGGGCCGGTCACCGAGGCCGAGCGGCTGCGCGACATCACCCTGCCGGACGGCGCACCGGGCGACGGCCCGGCGCTGGACGCGCTCGCGCTGGTGCCGTTCCGGCAGATCCGCGAGCGCGGCTTCGACGCACGGGACGACGGGACGCCGCTGGCCGTGCTGCGGCCCGACGAGTCGTACGAGCTGCCGCTCGCGGACGTCCTGGCCGCGCTCCCGGACCAGGAGGTGACGGTCGACGACGGTGCTTTCGACGTGGACGACGACACCTACGCCGGGATCGTCGAGCGGGTGATCGAGGACGAGATCGGCCGCGGCGAGGGCGCCAACTTCGTGATCCGGCGGACCTTCAGGGGGCAGATCGCGGGGTACGGGCCGCGCTCCGCGCTGGCGCTCTTCCGGAAGCTGCTCAGCGGTGAGCGCGGCGCGTACTGGACGTATGTCGTGCACACCCCGGACCGCACGCTGGTGGGCGCCAGTCCCGAGGTGCATGTGCGGATGGCGGGCGGCACCGTCGTGATGAACCCGATCAGCGGCACGTACCGCTACCCCGTCACCGGACCGGAGACCGAGGGGCTGCTCGCCTTCCTCCACGACGCCAAGGAGGTGGAGGAGCTGACGATGGTGGTCGACGAGGAACTGAAGATGATGTGCACCGTCGGCGACCTCGGGGGCGTGGTGGTCGGCCCGCGGCTCAAGGAGATGGCGCACCTCGCGCACACCGAGTACGAGCTGCGCGGCCGCACCACCATGGACGTACGGGACGTGCTGCGCGAGACGATGTTCGCCGCGACCGTCACCGGCTCCCCGGTGCAGAACGCCTGCCGTGTCATCGGTCGGTACGAACCGGGGGGCCGCGGCTACTACGCCGGCGCGCTGGCGCTGATCGGCCGGGACGCAGCCGGGACGCGGACTCTGGACTCGCCGATCCTGATCAGGACCGCGGACATCGACCCTGCCGGGCAGTTGAAGGTCCCGGTCGGCGCGACGCTGGTCCGGCACTCCGACCCGCGCGGCGAGGTCGCCGAGACGCACGCCAAGGCGGCCGGGGTACTGACCGCGCTCGGTGTGCGGCCGGCCCCGGAGCGCGCGCCCGAGCCCGCGTTCCGGCTGGCCGACGACATCAGGGTGCGGGCCGCGCTGGACGCCCGGCGGGCCGACCTGGCGCCGTTCTGGCTGCGGATGCAGGTCGAGCCGTCGCCGGCCGACCGGCTCGCGCTGTCGGCGCACGCGCTGGTGATCGACGCGGAGGACACCTTCACGGCGATGCTCGCGCATGTGCTGCGCTCGTCCGGCCTGGGCGTGACCGTACGGCGGTACGACGAGCCGGGCCTGCGGGAGGCGGCGCTGTCCCACGACGGTCCGGTCGTGCTCGGCCCCGGCCCCGGAAATCCGGCCGACGCGACCGACCCGAAGATGCGCTTCCTGCGCACTCTCGCCGCCGACCTGGTCAAGGGCCACCGGCAGGGGCTGCTCGGCGTGTGCCTCGGCCAGGAGCTGCTCGCGGCGGAGCTCGGGCTGGACATCGTGCGCAAGGACGTCCCCTTCCAGGGCGCCCAGGAGCGCATCGACTTCTTCGGCCGGCCGGAGACCGTCGGCTTCTACAACACCTTCACGGCGCGCTGCGACGACGCGGCCGCCGAGGAGCTCGCCACCCACCGGGTGGAGCTGAGCCGCGATCCGGCCACCGGCGACGTGCACGCGATGCGCGGGCCGGGCTTCGCCGGCGTGCAGTTCCACCCCGAGTCGGTGCTCACCCTGAACGGCACCGCGATCACGGCGGAGCTGCTGGCCGCCGTCCTCACGCCGTCTCGCTGAACGCCGAGGCGTCCAGCACCGGATCGGCGAGCACCGGGGAGACCAGCACCGGGCCGATCAGCATCATCACCTCGGCGATCATCTGGAACTCGTCGGCGGTGCCGTCGACCACCAGGTCGGCCAGTGCCCGGGAGGGGGCGACATGCGCGGCATGCCGTTCCCTCCCGGTCTCCAGGTAGTTCAGCAGCGACAACCGCGGGTCCTGCCGCTGGACGTCGATCTTGCGGAGGATCTTGCGGGCGAGCCGGATGTCGTCGGGGGTGTCGACGTACACCCGCCATGTCGCACGGCCGGCGACCGACGGCAAGGTGAGGGCGAACAGCCCCTCGACGACGACCAGCCGGTGCCGGCCCGAGGTGGCCGCGGCCTCGATCGCCGCGACCACCGCGAGCTCGTCGATCGAGCCGGGATGGTTCCAGTCCAGGACCTCGGACCCGCTCGCGCTGACCGTGCGGACACCGCGCACGGTGTCGTGCGCGGGCACGTAGAAGTCATCGAGGTGGATCAGACCGATGGTCTCGTGATGGTGCAGCGACAGCGCCTCGGCAAGGGTGGACTTGCCCGAAGCGGTGCCGCCTGCGACCGCCAGTACAGGTGTGCGCCACCTGTTCGTCACACCCGTCATACCGGGCGCTCCTCATGTGCTCAAAGGGGGAAAACGAAGCGGCCGGACAAGCCGGGTGGACGGAGAATAAGGCGCACTGATCGTCTGCTGCAAGCAGCGGAGTTCAAGGTTCAGCCAAAGAAGACCCCGGCCTCCGTGTAGAGCTTCGGATCGACCGTCTTGATCCGGGCGGTGGCCTCCGCGATCGGCACCCGGACGATGTCCGTTCCGCGCAGCGCGACCATCTTCCCGTAGTCCGCGTCGCGCACCGCGTCGATGGCGTGCAGCCCGAAACGGGTGGCCAGCCAGCGGTCGAAAGCGCTGGGCGTCCCACCGCGCTGGACGTGCCCGAGCACCGTGGTCCGGGCCTCCTTGCCGGTGCGCTTCTCAATCTCCTTGGCGAGCCATTCGCCCACGCCGGAGAGGCGTACATGGCCGAAGGAGTCCAGCGTGCCGTCCTTCAGCACCATGTCCCCGTCCTTCGGCATGGCGCCTTCCGCGACGACGACTATGGGTGCGTAACGGATCTTGAACCGGCTCTCCACCCAGCCGCAGACCTGGTCGACGTCGAAGCGCTGTTCCGGGATGAGGATGACGTTGGCCCCGCCGGCCAGCCCCGAGTGCAGGGCGATCCAGCCGGCGTGCCGGCCCATCACCTCGACGACGAGGACACGCATGTGCGATTCGGCAGTCGTGTGCAGCCGGTCGATGGCCTCGGTGGCGATGTTCACCGCCGTGTCGAAGCCGAAGGTGTAGTCGGTGGCGGAGAGATCGTTGTCGATGGTCTTGGGAACGCCGACGCACGGAATGCCGTGCTCGTCGGAGAGGGTCGCGGCCACCCCCAGGGTGTCCTCGCCGCCGATCACGATGAGCGCATCGACCTCGAAGGCGGCCAGGTTCTCCTTGACCCGGCGGATCCCGTTCTCGATCTTGAGCGGATTGGTGCGCGAGGAACCGAGGATGGTGCCACCGCGCGGCAGGATGCCCCGCACGGCGGGGATGTCGAGCGGCACGGTGTCGCCTTCGAGGGGACCCCGCCAGCCGTCCCTGAAGCCGATGAACTCGTAGTCGTAATCCTGGACACCCTTGCGGACGATCGCGCGGATGACCGCATTGAGACCGGGGCAGTCACCACCACCGGTCAGTACTCCGACCCGCATGGACTCTTCCCTTCGCCGGCACTGCGTCGCATTGCCTTACGGAATCCAACTCGGGCAACGCTAGCGTGACTTGGGTCACATGCGGGATGGTGCGAACAGGATCATTCGCCGTCGAGGCCGCGCTCGATCGCATAACGCACCAGTTCCACCCGGTTGTGCAGCTGCAGTTTGCCGAGGGTGTTCTGTACGTGGTTCTGCACGGTGCGGTGCGAGATGACGAGCCGCTCGGCGATCTGCTTGTAACTCAGTCCCTTCGCGACCAGGCGCAGCACTTCGGTCTCGCGGTCCGTCAGCCGCGGCGCCTCGGGCTCGTCGGAGGACGTGGGGGCCGGGTCGGAGGCCAGCCGCCGGTACTCGCCCAGGACCAGTCCGGCCAGTCCCGGGGTGAACACCGGGTCGCCGATCGCCGTCCTGCGGACCGCCTCCACCAGCTCGTCGCGGCCCGCGGACTTCAGCAGATACCCCGTGGCGCCGGACTTCACGGCCTCCAGCACGTCCTCGTGCTCGCCGCTCGCCGACAGCACCAGCACCCGCAGCGCGGGGTTGTCCGCGACCACGTCCTTGCAGACCTGCACTCCGGACATCCCCGGCAGGTTGAGGTCCAGCACGATCACCTCGGGCTTCGCCGCCCTGGCCCTGCGCACGGCTTCCGGCCCGTCGCCCGCCGTCGCCACCACCTGGTAGCCGGCCTCGGACAGGTCCCGGGCGACCGCGTCCCGCCACATGGGGTGGTCGTCGACCACCATCACCTTCACCGTGTGGTCCTGCGCCGGTTGCGTGTCCCCCGCCATGTGACTGCCTCTCGTGCCGCCGAAAATCCCCGTGCCGGAGCAACTCTACAAACGCGGGGGTACCGGGAGCTCAGTGCGTGACACGCGTCTTGGGCAGCCGGAGTTCGACCTCGGCGCCCTGGCCGGGGGTGGTGACGAGGGTGGCGGTGCCGCCGAGGTCGCGCAGCCGGCCGCGGATGGACTGGGCGACGCCGAGGCGGCCCTCCTGTTCGGCGTCGGCGAGCCGGCCGTCCGGGATGCCGGGGCCGTCGTCGCGGACGCTGACGAGGATCTCGTCGGGCTCGTCCTCCAGCAGGATCCAGGCGTGGGCCTGCTCCCCTGCGTGCGTACGGACGTTGTCGAGGGCGGCGCCGACCGCCGCCGCGAGCTCGGCGGCGGCGTGCGCGTCGACCAGGACCGGGGTGCCGGGCGCCGAGATCGTCACCTGCGAGCTGCCGTAGGGCGTGAGCAGGGCCCGTACGTCGCAGGGGCCGAGCGCCGCGTCCGCGGCCTCCTGGTCGGTCTCGGCGGCACCGGTACGCGAGCGCAGCGCCGCGAGCAGCCGGCCGCGGCGGACCGCGGCGGCGTTCTCGGGGTGGCGGGGGTTCGGGACGAAGCCGTCGGAGACCAGTGCCCGCAGCGCCGACTCCTGTTCTCCCGCCATCCGGCCGAGCGCGGCGGCCTCGCCGCCCGCCTCGCTGCCGCGGCGCTGGACCATGGCCAGCACCTGCAGCACGTTGTCGTGGATGTCGCGGGCGAGCCGCTCGCGCTCGCGGGTGGCCGCCTCGATCTGCAGCGCGCGGGCGAGGGTCCGCTCGCTGGCGCGGGCGACCTCGACGACATAGCCGATGGCGATGCTCGCCACCCACACCAGCAGGATGTTGTGCAGGCTGTCGCGGGCGATGAAGCCGCGCTGGACGACGTTGGCGATGCCGACGAGCGTGGAGGCGACCGCGGCCCAGCGCCAGCCGCCCTTGATCGCGAAGGCGAGGACGGAGCCGGCCGTCCAGATGGACGGCAGCGTCGGGGTGCCCTCGACGATCCGCAGGTGCGTGTCGACGACGGGGGTGAGCAGGATCCCGGTGAGCGCGAGGGTGAGGTCGGCGAAGAGGAAGCGCTTGGTGCACCGTTCGGCGGAACGCACCCGGCCGAGGGTGACGAACGTCCAGACGGTCAGCGCCGCCATGTACACGCTGCCGACCAGCGGGTGGCGGTACTCCCCGTACGCGTCGCAGAACAGGGCCAGCGCATAGCCGAGGGTGAGCACGCGGTACGCGGTCAGCGCACGCCACAGCGGCTGCTCGACGGACATCCGGATCGCCTTCGCCGCCACCGCTCCCCCTCCCCCGCCGGCCCCGCTAGGAGCCGGCCGGTCCGCCCTTGTCCTGCGCCGCCTTCTCGGCCGCTTCGCGTTCGGCCTTCTCGGCCTTCTCCAACTCGGCCTGATGCTTGGCCTCCTCCGCGATCTGGCGCTTCGCGGCGGTGGCGTAGATGTCCACGTACTCCTGGCCGGACAGCTTCATGATCTCGTACATGACCTCGTCGGTCACCGAGCGCAGGATGAAGCGGTCGCCCTCCATGCCGCGGTAGCGGCTGAAGTCGAGCGGCTTGCCGATCCGGATTCCGGGACGCACCGAGACCTTGGGCAGCACCTTGCCGGGCGGCTGCACCTTCTCGGTGTCGATCATCGCGACGGGGATCACCGGCGCTCCGGAGGCCAGTGCCACCCGGGCCAGGCCGCCGGGCTTGCCCCGGTAGAGCCGGCCGTCGGGCGAGCGGGTGCCCTCGGGGTAGATGCCGAACAGCTCACCGCGCGCCAGCACCTGGATCCCGCTGTTGATCGCGGCCTCGCCCGCGCCGCGCGCGCCCGAGCGGTCCACCGGGAGCTGGCCGACCCCCTTGAAGAAGGCGGCTGTCAGCTTCCCCTTCACACCCGGGGAGGTGAAGTACTCCGCCTTGGCGATGAACGTGACCGGTCGGTCGAGCATCGCGGGGAGGAAGAAGGAGTCCGAGAAGGAGAGGTGATTGCTGGCAAGGATCGCCGGCCCCTCCTTGGGGATGTTCTCGATGCCTTCCACCCAGGGGCGGAAGGCGAGTTTGAGCGGCGAACCGATCGCGAGCTTCATCGCGCCGTAGAACAACCGAGGACCTCCTGTAGCTGACGCAGAGACCCTACAACCTGAGAGGCGACACAGTTCGGCCGCCGGCACTCCCGACGTCCGCACGGCAGGGCTTACCCGGTGGTATCCGGGCCGCGTACGCTGAACTCCTGCCACCCTCCCCGCGGCGAACAGGAGTCCCACGGTGCCGCTCATGCCCGGAGCCGAGCCGTACAGCCACGACGGTGGCGAGATCGGTGTCCTGCTGTGTCACGGATTCACCGGCACACCGCAGTCCCTGCGCCCCTGGGGCGAGTATCTGGCGGCCCGCGGGCTGACCGTCTCCGTGCCGCTGCTGCCCGGTCACGGCACCCGCTGGCAGGACATGCAGCAGACCGGCTGGCAGGACTGGTACGCCGAGGTCGACCGCGCACTGCGCGAGCTGTCCGCCCGCTGCTCGCAGGTCTTCGTCTGCGGTCTGTCGATGGGTGGCGCCCTGACGCTGCGGCTGGCCGCCCTGCACGGCCACTCGATCAGCGGAATCGTCCTGGTGAATCCTTCCGTCAAGGCCGACAGCCACCAGATCAAGGCGGTTCCGGTGCTGCGCCATCTGGTGCCGTCGGTGCCGGGCATCACCAGCGACATCGCCAAGGAGGGCGGTCTGGAAATCGGCTACGAGCGGACGCCGCTGCACGCCGTCCACTCCCTCAGCCAATTCTGGAAGATCGTCAGAGCCGGGCTGCCGCAGGTCACGCAGCCGTTGCTGCTGCTGCACAGCCGGGTGGACCATGTCGTCCACCCGACGAACTCCGCGATCGTCCTCAGCAAGGTCTCCTCCACGGATGTCACCGAGAGGGTGCTGGAGCGGAGCTACCACGTGGCCACCCTGGACCATGACGCGGAACAGATCTTCGAGGAGTCCTACGGATTCATCCGGCGCCTGGCGCCCGCGGTGGACAAGGAGGTAACGGCCAGTGGCTGAGCGCGAGGAGGACCAGGTTCCTGACGAGACCGCTCCCGACGCCTCCGAACCCGCCGTCGCGGACACCGCCGACGGCGCGGCCCGTCCGCCCCTGGACGAGGACGCCGCCTGGGCCGAGCTGATCGCGGGCTTCGACGACGACCCCGAGCCGGGCACCGGCTCCTGGCCCGACGCCGAGAACCTCTCGCCCGGCCGGTCCGACGACGGTGACAGCGACTCCGACGCGGACGGGAGTTCCGGGCCGCCGACCCGCAGCATCGTCGTGCACCCGGTGATCCACGGCCCGCGCGACTACACGGCCCATGAGGACGAGGACGAGGGCCACTACGTGCCGCCCGAGCCCCCGCCGCTTCCGCAGGCCGACGTCACCACCAAGTTCGCCTGGCTCGCGGTCCTGGGCGGACCGTTGCTGCTGATCGTGTTCATCCTGCTCCAGCAGGAGATCACCTGGTGGGTCATGACGCTGGGCGTCGGCGGCTTCGTCGGCGGCTTCTGCACGCTCGTCACCCGGTTGCGCACCGGCGAGGACGACGACGAACTGCCCGGTGGCGGCGCGGTCGTCTGACCCGGCCGTTTCGGCCGTCACCCCGCGTGGTCAGCCGCCGGAGGTGTCCGACGGAGCCGCCGCCGGGATCCGGAACGCGGCCAGCAGCGGCAGGTGGTCGGTGGCGGCCGACAGGTCCGCCGGATCGACGCCGGGAAGGCCCAGCGGCACCCCGCACCCCAGCACCTCGACGCCGTGCGTCGCGAAGATCGCGTCGATGCGCTGGTAGGGGTTGTCCGGCACCGAGGTGAACTCGCCGCCCCACGGCTTGGTGGCCCAGGCGTCCTGGAGCTCCGCCGACAGCCGGCCGAACGCACGGCCGTCCGGGTGGTCGTTGAGATCGCCGCCGGCCACGGCATGCGGCTCGCCCATCTCCGCCAGCCGTTCCAGGAGCAGCGCCGACTGTCCGTCGCGCTCGGCCGCGCTGAGGCTGAGGTGGTAGCTGAGGACGGAGAGCCGGGCGCCGCCGATCCGTACGACGGCGGTGGCGAAGCCGCGCTGGTGCAGACCGGGGGTACGCGGCAGCAGGATGTCCTCGGTGCGCTCGACATGGGCGCGCAGCGAGGAGAGGATCATCGGTCCCGCGGCGGTGGCGCCGCCGGTGACGGTGACCAGGCCGGACGCGTGGGCGAGCCAGGCGGCGGCCTTGCGCCAGCGGAAGAAGCGCGGCGCTTCCTGGAGGAGGACGAGGTCGGGGGCGCAGGCCCGGATGACCCGGGCGAGCGCCCCCCTGTCGTCCCGCATGGAGCGGATGTTGTAACTGAGCACGCGGACCACCGCCGAGTCACCCGGCTCGGTGGTCGAGGGCGGCAGATCCGCGAGCACGGTCGTCAGCCCTGGCGGGCCAGGTCGGCGGCGCCGACCAGTCCTGCCTTGCCGCCCAGCTGTGCGGCGAGCACCTGGGCATGCGGCCGGTACTGCCCGCCCACCAGCCAGCGGCGGAAGGACTTGCGGATCGGGTCGAGCACCAGCTCGCCCTCGTCCGAGACCCCGCCGCCGACGATGAACGCCGACGGGTCGAAGAGCGAGGCCAGGTCGGCCAGGCCCGCGCCCGCCCAGCGGGCCAGCTCGCGGAACGAGTCGATCGCCACCGCGTCACCGCCCCGCGCGGCCTCGCTGATGTGCTTGCCCTCGATGCTCTCGGGGGTGCCGTCGCCCAGCGAGAGCAGAAGTTCCGCGTTCTCCGGCGTCGCCGCGGCGCGCTGCTTCGCGTAGCGGACGAGAGCGCGCCCGGAGGCGTACTGCTCCCAGCAGCCCTGGCTGCCGCAGCCGCACAGCAGTCCGTCCGGCACCATCCGTACGTGGCCGAACTCGCCCGCCACACCGAACCGGCCGCGGTGCAGCTTGCCGCCGATGATGATGCCGCCGCCGAGGCCGGTGCCGAGGGTGATGCACACGACGTCGTCGTGACCCTGGCCCGCACCGAACCTGTATTCGCCCCACGCCGCCGCGTTCGCGTCGTTCTCGACGATGACGGGGAGGTTGACGCGCTGCTCGACCTTGTCCTTGAGCGCTTCGTGCCGCCAGTTGATGTTCGGGGCGAAGAGCACGGTGGCACGCTTGTCGTCCACGTAACCGGCCGCGCCGATGCCGACCGCGTCGACCTGATGGTCGGTGCTGACGGTGCGCACCGCGTCCGCGATGGCGTCTACGACTGCCTCGGGGGTCGCCGGGGTCGGCACCTTGCACGTCTCAAGAATCGAGCCGTCCTCATCGACTACGCCGGCCGCGATCTTTGTGCCGCCGATGTCGACGCCGATGGTGAGTCCCATGTGTCCCTCAGTTTTCGGTCGATCCCCGCTTCAGCCAACCGTACCGGAGGGGAGGTCAGTCGAGGTCGATGTGCTCACTGGATGAGCCGGTGGTTGAGCCGGGCGCGGAATCGGAAGCACGGCGTCCGGCGGTCGAGTCCCCGGCGGACGTGGCGGTCCACCGGGTCTCGTGTCCCGCGACGACCGAGCGGTAGGCGGCGAGCAGCTCGATGCCGGCCGACGACAGGTGCTCGAAGACCTCGGGATTGCGCTCCCTGATGGGCTCGACGACCGACTTGACCTGCGAGATCACGGTCTGGGCGGCGAGTGTGACCGCCGGGTTGCGGAATTCTGCGAGCTTGTCGGTCACGGCCTCGGCGAGCCGTCGCAGTTCTTCTGCGGCGCTGCCGACACCCTGTCCTGCCTGCTCACGCCGCCGGGCGTTCTCGGCGGCGGTGTCCTCGGCGCTGGCCTTGGCCCACGCGTCGGCGTCGGGCCGGTCGGTGCTCTCGCTCATGACGGTCTCCCTCGCGGCACTCCGGGGTTGTTCTACCGAAGGTACCCGAATGGACGCACTGCGTTCAGCGCGGCCAGAGGTCGGGATCCGGTGCGAACCGGACGTCGAGGGCTCCGTCGCGCAGCGCGGCGCCGTCCACGGTGCAGCGCCGCAGCGCGGAGGGCAGCGGGAGGATCCGGCGGAAACCTTCCGCGTCGACGACGAGTTCGTCACCGCGGCGCACCAGGCCGAGACCCTCGCGGGTGGCCCCGGGCAGCGGCAGCCGCCAGCGGAAGTGGCCCTCGGCGCCGAGCTGGTCGGTCACGCTCCACGGTTCGGCCGCGCGGCCGCCCTCCCCGCCCGGCTCCGCCTCGGGTCCTGGCGGTACGGCGGCGAGCGCGGTGAGGTCGTCGGTGCCGCGCGGTTCTCGTCCCAGGTGCGGCAGTTCGTGGACGGCCGTACCGGTTCCGGCCAATTCGGCGCGCAGCGCGGCGAGTTCCTTGTGCTGGGCGCCGGCCAGGTCGGCGAGCCAGGGGTCGGCGGAGCCGTCCGGCAGCAGTCGGTTGGCGACCACGGCCTCCAGCCGGTGGCCGAAGAGCGCCAGTCCGGTACGGGCGTTCCTGACCGCGCCGGCCGCGGCCGCGCTCGGCTCGACGACCAGCCGTACGGTGGTGCCGGCGGCCTCGATCACGGCCTGCGCGGCGGCGAGTTCCCGGTCGACACGCTCGGCGGCCTCGTACGCCCACTGGGCCGGCATCGGCACGCCCGCGAGCTGGGCGAGCACCGGGCGCAGCGCTCTGGCCGCCTGGCGCTGGACGGGGACGAGCCGCCGCAGGTAGCGGCGCAGCTGTTCGGGCAGGGCGAGGGCGGCGAGCGCCGCGGGGGTGGCCGGCAGGTCGACGACGACCACGTCCCAGCCGGCGGAACCGTCGGCCGATTCGCGCAGTGCGCGCAGCAGGGCGAGCGAGTCCGCGCCGGGCAGTTCGGTGAGTTCCTCGGGGTCCAGGGGCTCGGCGCCCAGCAGGTCCAGCAGGGAGCCGAGCCGGGACTGCACGTCCCGGGCGTCGGCCCGGAACGTCGCCTGGGTGTCTATCCGATGTGTCCGCAGGCCGGGCACGGTGGCCCGGTCCCCGTCGAGTACGGCGTCCAGTGACGCGCCGCGGTCCGTGGACAGCAGCAGGGTGCGGGCACCCTGCCGGGCCGCGCTCACCGCGGTGGCCGCGGCGGCCGTGGTGCGGCCGGCACCGCCGGAGCCGGTGACGAGGACCGTGCGCACGGCGCTCAGCCCTTGTCTGGCGGGCTGTCGAGGGCGCTGTCGGGCGAGCCGGATTCGACGCGCTTCTTCAGACCGGCGAGGGCTCGGTCGATGATGACCTTCTCGGCCTTGCGCTTGATCATGCCGAGCATCGGGATCTTGACATCGACCGTCAGCTGGTACGTGACCTCGGTGCGGACGCCGCCGTCCAGCGGGGCGACCGCGTACGAGCCGTCCAGGGTGCGGAGCATCTGGGACTTGACCAGCGACCAGTGGACCTCGTTGTCGCCGACCCAGCGGTAGGCGAGCGTGTGGTCGTCCTTGATGGCCCCGGCGTCCAGCAGCAGCCGGACCTGCTCGGCGCGGCCCTGGTCGTCGGCGGAGAGGATCTCCGCCTCCTTCACCTCACCGGTCCACTCCGGATAGCGGTTGAAATCGGCGATGACGCCCATGACGTCGGCCGGTGCCGCCTCGATGGTGATGCTCGACTTGGTGTGTTCCGCCATCGCTGTGGCCCCTCCGGGACTTCGCGCCGTATGTCTGGGTCTGCTGGTGCAGGCTACCGCCTGCGGGTCGAACAGCTGTCACCCAGGCACCTACCACTCCAGGGCCCATGGCCTGCGGGTGGCGTTGAAGTGTCCGACGTTGACGCACTCGGTCCTGCCGATCCGCGTCCGCGCGACCAGCGGCTGGTGGACGTGGCCGAAGAGGGCGTACTTGGGGCGGGTGGTGCGGATCGCGTCGAGCAGCGCCTCGCTGCCGCGTTCGAAGCGCCTCGCGACGGTGTCGTAGCAGAGCTCCGGAACGGCGGGCGGGATGTGCGAGCAGAGCACGTCGACCGGGCCCAGCGCGGCGACCTTCTCGGCGTATTCGGCCTCGTCGATCTCGTACGGGGTGCGCATGGCCGTCCGCAGGCCGCCGCCGACGAAGCCGAAGACCAGGCCGCCGATCTCGGCGGTCGAGCCGTCCAGGACGGTGGTGCCCTCGGTGGCATACTCCGACCACAGCGCAGGAATGTCGACATTGCCGTAGGTGGCGTACGTCGGCGCGGGAAAGGCCGCGAAAAGCTCGGCGTACTGCTTCCGGACCGCGGTCTCGATGGCGCTGCGCCGGTCGATGCCCTCCCACAGCTCGCGGTCGAGGGCGCGGGCCTCCTCGAAGCGCTTGGCGGTCCGCAGCGCGACCATGCGCGAGGCGTTCGCCGCGCCGAAGAGATCGGGGAAGATTCCCCGCGAATGATCGGCGTAGTCCAGGAAGAGGACGAGGTCGCCGAGGCAGATCAGCGCGTCCGCGCCGTCTCCGGCCCTGGCCAGAGCCTCCGCCGCGCCGTGCACATCACTCACCACATGGACCCGCATGGCCGTCACCCTATCGCCGGTTACCTGCGGGTTACCGATGCTCTGGACTACTGTTCGCGGAGCGGTTCAGCCGCACCCCTGGGTATGTGATGCATAAAACATCTGTACTGCACCCCTATCGCGAAAGCTTTACCGGTGGGTAACGTCCAGGCCGTCCAACTATCCCTCCGGGTGCGCCGTCGCGCCGATGAGGAGCACCAGCCTTGCGTGAGTTCAGCCTTCCGGCCCTTTACGAGGTCCCCGCGGACGGCAACCTGACGGATCTGATCCGCCGCAACGCCGCTCAGCACCCAGCTGTTCCGGTGATCGCCCGCAAGAACGCGGGCGGCGAATGGCAGGACGTCACCGCCACCGACTTCTTCGCCGAGGTCAGAGCCGCCGCCAAGGGACTGATCGCATCCGGCGTGCAGCCCGGCGACCGGGTCGCCCTGATGTCGCCCACCCGGTACGAATGGACGCTCTTCGACTTCGCGATCTGGAGCGCCGGCGCGGTCGCCGTGCCGGTCTACGAGACGTCCTCGGCCGAACAGGTCGAGTGGATCCTCGGTGACTCGGGCGCGGTCGCCTGCATCGTCGAGTCCGCCGCCCACGAGGCCGCCGTCGCCTCGGTGCACGACCGGCTCCCCGACCTCAAGCACGTCTGGCGCATCGACGCCGGCGCCGTGAAGCACCTGGTGTCCGTCGGCGCCGACATCTCCGAGAAGGTGGTGGACGAACGGGGCGCGACCGCCGTCGCGGACTCCCCCGCCACGATCGTGTACACCTCCGGGACCACCGGCCGCCCCAAGGGCTGCGTGCTGAGCCACCGGGCCTTCTTCGCCGAGTGCGGCAACGTGGTGGAACGCCTCGCCCCGATGTTCAGGACCGGCGAGTCCTCGGTGCTGCTCTTCCTGCCGCTCGCGCACGTCTTCGGCCGGCTGGTCGAGGTGGCGAGCGTGATGGCCCCGATCAAGCTGGGGCACGTCAGCGACATCAAGCACCTCACCGACGAGCTGGCCGCCTTCCGGCCGACGATGATCCTGGGCGTGCCCCGGGTCTTCGAGAAGGTGTACAACTCGGCGCGGGCCAAGGCGCAGGCCGACGGCAAGGGCAAGATCTTCGACAAGGCCGCGGACACCGCGATCGCCTACAGCCGGGCGCTGGACTCCGCGGGCGGCCCGTCGGTCGGCCTGAAGTTCAAGCACAAGGTCTTCGACCGGCTGGTCTACAGCAAGCTGCGCGCCGTGCTCGGCGGCCGCGCCACGCACGCCATCTCGGGCGGCGCGCCGCTGGGCGAGCGGCTCGGGCACTTCTACCGGGGCATCGGCTTCACCGTCCTGGAGGGGTACGGCCTCACCGAGTCCTGTGCGGCCACCGCGTTCAACCCCTGGGACCGTACGAAGATCGGCACGGTCGGCCAGCCGCTGCCCGGCTCGACGGTACGGATCGCCGACGACGGCGAGGTGCTGCTGCACGGCGAGCACCTGTTCTCCGGCTACTGGAACAACGAGGCGGCCACCGCCGACGCGGTCTCCGACGGCTGGTTCCACACCGGTGACCTGGGCACGGTCGACGAGGACGGCTATCTGTCCATCACCGGCCGCAAGAAGGAGATCATCGTCACGGCCGGCGGCAAGAACGTCGCCCCCGCCGTGATCGAGGACCGGATCCGGGCCGACGCCCTGATCGCCGAGTGCATGGTCGTCGGCGACGGCAAGCCGTTCATCGCCGCTCTCGTCACCCTGGACGAGGAGTTCCTGCCCCGCTGGGCGGAGCAGCACGGCAAGGCCGGCCACAGCGTGGCCGAACTGGCCGAGGACCCCGAGCTGTTGGCCGCCGTGCAACACGCGGTGGACCAGGGCAACGCGGCCGTCTCCAAGGCCGAGTCGGTACGCAAGTTCCAGATCCTGCCGAACCAGTTCACCGAGGAGTCCGGTCACGTGACGCCGTCGCTGAAGCTGAAGCGCAACGTGGTCATGAAGGACTTCGCGGGCGAGATCGAAGCGCTCTACCAGCGCTGAGCACGCGCACGCGCACGAAAACAGGCTCCCCCGGACGGCGTCCGGGGGAGCCTGTTCGTGTGCCCTTTACAGCAACGACTTCAGACGTTCCGCCAGCAGATCCCAGCGCCACGCCTCCTCGACCCAGCGCCGGCCGCGCTCGCCCATGCGCTGCCGTAGCTCGGGGTCGCCGAGAAGGGTGACGATCCGGTCCGCCGCCTGACCGGGCGAACCACCGGGCACCACCCAGCCGGTCTCGCCGTCCAGCACCGCGTCCGGGGCGCCGCCCGAATCGCCGGCCACCACCGGCAGTCCGGTCGCCGAGGCCTCCAGGTAGACGATCCCCAGGCCCTCGACATCCAGCCCGCCGCGGCGGGTCCTGCACGGCATCGCGAAGACGTCGCCCGCGCCGAAGTGGGCGGGCAGCTCCTCCCAGGGCACCGGTCCGGTGAAGCGCACGGCGTCGGCGACGCCGGTCCGCGCCGCGAGTTCGGCCAGCTCCTTGGCGTACGGTCCGCCGCCGACCACCAGCAGCACCGCGTCCGGCACGGCGGCCAGGATCCGCGGCATCGCGAGGATCAGCGTGTCCTGCCCCTTGCGCGGCACCAGCCGCGAGACGCACACCACCACCGGCCGGTCCGCGAGCCCGAGCCTGGCCCGTACCGCGGCGCCGCCCGAGGCCGGGTGGAAGGTCTTCTCGTCGACGCCGGGCGGCAGTTGCACCATCCGCGCCGCCGCCGCGGGCGTGAGCGCCTTCGCGATCCGCGACCGCGTGTACTCACCGAGATAGGTGATCGTGTCCGTGCCCTCGCCGATCCGGCGCAGCAACTGCCGGCTCGCGGGCAGCTGCGCCCATCCCGCCTCGTGGCCGTGCGTGGTGGCGACCAGCCTGCGCGCGCCCGCCCGGCGCAGCGCGGGGGCCATCAGCCCCAGCGGCGCGGCCGCTCCGAACCACACCGATGTGCAGCCGTGCTCGCGCAGCAGTCCAGCCGCGCGGCGGGTCACGCCGGGGGTGGGCAGCAGCATCGTCGTCCGGTCACGGATCACCGGGAACGGCTGCTCGGTGTCGAAGCGCTCGACCTCACCGCCGTCCGGGCCCTTCCACGTCGAGGCGTACACGACCACCTGTCCGGGATCCAGCCGCAGCGCCATGCTGTGCACGAAGGCCTGGATGCCGCCGGGACGCGGCGGGAAGTCATTGGTGACGATCAAGGTCTTGTCCATCGCCGCCGAGAGTAGCCGACCGGGGCCCGGCGGACCCAGGGCCCCGGTTCGGCGCCGGCGGCGCCGGCGGCATCAGTGCGTCAGGTGGCTCAGATGCGTCAGGTGCGTCAGGAGCGGACTTCCGGCTCCTTCACCGGCACGCTGTCCTTGCCCGGCACATGCGCTCCGGGTACCGGTCGGGTGGGGTCGGCCCGGTGCAGCAGGATGACGCCGTCCTTGGCCCACACGAACGTGTAGCCGTTGTCGAGCAGCAGCCGGACGCGCTCGCGCTGCTCGTCCACCGTCGCGAAGGGGAAGACCTTCTGCACCGTCTGGATCAGGACGTACTCGGCGTCGCGCGGCGTCGCGTCCGCTATGACGACCTGGGTGCGTTTGCTCAGCCGGGGGGCGGCGTTGTTGTCCGCCTCGACGGTGGCCCCGGTCGGCACCAGGTGCACCGCCTCCCCGAGCGCCTGTTCCGAGGGGTTCGGCGTCCAGGCGTCGGGAAGCAGCAGATTGCCCAGACCGGACGGGACCGAGATCAGCAGCGAGCAGGCCACCGCCCCCAGCGTCCAGCGCCCGACCGGCCACTCGACGCGCCTGCGGTGCAGCCGGGCCGCCGTCTCCAGAGCGGCCACCAGAAGGATCGGCCACACGAAGGCGTCGTAGTGGTGGGTGGTCGCCCAATGGCTGGGGTTGTCGGAGAAGAGACGCTCGGCGAGGAGCGGGACCGCGCACCACAAGGTGGCGGACCCGAGCGGCAGCAGCAGCAGCGACCCCAGGAGCCACAGCAGCAGCGCCACCTTCTCCGGATGGTCCATGCTCACCGCGAGCGCCGTGATCGGATCCGTCAGGAACCGCATCGCCGCGGACCCCATGTCCGGACCGAGGGCGCTGTAGTTCCAGTAGTAGCCGGACACGCCGCCCATCGCGGGGATCAGCACCCGGATCGCGAGCAGCGCCGCCATCGGCCCCAGCACGAACAGCGCGAGCCCGGTACGCACCGCCGGCCGGTCCCCCGACCGCCTGCCGCGGCCGACGAGGACGGCCCCGTACGCCGCCGCGAGCAGCCCCAGGTCCTCCTTGGTGCAGCACAGCAGGACGGCGCAGGTCAGCACCGCGCCGTACCGCCGGGCCAGGCCGCGCTCCAGCATCAGCAGGGTCAGCGGGACGGCGAAGGCGACCTCGTGGAAGCCGACCCCCGAAGCGCGCAGCAGCGGCCAGCCCAGCCCGTAGACCAGGCAGCTCAGATCGGCGGCCCTGCGGACGGTGGCGGGCGGCGCCTGCGCGAAGCAGTGCCCGGCGATCCGCCGCACGATCGGCACGCCCGCCGCGAAGAGCGCCGCCTGGGCGCCGATCAGCATCCGGGGGTCGTCCCACACCCAGTACAGCGGGGCGAGAAGGGCGAGGATCGGCGAGAAGTGGTCACCGAGCAGGGAGAAGCCGGGCGGGAACTCGTGGTGGTAGTTCTTGATGGTCGAGCGCGGCAGATGGAAGTGCGAGTACTCGCGGACCGCCTGGTCGAATATCCCCAGGTCGAAGCCGCCGATCCGGACGGTCGCCCACTGCTGCAGCCCGACGCCCAGCACGGCGCCGAAGCAGAGCACGGTCAGGGCGACCGTACGTATTCGGTCCTGCTGCCGCGCGGCCGGCGCGGCTGCCGCGCTCTCCCGCGCGGACTGCGATACGACGAGCTGTGCCAACGTTCGACGCCTCCCCCTCGTGAACGAGCCTTCACCCTACTGGGCGCCGCCGCCGCGTCGCGGGCCCCCTCCGCCCGCTCCGGCAGCATGATGCACCCGTGAGCACCGCACACGTCAGCAGCAGGAACCTCGCCGTTCTCGCGTGGGCGGCGACCCGCGGCGTGCTGCTGCTGTGCGTCTTCCACGTCGTCACGCTTCCAGGCCCCGATGTCACGACCGACGTGTCCGTGATCTACCAGGGCTGGTACCAGATCCTGCGCACCGGCACCTTCCCGCTGGACGACGTGACCTGGCAGTATCCGCCGGCCGCCGCGCTCGTCGTGCTCTCCCCGGCGCTGCTGCCGTTCCTGGGCTATACGGCGGCCTTCTGCTGCCTGGTGTGCGTCGCCGACGCCGCCGTGTTCGCGGCCCTGCTGCGGGCCGGCCGGGGCGCGGGGCGGCGGCTCACCGGGGCCTGGGTCTGGGTGGCAGGGGTGGCGCTGCTGGGGCCGACGGCGTACGCGCGCTACGACCTGGTCGTCTCGGCGGTGGCGGTGGCGTCGATGCTGGCGCTGGCCCGCCGCCCCCGGGCGGCGGGGGTGCTCGCCGGGCTCGGCGCGATGCTCAAGGTGTGGCCGCTGCTGCTGCTGATCGGTGCCCCGACCGGCCGGACCACCCGGCGGGCGGCGACCGCCGCCGTGTCCGCCGCCGCCCTCACCGCGCTGCTGTTCGTCGCGACGATGCCGGGCGCGTTCGCCTTCCTGACCTTCCAGCGCGAGCGCGGCACCGAGGTCGAGTCGCTCGGCGCGCTCCCCTTCCATCTGGCCCGGCACTTCGGCTGGCAGGGCCAGGTGCTGCTCAACTTCGGCTCGGTGGAGTTCCTCGGCCCGTTCGTCGGCGTGGCCGGCGCCGCCGCGCTGGCGCTCACCGGCGCCGCGCTCTGCTGGCTGCTGCTGTGGCGGCTGCGGGCCCGGTGCTTCACGGCCGCGACACCGTACGACGCGGCCTTCACCGCGGTGCTGCTGTTCATCACGACCAGCCGGGTCATCAGTCCGCAGTACCTGCTCTGGCTGGTCGCGACGGCCGCGCTGTGCATGACGCTGCGGGCCAGCGTGCAGCGGGTACCGGCCGTCCTGGTGCTGGTCGCGACCGGTCTCACCCTCGTCGAGTTCCCGCTCCTGTTCTCCCATGTGGTCGCCAGCGACTGGCTCGGCATCACCCTGCTCGTGCTGCGCAACGGCACGCTGGCCGTCGCCTCGCTGACGGCCTGCCGCCGGCTGTGGACGTCCGCCGTCCGCGATCCGCTCCCCCGTCAGCGCACCGCCGCACTCCTCACCCCCGCGGTCACCTCCCGCTGACGCCCCAGCCGCAGGAACAACCCCGCCACCGCCGCGCACTGCAGCGCGGCGCTCACCCCCATCGCCAGGCAGATCCCGGGCAGCCCCAGCCCCGACAGCGCGTACGCGAGCGGCAGTTGGCACGCGACCCCGACCAGCGTGACCCGCACCAGCAGCCGGCTCCCGCCGCTGCCCTGGAACACCCCGCCGAGCGCGATGAAGCACGCCAGCAGGACCAGGTACGGCCCCAGGCACCGCAGGAACAACGCCCCGGCGGCCGCCACCTCCCCCTCCGCGCCGAACGCCCGCATCACCCAGGGCGCCGCCACGAGCAGCACCGACGCCGCGCCCACCCCGAGCGCGCCGCCCACCAGCACCGCCTGCCGCCCGATCGCGACCCGCCGGTCACGCCCGCCGCCCAGCGAGTGTGCCGTGTGGATCGAAGCGGCCTGGCGCACCGCGTAGAACGCCATCGTCGCCACGTACATCGCCTTGGTGGCGATCCCGTAGGCGGCCACCGAACTCACCCCGAGCCGGGCCACGATCGCCACCATCGCCAGCGAACCGGCCATCCTGACCAGGAAGTCGCCCGACATCGGCAGCCCGGTGGCCGCGGTACGGCGCAGCGCCGCGGCCGTCCCGTGCGCCGGATCCGCCTGCGCGGCCTCCCGTAGCAGCCTGTTGCGCCGCAGCGCGGCGACCCCGACGGCCAGCGCGACGGCCCGGCCGGCGACGGTGGCCAGCGCGGCGCCCTGGACCCCCAGCGCGGGCAGGCCCAACAGACCGTGGATGAGCAGCGGATCGAGCACCAGGATCAGCCCGTTGCCCAGGAAGCTCAACCGCATGGGTGTGCGGGTGTCGCCGGCCCCTTTCAGAATGCCGTCGAGGACGTTCTGCGCGAAGAAGACCGCGACGCCGGGCAGCGAGACCGCGAAGTACCCGACGGTCAGCCCCAACACGGTCCCGTCGTGCCCGCCGAGCACCAGCCGGGCGAGCGGCTCCCTGAACAGCCAACCGCCGATCGTGACGACCGGCGTGATCAGCGCGAACAGCGCCCACCCGCCGCGGACCGCCGACCGTACCGCGCCCGGGTCGCGGGCTCCCGCCGCGTGGGCGACCAGCACCGTCGTCCCGGACGCCGCCATCATGATCACGCCGAGCAGCACGTTCTCCGCACTGGTCGCGACCGCCACCGCCGCGACCGCCGCCCCACCGAGCCGGGCCACCCAGAGCATGTCGATGATCCCCGCGACGACCCCGGCCAGCAGCTCGAAGTAGACCGGGACAGCAAGCGAGACCAACCGACCGCGTGTCATACGAGCCCCCTTCGCCAGTACCTCGATTCGAGGTATCTCGATTAGAGGTATCATGGAAGAACGAGACGCCGCAAGGACGGAACAAGACGGTGCTGGAACTGACGATCCTGGGCTTCCTCCACGAGGAGCCGCTGCACGGCTACGAGCTCAAGGAGCGCATCACCGGCCTGAGCGGCCATGTCCGCCCGGTCAGCGACGGCGCTCTCTATCCCGCCATCAACCGCCTCACGGCGGCGGGCCTGCTCGACCAGCACACCGAACCCGGCACGGGCGCCGCCCCGCGCCGTGTGCTCTCCCTTACCCCCGCCGGGCGCGACCGCCTGCGCGCCCGTCTCCGCGACCCCAAACAGGTCGAGATCACCGACTCGACCCGCTTCAACACCTTCCTCGCCTTCCTCCGCCACCTCGAGGACCCCGCGGCCCAGGCCGCTGTCCTCCAACGGCGTCTGGACTTCCTCCAGCAACCCGCCAGCTTCTTCTACGCCGACGGCAAGCCGGTGCGGGCGGAGGAGGCGGGTGACATCTTCCGCCGCGGGATGCTCACCGTCGCCCGCGCCACCGGCACCGCCGAGAAGGCCTGGCTGGCGGCAGCCATCGGGGAACTCACGTCGTGAGCCGCGCGGCGGCGATCCGTTCGGCCGACGTCGGATGCGTTCCGAACAGCACATGGAGCAGGCGCGGCGGTTCGGGGTCCGCGATGTTCGCGACCGCCAGCCGGCGCTGCATCGCGATGAAGCCCGCCGGATCCCCGGTGAGACGCAGCGCGTGCGCGTCGGCGCGGCGCTCCACCCGCCGGCTCAGCGCGCACCCGAACGGTCCCGCCACCGTCGACCCCACCGCAGCCACCGCCGCGAGCAGCATCATCGACCGCGGGTCGGAGAAACGGGGCACGCCCGCGAGGTCGAGAAGCGACTGCCGGCTCAGCAGGGCGGCCAGCGCGCAGACGCCGACCGCCGCCCCCACCGCGCCGAGCACCGTGCCCCGCGCCACGTCCCGGTGCTTCACATGGCCCAGCTCGTGTGCCACCACGAGCTCCACCTCGCGCGGCTCGGCGGTCGTCAGGAGCGTGTCGTAGGCGACGATCCGCCGCGTCCGGCCGAAGCCGGAGACGTACGCGTTGAGCGCGGTGGTGCGCCGGGAGGCGTCGGCGACCAGGACGTCGCGGACGGCGATCCCGTCGCGTGCCGCCAGATCGAGGAGCGCGTCGCGCAGCGAACCCGGCTCCATCGGGGTGAAGCGGTTGAAGAGCGGTTCGAAGACGACCGGGGCCAGCCACGAGAGCGCGACGGTGACGGCGGCCGCGCCGAGCGCCGTCCAGATCCACCACCGGGAGGTGGTCCCGGCGAGCGCGTAGACGGCGAAGAGCGCGCCGAGCGCGAGCGGTACGGAGACGAGCAGCCCACGCAGCACGTCCACCGCCCAGCCGCCCCAGCCCTGGGTGACGAGCCCGAACCGGGCCCGTACGATCCGCACCCGGGCGGCGAAGGGCAGCGCGACGAGCTGCCGCAGCAGCACCAGGGCGAGCCCGCCACCGACGATCCGCGCGGCCCAGGAGTCGCCGAACAGACCGACGAGGCCGGCGCCGGCCGGGGTCAGGCCGAGGGCGAGCAGGAGCAGCAGGGAGGCCAGCCGGCCGGCGAGGGCGGGCGGCCACTGCCCGCGGCGCAGCGCCCGTCCCCGCTCGACCTCCGCAGGGGTGAAGTCCGCATCGTCCGACCCGTCATCCCCACCCATCTCACCCATCTCACCCATCTCATCCGTCTCACCCGTCCCGCCCGTCGTCATGCCAACTCCCGCTGTACATAGGCGCGCCAGCGCGCGGTGAAGTCGTCGAGGCCGGTCCCGAGCACCGCGCGCAGCCGCGTGTCGAGGGAGCCGCCGGTGGCGACGGCCCGGTACAGCGCGGTGAGTTTCGCGTCGCCCCATTCACCGGCGATCAGCCGGCACGCGAGCCAGGCTCCTTCGTACGCCTGCGCCAGACCGCTGGTCATCGTGCCGAAGTCGGCATCGGACGGCAGATTCCGCGGTACCTTCCCCGCGGCCACGTCGCGGCTCAGTTCGGGTGCGTCCTGGCGGGCGGTGCGGCCGGTGCCGCGGTAGCCGACCCAGTCGGCGAAGCCCTCGGAGAGCCACAGCGGGGTGGCCGCGGTGGTGGCGGCGCGGGTCGCGACATGGGTCGTCTCGTGGGTGAGGACGACCTGGCGGCCGAAGGCGGAAAGCTCCCCGAACGCCTCGGGGTTGATGATCACGCGGTCGGCCGGGGCACCGGAGGAACCGCCGAGCTCGCCGGTGGTGACGGCGGCGATACCGCGGTAGGTCGCGGGTGCCGCGTGCAGCAGCGCGGCCATCCGCGCCAGCGAGGACGGCACTTCGACGACGACGCGGCCGCTCCAGCCGGTCCCCCAGGCCCGCCGTACCGCGGGCACCGCGCGGTCGGCGCCGTCGGCGTAGGCCCGCAGCACCGCGGGGCCGTCCGTCCCGAGCACGAGGCTGTGCGCTCCGCGCACCACCCGCACCGGGCCCTGGTCCCACAGCTGCTGGACGTCGTGCCGGTCTCCAGCCACGTACCAGCGGCCGCCGCGCCGCAGGAGCGTCAGATCGGCGTCCGAGGTCACCTCGGCGGTGTCGTACCCGGTCAACCGGTAGCCCACCCGGACCGTCGCCCGCGCCCGGTCCTGGCCGCCGCCGGCGTCGACGCTCACCACCCGGTACGACCACGCGTCGAGCGGCACCTGCGCCAGGTTCCGGAACACCTGCCGCTGCCGTTCCCGGAAACCCGGATCGACGGCCGGGGCGTCCGCGACATCCGCCAGGAACGCCGTCTCGTCATGGTGCAGCACAGCCGCCGCGTGCCGGTCGAGCAGGGACTGGACGGCGGGAACGCCGGGACCGGCGGGGACGACCTCGGCGCCGGTCCTGCCACCCCCGCATCCCGTGAGCAGCGCCAGCACAGTCAGCACGGCGAGAACCGCCGCGCACCAGGGCGCGGCGGTCCCGGGTCGCGTGCGCGCTGCCGCCATACGCCCGATCGTACGGGCGCCGCCCCGGACGCCGGATCAGCCCGGCAGCGGGGCCGGCCCGGTCAGGGCCGCGTGACCGCGGAGATCGGCATCATGTCGACCGGGTCGTACCGCACCCGCGCGCCCGGGTACGGCGCGTGCACCACCCGGCCGCCGCCGACGTACATCCCCACATGGCTCGCGTTGTCCCGGTAGATCACCAGGTCGCCGGGGCGGGCCTGGTCCAGCGGGACCCGGTGTCCGGCGTGCTTCTGCTCCTGCGAGGTCCGCGGCAGCGACACCCCCGCCTTCCGGTAGGCGTACTGCATGAGGCCGGAGCAGTCGAAGGACGACGGCCCGGTGCTGCCCCACACATAGGGCGAGCCGATCGCCGCGCGGGCGGCGGCGACGGCGATCGCGGCGCGGGACGAGGAGGCCGGCAGATCCGGCATGTCGGGTGCGGCACGGCCGGAGCGCGAGGCCCGGTCGTCCAGACCGCGGACGAACCCGGCGCGCTGGGCGGCCGGCAGTTCGTTGAGCAGCCGCTGCGCCGCGCCGAGTTTGCCCTGCACGCTGCGCTTGCGATCCTTCATCGTGGACCTGGCGTGTTCCAGGTCGGCGAGCTTCGCCGCCGCCAACGACCGCTTCTGCTCCAACGACCGCTGTGCTTCCTGCAGTTGCGCCAGGGCGGCGGCCTGGTGGGCGGTGATCCGGTCCAGCGCCTCGGCCCGGTCGAGGTAGCTGTCGGGGTCGGAGGAGAGCATGAGGGCCATCGTCGGATCGATGCCGCCGCTGCGGTACTGGGCTCCGGCGATCGCGCCGAGATCGTCCCGCATCCGGTTGACGCGCTCCTGGCCCCGGGCGGCCTGGTCCTGCAGGGTTTCCACCTCGTGCCGCAGCCGGGTGGCGCGCTCCTGCGCCGCGTTGTACTGCTCGGTGGCCTGCTCGGCCTGCTGGTAGAGCCGGTCCACCCGGGAGGACGTGTCGGTCGCGGTACCCGCCGGGTCGGCTGCCGCGACCTGCGCCGCCGCGCCCCCGGAGAGCGCCGCCGCGGCGGCCGCCGCGGAGAGCACGGTGACGCGGGAGGTGCGGGTGAAGCCGGGCTGCGGGGACCGCCGATGTGTTGCCACGGCTGTGACAGTAGTCAGACGATCACGCCGAGTTCAAAAACGGTGCGGCCGCGGCGGACGGGCGTCCTTCTCGATGCCCAGGTCACTGCCGCTCGGCCGTCAGCGGTCACCCTCCGATATCACCCGAATGAACCACGGCACCGGCCGCCGAACCCACTCGGACCGGTACGCCGGACCGGACCGCGAAGGGTCCGGACCGGATTCCGAACCGGATCAGATCCGTACGCCGAACTGGAACGGCATGTTGCCGATCGCCTCGTAGCGCACGTACGCACCCGGCTTGGGAGCGTGCAGCACCATGCCGTTGCCGGCGTAGAAGCCGACGTGGTGGTGGTCGCCGAAGAAGATGACCAGGTCGCCGGGGGCCAGCTGGCTCATCGTCAGGCGGGTGCCGTAGTTGGCCTGGTCCTGGGACATCCGGGGTATGTTGACGCCGGCCTGCGCGTAGGACCACATGGTGAGGCCGGAGCAGTCGAAGCTGTTGGGGCCGGTCGCGGACCAGCTGTACGGCTTGCCGATCTTGCTCTGCGCGGCGGCGAACGCGGCGGCGGCCCGCTGCGAGGGCGGGGGGACGTCACCCAGGTTGGGCCGCTCGTTGGAGCGGTTCGCGCGGGAGTCCTGGTCCGCGAGGGCGGCACGCTGCTGCGCGGTCAGCGAGTTGAGCAGCTTCTGGGCCGCGGCGAGCTTGCTCTTGGTCGCGTCCTTCTGCTTGCCGAGCTCGGTGCGGGCGCTCTCCAGCTCGGCCATCTTGGTGGTCGCCTGGGCGCGCTGCTGGTCCAGGATGCGCTTGGCTTCCTGGATCTCCTTGAGCGCGCCGGCCTGCTGGGAGCTCACCTGGTCCATCGTGGACGCCTTGGACAGGTAGGTGTCCGGGTCCGTCGACAGGAAGAGCTGGAGCGTCGGGTCGATGCCGCCGGTGCGGTACTGGGCGCTGGCCATCGCGCCGAGACCCTCGCGGAGGGTGTTGAGCGTGCCCTGCTCGCGCGCCACCTGGTCCTGGAGGTCGCCGACCTCCTTCTGCAGCTTGGTCTGCTGCGCCTGGGCACCGTTGTACTTCTCGGTGGCCTGCTCCGCCTCGTCGTACAACTTGTCGACCTGGGACTTGACGTCCTTGATGTCGGGCTTGGCGGGGGCGGCGTTCGCGGCCTGGGACGTGAGGGCGACGGCTGCGGCAGCGGTTGCGGTGAGGACGGTCACCCGCATGCGGCTTGTCGGCTTGGGACGACGGTGGGACGCCACGAAGGCGAGCTCCTTCTTCCTTCAGCCGCCTACCCGGTTGGTCGGCGGTCCCCCCTGCGCCGGATCGTTCGGCCGCTGGTTCCACGGAGTTCGCGGTGCGGCTTGATCAACGGCGCGGAGGTTCGAGCCCCGACCTTAGTGACCTTCCTGTGATCGGTTCAAATCCTTGTAGGTAAAACTTCGATCGCAACATGTTTTCTTTACGACCACCGAACGTGCAGTAGTGGCCGTCTGACGCTGAGTTGAGGACAAACGCCCATAACGGCACACCGAAGCACCAAAGCCACGACCGGGCTCGACCACGATGCTCCGGACACATCGGACCGTGCCGCCCCGGCAGGGCTCAGCCGCGCGCGAGCCGCTTGAGGAGCAGCGTCGAAGCGACGGGCCGCGCACCGGCCTTGGCGACTCCGTCGGCCACCTCACGGTCCGCGGAGACCACCACGACGACCCGCCCCGGCGGCTCCGCCCGCACCAGGCGCCGGATCAATTCGTCAGCGGTCTCCCCCGCCTTGCTGAACATCACCCGCACTCCGCGCGGCGGCGCCAGCAGCACCGGGGCGTCCAGGTCGGCCCCGTCGAAGACGCAGGTGACCTCGGCGCCGCTCTGCGCGGCCAGCACCGCGAGGCCGCCGAGCAGCCGCAGCCGCTGCTTCTCCAACGGCAGGGACGGATAACCGGTCTTGGTGACGTTGTAGCCGTCGATCACCAGGTGCGCCTGCGGGAGGGCCAGCAACTGGTCGAGCAGGGCAGGGTCGTTCTCGGACAGGGCGCGTTGCGCGATGTCCTTGGGACTGATCGTGCCGGGGGCCACCGCTTCCACGGTGTCGGCCGGCCGGACGCCCATGGTGTCGCGCGGCGGCAGCGCCAGCTCACGGCGGAGCCCGGTGGCCGCGTCCAGCACGGTGTCCAGCAGCAGCCGCAGCCGAACACCCTCGGCGCTGCGGCCCTCGCGCACGGACCTGCGGCCCGCCTCGACGGCGGCCTCGGCCTCGGTGACCCGGGTCTTCAGCCGGCGCGCCTCGTTGTCGGCGGCGGCCTTGTCCGCGGCGGCCGCTGCCCGGACGTCCTCCAGCTCGGCCTCCACCTTGCGCAGCGCCGCCTCGGCACGCTTCATGTCGCTGATCGCGCTGCGCAGCCTGCGCTGCGTCGAGTCGATCTCCTTGCGGGCCGCCTCCAGCTCGCCGCGGCCGCGGGCGGCCTCGTCCCGGGCCTGGAGCTGGAATTCGGCCAGCTCGTCCCTGAGCTGCTGCAGTTCGCGGGTGGTCTCGCCGTCGGCCCGTTCGGCCAGGGCGCGCTGCGCCTCCTCGCCTGCGGTCGCGACGATCTTGGCCCAGCCGGCCGGGCGCAGCAGATAGGCGGCCGCGGCCACGTCGAGCGGGTCCGCGGCGGGCGGCGGGGTGCCCGCCTCCAGCGCCTCGGCCAGTTCCGGCTGGGACTCGCGCAGCCGGGCGGCGATCTTCTGCCGGAAGGCGGGATCGGTCTCCAGGGCGGTCGCCAGAGCGGTCGCCGCGAACTTGGCGCGCCGCGACGGGGTGAACCGAGCGTAGGGCCGCAGCGGGGAGGGCAGTTCGGCGAGCGTGAGGCCGCCGAAGGCATCAGCGGCTATCGTCACGACCCGGTGCCGCACACCTTCGGGCAGCGGTCGGTCCAGGGCCGGCTCGGCGGCCTCGTCGGCGCCGCTGCTCTCGGCCTGCGGGTGCCCGCCGGTCCCATCCACCAGTCACTCCCGTCCAGTGCTGTCGGCGCCTCCCCGGCCCCCTTCGATCCCTCTGGCCGCCGCCGTACAAGTCCATTGTCGCCGTACAGGGTCAACCCTGCGTCGAGTCCGCTTCCGCTGCGGCGGCCGCCTCGGCCCCGGCACTGGGCCGGTCGACCAGCTCCACCTGGTCCGCCGCGTTGCACCAGCGGCAGCGCACCGACTCCACGGTCTCGCTGAGCACCTCGGTCTCCTCGACCTTCGCCTCACCGGCGAGGTCGAGGTGGATGTACTCGACGACCTTCGTCGATCGCGTGACATCGAACCGGGTCAGGTTGCCGCACAGCGTGCAGCGCCACCGGGTCGTCGCGGTCGGCAGGGGAACCGGCATCGGACGGACACCTCTTTCAGGACTTTCGGGGTCGGCACGTGGCGTACGCGCGCGTTCCGGTTACCCTACGGCCTCCACGGCGGCCGGCGCTGCGGCGAGGCACCCCCTGACCGATACACCCGTTCCGTCATGATCGGTACATGGTCATCCCGGTCTACGACAAGAACCCGGTCCGCCGCACTCCCGTGGTGACGTACTCCCTGATCGCGCTCTGCGTCGTGGTGTTCCTGCTCGGCCCGATCTCGGGGTTCAACCCCTCCTACGGCTCGGGTGACCAGCTCCGGTGTGCCCAGGCGGTCTATTTCGACCGCTGGGGAGTCATCCCCGCCGAGCTGTTCCACGGGCAGCTGCCGCTGGACCGGCTGGGCCTTCCCGCCGGCTGCCCGACACCGCGCGCCTTCACCAAAACGCCGTTTCTGTCGGTGCTCACCGCGATGTTCGTCCATGGAAGTTGGCTGCATTTGATCGGCAACATGCTGTTTTTGTACGTCTTCGGCGACAACGTCGAGAGCCGCATGGGCCGCTTCCGGTATCTGCTGTTCTTTCTGGCCGCCGGATACCTCGCCACGTACGGCTTCGCGCTCGCCCACACCGACTCCCCGCAGACACTGGTCGGCGCCTCCGGCGCGATCTCCGGGGCGCTCGGCGCGTATCTCTGGCTCTATCCCAGGGCGCGGGTGACGAGCCTGTTCCCGTTCCTCTTCTTCGTCCCGCTGCGCTTCCCGGCCTGGATGGTCCTCGGCTTCTGGTTCGCGCTGCAGTGGCTGGCCGCCCGGACCAGCCAGTCGGGGCCGGGGGTCGCCTATCTGGCCCATGTGGTCGGCTTCGTCTTCGGCTTCCTGGCCACCTGGGTGTGCTTCCGGCGAAGCCCTAAGCTGGAGACCGCAGCCAGGGCGACCCAAGGAGACCTACAGCCGTGATCACCGCGATCGTGCTCATCAAGACCAGCGTCGACCGGATCCCCGAGATCGCCGAGGCGATCGCCGCCCTGGACAGCGTCAGCGAGGTCTACTCGGTGACCGGGACGTACGACCTGGTCGCCATGGTCCGGGTCTCCCGGCACGACGACCTCGCGGACGTCATCCCGGGCCGGATCAGCAAGATCCCCGGCGTCGAGGCCACCGACACCCACGTCGCGTTCCGCACGTACTCCCAGCACGACCTGGAGGCGGCCTTCGCGATCGGCCTCGAAGGCTGACGCGACCGGCCGGGCGTCCGCTGGGCCCGGCCCTGTTCCCGCGACCGCTCAGTCGCGGGCGGGCACGCAGCGCCCGTCCTCGGTGCGGTAGTTCCACTTGGCGCCGTCCCTGACGAGTTCGGTGACGGCGCTCAGGAAGCGCTCCACGTGCTCGTCGGGCGTACCCGCCCCGAAGCTCACACGAATCGCGTTGAGCGACTTCTCCCCCGGCTCGGTCTCCGGGGATCCGCACTCGCCCGGCTCGGTGGGCTCGCTGCCCAGCAGCGTGCGGACCAGCGGGTGGGCGCAGAAGAGGCCGTCGCGCACCCCGATGCCGTACTCGGCGGACAGCGCGGCGGCGAAGTGCGAGCTGTTCCAGCCGTCCACGACGAACGAGATGACGCCGACCCGGGGGGCGTCGTCGCCGAACAGCGACAACACCCTGACCTGCGGCACCTCGGCCAGTCCCGCGCGGACCCGGGTGACCAGGCCCTGCTCCCGCTCGACGAGCGAGTCGAAGCCCGCCTCGGACAGCGCCCGGCAGGCCGAGGCGATCGAGTACACGCCGATGACGTTGGGCGATCCGGCCTCGTGCCGGGCCGCGGTCGAGTGCCACTCGACGTCCACCCCGCCGTCGGCCCGCCGTGCGACCTTGCGGCTCGCGCCGCCGCCCGCCAGGTACGGTTCGGCCTCCCGCAGCCAGTCCGCCCGGCCGGCCAGCACGCCGGAGCCGAACGGGGCGTAGAGCTTGTGCCCGGAGAACGCCACCCAGTCCACGTCGAGTTCGGCGATGTCCACCGGGTGGTGCGGGGCGAGCTGCGCGGCGTCGAGCACGATCCGGGCGCCGTGCGCGTGCGCCGCGTCGGCCAGCTCGCGGACCGGCCAGATCTCGCCGGTGACGTTCGAGGCGCCGGTCACGCAGACCAGCGCGGGGCCGTTGGGGTCGCGGTGCGCGAGCGCCGCCTCCAGCGAGGCGACGGCCTGCTCGGGGGTGCGGGGCGCGCTCAGGTACGTGACCTGCGCGTCTCGCCACGGCAGCAGCGACGCGTGGTGCTCGGTCTCGAAGACGAAGACCTGGGTACCGGCCGGGAGCACCGAGGCCAGCAGGTTGAGGGAGTCGGTCGTCGAGCGGGTGAAGACCACCTGGTCGCCGTCCCGGCAGCCCAGGAAGTCGGCCACGGTCGCCCGGCTCTGCTCGAACAGGTCGGTGGAGAGCTGGGAGAGGTACCCGGCGCCGCGGTGCACGCTGCCGTAGTACGGCGCGTACGCGGCCACGTCGTCCCACACCCGCTGCAGCGCGGGCGCGCTGGCCGCGTAGTCCAGGGCGGCGTAGGTGACCTCGCCGCCGGTCACCAGCGGGACCAGGACGTCACGGCCGAGCACCTCGAGGGGAGCGGTGGCCACGGAACCGGGGGCGCAGGGGGAAACGGGGTGCACGGACATGACGGAGCTCCTCAGGGACCAGGACCCCGGAAGCAGTCGCGAAGGGGCCCGCGCTTGCCGCAGACACCTCGCCTACGGCCCGGTCATCACCTGGGGCACCCCGCCACGGACGGAGGGTTGCCGGACAGCAAGCCAGGGCCAAATCGCTGTCACTCGTGACCTGACGAGAAGTATGCCAGTTGTCCGCCCGACGGCAAGGCGGATTCCGCAATGCGGACGCCCGTACGGGTCGTCCTCCGGACGGGCCGGAGGGGAAATCCGCCACCAGGACCGGCCCGCCTCGTCCCGGTCCCGCGGAGAATCACCGGTCGAGCGGCGGGCAGGGATCGGCCGGACGGGTGCCGGGGCCCGTCCGGCCAACCATGGGCGTCCGGGCGCCGTCCGCTGCGTGAGGTCCCCCCCGGCCGGAGGCCGGGGGGGGAGCCTCGGCACGGCTCCCCCCCGCCGAAGGCCGGGAAGGAGCCGTTCATGATCCGCCGGAAGGGCGTTACGCGTTGCTCGCCGCGACCCAGCGTTCCAGCGCGATCCTGGCCGCGCCCGAGTCCACGGCCTCGGCGGCGCGGTTGATGCCCTCGGCGATCTGGACCTCCAGGGTGGCGGAGCCGGGTTCGAGGGCCACCAGGGCGGCGGCGGCGTTGAGGAGGACCGCGTCGCGGACCGGGCCGCGCTCGCCGGCCAGCAGCCGGCGGGCGACCTCGGCGTTGTACGAGGCGTCGGCGCCGCGCAGGGCCTCGACGGGGACCAGCGGGATCCCGACGTCCCGCGGGTCGAACGCGACCTGGTCGACCTTGCCGTCCCGGACCACCCACACCTGGGAGGTCGCGGTGGTGGTCAGCTCGTCCAACCCGTCGTCACCGCGGAACACCAGCGCGGACGAGCCGCGCTCGGCCAGCACGCCCGCCATGATCGGCGCCATCCGCGCGTCGGCGACCCCGGTGGCCTGGGCCCGTACCCGGGCCGGATTGGTGAGCGGGCCGAGGAAGTTGAACGTGGTCTGGGCGCCGAGCTCCCTGCGGGCCTTGGCCGCGTACCGCAGCGCGGGGTGGAACTTCACCGCGAAGCAGAACGTGATGCCCGCTTCCTCGGCGACCTCCGCGACCCGCTGCGGGGTGAGTTCGAGATTGACGCCGAGCTTCTCCAGCACGTCGGACGAGCCGCTCTGGGACGACGCGGCGCGGTTGCCGTGCTTGACGACCTTGGCGCCGGTGCCCGCCACGACCAGCGCCGACATGGTGGAGATGTTCACGGTCTTCGCGAGGTCGCCGCCGGTGCCGACGATGTCCACCGTGGCGCCCGGCACCTCGATGATGTTGGCGTGCGCGTACATCGACCGGACCAGGCCCGACACCTCGTCGATGGTCTCGCCCTTGGCGCGCAGCGCGACGGCGAAACCGGCGATCTGGGCGTCGGTGGCCTCACCGCTCATGATCTGGTCCATCGCCCAGGCGGTGTCGTCGGCCGTAAGGTCATGGCCGCGCAGCAGCGGGTTGAGTACGCCCGGCCACGAGTTGGCCGCCGAGCTGTCGCCGCCTGCCGGGGTCACAACGCTCATGGTCCACACTCCTGGTGGTCGGGTAGCTACTGCGTCCCCAGCCTATCGGGGGCCGGGCACGGCGAAGGGCCACGTCCATGTCATGGACGGGGCCCTTCGCCGTTGCCTTCAGCCCGCGCGGGGGGTCAGGCGGGGATCAGTGGTGGCCGTGGCCGCTGGTGATCTCCGCATGCTCCTCGACGGTCGGCTTGGGAATCTGGCTGCCCTCGCCGTAGAAGCCCTGCGACAGCTTGGTGCGCAGCTTCGTGATCGCGCCGACCTTGCGCTCCACACCGTTCTCGTCGACCTCGGGGCCGGTTTCGAGCGGCTTCGGCTGGTCGTGAGCGGTGAGCGTGTGCAGCGCCTCCTGGGAGAGCGGTTCGTGCACCTCGATGAACTCACCGTGCGGCAGCCGCTTGATCGTGCCGGTCTCGCGACCGTGCAGGACCTTGTCGCGGTCGCGGCGCTGGAGGCCGAGGCAGATCCGCTTGGTCGCGATGAACACGAGCACGGGGAGCACGAAGAACCCGATGCGCACGACCCAGGTGATCTGGTTGAGCGACAGGTGGAAGTGCGTCGCCCAGAGGTCGTTGCCGCCGCCGACGAGCAGGATGCCGTACCAGCTCAGCCAGGCCGCACCGAAGCCGGTGCGGACCGGGTGGTTGCGCGGCCGGTCCAGCAGGTGGTGCTCCCGCTTGTCCCCGGTGACCCAGGACTCGACGAACGGGTAGACCGCGATCGCGACGAGCACCAGCGGGAAGATCATCAGCGGGATGAACACACCCAGGGCCAGGGTGTGGCCCCACGCGTTGATCTCCCAGCCCGGCATGACACGGATCAGGCCCTCGGAGAAGCCCATGTACCAGTCGGGCTGCGCGCCGGTGGACACCTGGTCCGGCCGGTAGGGGCCCATCGCCCAGATCGGGTTGATCGACGCGAGCGAGGAGACCGCCGCGATGACGCCGAAGACCAGGAAGAAGAAGCCGCCCGCCTTCGCCATGTACACCGGCAGCAACGGCATGCCGACGACGTTCTTCTCCGTCTTGCCCGCACCCGGGAACTGGGTGTGCTTGTGGTAGAAGACCAGGATCAGGTGGGCCACCAGCAGGCCGGCCATGATGCCCGGCAGCAGCAGGATGTGCACCGAGTAGAAGCGCGGGACGAAGTCGGTGCCGGGGAACTGCCCGCCGAACATGAAGAACGACAGGTACGTGCCCACGACCGGCATGGAGAGCACCGCGCCGTCCATGAACCGGACACCGGTACCCGACAGCAGGTCGTCCGGCAGCGAGTAGCCGGTGAACCCGGTGAACATGCCGAGGACCAGCAGCAGGAAGCCGAAGACCCAGTTGACCTCGCGGGGCTTGCGGAACGCGCCCGTGAAGAACACGCGCATCATGTGCACGAGCATCGCGGCCACGAAGATCAGCGCGGACCAGTGGTGGATCTGGCGGACCAGCAGCCCGCCGCGCACCTCGAAGCTGATGTGCATCGTCGAGGCGAACGCCTCGGACATGCGCTGGCCCTGCAACGGGGCGTAGGGGCCCTCGTAGACGACCTCGTTCATGCTCGGGTGGAAGAACAGCGTCAGATACACACCCGTGAGGATGAGGATGATGAAGGTGTAGAGGCAGATCTCCCCGAGCATGAAGGACCAGTGGTCCGGGAAGATCTTGCGCATGTTCGCCTTGGCCAGGCCGTAGATGCCCAAACGGCCATCGGCCCAGTCCGCGACCCGCTCGCCGGCGGGTGCTTTGCCCCGGCGCTGCGGGTTTTCAGCAGTGGTACTCATCCGCGCTCCCAGAAGCTCGGGCCGACGGGCTCCGCGAAGTCTCCGAGGGCGATGAGGTTGCCCTCCTCGTTCACGCTGATCCGCAGCTGCGGAAGAGCGTGGCCGGCAGGACCGAAAATGACCCGGGCGCCGTCGGACAGGTCGAACGTCGACTGGTGGCATGGGCACAGTACGTGGTGCGTCTGCTGCTCGTACAGGCTGATCGGGCAGCCGACGTGCGTGCAGATCTTGGAGAACGCGACGATGCCCTCATGGCCCCAGTCGCGCTCCTGCTTGTCCTTGATGTCCTCGGGCTCGAGCCGGACGATCATCAGGGCAGCCTTGGCGATCTCCCTCTGGAAGCGCGCCTGATCCTCTTCCAGTCCCTCGGGAAGGGCGAAGGTGAGCGAGCCTACGACGACGTCCTCGGGCCGGAGCGGCTTGTTGGTGTTCTGGTTGACCAGCACCTTGCCCTTGGACCACAGGGTGTGGCGGAGCTTGTCCCCCGGCAGCGGTCCCAGATCGCGCAGGAGCACCACGCCCGACAGCGGCACCAGGGCCAGCGCGCCGAACATCGTGTTGCGGATCAGCTTCCGACGGCCGAAGCCGCTCTCCTTCGCACCCTGTGCGAAGTCGGCCAGCACCTGTGCCTTGACCTCGGGCTCGGCCTCGATCGGGTGCCGCTCCGAGGCGCTCTCCTCGTCGGACATCAGCGTGCGGGCCCAGTGGACCGCGCCGGCGCCGATGCAGAAGAGGGCGAGGCCCAGAGTCAGGCCGAGCGAGAAGTTCAGCGCACTGACGTGACCGAACGGCCAAACGTAGATGATCTTGTCGACGGGGAAGACCACGAAACAGGCGATGAAGCCGATCGTGGACAGCATCGACAGGAGGAAGAGGAACGCGATGGTGCGTTCCGAGCTCTTCGCGGCACGCTCGTCGATGTCCTGACGGCGGTGCTCGTGGGGCGGCAGACCGGGGTCGGCGAAGGCGTTCTCTCCGCGGACGACCGGCTCATGGCCCCCGTGAGCCGGTGACAGCTCACTCGGCAGGTTCTCTTCTGACTCTGACATGTCCTGACTCATGACTTCTTGGCCTTCGTGGTCCGGGCCGCAACCCAGATGGCGACAGCGATCATGGCTCCGAGGCCGAAGATCCAGGCGAACAGACCCTCCGACACCGGTCCGATGCCTCCGAGCTCAAGGCCACCGGGGCTGGGGGTGTCTTCGCCGTTCACCGCTTCGAGGTAGGCGATGATGTCCGCCTTCGCGTCCGACGGCATGGTGCCGTCGGGGAACGACGGCATGCTCTGCGGGCCGGTCTGCATGGCCTCGTAGATGTGCTTGGGGTCCACGTTCTCCAGGCTGGGCGCGTACTTGCCGTTCGTCAACGCACCGCCCTTGCCTGTGAAGTTGTGGCACTGCGCGCAGTTCGTCCGGAACAGCTCCCCGCCCCTGGCGGCGTCCGCGCCGTCCGGGCTGTACTGCTCCTTGGTGGGCACCGAAGGACCCGGGCCGAGCGAAGCGATGTACGCGGCGAGCTGGTCGATCTGGGCCTGCGTGTAGATGACCTTCTTCTTCGGGATCTGCGATCCCGGCTGCTGGGCCGGCATACGGCCGGTGCCCAACTGGAAGTCGACGGCTGCGGCGCCGACGCCCACCAGGCTCGGGCCGTCGTTCTTACTTCCCTGGCCGGACGTGCCGTGGCAGCTGGAGCAGCCGACGGCGTACAGCTTCTTGCCCTCTTCGATCGCGAGGGACTGCGCTGTGTCGTCGGCCTGCGCCTTCTGCGCCGGCGCGAACGCGGCGTAGAGCCCCCCGGTGGCCGCGAGCGCGAGGAGTAGGACGACAAGCGCCGCCAGCGGATGGCGCCGTCGTGCGGAGAGCTTTTTCACGGATTACCCCGGTCAGGATCTGTGTCGATGCTTCTGGCTGTGTCTGTCTGAGCGTCGTTCCGGCCCGTGGCCGGGCCGCCGGTTACTTGATCAGGTAGATCGTGGCGAAGAGGCCGATCCAGACGACATCGACGAAGTGCCAGTAGTAGGACACGACGATGGCCGCCGTGGCCTGCTCGTGAGTGAACCTCTTGGCCGCGTACGTTCTGCCCAGGACCAGCAGGAACGCGATCAGACCACCTGTCACGTGCATCCCGTGGAAGCCGGTCGTGAGGTAGAACACCGATCCGTACGGGTCGGACGACAGCGAGAGGCCGTCGTCCCTGACCAGTGCGGTGTACTCGAAGATCTGGCCGCCGATGAAGATCGCGCCCATCACGAACGTGAGCATGAACCACGCGCGGAGCTTCTTCACGTCGCCGCGCTCGGCGGCGAACACGCCGAGCTGGCAGGTGAGGGAGGAGAGCACGAGGATCGTGGTGTTCGTCGCCGAGAACGGAACGTTCAACGCCGACGCGTGTTCCTTCCAGAACTCGGCACCCGTCACCGAGCGAAGGGTGAAGTACATCGCGAAGAGGGCCGCGAAGAACATCAGCTCGGAACTCAGCCAGATGATGGTTCCGACGCTGGTGAGGTTCGGCCGGTTGACCGACGGGTGCGCGTGCCCGGTATCTACTGCTGTTGCTGTCGCCACGTCCGACATTATGTCGGTCCCTTATCTCGCGCTCACTCCGGGGGGTGCCATTCGGTGTGTCCGGCCCTGCAGGAGACCCGCGTGGCCTACCGAAGCCGTCCCTCGAAGGAGGGATGACGGAGCATCGGACGGATCTTGTCCTGGTCCGAAGGCTCCTCGCGGAGCTGTTCACGGGAGTAGCATCCGAGCCACTTGACGACGGACTCGACGACGAATCCTCGACGATCAGGAGGCACGATGCGGGCGACTGCCACGGTGCTGGTCTACAGCGACGACGCGAACACCCGGGAGCAGGTCCGGCTCGCCGTCGGGCGCAGGCCGGCGCCCGACCTGCCGCCGGTCGAATTCCTGGAGTGCGCGACACTGCCGGCCGTCCTCACGGAGTTGGAACGGGGCGGTATCGACGCCTGCGTCTTCGACGGTGAGACGGCTCCCGCGGGGGGCATGGGGGTGTGCCGGCAGGTCAAGGACGAGATCTTCCAGGCTCCGCCGGTACTGGTGCTGATCGGGCGGCCGCAGGACGCCTGGCTGGCCACCTGGAGCCGGGCGGACGCGGCGGTGACCCACCCCGTCGACCCGGTGGCGCTCGCGCAGGCTCTGGCCGGGCTGCTGCGCAAGCGCCTCGCGGCGACCGCGTCCGCGTAGGAAGGCCCTGTCCGGCCCCGGCCCGCGCGGCAGCCCGATCCCGGTGGCTACACCTCGGGACGGAGCCGGGCCGGGGCGGCGGTGTTCTGCACCGCCGCCGCCTTGCCCGCGCTGCCCAGCGCGCTGCCCTTCTTCCAGTCGGTCCACTTCAGGTTCCAGTCGCCGAAGCCGTTGTCGAACGGAGTCATGGTCGCGCCCGCGCTGTTGACGACCTGGACGACGTCGCCCTTGCGCACCTGGTCGAAGAACCAGTGGGCGTTCTCGGTGCTCATCCCGGTGCAGCCGTGGCTGACGTTGTCGGCGCCCTGTGAGCCCACCGACCAGGGCGCGGCGTGCACGTACTCGCCGCTCCATGTCACCCGCGTGGCCCAGTACACGGGCAGGTCGTACCCCTCGGAGCTGCCGGCGGCTATGCCTATGCTCTCGCTCTGCATCCGGACGAACTCCTCCTTGCCCAGGACGACCTTGACGCCGTTGCGGGTGGAGAAGCCGGGCTTGCCGGTGGTGACGGGTATGGTCCGGACGACGCTGCCGTTGCGCTTGAACGTCATCTCGTGCGAGCCGGAGTCCGTTATCGCCTCGACGCGGTCGCCGGTCGTCAGAGACAGCGGCTTGGAGGCCCCGCCGTAGAGGCTGTCCTTGATGCGCACGCCGTCCAGGGTGCTGCGGACCTCGATCTTCGCGTGGGCGGGCCAGAAGGTCTCCGGGCGGTAGTGCAGGGTGCGGTCGTCCACCCAGTACCAGGAGCCTGCGGCGGCCTCAGGAGTGGCGGTGACCTGCAGGTTCTGCTCGACCTTGGCGCGCGCGGCGGGGTCCTTGACGGGCAGGGTCAGCTCGGCGGTCACGGGTTGGCCGACACCGTAGGTGCCGGCGTCGGGGCCGAAGCTGACCCGCAGCAGCTTGTCGGCGGCCGTCGTGTCGAAGCCGATGGTCTTACGGCCGGGACGCCCGTCCTCGTCCTCGGTGCTCACCCGCACCGTGTAGTGGGCTCCTGCGGCCAGCGGGGCGGTGCTGTGCCAACGTATGCCGTCCGGGGCGAGTTCACCCCGCACGTAGCGTCCTGCGGCGTCCGTCGCCGTGACGTCGGTTATCCGGCTGCCCTCCTTGGCGGTGACCTCCAGGGGCTTGTTCGGATCGACCTTGCCGCCGTCGTCGAGGCTGTACGAGACCTCGCCGCTCGCGTCGTAGGGAGGGGCGGCCAGCGGGTCCCCGCCGTCACCGCCACAGGAGCTCAGCCCCACCGCCAGGGGGGTCACGAGAAGTGCGTATCGCATCGCCGTCCGGCGTCGGGAAGAGTGACTCATGGTCACAAGGTATGAAGAATCGCCCGAATCGGCGCGTTGAGCGCATGCGAACGGGCTGGGCCCGGACACCGTGACGGTGTCCGGGCCCAGCCCGTGTACTTCCGGCGGTCTCCCCCGGGGTCCTACTGCGTCTGGTTCTCACCGCGGTAGTACTCGAACACCCAGCCGTACAGGCCGACGAAGAGCACCGGGAGGGAGCAGTACAGCAGCCACCAGCCGAAGATCACACCGAGGAACGCCAGCGCGCCACCGACGGCGAGCGAGAGCGGCTGCCAGCTGTGCGGGCTGAAGAAGCCCACCTCGCCGGCGTCGTCCGCCACCTCCGCGTTCTCGTTGTCCTGGGCTCCGGTGTCCGCCCGGCGGGCGGTGAAGGCCAGGTAGAACCCGATCATCACGCTGAGGCCGAAGGCCAGGAACAGGGCCGTGGTGCCCGCGGGTTCCCTGGACCAGTAGCCGTAGACGATGGCCGAGGCGAGGATGAAGACCGCCAGGCCGAGGAACATCTTGCCTTGGACCCTCACAGCTGCTCCTCCTTGTGGTCGTCGCCGCCGACGAGGGCGCCGCGGTCACTGCTGAGGCTGTGCTCCAGCTCCAGAGCGGCGATCTCCGGGTGGTGCAGGTCGAACGCCGGCGACTCGGACCGGATACGCGGCAGCGTGAGGAAATTGTGCCGCGGCGGCGGGCAGGAGGTCGCCCATTCGAGGGAACGGCCGTAGCCCCACGGGTCGTCGACCTCGATCTTCTTGCCGTACTTCGCGGTCTTCCACACGTTGTAGAAGAACGGCAGCATCGACAGTCCGAGCAGGAACGAACTGATGGTGGAGATGGTGTTCAGCGTGGTGAATCCGTCGGCCGCCAGATAGTCCGCGTAACGGCGCGGCATGCCCTCGACGCCCAGCCAGTGCTGGATCAGGAACGTGCCGTGGAAGCCGAAGAAGAGCGTCCAGAAGGTGATCTTGCCGAGTCGCTCGTCCAGCATCTTGCCGGTGAACTTCGGCCACCAGAAGTGGAAGCCGGAGAACATCGCGAAGACCACGGTGCCGAAGATCACGTAGTGGAAGTGCGCCACCACGAAGTACGAGTCCGAGACGTGGAAGTCCAGCGGCGGCGCCGCCAGGATCACACCGGTCAGACCACCGAAGGCGAAGGTGATCAGGAAGCCGACGGCCCACAGCATCGGGGTCTCGAAACTCAGTGACCCCTTCCACATCGTGCCGATCCAGTTGAAGAACTTCACACCGGTCGGGACCGCGATGAGGAACGTCATGAACGAGAAGAACGGCAGCAGCACACCGCCGGTGACGTACATGTGGTGCGCCCAGACGGTGACCGACAGGCCGGCGATGGAGATCGTCGCGCCGATCAGGCCGACGTAGCCGAACATCGGCTTGCGGCTGAACACCGGGATCACTTCGCTGATGATGCCGAAGAACGGCAACGCGATGATGTACACCTCTGGATGGCCGAAGAACCAGAAGAGGTGTTGCCACAGCAACGCCCCGCCGTTCGCGGAATCGAAGACGTGCGCCCCGAACTTCCGGTCGGCCTCCAGGGCGAACAGCGCGGCGGCCAGCACCGGGAAGGCCAGCAGGACCAGAACACCGGTCAGCAGGACGTTCCAGACGAAGATCGGCATGCGGAACATCGTCATGCCGGGTGCGCGCATGCAGATGATCGTGGTGATGAAGTTGACCGAACCGAGGATCGTGCCGAAGCCGGAGAAGGCCAGACCCATGATCCACATGTCGGCGCCGACACCCGGCGAGCGGACGGCGTCCGACAGCGGGGAGTACGCGAACCAGCCGAAGTCGGCCGCGCCCGCCGGCGTCAGGAAGCCGGCCACCGCGATCAGCGAGCCGAACAGGTAGAGCCAGTAGGCGAACATGTTCAGCCGCGGGAACGCCACGTCGGGCGCGCCGATCTGCAGCGGCATGATCCAGTTCGCGAAGCCCGCGAAGAGCGGCGTCGCGAACATCAGCAGCATCACGGTGCCGTGCATCGTGAACGCCTGGTTGAACTGCTCGTTCGACATGATCTGGGTGCCCGGGCGAGCCAGTTCGGCGCGCATGAGCAGCGCCATGATGCCGCCGAGGATGAAGAAGAAGAACGAGGTGATCAGGTACATCGTCCCGATCGTCTTGTGGTCGGTGGTGGTGAGCCACTTGATGACCACGGCGCCGGGCTGTGCCCGCTTCACCGGCAACTCGTCCTCGTACGACTCGCCGATGGCGGCCGTGCCCTGGTGGGGGTCGTTGAGAATGCTCATGTGGTCTTGGGCTCCGCATTCTTGGCGTTGCCCGTGGTGGCAATGCCCGCCGGGAGGTAACCGGTCTGGCCCTTCTTCGCCAGATCCTGCAAGTGCTGCTTGTACTGCTCCGGGGAGACGACCTTCACGTTGAAGAGCATCCGGGAGTGGTCCATGCCGCACAGTTCCGCGCACTTGCCCAGGAAGGTGCCCTCCTTGCTCGGGGTCACCTCGAAGACGTTGGTGTGGCCGGGGATGACGTCCATCTTCATGAGGAACGGCACCACCCAGAACGAGTGGATGACGTCGCGCGAGGTGAGGACGAACCGCACCGTCTCGCCCTTCGGCAGCCAGAGCGTCGGGCCGGGGTTGCCGGTGTCCTGGTTCTTCGACGCGGGAGTGCCGAAGTCGTAGACGCCGTTGGCGCCCACCGGGAACAGCAGCTTGTCGGCGGGGATCGAGGCCAGCTCCGGGGGAGCCACCGCGGGGGTGGTCCCGTTGCCGTTCACGTCCTCGACGTAATTGAACGCCCAGCTCCACTGCATGCCGACCACGTTCACCACGTGGTCCGGCTTTGCGGAGGTCGCCAGAATCTTGGATTCGTCACGCGCGGTGAAGTAGAAGAACACCGCGATGATGATGATCGGGACCACGGTGTACAGCGCCTCGATGGGCATGTTGTACCGGGTCTGCGGAGGAACCTCGACCTTCGTCCGGCTTCGCCGGTGGAAGATCACACTCCAGATGATCAAACCCCAGACGAGCACACCGGTCGCCAGCGCGGCGGCCCAGGAGCCCTGCCAGAGCGCCAGGATCCGGGGTGCTTGTTCCGTAGCGGGGCTGGGCATGCCAAGGCGGGGGTATTCACAACCGGTGGCGGTCACAAGGACCAGCGCCGCGGCCAGCGCCTGCGGCAGCTTCCGCCGCACCGGGCGCCGCGACGAGCGGTCGGAGCCGTTGGGACTCACGTAGCGCCTTCCCGAGAGTCTCGCCCACGCGTCCGGGTGCCCGGCCGTCAGCTGGTCGGTCGGCCCTGGCGCGGGCAGATAGGTGTGGATGTTTATGCGGACCAAACCCTACTGGACGCTATTTGGGGTCGCGCGGGGAGGGGGTCCAACGCGCCGGGGCACTTCGCGAAGGGATGGACCGGCATGCTCCGCATGCCGCCTGACGGCCCGCCGGGCGACAGGCGTAGCGTGCCGGGCGTGTCCTATTTCGATGCGGCTTCCGCCGCTCCTCTGCACCCCGTGGCGCGTCAGGCGCTGGTAGCCGCACTGGACGAGGGGTGGGCGGATCCGGCCCGCCTCTACCGCGAGGGCCGGCGCGCCCGGCTGCTGTTGGACGCCTCCCGGGAGGCCGCCGCCGAGGCGGTGGGATGCCGGCCCGACGAACTTGTTTTCACTCCTTCGGGAACCCGTGCCGTTCACACGGGCGTGTCCGGAGCCATGGCGGGGCGGCGGCGGACGGGGCGTCACCTCGTGGTGTCGGCCGTCGAGCACTCGTCGGTACTCCATGCGGCCGAGGCGTACGAAGCCACCGAGGTCGGGGTGGACCGTACGGGGCTGGTCGACGCCGCCGCGTTCGCCGCGGCGCTGCGGCCGGACACCGCGCTGGCCTGCCTGCAGTCCGCCAACCACGAGGTGGGCACGGTCCAGCCGGTCGCCGAGGCAGCGGAGCTGTGCCGGGAGGCGGGGGTGCCGCTGCTGGTGGACGCGGCGCAGTCGCTGGCCTGGGGGCCGGTGGAGGGCGGCTGGTCGCTGCTCACCGCCAGTGCCCACAAATGGGGCGGGCCGCCCGGAGTCGGACTTCTCGCGGTCCGCAAGGGCGTGCGCTTCGCGTCGCAGGGCCCCACGGACGAACGGGAGTCGGGGCGCTCCCCCGGCTTCGAGAACCTGCCGGCCATCGTGGCCGCGGCGGCGTCGCTGCGCGCGGTACGTGAGGAGGCCGCGGCCGAACGCGTGCGGCTGTCGGAGCTGGTCGACCGGATCCGCTCCCGGGTGCCCGCGCTTGTCCCCGATGTGGAGGTCGTCGGCCATCCCGTCCTGCGGCTCCCGCACCTCGTGACGTTCTCCTGTCTCTACGTCGACGGGGAAGCGCTCCTCGGCGAGCTGGACCGCGCCGGCTTCTCCGTCTCCTCCGGGTCGTCCTGCACCTCCAGCACACTGACCCCGAGCCATGTACTGCGCGCGATGGGCGTCCTGTCGGAGGGCAACGTCCGGGTGTCACTGCCGCCGGGCACGCCGAGGGAGGACGTCGAACGGTTTCTCGAAGTGCTGCCGGGTGTGGTCCGTTCGGTCCGCGACCGGCTCGGCGCCCCCGGCTCCCCCGCGACGGAGTCCGCCGCCGGGCAGGGGGACGTCACCGGCTCGCCCGAGGTGCCCGCGCTGACGGTCGACTCGCTCGGCAAGCGGTGCCCGATCCCGGTCATCGAGCTCGCCAAGGTCATCGGCGATGTGCCGGTGGGCGCGGTGATCGCCGTACTGTCCGACGACGAGGCGGCGCGGCTGGACATCCCCGCGTGGTGCCAGATGCGGGACCAGGAGTACGTCGGAGAGCACGCGGCGGAGCGGGGCACGGCGTACCTGGTGCGGCGCAGGACCTGAGAAAGACGGCCTCCATGGTCGGCCGGGCTGAAGGAATCAGCCCGGCCGACCATGGAGGCCACGAAGGGGTCAGGCCAGGTGGCTCTTGACCTCGGCGGCGGCCTCGTGGCCGTAGGCCTTGGTGAAGCGGTCCATGAAGTGGCCGCGGCGCAGCTCGTACTCCTGGGTGCCGAGCGTCTCGATGACGAGGGTCGCCAGCATGCAGCCGAGCTGGGCGGAGCGCTCCAGCGACAGGTCCCAGTCCAGGCCCGCGAGGAAACCGGCGCGGAACGCGTCGCCGACGCCGGTCGGGTCGACCTTCGCCTCTTCCTCGGCGCAGCCGACCTCGATCACGGGCTGGCCGACGCGCTCGATGCGGACGCCCTGCGCGCCGAGGGTGGTGATGCGGGTGCCGACCTTGGCGAGGATCTCTTCGCCGGTCCAGCCCGTCTTCGACTCGATGAGCGCCTTCTCGTACTCATTGGTGAAGAGGTAGGTGGCGCCCTCCACGAGGAGGCGGATGTCCTCGCCGTCCATGCGGGCGAGCTGCTGCGAGGGGTCGGCCGCGAACGGGATGCCGCGGCTGCGGCACTCCTGGGTGTGCCGGATCATCGCCTCGGGGTCGTCCGCGCCGATGAGGACCAGGTCCAGGCCGCCCACCCGGTCGGCGATCGGCTGCAGCTCGATCTGCCGGGCCTCGCTCATCGCGCCGGTGTAGAAGGACGCGATCTGGTTGTGGTCGGTGTCCGTGGTGCAGACGAAGCGCGCGGTGTGCAGCACCTCGGAGATACGGACCGACGTGGTGTCGACGCCGTGCCGGTCCAGCCAGGCGCGGTACTCGGCGAAGTCGGAGCCCGCCGCGCCCACGAGGACCGGCCGGAGGCCGAGCACGCCCATGCCGAAGCAGATGTTGGGAGCGACTCCGCCGCGCCGGACGTCGAGGTTGTCGACGAGGAAGGAGAGCGAGACCGTGTGCAGCTGGTCCGCGACCAGCTGGTCGGCGAAGCGACCGGGGAAGGTCATCAGGTGATCGGTGGCGATGGATCCGGTGACAGCGATACGCACGACTGAATGCTCCTGCGGGGCGGCGGCGAAGGTCGGCAAGGGCCGGAAGAAGCCCTGGGCAACACGGAAAAGGCACAGCCATCGTATGGGGTGCACCGCCGGGCGCGGGACCCGGCCATGGGACACGGAGAAACTACCCGATAGTAGGGCTTACCCGTACCTGATCAAGTGCCTAGGGTCGGATACATGGCTTCTACTTCGTCCCCACTGCCCCCCGTCGTCGAACCTGAATCCAGCGCCGAGTCGCTGGCCGAGCTGCTCGGCGACTGCCGCCGGATGGCCCCGCACTGGACGGTTCCCGCCCATGCGGCGCCGTCGGTGGTCGCTCCGTCGAGCCTGCACGGCATCACCGTGCCGCTCGCGTCCGCGCACGTCGTGGACGGTATGGCCGAGTACGGCGCCTGACCCCGGCCGCTCGCGGTCCGCGCGGTGGGAACCGCGCGGGCCCCGGCTCCGTCACAGCTGCATCTGACGGTACGGAGCCGAGGGAGCAGCACGGTGAGCACCGAACGCAACGAAGACACGACGGAGCATCCCGTCCCCCGCCGCCGCTTCAGGTCGCCACTGGCCGTGGCGGCGATGGCCGCGGCGGTCCTGGTGGCTGGCGGCGGCGGGGCCTACTGGGCGACGGCGAACGCGGGCAGCGGAGCCCCCCACAAGAGCCGGAGCGGGCCACCCGCGCCACTGGCGCTGGACAACGCCAGGAAGGGTCTGGCGGCCGGCACGGACAGCGGCGCCGCATCCCCCACGGGCGCGGAGTACCGGACCACGGGACCGCTGCCGACCGGCCCGAAGTCGGCGCCGGTCTACCGGCCGCACGGGCAGGTGACGCAGCAGGTCGCCGAGAAGCTGGCGAAGGCGCTGGACGTACCCGGCCCCGTCAAGCTCGACCACGACTTCTGGCGGGCGGGCGGCACCCCGGACGGCAGCGGGCCCTTCCTGCAGATCAACCGGTCGGGCGAGGGCAACTGGTCGTACTCGCGGCTCGGCCCGATCGCCAAGTGCTACAACATCACTCCGATGAAGCCTGGGGTGCCGAGCGCTCCGAGCGCCGGCGGTCCCGACTCCCCGGTCTGCTCCGGCCCCCCGGTCGACTCGGCCGACGGGGCGAGCGGGAGCTCGACGTCGTCCTCCGGGCCGTCCGGCGCGGGTGGGAGTGCGGTCTCCGAGGACCGGGCGAAGCAGGTCGCCGCACCGGTCCTGGCCGCGCTGTCGCTGACCGACGCCGCGGTGGACGCGAGCGAGACCGCCGGCTCGGTGCGCATGGTGAACGCCGACCCCGAGGTGGACGGCCTGCCGACGCACGGCTGGCGGACCACATTGCGGATCGGCGCTGACGGGCAACTGAGCGGCGGCTACGGTCTGCTGGCAGGGCTCGACAAGGGCGACCAGTACCCGGTGATCGACGCGCCCCAGGCTTTGAAGCAGCTGGAGGCGCCCGGAGCCGGCGGCTCGGACCACGGCGTCGGCGGCAGTTGCCCGTCCGCGCTGCCGAAGCAGCCGACGGCGCCGAGCGACGACAAGACGCTGCCGCAGACCATGCCGTGCGTGCCGGGCGCCCAGCAGAAGCTGGAGGTGCGCGGTGCCAGGTTCGGGCTCTCCGCGCAGTTCGTGTCGGGCGCGCGGGCGCTGGTGCCCTCCTGGCTGTTCGACGTGGCGCAGGCCGGCGTGGTGAAGGCGCACACCGTGGCGCAGCCGGCCGTGGAGGCGCGGTACATCCAGCAGGGTGCGCCGGGTACGACGCTGCCCGGCGGCCCGGGTGCGACGACCGGGCCGACCCAGCCCGCCGACCCGGGGATGCCGGCCGATCCCCAGGCGCCGCGCAAGGTGAAGGCGGTCTCGTACAGCCTGCGGGGCAACGTCCTGGAACTGCACTTCTGGGCCGGGGTCTGCCCCACGTACGCGGCGTCCGCCGAGGAGTCCGCCGCGGCGGTGACCGTGCGGATCATGGAGACTCCCGATCCGTCCCACCGGATGTGCGTCATGCTCGCGAAGGACACGACCCGGACGGTTCAGCTGGCCAAGCCGCTCGGTGACCGCAAGGTCGTGGACCTGTCCGACGGCGCCGTAGTGCCGCTGCGGAAGTAGCCGGCCGGACAGGCCTTGAGCGGTCGGCGGAACGACGAAGGCGGCGGTCACCCAATCGGGTGGCCGCCGCCTTCGTGTGTGAGATCAGTGGAACGAGTCGCCGCAGGCGCAGGAGCCGGTCGCGTTCGGGTTGTCGATCGTGAAGCCCTGCTTCTCGATCGTGTCCACGAAGTCGATGGAGGCACCGCCGAGGTACGGGGCGCTCATGCGGTCGGTGACGACCTTCACACCGTCGAAGTCCTTCACGACATCGCCGTCGAGCGAACGCTCGTCGAAGAAGAGCTGGTAGCGCAGGCCGGAGCAGCCGCCGGGCTGAACGGCGACGCGCAGTGCAAGGTCCTCGCGGCCTTCCTGCTCGAGCAAACCCTTGACCTTGGCCGCGGCGGAATCCGACAGGAGAAGTCCGTCGTTCGCGGTGGTCTCGTCCTGAACCGTCATCTGCTTCACTCCCGGGTTGTTCGGACTGCTGCCACCGACAGATAACCGATGGCCCCCCGGATTCATTCCGGGTCCGATACGTCTTTCCGGCATCAATGCTCGCACACCGGAGGCCGGGAACGGAATGCGTCACATTGACGCGACCCCCATCGTCAATCTGACACGAACGGGCTATCATAGATAACGTCAGGTAGACGAAAAGGCTGTGCTGCACAGAAAGGGCTCCGGGCCCGTGACCACCACAGAACCGCTGGATGTGCTGGATGTTCAGCCCACGCCGCTCGCCCTGCTGCTGCTCGGGCGGGAGTCCGATCCCCGTAGCGAGCGCGGAGTTGACTGTCCCGGCGACCTGCCGGCCGCTTCCGACCCCGACCTGGTCGAGCGCGCCCGCGCCGCCAAGGCGAAGCTCGGGAGCAAGGTCTTCATCCTGGGCCACCACTACCAGCGCGACGAGGTCATCGAGTTCGCCGATGTGACCGGTGACTCGTTCAAACTCGCGCGGGACGCCGCCGCCCGCCCGGAGGCCGAGTACATCGTCTTCTGCGGTGTGCACTTCATGGCCGAGTCCGCGGACATCCTCACGTCCGGCAAGCAGGCGGTGATCCTCCCGGACCTGGCGGCCGGCTGCTCGATGGCCGACATGGCCACCGCCGAGCAGGTCGCCGAGTGCTGGGACGTGCTGACCGAGGCGGGCGTGGCCGAGGCCACCGTCCCGGTCTCCTACATGAACTCGTCCGCCGACATCAAGGCCTTCACCGGCCGGCACGGCGGCACCATCTGCACCTCCTCCAACGCCGAGCGCGCGCTGGAGTGGGCGTTCTCACAGGGCGAGAAGGTGCTCTTCCTTCCCGACCAGCACCTGGGCCGCAACACCGCGGTGCGCGACCTGGGCCTGTCGCTCGACGACTGCGTCCTCTACAACCCGCACAAGCCGAACGGCGGCCTGACCGTCCAGCAGCTGCGCGACGCCAAGATGATCCTGTGGCGCGGCCACTGCTCCGTGCACGGCCGCTTCTCGATCGACTCGGTCGAGGACGTCCGCGCCCGGATACCCGGTGTGAACGTCCTGGTGCACCCCGAGTGCAAGCACGAGGTGGTCTCCGCCGCCGATTACGTCGGCTCGACGGAGTACATCATCAAGGCGCTGGACGCGGCCCCGGCCGGCTCCGCGTGGGCGATCGGCACCGAGCTGAACCTCGTCCGCCGGCTCGCCAAGGCGCACCCGGACAAGCAGATCGTCTTCCTCGACAAGACCGTCTGCTTCTGCTCGACGATGAACCGCATCGACCTGCCGCACCTGGTGTGGACGCTGGAGTCGCTGGCGGACGGCAAGCTCGTCAACCGCATCCAGGTCGACGAGGAGACCGAGCGCTTCGCCAAGCTGGCCCTGGAGCAGATGCTCGCCCTGCCGTAAGGCCTGGAACGCAGAACGGGCGGGCCGGGACCCTGAGGTCCCGGCCCGCCCGTTCATGAGCGGTACGAGGTGCGAGGTGCGGTGGCGCGGCTCAGCCCGGGATGAGCCCGTCGTCGCCGAGCATCTCCCGGACCTCCGTGAGGGAGGCGTCGGGAGACGGAAGGATCAGCTCCGACGGCTCCAGGGAGGCGTCGGGCAGCGGTTCGCCCAGTTTGCGGACGGCGTCGAGCAGGGCGCCGAGAGTCCCCCGGAAGCCCTCCTCGTCACCGCGCTCCACCTCGGCGAGCAGCTTGTCGTCCAGCTTGTTCAGGCCGGCGAAGTGGCTGTCGTCCAACTTCAGCTGCCCCTCCCCCATGATCCGTACGATCATGACGGCGCCTCCTTGGTCGGTCTACTGCTTGTCCATCCGCGGCTTGTCCTCGGGCTGCTTTCCGCCCTCGATGGCCTGCTGCGGGGTGCCGCCGGCCAGCTCGGCCTTCATACGGGCCAGCTCCAGCTCGACGTCCGTGCCACCGGACAGCCGGTCCAGCTCGGCCTGGATGTCGTCCTTCTGCAGGCCGCTCTGGTCGTCCAGGGCGCCGGACGCCATCAGCTCGTCCAGGGCACCGGCCCGCGCGCGCAGCTGCTCCGTCTTGTCCTCGGCACGCTGGATCGCCATGCCGACGTCGCCCATCTCCTCGGAGATGCCGGAGAACGCCTCGCCGATCTTGGTCTGTGCCTGGGCCGCCGTGTACGTGGCCTTGATGGTCTCCTTCTTGGTACGGAAGGCGTCCACCTTGGCCTGCAGTCGCTGCGACGCGAGGGTGAGCTTCTCCTCCTCGCCCTGCAACGTCTGGTGCTGCGTCTCCAGGTCCGTGACCTGCTGCTGCAGCGCGGCCCGGCGCGACAGCGCCTCACGGGCCAGATCCTCACGACCCAGCGCCAGCGCCTTGCGGCCCTGGTCCTCGTAGGTCGACGACTTCTTCTGCAGCTCGTTCAGCTGCAGCTCCAGGCGCTTGCGCGAGGTGGCGACATCGGCCACACCTCGACGTACCTTCTGCAGCAGTTCCAGCTGCTTCTGGTACGAGTAGTCAAGCGTCTCGCGCGGGTCCTCGGCCCTGTCCAGGGCCTTGTTGGCCTTCGCGCGGAAAATCAATCCCATCCGCTTCATGACACCGCTCATGGGCCTCGCGCGCCCCCTTCTCGGACTACAGCTCCAGCACCTCTACAGACCCCACAGTACGGGCCCTGGTTCCATTACCGCACTGTTCCGCGACGGATGCGCTCCTCCCTAGGGACGATCACGGTTCGGTGACCTAAGGCCCAAGGAGTAGGTGAGGGCTGGGGTTCCCGCTCCGGGGCACGTAACCTGGAGTCGTGTTCCGACGTCGTTCCCCAGATGAGCAGGACTCAACCACCACGGTGCTTGAGGACCAGCCCCGCGACCCGCAGGCTCCCAAGGGTCGCCCCACGCCCAAGCGCAACGAGGCCCAGGGCCAGCGCCGCACCCGTGCCACCGTGCCGACCGACCGCAAGGCGGCCGGCAAGCAGGCACGGGAAGCACGCCGTGCCGAGATGGCCAAGCAGCGCGAAGCGCTGGCCGGTGGCGACGAGCGCTACCTGCCCGCCCGAGACAAGGGACCGGTGCGCAAGTTCGTCCGGGACTATGTCGACTCGCGCTACCGCGTCGCGGAGTTCTTCCTTCCGCTCGCGGTGGTCATCCTCGTCCTGAGCATGATCCAGAACACTCAGCTGCGGAACCTCTCGCTGCTGCTGTGGATGGTCGTGATCGTCCTGATCCTGGTCGACTCCGTCATCACCACGATCCTGCTGCGCAAGCAGCTGCGCACCCGCTTCCCCGACAAGAACCTGCGCGGCGCTGTTGCGTACGCCCTGATGCGGACGCTCCAGATGCGCCGGCTGCGGCTGCCGAAGCCGATGGTCAAGCGCGGCGTGAAGCTCTGAGCACCGGCAGATCCGGGTTCGAGGGCGGCGCTGCCGCTTGGCTGGACGGGCTCGGCGGGCTGCGCAACATCGTCCGCCAGGAACTGGTGGCGCGGCAGCTCGACGAGCAGATAACGGCCCGCTTCGCCGTGGGCCGCCGGCTGCGGGTGCTCGACGTCGGCCCCGGCCAGGGCACCCAGGCGCTGCGCCTGGCACGCGCCGGGCACCAGGTCACCGGCCTGGAGTCCGACCCGGCGATGCTCGACGCCCTGCGCACCGCGCTGGCCGTCGAGCCGGAGGGCATACGCGAGCGGGTCTCCCTGATAGCGGGCGACGGCCGCGAGACCGGCCGCCACTTCGGCCCCGGCAGCTTCGACCTCGTGCTGTGCCACGGCGTGCTGATGTACATGCCCGAGCCCGATCCGATGCTGGCGGCGCTGGCCCGGGTGCTCGCGCCCGGCGGCCTGCTGTCGCTGCTCGTACGCAACGCCGACGCGCTGGCCATGCGGCCGGGGCTGCTCGGTGACTGGCCCGGCGCGCTGGCGGCCTTCGGCAGCCAGACGTACACCAACCGGATCGGCCTCGAGGTGCGTGCCGACCGCCGGGAGGCGGTGACCGCGACCCTGAACGGGCTGGGCACTCCGGTGCAGGCCTGGTACGGGGTGCGGGTCCTCACCGACACCGCACCGAACGACGCGCCGGTACCCGCGGACCTCGAACCGCTGCTGGCCGCGGAGGAACTGGCCGGGCGGACCGACCCGTACCGCGCCGTGGCAGCGCTGCTGCACCTGTGCGGTGTACGCGCCTAGGCCCGATCAGCCGCCAGATCATCCCTTTTGTCTCGCATAAAAGGGACACTTCGGTCATGAGTGGATCCATGACACGCTCCCTGGCCAACCGCTGGGCGCGCCCCTGCGCCGCCGCCGTCTGCGCGGCGGCGCTGCTGGTGGGATGCACCTCCGGTTCGGACAAGCCGTCCGCCACCACGCCGGCCCCGTCCGCCCCGACCTCGTCCGCCGCGGCACCCACCTCGTCCGACCAGCTGCAGGCCGAGTACCAGAGCGTCGTGAAGAACGTCCTTCCGTCCGTCGTCCAGATCACCACGGACGCGGACCTGGGCTCTGGCATCGTCTACGACGACCAGGGCCACATCGTCACCAACGCGCACGTCGTCGGCGACGCCCAGAAATTCAGCGTCACCCTTGTCACCGGCGGGAACCCGCTGGACGCCGTGCTGGTCTCCTCGTACCCGGCGGAGGACCTCGCGGTGATCAAACTCAGCAGCCCCCCGAAGGATCTGAAGCCCGCGAAGTTCGCCGACTCCGCGAAGGTGGAGGTGGGCCAGATCGTGCTGGCCATGGGCAATCCGCTGGGGCTGTCGGGCAGCGTCACCCAGGGCATCGTCTCGGCGGTGGGCCGGACCGTCAGCGAGGGCGACAGCAGTAACGGCGGCACCGGCGCCACCATCGCGAACATGGTGCAGACCTCGGCCGCGATCAACCCCGGCAACAGCGGCGGCGCCCTCGTCAACCTCGACAACGAGGTCATCGGCATCCCGACCCTGGCCGCCAGCGATCCGCAGATGGGCGCGGGAGCGGCGCCGGGCATCGGCTTCGCGATCCCGGCCTCGACCGTCACCACCGTCGCCGGCCAGATCATCAAGAACGGCCGGGTCACCGACTCCGGCCGCGCCGCCCTCGGCATCACCGCCCGCACCGTGATCGGCGACGACCTCCAGCCGTCCGGCGTCGCCGTGATCTCGGTGGTCGACGGCGGAGCCGCCGCCAAGGCGGGCCTGAAGGCTGGCGACGTGATCACCAAGATCGACACGACCGAGATCTCGACGCTCCAGTCCCTGACCGAAACCCTGGCCTCCCACAAACCGGGCGACAAGATCCAACTGACCTACACCCGAGCAGGCGCCACGCACACGACCGAGGCCACCCTGGGCTCGATCTGACCACCCGCGCGCCCCTGCTCCCACAACCGGCACGGGCTCCTTCGGGAGCGGAGGGCCCGACTCAGACGCGAGGGCCCGGCATCGGACGCGAGGGCCCGGGATCGGTTCGGACGCGAGGGCTCGGATCGGACGCGATGCTCGGGCTCGGATCGGACGCGAGCGGCCGGGATCGGACGCGAGGCTCCGGCTGGGCTCGGACGCGAGGGGCCGGGATCGCAGGCGTGGGGGTCCGAAATGCTGCCGAGCTATTTGTGAGCCGCCAGGCTCGTAAATAGTCGATTTCGGACCCCCGCGCCGGAGAGCCCGGCCCCGACCCCGCACCGGCCCGCACAGACCGCCCGCACAGACCCGGCACCGGCCGAGCCCGGCCCGACCCCGCGCGCCCCGCCGCTATTCCTCGGTACCGTGCAGGCTCATCGGGCCGTAGATCTTGGTTTCCCCGTCGAAGAGCACGACCTGGTCCGCCCCACCCTCAGCCAGATCCTTCCAGAGCTCGCCGATCCACGACTCGGCATCACCCTGCGTCGTGAACTCCTCCGGCTGCACCGCAGGCGCAACCTCGGTGCCGTCGGCCTTCTCGAACCGCCACGTCCACGCCATGTATTTCTCCTCGGTCCTCGGTCCACAGCTGCTGCTGTCCGTCGTGTGCCTGTCCCGCAGGGTAACCGCATGGCGGACCTGGCGAGCCCGCCGTACGCGGACGCGAGACGATCGGGGGGTGGAACTGACACTGCTCGGCACCGGAGGCCCCGAGGGCCTGCCGCTGCCCGACTGCCCCTGCGCCGCCTGTGCGAGCGCCATCGGCGACCGCGACGGGCCGCGCGCCGCGACCGCCGTGCTCGTGGACGGCGTGCTGCTGGTCGACCTCACCCCCGGTCTGGCCTTCGCCGCCGCCCGCTCCGGGCACTCCCTCGGCGGCGTGCGGCAGACACTGCTGTCGCACCCGCACGACGGGCCCGCGGTGGAGATCCCCGTCGGCCTGCCGGCGCCCGGCCGCGTCCCCGACGGGCAGGAGCTGACGCTGCTGACCGGGCACCGGGTGCGCGCGGTCGCAACGGACGCGCCCGGCACCGGCTACGCGATTGAGGGGCCGGACGGGATGCGCGCGCTCTACCTGCCGCCGGGCTGCGCCCCGGCCGGGGTCCAGGAGGCCACCACGCCGTACGACGTGGTGCTGTTCGACGCGGTCTCCCGGCCCGACGCGCTGGCGCGGCTGCGCGCCGCCGCGGCCGTGGGCCCGACGACCGACGTCGTCGCGGTGCACCTCGACCACAGCGTGCCGCCCGGGGCCGAGCTGCGGCGGCGGCTCGCCGCGCTGGGCGCGCGCGCCGTCCCCGACGGCACGACGCTGGTGGCCGGCGACTACCACGACGTACCGGACGTGCCCCGCCGCACCCTGGTGCTCGGTGGCGCCCGCTCCGGCAAGTCCGTCGAGGCCGAGCGGCGGCTCGCCGCGTTCGCCGACGTCCTGTACGTGGCCACCGGCGGCAGCCGCGAGGGCGACGAGGAGTGGGCGCACCGCGTCGCGCAGCACCGCGAGCGCCGGCCGGGAACGTGGGCGACCCAGGAGACGTGCGACCTGGTGCCGCTGCTCGCCGCGGACGGGCCGCCACTGCTCATCGACTGCCTCGCGCTGTGGCTGACGTCCGCGATGGACTCCGTCGGCGCGTGGGACGACGAGAAGTGGTCGTCGGCCGGCGAACGCGAACTGCACGCCCGGGTCGCCGAGTTGACGGCGGCCTGGCGGGGGACGCGGCGAACGGTGGTGGCGGTGAGCAACGAGGTGGGTTCGGGGGTGGTCCCGGCGACGGCTTCGGGGCGCCGGTTCAGGGACGAGTTGGGGCGGCTTAATGCCGCCGTGGCGGGCGAGTCGGAGCATGTGCTTCTTGTGGTTGCGGGTCAGGCGGTTTCGCTGCGCGGCTGATGGGTTTTCGTACGGGCGGGGCCGGGCTCTCCGGCGTGGGGGTCCGAAATCGACTATTTAGGGCCTGGCGGCCCACAAATAGATCGGCAGCATTTCGGACCCCCACGCCTGCGATCCCGTCCCCTCACGTTCGAGCCCCGGTGGGGGGTGGGTGACGGGCCCGCGCCACCTGCGGGTTGAGGGTGGAACTCCGGGCCGCGGCCGGCCCGCGCCCGTCCCCTCGCGTTCGAGCCCCGGTGGAGGGTGAGTGACGGGCCCGCGCCACGTGCGCGTTGAGGGTGGAACTCCGGGCCGCGGCCGGTCCGATCCCGTCCCCTCGCGTTCGAGCCCCGGTGGGGGGTGAGTGACGGGCCCGCGCCACCTGCGGGTTGAGGGTGGAACTCCGGGCCGCGGCTGGTCCGATCCCGGCCCCTCGCGTAGCGCGAGCTTTCGGCCCCCGCGGGCTGCACGGTGGTGAGCAGTGCCGGCACGGCTCGGGAGGCTGGTGGCGAGCCGTCGCCGGACACGGTGTGCTCCACCCCTCACGCCCGCGCCGGTAGGCGCACCGGCCGGAGGCCGGCCCCCGCACGCGCGGCCCGCGCCGGCAGGCGCCCACTTCCCCTGGCCCGAGGCGCAGCCGGTACTGTGCGGCGAATGAGCGGCCTGAATCTCGATGACTTCGGCTCCCTGGTGGAGCGTCCCGACGCCGGCGTGCGCCGTGACGCGCAAGACCGGTGGCAGCGTCTGGTGAGCCCTCCGGGGGCTCTCGGCAAGCCTGCGGAGCTGGCCGAGTGGTTGTCCGCCGCCCAGGGGCTGGTTCCGGCGCGGCCGATCGCGCGGCCCCGGGTGCTGCTGTTCGCCGGGGATCACGGCGTGGCCGGCCTGCGCGTCTCGGCGCACGAGGCCGGGACCGCCGTGGCGCTGGTGCGGACGGTGCTCGACGGCGGGGCGGCGGTGAACGTGCTGGCCCGCCAGTTCGGGGCCCAGGTCCGCGTGATCGACATGGCCCTGGACTGCGATCCGGCGGAGCTCCCCGCCGAAGTCACCGCGTACCGCGTGCGCCGCGGCTCCGGGCGCGTCGACGTCGAGGACGCGCTCACCGTCGAGGAGGCCGAAGTGGCCTTCCGCGCCGGCATGGCCATCGCCGACGAGGAGGCCGACTCCGGCACCGACCTCGTACTCCTCGGCGACATCAGCGTCGGTGGCACCACGGCCGCCGGCATCCTCGTGGCGGCGCTCTGCGGTACGGACGCCTCCGTGGTGACCGGCCGCGGCTCCGGCATCGACGACCTGGCGTGGATGCGCAAGTGCGCGGCGATCCGCGACGGGCTGCGCCGGGCCCGCCCGGTCCTCGGCGACCAGCTCGAACTGCTGGCCGCGAGCGGCGGCGCGGATCTCGCCGCGATGACCGGCTTCCTGCTGCAGGCCGCCGTACGCAAACTGCCCGTCGTCCTCGACGGAGTCGTCACCGCGGCCTGCGCGCTGGTCGCGCAGCGCGTGGCGTTCCGGGCGCCCGACTGGTGGCTCGCGGGCCAGGCCAGCGGTGAGCCGGGCCAGGCCAAGGCCCTGGACCGGCTCTCCATCGAGCCGCTGCTCGATCACGGCGTGCGGCTCGGCCAGGGCACCGGCGCGCTGCTCGCGCTGCCGCTGCTGCAGGCCGCGGCGGCGCTGGCGGCGGAGTTGCCGGACGTGTCCGGAGAGCCGGTCGAGGAGCGGACCCCGGAACCCGTCGCGGAGCCCGTCGCCGTCACGTCCGACGAGCCGCCCGCGGACCCGCCCCGCGACGCGATCGACACCCCGTAGGACGACCTTCCGCCCGCCCTCCGGGTGGGCGGAACGCGGTCGCCGCGGGCGTAGCCGGATCCGGCCACCACCCCTGCGACGAGGATCCGGACATTCCGTCATAAGATCCACAACTATGGGAATGGGCAGCACGGCACCGGGTCGCACACCGCAGGACGGGGAGGGCCGTCCGCACGTCTGGGGGCAGCGCTGCGCCGCCTACGCCGTCTGGTATCTGCGGGCTGTCGCCTTCCTCAACTTCCTCGGGGCGGTGTGGGTCTCCTTCGGCGCCGACATCCGGCGGCACAACATCGAGGACCTCTTCACCCCGTATCTGCTGACCGCGGGCTTCACCACGGGTGTGTTCGCGCTCTTCTTCGCGATCACCATGCGGCGGCGCAAGCGGGCCGCGTGGGTGCTCAATCTCGTGCTGAGCGCGCTGGTCCTGGTGGTGCTGGCGCTGGCGATGGGCTTCCCCGAGTACCGGGACCACGTCCAGAACTGGATCACCCTGGCCCTGACCGGCTCCTTCGTCGCCGCCCTGCTGGTCGGCCGCCGCGAGTTCCGGGCCAAGGGCGACCGCTCCAATCCGAAGCACGCGATCCTGGTCGCCGTCGGCGGCCTCATCGTGGGCGCGCTGATCAGCGCGCTGCTGGTCACCGCCACCAACAGCGAGCACGGCTCGAACTTCGGTGCCGCCTTCCGGTACGCGATCATGCGCATGATCGCGCTCGACCCGAATGACGACAATTACGCCAACATCTCAACGCCCGGGTGGGTGGATGTCGTCATCAACGTCATGAGTGCGTTGCTCTTCCTGCTCGTGCTGTACGTGGCGTTCCGCTCGCCGCGCGGCCGGGCACTGCTCGGCCCGCAGGACGAGGCCAAGTTGCGCGGGCTCCTGGACCGCTACGGCGACCGGGACTCGCTCGGTTATTTCGCGCTGCGCCGCGACAAGAGCGTCATCTGGTCGCCGAGCGAGAAGTCCGCCATCGCCTACCGAGTCGTCGGAGAGGTGTCGCTGGCCTCCGGCGACCCGATCGGCGACCCCGAGGCGTGGCCCGGTGCCATCGACGCCTGGCTCGCCGAGGCCCGCGAGCACGCCTGGGTGCCCGCGGTGATGGGGGCGAGCGAGGAAGCCGGCGTGATCTACGCCCGGCACGGCCTGGACGCCCTGGAGATCGGGGACGAGGCGATCGTCGAGACCGCCGAGTTCACCCTCGACGGCCGCGCGATGCGCACCGTGCGGCAGGCGTACAACCGCGTCAAGCGGACCGGCTACACCGTCCGGATCCGGCGGCACGACGACATCCCCGCCGACGAGATGGACGGGATGCTGGAGCAGGCCGACGCCTGGCGTGACGGTGAGACGGAGCGCGGTTTCTCGATGGCGCTCGGCCGGCTCGGCGACCCCGCCGACGGGCGCTGCGTCATGGTCGAGTGCCATGACGGCGAGGGCGTGCCGCGGGCGCTGCTGAGTTTTGTGCCGTGGGGCCCGCAGGGGCTGTCGTTGGACCTGATGCGGCGTGACCGGGATTCCGACAACGGGTTGATCGAGTTCATGGTCATCGAGCTGATCCAGCGCGCCGCCGAGGTGGGCGTGCGGCAGATCTCGCTGAATTTCGCGATGTTCCGCTCGGTGTTCGAACGCGGCTCGAAGCTCGGCGCCGGGCCGGTGCTGCGGTTCTGGCGCTCCCTGCTGACGTTCTTCTCGCGCTGGTGGCAGATCGAGTCGCTGTACCGGGCCAACGCCAAGTACCGGCCCATCTGGGAGCCGCGCTACCTGCTGTTCGGCAAGAGCAGCGAGCTGCCGCGCATCGGTATCGCCAGCGCCCGCGCCGAGGGCTTCCTCGAAGCGCCGCGGCTGCCGTCCCCGCTGCGCAGACGTGACCGGGATCGGATCGCCGCCCGGTGAGCCCATTCAGCAAGCGCCTCCGCGACTTCGCATACGTCGAGTGGGGCGGGATCTACCGGGACGTCCTGTTCAAGCTGCGCACGAAGAAGCTGCGCGCGATCCCGCTGACCCTCTCCGCGTGTCTGTCCATCCTGACCCTGCAGGTGATCCAGCACTCCGGGACCACCGGAACGGCGTGGGTCAACCGGCTCGGCGGCGTCTACGCGACGCTCCCGTGGTGGAAGGCGCTGCTCCGCACGCCCCTGTCGCTCTTCGTCCCGGACCCGTCCCTGCCGGTGTGGGGGCTGATCGCCCAGGTCGTCTTCATGTTCGGCATCGCCGAGATGACGGTCGGCAAGCGGCACACCCTCGGCATCGGACTCCTCGCGACGCTGGCCGGCACGTCCTTCGCCCGCTACTCGCTCGCCGTCGGTCCCGACGGCTTCCTCGGGCTCCCGGTCTCCACCCTCGTCGTGCGCGACACCGGCCCCTCGGCGGCGGTCGTCGCCCTCGGTGTCTACGTGGCCTGCCGGTACCGCTCCTGGTTGACGGGGAGCGTCCTGATCCTCGCCATGCTCGTCGAGGTCGTCTTCATCGTGAACCTCGCGGGGTTCGAGCATCTGACGGCGATCGTGGCGACGCTGCTGCTGTGCGGCCTGGAGGGCCACCTCCGGCGGCGCCGGGAGGCGGCGGAGAGTCTGCCGCCCCTGTAGCGGGGCCGGGTTCCGCGGGGCCGGATTCCGCGGGCCGGGTTCCGCGGGGCCGGGTTCGGGCCCCGGGGTAGCCTCACGCGGTGACCGACTCCGACGAGCCCTCCACCGCCGAACCCGCGCCCGCCGCCTCCCCCGCTTCCCGTGAGGACGCGCTCCGCTTCGCCTTCGGCACCCTCACCGCGCTGCCGGTGACCGTCACCCGCTGGGACCGGTCCGCCGCGCGCGGCGGGATGCTCTGCGCGCCGGTCGTCGGCGCGGTGGTGGGGCTGGTCGCCGCCGCGGTCGGCGGGCTGCTGCTGTTCCTGGACGCCTCCCCGCTGCTCGCCGCCGTCGCCACCGCGGCCGTACCCGCCGCCCTCACCCGCGGCCTGCACCTGGACGGCCTGGCCGACACCGCCGACGGGCTCGGCAGCGCCAAGCCCGCCGAGGACGCCCTGCGGATCATGAAGCAGTCGGACATCGGACCCTTCGGCGTACTGACGCTGCTCTTCGTCCTTCTCGCCCAGGTTGCCTGCCTCGCCGCCCTGTACGCCGACAGCTGGTCCCACGGCGCCGCCGCGGCCGCCGTCTCCGCCGTCGTGGCCCGCACCGCCATGACGCTGGCCTGCCGCGACGGCGTCCCGCCGGCCCGGCCCGGTGGCCTGGGCGCCGCCGTGGCCGGTACCGTCCCGCTCCGCGCGGCCGCCCTCACCGCCGTCGCCGTTCTCGTCGTCGCGGCGGCGGCCGGAGCCCTCTTCGGTCTCTCCGCCGCCCTCCACTTCACCGTCGCCGCCGTCCTCGCCCTCGCCACCGCCGAACTCCTTCTGCGCCACTGCCGCCGCCGCTTCGGCGGCATCACCGGCGACGTCTTCGGCGCCCTGTCCGAGACAGCGGCGACGGCGGCCCTGGTCGTCCTGTCCCTCGGCTGACAGCCGACGCCATGGGCTTGTGCATTGCTCGACACCTTCCGTCGTATATACACTAGAAGCCTGTCATCTATATGGGAGGCGTCATGTCCAAGCTGCTCCTCGAAGTCGACGACGACGCTCTCGCCAAGGCCGCCGAGCTGCTCGGCACCTCGACCAAGAAGGACACGGTCAACACCGCGCTCCAGGAGATCGTCAAGCACCGCAGCCGCGCGATAGCGCTGGCCGAACTGCGTGAGATGGGCGCCCAGGGGGACTTCGACATCCTTCTCGACAAAGGAAACTTCCGACGGTGACGACGGTCTCCTACCTCGCCGACACCTCGGCCGCCGCCCGGCTGTTGATCAGCGACAAATTCGACGAACAGTGGGGGCTCGCGCTCAACAACGGGCTCATCGCCCTCTGCGACCTCACCGAACTGGAGATCCTGTTCTCCGCCCGGTCACGATCCGACCGCGTGGCGAAGCAGGAACGCCTGCACCAGATCTTCAACTGGGCCCCCACACCGGACGGCATCTTTCAACGGGCCCGCGAGGTCCAGGAGCTCCTCACCGGGCACGGCGAGCATCGCTCGGCCGGTCCTGTGGACCTCGTGGTGGCCGCCGTGGCGGAGCTCTCGGATTTGACGCTGCTGCACTACGACGCGGACTTCGAGACCATCGCCAGACACACGCACCAGCGCACGCGTTGGCTTGCCGAACCGGGCACGGCCTGAGCCACCCGGCAGGCCGCATCTGACCGGAAAGGGTGGTCCGATCCCTTTCCGTGCACCGCAGGATGGCAAGAGCTGAACAGTTCCGGGGTCACGGGGGGAAACGGACGATGCAGCAACTGGCGTGTCCTGAGGGCCGCTGGGAGGTGGCGACGGCGCTGCCGCACGCCCGGCTGCGACCGGGGGTGCAGAGCTATCGCGGGTTCCGGCTGGACCTGGGCCTGCCGCGCCAGCGGCTGGAGGTTCCGGACGGCGCGGTGACGCTGCTGTTCTCCTTCGACCACGAAGTGCGGGTGACGGAGGCCCTGACGCCGTCGGCCCCCGGCAGCGCCCACCGCTCGATGCTGGTCGGGCTGCGCACCACCGCCGGTCTCGGGCGGCACAGCGGCCGGCTGTACGGCCTGGAGGTCATCCTCTCCCCGTGGAAGGCGTTCTCGCTGTTCGGGATAGCGATGCACGAGCTGGCCGACACGATCGCCGACCCCGTCGACCTGCTCGGCCCCCGCTGCCGCGACCTCACCGACGCCCTCGCCTGCGCCCCCGGCTGGGGCCGGCGCTTCGAGCTGCTGGACGCCGCCTTCCTGCGCTGGTCCGTGGACGCGCTCCCCGCCTCGGACCGCGTCCGGTACGCCTGGCGGGAGCTCGCCAGGACCTCCGGCGCCCTGCCCATCGGCGAGCTCGTCACCGCCACCGGCTGGGGCTGGCGGCAGTTGGAGAACCGCTTCCGCGAGGAGATCGGGCTGACGCCGAAAGGCGCGGCGCGCGTCATGCGGCTGCGCAAGGTGCTGCGGCTGATGGCGGCGGACCTGCCGGTGGCCGATATCGCCGCCGAGTGCGGGTTCAGCGATCAGGCGCATCTGAACCGCGAGTTCAAGGCGATGATCGGCCGCACCCCCCGCCAGTTCCGGCACGCGCGCGGCCTGGACTTCGCGGGCCCACCGACCGTGGACCGGGTGGACGGCCAGGTCACCAGCGTCATCCTGACCTGACCTCGGCCGACCGCACCGAGTGCGAATTTCTTCAATACCGGGCGACCCCCGCTCTGCGAGCCTGCCGTGGTGTACGACATCAGAACGGCCCCGTCCGCCCCGGCGGCATTACGGCGCTACCACGAACTGCTCGCGGACCAGAACCGGTTGCTCGCCGAACAGAACGCCCTGCTGGAGCGGATCCAGGCGTTCACCGCCCTGGCCACCGTGCCGGCACCCACCGCGCCCGCCGCCTCCCGCCGTGATCCACCCGTACCGCCCCCGACGCTCGTCCAGCGCAACATCCTGCTCCTCCTCGCGGACGGCACCAAGGACAGTGCCATCGCCCGCCGGCTGGGCGTCAGCGAACGATCTGTCCGCCGCCACGTCGGCTCCCTCGCCGAACGGGCCGGAGCCAGCAACAGGTTCACCCTGGCACTGGCCGCGGCCCGCCTCGGCTGGTTACCGGCCGACGACCGGTAGCCCGTCTAGTACCAACCGGTACACACAGTGGTGCCGTTGAACCCGCACGCACGCATGACGTAACCCGCGTCGTTGTAGGCCGGTGTGTGGGTGTCGCTGCCCGACTGCTGGGTCGTCATCCCCATCGGCCCGGTCCAGGTGGATCCGCCGTTGCTCGACCGGTCGACCCACACCTTGTTGCCCACGTTGGAACTGCTGATCCGTCCCCACGCGCACCGGCTGGACGTGCTGTACCGCAGCTCGATGTACATGCTCCCGTTGTGCGCGGCCTTCTTGCTCACCGCGTTGCTCGTACTGCACGCCGCAGGCGCGCTGGGCGCCGCGCTCGCGACGGGGGCAAGGGTGACGAGACCCGCCGCGACGATGGCGGTACTTCCGATTCCTGCGGCGATCCGGCGCTTGAGCGAAGACATCTGCGATTCCCTTCGACTGGCTGCTGGGACCTCCCGATTGCATCAGCCGAAGCCCACCCGGACGAGGGCGAACAGGACAAGCGTCCCCTTCCGGACACCGGCGGTCACCGAGCCGGTCGGCCTGCCGCCAACTCGAACCACATCAGCTTGCCGCAGAGCCCGAACGGCTCCTCTCCCAGCGCGTATCCGCCGCACCGGTCCGAGAACAGGTCCAGCAGGAAGAGCCCGCGCCCGCCGTCCGCGTCCGGCTCCGGCGTCAGCGCCGCCGGCAGCTCCGGGTTGCTGTCCCGGACCGTCACCCGCAGCCGACGGGGCTCCCAGTTGACCCGCAGCGAAGCCGGGCCCTCCGCGTAGCGGTACGCGTTCGTGGCCAGCTCCGACGTCAACAGCGCCGCCGTGTCGACGAGTTCACGTAAGCCGTGCGCCACGAGCACGGCCCGGACGGTCGACCGCGCGATCCCGGGCGCCCGCGGATCGTGCGGCAGTTGAAGGCAGTACTCCCACTGCGCCGGTTCGCGCGGGGTGGGTTCGGGACACGACGGTTGCACGGCGTACATGTTGCCCTCCGGGCCGGGTTTAGTGGCGTGGGTCACATCGTAGAGGCTTGTGCACACAGTTGTTACCGTTCGCGGGAAACTGGTGTGCACATCGGGCCGTGGACCCGTCCCCGCAGGCCCGGCACACTGTGTGCCAGCGAAGAGAGAAGGCACATGGCACCGAGGACTACGCCCACAGCACGCCAGCAGCGCTTCGGCGTTGAGGTGCGCAGGATGCGCGAGCACGCCGGGCTGACCACCGCTCAGGCGGCGGAACTGCTGGGCACGGACCGGGCGATGATCTCCAACATCGAGGCGGGCCGGGTCGGCGTCAGCGAGGAGCGACTGCGGCACCTCGCGCTGCACTACGAGTGCCCCAACGAGGCGTTCATCAACGCGCTGGCCGAGATGACCGGCGGGCGCAAGAAGGGGTGGTGGGAGGAGTACCGGAGCAGTCTGCCTGCCGGATTCCTCGACGTGGCCGAGCTTGAGCACTACGCGGTACGGCTGCGCACCGCCCAGACCGTGCACCTGCCGGGGCTGCTGCAGACCGAAGACCACGCGCGATCGCTATTCGACGTGGTTGTCCCGCCGCTGCCCCGACTGGAGGTCGAACTGCGCGTGGCTCACCGGCTCAATCGGCAAGCCATCCTCGAAGGGGATGCCCCGACCCCGTACACCGGGATCATCCACGAGGCGGCCCTGCGCATGCAGTTCGGCGGCTCCGCGACGGCCCGCGCGCAACTCCAGCACCTGCTGGCCGCGACCGACCGGACCAACGTCACTCTCCTCGTGATCCCCTTCGCCGCAGGCGGGTTTCCCGGAGCCGATCAGTCGATCCTCTACGCCGAAGCGATCGTCCCCGAACTCGACACCGTCCAGATCGACACGTCGCACGGGCCGGAGTTCATCGACGCCCAGACGCAGCTGGTCAACTACAGACGCCGGCTGGACCTGATGGAGCAGAAGGCTCTGCCCGCCAGCGAGTCCCAAGAGTTCATCGGCGCCATCGTGCGCGACCTGTGAGAGGCACCCCAGTGACTGACTGGCAGAAGTCGTCCTTCAGCGGCGAGGGTGGCAACAACTGCATACAGCTCGCCGTCGCCGGTCCCCGCGTAGCCATACGCGAAAGCACAGAACCCGGGGTGATCGTGACCACCACCCCCGCCCGGCTCAGGTCGTTCCTCGACGAGGTCAAGACAGGGGCCCTCGACGCGCCGCGTCAGGCGTAGGCTCGACCGCGGCACAGGCGGCGCAGCCCTGGCGTGCCGCCCCGCGGGCGTGGCGGAATACGATGCGAGGGGCGCGGCCGGCCCACCCCTTGGCCGACAACTTTCGACGGAACAGGACCACCCTCACCGTGACTGTACTGACACTCAGCACTTCCTCCGGCGCAGCGTTGCGCGCGGATGCCGTCGTCATCGGCGTGACCAAGGGCGCCAAGGGCCCCGAGGTCGCCGCCGGTGCGGAGGCCGTGGACGCGGCGTTCGACGGCAAGCTCGCCGCGACGCTGGAACTCCTCGGCGCCTCCGGTGGCGAGGGCGAGGTGACGAAGCTCCCGGCTCCGTCCGGCGTCAAGTCGGCGGTGGTCCTCGCTGTGGGTCTGGGTGAGACGCCCACCGACGGTGCCGGTTACGACGCCGAGGCGCTGCGCAGGGCGGCCGGTGCCGCGGCGCGTGCGCTGAGCGGGACGAAGAAGGCGGCGTTCTCGCTTCCGGCCACGGACGCGGCGGGCGTGGAGGCGGTGGCGACCGGCGCACTGCTGGGCGCGTACTCCTACACCGCGTACCGGGTGGACAGCGCCGGTGGCAAGGGTCCGCTGGGCGAGGTCGCCCTGGTGGGCGCCAAGCCGCGCGACAAGGCGCACAAGGCCGCGGCCGAGCGGGCGACCGCGGTGGCCGAGGAGGTCAACCGGGCGCGTGACCTGATCAACATGCCGCCGAACGACCTGAACCCGAAGGCGTTCGCGACCGCGGTCCAGGCCGCGGGCAAGGAGCACGGCCTCAAGGTCGAGGTGCTCGACGAGAAGGCGCTGCTCAAGGGCGGCTACGGCGGCATCATGGGCGTCGGCCAGGGCTCGGCGACCCCGCCCAGGCTGGTGAAGGTGGCGTACACCCACCCGAAGGCGAAGAAGACCGTCGCGCTCGTCGGCAAGGGCATCACGTACGACTCGGGCGGCATCTCGCTGAAGCCCCCGGGCCACAACGAGACGATGAAGTGCGACATGAGCGGTGCGGCCGCCGTGTTCGCGACCGTCGTGGCCGCGTCCAAGCTGGGCCTGCAGGTCAATGTGACCGGCTGGCTGGCGCTGGCGGAGAACATGCCGGGCGGCAACGCGACGCGTCCCGGCGATGTGCTGAAGATGTACTCGGGCAAGACCGTCGAGGTGCTGAACACGGACGCCGAGGGCCGGCTGGTCCTGGCGGACGCGCTGGCGCGCGCCTCGCAGGACAACCCGGACGCGATCGTGGACGTGGCGACGCTGACCGGCGCGATGGTGCTGGCGCTCGGCAACCGTACGTTCGCGATCATGTCGAACGACGACGGCTTCCGTACCGCGCTGCACGAGACGGCGACGGAGTCGGGCGAGCAGGCGTGGCCGATGCCGATGCCGCCGGAGCTGCTCAAGGCGATGGACTCCCCGGTCGCGGACATCGCGAACATGGGCGAGCGGGCGGGCGGCGGCCTGGTGGCCGGCCTCTTCCTGCAGGAGTTCGTGGGCGAGGGCATCACCTGGGCGCACCTGGACATCGCGGGCCCGGCGTTCAACGAGGGCGCGCCGTTCGGCTACACCCCCAAGGGCGGCGCCGGCACGGCGGTCCGCACGCTGGTCCGGCTGGTCGAGAAGGCCGCCGCGGGCGACGTGCTCTAGCGCGCTGACCGTGCCGGCTGCGGTGCGGTCACCACACTGGTTCGCCGGGTCCGCCCTGCGACCGAACGCGTCCCCGAGGGCCGGGCGGGCCACCAGCGGCCCGCCCGGCCCTCGGGCAGCGCGGCAGAACGACCCGTCACCCGGTGCACTCTGCCGGTCACGGCACTAGCACGCCCGGGGCCGTACGCGCGACCGGGCAGGTGTTCGCCCTGAGCGAGATTCCGCCGCCCGGAGTGCCCCTTACGGGCCGGTAGCCTCCCAGGATGAGGCTTAAGTCCGTCTCAGACCCCGGCCCGGTGGCCCGTCCGCCGCGAACAAGTGCGAAGATGTTGGTCGGCACGACAGGGCCCAGTTTTCAAAGTTTTTAGACATAGCGGCCGAATAACAGCCGCCGCCCGGTCACCACAGACCGGCTCCGGCGTACCCCTGCATGGAGGACGTGACGTGGCGAACGACGCCAGCACCGTTTTCGACCTAGTGATCCTCGGCGGCGGCAGTGGCGGTTACGCCGCGGCGCTGCGCGCGGCGCAGCTGGGCCTGGACGTCGCCCTGATCGAGAAGAACAAGCTCGGTGGCACGTGTCTGCACAACGGCTGCATCCCCACAAAGGCTCTGCTGCACGCGGGCGAGATCGCCGACCAGGCTCGCGAGAGCGAGCAGTTCGGTGTCAAGACCACCTTCGACGGCATCGACATGGCCGGTGTCCACAAGTACAAGGACGACGTGATCGCAGGCCTGTACAAGGGCCTGCAGGGGCTGGTCGCCAGCCGCAAGGTCACCTACGTCGCGGGTGAGGGCCGGGTGTCCTCCCCCACCACCGTCGATGTGAACGGCGAGCGCTACACCGGCCGCCACCTCCTGCTGGCGACCGGCTCCGTGCCGAAGTCGCTTCCGGGCCTGAACATCGACGGCGACCGCATCATCTCCTCGGACCACGCGCTGGTCCTGGACCGCGTCCCGAAGTCCGCGATCGTGCTGGGCGGCGGCGTCATCGGCGTCGAGTTCGCCTCCGCGTGGAAGTCCTTCGGCGCGGACATCACGATCATCGAGGGCCTGCCGCACCTGGCCCCGCTGGAGGACGAGAACAGCTCCAAGATCCTGGAGCGCGCGTTCCGCAAGCGCGGCATCAAGTTCAACCTCGGCACCTTCTTCCAGAAGGCCGAGTACACGGCCGACGGTGTGAAGGTGACCCTCGCCGACGGCAAGGAGTTCGAGGCCGAGCTGCTGCTCGTCGCCGTCGGCCGCGGCCCGGTCTCGCAGGGCCTGGGGTACGAGGAGGCCGGCGTCGCGATGGACCGCGGCTACGTCCTCGTCGACGAGTACATGCAGACCAACGTGGCGACCATCTCGGCCGTCGGTGACCTCGTCCCGACGCTCCAGCTCGCGCACGTCGGCTTCGCCGAGGGCATCCTGGTAGCTGAGCGGCTGGCCGGTCTCAAGGCCGTGCCGATCGACTACGACGGCGTTCCGCGCGTCACGTACTGCCACCCGGAGGTCGCCTCCGTCGGTATCACCGAGGCGAAGGCCAAAGAGCTGTACGGCGCCGACAAGGTCGTCACCCTGAAGTACAACCTCGCGGGCAACGGCAAGAGCAAGATCCTCAAGACCGCAGGCGAGATCAAGCTCGTCCAGGTCAGGGATGGTGCCGTCGTCGGCGTCCACATGGTCGGTGACCGTATGGGCGAGCAGGTCGGCGAAGCCCAGCTGATCTACAACTGGGAAGCGCTGCCGGCCGAGGTCGCACAGCTCATCCACGCGCACCCGACCCAGAGCGAGGCGCTCGGCGAGGCCCACCTGGCCCTCGCGGGCAAGCCGCTGCACTCGCACGACTAAGCCCCTCACCACGCACCCCATCCGCACAGATCGTTAGGAGCAACCGCAACCATGGCGGTTTCCGTAACCCTTCCGGCGCTCGGCGAGAGCGTGACCGAGGGCACCGTCACCCGTTGGCTCAAGGCCGAGGGTGAACGCGTCGAGGCAGACGAGCCGCTGCTCGAGGTGTCGACCGACAAGGTCGACACCGAGATCCCGTCGCCCGCTTCCGGCATTCTGGCCTCCATCAAGGTGGCCGAGGACGAGACCGTCGAGGTCGGCGCCGAGCTGGCCATCATCGACGACGGCTCGGGCGCGCCCGCCGCTGCCCCGGCCGCTGCCGAGGCTCCGGCCCCGGCTCCCGTCCAGGCCGCGGCCCCCGCCGCGCCGGCTCCGGCCGCCGAGGCCCCCGCGGCCCCGGCTCCCGCCGCCGCGCCCGCCGGCTCCGCCGAGGGCACCCCGGTCCTGCTGCCCGCCCTGGGCGAGTCGGTCACCGAGGGCACCGTCACCCGTTGGCTCAAGGCGGTCGGCGAGACCGTCGCGGCCGACGAGCCGCTGCTCGAGGTCTCCACCGACAAGGTCGACACCGAGATCCCGGCCCCGACCGGTGGTGTCCTCCTGGAGATCCTCATCAACGAGGACGAGACCGCCGAGGTCGGCGCCAAGCTCGCCGTCATCGGCGCCGCGGGTGCCGCTCCGGCCGCCGCCCCGGCTCCCGCGGCTCCGGCTCCGGCCGCCGCCCCGGCACCGGTCGCCGCACCGGCTCCTGCCCCGGCCCCGGCCGCTCCGGCTCCGGCCGCTGCCCCGGCCCCCCAGGCCCCGGCACCGGCTCCGGTCGCGCCCGCCGCCCCGGCTCCGGCACCCGCCGCTCCCGCCCAGGCCCCGGCCGCCGCTCCGGCACCGGCCGCCTCGGGTGACGACGGCGCCTACGTGACCCCCCTGGTCCGTAAGCTCGCCTCCGAGAACGGCGTGAACCTGTCCTCGGTCAAGGGCACCGGCGTCGGTGGCCGTATCCGCAAGCAGGACGTCCTCGCCGCCGCGGAGGCCGCCAAGGCCGCCGCCGTCGCCGCCCCGGCCGCTTCCGCGCCCGCCCCGAAGGCCGCCCTCGTGGCGTCCCCGCTGCGCGGCCAGACGGTCAAGATGACCCGCATGCGCAAGGTCATCGGCGACAACATGATGAAGGCGCTGCACAGCCAGGCGCAGCTCACCAGCGTGGTCGAGGTGGACATCACCAAGATCATGCAGATGCGCAACAAGGCCAAGGACGCGTTCGCGCAGCGCGAGGGCGTCAAGCTCTCGCCGATGCCGTTCTTCGTCAAGGCCGCGGCCCAGGCGCTGAAGGCCCACCCGGTCGTCAACGCCCGGATCAACGAGGACGAGGGCACCATCACCTACTTCGACTCCGAGAACATCGGTATCGCGGTGGACTCCGAGAAGGGTCTGATGACTCCGGTCATCAAGGGTGCGGGCGACCTCAACATCGCGGGTATCTCCAAGCGGACCGCGGAGCTGGCCGGCAAGGTCCGGGCGAGCAAGATCAGCCCGGACGAGCTCTCCGGCGCCACGTTCACGATCAGCAACACCGGCTCGCGCGGTGCGCTGTTCGACACGGTGATCGTGCCCCCGAACCAGGCCGCCATCCTGGGCATCGGCGCGACCGTCAAGCGTCCGGTGGTCATCGAGACCGCCGAGGGCACCGTCATCGGCGTCCGCGACATGACGTACCTGGCGCTCTCCTACGACCACCGCCTGGTGGACGGTGCCGACGCGGCCCGTTACCTGACGGCCGTCAAGGAGCTCCTGGAAGCCGCGGAGTTCGAGGCCGAGCTCGGTCTCTGAGACTCCGGCCGCGTCCCTGACGCGGCGAGGCAATCGCAGTGCGGCGCCCCCGACCCGGTACTCCGGGCCGGGGGCGCCGGCGTTCCGGCGGACAGGAGAACGGCTGCCGGCTGACATGCCGAGGCCCGTACGGCGCCGCGGGTGGCTCCGGCGACCAGGGTCGCTTTGCCACCGAGCCGCTGATTGATCCCCCTTGAGCCCGTCATGTCATCCCGCTTGTCGGCCATGCCGGACCTCCTGTAGTGCTACGTACTGCATGACCGTCGCAGCCATACCCGGCACCCTGTGCCAGGTTTCCTCCGGAGGCATCTTGCCGCTTCACATAGATCTGCTGACCGAACCCACCGGCGCGCAGCTCCACGACTGGCACCAGGTGCTCACCGCCGCCCTCGGCCATGACCTGCCCGGTGATCCGGTGCCCTCGGCCGACGATGTGTCCGCCCGGCTCACGACCCCGAACGCCTACAGCCGCAAGCGGCTGTGGCTGGCGCGGAACACCGCCGGTGCGCCGGTGGGAACCGCCGCGCTGCGGCTCTTCGACGAGCCGGGACGTTCGCACCTCGCCTCGCTGGAGCTGTACTCGCACCCCGCCCACCGGCGGCTCGGCGCCGGCTCCGCGCTGCTGGCCACCGCCGTGGACGAGGCCCGCGGCGACGGTCGCCGCAATCTGATCACCAGAACGACCGTCGGCACCCCCGGCGACCGGTTCCTGGCCACCCGCGCCTTCACCCCGGTGCTGAAGCTCACCTGGCGGCGGCTGCGGTTCGACACCATGGACGCCGCAGCGATCGGCTCCCTCGCCGGCAGCCGGCACCCCGGCTACCGGCTGGAGGCCTGGGAGGGCGTCGCCCCCGGCGGTCTGATCGACGCGTTCGCGCGGGCCAAGCAGGCCATGGACGACATGCCGACCGGCGGGATCGACCTCGGCCACGTGCCGTGGGACGCCGAACGGGTCCGGTCCGTCTCCGAGGTCTTCGCCAAGCGCGGCGAGCAGCTGATCACCGTGGCCGCGGTCAGCGAGGCGGACGGCGCCGTGGCCGGGTACACCGAGCTGGTCGTACCGGCGGACGGCGCCGGGCGCGCGCTGCAGTACGACACGGCCGTCGTCACCGGGCACCGCGGGCACGGGCTGGGGCGCTGGATGAAGGCGACGATGATCCAGCGGATCGCGGCCGAGCTGCCCGGAGTGACGGAGATCGAGACCGACAACGCCGACGAGAACCGGCACATGGTCGCGATCAACGTGGGCCTCGGCTTCGTGCCCGTCCGGCAGACGGTGGAGTACCAGCTGACCCTGGTGGAATGATTTCCTCCGATCCATCCCGCGACCACCGCGGGGCGCCCTGCGACGTCATCCGGCCATTGAGGCCAAACGTGCGTAACGACACGGGCGCATACGGGGCACTCCGCGTGCGTCCGGCCCCGGCAACCGGGAAGCTGGACGCGTGATGGACGAGACGGAGTTCTGGGAGATCATCGACAGCACCCGCGCGGCCGCGGACGGTGATCCGGAGGAACAGGCCGATCTGCTGATCGAGCGGCTCGCGCTGCTCGATCCGGACTCGGTCACGGACTTCGCGCGGCACTTCGAGACCCGCTTCGCGCGGGCCTTCCGCTGGGACGTGTGGAGCGCGGCGGACATCATGTTGGGCGGCGCCGACGACGAGGCGTTCGACTTCTTCCGCTGCTGGCTGATCGGGCAGGGCCGGCACGTCTTCGAGGGCGCCCTGCACAGCCCCGACGACCTGGCCTTCCTCGTCGCCGACTTCGACCCGGAGGTCGACGGCGACGCCGAGGAGCTGGGTTACGCGGCGGACGAGGCGTACGAGCAGCTCACCGGGGTGCGGCTGCCCGATCTGGAGTTGCCGCCGGTCGGCGAGCCGGAGGGCGAGCAACTGGACATGGACGACACGGACCTCATGGCGGACCGCTTCCCCAAACTGTGGGCCCGCTTCAGCTGACCCGCCCGGCCCGGCTGCGCGGCGCGGCCATGCGACCTGGCTGCGCGGCCCGGCTGCCCGGACCGACTATGCGACCCGGCTACGCGGCGCGGCAGCCCGGCGCGGCTACGCGCTCGCGAAGTCCAGCGACCGACCCATGAGCACGTCGTCCACATACGCGCCCTCCAGCAGGAACTCGCCAGGCAGCACGCCCTCGACCGCGAACCCCAACGACTCGTAGAGCCGCCGCGCCGGAGCGTTGTGGCCCAGCACCCGCAGGGTCATCCGGATCGCGCCCTGCCGGCCCGCCTCGTGCAGGGCCTCGTCCATCAGCCTGCGGGCGATACCCCGGCCGCGGGCCCAGGTGTCCACGGCGAGCCCCTGTATCTGGCGGACGTGCGCGTTGCACGGCAGCGGGGTGGGCGGCACGATCCGCACATAACCGGCCACCCGCCCGCCGACCTCGGCGACGAGGAAGTCGTCCGGCGGGTGCCGCTCGTCGTAGAACGGCTTGCCGGGGTCTGGCGGCGGCTGCACCGCGTGCAGCGACGACCAGGTGCGGACATCGATGCCGACGAGGTCGGCCTCGTCGGCGAAGGTCGCCGGACGGACAATCACATCTGACATGCCGGCAACTCTGCCATGCGGGTCTCCCGGCCCCCATAGCGCCCCGCTGGGCCCCACCGCGGGCAGAATGGGGCCATGCGTATCGCAGTCACCGGAGCGTCAGGTCTGATCGGCTCCGCCCTCGTCCACTCCCTCGGCACGGACGGGCACGAGGTCGTCCGCCTGGTGCGGCGCGAGCCCGCGGGCCCCGACGAGGTCCGCTGGGACCCCGCGCGCCAGTACGTGGACACCAAGGGGCTGACGGGCTGCGACGCGGTCGTCCACCTCGCCGGGGCGGGCGTCGGCGACCACCGCTGGACCGCCGCGTACAAGAAGGAGATCCGCGACAGCCGGGTCCTCGGCACCGCCGCGATCGCCAAGGCCGTCGCGTCCCTCGACACCCCGCCCCAGGTCCTCGTCTGCGGCACCGCGGTCGGCTACTACGGCGACACCGGCGACCGCCCCGTTGACGAGGACGCCCCGGCCGGCGAAGGGTTCCTCGCCGGTGTCGTGCAGGACTGGGAAGCAGCAGCGGAACCCGCGGCCGCCGCCGGCATCAGGACAGCTTTCGCCCGCACCGGGCTCGTCGTCTCCCGCGAAGGCGGCGCCTGGGGACGGCTGTTCCCGATCTTCAAGGCCGGTCTCGGCGGCCGGCTCGGCAACGGGCGCCAGTACTGGAGCTTCATCTCCCTGCACGACGAGATCGCCGCGTTCCGCCACATCATCGACACCGGGACCCTCTCGGGACCGGTGAACCTGACCGCGCCGGAGCCCCTCACCAACCGCGAGGTGACCGCCGCGATGGGCCGCGTACTGCACCGGCCCACCCTCGCCGCCGTCCCCGAGTTCGCCCTGCGCATCGCGCTCGGCGAGTTCGCCGAGGACGTCCTGAGCAGCCAGCGGGTACTGCCGCGGCGGCTGCTCGACTCGGGCTTCTCGTTCGCGTTCCCGGGCATCGAGGAGAGCATCCGGGCCGCGCTCGGGCACTGAGTGCCGAAAGGCTGAATCGCACCGTGCACCCGGTGCATCAGCCACGTGTGATGAGGGCATGACCCCTACCAGCTACCAGCGCCAGCTGACGCGAGCGGGGAACGAAGCCAACCTCCGGGAGGGGCATCGTGCTCTCAACAGCACGGCAAGCGGACGTCGTCGTGGTCGGGGCAGGGCTCTCGGGCCTCGCCGCGGCGCATCATCTGATCAGTGCGGGGCTGACCGTCACCGTGCTGGAAGCAGGAGCCCGGGTGGGGGGCCGGATGGCCACCGACACCGTGGACGGCTTCCGGCTCGATCACGGTCCACAGCTGCTCAACACCTCGAACCCCGAACTCCGGCGCACCCCGGGGCTCCAGGGGCTGCGGCTGCGCCCGTTCGCGCCCGGCGCCCTGGTGCGGGCCGGCGGCCGCGGCTACCGCGTCGGCGACGCCCGCGGCACCCGGGCCCGCGCCGTGCTCTCCGCCGCGAGGGCCCCGCTCGGCGACACCCTCGACCGGGCGGGGCTCGGCACCGCGCTCAACCGGCTGGCCGCCACCTCCACAGCCCGGCTCCTCGCCCGGCCCGAGACCACGACGGCGGCCGCGCTCGCCGCCCGCGGCTTCGCCCCCCGCCTCCTCGACGGCTTCGTGCGCCCGCTCCTCAACGCGCTGCTCTGCGACCCGGAACTGGCCACGTCCAGCCGGTGCGCCGACCTCGTGCTGCGCGGCTTCGCCCGCGGCGGAACGTGCCTGCCCGCCTCCGGCGCCGCCACCGTCCCACAACGCCTCGCCGCCGCCCTGCCACCGGGCACGGTACGGCTCGGCGTCCGCGCCACCGCCGTCTCCGTCAACGCCGTCGCCACCGAGGGCCGCGGGAGCGGCGAACTGCCCTGCCGCGCCGTCGTGGTGGCCACCGGCGCCCGCGCGGCCGGCGAACTCCTCCCCGGGCTGCGGGTGCCCGACTTCCACGCCGTGACTGTCGTCCACCACGCCGCGCCGCACTCCCCGCTGCGCGAGCCCCTCCTGGTCATCGACGCCGACCGCCACGGGCCCGTCTCGCACACCATCCCGGCCAGCGAACTCGACCCCTCCCGCGCCCCGTCCGGCCGCGCGCTGGTCACCTCCGTCCTCCTCGGCCCCCCGGAGGACGGCCACACCGACGACATCGCCGTCCGCAAACACCTCGCCGAGCTGTACGAGACCTCGACGGACGACTGGGAACCCCTGGCCACCCACCACAACCCCGAAGCGGTCCCCGTCATGACCGCACCCCACGACCTGCGCCGCCCCGTCCGGCTCTTGTGCGGCCTCTACGTCTGCGGCGACCACCGCGACACCAGCACCGTCCAAGGCGCCCTCCTCTCCGGCCGCCGCGCCGCCACCCACCTCCTCGCCGACTTCGGCCTCCGCCCAGCAGTAACGTTCTCCCCCCACCACACCGAGGAGGCGGCCTAACGCCACACGCCTCCGGCGGGGTTGGAGGTACGTCCCGCCTGCGGCGGGCTTTTCCCCACCCACCCCCAATCTTCGGCCGGGGGTGCCCCCTCGCCCTTTCACCCCAGCGGTGGGGTGAATCACCGTCACTGGTGGGGTGGACGGGCGTCGGGCGCCCGCGGCGTCGGCTTGCCTGCGGCGGGCGTGCTGCCCCCCACCCACCCGCGGGCGGGAAACGACAGGAGGGTCGGGGGTCGGGGCCGGAGGGGTGGGGGTTCGAAATGCTGCCGAGCTATTTGAGGGCCGCCAGGCCCTAAATAGTCGATTTCGAACCCCCACCCCGCAGGACCCGGCC
>NZ_JBWKIQ010000010.1:0-232012 GCF_056432645.1 Streptomyces sp. NPDC045021
GGCTGCCCGGCCCTTCAAGTGGACCAAGACCGCAGACCAGATCATCGACCGGATCTGCCACTACTGCGCCAGGATCTCCGGACCGGCTCACTAGGTGTATTGCCTCGCAGGGTTGTTTGCGCGGGTGATGGGTGGGTTGCCGCCGAGTGCGGTGTGGCCGCGGTGGTGGTTGTAGGTGTGGAGGAAGTCTGTCAGGGCTGCTGTGCGTTCGTCGTTGGTGGTGTAGGGCCGCAGGTAGGCCCATTCGTCGGCGAAGGTGCGGTTGAAGCGTTCGACTTTGCCGTTGGTCTGGGGCCGGTAGGCGCGGGTGAGTTTGCCGGTCGCGCCGAGGTCGGCCAGGACGGCCTTCCAGGCCAGGCCCTTGCGGTAGGACCAGGCGTTGTCGGTCAGGACCCGTTCGATGCGGGTGATGCCGTGGGCGCGGTAGAACGCGGCCGCGCGGGTGAGGAAGCCCGCGCAGGTCGCGACTTTCTCGTCGGGGTGGATTTCGCTGTAGGCCAGGCGGGTGTGGTCGTCGACCGCGGACTGGATGTAGTCGAAGCCGACCTCGACGCCCTCGTCGATCTCGGCGACCGGCTGCGCGCCGAACTGCCCCTGCGCATCGAGATGGGCGGGAACCTCTTCTACGCCTTCTCCGACCCCGACGGCGGCGCGAGCGAGTTGATCGGCCTCCTCGCCGCGGCCGCGATCCTGTTCCTGGCGTTCGGTTCGCTCGTCGCCGCCGCGCTGCCGATCGGCATGGCGGTCTTCGGACTGACCGTCGGGGTCGCCACGATGACGGTACTGGCGGGAGTCACGGACGTCCCCACCTTCGCACCGGTCCTGGGCAGCATGGTCGGGCTCGGAGTGGGCATCGACTACGCGCTGTTCGTGCTCGCCAGGCACCGGGAGTACCTCGCGCGCGGGCTCGATCCGCACGAGGCGGCCGGACGAGCGGTGGCAACGGCGGGGCGGCCGGTGGTCTTCGCCGGCGGCACCGTCGTCGTATCGATCCTCGGCCTGGCGGTCGCGAACGTGCCGTTCATGACGGTGGGCGGGCTCGCCGTCTCGATCGTCGTCCTGACGATGGTGGTCGCGTCGGTGACGCTGCTGCCGGCCTTCCTCGGCGCGGCGGGCCCACGCCTGGCCCGGGCCGGCCGGATCGGCCGGGCTCTGCAGACCGGAAAGCTGGGCCGACTCGCACGGCGGCGGGACACGGTGGCGGGCGCCGCTCCCGCCGCCGGTTGGCGGCGCTGGATCGGGCACGTCAGCCGACACCCGGTGCTGTACGCGGTCGGCGCGGCGGGGCTGCTGCTGACGGCGACGCTGCCCGTGCTCGGCCTGCGCGTCGGCCTGCCCGACGACGGCTCACTGCCCCACAGCCGTACCGAGCGCCGCGCCTACGACCTCGTCGCCGAGGGGTTCGGCCCGGGCACCAACGGTCCCCTCGTCATCGCCGCGGACCCCGCCGGTGATCCGGGAGTGCTGGACCGACTCGTCGCAACGGTCTCGGCGGATCCGGGCATCGCATCCGTCGCGCCGACGCACATCGATCGGGCCACCGGCATCGCGACCCTCGTGGTGTTCCCGACCACCAGCCCTCAGGACAAGGCCACGGCCGACACCATCGCCCGGCTGCGCACCGACGTGATGCCCACGGCGATCGGGCACGGCCCGGCCAGGGCCCACGTCGGCGGCGCCACCGCGAGCCTGTCCGATGTGGGCCAACGCACCAGCCAACGCCTGCCGGTGTTCGTCGCCGCCGTGCTGGCGATGTCGTTCCTGCTGCTGATGCTGGTCTTCCGCTCGATACTCGTACCGCTCACGGCGGTACTGCTGAACCTGCTGAGCATCGGCGCGGCCTACGGCATCATGGTCACCGTCTTCCAGTGGGGCTGGGGCGGCGCACTCATCGGGCTGGAAGCGACGGTTCCGATCGTGTCGTTCATCCCGATGTTCCTCTTCGCCATCCTGTTCGGCCTGTCGATGGACTACGAGGTGTTCCTCCTCTCCCGCGTACGCGAGGAGTACCTGCGCACCGGCGACAACGGCACGGCGATCGTTGAGGGTCACCCTGCCCCACCACAACGGCCGCACCGAGGGCGCCAACTGCAAGATCAAACTTCTCAAGCGTCAGCGGTACGGCCGTGCCAGCCACCCCCTCCTGCGCCAGCTCATCCTGCTCAACTGACCGTCAGCGGCACTGATCAACGCCTACGAAAATCTTGGAAGACCCATCTTTAGGACAGTCCCAGCCGGTGACTTCAACGGGGACGGCAAGGACGACATCGCCGCCTGGTACGACTACTCCGACGGCCACGACAGCCTCAACACATTCGTCAGCCTCGGCACCTCCACCGGCACCTTCCAGGCCCCGTACTCCGCCTGGTCCAGTGCGGCAGGCAACTTCTACTACGCTTCCATGCCCCAAATGGTCGCCGGCGACTACAACGGCGACGGTCGTGACGACCTCGGCGTCATGTACGGCTATGGCACTGGCTACTCCCGCATGCTCACCTGGACCGCCAAGAACGACAACAGCGGAACGTTCAACGCCATGACCCCCAGCACCTGGACCTCCCCCACCGGTACCTGGGCCAACACGGATGTCCACTTCTTCAACACCCACAGCTGATCGCTGACCGCATGACCAGGCCCGGCGGGACCATCGCCAACAATCGATGGTCCCGCCGGGCCTTTCCTTGCCAGGTCAGCCTGGGATTCACCCGGCCTACGCCGCCGCGACCCCAAACTCACCGAATCGACACAAAGCGATGTTCCGTCTTCGTTCTCCGCAAATCCGCCGACGAAAGCTGCCGCTCGGCATGTCAGGGCCGACCTCTTTAAACCGGGCGACGGCTCTCCGACCTGCGCTACCGTCTGATGCTCCGACACCGCTTTCCTCGGAACTTCGCAGGTGCGAGGTTGTCAGTCCCGTCCGCCGCGACGGTGGACACCCAGGCAATCGGCCGAGGCACCACCACCGAAGTCAGCAGCTTGTAAAAGGCAGTCCGATCCACGTCCGCGGGATCAAAATCGACGCGCATGCCAGCCAGTATCCATACAACCCGCCCACGAACCGCGCCTCTGCACCCCGGCGCGGCCAAGCCTCGTGTTCGCCGAGAAGAGCCCCGCAAGCCCGCATGGGCCGCGTGCTCCAGGCCTGTCCCGCAGCGGATAGCGTTGAAGCGATGTAGGTGACGGGATCGGAGAGTGATGAACGGTACTGGAGCGGAGGTCGGCGGCCCGCGCGGGGTGTTCTCCGTGGACTCGACCGATCCGGGCGCCGCACCGCGGGGGCTCGACGCCTTCCGGCGCGGGTGGGAGACGCAGATCGGTGACGATGTCTTCCAACTGCCGGCCTTCAGCCCGGACACCATCGGGGACTTCCGGGTCAAGGGCCAAGTGACCAAGGTGCACGGTGCGGCGATCGCCGATCTGCACGCCGCGTCGGCGACCCGGACCGCGGACGCCCCGGGCGGCGATCAGGATCTGGTGGCAATGTACGTGGTGCAGCGCGGCGCATGGACTCTGGGTGGGCCGCCCGGTCACGGCGAGCAGACCGTTTCGGCCGGGCAGTTCCTCGTCCGGCACGTCGGGAACCTGACGGCCTTCGAGACGACGGCTCACCTCACGGCGAAGTTCTTCGTTCTGCCTCCCGGTGAGCTCAAGCCCCTGCTCGGAAACCGGGTCATCACCGGGCCGGCGGACTCGGCCGAGATACGCCTGCTGACGGCCCTGACAGACATGATCCACACAACGGTGGCCGACCTCGGCCCGGCCGGTGCGGAAGCCGCCCACGGGGCCCTGATCGAGCTGGCCAAGGCGGTGACGAAGGGCCGGTTCGACGACGTGGAACCCCGGCTGGCTCCCGCGCTCACCCAGGCGGCCAAGGACCTCGCGGACCGTCGGCTCGCTGATCCCGAACTCTCTCCCGCGATGCTCGCGCGCGAACTCAACGTCTCGGTCCGTACGCTGCACCGGGCATTCGCCGCGGTCGGAGAACAGGTGAGCACCTACATCCGCCATCGGCGACTGCGCGAGGCCCGGCTCGCCCTCACCGCGCCGTCGGGTCGCCTGAGCATCTCGGAACTCGCCGCACACTGGCAGTTCGCGGACGGCAGTCACTTCACCCGAGCCTTCAAGAAGCACTACGGTCAGACTCCCAGCGAGTACGCCCGTTCGACCGGAGCACACCCGCCGGGGCGCGGGTCGGCCGATAGCGCGTGACCAGGGTTAGGACCGCGGTTCAGCGGGTGTCCCCTGCTTTCGGCGTATGCGGCAGCCGTCCGCACAGGCACTGGACCGTCGAGCTCGCCGGCAGCTGGTCGAAGGCTTCGACCAGCTGCCGGCGGTCCGACCGGCGTCGAAATGAGCGCGTGATCGAATCGCCCTGGACGCTGAAGGAGGCTCAGTCGATCAGTTCGGCGGCCCGTTCGGCAATGGCGTAGACGGTCGCGTTGGTGTTGGCCGAGGGGATGGAGGGCATCACCGAGGCATCGGCGACCCTCAGTCCCGTTATGCCGTGCACGCGAAGGTTCGCAGGGTCGACGACGGCATCGGCGTCGGTTCCCATGCGGCAGGTGCCCGTGTAGTGGAAGTAGGGGCCGGTGGCCTTGCGGATGAACTCGTCCACGTCTTCGTCGCTCGTCCCGGCGCCCGGCACCGCTTCCTGCTTGCGCCAGTCGGTGAACGCGTCGCCCTCCCCGATGCGGCGCGCCAGGGCCAGGCCCTTGCGCATGACCACGAGGTCACGATCGTCGCTCAGGTAGCCCGGGTCGACAACGGGAGCGCTGCCGGGATGGGCGTCCGCCAGGCGCACGGTGCCGCTGCTGTGTGGAGCCATCGCGGCGAAAGCGATCGAGTAGCCGTTGGCCGGCGGCTGGCCCCATGCCGACGGGAGCGGTGCGGCGACGACGTAGACCTGGAGGTCCGGCCGGCCGGCGGCGGGGTCGCTGTGCAGCAGGCCCATCATTTCGGCCGGCGGGTTGGCGGGAATGAACGGTACGGGCTGGATGGCCTCGTACACCACTCCCGCCATCGGGTGGTCCTGCAGATGGGAGCCCACCCCCGACAGGTCGGCGACGACTTCGATGGCGTGTTCCTCGAGGTGTTGTGCCGGGCCGATCCCTGACAGCATCAGGAGGTGCGCGGAGCCGATGGCTCCGGCGGTCAGTACCACCTCGGCGCCGTCGGCGGACAGGTGCTCCCCGCCAAGGGTGTACTCGACGCCCGTGCAGCGGCCCGCGGTGACGAGCAGCCGCTGCACGGTCGCGTCCGTGACGACGTCCAGGTTCGGCCGGTCCAGGAACGGACGGATGTAGGCGTCGGCCGCGCTCTGGCGGGCGCCGCCGGGCAGATTCATGTCACTCCACCCGAACCCGGTCCGCAGCCCGCTGCCGATGTCATCGGCGCGTGCGAACCCGGCCTCCACGGCGGCATCGACGCCTGCCGTGGCCAAGGGATGGGGTTCCGGGACCGGGGCCACCACGACCGGGCCGTCCGTGCCCCGCACGGAGGCATCCCGGCCGCGCGTGCTCTCGCTGCGGCGGAAGTAGGGCAGCAGATCGTCGAAACCCCACCCCGGAGCGCCGAGGCCGGCCCATTCGTCGTAACCCGAACGGTGCCCCCGCAGGTGGTAGAGGCCGTTGATGCTCGACGATCCGCCGAGCGCCTTGCCGCGCAGAACGTCAGCGGTCCTGCCCGTACCGGCCTGCACGGTCGAGGAGCCCAGCCAGAGGGACGACGGATCGAACCCCAGGAAGCCCCAGGGAGATGCCATCGTCTCGGTCGCGTCCCGGGCTCCCGCCTCCAGGAGCAACACCCGCACGCCGGGGCGCTCCGAAAGCCGGGAGGCGATCACGCATCCCGCCGTCCCCGCTCCCACCACGACGTAGTCATATGGGCTCTTGTCCATCATGTCTCCGCTTTCCACGGCAGTCTTGTCCGACCACCGGTCTCCAGAAAATCAGCTCCTCGACGAGCAGGGAGCTGATGATGCCTGTGTACCAACTCGTTTTTGGTGTGCATCCGTCCAGGAACAACGCAGGTGTTCCCTCGGCCTTCGCAGCTTAGGAAGACCGGCACAGCACGCACTTGGACCACTGCGACGTCCCTTCGGAACCTGCGCGCCACACGTTCCTGCCGGCGACCCTGTGGCTGGATGGCGAGCCGACTGCAGGTGTTCTGATGACACCCATCGCGCTAACGGACTGACCAGCAGACATCACACAGCGTCATTTCTGAGCCGTGACCCCCGGATTACCTTCAAATTGCCGACTGTGATGGCGAGTTGACGGCTGGAAAGGGTTGGACGTCGAAACGTGGTCTAGTCCCAATACCGGTGATTTAGGGAGTTTTCTGGCGGGTCGAAGCGGCTTTGTTCGGGCCGACGAGTTGGATGGTGGGTCTGTCGCGCAGGGATGGGCTGCAGTGCTCGGCCCGTTTGAGTGCCCAGTTCGACATCTTGCGTTTGATCACGCGGGGGGTGGATCTCAACTTCCTTGTGGGCAGGGGTCGTTCGGCCATTTCATGCAGGCTCTGGGTGGTGGCCCGCGCGAGTCGGGAGGGGGGAAAGAGCCGCCTGTCCGGTGACGTGGCGGCGGACGGTGCGAAGAGTACGGGTGAAGGAAATCCGGTCCGGATCGTGTCCGTCCTTGAGGGCGGCCTGGTGCATCAGGTCCCGCAGGGCGTGATGCACCAGGAGAAAAGCGAAGATCTCCTGCTCCACCCCACGCGGGTGTTGGGAACGCAGGACGAGCCCGGGGCGGCCCTGATGGTTCTTGATCTCGTCCAGCGTGGTCTCGATTTCCCACCGCTGGGCGTAGAGCGCGGCAAGTTCCGCGGCCGGTGCGGCTTTCGGGTCCAGGATGCTGGTGATCAACCGATAGACGGTGCCATCACCTCCCAGTGTGTACTCCACGACACGCACTCGCTCGGGATCCGCCCGCCGGTAGTGGTCCCGGGCGGCGACGATCTCCAACACGTAAGAACCGTCGTCGAGGACGGTCACGATGGGCAGTACGACCACACTCCGCACCCGCCACAAGAGATCGGCGCCGCTCGCCCGAGCGGCCCGCCACAAATCCAGCCCGCAAAATCCCCGGTCCGCGAGCAGCAGCATGCCCTCGGTCAGCGCAGGGAACAGCCCCTTGGCCAGGACGGTCTCGTGGACCGACAGCGGCCCGACCTCGGCTGCGAACACCGCGTGAGTTCCACACTCGGCCAAGACCGCCACCCTGGCCTGCGGATACGCGCTGCGGCCCTGCCCGCGACTGCTGCCCGGCCGTCCGAAGAACTCCGCATTCCCCGCCGTGTCCGGAACGTCGAACACCGTCCCGTCCACCGCGACCATCCGCCACCGCCGGTACCAGGCGCCCGGGGTCCGCTCGACGGCCACCGGCCGGCAGACCCGGGAAAACAGCACTCGCAACGGCTCCGGCCCCAGCCGCAAACGGGCCCGGCCAATCGCCGCCGTCGTCGGCACCCGCCACGCCTTCGTCCACCGGCCCTCACGCTCCAGGCCCTGCACCAAGAGCCGGGCCACCTCCTCGTATCCCTGGCCGAAGAACAGGCACATCGCCAGGACGAAGTAGACAACCACCCGCGCGGGCAACAACCGGTGCCGTTGCTCAACCCGGCCGCACTCGGCGACGACCTCATCGATCAACTCGGGTGGGAAAGCCCGTGTCAGGACCCCCAACGCAATCCGATCCGACAACCGGTCACCCAACGACGACTTCACCTGTCCAGGCCGTGGCACAACCTACTCAACGACACAGACCCACCAAAGTCACCGGTATTGCCTCTAGATGGGGTGTTTACAAACCCACACCCAGTGGGAAACCAAGTGCCCCGCTACCGCATGCACCAGCACCAGTGGCTCAGGGCAAGGAAAATCATCCCCGCTGTCATCGCCATCACGATAGAAGCACCTGTCAATGATGACTCGGTTGACCTTGTGTCCCTCGCCTTCGAGAAACTTCTTGGCGAACTCGTCAGGAGCTGCGAGAAGCGCGGACTTTTCATCCGGACTCAGTTCAACGTTGTAGATTTCTACCTCTTGCACCGACTCTTGCGGAGCCTCGCGTGTCATTTTCGCCATGAGTACCACCTCACCGGATAACCCTCTGGGGTATGGCGCCCCCCTCCGCCCTGCCGACCATGCTCAACCCGAGCTCGCTCACGGACGGCTCGAACCGATTTTCGCCGTGCGTACCGCCTCCTCACCGCCCCTCTCTCCAGCGTGCGCTTGCGACGGGTCTACGCAACTCGGCAGCTCCACCAGAACCGTCCACTCATCAATGAACCGTTCCGGGTATGTCGGAGACTCTACGATGTGACTGTGACCTGCTGTTTTGGAGCGGTCAGGTCGTAGCTGGCTTCGTATTCGGCTGGTGGGACGTGCACGTCCCCTATCTCACCGTGTAGGCGGCGATGGTTGTACCAGTCGACCCATTCGGCGGTGGCGAGTTCGACCTCGGACAGGGTTCGCCAGGGCCGCTGCGGCTTGATCAGTTCCGTCTTGTGCAAGCCGATGGTCGACTCCATGAGCGCGTTGTCCAGTGCGTCGCTGACCGAGCCGATGGAGGCGGCGATGCCGTCCCGACTCAAATGCTCGGCCAAGGTGAAAGACGTGTATTGCTTGGGTTCAATGAGTCGTTGCAACACTCCTGATAAGAGAGGTGTGGGGTCTGGTGCAGCTTTGGGTGACAGGTGCGGTCACGCGGCCTGGAGGGCCGGTGTGGTCATGACGGTCTCGAATTCGACGGGAGTCAGCCGGCCGAGTGCGGCTTGTCGGCGGCGGCGGTGGTAGGTCCGCTCGATCCAGGTCACGATCGCGATCCGCAGTTCCTCGCGGGTGGTCCAGCTCCGGCGGTTGAGGACGTTCTTCTGCAGCAGGCTGAAGAAGGACTCCATGGCCGCGTTGTCGCCGGCTGCCCCGACTCTCCCTATTGATCCGGCCATCCGGTGCCGGTCGAGCGCCCGGACGAATTTCCGGGAGCGGAACTGCTTGTCGCAACACTGCTTGTTAGCGAGCATATGTGCTCGCTGAAGACCTCAGCGGGAGTTCTCCACTCCAGCGTTTTGCGGGGGCGTGTGTTGAGTGCCCGTGCAACGGATTCAAGTTCGCGAGGGCTCCACCGGGACAGGTCGGTGCCCTTGGGAAAGTACTGCCGCAGCAGGCCGTTCGTGTTCTCACTCGTGCCCCGTTGCCAGGGACTGTGAGGATCAGCGAAGTAGACTGCCATGCCGGTGTCCATCTTCAACTGGGCATGCTGAGCCAGCTCCTTGCCGCGATCCCAGGTTAGCGACCGGCGTAGTTGACCTGAGATCGTAGCCATTCGGGCGGTCAGGGCCTCCCTCATCGCCTCGGCGCCATAGCCGGCCAGAGCCGGACCGTTCTTCACCCTCGGCTCAACCCCGTAACCCTCCATCCGCGGAAGATGGACCAGGACCGTGAACCGCGTCGCGCGCTCCACCAGCGTGCCGATCGCGGACCGGCCCGTACCGATGATGAGATCGCCCTCCCAATGACCCGGAACTGCCCGGTCCTCGACCTCGGCGGGACGCTCGCTGAGGATTACGTCGGGCGTGACGTGGCCACCTGGATGGCTGCGTGCGCGTGACCGCGGCTCGCGCAGTGCCCGCCCGGTCCGCAGGCATGCGACCTGCTCGCGCTCGAGCCCGCCACGTCCCTGGATGTAAAGGGCCTGGTAGATCGCCTCGTGCGAGATCCGCATGGACGCGTCGTCGGGGAAGTCGACCGGCAGCCGGTTCGCTATCTGCTCCGGACTCCACGCCGTCGCCCAGCGCCGGTCCTGACGGTGGGGCTTGTTCCGCCCCTTCCACGCCTGCGTCGCGGGACCGGCCACCGGCCTCCCGTCCGGAGCGTGGATCACGCCGGCGAGCCGGTCCTGCACGTACTCACACAACCGCTTATCGGCAGCCAGCTTCGCCGTCTTCGGGCGCCGGGCCCGCCGCTCCGCATGCCACTGAGCGGTGGACGCTCGGTACTCCGGCCGATAAGCCCGCGTCGACGCGTTCCGCCGAAGCTCCCGCGAAATCGTCGACGGGGACCGACACGTCAGGCGCGCGATGTCACGGATTCCCAGGCCCTGAGCCCGCCACACGGCAATGTCCTCGCGCTCCGAAAACGACAAGTAGCGCCCCGACACCGTCGGCGCAAGGTTCGGTTGCACGCCCCCAGCGTGCCGGAACCACCTACCCCCGACGGCAGGCGACTCCCCGGCGACGGCGGCCGCTTCCTCGGTCCGCAGCCCCTCGGCGATCGCAACCCAGAACCGGACGCGATCCTCGCGCCAGACAACCGTCGGCCGACCGGGCGAGGGCATCTGCCCCCGATACTCGCGAACCCTTGCCTGCTGCGGGCCAACCCCCACCACTCCACCTCCGGCTATGAGGTGTTGCGACGATCAGTTGAATCCACCCTGCGATCCGCGATCGCTGTGCAGGATGCATCCGTCGACGTGCTCGCGCCGGGCCACGGCGTTGTCCAGGGCGGTCACGGCCAGGCGGGACTTCATCCGCGCGTCGATGGAGTAGCGCACGATCCTGTTGCTGAAAACGTCCTTGATCGCGCAGAGGTACAGCTTGCCGTCGCCGGTGGCATGTTCGGTGATGTCGGCGAGCCACAGCCGGTTCGGGCCGGTCGCGGTGAAGTTGCGGCTCACGAGATCGTCGTGCACCGGCGGGCCGGCCTTCCTGCCCCGGCCGCGTTTCTTCCCGAACACGCTCCACCAGCGGTTGTCCCGGCAGATCCGCCACGCGGTGCGGTCCGCCATCGCGGACCCGGCGCCACGCGCTTCATCGGCCAGGAACCGGTAGCCGAACTCCGGGTCGTCGCGGTGGGCGTCGAACAGCGCGTTCCCGCGATATGCCTCCTCCAGCACGGCGTCGGCCACCGGCTTGTCGAGCCAGCGGTAGTAGGGCTGTCCGGCGAGCTTCAGCACCCGGCATGTCACCGTGACGGGCATCGCGTCCCCGGCCAGCTCTTTCACGAGCGGGTAGATCCTTTTCCCGGCAGATGCGCCTGTGACAAATAAGCTGCGGCCCGGCGCAGGACGTCCGTTCTCCTGCTCCAGCAGCTTGATGCGCCGACGTGCTTCCCGCAGTTCCACGCTCTCCTGGCTGGAAGTTCCGGGCTTTGTCCCGTCGTCGATGTCCGCCCGGCGCATCCACTTCCACAACGTCATCGGATGAACTCCGAAGTCGGCGGCCACCTGCTCGACCGTCACACCCGGACCACGATTCCTCGCAACCCGCACAACGTCCTGGCGGAACTCTTCCGGGTATCGACCCAGCTACCGCGAGGGTCCACTGCTGGTTCGACGTAACGAGCGACAGCGCTGGACTCTCAGCATGTCCGCAACCGACCCACCCAACGAAAACGGCCCGCCGGAGATTCCGACGGACCGTCACGAAAGATCGAGGCTAAGCGTGGAGATTGACGCGGACCCACTTGGCAACGTCCTCCCGCGAGGCGAAGCGCTTGGCCGCGATGGCTTGCCCGAGATACCAACCGCACACGCTGAGCCGGAGGTCTTGGATGCTGTTGCCCGAGAAACTGTAGTTGATGGGGATCTTGGCCAGGTGCGGCTCGGCGGCTGCGAGATTGATCACCGAATTGTTCCCCAGAGCCGACAGAGCGGCCGCCCAGGCACTCATATCGGACGGTGTGACCGCCTCGAACTGGACGCGAAACCCGCTCACCACGCTCATGGCCGCCCCGGCCGCGGCCCCCACGATAGCTCCGATGGAACCACCCGGGAGTCCTCCCAGTGCACCGGCGGCCGCCGAGGGTGCGTCCACCGTGGGGTCTGGTGCCTTCTCATGACCGATAACCAGCCGCTGCACCACCTCCCGGTCGCTCATGGTGTCTGGAGCCCGGAGCAGCCATCGCACGGTGGGCCCTACCCCTCCGACCTCACGGCGGATCACGTCGGGCTGAAAATTCATGCCGACCGCCGAGAGGAAGTGGCCGACCTGATTGTCGCTATTCGGCCACGGGTCGCGGAATCCTGGCCCTCCCGGGGTGGGTCGGCTCTCGCCCTTGAATCCCCGGTCGTGAAAGCGGATCCGTGTCTGAAGACCGGGAATTGCGAAGTGTTCTGTGATGGCCAGGATCTCCCTGAGCCGGCCCGCTACCGTGCCGTCGTCGATGATCCCCGGATCCGAGAACAGTAGCGCCAGGGCCTCACAGTCGTCCGAGCCGGCGGCGAGCTTCTGGGCGCGGTCCATATTTCCCAGCCGGACCGGTGCAAAACCGGTGGGCGGGCCCGGTGACAGGACTTGGTTCTGCGGGGCGAGGGAGGCTGGCCGCAGGGCTGCTCCGGCGGGTGCCAATGCCACGTCGGGCGTGGGGGTGCTCATTGGCCGCTACCGCTGACGACGTGGGCACCATCGGGGCTCGAGGTGCTGGCGACGGTCACTCCGGTGTCCGAGGCGGAGACCGAGATCTTGCCGGGCAGGGCGACGGAGGGGGTAAAGAGGTCCTTGTAAATCTTGGATCTGACGTTGTCGCTGTCCGTGACGAGCTTCTGTCCCAAAGCCTCGCGGTCGTTGTCGAGTGCGCGTTCGCGGACGGCATTGAGTTGCAGTCCCTGCGAGTAATCGTCGAGGGCGTTTCCTTGACCCAACAGTGAGTCCACGACGACGCCCTCGGTCCGCATGACCGTCTTGTCCACGTTCAGGATGACGCCGGGAACGGCGATCTCGTTTCCGGTCGCGTCGCGGTAGGTGGACGTCGTCTTCCGCCATCGCAGGTAGGTGTCGGTTGACCCGGCCGCACCGATGGTGCGTGTTTCCACCATGGGCGGGTCGACCAGCTTGTCCTGGTAGTCGAAGAGCGTGGACAGTTGGTCAAGGACCATCTTGCGCAGGTCGCTCTTCTTCTCGGGCTTGACGTAGGTGTCCAGCAGGTCGTTGAGCCGGGACAGCGGAACCTCGTGTACCGATTCGCCGTAGCCGTTCCAGAAGGCGACGCGCACGTCAACCAGGTGCAGGATGGTGATGTGTTCCTGGTTCATTTGGCGGAAGACGAAGTTCAAGGTTCGTCCGACATTGATGTTCTCAAGCTGACGGGTGATCGAGGTCTCCTCGCCGCTTTGCGTCTTCACCTCGTCGGAGGTGTTGATCTGCACGTCCCGCTTCGCTGACGCCTTGGATGCATGCTTGTTGATCGCGTTGCTCGTGTTCTTGGCGAACTGCTCGCGCTGGGCTGCGGAGGAGCCTTTCACGCCGCCACTGACTTTCGCGCTGGCAAATCCCCAGGAGCCGGAGGCTTCTGCCTCGACGTGCCACTCAAGGCTCTTCTGCTGGGCCTGTTTGTCAGAGTTCTCGTGCTGGATGGTGTTCTCGAAGTCGTCCGCACTTTCCTTGGTGAACGAATCGAGCACGCTAGAGGCCGACTTACTGTCGGTCTCGGTCTTGCGGAAAGTCTTGATGCTGATGGTGGTCTTCTCACCCGGTAGGAGGGTGAACGTCTTCAGCGTCCGGCCAGCACCATACTGGCCAAGGAAGGTGGACAGCCGGTAAGTCTCCACCAGTGCGATCTGCGGCTTCCCTTCCGGCAGCACCCCGTCGGCGGCGGGCGCCCCGAATGGATCCGGGAGGAAGGTGTGCATGTACTCCCCCCACAGCGTGCGGTGCACACTCAGCCGATAGCCCGTCTGCAGCATCTCCGTGACATGTGCGATGTCCAGATCGGTGATCTGTGGCCGCACCATGGAATCGGCCAGGGTGGCCTGGGAGAGGATCGAGCCGCGCACCGCCCGGGCCAGGTGCATTACCTCAGTGGGGGTGATGCCTGGCGTGTTTGCGGCGCTCTCAAGGGCTGGGCCACTGGGCGGAGGCGGAGCTGGGGTCGGTGTGTCTGCTGTTTGGGTCAGGGGTGTCAGATCCGGTTCGACAGTGGCCTTGCGCAGTGCCTGGGCAAGGACACTGGTGGTGGCCGTGTCCAGCGCGCCCGCGCTGCCCGCGACCGCGCTGTGCGAGGCAAACAGCCCTGCGTAGGTGGCGGCTGGATTCTTGATCCCGGGGAAGGTCTTGAGGTCTCCGGTTCGGAGCATGGCGGCCACGTCTGCGGCTGTGAGCTGGCGCAGTGTGTGGGCCAGTGTGCGCTCTGGAGGCTTGAATGCGGCGTCGAGGAACCAGTCCTTGGGGTTGTCCACATCCAAAGCAATGATGTTGCCGCCGGTGTAGGAGGTCGGCTCCGGAACGTTGTAGCTGAGGATCGCGGCCTTGCCACTCGGGTCGAACTTGGTAATCGGCTCAGACACCACGGCTCCCTGTCACCTGGCCTACTCCGGATGAGCGGGCACCACCACAGAGTAGAGACGAATGTCGAATAAAATAGGACATACACACGCGCGGGAGGGTGATTTTCGAACACCAAGAGCGGGAGCCTCTTCGTCTAACGCCAGCGCTCCTGCGCACCAGCCACCTCGCCGCGTGACCGGCCCAAGAAGGCTTCCCGTGCTCTCGGCAGACGACGAAGTGCTGATCACCTCGTGCGCGGACAAACCCCGCCCCGCCGGACGGACGGGAGTCGTCGTCGAAGTCACCCCCGGGCCGCTCACCGGCGGGGCGTTGGCTGCCGCCAGGTCGGCCTGCAACGAGGCCCGGCTGACGGCCGGTCCCAGGCCGCCAGGGACGGTGGACGGCTCGGCGGCCTGGCGTGGATCTGGCCGAGCAGGTCGCGGTGGCGGTAGAGGCAGGTGCGGTCCACGCCCGCGCCGCGGGCGATGGCCGCGACGCTTCGGAGCCGTCGACCACGGTCGCACGGCCGTGGACGATGGGCTCGACGTGCCAGTACACCAAGATCCCGCGCCCGCCGTAGCGCGAGTGCCACTCCGTGAACAGGTTCTGGCCCCACGAGCGGAAGTGCGTGGAGTCCGAGGCCACCGCAGTCGAGCCCGCACCCCCCAGGCCGCTGTCGCGGACAGCCAAGGTGGCGTTCGCGACCGCGATCCGCTGCGCGACCTCCGGGGTCAGGTAACGGCGGCGCACATAGCGGATCTCCTCCTCGCTGTGCAGGCTGCCCGCCCCGATGACCTGCCGGATCCCGGTATTGGTGCCGTAGGCGTAGATCGCCAGCATCAGCCGCTCCGCCAGCACCCCCGCCTCCAGTTTCCCGCCGCCGGCCACGGCGGTGACCTGCTCCTGGCAGCCGGTGCGCAGAGCCGCCTCCTTGAGCATGTCCACCAGCGGGACTGCGTTCCACCGGCGGCCCACCTCGTTCTTGAGCCGGCGCAGGTTCCGCGGCTCCTTCTGCCCGCCCGGGACGGTGAACCTGATCGCCCCCGCCGCCCGCTCCTTGACCTCCACCCAGTCCAGCTCAGGCAGCGCCCGGTCCAGCGGGGCCAGCTCTCCGGTCATCTCCTCGCGCAGCTGGCCGATGAACTCGCCCGGGTCCAGCGGCTTGCGCAGCTCGCCGTAATGCTCCCTGCGGCGCGCCTCGAAGTCGCGCGGCAGGTCCTGGTCCGGGTCGCGCCACCGCCCCGCGCCAACCACCCAGACCTCCTTGCAGCGCAACTGCTCGCGCAGCGCCTGGAAGGTGGCCACCTCGTAGACCTTCCGCACCACCCGCCGCCGCACCCGCCGATGCTCCCGGTGCACCAGATCGGCCCACTGGCCGGTGGTACCCCGGTGCTCGGGCGTGGCCTCCCCCAGCGGGTAGTAGGTGGTGTTCCCGGCCTTCGCATACCGGGCGGCTTCATGGCGTCCCTCGCGCAGCTGCTCACCGGCGCAGCGAAGCGAGCCGACCAGATCGAGCCCGACCGTGACGGCGGCGCCTCGTGCCCGCTGCACGAAGCCGCTGCCCTGATCACCGACCACATCGGGCAGCGCCCCATCTGGGCCGCCCGCGCCCTCGACCCGCAAGGAGACCCGGCATGACCCTGCTGATCTACCCGGAACTGCCCGAAACCTGCCTGGTGGTCCTCATCGGCGTATCCGGCGCCGGAAAGTCGACGCTGGCCGCTACCTGGCCCGCCTCCCAGGTCCTCTCGTTGGACGAGCTGCGCGAAGCTGTCTGCGACAACTTCCCTGTCAAGTTCGGCGTGTTGAGCCTTCGACGAGGACGCCTCCCCGCTACGGATCGGCAACCTCGCCATCGGCGCCGACCGGATGCCGTCACCAGCCACGTGGCGCTCGCGCTGCGCTCGGGGATGCTGATCTCAGCCCCGGGACACGTACACCGTTCGCCCTGTGGTCCGTCACAAGGGACCTGGACGAACTGCCCGAAGAGCTGTGACACGGCCGCGTCCAAAACGCCTGGACCGTGGAAGCCGTGTCTGTCGAGGTGCCCTGGGGCAGGTACCGCTCCTGTCTACCGTGGCCCCATGGGGCTACGTTCATACCTCCACCGTGTCAATCAGCGGCACCCATGGAGTCACAACGACCACTACGGCCCCTGGATCGCCAGCCGGGTGGCCGGGTCCGGGGCTCGCCACATCCTCGACGTCGGGTGCGGCGCGGGGAATCTTGCCGCGCTTGTGCGCCGTCGGGCTGTCACCGTCACCGGGCTCGAACCCGACCCTCAGATGGCCCGCGCCGCGGCGGAGCGCTTCGCCGACGACCCTGCGGTCACCATCGTTGAAGCCGGCTTCGCCGGGCGCGCCCCGCAGCGGCGCTTCGACGCCATCACCCTGGTCGCTGTCCTGCACCATCTGCCGCTGGTGCCCACTTTGCTGGAGCTGCGCGGCTGTCTCGCTCCGGGAGGGCGCCTCGTGGTCGTCGGCTGCTATCGGCAGGCCGGGCCTGTCGCTCTGCTCGTCTCCCTGCTGTCCGTGCTCTTGAACCCGGTCATGGGGCTGGTCAAGCATCCGGGCCGCGCCGCCGCGCTGCCCTTGCACATGACGGCGCCTACCGCTGATCCGCAGGAGACGTTGGGGGACATCCGGGCTGCGGCCGCGCAGGAGCTGCCCGGCGCCCGGATCCGGCGTCGCCTGTTCTGGCGGTACAGCCTGGTTTACGACGCTCCCGCCCGGCACAGCCCGGCCTGACCACTACGAGCCGCTTGAGAGGTCCCTCATACGGTCTCCCGCGCGATGCCGCCGCGCCGCGCCCCCAGATGTGGACGCCCCGGTGCCATCAATTCCCAGCAAGACTGATCTTCATCAACGCGGTGGTGGCTCCCGAACTCGCGTCGAAGTGACACCCGTGGAAGGTGACACAGCCACATGGTCTAGGGAGCGCCCTCAGAAGTATCCCGAAAGGCTTGAAACACCATGCGCTTCATCTCCAAGACGTCCTTGGGCGGCGTGACCGAACAGCTCTTCACCCTCGACGAGATTCCCGGCGTGCTGTGGACGCTGGAAGACGCCCACGGCACTCGTCCCTTGATCCTGATGGGACACGGCGGCGGGCAACACAAGAAGGCCCCCGGCATCCTGGCCCGCGCGCACCGCTTCGCCGCCGAGGGCGGGTTCGCGGTCGCCGCGATCGACGTGCCCAACCACGGCGAGCGGCCGACGGACGAGGAGTTCGACCGGATCGCGACCGAGTACCGGGCGCGTATGGCCGCCGGAGACGATACGGCTGTGCTGGACACCGCCATGTATACGCTCGTGGCCGGGCAGACCGTCGCGGAATGGCAGGCGGTCCTGACCGCAGTCCAGCAACTCGACCATATCGGCGGCGGACCGGTGGGCTATTGGGGCGTGTCGCTGGGCTGCGCGTTCGGTATACCGTTCGTCGCCGCAGAACCTCGAGTCCGCGCTGCAGTGCTGGGCCTGCAAGGGTCGCCCGCGCTGGCCGGGGCCGCCGCGCAAATCACCGTGCCGGTGCAGTTTCTGGTCCAGTGGGACGATGAGCGGATGCCCCGTGCACCGAGCCTGGCGTTGTTCGATGCCATCGGTTCAGCCGAGAAGACACTGCACGCCAACCCCGGCAAGCACGGAGATCTACCGCAGTTCGAGATGGACAACTCGCTGCGGTTCTTCGCCCGGCATCTGGGCTGATACGTCTGTAGCTACCTGCCGGGAGGCGTCTGCGTCGGCAGTACGCGTACGGCCGCATGGCGGTCGGCGAGCTGCTGGCGCAGGTGACTGTTCTCCACCGTGGCCTGGTGCAGGGCGCCGACCAGAGCCTCGACGTCGGCCTTGAGCCGGGCGATCTCCTGCGCGTACGCAGCCCGGAGGTCCTTGAGCCGCCGGACCTGCTGGCGCAGACGCCGCTCGCTGTCCGGCGTCCCGCCACGTGCACGGACCTGGTCGTAGATTTCCCTCTTCAGGTCGGTGTGCCGCTGGGTGAGAGTGTTGCGCGGGACGCCTGCCTCGATCGCGAGGGCGACGATCGTCAGCGCATTGTTCGAGTGCTGGCCTGCGCCGCCCAGGATGCGGTCCGTCGCGGACGGATCCGCTCGCGCTCGTCCGGGGCTGGGCTCATAACATCGGCTCCTGTATATGGATGCGGTCGTGTTCGTGCCGGTCGGCCAGCCTCCGCAGGTACCCGGCGTGCCGGGCCAGCCGGTCGGCGAGCGGATCGGGCAGCGCCTCGGAGGCGGCCTGCTTGTCCAGCACCTGCGCGTGCTGGCGGAGTTGGTCGGCGTGCTGGTCGGTGCGCGCGATGTTCGCGCACGAGGGCTGGCATCTGTCCAGCCGTGGGGCGTCGGCGGTGTCCAGCCAATGGCAAAGCGCCCGGTCCCGGTTGTAGACGCACATCAGGGTGTCCGGTACCGGACGACTCCAGCGACGGTTGGGCCCTTCATGACCTGCGCCTCGACTGGGTTCTGGACTGGCACCAGGCCACCACGAAGCCGTGGGTCAACCTCAACAGACTGCTGTGAATTCGCCCCGGACAGCTGGCTGCCGGCGTTCAAAGCAGTCCGCCCGTCCGGGGCCACCTACCCCGTACGAAACGAGAGGGACATCCCCGTATGGACTCCGCCCTGCGCGTGCAGGCCCCCTGCGGGCATCGCGCCTTGCTCATCACCGCACTCGCGGTCCCGCTCACCGGCTGGACCGCGCCACGCCCTCACACTCCATCGACGTCTTGCCGCTGAGCGCATCAACCCGTTAACCGGAGGCCAGCGCCGCCGTTCCTTCGAGCGCCGCGCCCAGCGTCTGGTCCACCGGCACCGCGCGGACGCGGTCGTCTGCCTGGTCGATCTCGACCAAGTCAAGGGCCTGAACGATGAACACGGCCACGCGACGGGCGATCTGGCGCTCGCTGCGAGCGGTGAGCGGCTGGCCCGGTGGGCTGGACCCTGCGGGATTGTAGGGCGCCTGGGCGGTGACGAGTTCGCCGTCGCCACCCGCGTGGACAGCCAGAACGGCGAGGACGCCATGGAAGCGCACCTGGACCAGCTCATGGGCGCGCTGTGCGAACCGGTCCTCACCGACGCCGGGCCCATCGCCATCGCCGCGTCGGTAGGAACCGCCGCTCCGGCCTACCTGGGCACCAGCGCCCTGCCGACTCTGCTCCGGGGCGCCGACCCTCGATGTAGCGGAGCAAGCACACTGGGAACTGCGGATGGGCCGAGATCGAGGACCTGCAGACGGCGACCGTCAACGGCCGCCGTGCCGGCCGCCCGGGACGCACACCCTGGCGCGTGCCGTATGAGCCCGCCGAACGCGAGGGCGACGACTGGATCCGAGGCATCACCATCCGCCAGCCCTGGGCGGCCTGCATCCTCGCCGGTAAGACCGTGGAGAACCGGCCCAAGCCAGGGCGGGCGCGGCTGGATCCTTGTCCATGCCGGAAAGACGAAGCCGGACCGCACCGTGCTGCGCGACCCGCTGGTCGCTCGCACGGGCGGCCGCGAACTGCACCTCGGTGCGGTCATCGGCGTCGCCCGCCTCACCGGCTGCCACCAGGACGATGGCCCTGCTGGTAGTTCCGGCTATCAGCAGTTGCGTAATGGGGTGTTGGAAGGCGACGCCCGATGTCCCCGCTACGAGCGAGAATGAGCCTCCGGGGGTCCCGATGGCGTCCTTTACGGTCAGCCTCCGTGCACGGTGAGCCGGTAGCCCTCGGGACCGGTGAAGGAGAACGTCGGCCCGAACGGGCTGTCCTGGAGCGGGGTGACGTCTTCCGTACCGGCCGCGACGAGCTGCTCGCGCAGCGCCGGGGCGTCGGTGGTGCGCAGCCACAACGCCACGCCCAGGCCAGGACGTACGACGGTGTCCAGGTCGACTCCGGGCAGCAGCTCGCGGACGGCGAACGGGATCGGGGTGGTGGCGAAGACGACCGCGTGGGCCGGTCCACCCGGGGCCCGCCGCAGCCCGAGCCTCTCCTCGAAAAACGCGGCCGCACCCGGTACGTCCCTTACCTGCAGGGCGACGAAATCGGGGCCTTCGACAGTGGCGGTCATGGTGTCTCCAAGAGGTGATCGACACGAACATTAATGTCAGAGCTTTGACATAGGAGACTGTAGGTGTCACGTCCCCCGTATGTCAAAATGCTGACATGGAAGACCATGCACCTGTCCCCCCACCCCATCCAGCCCAGGACGTCACCGAGCACGTTGGATACCGGCTCAAGAAGGCTTCGGCCGCTCTGCGGGGCGCCATGGACAAGGCCCTGCGCGAACACGATCTGACCGTCCCGCAGTACTCCTGCCTGGAACTCCTCGACGAACAGCCCGGCCTGTCCAACGCCGACCTGGCCCGCGGCACCTTCGTCACCCGGCAGTCCGCCAACGTCGTCCTGCGCGGCCTCAAGGACGCCGGCCTGATCACCCAAGCCACCAGCACCGACCACGGCCGGGCCCTGCCCATCCACCTCACCGCGGCCGGACAGCAGCGCCTGCACGCCGCTCGCAGCGCCATCTACGCCATCGAGGAACGCATGATCGAGAGCATTCCCGCGCGACGGCTGACGGAGCTCCTGGCCGACCTCGACACGATGGCCGAGGCCCTCGGCGCATGACCTGCGCGGCCGTTACCGCCCTTCCCGCGGGCACGGCGGTAACGGCCGCGGTGTCGAGGTCCCCCTGGAGGACCGCAACGGACCTCCAGGGGAACGAAGAACCGTAGTTCAGTTGGCCTGGGCTGCGGCTTCGGCCTCAGAGTCGGCGATGCCGAGGTTGGCGTAGGCGACCGGGTTGGCGCACTCCCAGACCTTGACGATGTGCCCCTCGGCGACATCGATGCGGAAGACGTGCACGTTGTTCACTGCCGGAGTTGATCTCGTGGTGGTGCTCGATCACGCGTTTCAATGCTTCGAGGGTTCGGGGAGGGTGGTCCCGCGGAAGACAAGGATTCTGGCGAGCTCGGGCCCGGCGAAGGCCAGCATCGGCTTGGACCTCCCGGTGTGGTAGCTCAGCACGTGTTGCGCTTGCGGCCCATCAGTTCGGCCGCGAGGGTCAAGGTGACGGTGTTGCGGCTGCGGAGCACTGCGGTCAGGACGCGGTGGCGGTGATCGAGGGTGCCGAAGCCGGGGTTGCGGCCGCGACCGTCCCTGCCTGTGCTCTGGCGTTCGGCTTCGGTCAGGACCTGTTGGCACGGTTCGAGCTGGAGCACGAGCTGTTCGAACAACTGGTGCGAAGCCAGACGGCGGGGGCTACTGCTGTGGCAGTGCGGCGGCCTGCAGGCTGCGGTGGGCACCATCCGGGGCGCGCCGCACGTCAGTTCCCGTGGGCGATGAGGCGAGGGTGGTATCGCAGGCCGAAGCGCAGCTCAAGGGCTCGGTTTGTCGCGGCAGGAGTAGGCGTCGATGGTGTCGGCGGTGGGTTTGTAGCTGGACGGCCAGTCGGGTTCCTTTTCGTCCAGGAGGGGGAGGGAGGATCTGATGTCATCGATCCAGGCGTTGCTGTCCACATAGCCTTTCAACCAGGCAGTCAGCTTGCGGCAGTCCTGGCGATGTTCTTTGCGCACTCCGATCCCGTACAGCTGAGGTGCTCCGATCGTGTAGGGCTCGACGCGCCAGCCGGTGTGTTTGTGGGCGAAGCCATAGAGGATGGCCCGGTCGGTCGAGATCGCGGTGACCGTGCCGTTCTCCAGGTCGCTTTCGCACGCGGCGGCGCTGGTTTCGACCTTCGGCTCCACCCCGTTGGCGGTGAGGGCCTTCTGCGAGGTGGTGCCGCCCCATGCGCAGACAACACCTTTCTTCACCTTGTTCAGGTCCTCCTTCGACGCGATGACCGGCCCGTCCGCCTTGACGAGGAAGCCCTGGTAGGTCGTGAGGTAAGGACCGACGAAGTCGATGTCGCGCATGCGGTCATCGGTGATGGAGAAGGAGGCGATCGTCATGTCCGCCTTCTTCCCCAACAACTGGGTGACCCGGTCCTGGGACGACACATCTACCGTTTCGCTGAAGTTGACGCCGTCGCTGTCCAGTGCTTTCTTGAGGCTCTCGTACATCAGGGACTCAAACCCGGATTGCTGGTAGGACGGCTTGTAGGAGATGCCGGGGAGGTCCTTGTGCATCGCGACGGTGACCTTGTCGACGCCGAGGAACCCTGAGCCGGGGCTGGACGTGGGCCCGGAGCAGGCCAAGGCAGCGGTCAGGACGGCGACGGTTAAGGCCGTGGCCGCGGTCGGTCGCCGTAGCAGGCTCGGGGACCGTCGCGGTGCTGGTGCGCGTGACATGTTCCGTACTCCTCAGTCGTGCAGTGCGGCGTCGGCCACGGTGAACTTCATCTCGCATCCTTTGTCGACCGTGAGGGTGACCAGGACACGAATGTCGTCGCGCGAGCCGCCGAGGGGCAATTCGACGGCTTCGCCGGAGCGCGCCTTCGTGACGCGGTCGGCGTCGCTCCCTCCAGCAAGCTGCGCGGCGTACCGGGCCGCAGGCGTGCACGCCTGGGATCCGGAAACGTCATCGGCGTCGTAGATGTTCAGTTTCAGGCGGAGGTAGGAGCGCTTCGGGGCGCGGTCCACGGCGACCTGGAGGGTGGATCCGTTCATCACCGGGAGAGACGAGATGTGTGCGGTGACGTCGATCTCCCCGTAGTCCGCGAGGTAGTGCATCCCGATAAGACCCACGGCTGCGAGGAGCAGAGACAACGCCGACATCACAGGGCGCCATACGGCTGACCGGAGACGGTCAGGCACGCCCACCACGCGGGCGAACGACAAGGTGATGGCGCAGCCGATGACGGCCCACACCCATAGGAACTGGGGGGCCGGTCCCGCCGGTGCAGTGATCAACGCTGTAGCGCCCACTGCCACCACCAGGACAAACGGCGGCCAGTTCCAGCCGCTCCAGGGCTTGGCCCGGCCAGCGAACTCACGGACGTCACCGGCGAAGACGCTCAGGAAGAGCCTGCTCACCTTGCCGATCGCCGGTGCGCCGCTGCCGTCCGTTCGCACGTGGAAGGCGTCGCCGGTTCCGGTTCCGCTGGGTGGGTGCTCGCTCAACTGCCCCTGCCCCCTTGCGGGCGGTGGCCGAAGTACACGTTCCCGTGGTGGATCCGGCCGATCGCCGGCGAGTTGTCGCCGTACGTGGCCACCTGGAAGATGTCGGAGGAGGAGTGGATCTCACGGGCGATCTCGATGTGCTGGTGGAGGGTGGCTGCACTCAGGTCTGATCCGGCGCTGATCCAGTTGCCGATCGCGGTCTCCAAGATCCGGCGGTTGTCCGCGGAAAGGCTTTGAATGGCTGCGACGGCGGCGGCGTCCTGCGGGGTTTGCGGTGGATCCTCAGGATGACGGCGCAACAGCCGGTCGAGGAGGCAGCGGCCACGCTCCACGGCACCCTCCGCCATCCGGCTCTGGGCAGAATCGACAACAGTGGCGGCGAAGGTCGTCGCCGCGGTGCTGACGAACGGAACGATGGTGGTGGCGGCTGCCAGTAGTTCTGACACAGAAGATCCCCCAATCCTCGGAAATACAGCCGTGAACGCCAACCCGTCACACGTTTTACGGTGATGTGCCGATTATCCAGAGCCGCCCAGCGGAATTCAGGCGTTGTCCCAAGTTCGCCAGCGGCAAGTGGACGATGGTGATGTTGCCGGTCGGCTCGATGGCGGGATAGTGAAACCGCAGCCTGTCGTGACAGCTCAGCAAACCGCGGAAACCGTCCGCGTCGGCGTCCAGCTCGCTCATCTGGGCAACTCCTTTCGCAGTGACCCGTGCGACGACACCCCGGCAGCGTCAGCTCGTCATCCAACTCCACCACCAGGCTCACTGGCCCCATCTCTACCGGGTCGCAGAACGCACCGTGGTCGTCTTCTGCTCGGCGCAGACCGCATCGAGGTAGCCGAACACGGGCTGTCCCTCCCCTCGTAGCGTAGAGACCATGGCCGGCGGGGAAGTTGGGAGTCATGGCGGAGAAGAGACGTAAGTTCGACACGGAGTTCCGTGAGGGACGTTGTCGCCTAGACCGGTAGACGCCGGCCGAGGTGGCACGGGACCCGGGGATCAACAAGAGGACCCTGGCCACCTGAGTCTCCCGCGCGCGGCAGGCCGGCGCTTCCGCACCCGGGGAGAGCGAGGAGCTGGCGCGGTTGCGTCGGGAGAACCTGCAGCTCACGCGGGACAACAAGAAGCTGGCGATGGAGCGCGCCTCAAACGCTGCAAGGCCCTGTGGGTGAAGCAGCTGCGGCGGACCCGGCGGCGCTCCTCGGGGCGATCAGCGACCACAGGACCAGGCACGGCATCCCGCACACCGTCGCCGGCCGCGCGCCGGGGGGTGTCCCAGGCCTGGTTACAAGTGGCGACACAGACCGGCCGAGCCGACGAAACGCGAGGTCAGCAGGGCAGCACTGGAAGAGCGGATCACATACTTCTTCCGGGAGCCCGGTGACACCCACGGCTCACCGAGGATCACGCTGGATGTGTGGGCCGATAGCTGGCAGGCCCGCCCTGCCGCCGGCCCTCTTCGCCACCGGCTCGGCCCATCACCTCGTGGGAGCAGGTTGGCCCGCTCCCAGGCCGTGATGTGCGCGTCAGGGTCGGTGTGACGTCAGCTGGTGGCAGCGTCGGCCACGGTCGACTCGAGCGCGGGCGCTGCTGCGGGCCCGGATGGCGCGGGCTGTCGAGCGATGCCCTTGCACCACCGGCACTGACGGTCAGACCCCACCGGCTGATCTCGGCCGTGCGGCACCGGTCCACCAGCGGTAGGCATCCTCGACTCGTCCCACAGCCGGCCCCGTCCCACAGCCGGCGCGGGCCGCCCCGGTAGACCGTGCAGGACCGCCGGCAGCCCGGCAGCGCTCCGCGATCCCGTACCACCAGACGCCGGCGCTCGCGCCCCGCCGGTCCTTGACGCTGACACCGTCCCGGCCGCTGGGGAGAGCGGCGGCGAACGCGCACGCCGGATCCCCGCGATCGGCTGCGGCCGGTCGTGGCAGGATGACGCTGTGGAGGACCTGCAAGAACTGCTCAACGAGTGCCAGCGCGCCGCCCGCGCCACCGCCGGTCAAGGCGAGGTCGCCGACTACATTCCGGCGCTCGCCGCTGCCGACCCCGAGGCGTTCGGCATGGCCATCGCCACCGTCCAGGGGGAGCTCTACCACGTCGGCGACTGGGAGCAACCCTTCTCGATCCAGTCCATCTCCAAGCTCTTCACCCTGCTCCTGGCCCTGTCCCACGGGGATGACACGCTCTGGCAGGGCGTCGGGCTCGAGCCGTCCGGCACCCGCTTCAACTCCCTGTTCCAACTGGAGTCCGACCACGGCAAACCCCGCAACCCCTTCATGAACGCCGGCGCACTCGTCGTCACCGACCGGCTGCAGGCCCTGACCGGCGACGCCTCCGGGGCGGTACTCGACCTCCTGCGCACCGAGGCCGGCAACCCCACCATCACCATCGATCCGCTGGTCGCCGCCTCGGAGGCGCAGACCATAGACCGCAACGCGGCGCTGGGCCACCTCATCAAAAGCTACGGCAACCTGCGCAACGAGGTGTCGGTCGTCCTCGACCACTACATCGCGCACTGTTCGATCAGCGCCAGCTGCCGCGACCTCGCCCTGGTCGGGCGGATGCTGGCGCGGCACGGGCTGGCCGCGGATGGAACGCGACGGCTCACCCGCTCGCAGGCCAAGCGGATCAACGCGGTGATGCTCACCTGCGGCACCTATGACGAGGCCGGGGAGTTCGCCTACCGCGTCGGGCTGCCCGCAAAAAGCGGGGTCGGCGGCGGGATGCTCGCCATCGTCCCCGGCCGAGCCGCGATCTGCGTCCGGGGCCCGCGCCTGGACCCGGCCGGCAACTCGGTAGCAGCCATGACCGCGCTCGACCACTTCACCACCGCCACCGGCTGGTCCATCTTCTAACCAACGTGGCCCCGCGACCAGCACCAAAACCACCCCTCCCGGCATTCCGGTCCTACGACCGGTGCGCAGCTACCTCCGGCCACGCCCCAACACCGAACCCCAGGCCCAGGCCCGGGCCGGGACACGGCCACCCCCGCCCCGCCCAGCACGGCCCCCGGTCGCCGGCCTCAACCTGCCCTGGAGCTCCGGAGTCGTCGCAGGCCACGTCAACCGGATCAAGATGCCCAAGCGCCAGATGTTCGGGCGGAGTGGCACTATCGGTCGTGCTGGGTAAGGCCGAACAGAGCGCCGGTGGGATCACGCAGGACCACGTCTGCGTTGGAGTCCTGGCGAACGTCGGTCGCACCGAGCTGTCGGGCCCGCTTGGCGTCGGCATCGGGTCTGTTGCTGGCGAAACTGACCAGCCAGAGTGATCGCTGCGCCGTTGGTTTCACTGGCGCCGGGCTGGTGGGGGCGATGGAGTTGTCCGGCAACCGGAACTCGGTGTGCTCAGGGTTGGAGTTCCAGTGCAGGGCCGGCCGGTAGAAGGCGGCAGCCTGCTTGGGGTGGTCGGTGAGAAGGCTGATGCCGGCGAAGGTGCCTGGTTCGTGGGTCAGCTGCATGCCGGTGTGGGTGCCGGGCTGCCAGAGTGACAGTGGTGCGCCGACGGGGTCGAGTGCGACGGCGGCGTGGCCGAGTGTCCCGACTTCGGTGGGTGCCACGATGATCTGTGCGCCCAGGTTCGTGAAGCGGGTGGCGGTGGCTTGGATGTCCGCCACGGTGACGTTGATCGTCCAGTAGGGTGCGCCGGCGTCCTCGGCCGGCCCCAGGGCGGCGACGAGTTGTCCGCGCAGCGTGCAGAGCCTGTAGCCGTTGTGGTCCGGTGGGGCGACGACCCAACCGAACAGCGCGGTGTAGAACGCCGTCGTCGTCTCCGTGTCGGGGGTGCCGAGGTCGACCCAGGTCACGCTGTTCTCGGGGTGCCGCGTGATGTTCATCGAGATGCCTCTGCGTTGGGGGCGCCTCGCCACGGTAGTGCAGCGAGGCGGTGTCCAGAGCTGACGTTGGCGACGATCTGCGGTGTCAGGTGTAGTAGGGCGAGTTCAGGTCGATGCTGGCGTCTTTGACGATCTCGCCGTCGAACAGTCGTGTTGTTGCCGGGGCTCCGGCCCGGCGGGCTTCTTCGGCGAAGGGGCCCTGGGCGAAGGCCAGGGCGTTCTCGGCGCTGTCGAACTCGTAGAAACCACCGATGGTGTGGGTGCCGATCCCGGACAGCCACGTCTTGCGGATCAGGCCCGGTGCGGTTTTCAGGGCCGTGTTGACCTGGTGCCAGTCGAACTGCTCGAACGGCACTGCCGCCTGGATCTCGGTGTAGAGAAACGTCTTGCCCATTGCGGACCTCCGGATTCGGGGCCTGTCCGGCCCACCTCACTAGTACGTGCGTCCTAGTGAATTGAGCATGGAGTAGGATGGCCGTACTAGTCAAGGGGGTTGCGATGGCCGCGGACACGAAGTCCCGCATGATCAGCGCAGCGATCGGGCTGCTGCAGCGCCATGGCCTGGCCGCGATGTCCTTCACTGACGTCCTGGCCGAGAGTGGTGCCGCGCGCGGGGCGATCTATCACCATTTCCCGGGCGGCAAACAGCAACTCGCCCTCGAAGCCGCTCGCCGCAACGCGGAGGACGTCCGCGGTCACCTGCACGAACTGCCGGCCCGCACCCCACGCGAAGTTGTGGAGGCGTTCCTTGGCAACGTCCGCCCCGTGGTGCAGGCGTCCGCCGGGGGCGGCGGTTGCGCAGTCGCGGCGGTCACCATCGACGGCGGTGCGGCCATCGGCGACCCGAGCAGCCTGCGCACTGTCGCGGCCGAAGGATTCGCCGGCTGGGTCGGCGAACTCACCGGAAAACTCGCCCACGCCGGCATGGGCTCGTCCCAGGCCGCCGATCTGGCCACCCTCATGATCGTCACACTCGAAGGCACCCACATCCTGTGTCGCGCAGCGGGCAACATCGCGCCCTTCGACCAAGCCGCCGCAGCCCTGCTCTCCACGCTCCCGAGCCCGGGTTGACCCGGCGCCAGAACACAGCAACGTGACGCGCTGCAACGACCACGCTTCTGCCATGACATGAACAGGACCGTGCGGGCTGGGTGTTGCTGTGACGGAATACCTTGACCGCAGAGCCTTGTCCCATCGCCTCTCCACCCACCTCCACCGCCGTCGGACTCGGTTCACTGATTACGGAGTTGGCCGAAGCGTCGATGGCCGCACAGGAGAGCGCGCGCCTCGGTGGCCGGGCGCCGGGAGCTGCTCACGCGCACCCACACAGGCCAGCGGCGCGGTCAAGGCCGCACCCCGGTCCGGTCCGGCCTCAGCCGGAGCGGCATTGAGGAGTCGTCACCGTGCAGCACCCCATCGCCCAGACCGCCGCCTACGACATCGACATGGTCAACGGCGGCGACTTCCTGGTCCGTACGGCCAAGCTGCAGCCGGGCGACACGATCGGCCATGTCTACTTCGAAGGCGAATACGGTGAGAACGCCCTCGCCGGAGCCACCTACGCCGCGCGGCAGCACAAGCTGAGCATCGTCGAGCAGAAGATCAAGCCGACCGATCAGGATCTGACCGCCCAGGTCACCGCATTGAAGCAGGCCGGCGTCAAAGCCACCCGCTATGCGGGCCGGGACGGCGGCGCCGTGCTGTCCCGGACCGTCAGGCGCGTCGAGACGATGTCGGTGCCCGAGCGCGGGACGTCGTGTTCGCGGATCTGGCGCAGGACCTCCTGGACGCTGCGCCGGCCGACCTCGGCGAAGTCCTGGTGCACCGTGGTCAGGGGCGGAATGAAGTGAGCCGCGTCGGGGATGTCGTCGAACCCGACCACGCTGATGTCGCCGGGGACGGCTCTGCCTCGTTCGTGGAAGGCGCGCAGCAGGCCGAGGGCCATCTGGTCGTTGGCGGCGAACACCGCGGTGCACTGCGGCTCTTCGGCGAGCGCGAGGCCGGCCGCGTAGCCCGAAGCGGCCGACCAGTCGCCCCGCAGGGGCGGCGGCACCGGCCGGCCGGCGTCCTCCAGGACCGTCCGCCACGCCCGGGCCCGCCGCTCGCTCGCGTACGACGACTCCGGGCCGGTCACGTGCCAGACCGTCGCGTGGCCGAGGTCGAGCAGATGGCTGACGGCACGCCGGGCGCCGCCCGCCTGGTCGGTGTCGACCACGGGGTAGCGGTCTCCGGCGTCGGAGTCCACGACGACCACGGGCACGCCGGGCGGCAGCGCCACGGTGCCGGCGTCGAGCAGGTGGATCTCCATGAAGACGATGACGGCGTCGACGGCCAGTTCGCCCATCCGCGTGAAGGCGCCCAGCACGTTGTCCTGGGTCGGGATGTCGACGGGGATCAGAGTGATGGCGTATCCCTCGGCGGCGGCCTGGGTCGCGATCGCCTCCACGGTGTTGCTGTTACCGGTGGTGGACAGGCCGTGGAGGATCACGCCGATGGTGTTGAACTGTCCGTACCGCAGGGCGCGTGCCGCGCTGTTGGGGCGATAGCCCAGTTCGCGCATGGCTGTGAGTACCTGCTCGCGGGTCGAGCCGATGACGCCGGCGTGGCCGTTGGACACCCGCGACACGGTCTGGGACGACACGCCCGCGCGCTGCGCGACGTCGGCCATGGACACGCGCTGCTTGCGACGTCCGCCCGGTATGCCCGAGCCGCCGCGCTGCGCGCCGCCGGCAGGAACAGGATCTTGTGCTCCCCGCTCACTCAGGTCCATCGCCCCTTCACCCCTGTCCGTCCGCCCGTCGCCGTCCGGTGCGGCCAGCGGAAACGTAACATCCGCGAAACCTTGACCGATCGACGTAACGGGTGCCACGCTACCGCACAAGTTTACGTAAACATCGCGCCGCCCGGCCCGCTCGGCCTCCCCGCACGGATCGGATCGGCGCCTTGTGTCCGGCACGATGTTTACGTAAACACCCGCCGCCCGGACAGGTCGGTGTCCCAGCAGCGACGATCAAGGAGCGACATGGTGGCCGCAGTACCAGAGGCGGGGGCCCGACCCGCCGCGAGGCCATCGGCCCCCGAACGGCGGTCGTGGACCGGCTGGCAGTTCGTCGGTCCGTTCATGGCGGTGTTCGCCCTGGTCTTCCTCGCGCCGATCGCTTACTCGATCTACCTGAGCCTGTTCCGCACCCGGCTGATCGGCGGAACGAGCTTCGTCGGCGCCGACAACTACACCGAGGCGTTCGGCGACGCGCAGTTCTGGTCGTCCTTCGGCCGGGTGGCGGCCTTCCTGGCCGTGCAGGTGCCGATCATGCTGTTCCTCGCGCTCCTGCTCGCGCTGGCCATCGACAGCGGCCGCCTGTACGGATCGAGCTTCTTCCGGATCGCGGTGTTCCTCCCCTACGCGGTGCCGGCCGTCGTCGCCACACTCATGTGGGGCTTCATGTACGGCACGCGCTTCGGCCTGGTCGGCAATCTCAACGACGCGTTCGGGATCACCCTCCCGGACCCGCTCTCGCCCGACCTGGTCCTCGCGTCCATCGGCAACATCGTGACCTGGCAGTTCGTGGGCTACAACATGCTGATCCTCTACTCGGCACTGCGGACGGTGAATCCGGCGCTCTACGAGGCCGCGGAGATCGACGGAGCGGGACAGTTGCGCATCATCCGGGCGATCAAGCTCCCGGCGCTGCGCGGGGCCCTGATCATCGCGACGATCTTCTCGATCATCGGGAGCTTCCAGCTGTTCAACGAGCCGAGCATCCTCAAGAACCTGGCGCCGAACGCGATCACGTCCGACTTCACCCCGAACCTGTACGCCTTCTCCCTGTCCTTCGCCGGGCAGCAGTTCAACTACGCGGCGACCATCGCCATCGTCATGGGCGTGATCACGATGATCATCGCCTACGCCGTCCAGCTGCGCGGCATGCGGAAGGAACTCTGACCATGGCGACCACCACTCCCCGCCTGCGGCACACACCCCGCCCGGCACGGCGCCCCGGTACCCGCTCCGGCCCGCTCACCCTGCGCGCCACCCGCAGCACCTCACGCCACAAGCGGCGCAGCGCCACCCTGACCGCCCTGACGACGATCATGCTGATCTACACGCTGCTGCCGCTGGCCTGGCTGGCGATCAACGCCACCAAGACGCAGCAGGGCCTGTTCAACTCCTTCGGCCTGTGGCTCGACGGTGACTTCGCCCTGTTCGGCAACATCGCCGACACCTTCACCTACAACGACGGGATCTTCACCCGCTGGCTGCTCAACACCCTGCTGTACGTGGTGGTCGGTGCGGGCGGCGCGACCTTGCTCGCCACGCTCGCCGGGTACGGGCTGGCCAAGTTCGACTTCGTCGGCAAGAAGGCCGTGTTCGCCACCGTCATCGGAGCGGTCGCCGTGCCCGGCACCGCGCTGGCGGTCCCCACGTTCCTGATGTTCTCCGAGATGGGGCTGACCGACACCCCGTGGGCGATCATCATCCCGTCGCTGATCTCGCCCTTCGGCCTGTACCTGATGTGGACCTTCGCCACCGACGCCGTCCCGAAGGAGATCCTCGAGTCGGCCCGGGTCGACGGCGCCAACGAGTTCCGCGCGTTCTTCTCCATCAGCATGCCGATGCTGGCACCCGGCATGGTCACCGTCCTGCTCTTCAACGTGGTCGCGACCTGGAACAACTACTTCCTGCCGCTGATCATGCTGAAGGACCCCGACTGGTATCCGCTGACCCTCGGCCTCAACAGCTGGAACGCCCAGGCCGCCACCGTCGGCGGGGACGTGGTGTTCAACCTCGTGATCACCGGATCGCTCCTGACCATCGTGCCCCTGATCGCGGCGTTCTTGCTGCTGCAGCGGTACTGGCAGTCGGGCCTGGCCGCCGGAAGCGTCAAGGGCTGACCGGCGCACGGCCCCACTCACCCCCCTCCCCCGCACCCCGATCCACGTCTGACGACACCCTCATGAAAAGGAACACCCCCATGGCGATAGCCCGCCGTCGCGCCCTCCTGCTGGGCGCGGCCGCCCTGTCGGTCGCTCTCACCGCGACCGCCTGCGGCTCCTCCGACTCCAAGGACTCGGGCGGCGCGCAGCCCGCGTCCGCCGCCGATCTCCAGGCAGCCCTGGACACCGGCGGCAGCATCACGGTGTGGGCCTGGGATCCGACCCTGCAGAAGGTCGTCACCGACTTCCAGGCCAAGTACCCCAAGGTCAAGGTCAAGCTGGTCAACGCCGGCACCAACAAGGACGAGTACACCGCGCTGCAGAACGCGGTCAAGGCCGGAAAGGGCGTCCCCGACCTCGCGCAGATCGAGTACTACGCGCTGCCGCAGTTCACGCTCGCCAAGTCCGTCGCCGACCTCACGGCGTTCGGCGCCGACCAGCTCAACTCCAGCTTCACCCCCGGCCCGTGGGGCTCCGTCCACGCCGGCGCCAAGGGCGTGTACGGCCTGCCGATGGACTCCGGCCCGATGGCCCTGTTCTACAACAAGGAGGTCTTCGACAAGTACAAGATCGCGGTGCCGACGACGTGGGACGAGTACCTCGCCGCAGCCAAGAAGCTGCACGCGGCCGACCCCAAGGCGTATCTCGCCAGTGACACCGGCGACGCCGGATTCGCCACCAGCATGATCTGGCAGGCCGGCGGCAAGCCCTACACCGTCGACGGCACCCAGGTCGGCGTGAACTTCGACGAGGCCGGCACCAAGAAGTTCACCGCCGCCTGGCAGCAGCTCGTCAGCGGCAAACTGCTCTCCCCGGTCACCGCCTGGAGCGACGCCTGGTACCAGGGGCTGGGCGACGGCAGCATCGCCTCGCTCGTCACCGGCGCCTGGATGCCCGGCCCCCTCGAATCCGGCGTCAAGGGCGGCTCCGGCAAGTGGCGTGTCGCGCCCATGCCGCAGTGGCAGAGCGGGGCCAAGGTCACCGCCGAGAACGGCGGCAGCTCGCTGGCCCTCACCGAGGCGAGCGCCAACAAGAAACTCGCCTACGCCTTCCTGCAGTACGCCACCGTCGACGCGGGCGCGCAGAGCCGCGTCGACGCAGGCGCATTCCCCGCCACCACCAAGCAGCTCAACTCCCCCGCCTTCCTGGACAAGCAAGACCCGTACTTCGGCAACCAGAAGATCAACCAAGTGCTCGCGCAGTCGGCGACCCAGGTCGCCCCCGGCTGGTCCTACCTGCCCTTCCAGGTCTACGCCAACAGCGTCTTCAACGACACCGTCGGCAAGGCGTACGTCAGCGGCACCACCCTGGACAGCGGGCTGAAGGCCTGGCAGGACGCCTCCCTCAAGTACGCCAAGGACCAGGGCTTCACCGTCAAGTAGACCCCCGCGCGGGAATCCTCCCGCGCATGCTCCGCCCCGCCGACGTGCACCCGACCGGCGGCGGGGCCCCGCTCCCGGCCCACCGGACCGCGCCCCGGCATCGCCATGCGCTTCTTCCTGCTCGTCGTCGTGCCTGCCCCGAGGTACTGCCTCACAGAAAGGGAAAGCCATGCCCCACCCCTCCCCGTCCCGCACCGCCCGCCGCGTCCTGGCCTGTCTGCTGGGCGCCGCGCTGTTCGCACCGCTCACCGCCCTGACCGACGCGTCCCCGGCCGCAGCCGACACCCCGCCGTTCGCCGCCGCACAGTTCCAGGGCGTGAACTGGGCCCGCCCGGGCGACAACTACGTCGACGGACCCGTCGTCCTCGAAGGACTGAACGTCACCGACAGCTACGTCACCGTCAAGGCCAAGGCGGACGCCGTCTACAACGGCTTGAAGGCCACCCTCGGCGCCAACACCGTCCGCCTGCCGGTCAACACCAAATCCGTCGGCACCGCCTGGTGGAACGCCTACACCGGCGCCATCGACTCCGCGACCGCCAAGGGCTTCAAGGTCGTCCTGTCCTACTGGGAGGACGGGGCGTCCTCCAACGGCCGGATCGTCGACATGGCCGCCTTCAACACCATGTGGAACACCGTTGTCGCCAAGTACGGCTCCAACGGCCTGGTCTACTTCGAGCCGATGAACGAGCCCCACGGCTACGACGCCACCGAGTGGACGAACCTCGCCGCCACCTGGCTCGCCGACCGCCCCTCGGTCCCCCGGGGCCGGATCTTCATCAGCGGTGTCGGCTACAACGGTGACGTCAAGCCCGTGTGCGGCGACAGCCGCCTGGACGGGACCTACCTCTCCTACCACCACTACGCCTTCATGAGCGCCGCCAAGACCTACGACCAATGGGTCGCCCACTTCAAGGACGGCATCGGCTCCTGCGCCTCGCGCACCGTCCTGGACGAGTTCGGCGCGCCGATGGACGACGGCCTGAACTACAACACCACCACCAGCACCGACAACTTCATCCGCTACCTGCGTGCCGACACCGACACCGTCCGCGCCCTCGGCGTGGGCGCGGTCTACTGGCCTGCCCTCGGCGGCCCGCACAACGAGCGGCCCACCTACGACTATTACTCCCTGTTCGCCCTTCAGGGCAGCGGCACCAACCTGTCGCTGGGCGTCCGCAACATCAGCGGCATCGACCGGCTCAAGTACGCCTGGGGCCTGGATCCCGGCGTGCACACGGGCGCCCTGCACAGCCTCAGCGGCACGAACCGCTGCCTCGACGTCCCCGGCGCCACCCATGCCAACAGCACCCAGGTCATGGCGTGGACCTGCAACGGCGGCGACAACCAGAAGTGGACCAGGACGCCGTCGGGACAGCTCACCGTCTACAACGGCGAGAAGTGTCTGGACGTCGGCGGCCAGGCGACGGCCAACGGCAGCGCGGTCGGGATCTACGACTGCAACGGCGGCGCGAACCAGAAGTGGACGTTCTCCTCGGACGGCACGATCCGCGGCGTCCAGTCGGGCCGCTGCCTCGACCTGGACCAGACCACCGCCAAAGGCCAGCTCTACGACTGCTGGGCGGGCGACAACCAGAAGTGGCAGACCCTCTAGCAGTTCACCGGCCCAGCAGTTCGGCGGCGGAACAGATCGCCGGCGCGTACGGGTACCAGGCCGGCGGCCGCCGCGGGCGCCCTCCGCGCGGCCGGCCGGCCCACCCGCCTCTTCGAGGCCGGCACCGCCCCACCCCACACTCCCCCTTCAGCACAGGAGTACTCGCACATGCCCGTTCTTGACTTCGACGACAACGGGTTTCGGCTCGACGGCGCACCCTTCCAAATCCTGTCCGGAGGACTGCACTACTTCCGCGTCCACCCCGCGCAGTGGGCGGACCGGCTGCACAAGGCCCGCCTGATGGGCCTCAACACCGTCGAGACGTACGTGCCGTGGAACCTGCACGAGCCGCGCCCGGACTCCTTCCGGGTGGACGGCGAACTGGACCTGCCGGCCTTCCTCGACCTGGCCGCGGCCGAGGGGCTGCACGTACTGCTCAGGCCGGGCCCGTACATCTGCGCCGAGTGGGAGGGCGGCGGCCTGCCGTCCTGGCTGCTGGCCGAGCCGGACATCGCCCTGCGCAGCCGGGACCCCCGGTTCCTGTCCGCGCTGGACCGCTACCTCGCCCAGCTCCTCACCCCCCTGCAGCCCTACCTCGCCACCCGCGGCGGCCCGGTGCTGGCGGTGCAGGTGGAGAACGAGTACGGGGCCTACGGCGACGACACCGCCTATCTGGAGCACCTGGCCGCCACGCTCCGCCGGTGCGGTGTCGACGTGCCGCTGTTCACCTGTGACCAGCCCGCCGACCTGGAGCGGGGCGCCCTGCCGGGCGTGCTCGCGACAGCCAATTTCGGCAGCCGCTCGGCGCAGAGCCTGGCCGCGCTGCGCGCACACCAGCCGGCCGGCCCGCTGCTGTGCGCCGAGTTCTGGAACGGCTGGTTCGACCGCTGGGGCGCCCACCACGTCATCCGCGACCCGGCCCAGGCCGCCCAGGAGCTGGACGAACTGCTCGCGACCGGGGCCTCGGTGAACTTCTACATGTTCCACGGCGGCACCAACTTCGGCTTCACCAACGGCGCCAACGACAAGCACACCTACCGGCCGACCATCACCTCCTACGACTACGACGCACCGCTGGACGAGGCTGGTGACCCCACCGAGAAATTCACCGCATTCCGCCGGGTCCTCGCCAAGTACGCGCCGGTCCCCGCCGAGCCCGTCCCCGACCCCGGGGCCAAACTCGCCCCCCACACCATCGCGCTCACCGACAGCGCCTCCCTGCTCGCGTGCGCTGCCGACCTGGGTGACGCGGTGGCGTCCGAGCGGCCGCTGACGATGGAGGAGCTCGGGCAGGACTTCGGGTTCGTACTGTACGAGACCGCGCTGCCCGCGGCAGGGCCGGTGCTGCTGGAAGTGGAGCAGGTGCGCGACCGCGCCCAGGTGTTCCTCGACGGCCTGCCCATCGGGGTGCTGGAGCGCGAGAACCACGAGCGGGCCATCGCCTTCACCGTGCCGCGCGCGGGCACCGTACTGAGCGTGCTGGTGGAGAACCAGGGGCGAGTCAACTACGGGCCGGGCATCCACGACCGCAAAGGCCTGCTCGGCGCCATCCTCCTGGACGGATCCGCACTGACCGGGTGGTGCAGCCGGCCCCTGCCGCTGACCTCCCTGACGCAGCTGCCGTTCACCAACACCACCACGACGCCGACCGGGCCCACCTTCCACCGCGGCACCGTCGACCTCGCCGAGCCGGCCGACACCTTCCTCCACCTGCGCGGCTGGACGAAGGGCAACGCCTGGGTCAACGGTTTCGCCCTGGGCCGCTACTGGTCGCGCGGCCCACAGGGGTCGCTGTACGTGCCGAAGCCGGTGCTGCGGGCAGGCGCCAACGAGATCGTCGTGCTCGAACTGCACGCCGCCCACCGCCCCCGTACCGTCGAGCTGCGCCCGACCCCGGACCTCGGCCCCACCGAGCAGTAGCGGTCGCCGCCGTATGCCAACCCGCAGGCCAAGAGCCCCGCCATGAACGCCGGCCGTCCCCGGGACCGGATTTCGTGCCTGGTCAGGTGCCGGACGCCTGGTCCGGTGCACCCGGGGTCCCGTCGTCGGTGCCGATCCGAACGCGGTGGAGGGACCGTCGGTGGTCGAGAAAGACGTGTAACGCTTTTGGACGCCCGAGCCAAGCAGAGATGTAAGGCAGTGCTGCGACTCCCAACGATAGATGCCACTTGGGAGCTCCGCTGACCTGGGCTGGTGTCAGTTCGATCCAGTTGGCCGCCAGCCGATTGGACCGACCTGTGCTCCGCCATCCCCACACTCGAGCGACGTGCCACCCAACGGGACTCCGCCATCGGCACGTCGTGTGGGCCGGGGTCACCCAGGCCGAACATCTCAACTGCCCGCTACTTGCATCGGTCGGCACGGGATCGGACCGAAAGCGGCGGGTTGACGAGATTGCCCGACTCCTTACCCGTCCGCCCCAGAAGGGCAGCGTCCTCGAACTCCACCACCGACTCGACGAATACGCTGACCGCCTCGCGGCGCGATGCGACGGGGCCGCCACTCCTGTTGGGTCGTTCACGAGTAGTGGCGACCAGGACCGCGAGGCACCGCCTGAAGATCACTTACCCGCCGGGCAGGTGATCGTTTCCCGAAACTGAGGCGCTGGAGGTTGGAACACCGGACCAGAAACGATCTCACTGGTCGTCAATGCTCCTTCGGTGAATTGGCGTTGGGCCGAGCGTCCTGCAGTTGCTCACGCTGTCGTGTCGTACTACGACAGGGCCCACTTCTGGCTGTTGTTGCCGTTGCAGGTCCACAGGACCAGCTTGGTGCCGTTGGCGGTCCCCCCGCCGGTGGCGTCCAGGCAGAGGCCGCCGCCCACGTTGGTGATGGTGCCGTCCGCGTTCACGCTCCACTGCTGGTTGCTCTGGCCGTTGCAGTCCCAGATGACGACCCTGGTGCCGTTGGCCGTGCCGCCGTTGTAGGCGTCCAGGCACTTGTTGCCATAAACCACGAGCTGCTTGCGGGAGGTGTTGTTCCACGACTGGTTCTCACCGCCGCTGCAGCCCCACAGATGCGCGTCGGTGCCGTTGCTGATGGTGTAGTTGTTGATGTCGAGGCAGCGGTTCGACTGCGCTCCGACCACCTGGGCGCCGTTCGCGCCGGGCAGCGGGCGGACCTCGATGGCGTCGAAGTCCGGTGTCCAGGCCGAGGAGTTGGAGAACGACAGCGTGTTCGACGAGCCCTTGGCCAGGGAAGCCTCGACCGAGACGGTGCCGGGCGTGGTCCAGGAACCGGTCGGCGGGAAGGAGACGGTGGTGGCCTGCTGTCCGTTGACCTGGAGGACGGCCGTACGGGCGGCGTTGGTGCCGTTGGTGTAGGCGATGTTGATGACCTTGGTGCCCGTGGCGTCGGCCGTGACGTTGTTGAAGCGGAGGGTGTTGGCGGCGCCGTTGCCGACGTTGCCCACCTTGGTGCCGCCGGAGCAGTTGGCGCAGGTGGCGTTGGTCGCGGAGCCGCCCTTGGTGTTGGCGGTGGCTTCGGCCTCGTAGGTGGAGCTCGCCGCCTCGGTGCCGCCGGCGACCGTGAGCATCACGGAGTCCTTGGCGGGGACGGTGACGGTGTAGCTGGTGCCGAAGCTGCCCACGTTGGAGCGCGTCCAGACGTTGCGGACGGTGGCGGAGGCGGCGGTCAGGCCGAGGTCGGACCAACGGACGGTCATGTTCTGTGCGCTGGAGGTGCGGTTGAGCAGGGTGACGGCCCGCTTGCCGGTTCCGGACAGGACCTTGCCGTAGACCTGTAGTCCGGTGGTGTCCTCGGCGACCTTGACGCCCTGGAGGCCGCGCGGGTCCTGGTCGACCGCGATGACCTCGGGGTTGGTGAGGATGTCACGCGTCTGCGTGCTCATCGTGGCCACGTTGTTGCCGGCCAGGAGCGGGGCGCCCGAGATGGCCCACAGGTTCATGTGGCTGCGGTTCTGGGCGGCGGTGAAGCCGTCCATGCCGACCATGAGCATGTCCGGGTCGTTGTAGTAGCCGGTGTGCTGGGCCGAGGGGTGCACGTTCGTGTCGAAGTTGGCGAGCATCCTGTCCCACGACGGCGACTCGCCATGGAAGATGATGTCGGTGTTGGTACGCCACAGGGACGACATGCCGGCGCCCCAGTTCCACGGGTTCTGCTTGCCCCAGTTGCAGATGGACAGTTTCAGCTCGCGGCCGGTGGTGGCGGTCGCATTCGCGGCGGCGTCGCTGATGGCCTGGTACGTCGTCTTCGCGTCGAGGCCCTCCACGTCGCCGCCGCACCAGTCGACCTTGACGTAGTCGAAGCCCCACTGGGAGAACTGGAGCATGTCCCGCTCGTAGTGGCCCTCGCTGCCGCTGCCGGGCGCGGCCGGGCGGCCCGTCGGGTAGTAGTAGCCGCAGCCGTCCTTGCCCGCGTCGGTGTAGATGCCCGCCTTGAGGCCCTTGCTGTGGATGTAGTCGGCGATGGCGCTCATGCCGCCGGGCCACTCGGACTCGTCGACGGTGATGTTGCCCTGGCTGTCGCGGGTGCCCTGCCACCAGCCCTCGTCGAGGTTGATGTACTTGTATCCGGCGGCCGGCAGTCCGGCCGCGACGAACGCGTCGACCTGCGCCTTGATCACGTTGTAGTCGATCTTCGCGGCGAAGGTGTTCCACGAGGCCCAGCCCATCGGCGCCGGGGGTACGGCGATCTGGCTGGACGTCACCGCGACCGTTTCGGTCCGGTCCAGTGCGGTGGCCGGCTGGTGCTGGAGACCGGCGAGCGCGCCGGCAGCCATCGCGAGCACCGCGCTGCGGACGAGAACGGCTCTGCCCAGACGCCTTGTTCGGGGGGCAAAAGGCTGAAGCGGCATGTGGGTTCCTTCCGAAGGGAGACAACCGAACACGGAAGATCGATCGACATGTCGATCAGTGCACGGTTGACCGAGCCGGCCGAGCGCGTCGCCGTGTGGTGTCGCCGTGGTGACGGCGGGACCGTTGCGCAGCCCGGTCCCGCGGGTCGGGGCAGCACCGCTTCCAGGTCGTTGACGTGAACCGGAGGTTGCGCGGCCGTTTTGCTCTCGTGAGATTGTTAACGCTCACAATTCGTCGGGCAAGGGGTAGGACCGCCGTTACCCAATCTTGATCCGGCGCGTAGGGCATCCTCCGTCGTTGTCGGCGGTGCGGCGACGCTCAAGTGGAGGATGGCGGGACCGACAGCGACCACGCGTGCGCCGAAGCGCTGCTCCCAGCCTCGTACGACGGCGGAAAACTTGGCAGTGTCGTTGTCGTAGTTGAGTGGCCCGTCCCAACCCGCGACGGTGAGCGCGTCGGAGCCCGTTGCGGCCGCGACGAGTCCCAGCAGCGACTGCGGCTGGTGGGAGGCGAAGTGTTCCGGCGTACTCGGCGGCCATCTCATCCGCATCAAGAGGTGATCTGGGACTGGGTGCGAGTCCTGGCCAGAGCTGCCCGAAGGGCGCGGTGACGGCCAGACGTTCTTCCAGCGAGGAGCAGTCGGCGGAGGACTGCGGCCACCGCGCCGAGCCATCGGCGTGCCCGTGAACTCCGGAGGAACTCCCCGAGATCGACTGCCCGGATCGCGGCCTTGATCAACGGTTGGCGAAAGGCTGCGGTCGGCTTGACGGCCGTCGAGCCTCGGCAAGGTCAGCGTCCCATAAGGGACATCCTCCGAAAACCTTCCCGTTACATCTTGACGCGGCTGATGTTACCGCTCACAGTCGTGGTGCGTTCGGCCGCACCGCCGGTTGGCTACTCAACACCTACACCCCCACATATTCCTGCACGGTTCGCCCTCGGAATTGTTAACGCTAACAGGTCACTTCCCGCGCAGTCGTCCGTGCGCGGGTGTCGTCGGCGTCCGCGCCGATGCGGCCCGTCTCATGTCGTTGATCCCAAGGATGGAAGGAAGACGCTATGTCGGTTTGGTTAGCGCGCGTCGCGAGGTGGCGTCGTCGGTGGCGGTCGGGGGCGGCCGCCGCGGCAGCCATGGCGATCGTGGGCGGGTTGCTCACGGTGGCCACGACGCCGGCGTCGGCCGCCACGGTGGACACCACCGCCTGGTACGTACTGGTGAACCACAACAGCGGCAAAGCCCTCGACGTCTACAACTCCTCCACCTCCGACGGCGCCAACGTCGTCCAGTGGACCCGCACCAACGCCACCAACCAGCAGTTCCAGTTCGTGGACTCCGGCGACGGCTACTACCGGCTCAAGGCACGCCACTCGGGCAAGATGATCGACGTATCCAGCTGGTCCACAGCCGACGGCGCCGCCATCCACCAGTGGACCGACCACGGCGGCGCCAACCAACAGTTCCGGCTCGCCGAGTCCGACAGCGGCTACGTCCGACTGCTCAACCGCAACAGCAACAAGGCGGTCGAGGTCCAGAACGCGGCCACCAACGACGGCGCCAACGTCGTGCAGTACAGCGACTGGGGCGGCACCAACCAGCAGTGGCAACTCGTCCAGGTGGACAAGGGCACCGGCACCGGCCCGTGCGACATCTACGGCGCAGGTGGTACGCCCTGCGTGGCGGCGCACAGCACAACGCGCGCCCTCTACAGCGCCTACAACGGAGACCTGTATCAGGTCCGGCGCTCAGACAACACAACCCGCAACATCGGCGTGCTGACCCCTGGCGGCGTCGCCAACGCGGCGGCCCAGGACTCTTTCTGCGCAAACACCACGTGCGTCATCACCGTCCTGTTCGATCAGTCCGGGCGTGGCAACGACCTGTGGTACCAGGGTTCCAGCGTGGTCCCGGGCTCACCACAGACCCGCCCGGCCGTAGCGACCACCGAATCGTTGACGGTCGGCGGCAGCAAGGCCTACTCGCTGTACATCAACCCCGGGACCAGCTACTGGCGCGACGGCCACCTGACGGGTATCCCGACGGGCAGCGCACCCGAGGGCATGTACATGGTCACCAGCGGTACGCATGTCAACAGCAGCTGCTGCTTCGACTACGGCAACAGCGAAACCACCCGCAAGGCCGACGGGCCAGGTGCCATGGACGCCATCTACTTCGGGACGAGCTGCTGGTTCGGCGGCTGCTCCGGAACCGGACCCTGGGTGCAGGCCGACCTCGAATGGGGCCTGTTCCCAGGTGGCAGCAGCAAGTGGAACCCGAACCAGCAGGCGTTCAGCAACAAGTTCGTCACGGCGACACTCAAGAACAACGGGACGTCGCGATTCGCGATCAAGGGCAGCAATGCCCAGTCCGGAAGCCTGAACACCCTATGGGACGGCGCGCTTCCCAACGAGCCCAACGAATACAGCCCGATGAAGAAGCAAGGCGCCATCGTCCTGGGCAGTGGCGGCGACTGCTGCTCACCCGAGGTAGGCAACATCAACGACAGCGCGGGCACGTTCTACGAGGGTGCCATGGTCTCGGGCTACCCGTCGGACGCGACCGAAAATGCGGTCCAGGCGAACATCGCCGCCGCCGGCTACCGATGAACCAGACCCGGCCGCCGGCCTGACGGGTACAAGCGGTGCCGCCGCTCTATGGCGGCGGCACCGCTTTACCCAGATGTGCTGATAAACCCTGCCCAGGTTGAACCACGGGAAGGGGTCGGGCGCGGACGTGCCTGACCCCTTCCGCACAGCGGCCATACCGGGCGCGCCTATGCGGAGGTGGCCCGACCATCACCGCCGCCATCCGTGCGGCCCAGGACGTCGCCGTTATTTCGCTGAAACAGCGGCCGATGTCATCGCTCACAGTGCACGTTGTGGTTCACGGCTCCCCCCGGGAAATGTTAACGCTAACACGACACTTCCCGGGCAGTTGTCGTCCGCCCCGATGCGGCCCGTCTCATGTCGTTGATCCCAAGGATGGAAGGAAGACGCTATGTCGGTTTGGTTAGCGCGCGTCGCGAGGTGGCGTCGTCGGTGGCGGTCGGGGGCGGCCGCCGCGGCAGCCATGGCGATCGTGGGCGGGTTGCTCACGGTGGCCACGACGCCGGCGTCGGCCGCCACGGTGGACACCACCGCCTGGTACGTACTGGTGAACCACAACAGCGGCAAAGCCCTCGACGTCTACAACTCCTCCACCTCCGACGGCGCCAACGTCGTCCAGTGGACCCTCACCAACGCCACCAACCAGCAGTTCCAGTTCGTGGACTCCGGCGACGGCTACTACCGGCTCAAGGCACGCCACTCGGGCAAGATGATCGACGTATCCAGCTGGTCCACAGCCGACGGCGCCGCCATCCACCAGTGGACCGACCACGGCGGCGCCAACCAACAGTTCCGGCTCGCCGAGTCCGACAGCGGCTACGTCCGACTGCTCAACCGCAACAGCAACAAGGCGGTCGAGGTCCAGAACGCGGCCACCAACGACGGCGCCAACGTCGTGCAGTACAGCGACTGGGGCGGCACCAACCAGCAGTGGCAACTCGTCCAGGTGGACAAGGGCACCGGCACCTGCACGCTGCCGTCGACGTACCGCTGGACATCGACCGGCCCGCTGGCAACCCCGAGCGCGGGGTGGGCCTCGCTCAAGGACTTCACCAACGTCGTCTACAACGGCAAGCACGTCGTCTATGCCACGACGCACAACACCGTCGCCGGTGACCAGGGGGCCTGGGAGTCGACGGCCTTCAGCCCCTTCACGAACTGGTCCGACATGGCGTCGGCCACCCAGAACAGAATGTCCTTCGGTGCCATCGCGCCGACGCTGTTCTACTTCGCCCCGAAGAACCTCTGGGTGCTCGCCTATCAGTGGGGGGGTTGGCCCGACCCCTTCTCCTACCGCACCTCGAGCGACCCCACCAACCCCAACGGCTGGGGCCCGCAGCAGCAGCTGTTCACGGGCACCCTCCCCGCCCCTGGGGCCCCCATCGACCAGACCCTCATCGCCGACGACACGAACATGTACCTGTTCTTCGCCGACGACCGCGGCGGCATCTACCGCGCCAGCATGCCCATCGGCAACTTCCCAGGCAGCTTCGGTTCGTCGTACACGAAGATCATGAGCGACACGCCGCTCGACCTGTTCGAGGCGGTCGAGGTCTACAAGGTCCAGGGTCAGAACCAGTACCTCATGATCGTCGAGGCCCAGAACTACACAGGGAGTGGTCGCTACTTCCGCTCGTTCACGGCCACCAGCCTCGACGGCACGTGGACACCGCAGGCCGACACCCTGAGCAACCCCTTCGCCGGCAAGGCCAACAGCGGCGCCACCTGGACCAACGACATCAGCCACGGCGATCTGGTCCGCACCAACCCCGACCAGACCAAGACCATCGACCCCTGCAATCTGCAGTTCCTCTACCAGGGGCGCGACCCCAGCACCGACGGCGGGGACTACGGCCTCCTGCCGTACCGGCCGGGCGTGCTGACACTGCAGCGCTAGAGGTCCCGCTGCTGGCGGTCCCCGCCGACGCCACCCCTTCGTATCCCAACCGAACAAGGGACTCAAACAGTGAAATTCACACTTCAGCGGTGGTCGAAACGCGTCCTCGCCTTGACGATAAGCCTTCTATGTATGATGGCTTTTCTTCCGGCCGCAGCCCGGGCAGACAACCCGATCGTGCAACACATTTACACCGCCGACCCGGCACCGCTGGTCTACAACGGCCGGGTCTACCTGTACACCGGGCACGACGAGGACGGCTCCACCTCCTTTGTGATGAAGGACTGGCGGGTGTGGTCCTCCGCCGACATGGTCAACTGGACCGACCACGGCTCACCGCTCAGCCTGAACACCTTCAGCTGGGCGGGCGCCAACGCGTGGGCGGGCCAGGCCGTCGAACGGGGCGGCAAGTTCTACTGGTACGTGCCGGTGTCGGTCCGGGCGACCGGGCAATTCGCCATCGGCGTGGCGGTGTCGGACAGCCCCACCGGCCCGTTCCGGGACGCCCTCGGCCACCCGCTGGTGGAGAACAGTGAGATCGACCCGACCGTCTTCATCGACGACGACGGGCAAGCCTACCTGTATTACGGCAACCCGAATCTTTGGTACGTGCGGCTCAACGCCGACATGATCTCGTACTCCGGCAGCCCGACGCAGATACCGCTGACCACCGCGGGGTTCGGCACCCGCACGGGAGACGCGAACCGACCCACCCTGTACGAGGAAGGCCCGTGGTTCTACAAGCGGAACGGCCTGTACTACATGGTGTTCGCGGCGAAATGCTGCTCTGAGTTCATCGCCTACTCCACCTCGCCCGGCCCGACCGGACCGTGGACGTATCGCGGCACCATCATGCCCTCGGAGGGCAGCAGCTTCACCAACCACGTCGGCGTCGTCGACTTCAACGGCGGCTCGTACTTCTTCTACCACAACGGCGCTCTGCCGGGCGGCAGTGGCTTCACCCGGTCGGTCGCGGTGGAGAAGTTCAGCTACAACGCCGACGGCACCATTCCAACGATGAATATGACGACGGCCGGGGCGCCGCAGGTCGGCACACTCGATCCTTATGTCCGTCAGGAAGCCGAGACCATCGCGTGGGGCAGCGGCATCGAAACCGAACCCTCCAGCGAGGGCGGGATGAACATCAGCTGGATTGAAAACGGCGATTACGTCAAGGTCAAGGGCGTAGCATTCGGCGCGGGTGCCGGCTCGTTCACCGCCAGGGTGGCATCAAGCACCAGCGGCGGCCGAGTTGAGCTGCACCTGGACAGTACTACTGGGCCAACGGTCGGGACATGCACTGTGTCGGGCACCGGAGGCTGGCAGACCTGGAGCACGGTCTCGTGCCCTGTTACCGGTGCGACCGGGACCCACGATCTGTACCTGAGCTTCGCCGGTGGCAGCGGGTACCTGTTCAATATGAACTGGTGGCAGTTCACCGCCGGCCAGCCCACCTTCTCGTCAACCGCCGTCGCCCAGCACAGCGGGTACTGCCTGGACGACCCCAACCAGAGCACCGCCGACGGCACTCAGTACCGGCAGTACACCTGCGGCGCCGGTGCGGAACAGCGGTTCGACTTCCGCCCGGTGCCAGGGGTGGCGGACACCTACTTCCTGGTGAACCACTACAGCGGCAAGTGCCTCGACATCAGCAGCTTCTCCACCGCCGACGACGCGGCGGTCCACCAGTGGACCTGCCACGGCGGCACGAACCAGCAGTTCACGCTGCGGCAGGTCGCCGCCAACGACTACCAGCTCGTCGCGGTGCACAGCGGCAAGTGCGTGGACGTCAGCGGGATCTCCACCGCCGTCGGAGCGCTGGTCCACCAGTGGACCTGTGACTCCGCCAGTGCCCTGACCACCAAGAAGAACCAGGTCTGGCGCCTGACCGGCAAGAGCTGAATTAACACAGGGTCGGGCCCGGGCCGGCAACCCGGCGCCCGACCCTGTCCAAGGCCTTTGCTGGCCGGGGTAGCCGATATACGCCACTGGACGAGCAGCAGTTTCAGCAGGTCAGGCAGTTGCAGGCGGTTTCCTCGGAGTCGTCGTTGAGACAGCGGTCACGGCCCGGAGTCACCGTGGTCGTGGCGGTTGATGGGCAGCGGCCGCCGTCTGTCTCTTCCTGTGCGTCCTGTGCGGCTTCAGCCGCTCAGCCATCGCGGGCGGTATGCGGCCGGAAGCATGTGACGGTTCGCGCCGTCGAGGTGGAAAGGGAGCCCGGGCGTGCCACCGGGTCACGGGGTCACCGGGTCCGGTGAGACGGTGCGACCGGGTCTCGGCGAAAAAATGATTGAGACGGCAACCTTTCCGCTCCGACTGGCCACTTAGGGGTGTACCGACGAGGGCGAGCCGTGGTCAGCGGCGCTACGCCCTCTGTGTCAACACCCGATCGGAGCCCCACATGTCACCAGACAACCCGAGATCCGCCGAGCAGCCGATGCCTCGGGGGCGCACGCCCCGCCGTAGCCGGATGCTCCGGCATTTGGCCGGAGGGGCGGTGGCGGTGCTCGCCGCCTCGGCCGGTGTCGGCGCCCTGGCGCCCAGCGCGGGCGCCGCGGCGACCGTCGGCATCAGTGTGGATGCCGGTACCTCCTTGGGCACGGTGCCCAGCAGTGGTGTCGGCCTCAACACGGGCTTCGGCGACGAGCACATGGGTGACGCCAAGGTGACATCGCTGATGAAGGCCGCGGGAGTTCGGCAGCTGCGCTATCCCGGCGGCTCCGGCGCGGACGACTACCACTGGAAGACCCACACCTCCGGCGACGGCAGCGGCTGGATCCCCTCCAACACCGACTTCGACCACTTCATGGCCACCGCGAAGAAGGTCGGCGCCCAGCCGATCCTGACCGCGAACTACGGTTCCGGCACCCCCCAGGAGGCCGCCGACTGGGTCAAGTACGCCAACGTCGACAAAGGCTACGGCGTGAAGTACTGGGAGATCGGCAACGAGGTCTACGGCAACGGGCACTACGGCGACGGCAAGGGCTGGGAACTTGACAAGCACGCCGACAAAAGCCCGACGGCGTACGGGAAGAACCTGATCGCCTACGCGAAGGCGATGAAGGCCGTGGACCCGAAGGTGAAGATCGGAGCGGTGCTCACCACCCCCGGCGGCTGGCCGGATAAGGAGAAGGCTCCCGGTGACAGCGCCGACTGGAACAACACGGTGCTCTCCATCGCGGGAAGCTCGATCGACTTCGTCATCGTCCACTGGTATCCGGGCGGCACCACCACAGCCGACCTGCTGAACACCCCCTCCCGGATCGCCGGTACCACGTCCGAGCTGCGCTCGCTGATCGCCAAGTACGCGGGCTCGCGCGCCGCTTCGGTGGAGATCGCGGTCACCGAGACCGACGGCGTCGGCTCGCCCGCCTTGACCAGCCAGGCCGCGGCCCTGTTCGCGCCGGACACCTACATGACCTGGTTCGAGCAGGGCGCCACCCACGTGGACTGGTGGAACCTGCACAACGGCACGAGCGAAGCACCCACCACCGTCCACGGCCAGACCGACTACCGTGACGGGGGTGTGCTCTCCGCTGGAACCTGCGCCGGGGGGAAGTGCCAACCGCAGCGCGACACGCCCTTCCCCACCTACTGGGGCATCCGCTCGCTGACCGCACTGGCGCAGCCCGGCGACACCATGGTCAAGTCGTCCTCGGGCAACTCGTCGGTCACTGTGCACGCGGTGCGGAGCAGCAACGGCGGTCTGAACGTCATGCTGACCAACAAGAGCCCGCAGAACGTGGCGCAGGTGTCGCTCTCGTACGCCGGATTCACCCCGACCGCAGGCGCGGTCACGACCGTTTCGTATGCCAAGGGAGGCACCGCCCTGACGACGGCGAAGCGGGGCACGGCAGTCGCACAGACGCTGCCGCCGTACTCGATCACGACGCTTCAACTGAAGCGCGCGTCGGGGACCGCCGCCGACAAGCCATCGCCCGCGCCCACGCCGACCGCCGCCACGCCGGTTGTCTCCGCCTCCGGCACGACCGGCACCCGTGCGCAGGCGGAGAACGGCGTACCTGTCGGCCAGCGGACCGCGAGCAGCACGTCCGGCGACCTGGCTTCCACCGGGGTGGGCAGCGCTGTCACGTACAGCGCCCTCGGTGGCCTGCTGGTCATCGCTGTCGGCGGTGTGCTGGCGCTTCGCGGACGTCGCCGCAGGGCTTTGCACGGGAAGTGAGACCGCGTGAGTGACTGACGGCCCGGCAGCGACGCCACCCACCCGTGGCGTGCGCGCCGGGCCGTCGGCCTCCGCGCCGGCGTCGGCGCGCGCCGCTCTCGACCAGGGCGTGACAGTACGGCGTGGTCAGGGCTATACCCTGCGCGTCACCGCCGTCCCCGCGGTGCACCGCCAGCTCCTCGCCCAATGCCAGCCGCTCGACGGCGCCCAGGGCGTCGTGGCGGTCCCGGCCCAGCGCAAGGCCCGCCGCGAGTAAGAAAATTGCGTCAGCACCCTCGCGCCGATCGAACCGTGATCGTTCTCGTCGATGACCACGGTTCCATTGATCCCCGAGGCCGACTTCGCCGACGAGCTGCTGCGGCGCCGGATCAACACCCAGCTCAACCGGCAGGAGTCCCGCCACCAGCTCGGCCGCCGGATCTTCCACGGACAGAAGGGCGAACTGCGCCAGTCCTACCGCGAGGGCCAAGAAGACCAGCTCGGGGCACTGGGACTGATGCTCAACGTGGTGATCCTCTGGAATACCGTGTACCTGCAGCAGGTCATCACCGAGATGCGCGCCGAGGGCCGCCACGTCCGCGACGAGGACATCGCCCGTCTCTCGCCCCTGATGTTCTCCCACATCAACTTCCACGGTCGCTACAGCTTCGCGCTCCCCGCCGAGGTCCAGGGCGGCCAGCTCCGCACCACCCGCAAGCAACTGGCCCAGCCAGATGACCAAGTCCCAGCGCGTCGAACACGCCCGCGAGGCCACGCAAGCCCAGGCGGCCTCGACCGACCGGCTGGCGGCCTCCGCCGAGCCCACCGACCCACCCCGAGAGTCCGAGCAGACCGCAGGGAACGTGCTGCAGTGGCCGCAGCGGGCTGGGCAGACCCGAGGCAGTCTCGACGCCGAGTGGCGCCGCCGGAGAGAAGCCGCAGTCCCAGTCGCACAGAAGCCACCGCCCCAGTTGGGGTCGAGCTTCCGCGAACGCAACGTGTTCCTCCTTCGGCGAGACCGAAGCCCCGTGCCGCGTCGCGGTAGCCGGCCGACGACTCCAGCGTCTGCCGTGCCTCGCCGCCGGGCTCGAACAGGCCCTGCTTTCATTCACCCCCGGCCGGAAGATCATCCGACCGAGTCGCCACATTCGAACCGACGTTCACAGAGATCGATAGAGCAACGGCTTCCAACTGCCGCCCGCGCCGAAGAGTGTGAGCGCTCACGTCAGTCCCCGTCAACAACTCTGACAGGACGAGATTCTGATGACGCTTCAGTAACGGACAGATTACGGCATGGTACTTGACGGCCTCTCATGTCCCGTGGTTTTCTCCTGCAACACGCCGGATGTTCGACTTCAAGTTGTTAGCGCTAACAACGTGCCGGAGGCCCGGTGCCCCCACCCCGCAGGGGTCACGTCTTGCCGCCGCCTCGGACGTGCCGTGCCCGGTCCGCACGCACCGAGAAGGACCGGCCCTTGCCCAAGTCGCCCCTAGGAGGGTGCAGATGAACGCTCTCGGTACAGCTCCACGAACCCCGGCACGGCGAGGATGGCGGCCGCGGATGGCCGCCCTGCTCTCGATGGTCTTCGTGGCCGGCTTGCTGGCGATGGTGAACCCGTCGTCCGCCTCGGCCGCCTCGGTCGACACCGGCAAGTGGTACGTGCTGGTGAACCGCAACAGCGGAAAGGCGCTGGACGACTACAATTTCGCCACCGCCGACGGTTCGCCCGTCGTCCAGTGGACCCGCTCCAGCAACGAAGCCCAGCAGTGGCGCTTCCTGGACTCCGGCAGCGGCTACTACCGCCTGCAGAACCGGAACTCCGGCAAAGTGCTCGACGACTACAACTGGTCCTCGGCCGACGGCACCGATGTCGTCCAGTGGAGCGACCTCAACGCGACCAACCAGCAGTTCCGCCTCGCCGACTCCGCCGGCGGCTACGTCCGCCTCCTGAACCGCCACAGCAGCAAGGCCCTCGAGGTCCAGAGCGCCTCCACCGCCGACGGCGGCAAGATCGTCCAGTACGCCGACTGGGGTGGCAGCAACCAGCAGTGGCAACTCGTCCCCGTCGCCGACGTCGGCACCGGCACGTGCGCTCTTCCGTCGACCTACCGCTGGACATCGACCGGCCCGCTGGCGAACCCGAAGTCGGGGTGGGCCTCACTCAAGGACTTCACCAGCGTCGTCTACAACGGCAAGCACATCGTCTATGCCACGACGCACAACACCCTCGCCGGTAACGACGGGAGGTGGGGATTGACGACCTTCAGCCCCTTCACGAACTGGTCCGACATGGCCACCGCCACCCAGAACACGATTCCCTTCGACGGCATCGCGCCGACGCTGTTCTACTTTGCCCCGAAGAACCTCTGGGTGCTCGCCTACAACGGGGGTTGGCCATACGCCTTCTCCTACCGCACCTCGAGCGACCCCACCAACCCCAACGGCTGGTCCGCGCAGCAGGAGCTGTTCACGGGCACCCTCCCGAAGGGGGGTCCCCTCGACGTGACCCTCATCGGCGACGACACGAACATGTACCTGTTCTTCGCCAACGATGAGGGCGACATCTACCGGTCCAGCATGCCCATCGGCAACTTCCCGGGCAGCTTCGGTTCGTCGTCCACGAAGATCATGAGCGACACGGCGCTCAACCTGTTCGAGGCGCCGGAGGTCTACAAGATCCAGGGTCAGAACCAGTACCTCATGATCGTCGAGGCCCAGAATTACACAGGGTATGGTCGCTACTTCCGCTCGTTCACGGCCACCAGCCTCGACGGCACGTGGACACCGCAGGCCGACACCGTGACCAACCCCTTCGCCGGCAAGGCCAACAGTGGCACCACCTGGACCAACGACATCAGCCACGGCGATCTGGTCCGCACCAACCCCGACCAGACCAAGACCATCGACCCCTGCAATCTGCAGTTCCTCTACCAGGGGCGCGACCCCAGCACCGACGGCGGGGACTACGGCCTCCTGCCGTACCGGCCGGGCGTGCTGACACTGCAGCGCTAGCCGGTGGCGTGACACAGGGCCGGCTCCGGTGTTCCTGACGTTGGCGGGCAACGACGTACGCCGAACCGGGTGAGCGTCACAGTGAGCGCTCAGGAACGGGTGGAGTTGGAGCGGCGGGCTCGGTGCGAGGCCGAGCCCTCCGTGCATGTGGAGAACCCGAATGGTGGCGGCCTCGTCCTGGTCGACCATGAGACGCGGAACGTGTCGAGCGGGTCTGTACGGTCTTCGGCCCTGTCCCGTAATCGGTGGTAACGAAGGGTGACGGTCGTCGTTGGCATGGCATGTGTGATGTCAACGAGCTTCCGAACGGGGCAAAACCCACCGCTCAGCACGCGGTGCAGTGAGAATCCGACAACACCGATGAGACCTAGTGAGAATCCGCCAGCTGCGACGCGACAGGACACTGAGTCACATCGTGCCACAAGTCAGTTGACGATCTTGGTGACAATTATCGCTGTCATGTGTCAACTAGAGGTCTTAGTAGCTGTTGTCTTTCCGATGTTGAGAGATGCGCGTCGAACGGGAGTCCCGATTAGGTGGTCCTGGGTGCTTGGGGGCGCGTTCGCATCCCGCGGATCCGGGGTGGCCCCCGTGCCGACGGTGTTGCCGCCGTCCGGAGCCAGCACCGTGTTGACCCGCCTGCGGGCGATCGCCCACTCCTGCCATTCCAGCTCGGCCGCGGCCAGCTCGGCCTGGATGCGGCAGCCTCCTCACGCAGCCCGTCGACTCGACGGCGAGCGGCGAACTCGTACTGTTTCCAGTAGCCCGACCCCGACGGCATTCGAGGCCTCCCCGCGAGCGACAACACGACAGGCCACAGCTCCCACGGAATCACCGACCCTAAGCTTGACCAGCTGACACGCCGTCCTCAAGTTCGGCAAGCCAACAGCCACCCACCCTTACCGCTTCAGGGGCGGCGGCGCCGTGCTGCTTCTGACCACCAGGCGGGTGGGAACGATGTCGGTGCCGGATCGAGGGACGTCGTGTTCGCGGATCTGGCGCAAAGCCTCCTGGGCACTTTTCCGGCCCACCTCCGCGAAGTCCTGGTGGACGGTGGTCAGGGGCGGGGCGAAGTGGGCGGCATCGGGGAGGTCGTCGAAGCCGACCACGCTGATATCGCCGGGGACGGCCTTGCCACGGTCCTGGAAGGCATGCAGGAGACCGAGTGCCATCTGGTCGTTGGAGGCAAACACCGCGGTGCAGTCCGGCTCTTGTGCGAGTTCGAGGCCGGCCGCGTAGCCGGATGCGGCGGTCCAGTCGCCGTGCAGGGGCGGTGGCACAGGCCGCCCGGCTTCCTCGAGCACGGTCTGCCATGTCTGGGCTCGGCGCTGACTTGCGTATGACGTCTCCGGGCCCGTCAGGTGCCAGACGGTCTCATGTCCGAGTTCGAGCAGGTGGCTGATGGCCTGTCGGGTGCCGCCGGCCTGGTCGGTGTCGACCACGCGATAGCGGTCGTCGGCGTCGGAGTCCACGACGACCGCGCGCACGCCGGGCGGCAGCTGCACGGTGCCTTCGTCGAGCAGGTGGACCTCGATGAAGACGATGACGGCGTCGACGGCCAGTTCGCCCATCCGGGTGAATGCGCCCAGCACACTGTCCTGGGTGGGCATGTCGACGGGGATGACAGTGATCGCGTATCCGTCGGCCGCGGCCTGGGTCGCGATCGCTTGCACGGTGTCGCTGTGGCCGGTGGCGGAGAGGCTGTGGAGGATCACGCCGATGGTCTTGAACTGCCCGTACCTGAGGGCGCGCGCGGCACTGTTGGGCCGGTAGCCCAGTTCCCGCATCGCCGCCAGCACTCGCTCCCGGGTCGACCCGATCACGCTGGGATGGCCGTTGGCGACCCTGGACACGGTCTGAGGCGAAACGCCCGCAATCTTAGCCACGTCGGCCCTCGTGGCGTGCTGCTTTTGGTGGCCGCCCGGCAGGGCTGAACCGCCTGGCTGTGCACCCTCCGCAGGACTCAGTTCCTGCTGTCCCCGCTCACTCAGGTCCATCGGGCCTTCACTCCTGTCCGTCCGCTCGTCGCCGTCCACTGAAGGCTCCGCGGCGGAAGTTTTAACGTGCGAGAAACCTTGACCTCTCGCTGTGACGGGTGCCACGCTACCGCATCATGGTCACGTGACCATCCCTCTGTGAGCTGGATGGTCACGTGAACAAGGTTTGAGTCGGCATGTTGAGCCGGACTCGATATTCACGTGACCACGCAATGCGGTCAGTGTTCGAGCAGCAAGGGGTGAAACGGTGGTCGCAGCACCACAGGCAGGGGTTCTAGGTGCCAGGAAGGCATCGGCCTCGAGACGGCGGTCATGGGTCGGCTGGCGGTTCGTCGGGCCGTTCGTGGCAGTGTTTGCGCTGGTCTTCCTCGCGCCGATCGGCTACTCGATCTACCTGAGCCTGTTCCGTACGCAGCTGATCGGCGGAACGGCCTTCGTCGGGGCCGACAACTACACCAAGGTGCTGGGGGACGCGCAGTTCTGGTCCGCCTTCGGGCGGGTGGCGGTCTTCCTTGCCGTGCAGGTCCCGATCATGCTGCTCCTCGCGCTTCTGCTGGCCCTGGCGATCGACAGCGGCCGCCTGTACGGGGCGGGCTTCTTCCGGATCTCGGTGTTCCTGCCTTACGCAGTGCCGGCTGTCGTCGCGACGCTGATGTGGGGCTTCATGTACGGAACCCGGTTCGGCCTGGTCGGCAACATCAATGAGGCGTTCGGGATCTCGCTTCCCGACCCGCTGTCGCCCGGTCTGGTCCTGGCGTCGATCGGCAACATCGTGACCTGGCAGTTCGTCGGCTACAACATGCTGATCCTCTACTCGGCGCTGAAGGTGGTCGATCCGGCGCTGTACGAGGCCGCGGAGATGGACGGGGCCGGGCAGCTGCGGATCATCCGGGCGATCAAGCTCCCGGCGCTGCGCGGGGCTCTGTCGATCGCGACGATCTTCTCGATCATCGGCAGTTTCCAGCTGTTCAACGAGCCGAGCGTCCTCAAGAACCTGGCGCCGAATGCGATCACGTCCTACTTCACGCCGAACCTCTACGCCTACTCGCTGTCGTTCGCCGGACAGAGGTTCAACTACTCGGCCACGGTCGCCATCGTCATGGGCGTGATCACGATGATCATCGCCTACGCCGTCCAGCTGCGCGGCATGCGAAAGGAATCCTGATCATGGCGACCACGACTCCCCGCGTTGGGCACAAGCCGCCCACCGCACGGCACACGGGTGCCTCTGCGGGCCCGCTGCTGGTCCGCCCAGCCCGGCGCGCCTCCCGCCGGAAGCGGCGCAGCGCCACGCTGACCGCCCTGACGGTGATCATGCTTGTGTACACGCTGCTGCCACTGGCCTGGCTGGTGATCAACGCGACCAAGACGCAGAAGGGGCTGTTCGACTCCTTCGGCCTGTGGCTGGATGGCGACTTCGCCCTGTTCGGCAATATCGCCGACACCTTCAGCTACAACGACGGGATCTTCACCCGCTGGCTGCTCAACACCGTGCTGTATGTGGTGGTCGGGGCGGGCGGCGCTACCTTCCTCGCGACGCTCGCCGGATACGGGCTGGCCAAGTTCGACTTCCCCGGCAAGAAGGCCGTGTTCGCGACCGTCATCGGAGCGGTCGCGGTGCCCGGTACCGCACTGGCGGTTCCCACCTTCCTGATGTTCTCCGAGATGGGGCTGACCAACACCCCGTGGGCGATCATCATCCCGTCGCTGGTCTCGCCGTTCGGCCTCTACTTGATGTGGACCTTCGCCACCGACGCCGTCCCGAAAGAGATCCTGGAGTCGGCGCGCGTCGATGGCGCCGGCGAGTTCCGCACGTTCTTCCGGATCAGCATGCCGATGCTGGCGCCGGGAATCGTCACCGTTCTTCTCTTCAACGTGGTCGCGACCTGGAACAACTACTTCCTGCCGCTGATCATGCTGAAGGACCCCGACTGGTACCCGCTGACCCTCGGCCTGAACAGCTGGAACGCCCAGGCTTCCACCGTGGGTGGCGAAGCGGTCTTCAATCTCGTGATCACTGGATCACTGCTCACCATCGTCCCGCTGATCGTGGCGTTCCTGCTGCTCCAGCGGTACTGGCAGTCCGGCCTGTCTGCCGGAAGCGTCAAGGGCTGATCTGCGCCCACCGACTGCCATCCCTCCCAGGTACACCGCACGAAAGGGAACACCCCCATGACGAGAACACGTCGTCGCGTCCTGCTGCTGGGCGCAGCGGCCCTGTCGGTGGCACTCACCGCCACCGCCTGCAGCTCCTCCGGCACCGAGGACTCGGGCAGCGCCAAGCCTGCGTCCAACTCCGACATCCAGGCCGCCCTGAACGCCGGCGGCGAGATCACGGTCTGGGCCTGGGACCCGACGCTGAAGAAGGTCGTCAGCGATTTCGAGGCCAAGTACCCCAAGGTCAAGGTCAAGCTGGTCAACGCCGGTACCAACAACGACCAGTACACCGCGCTGCAGAACGCGGTCAAGGCCGGATCGGGTGTCCCTGACGTCGCCATGATCGAGTACTACGCCTTGTCGCAGTTCTCGCTCGCCAAGTCCGTCTCCGACCTCAGTGCCCTGGGCGCGGACAAGCTCAAGGAAACCTTCTCCGCCGGCCCGTGGAGCGCCGTCCACGCCGGCACCGAGAGTATCTACGCCTTGCCGTTGGACTCCGGCCCGATGGCCCTGTTCTACAACAAGGAGGTCTTCGACAAGTACAAGATCAAGGTGCCGGCCACCTGGGAGGAGTACAACGCCGCGGCCAAGAAGCTGCACGCCGCCAATCCCAAGACCTACCTCACCAACGACACCGGCGACGCAGGCTTCACCACCAGCATGATCTGGCAGGCCGGCGGAAAGCCGTACACCGTCGACGGCACCGACGTCGGCGTGAACTTCGACGACGCCGGCACCAAGAAGTTCACCACCGCCTGGCAGCAGCTCATCAGCGACAAGCTGCTCGCGCCGGTCACCCCCTGGAGCGACGCCTGGTACAAGGGCCTCGCCGACGGCACCATCGCCTCCCTTGTCACCGGCGCGTGGATGCCCGCGCCCCTCGCATCGGGCGTCAAGGCCGGCGCAGGCAAGTGGCGTGTGGCGCCCATGCCGCAGTGGAAGAGCGGGGACGCTGTCACCGCCGAGAACGGCGGCAGCTCGCTGGCTGTCATGCAGGCCAGCACCAAGAAGAAGCTCGCCTACGCATTCCTCAAGTACGCCACCGTCGACGAGGGCGCACAGACCCGCGTCGACGCCGGGACGTTCCCCTCCACCACCAAGCAGCTGAACTCCGTGGAGTTCCTGAACAAGCAAGACCCGTACTTCGGCGGCCAGAGGATCAACGAGGTGCTCGCCAAGTCGGCCCACGACGTCCGCATCGGATGGTCCTACCTTCCCTTCCAGGTCTACGCCAACAGCATCTTCAACGACACCGTCGGCAAGGCTTACGTCAGCGACACCACCCTGCAGGACGGCCTCAAGGCATGGCAGGACGCCTCCCGCAAGTACGGCCAGGAACAAGGCTTCACCGTCAAGTAACACGCCGCCGACCCGTGTCCCGCCCGCCTGTTGGCGGGACAGCAGGACCGTCCAACGGCACTTCTTCGCACCTCCACCCTGAGGGCACGAGGTCGCACGACCGGCCGCCAACGGCCGCCGCTGACGACGACCTCAGCGACCCGCCCCCACCATCGCCCCGCCGGCCACCTGACAGGCCGGCGGGGTCCCACCCCAGGCTCACCGAGCCACACGCGGCCTCCCTCCCCCATGCCCTGAGCCGCCCGTACCCGAAGGAGCAACCCGGATGCACGGACGCTCGCCCAGCATCCTGCCCAGGCCACCGCCCGTGCGGATTCGGGCACCGGTGGTCGCGATCACCGCGGTCGGCCGCGCAGCCGCCAACAGCATCCCGTGCCCGCCGCCCCGAGCAAGGACACTCAGCGGGCGGTGACAACGCCGTAGCGGGCCCCACCCGCAGTGGCCCCTTCTCCACAACAAAGGCCGTGCCCGCCAGCCCAAAGCGAGCACGTCAACTCAGCCGACCCCACGTTCCCCGGCCGCCCGGCGCCCATCACCACCTCGCGCCGTGCCTTCTCCGGAACACACCCAGGCGCCACCACCGCATCACAACCGCCCACCGCGGCAGATCGCTTCGTGGCGCCCAAGGCGGCAACGACCGCCTGCACAGAGCCGCATGCAGAAAAGGAACACGACATGCCCAACTCCCAACGCACCCGACCCAGTCCTCACTCAGCCGTACTCCCCCCCGCCCGTACCCGCTTCCTCCGCCGCGCGCTGGCCTGCCTCGCGGCCGCACTGATCGCCGCGCCGATCACCATGCTGTCCACCGCGTCGCCGGCGGCTGCGGAAACCAACCCGACGGACGCCAGCAAGCTCAAGGGCGTGAACTGGGCCATGCCGGGGGACAACTTCGTCCACGGCGACGTCGTCCCGGAGGGGCTGAACAGCTCCGACAGCTACGACACCGTCAAAGCCAAGGCCAACGCCATCCTCAGCGGATTCCAGAGCACGCTCGGCGCCAACACCGTCCGGCTGCCGATCAACACCCACTCCGTCCCCGGCACGACGTGGGGCGACAAGTACACCGGCGCCATCGACGCCGCAACCGCCAAGGGCTTCAAGGTCATCCTCTCCTACTGGGAGGACGATGCGGCCCAGAGCGGCAGGATCACCAATATGGCCGCATTCAACTCGATGTGGAACTCGGTCATCGGTAAGTACGGCTCCAACAGCCTGGTCTACTTCGAGCCGATGAACGAGCCCAACGGCTACAGCGCCACCAACTGGGCGAACCTCGCCGCCACCTGGATCACCGACCGCCCCTCGGTCCCCAAAAACCGGATCATCGTGAGCGGACCCGGCTCGAACGACTACGTCACGACCGTGTGCGCCGACTCCCGCCTCGACGGGACCTACCTCTCGCTCCACCACTACGCCTTCGGTAAGCCGGAGAAGACCTACAGCGAATGGGTCACCGACTTCAAGAGCAAGGTCGGCACCTGCGGCACGCGTACCATCCTGGACGAGTTCGGCGCGCCGATGGACACAGGTCTCAACTACAACGACGCGACGAGCACCGACAACTTCGTGCGGTACCTGCGTGCCGACACCGACACCGCCCGTTCCCTCGGCATGGGCGCGGTCTACTGGCCGGCCCTCGGCGGTAAGCGCATCGACCGGCCCACCTACGACTGGTACTCCCTGTTCGACCTCAAGGGCAGCGGCACCAACCTGGCGCTGGGCGTTCGCAACATCAGCGGCATCGACCGCCTGAAGTACGCCTGGGGCAGCGACCCCGGCTCGCACACGAACATCCTGCGCAACGTCGGCAGCGACGGCTGCCTCGACGTCCCCGACCTCAGCCACAACAACGTCCAGGTCCAGGTCTGGGCCCAGTGCTGGGGCGGCGACAACCAGCAGTGGACCCGGACGCCCTCCGGGCAGATCACCGTCTACGGCGGTACGAGCACGAAGTGCCTGGACGCCTACGGAGCAGGCACCAACGACGCCACCGTGGTCGGCACCTATGACTGCAACGGCGGGGCCAACCAGAAGTGGATGTTCTACTCCGACGGCACGATCCGGGGAGTGCAGTCCGGTCATTGCCTGGACAGGGACGGGGCCACATCCAAGGTCCAGCTCTGGTCCTGCTGGGGCGGCAACAACCAGAAGTGGCAGACCAGCTGAGAGGCCACCCCCCGCCTGACACACCCACAGGCCGGTCGCGGACGTCAAGAGCCGCGACCGGCCCCATCCCCGGGGCGCTCCCCTCCGGGCCCGAGCAGCGGACCGGTCCATCCACGGTCCCATCGGCACTCCGAACGTCTCCCCACCACGAAGCGAGGAAAGCTGTGCCCCTTGACGACCTGACCGCATTCCACTCCGGCTTTGCCTGGGGAGCGGCCACCTCCGCCTACCAGATCGAAGGCGCGGTCGCCGAGGACGGCCGAGCACCATCCATCTGGGACACCTTCTGCAAGCAGCCCGGCACCATCGCCGGCGGGCACACCGGCGACATCGCCTGCGACCACTACCGCCGGTGGCCCGACGACGTGGCGTTGATGAAGGCCCTCGGCCTCAACGCCTACCGATTCTCCATCGCCTGGCCCCGCGTCATGCCGGACGGGGACAGCCGCGTGAACCCGACAGGGCTGGCCTTCTACGACCAACTGGTCGACGCACTGCTGGAAGCGGGCCTTGCTCCTCATGTCACCCTCTACCACTGGGACCTGCCGCAGGCCCTCGAGGACCGCGGCGGCTGGCCCGCCCGCGACACCGCCCTGCGATTCGCCGACTACGCCACCGTTGTCGCCGACAGGCTCGGTGACCGGGTCACCAACTGGGCGACGCTGAACGAGCCGTACTGCTCCGCATGGCTCGGCCACCTCCAGGGGGTCATGGCGCCGGGCCGCACCGACCTGACCGCCGCCGTGCGCGCCTCACACCACCTGCTGCTCGCCCACGGGCTCGGCGTCGAGGCCCTCCGGTCCACCGCCTCACAAGCGCGGATCGGCATCGTCAACATCCTCACGCAGTCCGAGCCCGCGAGCGACCGGCCCGAGGACATCGCCGCCGCCCGCCGCGACGACGGGCACAACAACCGCTGGTGGCTCGATCCCATCCACGGCCGCGGTTACCCGGCCGACATGGTCGAGGTGTACGGGACCGAACCACCCGCCAAACCCGGTGACCTGGAGGCGATCGCCGCGCCGCTGGACTGGCTCGGCGTCAACTACTACAAGCGGTCAGTCACCGTCGACGATCCGCAGGGGCCCGCACCGTTCGCCCGTCCCGTCACACCGCCGGGCACACCCCGTACCGGAATGGACTGGGAGGTCCACCCGGACCGGCTGGAACACCTGCTCGTCCGGATCAGCGAGGACTACGCACCGCGATCGATCTTCGTCACCGAGAACGGCTCCGCCTACCCCGACCGTGCAGCGCCCGACGGCAGCATCCACGACGTCGAGCGCATCGCCTTCCTGGAGTCCCACCTGGCAGCCTGCGCGCGGGCTGCCCGCCGCGGCGTCCCGCTCGACGGCTACTTCGCCTGGTCCCTGCTGGACAACTTCGAATGGGCCTACGGCTACTCCCAGCGGTTCGGCATCGTCCACGTCGACTACGAGACCCAGACACGCACCATCAAGGACAGCGGCCACCGCTACGCCGAGATCATCCGCGCCCACGGGCGCACCACACAACACGCAGCTTCCGTCGCGATTCCCACCCCCGAGAAGAGAACCTCTATTCGGAGGAGCGGCGCAGTAAGTCAACTTGACCCGGCCCTAAAGGACCGGGCTTGGAGGTAGGGCGCCACTGGCTGTGGTGTGGCCTCCTCCGTCCTGACCACCTATGGGGTGGCTGGGACGCGTGACTCACGCCCCGCGGTCCACACAGCTTCGCCCTTGCGGTCGATGTTGTGGGACGCGTTGTCGTCCGCGTGCAGGGTGACGCCGCAGGCGCGGCACTCGAACGTTGCTTGATCGACTCGGTTCTTCCGGTCGATGTGTCCGCACTGGGAGCATTGCTGGCTGGTGTACGCCGGATCGACGTACACCAGCGGCACCCCGGCCCGGCGCGCCTTGTACTCAAGGAACGTGCCGAGCTGGTGAAAGCTCCACGCATGCAGTTGTGCCCGCTGATCCTTGCGGAGCCGTACCCGGTCGCGGATGCCCGTGAGGTCTTCCAGGGCGATACCGCGACCGGTGCGTTCAGCGGTGGCGACGATCTTCTTCGAGATGATGTGGTTGATGTTCGCGGCATGCCGTGTCTCTTTGCGGCTGCGGTGTTTGAGTCGGCGTTTGGCGGACTGGGTTGCCTTGGCCTGGAGCTTGCGGCGCAGTTCGATCTGCCGCGTGCGGTGCCGGTTCAGGCCGCGCCCGGCGGCCCGGTAGCCGGTGGACGTGGTGGCGATGTTGACGATCCCGAGGTCCACGCCGATGAAGCCGGACGGGTTCTCGTTGATCGGGGCCTGGGGGACCTCGCATACCGCGATCAGGTAGAACACGCCGTCGCGTTCGATCAGATCCGACTCGCCCCTGCGGTACTCACGGAGCATGGTGAGCGCATCCGCCGAGCAGGCGAAGCGGACGGACTTCAGCCGGCCCGCCGTGGTCCAGATACTGACGGTCTGAGCGTCGTACTGCCACGACAGGCACCGGTCGTCGTACGGGTGCGCCGCATCCGCCCGGAATCCGATCGGCTTCGACTCCGCCTTGATGCGGCGCTTCGAGCCCGGCTTGCCCAGGTTCCCGGCATGGATGTTCGCCTTCAGCGTGGTGTAGGCGTCGCGGACCTTCTTGATCGTGTGCTGGGCTGCCTGCGCCCCCAGACCGCGTGTCTTCAGCTCGGTGTAGGTGTGCTTGCGCAGCTCGTACTCACGCGGGACACCGTGGGCGAAGGCCACCTCGGACACCCAGTTCGCGGCGACGTTGACCGTGCGCAAGGTCGCTGCGATGACCGGTGCCTGTACGGCATCCGGCATCAGCTTGACCTGCACGACGATCTTCACGCGGGACAGCGTACTACGGTTGATCTATGTCACCACGCTGGGAACCAAACCCCAAGATCCGCAGGGGGCGTACAGTCGTCCATACCCTCCACGCCCATTTGGTCTTCACCCCGAAGTACCGCCGCGGACCGTTCACCGACGAGATCCTGCGACGCTGCGAGGAAGTCATGCGGTCCGTCTGCGCCGACTTCGAAACCGAACTCGTCGAGTTCAACGGCGAGCATGACCACGTCCACCTCCTCGTGCACTACCCGCCGAAGGTCGCCATCTCCAAGCTGGTCGGTTCCCTCAAGGGCGTCTCCGCCCGCAGACTCCGCCAGGAGTACCCCGACCACATCCGCAAATATCTGTGGGGCGCGCACTTCTGGTCACCCTCGTACTTCGCGGCGAGCTGCGGCGGAGCACCGTTGGCCATCATCAAGGAGTACATCGAGCAGCAAAAACGCCCGACGTGACCTACGCGTCAGAGCAATCCAGAGAAGCGATTCCTCCCGGGGCTGAAGCCCCGGGGTTCCTCGCTAGATCATGCTGAACAACTCGTTGGTATCGAATCACCGAGCAGGAGGCCCCGGTGCCGCAGTGTTCCGTGTTGATGTCCGTGCAGTCCAGATCGGTCGCCCTGGAGGTGACTGCCTGGCTCACCGGTTCGGAAACGCCGCGGACAACGGGGTCCGCAAGTGCCGATACCCGACGGACAGGACGGACGCGGAGCGGGCGGCGGTCCGGCCGCTGCTTCAGTAGCTGTTGCCTTTCCGATCTTGAGATGCGCGCGCCTCCGCTGAGACAAGGCCTGGCCTCCCGGGCCGGGACGCGGGCAGGAGAACGGGCATGCTCCGAGTGGATCCGGGCAGGGCCGTTGTCCCTATTTGGGGCGTAAATCGCCTCTATCTGCGGGAATGCGAAAGTCGATATGGGCATAATCGGTGCGGAATGCATGACGTTTCGCCTGCTCATGCGGCCGAGAGAGCCTGTAGAAAATCCACATGAACCCGAACGGACCGAACTCCGCCACTACGCGGCCGAGTCTTCACTTCGTCGCCGTGGCAGGCCCGAAGGTGACGCCGGAAGATGAGGGAGCAGGCGAGTTCGGCCGCGCAAGCCGGGAAGGCCCATCGGGGCGGCGGCAGACCGTGAAAGATCCCACAAGCCGCTCTACAGCTGGCGTGAGGACAGCAGGGGGGTTATCGTCGAGAGGTAGAATGACCGGTAACCCTACCTCGGGTGGCATCTCGGTCTCCGGGCGGGACTGCCACCAGGCAAGCCACCGCCAGTGGGTCCTGGTGTACGTAGAAGAGAGATCAACAGTTCCATGAAAGCAACCCGCGCCCCGGCTTGGCCGGGGACCCGCACAGGGCCGCTGATTCCCGCGGCTCCGATGGGGTCAGCCGTCAGATCGGATGAGCCGGACCGCGTTCAGCAGGGTCTTGTGGGCGGCCGTCGAGTCGTCGAGGTAGCCGGCGGCCATCGCGCCGTCGTACATCATCAGCAACGCACCGGCGGCCGATTCCGGGTCGGTGTGGCCGAGCCGGGTGAGCAGGTCCTGGAAGAGGGTGCGGATCCAGTCCCGGTGGGACGTCACCAGGCCGCGGACCGGATGGTCGGCGTCCGGGTACTCGGCGGCCGCGTTCAGGAACGGCGATCCTCGAAAGCCGCGCTCGCGAGCGTGCTCGGCGATCGCCTCGAAGATCAGGTCGAGCGCCTCCGCGGGCGGGTGCCCGGCGGCCAGCGGTTCGGCCACCTCCTTGTAGTAGGCGTCCTTGGTCAGCAGATAGGCCACGACCAGGTCGTCCTTGGAGGCGAAGTGCCGGTAGAAGGTCACCTTCGTCACCCCGGCCTCGGAGATCAGCCGTTCCACGCCGACCGCGCGGACGCCCTCGTAATAGAACAGCCGCGACGCGGCCTGCACGAGGCGTTCGCGAGGCGGGAGGTCTGCCACAGTCTTGGTCCCCTGATGTGCGGTGTCGGTGGTCTTCTTCCCAGTGATGCTCACTTCCCCATTGTGCCCTCGGCCCGGCCTTGGGCGTCCTCCACCCCTGTACGGCCCCACCAGCAGGGCCGTATCCCCATATCCCGCACGGCTCGCAGCAAGGCGGCCGTGCCGCGTATCGAAAGGCTTGAACGATGACTCGTCGTCTTGAAGGAACCGTCGCCCTGGTCACCGGAGCATCCAGCGGCATCGGTCACGCCACCGCCCTTGAGCTCGCCCGCGAGGGCGCCTCCGTCGCCCTGGTCGGCCGCCGCGAGGACCGGCTCACCGGCCTCGCCGCGGAGATCTCCAAGGCGGGCGGAAAGGCTCTGGTCGTGCCCGCCGACATCACCACCTCCCAGGCCGCCGCGGAAGCCGTGGAGCGGACCGTCGAGAGCCTGGGCCGCCTGGACACCCTGGTCAACAACGCCGGCCTCATGCTGCTCGGACCCACCCCCGGCGCCGACCTGAACGACTGGCAGCGCATGGTCGACATCAACCTCATGGGCCTGCTGCACACCACCCACGCGGCCGTCCCCCACCTGGTCAAGGCCGCCGCCGACGGGCCGCGCCAGGTCGCCGACATCATCAACGTCAGCTCGCTGAACGGCCGCAACGCCTACGCCATGATGGCCGTGTACACCGCCACCAAGTTCGGCGTCACCGGCTTCAGCGAGGCGCTGCGCCAGGAACTGGCCAAGCAGCACGTCCGCGTGTCCGTCGTCGAGCCGGGCAGCGTCGACACCGAACTGCGCACCCACAACTCGGACGCCGTCCAGCAACTGCTCAACGCCGGCCTCGGCGACATCAAGCGGCTGCAAAGCGAGGACATCGCCGACACCATCGGTTACATCGTCACCCGCCCCAGGCACGTGGCCGTCGCCGAACTGCTTGTACGCCCCACCGAGCAGGCCTGAACACCAACGCCGGGCCCAACTCCGAGACAATCAAGGAGCCATGACAGCGGCCAGCACCCCTGTGACAGCAGCCAACACCATCGTCCGTGTTTGCCTGCTGCTGGCCGCTGCCATCGCGCTCGGAGACGGGGGTGTCTACGTAGGCGGGGCTCCCCTGTTCGCCTGGGTGGCGCCAACGATCCGATGGCAGGGAGCACTCGTCTACTTCCTGGCCGCCCCGATCTTCCTCGGTGACATCGGGCGGCTGATCTCCGCCCGGGACGGCTTTCCCAGCCCGGCGGGAGTCTTCCTCGCCTCCGCCCCCTCCTGGAGTTCACCCTGCCGATCGTCATCGTCTGGGCGCACTACCCCACTCAGGTCCAGACGAGTGGCGGCTGCCACCTGAGGTAGCGATCCCGGGCGGCAGACCTGGACGAGGCGATCGCGTCCATAACCGAGCGCGACAAGCCGCTCGCTCTGTACACCGTCACCGAGAACAACACCACCAAGCGCCACCTCGCCGCCGAGACCTCCTTGGGCGGCCTCAACTTCGGCCTGCCGATGCACCACCTGGCCGTGCCGACGCTTCCCTTCGGCGGTGTCGGCGAAAGCGGTATGGGCAACTACCACGGCCGCTACTCCATCGAGACGTCAGCCACCGCAAGGCCGTCCTCGACGTCCCGCTGAGCTGAACCATCCCGGACCCGGCGGCGGTACGCAATACCACCCCGCAACCTCACACGCGCCGCCGCCCCGCCCCCTCGGAAGAAGGCATCCCCATGCGCGAACTGGCATCGCAGTACGCCGCCCACGTGGCCAACGACCTCGAACGCAAGAACCAGGAACACGAACGCATCATGGACGACACGCTGCTCGAGCAGTTCAGCGCAGGCAAGTACATGCTGATCACCAGCTACCGCAAGAACGGCACCCCGGTCGCCACCCCGGTGTGGGTGGTGCGCGACGGAGACACGCTGGGCGTGCGGACCCCCGCCGACTCCTGGAAGGTCAAGCGGATCCGGGCCCGCGGCGACATCCTCGTCGGCCCCTGCGACCTGCGCGGCAACCCCACGGGCGACCCGGTCCCAGCCACCGCCGAGATCACCGACGCGGCGACCGGCGCCCGCTACCGCTCACTCATCGCCCGCAAATACGGCATCGTCGGCCGCCTCATGATCTTCGACAGCTGGCTGCGGGGAGCGGACCGGACGCTGGGCATCCGCGTGCGGCTCACCCCCTAACGAGTTGACGCACCGTCTACTCCCGCATCAGGGGCCGCCTGTCGGAGGGCCCGTGGTGAATGCCATCAGACGGTCACGGCACACAAGAGTGAGCGATCAAGAGGGTCGGATTGTGGAGACAGCGCAGAGTCAGCAGCAGGCGGCACCCGGCACCTTCATCGCCCCGGCCCGCTTCGTACTCTTCGGCGGCGGAGTGGGGCTCGCCTCCAGCTCGCCGTGGCGGCCCTCGCCTCCTGGATTTACTGGGGCCTGCCCAACGCTCTGATCACCGCGGCTTCCACGCTCCTCGCCACCGAGTTGCATGCCCGCTTCACCTTCGGCGCAGGCGGGCGCGCGACCTGGCGCCAGCATGCGCAGTCGGCCGGGTCCGCGGCGGCCGCGTATGCGGTGACTTCCGTGCGGCCCGTGCCCAGCTGCGTGCTGCGGGTGATGCGCCACGGCGGCGTGGCGGCGATCCATCGGCTCTGCTCACGGTCCAGGAGCTCCAGGTCGCCCGGCCGGCAGCGCATGGGCTGAGCAACCTGGAGATCGGCGCACGGCTCTCCCTGAGCCCGCGCACCGTCGGCTACCACGTGTACAAGGTGTTCCCGAAGCTGGGCATCAGCAGCCGCTCCCAACTGCGTGACGCGGACCTGGATGCCGTTGACTGACCCGCACGGCGACGAGTTGGGCCGCGATCGCCGTGGCCACCTCGGCCGGGGTGCGGCCGCCGAGGGGCAAGCCGATCGGCGAGCGGATCGCCGTGCACGCCGCCCCGTCGAATCCGGCGTCGCGCAGCCGTCCGCTGCGGTCACGGACCGTCGCCGCCGAACCGATGGCGCCCAGGTACCCGACGCCGCCTCCGCGGCTTCCAGCAGCGCCGCAACGTAGACCAGCGCGTCCTGCGTGAGCACCACGACGGCGTAGCGGCCGTCGAGCGCGCCTTCGCCGCGCAGGGTGCGCAGCCCCGTCTGCGGCAGCCCGGGGAGCACCTCCACACCGGCGTCCCGTGCCTGCGCCGCGAAGACCGGGCCGTGCTCCAGAACGACCGACCGGTAGCCGAGCTCACCGCCGATCCGGGCCAAGGACCGGGCAACCGGCGTCCAGGTGACGATCGCCGGCAGCGGCCGGGAGGCACGTGCGGCGACGAAGACGTCCGGATGCGGACCGGAGCCGAGAGCCGCGGTGCCGCCTTCGGGTAGCAGACTCCGTGCCGCCGCCTCGGCATCGCGGTCCTCCTCGTCCGCGCCGAGGCTGCCCTCCCGGCCGCCGTCGGGCAGCACGACCGGGTGGCCGGAGCTGGGGCCACGCAGTCTGACGGCGTGCGCGACGGGGCGCCCGGCCCCGACCGCCGCGGCCAGGACGGGCAGCCACCAAGCGCCGTCCGGCGACACCGGCTCGGTCCAGACCGTGACCTTGCCCCCGCAGGTCAGGCCGACGTCGAAGGGTCCGCTTCCGGGGCCGGCGGGGCCGTAGCGGCGCAGCACGGGGCTTGGTACGGCTGCTGCCTGATATAGCGGGTCGGCACGTTGTGGGACGGGAGGGACGTCCCGGTGGTCATCTGGTTCCGTCGTGGATACCCCCGCCTTCCGGCAGGAAAGGAAACGGACCCCGCGGTAGAGGGCAGGGTGACGACGCGCTCGTTGCCGCCGAGATGGTGACCAGCGGGAAGCCGTCGACATCCTGCTGGGGAGCATCGTCGGGGAAGGGAGCAGCTGACCTGGGCCGTGGTGGCGCGCCGAGGTCGCCCTACCTCCCTTGTCTGTCGGGCTGACACGGTGCTACGGCGTGAGCAGCGCGAGGTTCACGGCGTTGGCCATCGCCTGATAGCCGGCGTCGTTGGGGTGCAGTTTGTCGGGGTTGGCGTAGGCGGGGTTGAGGGCGCGGAGGTTGCCGGGGTCCTGCATTGCGTTGTCGAAGTCGATGACGCCGTCGAAGGCGCCGCTGGTGCGGATCCATTGGTTGACGGCTTTGCGGACCTGCTCGCCGTCAGGCGTGTAGTACTTGGCCCCCTCGTAGGGCAGGATCGTCCCGCCGATGATCTTCACGCCGACGGCGTGGGCTTTGTTGATCACCTTCTGCATGCCGTTCTCGAGGTCCGTGGCGGTCAGAGGGGTGGATCCGTTGGAGCCGAGGTTGCTGCCGATGTCGTTGATGCCCTCCAGCAGGATCACGCTCTTGACGTTGGGCTGGCCGAGCACGTCGTGGTCGAATCGGCTCACGAGGCTCGGGTTGTTGCCGCCGACGGTTGTCAGTACACGGTTGGAGCCGATGCCGGCGTCCACGACGCCGAGGGTGGGGCCGCCGGGGGCGGAGTTCATGCGCTGGGCGAGGTAGTCGGACCAGCGGCGGTTGGCGCCCCAAGTGGAACCGACGCCGTCGGTGATGGAGTCCCCGACGCACGCCAGTGTTCCGGTGGCGGTCGAGGAGATGACGTCCAGGCCTTCGAGGAAGAACCAGGACCACTTCTTGGTCGGGTAGTTGCCGAGGCCGTCGTCGGTGACGTGGTTGCCGACGGTAGAGGCCCAAGCATCCTGCTGTGCCTCTGCGTGCCAGGTGGTGCCGGCGGGCGTGCCCGGCAGGTGGAGGCTCACGAGCTGGTCTGTGTTCGCGGCCACGTCCATCGGGATCGGATCGCTAGCGACGTCCTGCCCGACGGGGATGGTGACGGAGGCGCTGCCTGCGAATTTGACGGTGTGGTGGGTGCCGGGGACGGGGGTGCCGGAGATGCTGCCTTCCTGGGCGAGGTCGACGGCGTCGATGGTCAGCGGTCCGGTGCCGTAGCGGTTGCTCAGTCGGACGCGGAGCTTGGACCCTGCGACGGTGGTGTGTGCGACCATGCGGATGCTCTGGTTGGTGAAGGAGGGTCCGTTGGACATCAGGCCGGCGGTGTAGGTGCCGACCCGTGTGAGCGGGGTGAGGGTCGGCGTGAGGGTCCAGTACTGGTTGGCGCCGCCATTGGACGGCCACTGGATGATCTCGTTGCCTTCTTTGTCCAAGGACTGTTTGTTGTCGGCGAGCAGGCCGTTGGCGGCGTTGGCAAGGGTGTAGGTGCCGCCGCCGGCGGACTCGATCTTCCATTGCTGGTTGCCGGAGCCGTTGCAGGTGTTCTGAACGAGCTGCGGAACGGAGTTCTCCGGGGCGGGGGCGTCCAGACACAGGCCGCTGTTGGCGCTCCTGAAGGTATAGGCGCCGGAGTTGGTCCGGGTCAGCAACCATTGCTGGTTAGCCCCGTTGTTCGACGATTGCTGGACGATGGGTGCACCGGGGGCGGTCGAGCCGTATCTGACGTCCATCAGCTTGCCGCTCGCGGCGTTCGTCAGGGTGTAGACGGTGCCGGAAGCGGGTGCTGCCGAGGCCGCGTGGGCCGTAGCGCCGGCCCCGCTCAGGGCGCAGGCCGCAAGGCCCAGGGCGACCGGGACCGCGAGATGTCTGGTTATTCGCATGAGAACCTCGTTCTTGAGTCCTTGCGTGGTGAGGGGCCCGGCGCGGGGCATCCGAAGGTCCGGCACTCCACCTCTTGCCGCCAGCCCCATGGCTTCTGCGTGATCAGCACGTGCGTTCTCGCTTTTCGACCAGGCCGGCCCGGTGAACGCTGCCGCGGAGGGTTCACCGAGGGAGTGTTCATCCGGCCCAGAGCAGGCACAGCGGCCGTGCGGCCTGCTGGGTCATCGCGGAACGTCCGGGGGCGAGGTATTTGCGGGTGTCGACCTCGGCGGGGTGGTCGGCAAGGTGGCTGCGGACCGCGCCGGTGAACACCTGGTTGAGGTGGGTGGCGATGTTCACCTTGGTCATCCCGGCTGCCACCGTTTCGGCGAGGTCGGCGTCACCGCCCCCGGCTGCGTCTCCCATGGACCACACCGCCGACCAGATCATCTACCGAAGCTGCCGATACTGCTCACGAATCTCCGGACCAGCTCACTGGTCGGCAACCACAAGGCCGGGAAAGTGCTCGGTGATCTCCTCACACAGTGCCTGAGAGAGCCTGGAGTCGGTGATGAACGTGTCCACCTGCTCCAGAGTCGCGAAGGAACTCAGCCCCACCGTGCCCCACTTGGTGTGATCGGCGACGACGACCAGCCGCCGTGTGGAGTGCACCAGTTGCCGGTTGGTTTCCGCCTCCGCCAGGTTCGGGGTGGACAGGCCTGCCTCCGCCGAGATCCCGTGCACCCCCAGGAACAGGAGATCGAAGTGGAGCGACCGGATCGTCTGGTCAGCGACCGGTCCCACCAGGGCGTCCGACGGGGTGCGCGCGCCGCCGGTGAGAACCACCGTCGCGGACCCCGGGGGTTGCCCGTTCCCGCTGCTGGATCGCTGCGCGGTATAGAAGACATCCGCGACCCGCACCGAGTTGGTCACCACGGTCAGGTCCTGGACCTCCAGCAGCTCGTGGGCCAGCGCGTACGTCGTGGTCCCTCCGGACAGCGCGATCGCGCTGCCCGGTGCGACCATCGCCGCGGCCGCCCGCGCGATGGCCTTCTTGGCGGCCAGCTCCAGATCCGACTTCACCTCGAACCCGGGCTCATGGGTGGACGTCTCGACCACCAGCAGCGCGCCGCCGTGCACCTTCTCGATGACGCCTCGCCGTGCGAGGGCGTCGAGGTCCCGGCGAATCGTCATGTCCGAGACGTTGAAGCGCTGGGTGAGCTGATTGACGCGCACGCCGCCGTGCAGCCGGACCTCGTCCAGAATCAAGGAGCGTCGCTGCTCCGCGAGCAGAATCAGGTTCTCGCTCACTGCAGGGTCCGGTCCTTCCTCATCATGTTCCTGGCTCCACAAGAAGCCTGTCTGGTTACCGGGAGGCCCCTCCTCCTCCATGTACAGCCGAGTACGGACGTGCACCGCCGTGTACCGCCTCGCGCAACCGCGGCGGCGGACCAGGTCCGCGCTCCACGGCTCAGCCCTTGCTCGACCCCAGGGACAGGCCCGCGATGAACTGCTTCTGCAGCAGGACGTAGACCACCAGGGTGGGCACGGCCGCGATCAGCGCCGCGGCCGCGATCAGGTTCTGATCGCTGACGAACTGCCCCTGGAGGTTGGCCAGTGCGGAGGTGACCGGGCGCTTGTCGCCCGACGACATCAGGGTGATGGCCCAGAAGAAGTCGTTGTAGATCCAGGTGGTCAGCAAAGTCGCGAGAGCTGCCAGCGCGGGGCGGCACAGCGGCACGGTGAGCTTCCAGAACCGGGTCCACAGACCGGCGCCGTCCACCAGCGCCGCCTCGTACATCTCTTCCGGGATCGACTTCATGTAGTTGCTCAGCACGAAGACGCAGAAGCCCTGCTGGAACGCCACGTTGATGAGGATCAGGCCGAAGGCCGAGTTGTAGAGCAGTCCGCTGCCGCTGAGGAAGCCCGGCAGCGGGACCTGCAGGAAGAGCCGGTACAGGGGGGTGATGATGACCTGCTGCGGCAGCAGGTTGCCCGCGGTGAACAGGATGAGCAGGGCAACGTTCAACTTCACGTTCACCCGAGTCAGCACGAAGGCCACCCCGGTGGAGAGGGCGAGGGTCACCACCACCGCCGGCACAGTGATCAGCACCGAGTTGAAGAAGTAGTGCAGCATGTCCGACTGCGTCCACGCCTCGGTGAAGTTCTTCAGCGTGAGGTGGTGCGGCAGCGAGACATAGCCGTACTTCTGCGTCTCGGAGTACGGCCGCAGCGCGATGTACAGGGCGAACAGGATCGGGAGCAGCCACAGCACCGAGGCGCTGACGAGAAAGAGCTGAGCACTGATCTGGCCCCAGGGGCGGGACTTGGGCCGGTCGCTGGAGCCCTGCTGCGCCGTGACCCGGGGCAGGGTGTCGGTGGTCATGGGGTGTCCTCACGGCGGAACGTCTGGAACAGGAAGATGCTGATCGGCACCAGCGAGATCACCAGGAGCACCACACCCAGCGCGGACCCGAAGCCCACGCGTTGGGTCTCGCCGACGATGTTGGAGGTGACCAGCACCGAAAGGAGTTCCAGGCCGTTGATTCCCTTGTTGGTGATGTACACGAGGTCGAACGCGCGCAGCGATTCGATGACGGTGACGACCATGATGACGATGTTGATCGGCTTCATCACCGGGAAGACCACGCGCCAGAACGTCTGCCAGGCATTGGCTCCGTCGACCTTGGCGGCCTCCCTCAGCGTCGGGTCGACCGCCTTGAGCCCGGCCAGGTACAGGACCATCACGTAGCCGGCCTGACGCCACGTCGCCTCGACCATGACAGCCCAGAGGTTGAGGTGCGGATTGCCGAGCCAGTCGATGGCGTTGCTGTCACTGTTGCGCCCGATGACCGTGTTGATCAGCCCGAAGTTCTGGGAGTACATGAACTCCCAGATGATGCCGATCAGCGCGAGGGAGAGCATCACCGGCAGGAAGAGGATGCTCTGGTACATGCGGCTGCCCTTGATGCCCCAGTCGATGACCACGGCGAACAGCATCCCCAGCGGGGTCGCGAACAGGATGAAGACGGCCAGCCAGATGAGGTTGTGCTGAACGGCGGGCCAGAACTCGGGGTAGATCGTGGCGGCCTGGTGGTAGTTCTGCACCCCGTACACACAGCCGTTGTTCACGATCGAGGGCACGTTGGGAAGGCACGACTTGGTGTTGAGGCTCCCGACGCCATTCCACTTGGTGAACGACAGCAGGACGGTGCCCAGTGCGGGGAACCAGACGAAGGCCAGCTCGATGAGAAGAGGTATACCGAGGAGCAGGGTGACGACGAGCCTGTCGCGTCCGGAGAGCTTGCGCACACCCCGGCGGCGCTGCTTCGCCGCCGGGGTTCGTGCGTCGGTGCTGGAGGTCATGAAGTGTAGATCGCCTTCGCCTGGCTCTCCGCGCTCTTCTGCAGACTGGCGATGTTGCCCGAGCTCGGATCCGCGATGAACTTCTGGATGATGGCGATCATGGCGTTGGCCATGGCCGGGTCCGCGTCACGGTCCATGAACTGGGCGACCGCCTTGCACTTGGCGATCTCGGCGACCGACTTGGTCTGGATCGCGTTGTAGGTCGGCACCTTCAGCCCGGTGGCCAGGCCGACGTCCCACTGGTCGGTCTTGAGGAACCCGGCTTCGGCCGCGCCGCTGCCGATGTACTCCAGGACCTTCTTGGCGGCGTCGACGTTCTTGGCCTTCTTGCTGAGCATGAAGCCATCGGTGGGCGCGTCCATGTAGTCCGTGCCGTACGCCGGGTTGATCTCGGGGAAGACGAAGAAGTCCAGGTCCGCCAGATCAGCCTTGTCGGTGACGTACTGCGCGGCCACCTGGTTGGTGCCCTGGAACATCATGCCGGCCTGCTTGGTCTCCAGGGCCTTCGCGGCGTCCTGCCAGATCCGGCCGTTGGCGCCGCTCTGCACGTACGGCATCAGCTGGGCCCAGTGTTCGAACACCTGGGTCACCCCCGGGTCGGTCCAGGGGATCTCGTGCTTCATCAGCTTGATGTGGTAGTCGTAGCCGTTGATCCGCATGTTGAGGATGTCGAAGGTCCCCAGCGCGGGCCAGCCGTCCTTGTCGGCGAAGGCGATCGGGATCATCCCGTCGGACTTCATCTTCGCGGCCAGGGCCACGTACTGGTCCCAGTTGGTGGGGACGGCGTAGCCCTTGGCCTTGAACACGCTCTTGTTGTAGAAGACCACCCAGGGGTAGTTGTACAGCGGCACCAGGTACTGGTGACCGTCCAGGCCGGTCGACAGCTTCTTGGCGGCGGGGCTGAAGTTGCCGCCGATCTTCTCCCAGACGTCGTCGATCGGCAGCGCCAGGCCCTGGGCCGCGAAGTACTGCATGCGGTAGCCGGCGAACCAGGTGAACAGGTCGTCGGGCGTGCCCTGCAGATAGCTGGTGATGTTGGTCTGGAAGGTGTTGTGGTCGACCGTGTTGATCTTGATCTGCGAACCGGTCGACGTGGTCGCCCCGGCCGTCAGGGCTGCGAACGCGGTCTTCACCGACGGATCCGAGTAGTTGGAGCCGAAGGTCACCGGGCCTCCGGCCGAGCCACCACCGCTCGGCTTGGGGTCGGAGCTGTCGCAGGCCGCAAGCAGGCCGCCTGCGACGGAGAGGCCGGCGATACCGGCCATCCCCCTGAGCAAGGTGCGGCGACTCGGCGATATCCCCCGGTCGTTGGTACCCGGCGAGCCGACGTCCGACATGGTGCCTCCATGGGTGGTTTGCGTTCTCGGAATGCGCTGGGGGGCGAAGTGACGACGAGGGAAGCCCTTCGCGGGACGTGCTAGCACCTGGCGATTTCAAACAGAACTCAACAGGATTAACCGTAATCTCGCTCGCAGGGGTAGTTCTACGCCCACATACCCAGCCTCGTCAACGCTCTGTTGCGCTGGTGTTGCGGGACCGTGATATATCGGCGTGCGCCGCTCCAGGCTGCGGAAATCCGCACCAGGGCTCCACCGGAGCAGCTACCGGAGGCCGAAAATGGGCGGCCGGAACGTGTCCTCGCAGGTCAAACAAGACCGCATACGTTGACTCAAGATGCATCACCCATAGCAAGGACGGCCTCGGCACCGCCGCCGTCCGACCGAGCCTCTCGGAGCCCACTTCATGAAAGGGGGCCGGGCGGCGCAGCCGCACGTCGGTTCCCTGTCTTCACCTGTTCCCTGTAGTAAGCGCATACTCCGGACTCATGACTCCACAGCCGCCCGGACACCACGGTCCGCCTCATCGTCAGACGGCACCGCCGGGGCGCAAAACCGCTTGCTGCGCTCGGCGCGAGATACCAGGACAGCGCCGAAGTATTTGGTGATGGGGCGGTCGCAGTACGACGCCGCCTCCTGGCACGGTTCCCGTTCGGTGTAAAGGTACCGACCGCATCGGACAGCTCCTCCACGACGGAGTCCGCGACCGCGTCTACCCCGGCGCGGTGTGGGCCGCCGGCGACGCGAGCCGGGTCCAGGACGCCGGCGCCGCCGGGGTCCTGGACCCGGCTCGGCCCGGGAGGCCATGCGCGCCGATACCGGATGCAGATCGGACAGGCGTGGCGAGAGAGGTCAGTGGGGACGGCCCGCTAGGGCAGGGTCCACTTCTGGTTGGCGCCCCCGTTGCAGTCGTAGATGGTCATCTGGGTGCCGTCGTTGACGGTGTTGCTGCGAGGGTCGTCCAGGCAGCGTCCTGACTGGACGCCCTTGAGTGAGCCGTCGGCCTGTGGGATCCACTTCTGGTTGTCGCCGCCGTTGCAGTCCCACAGCCCGACGGGTTTGTCGTTTACGGTCTGCTGATTGGTGACGTCCAGGCACAACCCGTTGATCCGCAGGGTGTTGTCGCCAGCCACCGTCCACTGCTGCGCGGCGCTGCTGTTGCAGTCCCACAGGTCCACGACGGCGGTGTTCTTGTCAGAGGAGTTCTTGAAGTCGTCAAGGCACTTGCCGGCCAGGCCTGAGTGCACGGCACCGGTGTGCGACGTCGCAGTTCCCGGGGCGAGGGCGAAGTTGTCGAACTGGGCGGCCTGGTACCCGGTGACGCCGAGGCCGGCCTGGCCGTTGGCGTAGCTGGAGTCCGTGGCGCTGCCGACCTGGACACCGTCCACCGTGGCTGTGAGGGCCTCGCCCTCCATCGTCAGGGCGAGGCGGTGCCAGCTGCCGGTGCCCGGTGCGGTGATCTTTCCGCTCTTCAGTGTGGTGAAGTTCCAGCTGGTGTCGCTCTTGTCGATGGACCAGTCGCCGGAGGAGCTGAGGCGCAAATGGTAGGCGCCCAGGCCGTTGTTGTTCTTGGACTGCTGGTTGACGCGGCCGAGTAGCTCGACGGTGCCGGCTTCCTCGAACATGGCCTCAGTGGTGACGGTGTAGTTGGTCCAGCTTCCGTCGCCCATGAACGTGTACGGCGCGTTGTACTTCTCGTCGGTCCAGCGGATCGGAGAGGTCGGGGCCATCTGGCGCAGGCAGGTGCCTGGGCGGCCGGCGCCGCAGGCCACGGTCTTGTAGGCCCCGTTCATGTCGGTGAAGTACTTCGGCGACGTGGTCGCCGCGGCGGTGTCGAAGTTGTCCGTGTACGGCAGCTTGAGCGGAGCGGAGGCCGGTGAGGTCGCGGTGCCCTTGCCTCCGCCGGTCGTGGTCGTGACCGTATAGGTATAGCCGGGCTGGAGGGTGAGTGTGTACTTGCCATCGGTCGGGGTCACGTCCTGCTGGTGCTGGAACCAGTCATTCGAACTGGACGAGTTCACTTTGGTGGCCCAGACCTGGACCTTCCCGGTGGACAGGCCGCCGGTGACGTTGAACGTGGCGGTCTGGGCCTCCTTAGCGTCCATGGTCTCGATGACGGTGCTGTAGTCGGAGTTGTTGGTCGACTTCAGCGTGACGTAGCTGCCGTTCGCACGGTCGCCGCCGAGGTAACCGTCGGCGGAGTCGATGTAGTGCCAGCCCGGCTTGGTGAACTGCGTGGTGTGCGAGGTGACCCAGGTCGTCTTGCCGATGGTGTAGTGGCCCGACCAGGGCTGGTTCGCGATGGACATCCCGTCGGTGGAGAAGAAGAGGTTCGGGTAGAGCGCCGCGATGACCGGCCAGTTGATGTAGGCGGACATCTTCCCGTCGATGTAACCACGGTTCATCGCCCTCGCCGCCGCGGCGGCGCCGTCGTTCGCGTCCTGGGAGCCGTTCTCACTGGCCCACAGCGTCTTGCCGGTCGCCACCGCCTTGTCGGAACTCGGGCAGAAGCTGCCGTTGCCTAGGTAACCACAGGGGTAGTGGACCCCGATGACGTCGACCGCCTTCGCGAACGCCGCGTCGGTTTGGATGTCACCCGCGACCGCGTCCCAGCCCCAGCTGTCCGCGGCGACGACCTTGGTCGCATAACCGTGGGAGACCAGTGCGCTCTTGAGCTTGACGTACCAGGACTTGTCGTAGCCCTTCTCGTTCCAGCCACCGATGTAGTCGATGGTGAGATGGTGCTTGTCCGCGCACCCCATCCACGACATCAGGTAGTCGATCATGTCCTGGGACCAGAAGTTCCCGCCGCCGATCCAGCCGGGCGCGCCCCATGACAGGGCCGCGAGTTTGAGGTCGGAGTTGCGGGCCTTGGCCTGCTCCATCAGCCACCATTCATAGCCCTGGTTGCAGTCCACGGTGCCCTTAGCGTGCATATGGCTGGGCTCAGCGCCGTCTGTGGAGTTGGTGTCGCCGCCGACCTCCGTCTTGAGCAGCTGCAGCGCAGCGCCGTAGCCCGGCTTGAACAGATAGTCCAGCAGCTGACTGCGCTGCGGTTCCGGATAGTCGGCCAGCAGACGGGAGTTTCCGCCGCCACCGGAAATGGCACCGATGCCATCGAAGGGCCGTCCAGGCTTCGTTCCGTCAATCGTGATCGAGGTCGAGGTTGCGGCGTGAGCCGCCAGCGGCTCGGCGAGACTGATGAGCGTGCCCAGCAGCAGGATCAAGGCTGCGAGCAAGGCTCTGTGTCGGGGAAGTTCACGGGTCATGCCAGCTCCTGGGGGACAGGGATGGGGGGACATGCCGGTTGGGTACCGGCGGTCAGGCTGTGCGCTGCTGGAACTGCTGGTTGGCACCGGTGCCGCAGGTGTACTGGATGAGGCGGGCCCCGTTGTCATTTGATGCGCCGGCGACGTCGAGGCACTTGCCGCTGTGTCGGGCGACCAGCCGGTAGTAGCCGTTGCCCCGGTCCTCGAACCGCCACTGCTGGTTGGCGGCGGCGCCGCAGCGGTAGTGGTTCACGAAGGCGCTGTTGTCGGAGGAGTTGTTCACGACATCCAGGCACTTGCCGCTGTGCTGAGCCAGGACTCGGACGTAGCCACCGCCCGCGTCCTCAAGCCGCCACTGCTGGTTGAGGCCGCCGCTGCAGGAGTACTGCAGGATGACCGCACCGTCGGCGGCGGAGTTGTCCGAGACGTCGATGCACTTGCCGCTGTGCCGGGCAGCAAGGTTGACGTAGGGGCCGCCGCCCACGCCGTGGACGCTTCCGGCTGCGGCGTCGATGGCAACCTGCGGGTACCACGGCAGGTTCATGCTGGTCCGGGTCGGGAAGGTCAGCGGCAGCCAGATGTACTGGGAGTTGTTGACCGTGCCGCCCATGGAGTTGCCCCAGCGGTCGCCCATGTACAGGTACGAGGTGCCCGACGTACCTTGCACGGGAAGGACGAAGGCGGTCTGCGAGCCGTAGGCGGTCGCATCGCCGGTCTCCTTCATCGGGGACCAGGGGCCGGTGATGCTGTCGGCGGTGGCGTATTTCTGCTGGTTGGGTGCCCAGCCGCTGTTGGCCGACGTCAGCATGAAGTAGACGCCGTCCCGTTTGAACAGCGCCGGCGCCTCGCGGAAGGTCCCGGGCCACGGATTGGCGACCAGGCGGTCGAAGCCGGTGTAGTCGGTGGTGAGCTTGTAGATGTCGAGGTCAGCGTTTTCGTTGGCGGACGAGATCTGGTATGCGCTGCCGTCGTCGTCCTGGAACAGCGTCATGTCCCGGGACGTGGTGCCGCTCGGCGGCCGGAAGCTGCCCCGCCAGACGTAGTCACCGTCCACCGTGTCGGCCACCGCGACGGCGGCACGGGACTCGGCGTAGTCCTTGCCGTTCTCCTTGTGCATCCACATGACGAACTTGTGGGTGGCGCTGTTGTAGATGACCTTGGGGCGCTCAATGTTGGCGACGCCCAGCTCGGGGGCGCTGGCCTGGGTCAGGACGTTCTTCCTGAACTCCCAGGTCTTCAGATCGCTCGAGCGGTAGGCGGAGACGGCCTTGAAGGTGTTGTCCGCGTTGCGGTTCTCGCCGAACCAGTAGTAGTAGGCGCCCACCTTGATCACCCCACCGCCATGCGCATGGACAGCAGCCCCGGTGGTGTCAGAGAACTGGGTCGCGTTGATCACGGTCACCGGGGCGGCGTAGGCGAGGTGGCTGGCGACGACCAGCATGAGCGCGCTCATGAAGGTGGCCATCAGGGGTCTCAGTGCTTGGCGGAGCATCGAGTCTCCTTCGGAGGCGAGAGCGGGTGAGGAGTTCTGGTACCGGCGGTCGGAGCGGCCAGGGCACACGCTCCGACCGCCGGTGGTCGAGTCCGGTCTGTAGAGCTGACCGGTTCGCTTTGTGACAGTGCGCGGGGAATCTGTCGGCTCGCAATGGCCGGGACAAGGAGGGTGTGGGGCACATCAGTTGAGTCTTGAAGTGTTGAATTCTGTGTGGCTCTGTCGGGGACCGTAGGCGCGTAGCGTGTCCCCGTCAACGGCTTGGACAGAGTTGGTTCTTGCGAGCCAGATCCGGGAGCACCTTGACAGTTGATGGCCAAAGTTGACAGTTGATGGCCAAAGATCCAATGTTCTATGAACTTCCAGATCACCCGCTGGGCTGATGTGCCCATATCTGGCCGTCAACGCCCAGTTTCAAGCAGTACCCAGCACGAAGCCAAGCCTTGCCATGCTCATACATCCGATGTCTTTTCGAGGTGAGAGAGCGCCTTCATGTAGCACCCTCCGCACCTCGGTACCCGGAATGACTCGACCGACGTGTTCAGCCGTCACCCCGCCCTATACCTCCGATGTGCGATTTTGCGGACGGCCGGGCCACTGCTCTCAACGCAGAGGCTCCGACCGTCCGTTCACTGCGGCGTCGGTGCCGGCCTCAGCGCGTGTGGCGGGCCGACGTGGTCGCGCGCTTGCGGCGGGTCGTGAGCAGGAACGCGACGCCGATCCCCAGGAGTGCGATCCCGCCGCCCACGAAGGGCAGCGAGATGGCGTAGCCGCCGCCGGTCGACGCGAGGTCGTCGCCGGCCGCTGTCGCGGGCGCGGTCGACTTGGTTTCCTTGGACTGAGGCGCTACGCCCGCTTCGGCCGACTCCTTGGAGGTGGGCTTGCTGTGTTCCGGAACGGCGGTTCCCGAACCGGTGTTGCGGAAGAGCATCTTGAAGCTCGCCTCGTCACCGCCGCCCGCCAGGCGCCCCTTCGTGGCGCGGTTCACCAGCTGATAGTGGTCCTTGGCCGGGCCGTAGGCGTCCTCCATCCACCACTCCTGCCGTTCATCGCCCTTCCGGCAGGCGCTCAGGACAGCCGACTTGGCGTCGGACGGCGTACTGCTGAGGCACTGCCGCGTACCCACGGCCTGCAACGTGAAGTACCCGTCGTCACCGGTGGTCCGCCGCCACACCTGCCCCTTGCCGCACCCCGCCTGCGCAACCGCTTTACCCACTCCCCCGGAGGTCAGGCACTGCCCGTTCTTCAGGTTCGCCAGCTGGGCGTCCACCGGGGGCGCCGGCTGGTCCTTGATCAGATACGGGCTGTTGGCGATGTTCCCCCCTGGATTCCGGGCCAGTGCACTGCCCGGCTTGGGACGCGGGTCGAAGTACGCGAACTCGTCCTTCGGGCAGTCCAGTACGACCCCCGACATCACGTCGTCGCAGCGCGGCGTCCCGTCATAGCCACGGCAGATCGGGTCATTGCCCTGAGTGTGGTCCTCGCCGCAGTGGCTGATACCGAAGCCATGAATCAACTCATGGGTGAGCGCGGCCTCGCCCCAGCATCCGTAGGTCACCGAAGCGAACCCGCCGCCGAGGCCGCCGGTGTTGCCGCCGCCGAGCCCGCAGCCTTCCATCTCGCCGGTGTCGTAGAAGTAGAGGGTTTTGTGGCGGCCGAACCATCCGCCGTCACCCTTGGCAACCTGCTCGCGAACCACCTTGTCCGCAAATCCCTTTGCCTCGCCCATCTTGTGCTTCTCGGGGAGTCCGGCCAGGGCGATCGAGGTCACTTCGATCTGGCAGTTCTTGTCCTGTACGAATCGCAGTCGGCGGCTGTCGCCCTGCCCGAAGCGGCGAGCGCTCGCCTCGAAGGTCTGGTCGATGTCCCAGGCGATGCGCCGAATGGTGTTGCGTGCGTCGTTGACGCGGTCCGCGCCTTCACGGTGCACGTAGAAGACCTGGATCCAGCCCTTCTCGGGGGTGTCCTTGTGGTCGCAGGCAACGGCGGGCGTGGCACCGGCTGACTGCTTGGGCGCGGGTTGGGGTCCTGCTCCATCGGCCCAGCTCGGTTGGCCGATCGCGGTCCACATCAGGGCCAGGATCACGCCGAGGACACCGGGGACGGCAAGTCCCCACCTCTGCCTTTGTCGTGCTCTCACGTTCAGGTCCTCCTGCTCGCATGTCGGGCAGCGCGAAGCAGGACGGCCGTGGCCGGAATTCAGGAGGTCGGACGGCACCTTAACAGCGATCCGCGAGAGCGTCCAACGCGGACCTCCGGACAAGATCGCAAAGTAAAGCATTGGCAAAGCCGCGAGCTGTGCCGGGCCGCTCCCGCTCCTTCCCCACGAGAGGCCGACACGGCCCCGATGAAGGGAGCAGCGCAAGGACGCACCGTGGAAACGGAACAGCAGGAGGTCAGCGGGTGGCGGTGTGTCTACCCCCAGTACGCACCGCCACCCGCCCTGCACATCCCATCCCAACCTGCCCCGTCCCCCACCACCGCAAAGGAACTCATCCCTATGCCCCGACTGGGGTCCGCCCTACGCGGCCGACTCATCGAGTCCTGCCGACTCGCACTGGACCACTACCGATCCCAGCCTGCATCCGGTCGCGACCCGCAGGAGGGCGACGGCAGGGCGCCGAGACCGCGTGCCCGGGTATCGAGCGGGAGGAGTTCGGCCCTTCACGAGCCGGGCCCGGGCGATGCTGCACTGACCCACCGAGAACTCCACGGACCGAAGACCGGTGCCTCGGCCCAGTGCGACAAGTACTCCGCCCTGCTCGTGAGCTCCGTCGCGGGCGGACCCACGGGCCCGAACTCCAAACGAGGGCCGGCCTGCAAACAGGCAACGCAGCACCCGCGGCACTGCGCGCGGTGCCGCGAGGCGTACCAGGCCTTCTCAGACCTCGACGGCCAACTCCGCGCCCAGCTCCCGCCGCTACTGCTCGGCTGGTGGCCCAGTCCCGACTACCGTGCGACACGGGCAAGCCTGCCGGCCCCCGAGCAGCCACCCGCGTACCCCCTTGAGGCGATGCGGGCCGCGGCGCCGGCTCAACGGCGACGCACCGCCTGGGGCAATCGGCACACTGGCAGGGTGCTGGCGGTGTCCATGGCCACGGTGACGGCGGCTGCGTGCCTCGCCATGGCGACGCACCACTCACTGGTGCGGCCGCCCGCCGAGCGACGCCCGGACGGGCAGTCGGCGAAACCCGACCCGACCGGGTCTCAAAGCGACACCGGGATGACCGAGGACCGGACTCGGGTGCGGACCCTCCACATCAAGGCGACCTGCACAGAAGCACGCCCCTGTGTCTCCAGTTCCACCAGAAGGTTCCAATGAGTGAAATCACGAAATCCATTGCTATGTACTGACAAGAACTTCCCAGCGCCCGCTTCAGGCTGCAAACTGTCTCCCGCGCACCAAACGACCATCGGGGGACGACCTCATGCCGATATCGGACGCTGATCTCACCCGCACTATCCGGGCGTCGGGACAGGACAGCCGCAGCACGCAGGAGGCCCTCGAAGAGCTGTATCGCCGGCATCGCCCGGCCGTCCTGGCTTATGCGCGGACCTGCTGCCCGGACGCGCACACCGCCGAAGACCTGGGGTCGGAGGCCTTCGCCCGCACCTTGCAGGCGGTACATGCCGGACACGGCCCCGAGTCCGCGTGGCGCCCGTACCTCCTGACGGTGGTCCGCCGCAGCGCCGCCGACTGGGCAAGCACCGCCCGCCGCACGGAACTCTCCCCGGACTTCGAACGCTGGCTCGAAACCGCCCCCACGGAGGAAAGCGGAGAGGGCCGCGTTCTCCGCCTGGAGGATGACGCCTTGGTCCTGCGCGCCTTCCGCTCCCTGCCCGAGCGCTGGCAGGCGGTCCTCTGGCACATCATCATCGAAGGCGAGTCGGCGGAGCAGGTCGGCACGCTGCTCGGCATCGGCTCCAGCGGCGTCGGCTCCCTGGCCACCCGCGCCCGCGAGGGTCTGCGCGAGGCCTATCTCACGGCGCACATCGAGACGGCGGACCAGCCGGAGTGCCGGCACTTCAGCCGTCTGCTCGGGGCCGCGATACGTCGTCCGGGCCGCCGCCCCCACAAAGACCTGACCCGCCACCTGGACGGATGTGCCCGCTGCAGCCGCGCCATGCTCGAACTGACCGATCTCAACGACCGTATGCGAGTGGCGCTGCCGGGCGCACTGATGCTGTGGGCGGGACCCGCCTACCTCGCCTCGCGGATGACCGAGGCGGGAACAGCGGCTGGCGGCGCCGGTGCCGGCCTACTCGCACCGGCGAAAGCCAAGCTCACCCCGCTGGGCACGACCGCGGTGGCGGGAACCGTTGTAGTCGCGGTAGTCGCGGCAGTTGGAGGCTTCCTGTTCTTCCCCGACGGCGGGAACACCCGGAGCACACCACCCCCACCCACGCCGAGTCCCACCGCCACCGCGGAGGCTCCCCCCACCAGCGAGCCCCCCAGTGCCATCCCGCCCACGAGCCCGACTCCCCAGCCCAGCCCGACACCGACGCCGCAGCTGCCGAAGGCGGACGACATCACCCGGCTGCGGATCAAAGCCACGGACAAGTGCATGGAGACGGCAAGCGGGTCCGGAGTCCAGCCCCGCGAGGCGACCTGCGACGGCTCCTCCCGCCAGACCTGGGAACTGGTCCGCAATCCGGCTGGAAGACTGCAACTCCGCAACCGGGCAAGCAAGCTCTGCCTCACCTATCCCCAGCAACTCCCAGACGGCGCCGTCATACGGCAACTCACCTGCGGCAAGGACACCCGCGGCCAATGGTGGGACTACTGGCACTCACCGGACACCAGCGAGATCGTCTTCAGACCCATCGGCGCCGAGATGGGCAAACGCCTCGGCCTCAACGACTGGTACCCGGCCGGCGATGGCAAACCGCACTCCCCGACCATCGGCGTCACTCCCAATTACTACAGCTCACCCTCCCTGGTCTTCCGCTTCGACGGAGACCTCTTCGCCTGAAAGTGACAGACACCCCTCAGCGCGGAACGGCCCACCTCCGAGCACACCAAGGCCCGCTCCCAATTGGCTGACCCTGCGGGAACACCTGGCATGTGCCTTCGCGGCAACGTCGGCACCGTACCGCCGGAGCAGGCCGCACCGTAAAGCATTGGCAAGACAGCGGGCTGCGTCAGGCCACGCCCGCTCCTTCCCAGGTGAGAGACCGAACAGGCAACACGGCCCGAACACCGGCGGAAGCTGCCGCCAGATGCAACCCGACGTGGCCACGAAGACGATCGCCGCCAGCGCCTCTCGATCTCCCGCCCGCCGTCGGCCACCACCCTGCGAGCGTATGACCTCCACGACCGCCTCCGTGCTCGCCCGGGAGCACTGGTGGACTGTCGGTATTCGAGGGTTGCAGTATTCGCCGTAGAGCGAGCAGTTCCGTACCCGGCTCGGTCACGTCAGCGGTGACAAGGTGTAGAGCTCTCGCCGCAACGGGTGCTGTCTGCGCGAAGACGCCGGATCAAGAAGAAGACCGGCCTCTTGCGGTGAACCCGCGACGGACGCCTGCGCTCCGGTGCGGGCCTTCGCCCTCTGCCACCGCGCCGTACGGCCCCCTCCCGGCAGCGGCAATCCCGCGCGGCAGAAGGCTCACCCGGCGCTACGAGGTTCACGGCGCCGGTACGGCACCGATCTGCTGCATCACCCCGAGGAGATCGGGCTGGCCCCGTTCGCCGACGATCCGGCCGTCGGCCAGGTAGTAGAAGTTCATGGCCTGCACCGAGATCTTGTTGCCGCTCGCCGGGATCCCGAAGAATTCACCGTCGTGGGTTCCCCGCATGGTGAACCGCGCGGCCACGGTGTCGCCTTCGGTGACCGTCTCCTCCAGCGTCCACTGGACGTCGGGGAAGGCGCTGCGCATCATCCCGATGACTTCCATGTACCCATCGGGCCCCCGCAGTGGTTCCGGGTGGCTTGGCGCGTGGAACACCGCGTCCGGAGAAATGACCTCGCGGGCGAGATCCTCGTTGCCCGTGTTGATGAACTCGACGAAACGGTTCATTACTGACTCGGTGGACTGCGATGGCATCTTGCTGTGCCTCTCCAGAGACGTTTGGGCGGGTACCTGCGAGCGTAACATCGAATCGATGTTCACATCGATTCGATGTTCGCGTGCGAAGATGGACTCATGCTGGAACTCGCGATACTCGGCTTCCTCGCCGAGGGACCCCTGCCTGGACACGAGCTGCGCCGCCGCATCTCACAGCTGACCGGCTACACGCGGCCGGTCAGTGACGGCAGCCTGTATCCGGCGATCAATCGCCTGACCAGGGCGGGCTTGATCGAGCGGCGCGCCGACCCGGCCGCGGGGGCGGCCCGGTACGTGCTCAGCCTGACCGCGGCCGGGCGGGCCGAAATGCTTCAGCGCCTGCGCAAGCCCGCCGACCACGAGATCACCGACTTCACCCGGTTCTACGTCGTCCTGGCATTCCTCTCCCACCTGCCCGACGTGGCCGAACGGCACGCGGTGCTGCGCAGACGGCTGGAGTTCCTGGAAGAACCGGCGAGCTTCTTCTACGACAACGAGCGGCCCCTGCGTGCCGAGGAGGTCGCCGACCCCTACCGGCGGGGCATGCTGCTCACCGCCCGCGCCACCAGCCGCGCCGAACGGACCTGGCTGCGCGAGACCCTCGGGGAGGAACCGCCCGTATTCGACACCGGATGCACCGACAGCGATCCGCATGCGCCCGCCGCTCCCGCGAGCTGACTGTCCACGGAGGTACCCCCATGCTTGCATCCTGGTACGACGACCAGGGACCCGCCGCCGATGTCCTGCACGTCGGTGAACTCCCTGATCCCGTCCCCGGCCCCGGCGAGGTCCGCGTCCGCGTCACCGTCTCGGGCGTCAACCCCGGCGACACCAAGAAACGGCGCGGCTGGCTCGGCTCGTCCATGCCCTTCCCGCGGGTGATCCCGCACAGCGACAGCGCCGGAGTCATCGACGCCGTGGGCGCCGGAGTCGACGTCCACCGCGTCGGACAACGGGTCTGGGTATACGGCGCCCAGTCCTACCGCCCCTTCGGCACCGCCGCCCAGTACACCGTCGTACCCGACCACCAGGCCGCACCCCTGCCCGACCACCTCAGTGACGAGCTGGGCGCGAGCCTCGGCATCCCCGGCATCACCGCCCACCGCACCGTCTTCGCCGACGGCCCGGTCGACGGCCAACTGGTCCTGGTCCACGGAGTTCTCGGCGGCGTCGGCTCCCTGGCCGCCCAGCTCGCCCACTGGGCCGGCGCCACCGTGATCGCCACCGTCCGCCGCACCGCGGACCTCGACCGCGTCGACCCGGCCGTCGCCCACGCCATCGCCCTGGACACTGGCGAGCCCGCCGCTGCCATCCGCTCGTACGCGCCGCGGGGCGTCGACCGGATCATCGAGGTCGCGCTGTCTGACAACGCCGATCTCGACAACGCCGTCGCCGCCCAGGGGGCCGTCATCGCCGCCTACGCCACCCGCGCGGACCGCACTGAGATCCCCTTCTGGCCTCTGCTGTTCAACAACGTCACCCTGCGGCTGCTCGGCAGCGACGACTTCCCCGCCGAGGCCAAGCGCCAGGCCGCCCGCGACCTCACCTCCGCCACCGCCGTCGGCGCCCTCACTGTCGCCGTCGGCGACTGTTACCCGCTGGACGACATCGCCAAGGCCCACGACCACGTCGACGCTGGCGGTGGCCACGGCCGCATCCTGGTCACCATCCCCCAATAGCGCAGACTTGGAACACTGCCCTGCTCAACTGCCTAGCCCTGCGGGGCGGCCCGTCGCGCTGCCAAGTATTCGGACCAGTTCCCGCCGGCGAGGGTGGCCCAGCGTTCGGCTGTCTTGGGGTGGATGCCGAGCAGGTCGGCGATGACCATGGGCGGCAGGTCTACCAGGGCGTCCATCATGGCGGTGTTCCGTGCTGCGCGGGCGGGCAGACCGTGGTGTCTCAAGGTGTCGGCGAGGCCGAGGGGGTTGCGCGGGCGTCCAGGGCTGTGACCGGGCAAGAGGTATCTGCATCCGGCCGTGTTGCTGTGCCGGGGGCTGTGCTGCAGCTGATCGTTGATGAGGCGGGCGAGCTTCGGCGGGAGCACGAAGGGGTGGTGGTTGACTGTCAGGTAGATATGCCCCTGGTCGTGGCGAATGTGGTCGTCGGTGAGTTCGACGATGCGGGTCAGGGGGAGGGCGTAGAGGCGGACGAGAGCAGCCGCGACGCGGACCTCCAGGGGCAACGCGGTGTCGTTGAAGCAGCGCAGCAGCTCTTTTCGGTACTCCTCCTCGGCCTGGAAGTGGCCCGGGAGTTGGGCGGCTGAGCGCTCGATGACCAGATCGGGCGGGCAGAGGCGTCGTGCAGTGCTCCAGCGGAGGAAGGGGATGGAACGGGAGCGCAGGGTTGGCCGCTCGATCGCCCAGGTGTCCAGATGCCGCTGCTGGAGCTGGGAGAGACTCAGGTGCTGCGTGCCGAGCCAGTTCAGGAAGTTGATGGCGGCGAGGACGTTGCCGCAGTCACCCTTGTGTGCGGCGCGTAGGTGTAACGGCCGCGCGATGAGCGTCGGCGGGCGTCGCGGATGATGTGCCACTCGGCGAACGGACGGATGAGGTTGGCGTGCCGCGCTGGCAGTTCGGCCACGGTCCGTGCGACCCAGTTGGTGAGGAGGGCGAGATTCTCATCGCGTGGCGGCAGGATGCCGGCGGTGACGAGTAGCCCACGCACGTAGGCGGTGGCAGCCCGCTGCGACATGGTGTCGAGGGATCTGTGGTTTAGCGCTTCGGGATCGAGTGCCAGGCAACGAGAACCGAGTACCACCCAGGGGGAGCAACGATGCATTCAACGCACCGACCCACGAAGGCAGTTGGACGGTCATGATCACCCTCGCCGCTGCCCTGATACCCGCGAGCGCCGCCCACGCCAACAGCGGCGGTGACGGTATCGTCCACAATCTGGGTGAGCGCTCCTGCCCCTCGACGACTGCAATGGCTACAAGAACACGACCAGCATTGTCCCTGCCGGATCGTCGTTCACGGCGCAGTGCTACCTGTTCGGTGACTCGTACAGCACCTTCGGGAGCCTGTGGCACCTGACGTCCGGCCAGTACACCGGGTCCACCTTCTATAGCGCCTGGGTGCTCCGTCCGTACGTCAACGGCAGCAATTCCCCAGTCGCCGGCGTGAGCCACTGCGCGATCCCGGACTGCACCTTTTGACAGCCGGGCGCAGAGTTCCCCTTGCCCGAACCGCGCTGGCAGGGGCCTCGCACAGCGCTTGTCCGGCTTTCAGCTCCGGAATGCCGGATATCCGGCTGGTGCAGCAGGGCGAGGATGTGCTCCTTGGCCAGCACCCTCTCAAACGCCCACAAACGCGGGTGAAATCCACAAGGAATCGAGGATTTGATGAGCAGCACCTCCACACCGAACCGTTGGTGCAGGACCGCGGTCAAGGCAACGACAGTGGTCGCCGCACTCACCGCGTTCATCGCGGTCAGCGTCACGGGCGCGGTGAGCGCCGAGGCGGCAACCGCCGCACCAACCCGCTCCACAACCGCAACCGGCAGCGCGGTCCTCGTCAAGGAGGTCAAGAACGCCAACGGCGTACTTGACGTCTACAAGGTGACCGGCGCAAGCGTTCAACCCAACTCAGTGACCAGCGGTTGCGCCGGCTCGAGCCTCCACGTCTGCTTAAACATCGCGGGCTCCGGGCTCTATGTCCAGATCATGGAGAACTACACGACCTTCCCCAGCGCAGGAACGGTCAACATGCAGATCAACGGCCCCTACGGCGTCATCACCCAGAGCGGCAACTTCTACGAGTCCGGTGGCGACTACGTTCTCCACTGGATGCCGTACAGCAACGTCGTTGCCGGTTACTACTGCGCCACCTCCTTCACCTACACCTCCCGCCAGGGTGCCTGCCGGACCGTGCACTCCTAGGCGAGATGTCGTGAGGGACTGGATGATCGGTGTGTGAAGACTGACATCGAGTCCCTCATCACGGGTGGCTGTTCACATATCTCGCTGACCAGGAACGTGCCCCACGAGACATCGCCTGCACAACGTTAGGGTCGGTCCACCACAGCACTTTGTCTGAGGGGCCTCGCGGTTTCCGGACAGATGTCTGACCGTTCACTTCACGCGGTGCTGCAACTTCACATATTCGGCGTGGACTTCGCAAAGAGGCCGCTAACCAACCGAAGAATGAAGACGTTGGCGATTGCACCAGAACTCGATGTACCGAGTGATGTCCTGGCGGGCTACTTCACGGGTCAAGTACGTCATTCGTGACACGCGTTCGTTCTTGAGGACTCCGAAGAACGACTCAGCCATCGCGTTGTCGAAACAGATGCAGCCGTTGCCGCGTCGTGGAAGTTGATGTCCGGGGCGATCCCGACGAGCTGTCCTCCGGGCGCAGACGCTCCGGAGGACACCACTCTGCTGCCGCTGGGGCAGTGCACGGTGCCCGTGACGGGGACGCTGCTCGAACTGCCGTAGAAGGACTGGGTCACGTACTGGATGGGCTGGGGAGGCGGGTACATCGGCCGACGCGGGCGCGGCGGCCAAGGTGAACCCGGCACCGACGATGCCTGTTGTCACGGCGGCTCCCGCACAGACGAGGCGGAAGAGTCTCAGAGTGGTCCTTGCGTTGTTGGTGGGTGGTGCGCGTCGTACGCGTGCGGTCCGCGCACCCGTCGATCTCTCGGTCGCCACAGGCCCGGCCGGAAGGTGATGTGTTCGCGCAACCCGGCCGGGGCAGCTCCCGTCAGGGTCACCCTGACGGGACTGAGGTCACCCTGAGGAGACGGAGGGGACGATGTTCTGGTTCAGCCGGAACAGATTGGCCGGGTCGTAGCGGTTCTTCAGCTCGACCAGTCGCCGATAGGTGTCAGGCGGGTAGGACGCCCGGACCAGGGACGGGTCCGACTCGCCGGTGAAGTTCACGTAGGCGCCGGCACCCGGTCCGAGCGCCGCGGTCAGCTGCCGTGCCCAGTCGACCACCTTGCCGAAACCGTCGGCGTCCGTTGTGCGGGCGATGACGTTGACGATGAACTCCTGGTCGCGCAGCGCGTAGGCCGTCTCCGACCCGGGCACCCTGCCCACGGCACCGCCGAGATGCTGCAGGTGGATTTCGGTGAGCGGATTGGGCAGCGCCGCGAAGAAGTCCCGCAGGACGCGCAAGGCATCGTCGTCGACCGTACGAAGGAGCGCCGAGCGGAAGTAGTTGTGGATCCCCCGCGGGTAGAGCGGGTCGAGGGCCTGCTGCCATCCCGCGTACGGGTGGGGCGCGAACACGTCGGCGATGACGGTGCCCAAGGAGCGGAAGGGCGCGGTGGCTGCTTCACCGGCGTCAAGGTCGCCGGACCAGCAGCCGCCGACACCGATGACCGGCGTGCCGTGGACGGACGCGGGCAGGAAGGGCACGGGCGGGGCGGTGGTCAGATTGACCAGCGTGGTCAGTTCGTCAGGAGCCGACGCGCACGCCGCCCGGTACCCGGCCAGTACCTGCTGGGCTTCTTCGGCCGGGTAGAAGACCAGACCGGACAGGACCGTCGCCCCGATCTCGTGGAGCTGGAACTCGAAGGAGGTCACCACACCGAAGTTGCCGCCTCCACCGCGCAGACCCCAGAACAGTTCGGCGTTCTCTCGCTCGCTCGCCCGCACGAACTGACCGTCAGCGGTGACGACGTCGGCTCCGACGAGGTTGTCGCAGGCCAGTCCGTACTTGCGCATGAGCCAGCCGATGCCACCGCCGGTGGTGAAACCGGCGATGCCCGTCGACGACACCAGACCACCGGTCACCGCGAGCCCGAATTGCTGGGTCTCCGCGTCCAGGTCCTTCCACGTGCATCCCGCTTGCGCGGTCACGGTGCGGCGGTCCGGATGGACCTGGACCCCCGTCATCGGGGAGAGGTCCAGCACGATGCCGCCGTCGAGAGTGGAGAACCCGGGGATGGAATGGCCCCCTCCGCGTACCGCGAGCGGCTGCCCCTCACTGCGGGCGAAGTCGATCGTGCGGATCACGTCGGCCACACCCGCGCACCGGGCGATAACCGCCGGACGCCGGTCATGCGCCCCGTTCCAAACACTACGGGCCTGGTCGTACTCCGACTCACCCGGCAGCACCGCGGTGCCGCGCAGGCCTGCGGTGAACTCGGCAAGCGTGGCGTCCCCGATAGGGCTTGCCGCGTTCTGGGTCGTGGTCATGATTCCTCCCATAGGCCGTCACATCGAGAACCGACCCTAGGGACCCCGCCCCAACGAGAACTCAACACGATCTCAACGTGCGGCCGCCCGCGCGTCGCCGCCCGCACCACCGTCACGGAGCGCGGCCAAATGGCGACCGGCGATGACGCACCGCATACGATCGAAAACGCTTGCCGCCGCAGCGGTCTCGCGGGCGGCTCGACGGTGATCCTCCAGCTCGGTGGAGAGTTCGGCCATGGCCAACCTCAGCCATCCGGCGAACCGTGGCCACGGAGCGAACCTTTCCGCAGCCCGCCGGTACAACTCACGCGCGGCCCGTGTCTCGCCGGACAGTAGTTCAATGGCCCCGAGCGCGGTCAGTGTCGCGCCGATGCCCACCACGTCACCGGCGGCCTCGAATCCGGACAGTGACCGCCGAACGCTGCCAAGACCGTCGCCGATGTCGCCCGCCATGGCCTGCAGCAGGCCCAGGCTGATGTCGGTCAGCAACTCCCCTCGACGATCGCCGATCGCGCTGCGGACTTCCCGCGCCGTCGACAGCGCCAGCCCCGCTTCCCGGAATGCACCCATGTCACGGTGAAGACAGCCGATCTGGTGCAGTGCCTGCGCCCTGGCCAGGTCATCGCCCAGGTCGGCGAACTGGTCGACTGCCTCGGCGACGAGGGAGAGTGCCGCCTGCTGATTTCCGGTCAGCCGGTGCGCGTAGCCCAGGGCGGCCTCCGCGTACCCCGTTGCCTGAACGACGCCCACACGCCGGCCCAGCAGCATGGTCTCTTCCATGTAGGGGACCAGTCGCCCGGCGATCGGGACGAGGAGCAAGCAGGGCGTGATCACGGGCAGGAAGGGGCGCGTGCCGGTATCAGCGTGGGCCAGCTCGATGAGGCAGGAGTCGAGATGCCGGATGGCCAGGGGGCCGTCCTCACGGAACAGCGCGCAATGGCCGAGCAGCCAGCTACCGGCGGCGGCATGCTCGGCCCGGCCACGTGCGATGCCCTCGGCCCGTACCTCGGTGGCCATCCGTTCGGCTTCGTCCAGGTCAAAGGTGCTCCACACCAGCGCGGCCTCCGCGATCCGGGCCATCACCACCTCGTCGGGCTCGCCGATCCGGCGGACGATCGCCACCGCCTCCGCCCCCAGCGCCCGATGCCGGTCCGAGCGCCCCTGGCGACTGTCGAGCCCGGTCAGCCCGATCAAGGCGGCCGCACGGGGCCGGGTCGGTTCGGGTGCCATTGCCAACGCCCGCTCGAGCCACCGCGCGCCCTCGACGGCATGGCCGCGCAGGAACCAGAAGCGCCACAGATTGGCGGCCAGGCGCAAGGCGGTCTCGGCATCGTGCTTGCAGGCCCACCCCAGTGCTGCGCGCAGATTGTCATGCTCGCCGTCCAACAGCTTCGGCTCTTCTCTCACCACGCCTGCGGCTCGTTCGGGGTTGTGGGCCATGGCGAATGCAAGGAAGTACGCACCGTGGACGGCCGCCGACCGCTCAGCCTCTCCAGCGAGAACGAGCTTCTCGTGCGCGAACTGACGAACCGTCTCCAGCAGCCGGTAGCGGGTCGTGGCGGCCGTTCTCGCCGGTACCACCAAGGACTGGTCCACCAACCTGACCAGCAGCTCGAACACCCCCGTTCGTCCCAGCGGAGGATCACCACACACTGCCTCCGCCGCCTCGAGGGTGAAACTGCCCGCTAACACCGAAAGCCTGCGCAACAGAACCTGTTCAGGGCCGGCGAGCAGGTTGTGGCTCCATTCCAAGGTGCCACGCAGCGTCTGGTGCCGGGTGATGGGCACGCCTCCCCCGCCGAGCAGCGACAGCACGTCGCTCAACCGGTGGACGATTTCCGCCGGCTCGAGAGCGGCGGCTTTGGCCGCCGCCAACTCCAACGCCAGCGGCATCCCGTCAAGCCGTCGGCACAGCTCGACCACCCCGGGCGCGTTGTCGGCGTCGAGCGCGAAACCGGGCCGCACCTGTGCCGCACGGTCGACGAAGAGTAGGACACTCGGCAGGTGTGCAAGCTGCTCCAAGCCGTCCGCGCGGTCCCAGTCGGGTGACGGCAGGGTCAACGAGGGCACCCGCAGCGTGTACTCGCCGTGGGCATGCAGCGGCTCACGGCTGGTCGCCAACACGTCGACACCCGAGCATCCGGCGAGGATCGCACCGACCAGCCCGGCACAGGCGGCGAGCAGGTGCTCACAGTTGTCGAGCACGATCAGCAGCCGTCGAGAGCGCAGCTGGTCCACCAGCGCCCGCCCTCGATCCGCCACATCGGAGTCCAGCCCGAGCGCCTTGGCCACCGCGTCGGCGACCATCACCGGTTCAGCGACGGCCGTCAGATCAACGAACCACACCCCGTCGGGGTACCTCGAACGCACTAGCCGCGCGGCTTGCACAGCGAGTCGTGTCTTGCCACTGCCACCAGCCCCGGTAAGGGTGAGCAGCCGGGCCTGACGGGTCAGCCTCTCCACGTCGGCGATCTCACGCTCGCGCCCGACGAAACTGGTCAACGGGGCCGGCAGATGGCCGGCAACCCCAGTGGAGGTCGAACCATCGGCTGACCGAGGGCGCTCCGCCGCCGGCGCACCCGTCAACAGTTCGCGAAACAGCGCCACCGTCTGCGCATCCGGGTCGGTCCCGAACGCGTCCAGGAGGTCATCGACCAAGCGTTCGTACCGGGCCAGCGCCTCGGATCGTCGGCCCAGGCCTGCCAGCACCACCATGGTCACGCGGACAGCCCCTTCGTGCACCGGATCGGCATCCAGCGCCCGTGTCAGGAGGAGCAGTGCCTCCTCCGGTGCCGTCCGCGCCAGCGCGGTCGCCAACCTCACCGAGATCTCACGGGACGCCGTCCGCAACTGGTCCCGCCGCGTCGTCAACCAGTCCGCGTCCGACAGATCAGGCAACAGATCCCCGGCATAGAGGTCGGCCGCGGCGCGCAACGTCGCCGCATCGTCCCCCGCCGACGCCTCCTGCGCGGACACCTCGAACCGCAACACGTCGACCTCGACCGGTCCAGCGACGTCCAGCACGACCTGCTCGTCCCGGATCGACAGCCGTCCGGGTTCCGCGGGCCCGCCGCCGGCGACCGCGCGGCGCGCCACGTACAGGGTCTGGTGCAGATTTCGGGCCGCGGCCGCCGGCCCCAGATCGGGCCACAGCTGGTCCAGGACGTGCTCGCGATGACAGCGCTGGCGCGGCGCCAGCGCCAGCATCGCCACCAGCGCCTTCGCCTTCCGCAGCCGCCACGCCCCGGCCTCGATCGTGACCCCCTCCACGGTCACGGCGAACGATCCGAGCAACTGGATGTGCCAGCTCGGGCGCTCCGGGATCACGGCAGCAGCCCCGCCGGACCTCGCGCTGGACGGGTTCCCCAAGCCGAGAACGTCTTGACCTCGTTGAGCACGGCCACCACCTCCGGAGCGTCCCCGCGACTGACCACCCCCATGCTCGCCCATCCATGCCGCACACGGGGGGCTCCTCGCCCGACCCGGGCCCCGGTCGACGGATTTACGCGGGCCTGTCCAGTCAACGGTGCAACTCGTGTGATGTGAGTTAACGGCGGCCGATGGAAAGTCGGCCGTCGAAGGCGATGTCGAACGCCTGCAGTGCGGGCTTCCATCGCATGGCCCTCAACGGGCCGAGCTTGGCGGATCATTTCACTGGTTGTGGATGTGAACCAGTTGATGGCCTGCAACCTCCTCGGCCTGGCCCCACAGGCGCGACTGTGACGGCAGCAACCGAATGAGTGCTTGCTGGATTCCCGGGCTGTCTCCCCAGGTTCTGTAGATCTTGCTCTCGGTGACCATGAGCGACTTGAGTTCCCAGTGATCGCTGCTTCCCAGGTGTGTGCGGACTGCGGTAGTCGTCAAGGACGACGGCACCGTCGGGAGTCATCAACTCCCGCGCTGCGGCGATGTCGCTGCGCACGTGAGCGTACAAGTGCGAGGCACCATGTGGGCGAAGCGGCAACTCTCCGCCGCCACAGGGCAGACGGATGGGGACAACCAGGGCCTGCGAGTCGGCGGCCGCTGGGCATCGTCTGCCCGCCCAGCCCGGAACCGGCAGCAAGTCACCCGGGGCGGGGCTCCCGCGCGGGGACGTTATGGGGCCGTGCAGTCGCCCCTGTCCGCGTGGCCGTTCTTGCCCGGGGTGATCGCTGAGGCGATCAGCCGGGTGCCCCTGTCGGGGAGCGAGCCGGGCGGGATCTTGAGGACGTGGCCGGGGCCGGACCAATGGCGACCGGTGAGCGGGTCGACCAGGTGGGTGGTGGTCGCGGTGTCCGGGCCGACCACGACCAGTCCGTCCCCGGCGGGGACGCAGCCGACCGTCACCTCGGGGCCGAAATCGACGCGGGAGTCGTAGTTCGAGCCGAGGCCCATGTAGAGCGACGGCTTGTCCATGCCGATCTCCACCAGTCCGCTGCGGTGGTTGGGAGAGTAGTTCTTGGCGACGGGGAACTGCACGTCCTGCCGGACGACCGCCACCTCGCCGGTACCCGAGGAGGGAGTGCCGTGCCACTCCAGCGTCCAGGTGACTCGGGAGGACGCAGTGAACTCATCCAGCCCTGGAGCGCCGCACAGCAGCGCCCCGGCCAACCGGCGCACGTACGCGTCGTCGAGCGGGGCCGCGTGCACGGGGTACGCCGACACGGTGTCCGTCGTCGCGTAGTCGAGGGCGATGGCGTACGGCCAGCCAGGGCTGTACAGGTAGGTGGTTTTGATGGGCTTGCCCCGCAGTGTGTCGTCGGCCTGCATCAGCGCCCCCACACCGCAGTTGCCGTGCGCGTCGACCAGGTGGGTGTCCGGCCCGCCGGCCGTTCGGTTCGTGAATTTCGGGACGGGGTCGCTGAGTCCGTCGGTGACCTTGAGCGGGCGCCAGCCGTCCTTGTCCTCGACGCCGCGCACCTGGAGGTTGGTCAGCCATCGCGGAACGGCCAGCGGGTACGGCTCGTCGTTCTGGCGGTTCCAGTTGAGGGCGATCGGCGGGCTGGTGACGGGGCTGTACTCCCAGGGCTCAGGCGCCATCCGGACGACCTTGTCGATGCCGTCGGACTCGGCGCCGGGACCGCTGGCGTAGCGGAGCAGCGCCCCGCCGGCCGACACCAGCGTGACCCGGGGCATGTTCGGGATCGTGCCGGAGAACAGGATCTCGCCGCTCGGCTTCTCGGCCGAGTTGAAGGAGGGTGCGTCCGAGGTCCGGGGGTTGATGTTGACCGCGGCGGAGTGCGGACCCTTGCCGCTGGAGAGGGCGACCTCCATGGCCTCGTGGCCCGGGCCCCGGTCGCCGGCTCGGTTGCCGAGCGTCTGCCAGCCGTACTCGGCCTCGCGAGCCTGCGCGGCGGTCACGGTGATGGGCTGCGAGGCCGGCACCTGCGGCGTGTATGTGTGGTCCGGTGGCGCGGCGAACCACCCGCCGGTGAACGCCCCGGCCACCACGGCCATGACGGCGACCCCGCCGGTCCACCGCGGGTGCCGTCGCCAAAACGACGCGCGGGCGACCGTGCCGGGAGAGCCGGAACCGGTGCCGTCAGTCACGCCGGGCCCGGCGTCCGCACCTCCGTCCGACGGTGGCGCTTTCGCTTCCGCCGCCCCTTCCGCTTCGTCGGGCACGGCACCCGTGCCGGACCTGGTACTTCCGGTCGACCGGTCCATCCGTTTTCTCTCCCCCGTCGGCAGTGGCGACTCCACGGGTGACACTATCGCCGGGGCCAACCGTTCCCGTCTGCGGGGCTGAGACCGGATCCTGCCAGGCCCGTTCACCGAGCACCCCCACGGCACCGACGGCCGGCCCCGCTACCGCGAGCTGCATCTGGATCTCGGCCGGTCAGGCCCAGCTGTAGGCACACAGCGAGCACTTGGGGGGCGAGTTCCTCGAACCGTGCGAGGCCCGGCCCACGCCACTGCTCGAGTCAATCGACAGCGCGGATCCCGCGCCGGCGGCGGCCTCTAACTGCCGCGGGAGCACAACCATCTGCCTGCCCAGGGGCGTCCTCGACCAGCTTCAGCCGATACACGTACTCGTGCTCCAGATCCGCCCGCCGCAGGAGGAACTGCCAGCGACGCCGGTGCGCCAACACCAGAACGTGAAACAAATCCCGCTGGACGGGCAACCTTTTCCGGCGCCAGAGGACTCTGAGCCGGTCATGAGCATCTTCACCCTGAAAGCGCATGGCACGGTACCTCCCGACACCGCTGCGCATCCTGTCGAAGTGACGGAGGGGATACCAGTTCGCCGCACTGGCCACGACACGACAGCCGTCATGGGCCGGGGCGGGTTGCCTCTCATGACCGTTGACACCAGCACGGCGCAGGATCTGGCACATACCGAAAAACGGACTACAGACCGTACTGTCACCCCGATACGAGTGGACTCCGTGACAGCGCTTCGCTGGTTCGCGGCCGCCGGGGTCTACTCCTTCCATACCAAGGAATACTTCAGCGAAATACCCTCCCTCGCAGCCCTCATGAGAATCGGCTACGAGGGAGTTCCCTTCTTCTTCGTTCTCTCCGGGTTCGTCATGGCCTGGTCCGCGAAGCCTGGCGGCACCGCCCGCCAGTTCTACTGGCGGCGGCTTGCGCGCATCTGGCCCCTGCTCGCCCTGACGGCGGTCGTCGCGGGCGTCCTGGAGAAGCAATGGTATGGAACGCCCTTTTCGATCACCGGCCTGCTGTACACCGTCAGCTTCACCCAAGCGTGGACAACGGCCCACTTCTTCACCGTCAACATCGTGACCTGGACACTCTCGGTAGAAGCCTTCTTCTACCTGGCGTTTCCCTTGCTGTACAAGGTCCTCGACAGATGCGCCACGTGGGCTCTCGGGCTGATCGCGATGCTGATGACGGCGACCACGGCCGGTACCCGGCTGTGGCCCGTCTGGCACCACTACCCGGCCGCGACGGAGCGCCTGATCTTCGCCTCCCCGCTCGCGCTCACCCCGATGTTCGTCCTCGGGATCTGCGCCGCGGTGGCCACCCGGCGCGGCTGGCGGCCACTGGTCGGCGCCCGCGTCTCCATCGCCCTGCTGGTCGGAACCATCGCCTTCTGCTGGGCGTGGAGCAGGCATCCGCAATGGGTCCCACACATAGCGCCGGCGCCCGGGATATTCGACGCGCTGTTCATGCCGGTCTTCGCCCTCACCATAACGACGATGGCATTGCGCGACGTACGGAGCGGCGCCTCCCTGCTGCGCCGCAGGGCCCTGGTCAAACTCGGGGAATGGTCGTTCGCCTTCTACATGTGTCACGCGATCGCGCTCCGGGCATTCAGCCACTACGGCTCGGATGCGAGCCCCGGAGTGCGGGATGACGCCGTCGTGGTCGCCATCATGCTGGTGAGTTCGGTCACCGTCGCAGCATTTCTTCATGAATGCGTGGAGAAGCCCGTCGAGCGCCGCCTGAAACGTCTGTGGAGCCCGGGAAGAACAACCGCTTCCGTCTCCGGTCGCGCAACAGCCGGAGTCACCCGACCGGCCGTCTCTGGCTCCTGCGCGGCCCGTGCGGGGTTGCTTCCTCGGTGGGCAACTTCAGCGGTGTGCGCGCCATCACGATGTGCTGGACCTGGGTCGTGCCTTCGTGACCCTGCGTGAACTTGGCGTGGTGCAGCATGTGTTGGGCCGGCAAACGTACGTCGGCCACCCTACCGGGCCAGGTCCGAGCCGTGGCCGCGTCCGATCCCTCCGGGCCGTTGACCGTGACCAGCTGGGACAGGCAGGCCGCAATCCCGCCTGTCCACGGACGGCACGCTGTGGGTCGCCTACCCGGATCGCGACGGCCGGCTCCTGGAAGGTGTTCTGCCAGACGGATCCACCGGACCCATCACCCAAAACTGCGGGGCCTCGGACTGCTCTGGCTGGACCAGGAAGCCGGGACGGCTGGCCTGGCGGAACCAGGGCGTCCTGAGGGCCAACGACGTGCCGTCACCCCGCACCCGGCGTGATGGGAGACGGGGTAGTCCGCCGCCTGGATCTCTCCGCTGGCGAGGGAGACGGGTCAGCGGCGGTCGCCGAGGAGGTCGCTGGCGCGTTCGTCGAGTTCGGCGGCGCATCGCAGCCCGCGGGTGCGGAAGCGGGACAGGTGCCGGCGCATGTTGCCCAGCGCCTTGCGGGTCCGCCCCGACCGCACCCCGTCCATATGGTCCATCGCCCGGCCCCAGGTGGTGCACGCCTGCTCGACACTGCCCTCGGCGGCCTGCGTCTCGGCCTGCGCGACCAGGTCCAGGGCGACGATCCGCGCGTAGGTGCCTGGCGGCCGGCTCGATGCCGCCGCCCCGTACATCGCCGCGGCCCGACGGCGGTCGCCGAGCGTCTCGAAGACCTTCGCCGTCCGGCTGTGAACGGTGGCGGCGGGCGGCCCCCACACAGCGCCCAGAACGGCACCTCATCGCCTTTCGCCGCACCCAGGGCTGTGCGGGCGCGCTCGACCTCCCGGACGGCCTGCGGGCGCTGGCCCGCTTTGGCGAGCGCGTGGGCGTGGGTGACGGCGAACAGCGCCTCGGTCTGGGTGTCGACCCGCCCGTGGACCTTGTCGACGGCGGACGCGGCCAAGGCCAGGCAGTGCTGCGGGCGGTGCAGCTTCATGCCCTGCTGGGACATGGTCCTCATGACGAACGCATCGTGTCCGGCGATCTGGGACTCGTGGGCCAGGGCGTACGACTGGAGGCTCCAGCTGCCAGAAGTCCCTCATCCGCTTCCACCACAGCCGACGCACGCCGTCCACCAGCGCGGATGCCTCCAGCGGCACCACGGACCGGTAGCCGCGCACGAACGCCGACACCCGAGCGAAGTCGAACACTCCGTCCATGCCGAATTGCACCTGGGCGGTCCGCACGACCTCTTCGGCGTACGGACGGACGCCGACACGGTCCCAGTCGAGGACGGCGGCCAGTTCCCCGTCCTTCCACAGCACGTTCCGGTACTGGACATCACCGTGTGTCCACCCGTACCGGCCCACAGGGACCGCGTCCTGCGGTCGACGATCGGCATGCTTGCCGATCAGCACGCGCCGCTGCTCCAGAGCGGCCAAGGCTGCCGCGTCGAACGCGCTGCCAGTGCCTTTGCTTTCCACCGCTGCGGACAGCCCCTCCGACCCCTCCACCGCCTGCTCCGGCGTCGTCACGCCGGCGGTCAGCATTTCGGGCACGGCAGGCAGCAGATCCCGATCGCAGGCCCGACCAAGCCCCTCGTGCAGGCGCCCCAGGTACGCGCCCAAAGAGGTGACCTGGGGCAGGCCAAGGTCGACACCACGGATGTGGGTGCCGGCCGCCCACGGAAACAGGCACCAGACACCACCGCCGACCTCGGCCACCAGAGACCCGGAGCCGGTGGCCACAGGAGCACTGGCAGGAACACCAGCGGCAGCCAGCCAAGCGAGCACCCCGAGGTTGCGCCTCAGCCGATCAAGCGGCACGTCAGTGACCCGCTTGAGCGCGAACACTCCGGCCGGCGTGTCCACCTTCCAGTTCGCATTCATCAGCCCATCGGCAAGGTACCGGCGCTCCGCACGCAAATGCTCGGCCGTCGTCGTCCAGATCGGCACCGGTTACCACCGCCCCTGGGTCGACCGTCACCGTGGACCGATGATCTGGCTCCGTAAGGCCGACCGTGGCCGTGAATAGTGCGCCAACCTCCTCGAACGTCAGACCCTCGACGAAGCGGACGCATCCCCGTGATCGACCTCCCTGGCAGCTTCCTGGCCCTGCTACGGATCGTGGGGTGACGCTCCAGCATCAGCGGTCGCCCGCGCAGGTGCGCCACCATCCGCCGGCGACCCTGCGGTAATATCCGGCCAGGTCGGCCTTGGTTATGCCGTCGTCCGGAAACAGCACCTTCTCCGGCCAGCCGATCTCGATGGTGCGGCCGCCAACCCGGATGCACTTCGTCGTGGTCACCATGTCTCTCGACCAGTTGTTCGCGGACCACGTCCCGGGCCGGCTTGTCGTCGCGCAAGCCCAGGTAGCGGGGGCGGCGCAGCAGGCCGGCGCGGGTCCATTCGGTGAAGCCGATCTGCGCGACCAGCTCCGGACGCACCCAGTGCGCGGCCCGCTCCCGGATCTCGTCCACGAAGGGCGAGCGCTGTTGTTCCAGGCCGTCGAGCCGGTGACGGAGGCTGCGCAGGGTGGCGGTGTCGAAGCCGGTGCCGACCTTACCCGCGTAGTTCAGGCGGCGGTCCTGGTAGTAGCCGAGCAGCAGGGCACCGAAACCGACCCGGCTGCCGGCGGGTTCGGTGAAGGCACCGATCACGAACCCCGCGGCTGGTCGCAGCAGGCACTGCTGCCTGGTCGGCAGGCGCTCGAGCAGTCCGCTCCTCGGCCGGCTCCGTCCGGACCGGTGGCCTCGGCGACCCCCTTGAGCGTGTGCCCGGTACGGGTCGAGCGGGCTCGCCGGGGCCGTGATCTCCCCGACCGCCGGTGCTCCGCACCGATCGGACACCCCGGACCGTCGACAAGGAGGTTCCGGGCGCATTCGTGCTCAGGCTTTGCCGAGCCTGACGCATCCTCGGGCGCAAGGAAGGACTCGCTGTTCGGCTTGGGAGTGCACGCGCCACCCAGGGCCCGGTAGACGTCGAGCGCCGTCTCCTTCGTTCCGCCGTTCGGGTAGACCATCACGTATTCGTCCGACGTCAAGATGGACCCACCCTTTCCGACTTGCTCACTGGACGTCGCCAACAGTTCGTGGAGAGCCAGCGGTCTCTTCTACCGAAATGACGGCGGTTCCGGCACCGGTGCCGGCTTCGGTGAGGGCTTCGGCGCCTGAGGATCGGCCGGAAACGGATGCGTCGGTGGAGCAGGATGCGGTTCTGGATCCGACGGGTCCTGTGGGAACGGACGGGTCGGTGGCCCGGTCTGCACGTCGGTCATGGGCGTCCACCCATCGGTACGACACACGAGTTACATCCAGTGTGACACTGCCCGCTCGCGGCGGCAGGAATCCCCGCTGCAACGGATCGTTCCGTTTGCCGAGAACGGTGCCATGGGTTGCGCTTGAGGTGTTGATGCGGGCACGGAGTGTATCCATGAGAGGGCAGCGTCATGGCTGAGAAGAAGATCATCGCGGTATTCGGCGCGACCGGTTCGCAGGGTGGGTCTCTGGCGAGGGCGATCCTCGCGAGCACGAACAGCGAGTTCGCGGTCCGCGCCGTCACCCGGAATCCCGGCTCGGACCGTGCCCGCGAACTGGCGGGTCTCGGCGCCGAGGTGGTCCAGGCCGACATGGACGACGACGCGAGCCTCGGTCCGGCGTTCGAGGGCGCGTATGGCGCGTATCTGGTGACCAACTTCTGGGAGCACATGTCCGCCGAACGGGAGAAGGCCCAGGCGGCTGCCCTCGCCCGGGCCGCCGGACACGCCGGGGTGCAGCACGCGATCTGGTCGACGCTGGACGACACCCGCGAGTGCATCCCACTCGACGACACCCGGATGCCGACCCTCCAGGGCTCGTACAAAGTGCCCCACTTCGACGCGAAGGCGGAGGCCGACCACTACTTCACGGATGCGGGCGTACCGACAACTTTCCTGCGCACCACGTTCTTCTGGGAGAACCTGCTCGGCACCTTCGCCCCGCAGCACGCCGAGGACGGCCTCCTCCAGTTCTCCTTCCCGATGGGCACGAGCAGGCTCTCCGGCATCGCAGTCGAGGACATCGGCAAGACCGCGCTGGCCATCCTCAAGCGGGGCACCGACCTCATCGGCACCACTGTCAGCATCGCCGGCGAGCACGTGAGAATCGCTGACATGGCGGCGGCCATCACGGAGGCCACAGGTAGACCGGTGAAGTACCTTCCGATGAGCCCGGTCGCCTTCCGGGCGCTCGACTTCCCCGGCGCGGACGAGGTCGGGAACATGTTCCAGTACTACGCCGACTGCGAGGACCGCTTCACCGCAGCCCGCGACCTCGACGAAGTCCGTGCGCTCAATCCGGAACTACAGGACTTCGCCACCTGGCTCGCCGCCCACCGTGACGAACTGCGCACCGCCTGGACCTGAGCGCGGGCGCGGCCTTCTGTGATCGGCCGGCGCGGCTGTTCGGCACGTTGAGTCCGGCGGCATTTCGGTCGTCGTCCGTACGGACGGCGACCGCGACGCGGTGCTCGCGCTGATCGGCGAGGACCGCCTGATCGGCCAGCCCGAACCCAGCTCCACCTTGCTCCCCAGGCTCTGGGGCGGGCACCCTCCCGACGGCACCGACCAATGGGCGCCGCCCTCGACACCCCGCGCACCGACATCGCAGACGACCGGCCGGACAACTACGCGGCATGTCCTACACGACACCGCCGTCCCACTGGGCGGGCTTCATCCTGTGGCTGCATGCGGGTCGTGGCGTCCGCTCTGCTCGACGCTGCGCTGGTTGGCCTGGGAGTGCGGATGCGCACGCCTTCCCCCTCGCGACCGCCGTGTCGCTGCGCCCCGGGGGCCTGCCCGCGCGCAGCCGCCCGGCGACCCGGGGCGCTGGAGAACGGCGGCTTCTCCAGCCACACGACCTCTACCATTACCACCTCCACCTGCCGCGCCTCCCTGACGTGCCTGAGCCTCGCACCTACCCGATCGCTGACGTCCAGGCGGCCGAAGACCCGCCTGGCTGGCAACTGAGCCTGTGTGACACCGATGGCGCACTCATCGGGCAGGCGAGCTTCGGCGAGCCTGTCGACGGAAGGGGTGTACTACGTCCATCGACACCGCCCACCGCGGCTGCCGACTCAGCCGCAACCTCTTCACGCAAGGAAGCGACCTCCTCGCCGGCAACAGCGGCCACGAACTGATCGCCAACCTGGACGTAGACCCACCCCGCGAGGCGCAGACCGACCGCACTGCCGCCGCCCATGCCGACCGTCGACGGCCGGGCAGTCCAGCGCGGTAGCACTGGAGTGTGATGCGATGAAAGGAGCGGGGCCTCCCGCTCCTGCCGGGTGAGCAGGATGCCCGGCTCAGGTTGGGATCCGGCTTCGGAGAGGCACTCGGTGGATTCACGGTACGACGGTGTTCGCGGCCGGGTGGTACCGATGATCACCGCCCTGTTGGGGAGCACGGTCGTGACCTGTCGCTCACGCTTCCGCGTGCTGAGTGGCGCTGCCCGTCCTGTTGGGGTCAGTCATGTCGGCGGACTCGCGATTGTCGCTCACAGCCCGCCGGTACGCCGACGGGGGCATGCCCGTCCACCTTCGAACGGCACGCGTGAACGCGGCCGGGGTGGCGAAACCCACCCGCGCCGCGATGACCGTCACTGGCAATCCGGTCGGTTCCAGTTCTGCCAGCAGGGCCAGCGCCTCCTCTCGCTTTCCGGCCTCGACCAAAGCGGAGAAGGAGAACCCCTCCTCCTGGAGCCGCAACTGGAGTGTGCGCCGGCCGACCGCCATCGTCCGCGCCACGTCCGCGAGCCGGGGTGGGCCGACCGCTCCCGAACCCTCCTGCAGAACTGCCTGCACCTTCGACGACCATGACGTGCGGTTCAACGAGAGCTGCCGCTGCGCATAGGGAGCGAGCATCGCCAGCACCACCGGATCGGCGTGCCGCACCCGCGCGCGAAGCGCACCTACCCCGAACACGCAGGCATCCGTCGGCTGCCCGAACGCCACCGGGCCCAGCGCACGGTGGTATGCCTGAGGCCGCGCCGGCTCAGGCCTCCTCAGCAACACCCGGTCCGGCGCCACGCCCTCCCCGGCGAGCCGGCGAGCGATGGCACACAGCATCGCGAAACAGGCGTCCACGGTATCCGCGTGCGCCGCGCCACCGTCGAGGTCCCGCAGGCTCACCGAAACCGTAGTCGCCCCATTGCCGACAGGGCACCGTCGGACGACCAGCTCGTTATGGCCGATGAGGGGGTGGAAGCGCCCCAGGCTGTCCAACATCGCGCCAACGTCAGGACTGTTGGCGAGGATAGGTGCCAGCACTCCACCGAGGGCGGTGGTATCGGATGACGCCGCGAACGCCAGTCCGGGGTGCTCCAGGCCGCCCTGTCCCAGGGCCTCCCACAGCGGTACGAGCCAGTCCGCCCGCGCATGGTCATCCGCCGGAGAAACGTCCGGATCGGCACCCCGGGCGAGCGCGTACGCCCGCAGTTCCGTCTCCATCAGGGCGGTGCTGCCGGGGCTTTCGGCCTCCTCGGCTGCGGATGCGCGAGAAGACAACAAGGGTACGCCCACAGGAAAGCCCGCCTCCCGGTTCGACTGCGAAGTTGGCTGCATGGAACTCAAATCCCCGGCACGACCGGGTCTGACCTACGGTACCTACCCCTTGCTCGCGACAGTCACGGCGGTTGTGGTCTGGGCCGCGGTCACCCATCGTCTGGCGATATCGCGGGATGCCGTCCTCGCTCTGCTGACCATCGGCACCGTCGCCGCAGCCTTCACCGTGGAGCGCGTCAATCCGCTCCTGGACCGCTGGCGGATGACCCGCGACAGCCTGGTCGGCCGCGACCTGCCATTCATCGGCCTGGCCTTCGTGGTCGAGCAGGTCGCGACGATGGGCGTTTCCCTGGTCGCAGCCCGCTTCGTCCCGGACGGCGGCTTCGGACCGGTCGCCCGCCTGCCGCTCCTCGTCCAGGCCCTGGTCGTGCTGCTGGCCCTGGACCTGCTCTGGTACGGCTACCATCGGGCCGCGCACACCCTCCCGCGGCTGTGGCGGGCCCACGGAGTGCACCACGCGCCGTCCCAGCTCTACGTGCTCATGCACCCGGTCTTTCACCCGATCGACCTGCTGGTCTCCCGGTTCGTGATCTCCCTGCTGGTGTTCCGCTTCAGCGGCGCCGGCCCGGATGCCGCGTTCCTGGCCCTGGTGGTACTGAATCTTCAGCAGACGATCAGCCACGTGAACTCCGACATCCGCACCGGTCCGCTCAACTATCTCCTGATCGGCGCCGAGACCCACCGCTGGCACCACGGTGCGGGAGAGCGGGTCAACTACAGCTCGGTGCTTGCGGTCTGGGACATCGTCTTCCGCACCTTTGTGTACGAGCCCGACCGAGTGCCCGAACGTCTCGGGCTCGACGACCCCGCTTCCTACCCCGACCCACGCCGATTCCACGCCACCCTCGCCTGGCCGTTCCGCCGGGCACACACCGTGAGACCCATCCCGGCCGAGTAACCACCCCGTTTCGGCGCCCCGGGCTCTCTCGACGACGTGGCCTGTGTGACGGCCGGGTTGGTTGCGCCCGGCGTACACACCGGAACTGGCAGTGGTTCCCGGCGGGCGGTGTAGCGGTATCGGCATGAGCCTGGGGCGGGCTGCGGCTGAACGGTGTACTTCTTGTGCGGGCCTGCCCCGACCGGGATCGTGCCGGCCGGGCAACCGCCTCCCGGAGTGGCGCCTGTTGTGATGCCGACTGGCTTCGATGTGGTGGGAGGCGCCGGGTTGCCGGTGCCCTTGACCCCGGTGGTACCGCCTGAGCAGGCCGTCATCGCCAGGAGCAAGGTGGTCGTTGCGGGTACCGCACTACGGACGTTCACAGATCCCCCCGAGGTGAACCGCGTGGTGGCGCCAGAGCGACAGTAGCGCCCTGCCGGTCTTCCGGAGGGGCTCTGGGCGGCGCCCACCCCATGGGGGGTGGACCAAGGGCCGGCCGCGGGAGGGGTCGCGCCTTCGTCGGCGTGCGAAAGCGGGACGAAGGCGCGACGTACGAGACCTCCTCGGGGTGCGGCCTCGCCTCCTCGCGCTACGGAACGTCCGCGACGTTGGCATGCGCAGGACGCCCGTCTGGGGTGATGGGGGTTCTCAACCTCCTGACGAGGGAGTGCGAACCCTTGTGAGCTTTCGTGACCAGGGCGGCCGCCGGCGGGCAGGGCCCTTCCGGCAACGGGCCGCCAGCGCGGGTTGACCCGCCGAAGCCTGGGGTCGCGGACGCCGGGCCTCTGGCGGGGGGGGGAGTCAGCCAGCGCTCCCGCCCCGCTCTTCGTCCGACCGTTTCAGATGGTCTGGCCCGATTGTTGACCTGTGGACAAGCGCAGCGCGGCCCGTACGTGGAAGGCCTCACGCTCGGGCATGTGCTCTTCTGCTCGCCGAGCGTGGGCACGGAACTGCGCGGCGTCTGACGCGGTGGCCGCGTCCTCCCACGCTCCGGCGCTGGCCTTGATCTCGGCCAGCATCTCGGCCATGGGCTGCTTCACCTGCGCCGACCAGGTCCGTGCCGACAGCTGGTGCTCCGTGTCGTGCAAGGCATTGGCCATGCGAGCGGCGTAGTCGCGGCAGGCCACGAGGTCCTTGACCGCCTCGGTATCGGGGCGCTTGGCATCCATCGCGTCCATGGGGGCTGCGGCCTGGAGATATGTCACCTGGTCGGAGGTCAGATTCGTGGCGTCGGACCGCAGGGGCCGGGTCAGCTGGGCCGCATCGGTGGCGAGGAAGCACACGACCTGCCGGTCCCCGGCCACCCAACTGTTGTTCGATGGCATGTAGTAGTAGGTACCCACCGAGTCCGGGAGCGCCCAGGTGTCCATGGCGTAGCCGTCCACCAATTTGCCGCACTTGTCCTCGGACGCCGCGGTGATGGTGGAGTCGCCCGGGTAGGACGAGCCTTTGTCATGCTCGAACTGCCAGATACCCGCGACCTCGGCGTCGTGCGCGTCCGTGCACGGCACGGGCGTCGCCGGATTCGTTGACGTCGAGCGCGACGCCGAGCCGGGTTGGAGCTTGCGCAGGTCGTCGTTGTGCAGGTTGAAGCACTGCCCGACCTTCATCCCTGCCAGGTCGTCGGTGGTGGTGCTGTTCCGCTGGTGGTCCGCCCCGGCCCAGCCGCCGGCGGTCAGGCCCACCACGACCAGGGCCACCCGCACCGAGTCGATGGTGATCCCCGCGATCGCGAGCCCTCGGCCCCGCTCGCTGTTCCGGCGGATCTTGGACAGCGCAACCAGACCGGTGATGAGCCCCACCGGGGGAAAGCACACCAACCCCAGCACCAACGAGGCGATGGCGACGCCGTTGGTCTTCGCCGGCAGGGCGAATGGCACCGGTGCCCATTGCTGGGGATACGGGTAGGTCACAGGCCCCGTGCGGTGCGGATCCTGCGGTTCAGGAGCCCGGGACGGTGCGGGCAGATCGTTGGCGTTCACGGTGGTGCTGGTCTCCTCGATGAAACATGGCTGCCCAACAAGCGGGTGCCCGCAGGCTGCTGCGGTGAGCACCCGCGCATAATCGCACCGGCCGCCCGCCTGGTGCGGCGGTCCTTGCGAAGGCCGTCGCACGGGCGGCAGACAGGTGGCGCTGCGAACCCGTGGCCGGCAGCGGCACCGCCACAGCGGTGTGACGTATGGAATGCCGGTCAGCGGTTCAGCGGTGCTGACGGCCTCGGCAGCGCGCGTCAGGACGCCGGCTCAGCCCGCGAGCAGGAGCACTCCGGCGATCGACGCGGGCATGACCGGAGAGGACCCGGTCTCCGCATGAATCCGTATCACTGTGAAACCTCAAGTGTTGTCGAGATGGCGGAGAACGCCCAGAAGGTCGACCGTAGTGGCCTGTGGGGATGCTGTGACAGGGGTCTCGGGCCCCAATGAATGAGAGGTGTTTCTCATCAGATCTGTACAACCAAGTGCTGATGCCGTCACCAGGTGCGGGACACCAACTCCAGCAAGGTCTCACACGACCGAAGAATGATGCCCAGGATGACGGAGCGTCACCAGCGCACGGCAAGCACTATCCACTTCACGGAATTCGTGCCTGAACCGAATCAGACCGTCAAAGCCATCCGGGACGGCCTGCGCTGCGCGCCCGCCGTCCCGATCCCGCCCGCCGCGCCCGCACTTGGCGTCTCCATGATCAACAGATCCGCCCTTCATTGGACACTCCCTGGCCCGGCGGGCGTCGGAACGGAAGGCAGTCCCCCGCTTCCCGCTCGCCGCAGCGCGACCCTTGCCACGCATGCGGAGCCGGTTCGCAACGGTTGCGGAGTCGCGCGGCCGTCGCCGACCGTCATCGGCCAACGGCGACGGTGATTGCTGCGACTGGAAGCGGGACTCCTTGAGATTGTCATCGAGGCCGGCTGGCGCAGCGCAGTTACGATCACCATGGAATGTCACCTTGTTGTCGCAGGTGACACCGTGTACGTGCGGCTGGAGGTGTAGAACTCCAGCGCGGCGTGGCCCTGTTCGCGTGGTCCGTGGCTGGAGGCCTTGGCGCCGCCGAACGGGAGGTGGAAGTCGACGCCGCTGGATGGGGCGTTGATGCGGATCATTCCGGTGTCGATCCGGTCGAGTCCGTGCAGCACCATGTCCAGGTCCCTCGTGTGGACCGAGGTGACCAGGCCGTACGGGACCGAGTTGGTGATCCGTACCGCGTGGGCCAGGTCGTCGGCGGGCAGCAGGGCCGCGACCGGGCCGAAGACTTCCTCGCGCAACAGGCGGTGCCCTGGGGACACTTTCTCGACCAGCGTCGGAGCCGCGTACCAGCCGGGAAGCCCGGGCACGGTACCTCCCGCGAGCACGGAGAGCCCGCTCCAGGAAGTGCTGACCTGCTCGCGAGCATGCTCGTTGATGAGCGGCCCGCATACGGTGACCGGGTCGGTCGGGTCCCCCACCACCACGGCGCGCAGCGCCTCGGTGAGCGCTTCCCGTAGGGGATCGAGGGCCGCTCCGACCGCGATCACCCGGCTGGTCGCGGTGCACTTCTGGCCCGCGTATCCGGCGATCGCGGCGGCGATGTGGGCCGCCGCCTGCGCGATGTCGGCGCCCGGCAGAACGATCGCCGCGTTGAGGCCGCCCATCTCCGCCTGGATGGGAGTGCCCAGGACCGTGGCGGTGCGCGCGACCGCATTGCCCACGGTCGTCGAACCGGTGAAGGAGACGACGTCGGCGGTGGAGACGAGAGCGTTGCCCTCGGACGCCCCGCCGGACAGTACGGTGAACACCCCTGCTGGCACTGCCCGTTCGACTATCGCGGCGAGCCGCTGGGCGCAGGCCGTCGCCTCGGGCGCCGGCTTGAGGACGACTGCATTGCCCGCGGCGAGCGCCGGGGCGGCCTTCCAGCTCGGGATGGCGAAGGGGAAGTTCCAGGGCGTGATGAGCCCGGCGACACCGTACGGGCGACGTCGGGTCAGGAGCATTCCCGGTCCGGCGGCGGTTTCGTGGACGGCACCGGTCGGCTCGTACGGAGCTTGGGCGTAGTAGCGCCAGATCGCGGCGGTGCGCGCGACTTCGGCCCGCGCCTCGGTGATCGGCTTGCCCACCTCGCGTACGGCGAGGTCGGCCAGCTCGTCCGCGGCGGCCTCGACGGCGGCAGCGACCGCGCTCAGCGCCGCCGAACGGGCGGCCGCGCCACCGGACAGCCAGCCGGGCTGCGCCGTCCGGGCCCGCTCCACGGCGTCCGCCGCGGCGAAGGCTCCGGGAGCCGGGATCTGAACGAGCACGTCGGAGGGGTCGGCCGGGTTGCGGGAGGTGATGAAGGGTACGGCGGCGGTCATGGGAGGAAACCTCCGGGAAAGGGGTCGTCCGGGTTGATGAAGTAGGGGGCGCCTGTGGATGGCGGCACCGCCGGTAGTGATCGGAACATGGGTGGGCAGACCGCCCACCTGGGTGGCGCCGGGTTTGGCCCGACGCCACCGGTGGTCACGCGTGTTGGCGTACCCACTGTGCGCACCGCGAGCACGGGAGACGTGCCGCCTGCGCGCGGCGGGTCTGTTCGGAGAAGGGCGGTCAGCGGTGACCGTTGGCGACGGCCTTCTCGGTAGCGGCCCGCACCCCGGCCTCGCTCTCCCCGGTGAGCGGGAAGCGCGGCGGACGGGTGGGGCCGCCACGACGGCCGGCGATGTCCATGGACAGCTTGATGGACTGGACGAACTCGGTCTTCGAGTCCCAGCGCAGCAGCGAGTGAAGAGACCTGTAGAGCGGGAGGGCCGTTTCCAGGTCGCCTGCGACGGCGGCGTGGTACAGCTCGGCGCAGCTGGCGGGAAAGGCGTTGGGGTATCCGGCGATCCAGCCCACCGCCCCGGCCAGGGCGAGTTCGAGGAGCACGTCGTCCGCACCGATCAGCAGGTCGAGTTCCGGGGCGAGTTCGGCGAGTTCGTACGCCCTGCGCACATCGCCGGTGAACTCCTTCACCGCGACGATGCTGCCCTCCTGGTGCAGCGCCGCCAGCACCGCCGCAGACAGGTCGACCTTCGTGTCGATGGGGTTGTTGTACGCGACGACCGGCACCCCGGCCCTCGCGACCTCGGCGTAATGGACGCGGACGGTCTGCTCCTCGGCGCGGTAGGCGTTCGGCGGGAGGAGCAGGACCGAGCCACAGCCGGCCTCGCCCGCCTGCTCGGCCCAGCGGCGGGCCTCCGCGCTGCCGTATGCGGCGACTCCGGGCATCACCCGCGCTCCGTCGCCGGCCGCCTCGACGGCGGTGCGGACCACCCGGGCCCGCTCCTCGTCGGTGAGGGTCTGGTACTCCCCCAGAGAGCCGTTCGGCACGACGCCGTCGCAGCCGTTGTCGATCAGCCAGCGGACGTGCTCGGCGTACGCGTCGTAGTCGACGGACAGATCGTCGCGGAGCGGGAGCGCTGTGGCGACCATGATGCCGCGCCAGGGGCGGCTGTTGTTCCAGGTGGTGGAGGTCATTGCCGGTGAACCCTTCTATAAGGTGTGACATTTTATTGATGGGTGGGTGCCCGCAGGGACAGGGCAGCACACAGGTCAGTTGTCGTCGACCGCGACGGAGCCGGGCGCGGCCTCAGAGGTTCAGTTGAGGGAACCGAGAACGGACAGCGGGACGGGCACGGCGAACGGGCGGCGTTCAGCCGGCGGTTCAACGGCACCGGCGGGGGCCGCCAGGCACGACACGGCCGCCCCGCACATCCGCCCTTGACACCAGCCCATGCCGGCTCGGGTGAGAAGTTTGACCGTGCGTGCGTCGCGCGCCCCCAGGTCGGCGACCGCATCGCGAATGGATCCCGCGGTCACTTCCTCGCACCGGCACACGTCCGTGTCGTCGGTCAGCCAGGACGTCCAGCCCGGCCCCGGCGCGTGGGTGGCAGCCATCACCTCGGCGAAGGCCCGCATCCGGTCACGGTCGCGCCGCAATCGCCGGACACGTCGGCTACGGGCGATCGCGGACTGCCCGGTCACTCGCGCTGCGATGGCGATTCCCGCCAGCTCGCCTTCGGCAAGGGCAAGTTGCGCGCCTGCGATGCCGCCGGCTTCTCCCGCCGCCCAGAGGCCGGGGACCGAGGTCCGCTGAAGGTCGTCCAGGACCAGGGCGGAGGTTCCGTCGGGCGCGGCGCGAGTCGTGCAGCCGAGAGTCGTGGCCAGTTCGATCTGCGGGACCAGCCCGTGGCCCACGGCCAGCGCATCGCACTCGATGCGGCGGCCCGACCCCGGTACGGGCCGCCAGTCCATGTCGAGGCGGGTGATGGTGACGGCCTCCACGCGGTCGGTGCCGTGCACCTCGGTGACCGCGCTGCGGGTACGCAGTCGCACCCCGTGCCGCAGCAGGGCCGCGCCATGGGTCACCGCCTCGAGCAGCTTTCGCGGATTGGTGGCGAGCGCCCGGGGACGGCGGGCGTATCCCAGGTAGTCGGATGCCTCGATCACGGCGGGGACCTGCGCGCCGGCAGCGGCCAGCGAGGACGCCACGGCGAGCAGCAGGGGACCGCTGCCCGCCACGACGACCCGCTTGCCGGGCAGCACCAGGCCGGACTTGAGCATGGCCTGCGCACCGCCGGCCCCGACGACGCCGGGCATCGTCCAGCCGGGGAAGGGCAGTTGCCGTTCGTATGCGCCGGTAGCCAGCAAAATCGCCCGGGCCTGTACCTGCGCCGGCCGCTCGTCGTTGCCGTCGGCTCCGGTGACCGCGTGCACCCGCCACAGGTCGCCGTCGTCCTTGGCCACGGTCCACACATGATGTCCGGCGAGATGGACGATGTCACCGGAACGCAGGCGTCGGCGCAGGTCGGCGAAGGCGGACCAGTCGTGGTGCAGGGCCTCGGGCCGCACCGCGCCGACGGCCGGTGCCGGATGCCGGTAGAACTGCCCGCCGGCCTGAGCAGCGGTGTCGAAAAGAGCGACGGACAGGCCGAGTTCGGATGCGGCGACGGCACCGGCGAGACCGGCGGAGCCCGCGCCGATCACCGCGAGGTCGTACGGTTCAGACAGTGACGCGGTCATGGCCGTGCCCCTCCTGGGTGGTGATCGCGTCCCCGGGGTGGGCGGGGACCAGGCAGGCCCTGCGATTGGGCTCCCCGTTGATGGTGGCGAGGCAGTCGTAGCACTGCCCGATGCCGCAGAACGCGCCGCGCGGCTGTCCGCCGGCCCGCGTGGTGCGCCAGGCGACGATGCCGGCCTGCCACAGCGCAGCCGCGACGGACTGCCCAGGCATGGCGGTGACCGAACGGCCGTCGAAGGTGATCTCGAACGACGAACCGGGTTGCGCTCCGACCAGGTCGGCGGGTGTGCGGGCCACTGCGGGCCTCCTCTCCTAGCAGATGGGGTCAGGCGGTGACTGAGAAACGTCCGGGATCGAAGGGGGCCATATTCAACGGCAGTTCACCGCCGGTCAGGGAGCGTGCGATGAGAAGTCCGGTGGCCGGAGCCAGCCCGATCCCGGCGCCTTCGTGGCCGCAGGCGTGCAGCAGACCCGGGACCCGCGGATCGGGGCCGATGGCGGGCAGATGGTCGGGCAGGTAGGGACGGAAACCCGCATACGTCCGGATCGCCCGCACCGTGGCGAGGACCGGGAACAACGCGGTGGCCTGCGCCGCGAGCCGCCGCACCACCTCCACCGACATGGTGCGGTCGAAGCCGACCCGCTCCCGGCTGGCGCCGATCAGGACCGGGCCCGCCGGGGTGCCCTCGACCACCGCAGAGGTCTGCAAAGCCGCCGAGCCGCTGGCGACATCGGCGACGTAGTCCGCCGCGTACACCTTGTGCCGCACCACGCGGGGCAGTGGTTCCGTGACGAGGACGAAGCCGCGACGGGGCAGGACGGGGAGCTCGACGCCGGCGAGCCGGGCGAATTCACCACCCCACGTGCCGGTCGCGTTGACCACGCACGGGGCATGGATGTCGCCGCCCGCCGTCCGAACCCCCCGCACCTCCCCCGATGCCCCGGTGAGCAGAGCGGTGACCTGTTCGCCGAGCTTGATCCGCACCCTCTCGCCGCCCGCCCGCAGCAGATGGGCGGCCGCCAGCGCCGGCATGACCTGGGCGTCCTGCGGGTAGAGGAAGCCGCCTGCCGGACCGGGGGCCAGATGCGGCTCCAGGTCGTTCAGCTGGTCTCCCGGGACCTCTTGCGCCTGCACGCCGGCCTTCTCCTGGCCGGCCGCGAAGGCGCGCAACGCGGCCATCCCGTCTTCATCGGAAGCCACGACGAGGCCGCCTTTGGGCTCGTACTCAATTCGCGGCGGGAGCAGTTCGGCCAGCTCTCGCCACAGCTCGCCGGAGAGCAGGGCAAGGTCGAGTTCGGGGCCGGGCTCCTTGTCGGAGACCAGCAGGTTGCCCTCCCCGGCACCCGTGGTGCCGCCCGCGACGGAGCCACGGTCGATCACGGTCACGGACAGGCCGGCGCGGGCGGCGTAGTAGGCACACGCCGCACCGACCACGCCCGCTCCGACGACGATGACGTCGGAGGAATCTCTCATCAGCACGACAGTAATATTTCACATTGCACAGGCGCGAACAAGAGGCTTCATGCGACTGGTCTCGGACGATCCGCCCGCGGAAGGGCCCGGGGACCCACGATGCCGACCGAACGCGGAGCCAGCAGACGTTCGACCATGCCTGCGGTGAGGACAACAGTGAGGAGCATCGCGATGGTGGAGAACTCCAGGTACGCGTCCGAACCGTGTGCGGAAACGGGGCCGACGGCCGACACCGATCGCGCTGCCTCGAAGAGCCCCTGCTGTCGTGCGGCCGAAGCTGCCCCCGGATCCTCACCAGCCGCGCCCGGTAACTCAGGGAACTCGGTGGCCCGTAGGGCTCGAGGCGGACGGTGTCCCCGTCCGCGTGGGCGGCGACGTGGCCGGAGGATGCATTGCCGACCTGCCGCTGCTGCGGCGGTGGGACCCTACGCGTGGGCGAGGCTGCCGAGGCCGGGCGCCGGGACGGAAGCATCGGTCGAGCCCGGAATCCGCAGCTCGAACCAGACGGTCTTCCCTTGGTGAGCCGGACGGACGCCACAGCGATGGGACAGTTCGTGGAGCAGCTGTATACCTCGACCGGATTCGTCCTCGGCGGTGGCCGCCTTGAGACAGGGGGCGGCCGGATGCGCATCGGTGACTTCGCAGCGCAGTGACCGGCCACGGACGGTCACATTGAGCAGGATCGGGCCGGCTCCGTAACGGACAGCGTTGGTCACCAGTTCGCTGACGAGCAGCTCGGCGGTTTCCGATTCCTCAAGAGGTTGTTCGACGAGGGCGTTGCGGATGAAGCTCCGGGCGGCGGCCACGGACGTGGGGTGGCGATCGAACCAGTGAGACCTGTTCTCACCTCGGTCCGGCCAGCGACTCAGCCCGATGAGCTGGAGCAGCCTGTAGGCCAGGCGGCCGTTCGGCGGACATCCCACTTCATTGATCGTCATGATCTGCCGCCCTTTCGCGATCCGGATGTCGTGGACATCTGTTGTCAGAGAACGCCTGTGGACACTGAGAGATCAACGCGTAAGGGCACCCATTAAGTGGTGGGAACGATGGGTATAGGCCGGCGGTAAGGGGGTTCCGGAGCGGTATCCGGGCCTGCACGGACGGTGGTGCGCATCAACTGGACGATGATCGTCAACGGTGTTCACGGCCCCCAGCCCATAACGCCGTGTGATGCACAGGTGAGAGCTCCCCGAGGCAGCTGCTGAGCGCGCACCATTTCCGCCAACCGAACTGCAAGCGGAACCTGCTCGGTGACAACTCCAGGCGGGACCCACCGGGACAGGCAGGCCCGCACAGCGATCGCCCGGATGATCCGGAGGCAAGCCTCCCACGCCGGCGCGATTCCCATGACGGGTGAGAGCTCCCCTCAACGAGCTGCCGACCCGCCGCCAGGCCTGGCCCGGATCACTCACCCCCCGGAGGCACCACCATGCGGTTTCACACCGGGACGCGACGCCCGCCCCCCGCAGCGCTCCTACTCGTCCTGTCCGCCCTGCTCGCATCGCTTTGCCTGGTCATCGCCCCCGCCACCCCCGCCCATGCGTTCAACGGGAGCACCTCCACCTGTGCCCTCCAGGGGACGACCGGCTACACCGACGAGGGCCAGCAAACGGACTACAACCGTTTCCAGAACCCGGTCGGCACCAAGCACGTGGCCGTGATCTACGTGGACTTCCCCGACGCCGGCGGCACTGCCCTCCCCCTCAGTCCGTACTTCAACCAGCTGTCCGGAGCCGCCAACTGGATGTGGAACGCCTCCAACGGCAAGACCTGGCTGGACCTGAAGGCCCCGTACGGCAACTGGGTGCACATGCCGAAGAACTCCACCGCCTACAACTGGGAGCGCGGATTCTCCTGGGCCACGCACCAGACCTACGTGAAGGACGCGCTCACCGGCGCCGCCGGCGCCGGCGTCGACCTCTCCCAGTACGACATGTTCTACGTCGTGCCGACCGGCACCGCGGCCGCGATCGGTCACTCCCCCACCTTCATCCAGGACGCCGCCGACCCGACCTGGGTCTGGAACCCGGGGTCGAACAGCTGGGTGGCGGTCCACTGGGCGGTGACCTTCGGCCAGGACATGTGGACCTGGGGCTACAAGGTCGCCGACCATGAGACCAGCCACACCTTCGGGCTGCCCGACCTCTACGCCTTCAACGGCGATCTGCACCAGTACGTCGGCGGCTGGGACCTCATGGGCAAGATCTCCGGCCCGGCCCCGCAGTACTTCGGCTGGGAGGCGTGGAAGTTCGGCTGGATCACCGACAGCCAGGTCTCCTGCCTGTCCACGGCAACCACCTACTCCGCCACCCTGAACGGGGTGGAGTACGGGGGCGCCGGCTACAAGCTGGCGGTGATCAAGACCAGCGCCACCACCGCCTACGTCGCCGAGTCCCGCAAGGCTGCCAACAACGACTCCAACGCCTGCGCCACCGGCGTCCTCATCTACAAGGTCAACACCTCGACCGTCACCGGCAGCGGGCCGATCCAGGTGGTGAGCAACCCCAACGCCGCCGCCCCCACCGGGACCTGCACCACGCTGGACATGCAGACCTGGAAACCCGGCCAGACGTTCCAGGACGACACCGCCCGCATCCGGATCTACGTGAACAGCTCCGACTCGTTCAACGACACCGTCTGGACCTACAAGTGGTGACCCGATAGCACGGGATGCCTCTGATCAACGGGCGGTGGGGGGGGGGGGGGGGGCCGGCCCCCCCCCCCCCCCCCCCCCCCCCGCGGGGCCCCCCCCCCCCCCCCCCCGCCGGCGGGCCGGGGGGGGGGGGGCGGGCGCGCCCCCCCCCCCCCCCCCCGCCCCGGCGTGCCGTCAAGCGTTCTCGGCAAGCGACCCGGCAGCTCCCGGGGCAGGGACCATAACGCGATGTTATGGGGATCCGAGAGCTCCCCGGCAGGACCAACCGCCTACACGCTTGTCCCCAATCATCTGTGAAATGTCACATGGTAAAGGGAGTCTGTTGTGAGAACACAACGAGTCTGGATGATCACGACGGCGGTCCTCGGGCTCGTCGCCGTGGCCGGTTGCGGGGGCACCGGCGGCAGCCAGGGTGGGCAGGGCAAGGCCGCGAGCAAGGGCGGCACGCTGCACGTGCTGTCCAGCATCGATCTGGAGCACCTCGACCCGGCCCGCAACTATGTCACCTCGTCCCAGGACGTGGGCCGGCTTGTCTACCGGACGCTGACGACGGTCGCGGCGGCACCCGGCCGGGCCGGGGGCACGATCGTGCCCGACCTGGCCACTGACAACGGGCGCCCCAGCGATGGGGCCAGGACCTGGACCTTCACTCTCAAGGCCGGGGTGAGATTCGAGGACGGACGGCCCATCACCAGCCAGGACATCAAGTACGGGGTCGAGCGCACGTTCGCAGCGGAACTGCCCGAAGGTCCGCCGTACGGCCGACTCTGGCTGACGGGCGGCACGGCGTACAAGGGCCCCTACAAGGACAAGCAGGGGCTCGCCTCGATCGAGTGCCCCGACGAGAAGACGATCGTCTTCAAGCTCAACCGGCCGGTGGCCGACTTCGGTTCGGCTGTGTCGATGCCCATGTTCGCCCCGGTGCCGAAAGACAAGGACACCGGCGCCCACTACGACTCCAGGCCATTCTCCTCCGGGCCTTACAAGATCGATGACTTCGAACCCAAGAAGCAACTCACCCTGGTCCGCAACACCCAGTGGAGTTCGGCCACCGACTCGGTGCGGAAGGGTCTCCCGGACAAGATCGTGATCGATCTCAACCTCGATCCGGCCGTGGTCGACCAGCGGCTCATCGCCGCAGGTGGCCAGGACGCCGACGCGGTCGCGCTCGAGCCGGTCGGCCCCGCCTCCGTCGGTCCCGTCATGGCCAACCCGGCAGTGCGTAGCCGACTGGTCATCGGCGAATCGATCAACACGCGCTTCCTCAGCATCAACACCCGGCACAAGCCACTCAACGACGTCCGGGTGCGGCAGGCGATCGCCTACGCGCTGGACAAGGACGCACTGCGCACCGCTCGGGGCGGCCCCATCGCAGGGGAGCTGGCCACCACCCTGCTGCCGCCATCGCTGCCCGGCGCCGTTTCCGAGGATCCCTACCCGAGCCCGGACGGGAAGGGGGATCCGGCCAAGGCCAAGGCGCTGCTCGCCGAGGCCGGCCACGCCTCGGGGCTGACCCTCACCCTCGACACCTCGGCGACGGCCACCGGCAAGACACAGGCCGAAGCGGTGCAGGCGTCGTTGGCCCGTGCCGGCATCACGGTGAAGATCAACGCGATCGGCTCGTCCGCGTACTACAGCACCGTGGGCAACACCGCCCAGGAGCACGACCTGGTGATCGACGGCTGGACGCCCGACTGGCCCGGCGCCTCCACCTACCTGCCGATTGTGTTCGACGGCCGACAGATCACCTCCGAGGGCAACAACAACCACTCGCAGTACAACTCCGCCGAGACCAACGCGCGGATCGACGAGATCGCCAAGCTGCGCGATCCGGTGGCCGCCGCGACGGCCTACGGCGAGCTGGCCAAGCAGATCATGCAGGACGCGCCGGTCGTGCCGTTCCTCTGGGACAAGGCGGCTGTCCTCGTGGGGCCCAACGTCGCCGGGGCGTACGGGCACACCGCCTACGTCGGACGTCTGGATCTGGTCTCCCTGGGGCTGCGCAAGTGACCACGACGCTCCCCACCTCCGTGCCGTCCGACAGGACACCCCGTGTCGGACGGCACCAGGTGTCCCGGCTGCGGCGGCTGCTGACGCAGCCGTCCGCGGCGGCCGCGCTCACCGTGGTCGTCGCACTCGTCCTGATCGCGCTTGCGGCCCCGCTGATCGCCTGGGCGGCCGGCACGTCGCCGACCGACTTCCACTCCGACGCGGTGGATCCCGCGCTCGGCGGCCTGCCGCGCGGGTCGGCGGGCGGGATCAGCACCACGCACTGGCTGGGAGTCGAGCCCGGCAGCGGCCGCGACATCCTCGCCCGTGTCGCGTACGGTGCGCGGGTCTCGCTGCTGATCGCCGTGCTCGCCACCGGTCTGTCGGTGGTCCTGGGAACGGCGCTGGGGTTGGCCGCCGGGTTCTTCGGCGGCTGGACCGACGCCCTCGTCGGCCGGCTGATGGACCTGCTCATGTCGTTCCCCGCCCTGATCTTCATGATCGCGCTGATCTCCGCGGCGCCCGGCGTGGACCGGCAGTTGCTCATGGTCGTCGTCCTCGGCTTCTTTGGCTGGCCGTACGTGGGGCGGATCGTCCGGGGGCAGGCGATGGTGCTGGCGCGCGGGGAGTTCGTGGCGGCCGCCCGGGTGCTCGGCGCCTCCCGGCGGGCGCTGCTGATGCGGGAGGTGCTGCCCAACCTGACCGGGCCGATCCTGGTCGTCGCGACCATGTCGATCCCCAGCTACATCGCCACCGAGGCGGGCCTGTCCTTCCTCGGTGTCGGCGTGGCCCCGCCGACCCCCTCATGGGGCCAGATGATCGCCTCCGCGGTGCCGTGGTACGCCGCCGACCCCGTCTACTTCCTGATCCCAGGCGCCGTCCTGTTCGTCACCGTGCTCGCCTTCAACGTGCTCGGTGACGCGGTACAGGACGCACTCGACCCCCGGAGCCGGCGACGATGATCCTCTATGTCCTCCGCAGACTGGCCGCAACGGCGACGATCCTGCTGGTGATCTGCGCCGCCACGTTCGCGATCTTCTACCTGATGCCCGCCGATCCAGCGCTGGGGGCCTGTGGCAAGGCGTGCAGCCCGGAGCGGATCGCGCAGATCCGCACCACGCTCGGCCTGGACCACCCGCTCCTCGTGCAGTTCCGTGACTACCTCGTCGGCATCGTGGCCGGACGGAGCTACGGCACCGGTGAACAGGCCGTGAACTGTCCTTTCCCCTGTCTGGGGTTCAGTTTCCAGACGGACGAACCAGTTTGGCAGCTGCTCACGCACCGGCTGCCGATCAGCGTGTCGATCGCGCTGGGTGCGGCCGTGCTGTGGCTGATCGTCGGCGTCACGGCGGGCGTGCTGTCCGCACTGCGCCGCGGCAGCCTGTGGGACCGGGCGGCGATGACGGCCGCGCTCGGTGGAGTCTCGTTGCCGATCTATTTCACCGCTCTGGTGCTGCAGTACCTGCTCGTCGTCAAGCTCGGGCTGCTGCCTTATCCGCAGGCGGTCCCGATCACCGCGGACCCGCTCGGCTGGGCGCAATCGATGCTCATGCCGTGGATCGCGCTGGCAATGCTCTACGCCGGGGTCTACGCCCGGATCACCCGCAGCGAGATGCTCAACAGCCTGAGTCAGAACTACGTTCGCACCGCCCGCGCCAAGGGCCTGCCCGAGCCGACCGTGATGCGCCGCCATGCCCTGCGACCGGCGCTGATGCCCATCGTGACGATCTTCGGAATGGACCTCGGCGCGCTGCTCGGCGGAGCACTCATCACCGAGTCCGTGTTCGGCCTGCCCGGCGTGGGCAAACTCGCGGCCGACGCGATCAACAGCGCGGACCAGCCGGTCATCCTCGGGGTGACCCTGTTCGCCGCGTGCTTCGTGGTGCTCGCCAACGTCGTCGTGGACCTGGTCTACGCGGCCCTCGACCCGAGAGTGAGGGCCGTGGGATGACGTTGCTGACCGTACGTGATCTGACCGTGGACTTCGGTTCCGGCGTACGCGCCGTGGACGGACTGGACCTGGATCTGGAGGCCGGCGCCGTGCTCGGCGTGGTCGGTGAGTCGGGCAGCGGAAAGTCCGTCACCAGCCTCGCGATCCTCGGTCTGTTGCCGGACGCCCGCGTCACCGGTGACATCCGCTTCGACGGACAGGACCTGACCGGAATGCACCGCCGGGCACTGCGCAGGCTGCGCGGCGACCGGATCGCGATGATCTTTCAGGACCCGCTGTCCTGCCTCAACCCCTACTACCCGGTGGCGTTCCAGATCGCGGAGGCGTACCGGGCGCACCGCGGGGCGGGCCGCCGCGAGGCGCACCGCGTGGCGGTGCGGATGCTCGACCGGGTCGGCATCCCCGAGCCCGAGCGACGTGCCCGCGCCTATCCGCACGAGTTCTCCGGCGGCATGCGGCAACGGGTGATGATCGCGATGGCGCTGTGCCTGGAGCCGGACCTGCTCATCGCGGACGAGCCGACCACCGCGCTCGATGTGACCGTACAGGCTCAGATCCTGGAACTGCTGCGGGAGCTACGGGAGCAGTCCGGCACCGCGATCATGCTCATCACCCATGACATGGGGGTGGTCGCCGGACTGGCCGACCAGGTCGTCGTGATGTACGGCGGCCGCGCGGTCGAGCGGGGCTCGGTCCGCGACGTGTTCTACCAGCCGCAGGACACCTACACCAAGGGTCTGCTCGCCTGCGTGCCACGCGTCGACGGGCCGCTGCCGCACCGTCTTCCCACGTTGCAGACACCGGTCGCAGCGCCGGTCGGAACACCGGAGGTGACGCCGTGAAGGCACCGCTGCTCGAAGTCGACGACCTTGTCAAGCACTTCCCGGTACGGCACGGCCTGACCCGGCGACTTGCCGGTCACGTCGCGGCGGTTGACGGTGTATCGCTGCGGGTGGAGGCCGGGGAGACACTCGGCGTGGTCGGCGAGTCCGGCTGCGGCAAATCGACGGTCGCCCGGCTGATCACACGTTTGATCGAGCCCACGTCCGGCACGATCCGCGTGGCCGGCCGGGACCTGGCCACGATGGACGAGACGGCTGTACGCCTGGCCCGCCGGGACCTCCAGATGATCTTCCAGGATCCGTTCTCCTCGCTGAACCCCCGCAAAACCGTGCGGCAGATCCTCACCGCCCCCTTCCGATACCAGGGGCTGACACCGGACGCACCGGTGGAGCACCTGCTGGAGCGGGTGGGGCTGCGGCCGGAGCACGCCGACCGCTATCCGCACGAGTTCTCCGGCGGTCAGGCCCAGCGCATCGGTATCGCCCGCGCCCTGGCGCTGCGGCCGAAGCTGGTGGTCTGCGACGAGCCGGTCTCCGCCCTCGACGTCTCGGTGCAGGCACAGATCCTCAACCTGCTCAAGGATCTCCAGGAGGATCACGGGCTCGCGTACGTGTTCATCGCGCACGACCTCGGTGCGGTCCGCCAGATCAGCACCCGCATCGCCGTCATGTACCTCGGCACCGTGGTGGAAACGGCCGACCGCGACACGTTGTTCGCCCGCGCCGCGCACCCCTACACCCATGCGCTGCTGTCGGCGGTACCGCTGCCCGACCCGGACGCCGAGCGATCCCGTGAGCGGATCGTGCTCGGCGGCGACCTGCCCAGTCCGCTCAACCCGCCCAGCGGCTGCCCGTTCCGGACCCGATGTTCCCAGGCGGACGAGCGCTGCAGCGCCGAGCGGCCGGCCCTGCGGTTGATCGCCCCGGGCCAGAAGGTCGCCTGCCACTACCCCGCGCCGCTCTCTGACGGAAGGACCCCATGAGCGACACCTATCGCCTGCCCGGGCTCGCGGTGACCGATCACGTCTTCACGGTTCCGCTCGATCACGCCGACCCCGCCGGCGCCTCGATCGAGGTGTTCGCACGGGAGGTGGCCGACCCGGCGCTGGCCGGGCAGCAGCTGCCGTGGCTGCTCTATCTGCAGGGCGGACCGGGAGGGAAGTCGCCGCGGCCGCTGAACGCCACGGCCGGCTGGCTCGGCCATGCGCTCAAGAGCCACCGGGTGCTGCTGATGGACCAGCGGGGTACCGGTCGCAGCACCCCGGTGACGGCCCGATCGGCCGGGCGGTTCTCCTCCGGCCGGGAGCTCGCCGACCACCTCGCCCTGTTCCGCGCCGACTCGATCGTCGCGGACGCGGAACTGATCAGGCATCGGTTGTGCGGCGGCGAGCAGTGGGAGACCCTCGGCCAGAGCTTCGGGGGCTTCATCACCCTCACCTACCTCTCGCAGGCCCCCGAAGGGTTGCGCGCCTGCTACATCACCGGCGGTCTGCCCGGACTGGACGTCACCGCCGACGCCGTGTACGCCGCGACCTATCCGCGGGTCAGAGACAAGGTGACCGCCTTCTACGACCGCTATCCCGGCGACCGTGAACTGGTCCGGCGGATCGCCGAACTCCTGGACGGCGGCAACGTCCAGCTTCCCGACGGCGACCTGCTCACCGTGCGGCGTCTGCGCACCCTCGGCCTGATGCTGGGCATGGGTGACGGCGCCGAACGCCTGCACTGGCTGCTGGACGAGGCGATCGGCCCCGACGGCGAGCTTTCGGCGACCTTCCTGTACCAGGTGATGAACCTGACCGCCTTCGCCGGCGACCCACTCTTCGTCGTGCTGCAGGAATCCATCTTCGGCCAGGGAGGCAAGCCCGCCGACTGGGCGGCCGCCCGCGTCATGGCGGGCTTCCCGGAGTTCGACGAGGACGCCGAACCGTTGCTGTTCACCGGCGAGATGGTCTACCCGTGGATGTTCGGGGAGATCGCCGCTCTGTGCCCCTTCGCGGAGGCGGTCGAGCTGTTCGCCGAACGGTCCGACTGGCCTGACCTCTACGACCTGGCGCGGCTGGCGGACAACCAGGTACCCGTGGCCGCGGTGATCTACCACGACGACATGTACGTGGACGCGGAACTGTCGCTGCAGACCGCGCGCTCGGTCGGCGCGTTGCGCGCCTGGGTCACCAACGAGTGGGAACACGACGGGGTCACCGCCTCCGGCGACCGTGTCCTGGCCCGCCTGATGGACATGGCGGCCGGACGCATCTGACGTCCGTCGCCACCGCAAGAAAGGAACCAAGAGAAATGCCACGACTCACTCCCAAGGTCCGGCGGCTCGCCGTCGCCTCGGCCGTGCTCATCCCGCTCGCGGTGGCCACCCCCCTGGCGACTGCCGCCACGCAGTCCCCGGCCACTTCCACCGCTACCACCGCTACCGACACCGCGGCCCACTGCGCCCTGCCCGGCAGGACCGGCTGGACCGACGAGGGCCACGAAACCGACTACCAGCAGTTCCAGCAGCCCATCGGCACCAAGCGCGTGCTCATGCTGTTCGTCGACTTCCCCGACGCCCCGGCCACCGATGCAACCGACGAGTACTACAAGGCACTCGCCCCGGCGGCCGACTGGATGAAGAAGGACTCGTACGGGCGGGTCGGCCTCGACATCACCCCGGTGAAGCGCTGGGTGCGGATGCCGCAGGACTCCACCACGTACGGATTCGACCGCGGGATTACCTTCGAGCAGCACGAGTTGTACGTACGGCAGGCCGTCCAGGCCGCCGATCCGTACGCCGACTTCTCCCAGTACGACATGGTCTACGTCGTCCCGAACAAGTCCGCGAAGGCGGTCACCTTCTCCCCGACCTACCTGTACGACCCGGCCGCCACCGGCATCGTCGCCGACGGCAAGCGCCTCAAGTGGGCGGTGACCTTCGGCCAGGACATGTGGCGCTGGGGCTTCAAGGTCGCCGACCACGAGACCAGCCACACGTTCGGAGCACCCGACCTGTATGCCTTCAGCGGCACCGACTACCACCGCTACGTCCGCGGCTGGGACCTCATGGGCAACATCGCCGGGGCCGCCCCGCAGCACATCGGCTGGGAGCGCTGGAAGTTCGGCTGGATCGACGACAATCAGGTCGCCTGCCTGTCCGCGGCCGGCCAGCGCACCGTCAACCTGAAGGCCGTCGAACGTCCCGGCGGAACCAAGATCGCGGTGATCCGCACCGGCGAGACCACCGCATACGTCGCCGAGTCCCGCAAAGCCATCGACGGTGACGCGAAGGCGTGTTCCACCGGCGTGCTCATCTACAAGGTCGATTCGTCCACCCAAACCGGCGAGGGACCGGTCCAGGTCGTCAACGGCAACCCCGGCGCCACCCCGCCCTCGGGCTGCAACGAGCTGGACATGGCCGCGTTCCGCCCCGGACAGTCCTTCAACGACCCCACCACCGGGGTCCGGATCGACATCGACAGCAGTAGCCCGCTGCACGACAAGATATCGATCAGCAAGCAGTAGGCCGCTGCGGTGTGGGCGGCGACCAGGCTGTTGCCGGTCGCCGCCCACACCGCCTGCCGCTCCCCGTAACCGGGTTCAGCGGGATCTAGCGAGTTCCTCCCGGGCCTTCAGGCCCGGGAGGAATCGCTTCTCTGGACTGCTCTGACCCGCGCCGGCGCACGGGCAGCACTGTTGACCTCAGTCGGGGCGCTTCTGATTCTCGATGTACTCCTTCACCACCACGAGCGGCGCACCGCCGCAGGAGGCCGCGAAGTAGGACGGGGACCAGAAGTGTGCGCCCCACAGGTACTTGCGGATGTGCTCGGGGAACTCCTGCCGGAGCCGGCGGGCTTACACGCCCTTGAGTGAGCCGACCAGGCGGGACAGGGCAACCTTCGGTGGATAGTGCACCAGGAGGCGCATGTGATCGCATTCGCCGTTGAACTCGACCAGCTCGGTCTCGAAGGCGGCGCAGACGGCCCGCATGACTTCCTCGCATCGGCGCAGGATCTCGTCCGTGAACGGCCGGCGCCGGTATTTGGGTGCGAAGACCAAATGGGCGTGGAGGGTGCAGACGACCGTACGACCCCTACGGATATTGGGGTTTGGCTCCCGGCGTGGTGACATAGAGCAATGCTACGATCACGGGTATGAAGATCGTGACGCAGGTCAAGCTTATGCCGGAGGCCAACCAGGCCGCTGCGCTGTCGGCGACCTTGCGTACGGTCAACGAGGCCGCGTGCTGGGTATCCGGTGTGGCGTTCGAGCGTGGTGTCCCGCGTGAGTACGAGCTGCGCAAGCACACGTACGCGGAGTTGAAGGCGCGCGGGCTGGGGGCGCAGGCTGCCCAGCACGTCATCAAGAAGACGCGTGACGCTTACACCACGTTGAAGGCGAACATCCGCGCCGGGAACCTGGGCAAGCCGGGGTCGAAGCGTAGGGTCAAGGCGGAGTCGAAGCCGATCACGTTCCGGTCCGAGGCCGCGCAGCCGTACGACGACCGGTGCCTGTCCTGGCAGTACGACGCTCAAACGGTATCGATCTGGACGACGGCCGGACGGCTCAAGAATGTCCGCTTCGCCTGCTCCGCGGACGCACTCAAGATGCTCCGCGAGCACCGCAAGGGCGAGTCCGACCTGATCGAACGCGACGACGTGTTCTACCTGGTCGCCGTCTGCGATGTCCCCGAGGCCGAACAGTACGAGCCCAGCGGGTTCATCGGCGTCGACCTCGGGATCACCAACATCGCTACCACCTCCACCGGCTACCGGGCTGCCGGGCGCGGCCTGAACCGGCACCGGAAACGACAGCACGATCTGCGGCGCATGTTGCAGGCCAAGGGCACCAAGTCCGCCAAGCGCCTCCTCAAGAAGCGCTCCCGCAAGGAATCCCGGCACACCGCCAACGTCAACCACATCGTCTCCAAGACCATCGTCACCACCGCTGAACGCACCGGCTGCGGTATCGCCCTGGAAGACCTCACGGGCATCCGAAGCCGGGTACGGCTCCACAAGGACCAGCGGACTCCCCTGCACTCGTGGAGCTTCCTCCAGCTCGGCCAGTACATCGAGTACAAGGCCAAGCGAGCTGGGGTGCCGCTGGTATACGTCGATCCCGCGTACACCAGCCAGCAATGCTCCCAGTGCGGACACACCGACCGGCGCAACCGCCAGTCACAAGCGACGTTCACCTGCCGGTCCTGCGGGGCCGTCATGCACGCGGACGACAACGCGTCCCACAACATCGGCCGCAAGGGCGAGACCGTGTGGACTGCGGGGCGTGAGTCACGCGTCCCTGCCACCCCCTAGGGATGTCTGGACGGAGGAGCCAACCCAGCGGCCAGTTGGGCGCTACCTCCAAGCCCGGCCCTGCAGGACCGGGTCAAGTTGACTCCAGCAGACGCACCGAGCGCGGATGGCGTTCGCGCCACCGTGCGTACGCGGGCGTGGCGGCACAGGTGGCCAGATAGCCCGTGCCGACTCTGCGGAAGATCTCGTCGCCGTGTGCGGCGAGCGGGCCGTCGCGACGCCAGGCCAGCACATGGCGGTACCAGATCGGATTCCCGGCCAGGGGGCGGACCGCGACGCCAGGCACCGCGATGAACGTGGCCTGGCAGAGGCTGACGGCCAGGCCCGCCCGTACGAGCTCGATCAGCTGCCGGCCCTCCGCCTCGAAAGGGGTCCTGGGTTGGCGGTCCGCCTGGGCGAAAATCGACGCCCAGTATTCCCGGGTGCGGTCACTGTCCGGGTGGGGCACCGCCCACTCCTCTTCGATGAGCTGGTTCAAGCTCACCTCTTCCCGCTCCGCCAGCGGGTGGGCGGACGGGATCAGGGCGAAGACGGGCTCGGTGGCCAAGGGGCGAAGGACGACGTCGTCGCGTGGTGAGAGCTCGTGGCCAGGGGCGTCACCGAGGACCGCTGCCTCCAGACGTCCCTCGACGAGGTCGTCGAGCAGTGGCGACGGGGAGTACTGACATCGGACCGTCACCTCCGACCCGGGCGTCATCTGCCTGACCGCCACGATGAGATCGGCCAGCAGCGGGGCGCCCACCGATCCGAGGCGGATGCGGTCGGGTGTGGTTCGGCAGCGGGCGGCGCGGGCGGTGTCGGCCAGCAGTCCGTCGATGCCCGGCAGGATGGCTCGTGCTCGGGAGAGCACCAGCTCGCCGAGCGTTGTGGGGACGGCACCGGCCTGCCCGCGGTCGAAGATCGCCCCGCCCAGCATGGTCTCGATGCGCCGCAGCTGCGCGCTGAGCCCTGGCTGGGTCATGCGCAGCGATGCGGCAGCTCGCGTGAGACTGCCGTCCTCCGCAATCGTGCAGATCACCCGCAGATGCCGTACCTCGAGATCCATGGCGGGGATGTTAGGGACCGGCGGGAGCTCCCGGCAGGGGAGCGACAGTCACAATCTTATGTGAAATGTCACACGTGATTCATGCGGAGGTCTTTCGCGCCGTGCAGTGGCGGCATTAGCGTGGGTGAGTACCAGGTTGCGGGTTTTGATGCGGAATGTGACGAGCAGCCGCCGGCCCGTGGCCGTTGTGAACGGCTGGGTGCGTCCAATGATGGCGAGTCTCGATCCCAGCCCCCGCAGTACCGGCGGGGGAGGCTTCGCCTTTGTGGGCCGTCGCCAGGAGTCCGGTCTGCTGAGGGGCGCCCTACAGCATCCACCCGCAGTGGTACTGATCGAGGGAGAGGCCGGGGTCGGCAAGTCCCGCCTGGTCAGCGAGGTGACCGGGGACCTGGCCGGCCGTGGCGGGCGGGTCCTGTACGGGTGCTGCCACCCGTTGCGCGAACCGTTTCCCTATGGCCCCGTCGTCGACGCCCTGCGCCAGGCCGGCCCCTATCTGCCGCCGGCCGCCGAGATGTCCCCGTCGGTCGGCGCCTTGGCGCCGCTGCTGCCGGAACTGGCTGACCACCTGCCTCCCACGCCCGCCGACATGCACGAGACCGGTGCCGAGCGCTATCGGCTCGTACGGGCCGTGCGCGCGGTCCTGGAGGCCTGCGGCACCGCGATCCTGGTCATCGAGGATCTGCATTGGGTCGACGAAGCCACCCGTGAGCTGCTGCTGCTCCTGGCCCGTGACCTGCCACCGGACCTGGCCCTGGTGCTCACCTACCGGCAGGAGGAGTTGCCGCCGCACGCGCCCGTCCTGGGCGCGGCCTATCGCCGTCCCCTGGGCACCAGCGGCGCGGAGATCCACCTGCCTCCGCTGACCGAATCCGCCATCCAAGACCTGACTGCCGCCGTCCTGGGCCCGCGCGCCACGCACGCACTGGGCCACGTCCTGTTCGAGCGCAGTGCGGGCCTGCCCTTGGTGGTCGAGGAGGACCTGATCACCGTGAGCGAGCAGGGACATCGGGGGCACCTCAGCGTCGAGGTGGTCGATCCGGTGACCGGGCTCGGCCAGGCGGTGGTGCCCCGTGGCCTGCGGGAGGCGGTCACCACGCGCGTGCGCGGCCTGGCACCGCAGGCGGTGGCGGTGGTGGAAGCCGCGGCGGTGCTGGCGGTGCCCGCCGACGAACGCGTGCTGGCCCAGGTCGCCGATCTGGACTCCGAGCAGGGCATGGAGGCCTTGATGCAGGTGCTGGGCGCCGCGGTACTGCGCGAGAACGGGCCGTTGCAGTACGGATTCCGCCACACCCTCGCCCAGCAGGCCGTCTACCAGTCCATCCCGGGCCCGCAGCGTCGCCGCCTGCATGAGCGGGCGATCGCCGCGCTGCGCACATCGGACAGCCCCCCGCTGGTGCAGATCGCTCACCACTTCCGTGCCCTGGGCGACCGGGAGGGCTGGCTCACGCAGGCCGAGGCGGCCGCTGCTCAGGCACTCGCGCTGGGTGACCAGGGCACCGCCGCCTCCCTCCTGCACGCCATGCTCACAGAACCCGGACTCGATGTGGACGTGCGCACCCGCGCAGCGCTGGCCCTCAGCCGCACCGCCACCTACAGCGTCGAATACACGGCGTCGGTGGCGGTCCTGCAACGAATCCTGTCCGATCCCCAGCTACCCGCCGCCACCCGCGGTGAGATCCGCGTCGGACTCGGCCTCATCCTCACCAGTCAGGCCGGCGACCCGGCAGGCATCCGGGAGCTGGAAAGCGCCATTGAGGAACTGGGCGACCAGCGGCCCGAGACCGCCGCGCACGCGATGAGTCATCTGGCCCTGTGGACGACGTTCAGAGGGCGGCCCGCCGCGGAAGCACTGGCCTGGATCGAACGTGCCGAGCGCGCTGTGCACGCCAGCCCCGACGAGGCAGCGCGGGCCACGGTGTACGCCAACAAGATCGCGGTGCTGACCCAGATCGGGCATCCGGAGGTGTGGGAGCTGATCGACCGCCTGCCCAGGGAAGGCAGAGACCTGGCCGTCCTGAGGCAGACCGCCAGGGCGCTGTACAACGCGGCCGATGCCGCGCTGGATCTCGGCCACGACGACCGGGTGCGCGCCCTGCTGGAACAGAGCCAGGACCTCGCGCACCGCACCGGTGCCCCGCACCTTGGGGCCATCTGCCGCATTCTGCGCCAGGAACTCGCCTGGCACGAGGGCGCCTGGGGTGACCTGGAGGCCGCCTACGCGTCCTTGTTCGCCCAGGTCACGGACATCCTGATGCTGGAGGTCGAGGGTTCGCTGGTTCTGGGGGCTCTCGCCGAAGCCCGTGGACAGTGGAGCCAGGCTCTGAAGAGGTACACCGCCGCGAGGGAGGCGAGTGACTACGCGGTCTGGTCCGCTGATGCGGCCGCCGGTATCGGCAGGGTCAAGCTTGCCCAGGGTGAGCCCCAGGCGGCCTGGGCGGTCAGCGCCCCCGCCTTGGAGAGCCTGCGGCACAACGGGCCATGGCTCAGAGCCCCGGCCCTGGTTCCAGTTGCCGTCGAGGCAGCCCTGGCCACCGGGCAGGCCGCGTCGGCCACCGAGCTGACCAGGGAGTTCGAGCGCGCGATCGAAGGCCAGGACGCGCCGGCGGCCACCGCTCACCTGCATCTGTGCCGCGGACTCCTACTCCGCTGCGACGACCCGGACGGTGCTCGCGATCACTTCGACCGTGCTCGCGCCACCTTTCAGGGCATCGGCCGCCCTTATGCTGCGGCCCAGGCCGCCGAACATGCGGCCCGCACCCTGATCCCCACCACGCCCCACCGCGCCGCGCAGGACCTGACAGAGATCGACGAGGTCTACAGGCGCCTGGGTGCCACCTTCGACGCCGCCCGCTGCCAGCACACTCTGCGCGACCTCGGCGAAGCCCGCCCCCCGGTCGGACGCCGCGGCTATGGCGAGCAGCTCTCCCCACGCGAGCAGGAGGTCGCCGGCCTCCTCGCCGCAGGAGCCACCAACCGCGACATCGCCCAAGCCCTCTTCCTCTCCCCGCGCACCGCGGAACACCATGTGGCCAACGTCCTCAAGAAACTGGGCGTCACCAATCGACACGCGGTCGGCGACGCTCTGAGCACCAACAACCCGTAGCTGCACAGGTGGGCTCAGTACTACCCAGCGTTCCCGTCCACGGACGGCAGCCCCTACCCAGCGTTCCCCGGTACGGGCTGCCATCGGTGACCGGAACGGGTCTTTGCGGCCATGGACTTGGCCGCCTTCTCTCTGTCTCCTGGAATCACAGGCCGGATAGGTCTCAGATAGTCCCCTTGTGACCCGAGAATCCGATGACAGGAGAACACCGTGGGCCTCGACATTGCTGAGCCCGGCGCAGTCAGGATCGCGGCGTACCTTCGGTGCTTTCCCTTCGATCCCTGGCGAATGGCAACGCATCAGGCGGCACTTCGCGGATTCGCCGGACAACTCGGACTACCTGAGCCCGGGATCTACCTGGACAACGGCCTGCGCTCCCGAGATCCGCTGCCGAGTCTGGAACGGCTCATGGACCTGGTGGCTCGCGGCACCTACAACGTGCTGCTGATCCCTGGACCGTTCGTCTTCTCCCTGCACGACCGTGAAGCGTCCTCGATCGTCGGACGGATCACCGATATCGGCGGCAGCGTGCTGGAACTCCCGCGCACACACGTCCCGAGCCGCGCCGGACCCGAGCGTCACGGTCCGATGGCGCTGCCTGGGTAACGGTCGAGTTCCAGCCATTGACGACCACCTCGCTGCGATGTGAAATGTCACATGCCACGTAGCGCATCGGCCGTGATCCGGCAGTCGGACGAGCCGCGCTCTGAGCCGGCCTCCGCTCATCGTGTCCCCGCCGACCGATCTCCCCAGGTCCTCACACCCGACCGTTCGCATCACCTCGCAGAGGAGCGCCTCCCGTGAAGAGATCCGCCATCCCCGCCCTCCCATCCCCCGCACGCGCCACGTCCCGCGTCGTCGCACTGACCGCTCTTCTTGTGGCGGCCGCACTGTCAACCACCGGCTGCAACGGACTCGTCGGCGGCAGCGCCGACGGTGACAGCAAGGGCCCCATCGTGCTCGGCATGGCCATCCCGCTGTCCGGCAGCAGCGCGGACACCGGCCCGTACATGAAGAACGGTGCGCAGCTCGCGGTCGACGAGATCAACGCCAAGGGCGGCGTTCTCGGCCGGAAGCTGAAACTGCAGGTGGAGGACGACGCCTGCGACCCGAAGACCGCGGTCGCCGCGGCCAACAAGCTGGTCGCGGCACACGCGGCCGTGTCGGTCGGCGGCTACTGCTCGGGCGCCACCTTGCCCACGCTGCCGATCTTCGACAAACGGAACATCCCCATGATCATTCCGGCGGCCAACTCCAACCAGCTCGTCAGCCAGCACCTCAAGCATGTCTTCCTCATCAACGGCACAGGCAGCCAGCAAGCTGCCGCCGCGGTCGCGTGGCTGACCAAGGAGGGCGCCAAGAAGGTCGCCGTCATGGACGACAACACCAGCTACTCCAAGGACATCGCCGACCTCACAGCGGCCAAGCTGGGCAGCGCGGGCGCTCCGGCGAAGGCCGCCGAGGAAGCGGTCAACCCGGGTGAGAGCGACTACAGCCCCAACGTCACCAGCGTCTTGAAGTCCAATCCCGACTACATCTACTGGACCGGCTACTACCAGGAGGGCGGTCTGCTGATCCGGCAGTTCCACCAGGCCGGATACAAGGGCAAGTTCCTCGTCGGCGACGGCTCGGTCGATCCCAAGCTCGTCAAGATCGCGGGCGCCGAACACGGCGAGGGCGTCTTCGCGACCATGACCCAGACCCCGCAGACCACGCCGGGCGCCGAGAGCTGGATCGCCTCCTACAAGGGGAAGTTCGGCGCCGAACCCGGCCCGTACTCCACCCAGTCCTACGACGCCGTCCGGGTCGCCGCCGAGGCCATCACGAAGGCCGGCAGCACCGACGGCGACAGGGTCACGGCGTCGCTCGAGGCGATCGACGGCTTCAAGACCTTCTCCGGTCCGCTGAAATTCACGTCCAACCACACGCTCGGCAACGGCGGCTTCGTGATCCTCACCGTCAAGGACGGCTCGTTCGTCCTGCGTGATTCCCTCAAGTAGCCGGGAGGAGAGCTCATGGCACAGCTCATCTGGAACGGACTGTTCGTCGGCTCGTTCTACGCCTTGGTCGCCCTCGGCTACAGCATGGTCTACGGGATCATCAAACTACTCAACTTCGCCCATGGTGACCTCTACATGCTCGCGGCCTTCTCCGGGTTCGCGATGCTCGGCGCGCTGGGCGGCTTCGTCCCCTCCGGTTCGCTGCTCGCGCTGTTTGTCGTGCTCGTGCTGACGATGCTGGCGACCGGCCTGGGCGGCGTCGTGCTGGAGCGGGTCGCCTACCGGCCGCTGCGCGGAGCGCCCCGCCTCTCACTGCTCATCACCGCGGTGGGCGCGTCGTTCGCGCTGGAGTACGGCGTCCGCATCGTCGCCGGCCCCAACCCGAGGGTCTATCCAGTACGTCTCGACGGCACCGCCGTCGCGGTGCTCGGCGCCAAAATCACCGTTCAGCAACTCATCCTCATGGCCATCGCCGCCGGCCTGATGGTGGCGCTCAACGCCCTGGTCATGCGCAGCCGCCAGGGCCGGGCGATGCGCGCGATCGCGCTCGACCCGAAAGCCTGCCTCCTGATGGGCGTCAACGTCGACGCGGTCATCTCCCGTACGTTCTTCATCGGTTCGGCCCTGGCGGGCGCCGCCGGAGTCATGTCCGGTGCGTACTACGGAAAGATCGACTTCCTGATGGGCTTCATCATCGGGCTCAAGGCCTTCACCGCGGCCGTCATCGGCGGCATCGGCAACATGAAGGGCACCATGCTGGGCGGCCTGGTCCTCGGGCTGCTGGAGTCCTTCGGCACCGACTGGTTCGGAGGCCAGTGGCGGGATGTGTTCGCCTTCGGCTTCCTCATCCTCTTCCTGACCGTGCGGCCGACCGGCCTGCTCGGCGAACGTGTGACGGAGCGAGTGTGATGACGGCCGTCCAGAACCCACCGGTGAAGCCCGTCAGGGGCCGTGGCCCCTCGATCGTCACGCGGCTGCTCGAAAGCAAGCGGCTGGGCTGGGCCGGGCTGATGACCGCCCTGCTCACCCCGTTCGTAATCGCCACTCCCTACGCGATGAACGTCATGACCAGCGCGGTCATCTTCGTGATGCTCGCCGTCGGTCTGAACATCGTCGTCGGCTACTGCGGTCTGCTCGACCTCGGCTTCGCGGCCTTCCTCGCGGTCGGCGCGTACACCGGCGGCGTGCTCGCCACGGAGCTGAAGGTCCCGCTGCTGGCCACCGTACCGGTCGTCGTCCTGGTCACCGTGGTGGCCGGAGTGGTGATCGGAGGTCCAACCCTGCGGCTGCGCAGCGACTACCTGGCGATCGTGACGCTCGGCTTCGGGGAGATCATCCGGATCGTCGCGACCAACCTCGACATCACCGGTGGTCCCTCCGGGATCTACGGCATCCCGGGACTGTTCGGCGACACGCTCTCCGACCCCGTCGTCTTCTACTACACCGCCGTACTGATCGTCTCGGTCGCGGTGCTGTTCGCCGCGCGGCTCGGCCGCTCCCGTATCGGCCGCGCCTGGCGATTCGTCAGGGAGGACGAGGACGCGGCCGAGGCCAGCGGAATCCATACGTACCGGGTCAAGTTGGCCGCCTATGTCGCGGGTGCGGTCTGGGGCGGACTGGCGGGTGTGCTGTTCGCCGCCCAGCTCTCGGCGATCTCCCCGGCCAGCTTCACCTTCCTGCAGTCCGCTCTTGTCCTGATGGCGGTCGTGCTCGGCGGTATGGGCTCCACCCCCGGTGTCGTGGTCGGCGCCGTCGTCATCAGCCTGCTGCCCGAGCTGCTGCGGGGCCTGGCCGACTACCGCTACTTCGTGTTCGGCGTGCTGCTCATCGTCGTGATGTTGCTCCGCCCGCAGGGGCTGTGGCCGCAACGCTCGCGCGAGCCCGCCCACACGGCGGTGCGGAGCACGTCCGGCGCACCCGGCCTGCCGGTGAAGGAGGAGAAGTGATGCTCGAGGTAACGGATCTGCGGCTGGCCTTCGGCGGAGTTCGCGCCGTCGACGGCCTCACGTTCTCGGTCGGTGAGGGCGAGATCGTCTCGATCATCGGCCCCAACGGGGCGGGGAAGACCTCCGCGTTCAACTGCATCAGCGGGTTCTACCAACCGACCGGGGGCGCCGTCCGGCTGGTGGGAGAGGACGTGACGGGCCTGCGCCCGTCTGCAGTCGCCGCCCGCGGCCTCGCCCGCACCTTCCAGAACCTACGGCTGTTCGGCGAACTGTCGGTGCTGGACAACGTACGGGCGGGCACCCATTTGTGGCTGCGGCAGAGCACCCTCGACGCGATGCTGCACACCCGTCGTTACCGGCGCAGCGAGCGCGAGAGCACCGACGAGGCCCACGCATGGCTGGACTTCGTCGGGCTCCGCGGCGACCGGGCCGGACGGGCACGTCACCTCCCGTACGGCGAGCAGCGCCGGGTGGAGATCGCCCGCGCCCTGGCCAGACGGCCGAAGCTGCTGCTCCTCGACGAACCGGCCGCCGGACTCAACCACGGCGAGAAGGCCGAGTTGCTCACCCTCATCCGCCGGATCCAGGAACTGGGCATGGCGATCGCGCTCATCGAACACGACATGGGCCTGGTGATGGAGGTGTCCGAGCGGGTGATCGTACTGAACTTCGGAAAGGAGATCGCCGACGGCAGTCCGGACGATGTACGGCGTGACCCGGCCGTCATCGAGGCCTATCTCGGCCGGGCGGCCGACAGTGACGAGGTCCATGCCGCACGATCCGGCTTCGCCGGCGAGGAGGCACACCGTGCTTGAGATCCGCGGACTCGACGTCCGATACGGAGGAGTGCGGGCACTGCGGGGGCTCGACCTCACCGTGGCCCCAGGGGAGACCGTCGCCCTGCTCGGCAACAACGGCGCGGGCAAGACCACCACGCTCTCGGCGGTGTCCGGGCTGGTCCGACCCACCGCGGGCCGCATCGTGCACGCGGGTGACGACATCACGAAGACCGCTCCGCCGAAGATCGTGGCGCGAGGGGTGATCCACGTCCCCGAGGGACGCCGGATCTTCAGCACCCTGACCGTGCAAGAGAACCTGCAGCTCGGAGGCTATCTGGTGCGCGACGGCACCGAACTCGCCCGGCGCGTCGAGGAGGTCTACGAGCTGCTGCCCCGGCTGGCCGAACGGCGGTCCCAGCACGGCGGGACACTGTCCGGCGGGGAGCAGCAGATGCTCGCCATCGGCCGGGCCCTCATCGCCCGCCCCCGCCTGCTGATGCTGGACGAACCGTCGATGGGCCTGGCCCCGCTCATGGTCGCCGCGGTGATGGAGGTGATCAGGGACATCAACCGCGGCGGCACGGCGGTGCTCCTCGTCGAACAGAACGCCACGGCCGCGCTGAAGATCGCACACCGGGGATATGTGATCGAGAACGGGGAGACGGTGCTGGAAGGCGCAGCGGCCGACCTGTCCGCCGACCCCCGCGTCGCCCAGGCCTACCTCGGCGGGGCTTAAGCAACGGTTGCCGCCCCCATGGCGGGGTGGCTACCTTCCGGCCGGTGGCCTCCTTCAGCGTTTCGAGGGCCCGAGATGGGAAAGGCGGCGGCCACCACCGACTGGGACGGAGTGAAACGTCAGCGGCAGGTTCGCCTGCGACTCCGGGCACTGGCGCGAGATGCGGTAGAGATCAACTGTCGTTAGTGGCATCGATGTTCGTCAGGACAAGCAGCGCGCGACCACGGGATCGTCCCCGTTGTCGTTCCAGACCGACGAAGCCCAGGTCGGACAGAGCGCGGAGGCCGACAGCACGCAGGTGGGGGGCACCGGATGGTGAGGGGTTCGCCCGGATCGAGCGGGTGGAGGTCATCTCCGGCATCGGCTTCCTGGCACCGGGCGCCACCCACGTGCGGATCCGGGCAGCCCGGCAGATCGCGGTCGTGTTCTGCCACGGTATGCCGGGCCCGGTCATGCTGCGCGAGGGTGATCAGTGGACCCTCGGCGAGGTGGACGGCGACCGGGCCCGCTGGGATGCCACCCATCCCTGGTGGCCCGAGATGCCCGAGCCGCTGTTCACCGGAAGCAGCTTGGCAGCAGGACCGCCCCGCTTCCGCAGCAGCGTCCAAGGCCCCGCCCTCGTGACGCCCGACGCCTCGTGCGAACCGCAACTGCCGCGGCAGCGAGCAGCGGTGTTCAACAAGCCGGCCCACACGGTCATGGTCGGTGACTACCTGCAGACCCATGCTCTGCGCCACCCGACGTGGGACATGCGCATCGACGAAGGATTTCACCGTGTCGAATGGATCGGCCACCTCACCGGTGAAGCCCTCGCCGGAGTGCTGAACGATCCTGCCTGGGCGCACGGCCGCCTTACCCTCGCCTGCGTCGGAGAGAAACGAGAGATCTGACCCCGTGAAAGTTACTGTAATCAGATCATGTGCAAGGTCGCCGATGCCGTAGCTACCGGCCTTCTTCCTTCGCCTTGCGGCTGCGGTAGGCGCGCATGGCGACCTGGGCTCCGCATCGGTTCGGGCTGCAGTAGGCCGCGGAGGAGTTGCGTGTGCGGTCGTAGAAACCGAGGTGGCACGGCGGGTTCCGGCAGGCCTTGAGCCGCATCCAGCTGCCGCGCAGGGCGACATCGGACGCGGCGGCGAGCATCGCCGCGAGCGCGCCCGGCACTCCGGTCTGGGTGGGCGCGAGGTGCACACCGGTGGCGGTGATGACAGGAGCCAGGGGGTACAGCCCCGCACTGCGACGCAGGTATTCCTCGGCTCCGGCCCGGCCCTGGTCGTCCTGCTCGCCCGAGTGGGCGAGCAGGACGAGGACCAGAGCGTCCCTCAGTTCACGCGCGGCGGCAGCATCCGCGTCGGTGACGAGCGACGCGGAGTCGATCAGATCCTCCTGCCGCAGCCACTGCGAAAAAGCCGCGCCGTCGAGGAGTTGTTCCCGGCTGCCGTCGATCGCGCGGGTGTTGACGAAGGTGAGGACGACCTCGGCCGCCGCCGAAGGGCTCAGCGTCGTCGTCCCGCTCGCATCCATAGCCATGGAGCCCACTGTACTCGAAGCGGGAGAGGCGTCATCCCCGACAGACATAGACAGTAGAGATCTATCTGGCTTGCTAGTTATGAGCTACATGCCTATGGTCATCACCATGACAACTGACGGCAACACCACGAACCCTGCCCGCACTTGGTTCATCACCGGCGCTTCCCAGGGCCTCGGTCACGCACTCGCGATCGCTGCCCTCGACCGTGGCGACCGCGTCGCTGCCACCGCCCGCCGGACGGAGTCGGTCGCCGACCTCGCCGACCGCTATCCGGGCCAGGTCATCGCGCTCGAACTCGACGTCCGCGACGAAGGCGCGGCCCACCGTGCCGTCGAGCAGACCCTCGCCACCTTCGGACGCATCGACGTGGTCGCCAACATCGCGGGGTACGGACTGTTCGGCGCGGTCGAGGAGGCAACCGACGCACAGTCCAGGGCCATCTTCGACACCAACGTCTTCGGCCCACTCAATGTGCTGCGCGCGACGTTGCCCGTCCTGCGCCGGCAGCGATCGGGCCACATACTCCAGGGATCCTCGCTCTACGGGCAGTCGGCGCACCCGGGCGTCGGCCTGCTCGCCGCCAGCAAGTACGCACTCGAAGGACTCTCCGACGCCCTGGCGGCCGAACTCGCCCCCTTGGACATCAAGCTCACCCTGATCGAGCCGGGCTACATGGGCACGGGCTTCCTGTCCCATCTGGCATTCACCGAACCCGCCCCGGACTACGACCGGACCGTGCGCACCGTCCAGAGCTCACTCGGTGAGCTGCCCCCCGACGCGTTCGCCGATCCCGCCCGAGTCGCCGCGGCTGTTCTCACCGCCCTCGACGCCAAGCAGCCGCCCCTGCGCCTGGCGTTGGGGCGCGCGGCCGAGGACGGCCTTCGCAGCGCCCTCACCGCACGCTTGCGTGAGTTGGACGACTGGGCCGACGTCACCCGAGCCGTGGACGCCAGCCACTCGTAAACGCTGGGCCTCCCGGCCGTCGCAGGCGTTGAGCAGGCATGGAGCAGGCGTTCCCGGCCGGGGTAGTCCAGTTCTCGGACGGTCCGGCCGGCGGCGGCCACGGTTGGCTCGGGGCGGGCCGGATCAGTCCATCCGGCGCACACGAGCACCGCGGCCGCTGCGATCGCCTGGAAGCTGGTGTCCAGGGCGCCGCTCAGGGCCGCCCCCGCCACCCCGCTGCGTGCCGTGTGCGAGCCCAGCGCGGTGCCCATGGCGGCGACTCCCACGGCGCTGCCCACCTGGCGGGCGGCGCCGTTGAGCCCGGAGCCCATGCCCGCTGGGCTACCCCAGCGTCGCACCGGTATCGCGGGCACCCAACCGGGGTGGGCTTAGCTTGCTTTCAACCTCCTGCCAGGGTGCTTGATCACTGGTGGATTGATGCGGTGAGGCGTCGCAGCGCGGCGTGGGCGGGTGGGCCCCAGGCGGGCTTGCCTCCGGGGCGGCCGTGGACACCGGCGTCTCCGATGTGGGTGCCGCTGAGGGCGCGCAGCACCGCCCAGCCGCGGGCGCGACGCAGGGTCGCGGGGTCCGGGCGTGGCTGGTACAGAAATCAGCGCGCGGGACCGGCTATGGCCAGGGTTCCGATCAGCCGCGAGACGGTCGGGTCGGAGGCCACCGGCCCGCACAGGGTGGGCCGGGGGCTGGGAGATCAGCAGGCTCGCCGACGTCGCTGGCCAGCACGTCGAGAGATACCGCACCCAACTCAACCGGGCACGCGACAGCACCAGCGCCAAATAGGGCGAGTGCCCCAGCCGGACCGCGGAGAAGGCCCAGCCTGCTGCGGCCCCCGATGCGAGCAGTAACGAATCCGGGGCCGGGCACGCCTCCTTAGATGTGAGGCACTCGGATCCCATCGGGTGAGATCACGACGGGACTCCCCGTCGTCCGAATGCCGAGGTCAGTCACCGGCCGCCGGGCTGCTCCACCCGGCTGCCGAACGGCTCCCGCTCCGACGCCCCTCCCCCGGTGGCGTCGGCTGGTACGGCGTGATTCCCCCGGTCACGCTGGACCGGGCGCACCGTGCAGCGCGACGCAAACCCCCCTCGCGCCGCACGGTGCGCCTCATGCCGTCCCCGGCCCCGACTCCGCATTCGCGGCCCACCACCGTGATGGTGCGGGCCTCGAGCGTGCAGGGCCGGGCAGGGGGCCGTAGTTCCCTCGCGGCCAGGCTTGCCGATGAACTACTCAGCGCACCGTTTGACCAGGCCAGGGGTTGTGTCAACAACCCAACATGGCGTACATCTACCTTGCCGAAAGGATCGCCCCAGGGTGAGGCTGTCCGGCATGTCCCTGCCGAGGACGACACGGCGATACTCGACTACGACTCACACGAACGGCTTCTGGGCATCGAACTGTTCAGCACCAGACGCCGATTGCACCCGGACCTGCTGGCCAGCGCCGAGAGCATTGACCGTGAATTGCGTCCGCCGAGCGCGTGATTCGCTGAGAGAGTTGTGGGAAGCAGGGGCGATCCGACGGATACCCATTGGGAACGCGTTGAGCCGCTTCTGCCAGTGAGCAATCGCGCGGTCTTCGGGTGAGGTGCGCGGGCGGGCAGCCGCAGTCGTTGACATGCGCTGCTTGGCCATGTCAGGTGCATCCCCACGCGGGCGGGGAGCACGGGTAACGCCCCTTCCTGGCTTCCCCGGCGGCATCCGGGGCCCGGTCTTCACGGACAACCTACGGGCCCCGACATCGTCTCCGTGGGCCTGGTGGCTACACCGCCAACGGACCTGGGACGACAGGGTCGTCCCCTCCCACTCCACGGACGTCCGCTCATTCCAGCAGGCGGCGAGTCATCGTGGTGGGTTCGCGACCGGCGGTGAGCCACGCTGCGGAGGTGGCCAAGAGGGGTATGCCGACGAGGGCAAGGGCGAGTGGCATGTACGGAACGTGGGCGAGGGAGCCAAGATCGTCGGAGAAGGCGGCGAGGAGCACGAGGTAGGCGCCGGCGGTGCCGAGCAGGACACCAGCGAGCGCGAGGAATCCGGCGGTTGCGGCAGTCAGATTGCGGCGGATGGTGGTGGTCGCGCCGGTGGCGGCCAGAGTGCGCAGTTCGTCGGCGGCCTCACCACGGATGGTGCCCACGGTCATGGCCAGCACGCCCAGTGCCAGGACCGCGCCACCGGCCACCGAGGCCCAGCGGAGCGTGGCGAGGCCGTCCTGATGGTCGCGGACTTCGGTGACCAGTCCGTTGGCGGCCGCCAGTTCGCGGGCGGCGGTGATCTGGGCGCCGGTGAGGTCGTGGGGTGCCTGGACGAACCACCCGGCGGTCGCGGATCGCCAGCCGTTGCGGCTCAGTGCAGCGGGCGTCAGGAAGGAGTGCGGGACGGCACTGTATGCGGAGCCGGGGATGGGTGCGGTGCGGGCGGTGAGGTCGCGCTGCGCGGTGCCGAGGATGTCCCGCTGTCCCGCTTCCGGAGTGAGGACGTCGGTGTCCGGGCCGCCGGTCGCGATGTCGAAGCCGAAACGTGTGGCGGCTTCGGGCGTGGCGACGTACAGCGGACCGCTGGCCCATTGGTTGGCGCTAGTCCTGCGGCCCAGTTCGATGACCGGATGATCGGCGCCGTTGGGGGTGGGGCCGCCCCTCATCGGCGGCGCGTCCGGTGAGTACGCCGTGAGAAGGGGCGTCGCGGTGGTCCCCAGGGCATGGGCGTACTGGTCGATCAGGGCACGCAGCCGGGCGAGGTCGGCGGTAGGCAGCTCGGTCACGACCGGGCTCCTGCCGTCGCCGATTCGCACGACGAGCTGGCTCGCCGACAGATTGCCCCGGTCCGCCGAGACCTGGCTGGATGCGGCGAGGACAGAGACGGCGACCGGGATGCCGATCGCGAGGGTGATCGCGGCCAGTGCGGCTCCGGAACGGGCCTGATAGCGCCCGAGATCTCGCAGTGCGAGCCGCGTGGTCAACGGGGCTCGGCCCGCGAGAGTGGTGAGCGCCCGGACGGCGAGCGGACTGAACAGCAGCAGACCGAGCACCACTGCGACGATGCCGAGCGACATCAGCCGTGCGTTGGCGCGGTGCGCGGGAATCAGGCAGCCGATGCCCGCGGCCAGCAGTGCCGAGGCCGCCCATGCGGACTGCCGGGCGGGTACCGGCCGGGGCGGCCGTGCGGACAGTGCTTGGGCGGCGGGGATACGGGCCATAGCGCGGGCGGGCCACCACGCGGCGGCGGTCGGGGCGAGGACCGCGACGAGGGCCATGAGCACGATCAGGACCCAGGGCAGGTCGAGCCGGTCGATGCGGTGCCCGGCCGCGTCCTCCATCCGCGGGGCGATCGGCAGCCAGGCCGCGAGGCCGGTCACAGTGCCGACCACTGAGGCGATCGAGCCGGTCAGCGCGCCGTGCGCGATGAGTACCAGTCGCAGGTGGCGGTCGGTGCCACCGATCGCGGCGAGCATGCCGATCTGGCGCAGCCGACGCTGTGCGATGACGGCGAATCCGGCCGCGGCGACGAGCGAGACGAGCAGCAGGACGACGGTGGAGAGCGCGAAGATGGTCGCGGCGACCACCGACCCTCCGAAGTCCTTGCGTTCGTCGAAGGTCTTGGGAGTCGAGTCGGTAGTTCGGTAGGTGTCGAACGCGGTGGGTGATGCGGCCGCGAGGAGGTCGGCGGTGGCTGCGGGACGGCCGGCGACGGTGGATCCCGGGGCGGCCAGGGCGAACTGGTCGTCGAGTTTCTGCGGGTTCTCCACCAGCCCGACCACGGAGTACGGCTGTCCGCCGAGGATGACGGTCGAGCCCGGGAAGGCGTGGAAGATGTCGGCCGCGGACCGGGTGAGGGCGAGCTCCGTGCTGGTGGTGGGGTGTCGTCCGCGGGTCAGCCGCAGCATCGCGGACCCATAGCGCCCGTTCGGGTCTTGGGCGCGGATGTCGAGGGGCCGGACGGATCCGGGGATCGGGACGGCCCGGTGGCCGATCACCTCGGAGGGGCCCAACGCGCTCTGTGCCGTGGCGATCTGGGTCGTCACCTGTCCCGGGTCGGCGCCGTTGAGGTGCAGCACCTGCTGTGCGGATCCGAAGGTGCCGGCCGGGGACTGCTGGTACGCGTTGGCGGCGTTGAGGGAGCAGACTGCGCCGGCGACGGTGAAGGCGAGCAGGAGGACGAGCAGGGTCTGCTGCCGGATCTCCCGGCGCAGCAGCCGCCATGCCCAGCGCACGATGGCGGAGTGGGCCGGCAGTCCGCCGCCGCGCGGGCGGTCCGGTGCGGGGGCCGGGGTGAGGGTGGTGGTCGTCATCGTCCCGGCCCCCCGCCGGGCGACAGCAGGGATTCGGGGCCTTCGAGGGGCGCGGTGGTGTCGATGACCGTGCCGTCCCGCACGAAGACCACCCGGTCGGCCCAGGAGGCCAGTTGGGCGTCATGGGTCACCAGGACGGCGGCGGCTCCATCGCGGCAGGCGGTTCTGATCAGGCGCATGACGTCTTCGCCGGTGTGCTGGTCGAGAGCGCCGGTGGGTTCGTCGGCCAGCAGCAGCCGCCGGTCCCCGACGAGGGCTCGGGCGATGGCGACGCGCTGTCGCATGCCGCCGGAGAGTTCGTCGGGGAAGCTGTCGGCGCGGTCGGCGAGACCGAGCTCTTCCAGCGCGCGTAGGCCGGCCTGTCGGGCGTGTTTGGCTTTCATGCCGTCGAGTTCCAGCGGCATGGTGATGTTCTCGACGGCGGTGAGGCCGGCGAGCAGGTTGAAGTCCTGGAAGACATAGCCGATGTGACGGCGACGCAGCCGGGCCCGGTCGTTGCGGCTCAGCCCGGACAGCGGTGTCCCCTCGATGATCACGTCGCCGGTGGTCGGCTCCTCCAGGCTGCCGGCGATGGTGAGCAGGGTGGACTTGCCGGAGCCGCTGGGCCCCATGACGGCGACCAGTTCCCCGGCGTTCACCTGGAGATCGACACTGTCGAGCGCCCGCACGGCGGCGGGTCCGGTGCCGTAGGTCTTCGACACCTTCTGAAGGTCGAGCAGCGCGCTCATCGGACGGCTCCTGGTACTCCGGCGCCGGCGTCGGTTTCCGCTGTGGCGGAAGGATCGTCGGCAGGGTGCGGTGTCTGAGGGGTACGCGGCTGCTCGGGAGCGTGGTGCTTGAGGCGGCCTTCGGTGGAATCCAGCCAGCGCACCACTGATTCCAGGCGGTAGAGCTGGGCGTCGGCGACCAGGAGCAACGGCAGATCCTCCGGTGCGTCCTCCTTGAGCCTGGTGTACTGCCGCATCTGGGTGACCGTGTGACGGCGGTGCGCCTGAAGGATCTCCGACACGTCGATGCCGGGCAGTCGCAGCGCCACGAGCACCTTGATCACCAGCTCGTCGCGGGGTGGAGCGTCGGCGCCGGGCGGGGTGCGCAGCCAGGTGGTCAGCTCGCCGCTGCCGTCCGCGGTGATCTGGAACTTCTTCTGCGGGCCGTCCATGGTGTCGTCGGAGTCCGACTCCACGAGTCCGTCCCGCTCGAGACGTTGCATCGTCGTGTAGACCTGGCCGACGTTGAGCGGCCAGACGTCCCCCGTCCGTGCCTCGAACTCCTGGCGGAGCTGCAGCCCGTACTTCGGACCCTCGCTGAGCAGGGCCAACAGGGCGTGACGCACGCTCATCGAACCTCCCGAGTGTTTATGTATACCGAGTAGGATACTCGGTATACATAAACACGGGGAGAGGTAGAGGCGAAAACTTTCACACCCAAAGAAACGGCCTGGCGTGCCCGTTGCCCACGGTGCAGCAGAAGGACAGGTCGCCACCGGCCGCCCGGGAACCGGTGGCACGGGGCACCTGGCGCAGCAAATTCTCGTTCCCGGCCTGGCGACGTGACGACGTCTCGGTGCAGCTCAGGGTCGCAGCGGGCGGGTTTCTCCGACCAGGTCCTGCCCGCCCGCTACCGGCGGACTTCGGCCTGACGCGGACCCGTTCGGTATGTCGTCCGAGCGGGGGCATCAAGTGAGGGGCGTCCGTTGACAGTGCGCCAGGAAGTCCCTACTGGCTCTCCGGCTTTTCGAGCCGATAGCCGTGGCCTCGGATGGTGGTGATCTCCAGCGGCCGGGTGGGGACTGCGGCGGTGGCAGCGGCATGGTGCAAGCGGCGTCGCAACGAGGCCAAGAATCGGCCGCCGGCCGGACAGAGAGGGGGCCATCCGGCGTCCCATCAGCCCCGCCCGGCCAGCCGGCCCAAAGCGATCCGGGCCGTCCGTGGCTGGCTGACGCCCTGGGCCCGCTGCAAACGCTACTGGCGAGCCTGGACAACCAAGCCCCCGTCCGCCGAGCTCCAAGACCTGATCAACGCCGTCAGCACCGGCATACCCATCGACCTCTACACCCCTGCTTGACAAACCACCGCTAGTGACCGGCCAGTGCCGCCCGCAGTGCCGTGTCCAGTTGGGCGGCCGTCGCGTCGGTGTCCGGGCGCTCGGCGGTGAGCCAGGCGTGGACGATGGACTGGAGTACCTGGGTGAACGCCCCGTAGTAGGGCGTACGGGGCCGTTGGACCGCGTCGTTCAACGCGTCGCGCAAGGTCAGGGTGTACGCCGCCCTGACCGCCGCCGGCTGGGCCGGCCACCGGCCCTCACCCGTCGCCGCCGGGTGCAGCGCGGCGGCGACGGCGGGGTGGCAGGGCTTCGCGTCGTCGGCGTAGACCGAGGTGCGGGTGGCGGCGAAACCGGCGTCGAGCAGACAGCGTTCGCTCGCCCGCGAGGTGAGGAAGGCGATCAGTTCGCGGGCGTGCTCCGCCCGGGGCGAGCCGGTGGCGACGGCGAGGTTCTGGCCGCCGAGCACCGTGGCGCCCGGCAGCCGCGTGACGCTGTACGCGGTGGGCGGCAGCAGCGTCGTCAGCGACCCGAAGCCGTACGGCCAAAACCGCAGGAAGGCGGTCCGGCCGGCACCGAACTGGGTGAGGGAGGCGCTCTCGTCGAAGGTCGGCGTGCCGGGCAGGGCGCGGTCCGCGCGGGCGCGCAGCTCACCGAGGCCGTCCTTGAGTTGCTGCTGGTCGGCGATGTAGCGGCCTTCGTCGTCGGTGAGCCGGACGCCGACGGACTCGAACGCCTCGATCGTGTTGACGGTCAGGCCCTCGTACGGGGCGAGCTGGGTGGTCCAGCCGCTGGTGTAGCCGCCCTTGCGGGGGCCGGGGGCGGTGGTGGAGTCGAGTGTCTTGATGATGTCGGTGAGGTCGGACCACTTCCGCGCCGCCGGCGGCTGTTTGGTCAGGTCGACGCCGGCCTGCTGGAGGTAGTCGGGCCGGTAGAGGAGCAGCCCGACGTCACTGTTGAACGGAACGGCGTAGGTGCGGCCCTTCCAGCCGGTGGTCCCGGCGACCTGCGCGATGACATCCGGGTCCTTCCCCTCGTCGCCGGGGAAGGGGCTGATGAGGCCGGCCGCCGCGAATTCCGGCACCCAGGTGACGTCCAGGTTCACCACGTCATAGCGGGCGCTGCCGGACTGGAGGGCGCCGAGCAGCTGGCTGCGCTGCTGGTCGGCGCCGCCGGGCAGTTCGACGAGTTCGGCCTGGAGGTCGGGAGAATCCCGGTGGAGCCGGTTCCACTCCTCGATGAGCTGCTGGCGCACCCCGTCCGACCCGGTCACGTCGAGACCGGAGGCGACGACGATCGGACCGGGCGCCGCCGGGCCGCCGCCGGATGGCGCGGCGGAGTCGCCGCCGGAGGAGCAGGCGGCGGCGCACACCAGCAGCGGCAGGGCGGCGGCGAGGACGCGCCGCACGGTCCGGATCCCGCTGCCTGCGGGCCGGCGTCGCCTCCCCTGCGGGTCCCGGTTCATTCGGCGTCCCCTGTCCCCGTCTTCGCGACCTCGGCCGTCAGTTCCGTCGCGATCTCGACCGCCGGGTCCAGGCAGCGGCCCCCGGTGGCCGCCGTGATCTGCTGGTCGAGGGGGACCGAGGTGCAGCCACCGGTGTGCAGCGAGACGGTGACGACGCGCGTCTTGGGCCCGGTCGCCGCGTCCTGCGCCAGGGACTTCAGGGCGGCGGGCGGGATGTCCGCCGAGTCCTCGTCGTCCGTGATGAGCACGATCAGCTGCGGCCGCTCCCCGCCGGCTGTGGCGCGCTCGCGCAGGGCGGCCAGCGCCGCGTGCAGCGCGCCAGCCGGGTCCGCGTCCTGCGGGACCGTGGTAGCTGCGGCCACCACCGCCTGGGCCGCCTTGCGGTCATGGGCGCCGAATCCCAGCAGATCTCGGTGCCGGCCCGCGCCGTCGCCGACGACGGACCACAGTGCGTACTCGTCCTTCGCGCCGAGCGCGGCCAGGGACCGGGCGAGCAGATCCTTGGCGCGGCCCGGACCCTCCCAGACCCGGTCCATCGAGGACGAGCTGTCCAACAGGTACAGCACCCTGCCCGGGCCGAGGGCCTGCCGGTAGTGCTGGAGGGCGTCCCTGAGGGCGGCGGGGGTGGCCACCGGCGTGGCCGGCGGCGTCAGGTCGGTGCGCACGGCGCGGGCGTTCGCGGGCCGGGTGAGCGGGGATCCGGCCCCGGGCGCGGCGGGAGCGCCGTCGCGCACCCCGCGGTACCCGTCGCCGGTGAACACCTCCTGGCCGGCCGGTCCCGCCAGCCAGTCGTAGAAGTCCCGGACATCCTCATTCCGCCGGTCGGTGTTCCGCTCGGCGCCCTTCCAGGTGACGTGGATGAACGGCAGGTCCGGCGTATCGACGTCGACGGGGTACTGGGCGACGCGCCGGGACAGCGTCGAACCGGCGCACGACGGGCGCCCGGGGTCGCCGGAGTCCAGGTTGAACTGGGCCATCGTCTGCTCGGGGACGAGGACGGCGGCCCGGTCCTCCAGCGCGTTGTTCGCGCTCAGCGACAGCGCGCACATCAGATCGCGCGCGGTGCCGGGCGCCGGGCTGAGGGAGCGCGTCATGCCCTGCTCGATCTGCTCGGGCGACTGCCCGGTGCCACCCAGCGACGCGTACACCGCCGTGGTGCCGAGCAGCGCGGCGTCGGTGTACTCGGGGTCGGGACGCAGCAGCGCCGCCTGCGACTGCGGAGCCCGCAGGTGGGCGATGATCCGGCTGAGCGGGGCGCCGGTCTGATCGGCGGCCGGCAGCGACACGCTCTCCGGGACGGCGAGCACCAGCGGCGAGAACGCGACGGGCCCGAACCGCTCCAGGGTCGCGACCGGCTGCCCGCCGCCCTGGGCGCGCCGCCAGGTGCTGCTCGCGCCCGGTATCCAGATGTCCGGCTGCGCGCCCACGTCGCGCTGAGGCCGCAGGCAGTCACCGGTGCGCGGGCAGGCGGCGGGCGGTGACTGCCAGACGGCGGAGTTCTGGAAGGCGGTGACGACGTCGGTCGCCTTCGCCTGGTACACGGTGATGCCCACCGTGCGGCAGTGCGCGGGGTCGCGTTTCACATACGCGTCGGCCGCTTTCTGGACGGTGGGGAACACATCCGGATCGGCCAGCAGCCGTAACTGGGTCGGCGGGGCACAGACCGCGCCGCTCCCCGAGGAGAACGCGTAGATGCCGCCCGCGGTGGCGAGGGCCAGGACGGCAAGAGCGACGGCCGCACCGCGAGTGACGGTCCGGCTCCACGCCCGGCCCCCACTCCGGCTCCACGACCGGCCCCAACGCCGGCGCCGGGGCCGGCGGGCCGCGTGGGGGAACGTCGATGGCGGAGTGCCGGGGGACCTCTCCGGCAGCGCCTCGGGTGACGCCTTGGGTGTCGTCGGCGCGGCGGTGGACGTGGTCCGGGCCGGGGTGGAAGGGGGCAGTGGGTCGGCCGGCGCGGGCGACGCGTGGGAAAGCACGACGTCATCGCCGCGGCGCCGCTCGTCGGGCAGCCAGCGGTGGCCGTCGACCGCGCTGACCGGCGCCATCGCCTCCCGGACGGCCGCCACCAGCCCGGTGAAGGTGACCTGCCGCTGCCCGGGAACACCGGTGGTCAGCAGCCGGTGCAGTGCCTGGGTGAAGGGCGTGCCGTCCTGCTCGGTGCCCTCGGGGATCTCAACGCCTGCCTCGGCGGCGGTGAGGACGGCGAAGTTCTGTTCGCCGTCGGGGGTGAAGTCGTGCAGCGCGTTGCCCGCGTAGCAGCAGTCCAGGATGACGACGACCCAGTCGGCCGTGGCGTGGATGAGCGAGCCCATGACGTCGTGCCAGGAGATGGCGTCCACGAAGGGGTGCTCGCGGTTGTGGGTCACCCGGGAGCCGCTGACCATCAGATGCAGGTCGGTACCGTCGCTGCGGACCAGTCCGTGGCCCGCGAAGTACACCAGCAGCAGGCCCTCGGCCTGGTCCCTCGCGGTGGACAGCGCGGTCCGGAACGTGGCGGCACCCAGCGGCCCCTCGGGCACGATGATGTCGTCAGGATCCAGCACTCCGGTGCCCTCGGCGCTGAGTGCCGCTTCCATCAGCCGCACGCTGCGGGCCACCGGGATCAGCGGCGGAAGGTGCTCGTAGCCGGCGGCGCCGAGGAGCACGGCGCGGTGCCGCTTGCCCCCGCCGCCCCCGCCGTTCCCCTGGCCACGCGGATCGTACGGTGGCACGACTGCTAGGCCCCCTCCGGCTCGTCGGCGTCGGCCGGCCCGTAGTCGTCGGGTGCGTGGCGGTGGGCGTCATCGGCGTGGGTAGCGGGGGCGGGACTCGGTGATGCCGGGGAAGTTGCGGACGGTATCGCGGAGTTGGTGCCGTCCGCCGCGTCAGGTCCCGGATCGCTGTCCAGGCGGATGTCCCCGCCGGCCGCGGTGCCGCCACCGTCGAGTGTCACGCGGGGGTGTTCGCGCCGGTCGGCGAGCCGACGGCGGTTGCGCACCCAGGTCAGCGACGAACGCCAGGCGCTCTCGGCGACGGGGCGGGCGGCCTCACCGATCACGACCAGCACGATGTCCTGGAGGATCTCGCCCGCCATCGTCTCGCGCTGATCGCGTGATGCCCTGCGCTCCACGGTGAACTCGCCCCGGTCACGGGCCTCCTGGAGGGAGGGGGCACTCTCCAGCCACTCCCGCAGGGCTTCGAGGTCCAGGTGCCGGTTGTGCGTGCCGGTGACGCTGATCCGTAACTCGGTCCGTTCCGCACCGCCGTCGTCCGCACTGCCGGCGCTGCTGCTCGCACCGCCGTCCGCGTTGCCACCCGCACCGGTTTCCGCGCTGCCCGCGGCGTTGCCGTCCGTCATCGCTGTGCCCCCATCGGCGCCGTCGTCACCCGCCGCGCTGTGTCGCTTCCAACGGCCCGTCACCGCCGGTCCCGCCGTCTGCCGATTGTTCCATGGCGGCCGGGGCGCCGTGGAGTATCCCTTCGATCTGCGGACAACCGGCTCTGTGGACAACCGGCGCACTGCCACCGTCCCCGCGTCAGCTGAAGGTGCGCCGGTAGGCCTGCGGGCTGACGCCGGTGGTGCGCTTGAGATGGTCGCGGAAGGCCGTCGGCGAGCCGAAGTCGACCTGAGCGGCGATCCGTTCGACGGTGTGCCCGGCGATCTCCAGCAGGTGCTGCGCCTGGCGGATGCGGGCCGAAGGGATCAACAGGGCGATCAAAACCGACGCTCGTTCATCTTTACGCGAACGCGTTGTAAGCCAAGCATCGCCGAACCCCGATCGGGAGATGCATAAAGGATTCATATAAAGCTGCTATGCTTCAGGCATGAGTCGCCGAGACGCCGCGCACGGCGCTTCCGATGCCATCGGGTCAGCCCTCTACGGTCTGGCCACCAGGGCCGTGAGACGCCTTCCCCGCGACATGAGCCTGACGTCCGCCGCCACCTTGGCCACCCTGGACAAGACCGGCCCGCGACGGATCACCGATCTGGCGGTGGCCGAGGGCGTCACCCAGCCCGCGATGACCGTCCTGGTCCGGGTGATGGAGGAATCCGGGATGGTCGAGCGGAAGGGCGATCCGTCCGACAAGCGGGTCACGCTGGTGTGCCTGACCGAGGCCGGCGCGTCGTACGTCCGGACGCGACGCCAGGCGGGCGTCGACGCGTACGCGCGGTTGATCGACGAACTCACCGGTGACGAGGTCGAGGCCTTGGCAGCAGCCCTTCCGGCGCTGCTACATCTGGCGGAGCTCGAAAGCCACGCCCGAGAGGAGTCGGACCGGTGACCGCGGCCCAGGCTCAGGACCAGCCCATGCGCACTGCCCTGATACGTTCCGAGGCACGTCTGCTGGTCCCCGCTCTGATGTTCATCGCCCTGGTCGTGGCGGCGGTCGCCAGCCTCGGGACGCCGCTCATCACCAGCGTGGCGACCACGTTCCACGTCTCCCTCGACAGCGCGCAGTGGACGCTGACCATCGCCCTGCTCAGCGGCGCCGTCGCCACACCCGTCCTCGGCCGGCTCGGAGCCGGTCCGCACCGGCGGGCCACGATTCTCGCCACGCTGGCGATCGTCGTCGTCGGCAGCGCGCTCACCGTGCTGCCGCTGCCGTTCGCCTGGCTGCTCGTGGGCAGAGCGGCCCAAGGCGTCGGACTCGGTCTCACGGCGCTGATGATGGGCGTGGCCCGCGACCATCTTCCCGAGGAGCGCAGCGCGGCCACGATCGCCCTGATCTCAGTGGTCTCCATCATCGGAGCCGGCGTCGGCTACCCGCTGGCCGCGCTGCTCGCCGAGTTCGGCGGACTGCGGGCCGCCTACGGCCTCGGCCTGCTCGTCACCGCCATCGCCTTCGTGACCGCGTGGCGCTCCATGCCCGCAGCTCCCGAAGGCCGCTCCGCTCACGTGAACGTGGCCGGTGCGCTCGTCCTGGCGGGTGGACTGCTCCTCGTCCTGTTCCTGGCCGGCGAGAGGAGCCTGTGGAGCCGACACCTCGCCGTGGCGGTGACCCTTGCCGTCGCCGCCGTGCTCCTGCTCTGCGTCTGGACCGTTTCCGAACTGCGAACCAAGACGCCCCTGGTCGACGTCCGGGCGATACGGCACCCGGCGGTCGCCGGGGCGAACCTCGCCATGTTCGTCGGCGGGAGCGGCATGTACCTCCTGCTCACGCTCATCACCCGCTACGCGCAGACGCCGCACGGCGCCGGCTACGGCTTCGGGCTGACGACCTTCGTGGCGGGGCTGGTCCTCATCCCGTTCTCCGTGCTGGGGTTCGTCGCCGGCAAGCTCACGCCGCGGGTCCGCGAACGGATCGACGGCCCCCTGCTCCTGGCCGGCAGCGCCGCCATCGTCGGCGGCGGGTTCGTCCTGTTCGCCACCGCCCGGTCCAACCTGGCCGAACTGCTCGCGGCCATGGGCGTGCTCGGCTTCGGCGTCGGCAGCTTCTCGGCCGCCATGCCCGGCGTCATCCTGGCCGTCACCCCCAAGAGCGAGACCTCGAGCGCCATGAGCTTCAACTACGTCGTCCGCAGCGTCGGGTACTCCCTGGGCAGCGCCATCGGCGGCCTGATCCTCGCCGCCGGCACCGGCCCCGGCCACCTCTTCCCCGACGACAACGCCTACACCACCGCGGCGCTGGTCGGCATCGGCGCCATGGCGATCACGACGCTGACAAGCCTCGCTCTCGCCCGCCGACGTCCGTCCGAGACCAACCCGTAAGTCAGATGCACTCATCCCAACACTGGAGGTTCCATGCCCAAGGGCTACTGGGTCAGCGTCTACCGCACCATTGCGGACCCCGAGAAGCTGGCTGCCTACAACAAGCTGGCCGGTCCGGCCGTCCGGGCCGGGGGCGGGCGGACCCTCGCCCGTGGCGGTCGGGTCGTCGCACACGACGCCGGAATCGCCGAGCGCACCGTCCTGATCGAGTTCGACAGCTTCGAACAGGCGGTCGCCGCACATGCGAGTGCGGCCTACCAGGAGGCGCTGGCCACACTTGCTGACGGCGTCGAGCGCGACTTCCGCATCATCGAAGGCCTCGACTGACGATCGAGGCTGCGTCGGCGACGAACACGAAGCCGACTGCGGGGATCACCCCGGGTCGTCAGCGCGCCGCACCGTCGCGAACCGCGTCAGGCCAGTGGCATCGGCGGTGATGTCCAGTCCGGCGACGGTTCCCGGCGGCGCGGCGGCACGGACGTCGGCCTCGATGTCGGCGGGGGTGCGTTCGACGAGGTTCCAGCGGCCGATGTGGGTCATCAGGGCGGCGTAGGGGTTCGGGGTCGCGATGGTGGAGAAGTAGAACGTGCCTCCGGGGCGGCACAGGCGGGACAGAGTGGTGCGGATCAGGGCTCGGGCGAAGCGTTCTTCGAGGTAGTCGAAGAGGCCTCCGGCCAGGACCAGGTCGAAGGGGCCAGTGGTCGGCGGCCAGGTGGGCGACGGTGCGCAGGACGTTGCCGGGGGCCGCGGCAGTCTGGGCGCGGGTCGCGGGCGGCAGGTGTGTGGGGGCGCGGCAACGGCCCCAGCCGAGCCGCTAGCTGGCGCCCCTGGCAGGGGTAACTGCCGGTGTCGTGGCCATCGTGGTGCCCCAGGCGCCCAGCGCGCGGATAGCGGGTTCGAGGCCGAGGCCCGTGTCGGTCAGCGTGTACTCCACTCGCGGGGGGATCTCGGCGTGGATGACACGCTGCACGAGCCCGTGCTCCTCGAGGGAGCGCAGCCGGTCGGTGAGGGTTTTCGGGCTGATGCCGGCGAGCGAGATACGCAGCTCGGAGAAGCGCTTGGTGCCGCCGAGCAGGTCACGGATCACGAGCATCGTCCATTTGCCGTCGAGGATCTTCACTGCCAAGGCCACCGGGCAGGTCTCGTCGGCGCATTCCCTGTTCATGACGTCTCCGCTGGTCAGAGCCAATAGTTCAAGTACGGATACTAGTTCACTCTTTGACAATCAGCTACGGCGCTCACCTACAGTCACGGAATCGTCGACCAGCTGAACGGAGCACCACCCGTGCGAGCGCTACGCGTCACCCTTGTCATCGTCGGAGTCTTTCAACTCATCCTCGGGGCGCTGTTCCTGGTGGCGCCCGGCGCGAGCGCCGAGGCGCTGGGCCTGCGTCCGGCAGCGCCGCCGTGGGTGAACTGGCTGTTCGCGATGATGGCCGCCCGGTTCCTCGGCTACGCCTACGGCATGTTCGCCGCAGCGCGGGCACCACGCGTCCGGGACGGCTGGATCAACACGATGATCGTCATCCAGGTCATCGACTGGACGGCCACCCTCGGGTACCTGGCCGCAGGAGACCTGACCTTACGTCAGGTGAGTTCCGCCGCATTCGCTCCGCTACTCTTCATCGGCGCACTCCTGTGGTTCCATCCGCGCCGGCTGCCGGCCGAGCGCTGACCAGCCGACCGCCCACAGATGGAGTCCGCATGCGCCGTACCTACCGCGCGCTCTACCGCCTCGGCATCGTTCCTTGGGACGGGGCCGGGATACCGGCCCCGCTGGTCGACATCGTCGAGGGCTCTGCCCCGCTGCCGCCCGCCCAGGCAGTCGACCTCGGCTGTGGCACCGGCCGTCAGGCGCGCTACCTCGCCGGGCACGGCTGGTCGGTCACGGCCGTCGACTACACAACCCAGGCTATTGCCGCTGCCCGAAACGGGGATCCACAGGGTCGAGTCCTCTGGCTTGTCGCCGACGTGACCGAGCCGCACGCGGTCGACCCCGACGGCCGGCTCGCCGGCGCCACCTCGCTCCTGCTCGACAACGGCTGCCTGCACGGGATCCCGGAGCAGCGCCGGCCGGGCTGGGCCGACACCGTCAACACCCTTGCCGCGCCAGGAGCCATCCTCCTTGTACGTGCCGCACCGCGCCAACGCCGCAGCATCGGGCCCCGCGGCATCAACGCGGGCGAGGTTGCCGCGCTCCTTGCTGACCGCTGGCGGCCTGTCGCAGCGCCCGGGTGGACCTGGTACTGCTACATCCGGACGTCTTCCGAGACCGCGCCATCGGCGCTCAAGTGAGGGGGAATTGATCCGGGCAAAGCCACGAACACTGCCCCAGTCTGACGCGCCATTGCTGTCTGTGAGGGTGACAACGGCTGGGCGGCCCCCATTGCTCTTGATCGACCGATACCGCTTGTGCTCACTGAGTCCGGATTCGGGGCCTCCTGCAGGAAGCAGTGCTCACGCAATCGCGGACGCTACATCGGTCAGCCCGAGAGCCTGATCATCTGCGAATGGATGGAGAGCGCCCCGCTTCTCCTGCGAGGCCGCTGGGAGGGCGAGCTGGAGGACGTCTGCTGGAGGACGTCGAATTCTCATGGGGACCACGCACCCGTCTGAGCGGGTGAATCTGCGGACAGACAGGAACGAGCAGCGGGGCCGGACAGGGTTCCTGTCCGGCCCCGCTGCTATGTGGTCAGCCGAATGCGAGCGTGCCCGGCAGCGGAGTCGATGGGACTGGGGGTGGCGAGCTCGACTGGGCGCCGTTCTGCGTCTAGGCCGTGTATCGAAAGTCGATCTCGGGCGATGAGTGATCACGGTTCATGGCGCGGGGAGATCTCACGGACGAACGGTGGGCGATGTTGGAGCCGTTGTTGCCGAAGGGGACGAGGGCGGGGCGGCCGCCCTTCTGGCCCCGACGGCAGCTGATCGACGGGATACGGTTCCGGATCCGGACAGGGGTTCCGCGGCGGGACGTGCCCGTCGAGTACGGGCCGTGGGGCCGGATCTACGATCTGTTCCGCCGATGGCAGCGGGACGGCACCTGGCACCGGGTTCTCACTCAGCTCCAGGCCCCGGCTGATGCGGCTGGTGCGATCGTGTGGGACCTGAGCGTCGATTCCACGGTGTGCCGCGCCCATCAGCATGCGGCTGGGGCACGGAACCAGGGTGACCTGCAGAAGGAACCGCCGGGCGGCATCTTCACCGAACCCGCTGATCATGGGCTGGGACGCTCGCGCGGTGGATTCACCACCAAGCTCCATCTGGCAGTCGAGCAGGGCCAGAAGCCCCTGTCGATCGTGGTGACGGCCGGGCAGCGCGGGGACTCTCCGCAGTTCGAACCCGTGCTGGAAAAGGTCCGCGCGGCCCGCATCGGGCCGGACCGGCCGCACGTCCGTCCCGATCGAGTACGCGCTGACGAGGCGTACGCCTCCCGCAAGAACCGCACCTACCTGCGCAACGCGGCATCCGCCGCACCATCCCGGACAAGGCCGACCAGGCCCTCCACCGGAAGAAGCGCGGCTCGCGCGGTGGCCGTTCGGCGAAGTTCGACAAGAGTGCCTATCGGGACCGGCACGCGGTCGAGTGCGGGATCAATCGCCTCAAGCGCCACCGGGCCGTGGCCACGAGGTACGACAAGCCGGCGGTCCGCTACGAGGCAACCGTGCTGGTCGCGGCCATCAACGAGTGGCTGTGACCGCACGCTCGCACAGGCTTTTCGTTAACCCTTTGCCGAGGAGCCGATGGGCCAGCTAGGTTCTCCCAGCCGTCCGATGTTGTTCGGGACCGGCGCTGTCGACGAGGAGGTGTGGAGCACATGCGCAGGAGTGCCCAGGTGTTGAGTCCGCGTACTGACCTTTGCCACCTCCTCACGACGGAGACACCTTGTCGTTTCGCATCACCCCACTGACCGACCCTGCTCACACGCCGCACACCCGGCGTCTTGCATGGCTGGCGTCCGACGCCGATTCCATCCCTGTCGGGACCGCCTTCCTGCGGCTGTTCACCGACCCCGGACAGGCGCACCTGGCCGAACTGACCCTCGGTGTCCATCCCACAGAACGACGCAAGTGCGTCGGTTCCCGGCTCGTCGACGCCGCCGTGGCCGCTACCTGGGCCAATGCCCGACGCTGCGTCATCGCGCAGGCCGAGGCCGGATCGCCAGGCGACCGCTTCCTGCCAGCGCGCGGTTTCCGCAAAGTCCTCACCTTGAGGTTCTCCCGGTTGCCGCTGGCCGACGCGGACACCACCGCCCTCGCCCGCATCATCGAGGGTCCGCATCCCGGCTACCGGCTGATGTCATGGCACGGAGCCGTGCCCGACGGGCTCGCCGAGACGTTCGCCGCCTCGCGTCGCGCCATGGACGACATGCCCATGGACGACACCGACTACGGCACGGTGACCTGGGACGTGGACCGTGTCCGGGCCGCGGCGAAGGTCGTTGAACAGCGAGGCGACCACCTGCACACCGTCGTTGCCGTCGACGCCTCCGACGGCTCGATCGCCGGGTTCCCCGAGCTGGTCGTCCCCGGCGACGGCAAAGGTGATGGCCAGAACTACGGCACCGGCGTGCTGCCTGAGCACCGTGGACACGGCCTCGGCCGATGGATGAAGGCCGAGTCGATCCGACACGCCCATGGGCGCTATCCAGACCTCGGCGGCCTCCTGACTGACACCGCCGACAGCAACATGCACATGAGACAGATCAACAACAGTCTCGGCTACACGCCCACGCACACGACACACGAGTACCAACTCGACCTCTAGCGGCGGACGGACGGGCCGGACCTGGACATCACATCGTCCGGCCCGTCCATGGTCTCGATACACGTCCTAGATGCGATCGGCTTCCTCACGCAAGACGGCGAGCGGCGACCTTGTGCTGTTCCAATAGTCCGGCGAGCGACAGCATCCACAACCTCCCAAGGAGCAACGACACGACACGCCACCACTCCCACCGGACCGCCACCCCTATGGCCGACCAGCGGAAACGCCGTCCTCAAGCCCGAAAAGGACAACAGCGCCACACGCCCTCAAGCTCAGTTGGGTGTGGCTCCCCTCGGGGGACGGGTTGAGCTGGGAGAACGCCCTTCGGGGTGATGGTGGCGTCGTCGACCGCCTCGGCCGGCACCTCGCCGACGCCCAGTTCCCTCGCCCGGGTACTGACCGCCGCCGGCCTGACCGTCTTCGACATCAACCGGCCCGATCGGCGCATACGCCACCAGCACGGCAAGTCCGACCCGATCGACGCCTACGCCGCCGCCCAGGCCGTCGCCTCCGGCCCCGCGAACATCATCCCCAAGGCCCACGACGGCGCCGCCGAATCCCTCCGCATCCTGCACAACGCCCGCACCTCCGCCGTCAAGGCACGCACCCCGCCGCCGCAGCCAAATTCACGCTGCGTCGACTGGCCCGCCGCTACCAGGAGCTGGACCGTGAAATCGCCGACTACGACACCGAGTTGAGCACGATCGCCACACAGGCCGCCCCCGACCTCCTGGCCGTGAACGGCGTTGGGCCTGAAACCGCCGCCCACATCCTCGCCGCTGTTGGTGACAACCCCGAACGACTGCGCTCCGAAGCCGCCTTCGCCCGCCTGTGCGGCACCACTCCGATCCCCGCCTCCTCCGGGCGCCGCGACCGTCACCGGCTCAACCGCGGCGGAAACCGATCCGCCAACGCCGCTCTCTACTGCATCGCTGTGGTCCGGATGCAGCACGACCGCCGCACCCGTGAGTACGTCGCCCGCCCCACCGCGCAGGGGCGCCAGAAGAAGGACATCATCCGCTGCCTCAAACGGTACATAGCCCGCGAGGTCTTCACGGCACTGACCTGCGCGAACGTCACAACAATCGACCTCGCGCAGGCCGCTTGACAAGACATAGGAGCATCCCCGGTTGAACAGGGCGACTTGGCAAGGTCACCCCTCTCAACGGGAGCTTCGTTGCGTTCGTAGCGCCCCACCAGCACATCGTCACACCGCCGTGACCAGCCCACCCACATGATCAACCCGACTGGTCCGTGATCGGCCGCGCCGCCCAAACACTCTTCGTCACCCCGGCCCCAGCAACCCCGACCCGAGCGAGCAGAACTACCAGCCTCAGGGGACTGCGACCCTGGCGACCTGCGCCACGTGGTCCGAGAGGAACGTCGTGCCGCCCGACCGCAGCGCGACCGGCTCCGTGAACAGCCGGTCGGTCCCGATGACCGGATAGCGATCGGGGTCGCCCTGGACCAGCAGGTAGTCGACCCGGTACGCCGATGCACCGGCGGGCAGCAACTCGGCGTGGAAGGTGGGCAGGTCCGCCGCAGCGAACGGGTCCCGCCACGCACCCGTGTCCAGCACCTCCTGGTACAGAGCAGAACCGCTGGAGAGATTGAAGTCGCCGCTGGCGATCACCAGTTCCGTGTCTCCGCCCCGCGCCTCCCGCAACACCTGCTGCACCCTCCCCAACTGCGCAGCCTGCAGGGCTTCATGCCGATTTCCCGCCGCCCAGTTCCCATCCCTGTTCGCGGTCAGATGCACATTGCCCACCACCGTTCGGCGACCGGACACCTCGAAGGTCAGCACCCCCTGCAAGCGGCTGCTCAGCGCCAGTGAAGCGCGGAACAACGGGCCGCCGGCCTGCGGCTTCGTGCCGCGGAACGAGACGTATCCAACCGCCCGCAGGGGCGTCCTGGAAAAGGAGACCAGGCCTCCGGCCGGCTGGCCGAGCGCTCCGGTCCTGCGGGCGACAAACGGGAAGGACGGCAGGTGCCGGCGCAGGAACCCGTGCAGTCCCGATGTCCAGACCTCCTGAAAGTTCACGATGTCCACGTCCGCCTGCTCAAGACGGCGGCAGAACTCGGCCGCTCGCTCCTTCACCGGCGGCAGAGGATTGGACAACCCGCAGCAGACGTTCAAGGACGCCAGGCCGATACTCCCGATGCCGGTCGTCACGCGTCCTCCCATCTCCGCAGCACTTTGCGGCGGATCCCGCGCCTGCGCAGCACCTGCACCAGGGAGTCCTCCCCGTGGTCCTCCCCGTGGCCGCCGAACACTCCGTATCCACAGAGCGCCAGGGACAAGGTCCAGAGCACCCCCAGGAACACATAGTCCGATGTGCCCATTTGGTAGGTCAGGGCGTCATGGATCATGCTGACGGTCCAGAAACCGAAGCAGACCCACCCGATGGGCCGGCAGCCGAAGTTCCCGAAGAGGTGGCGGAGCGTGCCGTCCCCCAGCAGGAACCATACAAGCAGGCCCAGCCCGACCCAGGCCAGCACCGCGGTGCTTGTCAGCGCGCCCTCGGTGGACGGGTCGAATCCGTCGCTCTGGCCCGCCACGGTGATCCAGACCACCTCGTCCCGCCAGGTCTCCAGGTCCGCCCGCGCCCCGGACTTGGCGGCATCGTAGACGGAGGAGACAACCTCTTTGGTCTCCTGCGTGCCGGACGCGCGCCGGTACGTCACGTCGTCGTGGGTCTGCTTGGTGGTCCCGGACTCATCGGTGGTCGTCTCCACATGGGTGTCCCGGCCCGTCACGCTGCCGATCTCGCGTGCGATGCAGCCATGCGTGGCGGAGACAGGGGTCGGTACGCCTCCGGAGCACAGGTGCGCGTGGCGGAACGCCATGGTGTCCCGGTACGGCGCCACCGACGCCACGACCGCGTAGACAATCGCGGCGATGCCGACCAGCAGTGCCCCCGCCCGCACGATCACGATCCACCGCATGCGCCCCCCAGTGCACCCAAGTTACCCGTTTTGACGCGGCGCGGAGCATAGCCGGTTGCAGAGGGCGAGCCAGACGGCGAGCGAGTGTCTGAACGCCCGGCCGGACGGCATCTGTGAACGATCACGCAATTCCCCAGGTCCTGGCCTTGTCCATGTCTACTTGATCGAGAGCTTGTTCGTCTTGTCGGTGGGACGATCGCTGATCAGGCTGTGAGGCGGTGGTCGTGTCGGTCGGGAGTGGGGTAGAGGTGTTCATGCTCGCGGGCGAGGTGGTGTCGCCAGTACTCCTCGAAGTTGCCGTCGTCCTTCAGCGCGCGGAGTTTGAGGATGGCTTCGGCGCCGGCCAGGCCCCATCGTGACCCGGCAATGGCGAGCCTGTCGGCGATGATGTGGCGGCAGGCACCCTCGATCGGACCGGTGGCGATCGGCCAGCCGGAGGCCAGCGCGGTGTCGTAGTGCAGGCGGTCCGGGACCGGCCGCGAGGACATCTACGAAGGCTGGCGCTGACAGCTGTCATCCTGATCCCATGTCCGCACGAAACCGAAGACTGCCCCGGCACCGTGCCTGGCCACTGACGACCACCGACATCAGCGATGCTCTCGGCACCGACATGACCCACATCAGGGATCTAGAATTTCTCACCGGGCACAGCAGTGACGCGTATGTCCTCGGGGTCGAATGGGTCGCTCCGCAGCCCTTCAGCTACGGCCGTGGCATCCATCCGAAGAGCGTCGGATTGCGGATCGATGTCATCCCGGTCAATGCCGGTGATCGCGCTGCCACTCGCGCCGCTCTGCAGGCACATGCCCTCCCGCAACTGCACGAGTGGATCACACAAGCCCTCAACGCCGACGAGACCTGGCGGCAAACCCGCCACCGTCGCTACTGGCGATTCCTCGACGGCCACCTCACCCACCACGACGAGCGGTAATTGATCCGGGGGTTTCCGGACGCCACAGTCAGCACGATCGCCAACGCAGGTTCACCGCGAACCCACGGGTCCATCCCCCAGAATCCGTGCACCGGACCCTCGGGTTCCCGCTGAGAACCCTTCAGTTTTCGCGAACTCGCTGCGGTCCTGGCCCTGTTCTCGTATAGCTACGGCCAGGTGGCGTGTAGCGCTCAGTAACCGCCGTAGACCTCGTTTCGAGGCCCAGTTCTGTCGCGGCAGGGTGGAGCGGATCTCACACGCGACGCGCTCGCGCCTGGAGGACCTGGTCGTCGGTAGCGAGGACGAGACGGGCGAAGGAGGGGACAGTGAGGGTGCCTCCGACAGCCGCAAGTTCGGCGCCTGGTCCTCCAACCTGATGACCGAGTGGCATCAGCGCTACCGGGGCCCCGGCGTGATGATCTACTGGCATCTGGAGCGGAAATCGGTCTGCATCTACTCCCAGCTCAAGAGTTGTTCGACATCCGAGGTCGCCTCGATGAGCGAGGGCGTGCTGCGGCACTGCACCGACATGGAGGTGGACCGGCAGTACACCGACATGCACGGCGCCTCCATTGGCGGGTTCGCCTTCGCGCACATGCTCGACTTCAAGCTGATGCCCAGGCTGAAGAACATCGGCTCCGCGAAGCTGTACCGCCCGGCGGCCGGGGAGGACGGCCAGTGGCCGAATCGGGGCCCGGTGCTGTCTACCAAGACGATCGACTGGCGACCTGATCGCCCAGCAGTACGACCAGATCGTGAAGTACACCACCGCACTGCGCCTGGGCACGCCGAGGCCGAGCAGGTCCTGCGCCGGTTCACCCGGGGGAGGCCCCAAGCACCCGACGTACCGGGCGATCGAGGAGCTGGGCCGGGCGGTGAGGACCTCGTTCGTCTGCGATTACCTCGCCGACGCCCGGATGCGCCAGGAGATCCACGAGGGGTTGCAGGTGGTGGAGAACTGGAACAGCGCGAGCAAGGACCTCTTCTACGGCAAGGACGGCGACCTGGCGGGTTCGGACAAGGAGTCCCAGGAGGTCAGCATGCTTGCGCTGCACCTGCTCCAGTCCGCCCTGGTGCACGTCAACACGCTGCTGATGCAGGGGGTCCTGGCCGATCCGAAGTGGGCGGACAAGCTCGCCGACGCGGACCGCAGGGCGCTGTCACCGCTGTTCTGGACCCACGTCAATCCGTACGGCCGGTTCGAGCTGGACATGAACAGCCGCCTGGACTTGGACCTGTCCATCCGGGCGACAGTGCCCGGCCCGCGCACCCCGCAGGGAGAGGCAGCCGCGGCCCTGGCGTGACACCCGGGCGGGGGTGTACGTGGCGGGGGCGGGCGCACGGCCTCTTCCCCCTCCGGAGCCAGCCGCGGAGCACGGGTCAGGGACGGGAGTCGGGGGCGTCGGCCAGGATCGTGCCGTCGTGCTGGATGACGGCGGCCGTCGTGGTGGTGTGGCCGATCGCCCACAGGCCTGGGGGTGCGGCGGCTACACCTGAGCCATGCCGCCGTCCACGAACAGTTCGGCGCCGGTGATGAAGCTGGAGGCGTCGCTGGACAGGAACACGGCGGCCTTGCCGATCTCCCGCACGTCCGCGATCCGCCCGGTCGGGTTGTCCTGGCCCATCGCCTTGACTCCGGCGTCCACCTGGTCGGGGCCCTGCGCCATCGCCAGGGCGCGCCGCAGGGATTCAGTGTCCACCGCGCCGGGGCTGAGGACGTTCATCCGGATGCCTGTCCCCTTGATGTCTTGGACCCAGGCGCGGACGAAGCCGCGCACGGCGGCCTTGGAGCCGCCGTACAGGCCCATGCCGCGCGGGACATGGATCGAGCCCGTCGACCCGATGATGACGATCGTGCCGCCGGTCGGGAGGAGCGGGATGGCCGGCTGCACGGTGAACAGCACGCCCTTGGCGTTGACGTTGAAGGTCCGGTCGAACTGCTCCTCGGTGATCGATCCGAGGGGGGCGTGCGCTCCGAGGCCGGCGTTGGCGACGACGGCGTCGAGGCGTCCGTACCGGTCGATGACGTGCGCGTACATCGCCTCCATGTCGGCGAGCTTGGTGACGTCCGCGACGAATCCCGAGGCGTTCGGCCCGACAGCGGCGACCGCCTGGTCCAGCGCCGACTGCTGGAGGTCGGTGATGACCACTTTGGCGCCGTGGTCCGCGAACTCCTGGGCGATGCCCAGGCCCACGCCGGACGCGCCGCCGGTGACGACGGCGGTTTTTCCTTCGAGCGTGAGGCTCATTTTTTTCTCCTGAAACCGTTTTGTGCGCAGCGCGAGCCGACCCGGCGCGCGGGTGGGTGCCTGAACACGGGGGGCGAGCCGCCCTCGTCCGAGGGCCGCCGGGTAAGCCGTGGGTACAGCGCGTCCCGTAGAGTGGAACCGGAGGCACCGCCACTTCCATGAGCGTAAGCGGAGATGCCCCCACTTATCAAATATGACCGCCGCGAGCGTGAGGAGAGCGCAGATGGCCAGGGACACCGGGCGACCGTTGAGAGCCGACGCCCAGCGGAACCGGGAAAAGATCCTGTCCGCAGCGGTGCGGGTGTTCGCTGAACAGGGGCTGGACGCGCACCTCGAACGCATCGCCAAGGAGGCGGAAGTCGGCTCCGGCACCCTCTACCGCAACTTCCCGACCCGGGAGGTCCTGATCGAGGCGGCCTACCGCAACGAACTGGCACGCCTGTGCGACGCCAGCCCCGAGCTCCTTGCGACGCTGCCCCCGCGCGAAGCCTTGCGCGCCTGGATGGGCCGCTTCATCGACTACGCGACGGCCAAGTTCGGCATGGCCGAAGCCCTCCGCAGCGTCACAGAGGCGGGCGTCAACCCGTACGCCCAGAGCCACGCCATGATCCTGGAAGCCCTGACAGCGCTCCTCGACGCCGCCACCGCCGCCGGCACCATCCGGTCCGATATCGGCCCGTCCGACATGTTCGCCGCCCTCACCGGCATCGCCCTCACCTCAGCGAAGCCCGAACAGCGCGAGCAGGCCGAACGCCTCCTCGACCTCACCATGAACGGACTGAGCGCAGACCGGCGCTGACGCCCACGGACGGGCCGCGATGTCGGTATCGGTATCGGGCGACAGCCGGGCTTCCGGCGCGATCCACCAGGAGCCGTCCGGGGCGGAGGCCAGCGCGTCGGCTCCCCAGGACCCGTCCCGTACCCGTACCCCCAAATCAGCGCGGGCGCCCGCGCCACCCGCGGCCCAGGCGAGTTCGAGCTTGTGGAGGTAGGTGGTAATGCTCCGATTCCCCCTCGCGCGGCGATCTCCCAGTCCGGGGCATGCGGGGCATGGGCCAAGAACCGCATCCCCGCACGGGGGTCTTCGCCTGCGCCGAATGCCGGCACTCAGCGCAGGCGATCAGCGCAGGCGGCTTCACCTTCCACACCGCTTCCCACGCCTGCCCGCAACCGAGATCCGGCAGGTACGCGAAGACGACTCCCCCGCGTGCACAACCCGAAACGCCATCGGCCCCCTCTGAACGACAATCAGCTCAGAGTGTTCCGCCGAACCGCTGACAGTCGGCTCCGACCGAATCGGTCGGACTCCCGAACCTGGACCGGAAGTTCGACGATCGGAGCGCCGCGGCCACAGGTTCGGCGCCCGTTACTCTCACAAACGGTCCTTTGCGCGAGCAAGATCAATCATGTGCCGTCGGGCCCCCGCCGATCCCGGATTCGTTCGCAGAACCCCTTCTCACTCAAAAAGCGGGACGGATCCCCTTCTGAGACTTGCAATGTGCGAAGATCCGGGCCCATGAGGGACCCTCAGCAGCCTTCCCCGGCCGAGCGGTCGGACGCCGACAAGGTCGAACAGCCTGTTCAGGCCAGCAACGCCGCCATGAACGTTTCCCGCTGGGTCATCAGCCAGGCCTGCATGCGGTCCCAGCGTTCCCAACCGCCGTGCTCGGCCAGTGCGTGAAGGTAGACCGGGTCACCGTCAGCCACCCGGTCGGCGACGAAGGCCCGGCACATCTCGGTAGCCTCTTCGATCACTCCCGGCAGCTCGGCTCGATCGTGGGGAGACATTCCGTAGCCGTCAGCCAGGAGCCGCAGCCGCACTGGTGCATCCAGCCCGTCGGGATAGTCGAGGGCAGCGGAGGTGGGATCCAGCGTCGGAACCCAGTAGCGCGCGGTCATCGCAACGTCCCAGACAGGCCGACCCGGAGCGGCCAAGTCGAAATCGATCAGGGCGGCCGCTCGGCCGTCGCGGAAGACAACGTTCTCCGGGCACACGTCGTTGTGGCAGAGCATGGTCCCGCCCCGAGGGTCGGCCAGGTCCCGGGCCCAGGCGGCCGTGCCGTCCAACGGCACCGTGGCGCTCGCCTCGTGCAGGCGCCTGAGCAAACTACCCACCGATCTCAGGGCGGTTGCCGTCATGGCCCATCGCGGAAACGGCGGCAGGGCAACGTCACCGGGCAGGAAGGTCAGCTCCTCACGGCCCTCGGGGGTGAGGCCGATCGGCATCGGACCACCGTCGAACCCGCGTTCCCTCAACGCGAGGAGGTAGGCGTGAAGGGCCTGCGCATTCCGTGGCGCGGGCCGTTCAACCACCGCACCCCGACGGAAGACCCCACCCGCGTTCGCCATGCCACCGGTCAGCGCTTCACTGTCCACCGCTCCCCCATCCCATTCCCAGGAACGACCTTGCCGTCCACCGCGCTGTCCCAGGCGGTCGCCCCTCGAAGCAACCCTACGAGGACCGACAAGTCATCGGGACAGATTAGGCGCCCACCCGGGCGCCGCCCGGTCTCGCTGCCCCCACGGTAAAGAACGAGACTCGGGATGCGGACAACGTGCTCGACACCTGCAACTACGCCGACCGGATCACCGTCGGTAGGGCCGAAGAGAACGCCACCGCGTAACACCAGCGTGGACAGGCGCGAACCGCGGTGGTCCCTGGACCGGCTGACAGCCAGCGGCTGGGCCCTCATGCAGGTAATCCGGCTCGTGGCGTCCACCAACCCGTCACCAGATCGGGGCACAGTGGGTGCATGACGGTGCCCCCGCGCTGTTAGCCGTCTGAGCACGCCGCACGACACGGGCGTCCGCAGCCAAGGGAGGGCTGGCTTCGGACGCCCTTCGACGGTTCGGCCCTCAGCCCAGGACCCGCCACGGCTCCCGGCCGTCCTTACCGGGACCAGATCGCGCCACCGCCGCACGATCGAACTGCTCGTACGCCTCCTGCAGATATTCCGGCGACAGGTGGGATCCACCCGCCAGAGACTCAAAACTCTGACCGTGGGCGAGCGCCTTCTCGACCGCTTCGTGCAGGCTCATCTGAGTACGCCGGTTGGCCTCGACCAAGTCCACGACCAGGTCCACCCAGCGGCCGTCGCGCAGGCTGGTGGCCGCATTGTCGGCGATCATGCCAGCGGCCATGGCCAGGCTGGCATCCAGCACCTTCAGGTCCTCGGGAAGGGGCTTCTTCTTGCCGGAAGTCTTCATAACGGCACAGTAGGCCCCGCGACCCTCCACCCGCAGGGGTCCGCCGCTAGAACACCTCTCCGAGGCCCGCCGCCGCGGTTTCACCGTGCCGGTGGCCGAGATGCACTCGGTGGTGCCCCTCGCCAGGCTGAAAAGTTCGGTCGCGGCTCCGTAGCGAAGTTCACCGCGTTCCTCCGCCAGGACCTCGACGCCGTCACCGCCGCACTGACCCTCGAATGGAGCCCCGGCATCGTCGAGGGGTGCATGGCAGATGTGGTGGAGCGATGTCCAAGCTTCCCGGTAGGTTCGGTTCAGTCCGTCGTGACCATTCCTGTTTTTGCCGTGCTCATCGCGTTGGTGTCGGTCCTGCTCGTCGCGGTGCGCAAGACACGGCCGGCGGACGTCCCCGCCATCGTGCAGACCGGGCTCACCCGGCTCGCGATTGCCGCGATCGTGGGCCTGGTGCTGCTCCGGACCAATCCTGCGGACATCCCGAAGATTCTGGAGACTCTCGCCGGTCTGTACCGCTGACCTTCTCCGGCGGGGGCGTTCGCCCGGACGCGTGCGGGTGTGCTGGGTCCGCGCTGCGGCGCGGACCCAGCACACACGGGGCCGGCGGCTGCTGCTCATGGACACGTTCGGCAAGGATGAGGCCGGCCTGCCCAACGGCCCGCTGGCCAGGGTCGCTGCGGCGGGGCCGGTCCGGAGTCTGCGGAAGACGCGCCAGGGGAAGGGCCCCATTTCGGGCCCTTTCCCGCTTGCTCGATCGAGGACGCCTACAGTGCGCGCGTGTAGGAGTGGAGCCGGTCGATCTCGATGAATCCTGCCGATTCGTAGAGGCGGTTCGCTGCGGTGCGGTCGCGGTCGCCTCCAGGAGGAGCGTCGTCATCGACGTACAGGATCACCTCGGTGGCGCCCAGCCCGGTCAACACGTCCAGGGCGGAGCCCAGCAGGGCCCGTCCCAGCCCTTGGCCGCGTGCGGATGCGGTCACTTCGATCCACCACAGGACGCCGATGCCCTGGACGGGCGGGCCCACCACCGCCTCGGCGACCACGACGGGGCCCTTGCGGATCTCCAGCCGTCGGGCGTTCTTGCCCGTGTCGTCGGCGGGGCCGACGTGGACGTGGGCGGCGTGGGGCAGACCGGGGGCGGGCAGGGCGGCGCGCAGGTACCGCCACAACTGCTCCCCCGTGAAGCCCGCCCGCCGCAACGCCTCATCGGTGACCGCACGGTTCCGGACCGGCAACGCCTCCATTCCCAGGGACAGCGCGGAGGCGATCTGGAACGCCTGGACGGGGCGCGGCGCCAGTGCGGCAACCGCGCGATGGATCAGCAGGTCGGCGGTCCGGGCGGCCTCCCCGCAGTGCAGCCACAGGATCAGCCCCGTGTCGTCCTTGGGCTGGACGGCGTAGGACACCACGCCGAAGACGGCCCCGGTGTCCTCCACGGCCACCTCGGTGGTGGGCTGGTCCAGTGCGGCCCACCACTGCGCATCGACCGGCGAGCGGCCCTCCAGCGCCTGGTGGAGCATCGCGGGAGTGGTCGCAGGCTGGCCGGGCAGGCGGTCGGCGTTGATCAAGTGGAGAACGGCCGTCTGGTCGGCCGGGGTGTACGGGCGCAGCGTCACGCCAAGAGGGGTACTCACGGATACGACCATGGCCGGATAAGTCCCTTCTGTCCAGGGTGGGGCGGCGAGCCGTGCAGTGCACCGCCCCCACCGGTCGAGGCGGCGTCAGTCGATCCGTGCTCCGTGCTCGATGGCTCCCTCACGCTGGGGCAGACATGGCGGCGGCCAGGTGGGGTTCCAGCGCCAGGCCGACCACTGGTCGGCGTCGGCGAAGGGCCCGGCCCTTTCGTCGATCATGGCGAGGACCTGGGCGCGGGCGAGCTCCACCGCCTGATGCTCGGTGTCGGTGACGATGCCCAAGCGCCGGACGTGGGCGTACTCGTCTTCGTCCTTCCATGTGCGGGTGCTCAGGTCGGGGTCGATGACGAGGTCGATGGTCAGGTCGAAGGTGTCGAATCCGGCCTCGGTGCGGCGGGTGGGGTGCTCGAAGTTGACGTACCAGTTCCTCAGCCCGGCCGCGGTGTAGAAGGCGTTGATGCTGAACCACGCCGCCGGCGGCTTCCACAGCAGCAGCTCCGTCTCCTGCCACACCCCGGGCCCGAGCTCCCACTCCCCCGTCGCCATCGCGTCGAACGCCTCCTTGCGCACCGACCGTTCGCCCTCCTCGCGGGCCCTGGCGTACAGGGCGGGCCAGCGGGCCTGAGCCCCAGGCGCGCACGCGGTCACCAGCGCCTCGCCCGTGTCGGCGAGGACCCGTAGCGCCTGTTCACTCCACACCCGCCCGGAGCGGTGTACGTCGCGCCGAACGACCGTCTCCCCCGTCTCGAAGGTCTCCACCGGTGCCTCCCTCGCGAGCCCGGCCAGGACATCCGGCAGGGCGGGCACCACCTCAGCGCACGGGGGGCGGGGTGGGCAAGCCGCCGTTCGGATCCTGTCCGGCCCCGCTGTCGTCGGGTCAGCCGAAGTCGAGTGTCTCCTGCGTGAAGTCGGCCGGGGCCGGGCGGGGCAGGGGCGGCGGTGCGCTGTCTTGGCGTGCGGCTTTCCAGCGCTTGGTCAGCTCGTCCTTCCATCCCTTGGGTGGCGGCCAGGAAACGCCCCAGGCGGCGAGCTGTGCTCTGCTGTAGCCGCCGTTGGGTGAGCGGGCGGCTTCAACCTCTTCAGGCGATGGAAGTTTCGGCCTGGACAGTGAGAAGCTGTTTCACTTCTGCTTTCCGCAGGTGAGAGCCTTGGAGGTGGGGTAGCTCTGCCGGTTGCCGTTCGGTTGGGCGTCGATGGACGGTGCGACGGACGGCAGCGGGGCATCAAGGTCAGGCAGCGAGAGAGATGGGTGCCTGCTGGCCATGTGGCAGGGGCGGGCCAGGCGGCGGGCCATGACTCCTCGAAACCGGCAGGTTCGCGCCCGCTCAGCATCCCGCCGCCGTGCGCAGGGGGACGCTTCCTATTCGGGGCGGCCGTCGGCGAGCCACTGGGCGAGGCCGCTCAGCCCGACCGCCCACCGCCCGAGGTCGGTGGCCTCGGCGTGCCCGGTGACGACGGTGAGCAGCTCGGCCACCGCCTCGTCTGGCCGCTGGGCGTCGTTGAGGGTCAGGGCGCGGAAGACGCGTACGGAGTCGGAGTCGGGGAACTCCCTGCGGGCGCGGTCGAGCACCACGAGCGACTTGTCCAGCTCGCCCAGCCACCTCAGGGTGCTGGCGTACTGGCACAGGCACCGGCGCAGGGTGTCACCCTCGAGGCCGAGGGCGAGCGCCCGCTCGTAGTAGCCGCGGGCGGTCTCTTCCAGGCCCGCGGTGTCGTAGGCGCCACCCACCTCGTATACGAGGACTGGGTGGTCAGGGTGTTCGGCAAGCAGCGCCTGGAAGTAGGCGATCGTCGGCGCCATGTTCGCCCGGTCGCGCTGGTCGTAGCCACACTGGATCGCCTCGGCCAGTTCGGGTGTCACGTCGGTCGTCACTACTGCAGCCCCCATGTGTACGAGTGATCAACTGACCCTATCGCAGGCACGTCCGCAGACAGTTGGACGTGTTCTTCCAACTTCTGGCAAGCAGTGCCTCGGCGAGTTGGGTTGGAACAGGGATGTGGGCGCGCAGTCCTCGCCCGGCCAGGTCGGGATCGCGTCCGGCGTCCTCCGGGGTGGCTTTTGCCACTTCGGTCAGCTCGATGACACCGCCTCGAGCTGAGTCAGCTCGTCCGTGCTCAGCTTGACGGGCACGGTCCGAGCCGAGTCCTTGATGGAGGCCGGGCGGCTGGCTCCCGGCACTGGGATCATCGCTGGGGATCGGCCAGCAGCCAGGCCAGGACGATCTGCTGCGGGCTGACGCCATGCTCGGGGGCGATGTTGTGGAAGGCGGTGCCTGCCGAGGTCGTGCCGGAGCGACCGTCGAGGGAACTGCGGGAAATGCCGCCGAGTGGGCTCCAGAGCAGGAAGGCCAGGCCCAGTTCGGTGCTCGCGCACCTCCGCCACCAGATCGGGTGTCGTCCGGCACCCGGACGCCAGTCCCCAACCGCTCCGTTCGACCACCACGCAGCACCTGCCGGAGCCGGTCGCGCCCGGGACCGCCAACGGCGTGGCTAGACGATCTTTGTCCGGACGGTAAGTGGGCGCGGCTGCGGACAGGACACATCAGCTGGTCAGCGCTCCTGGGCTTCCTTGGTCGCCATTTCGTCGAGTCGTCGTTCGGCCTCGGTCCAGCTGATCGGGAGATCCGCGACGGAGGCGTCCCAGAACACGAACGTGGAATCGCTCATCGTGGAGCGCATCGCCTTCATGATGGAGCGGTGCGGCTCCGTCTGAACGAACGTCATGAGCTGCTCACGGCTCTCCCATGCGGACAGGGTCTGGAACGTCCGCTTGACAGGCCGGGCCACGAGCGAGGCGCCGAAGCAGCCTGGAGCTTTGCGGACCTGGCGCCACGCCGCGAGCGAGTTGAGGAAGAACCGCGGCACGTCCTTAAGGCTCCGGACCTCGAATCGGGACGCCATGATCAGCGCGGCTTCGTGCCCTTCGGGAGAGTTGGGGGTGGTCCAGCGCAAGGTGGGCATTGAAGGACTCCTCGGTAGTGGCGTCGTGCTTGCCAGGGCAATCTGATGATGGCGGGGAGGGAGCGTGCGAGCTGGTCGAGTTGGGGATGACGCAGGTGTCGCCCGAGCGGACCGCCGCGAGGTCTTGGTCCGGTCCGGGCCGCTCCCGGTGGGTGCCGGTGAGAGAGTCGCCTACGGACCCGGAGTGGAATGTCTAGTTCCCCATCGCCGTGCGATTACGGCCAGGTTCGAGGCGAGAACGGAAGCGGCGGGGATGCCCTGGCGGATCGGACTGCTCGGGGGCCCGTGGCTCAAGCCTCGCCCGCCGGGCTGACGTCGCTCGTGTCATTCGCCTGATCACCCAGGCTGATCAGCAGGGTGCGCAGGGTAGCAGCGAGGTCGCCTTGCTGGTGCGGGTCGAGCGCGGCGAGGATGCGCCGTGAGTTGTCGAGGTGGGCGACGACGACGCGGTCGATGAGCTCGCGGCCGGCGGGGGTGAGGGCGACGATGACCGTACGCCGGTTGGCGGGGTCGAGGTCGCGTGTGACGTAGCCCTTGGCGACGAGCCGGTCGAGCCGGTTGGTGATGGCACCTGCTGTCTTCATCGAGTGGCGGGTCAGTTCCCCCGCGGTCATGCCGCCGGGTGCGCCGGCGCGGAGGAGGGTCCCGAGGACGTCGAACTCACCCATCTGCAGCCCGAATTCGCTGAAGAGCGCTTGGAACTCGCGCTCGACGATGCGGGTCACCCGTGACAGGCGGCCGAGAACGTTCATCGGGGACGCGTCGAGGTCGGGGCGGACGCGAGCCCACTGTTCCACGATGAGGTCGACGGCGTCACGTTCCACGAGAACTCCTCAACGTTGAAATGTTTGACGTTAGATTACCACCGTGACGTACGGTCCTCAACGTCAAACATTTCAACGTTGAGGAGTCCCTCATGGGCACCGCGTCACTTCCCGCGATCACCGCGCCAGCGCTCATCGGTGAGGCTCTGGGCCTGACCGCGCTGACAGCGTTGAGGTGTTCTGCTGAACCCTGACAACGAACCGTTGCGTCGACGAGCCCCGCACACTCTGCGGGGCTCGTCGTCGTCCGCCGACACACCGTCATCAGGACGGCCGCTGCGAGCGAAGGGAGGTCGAGTGGATCGGGCGGCGTGCGCTGCACTCGGTCGCCGAGGGCCGCGTATCGCGCGTGGACCACCCGCTCGGCCTCGGTCAGGTCCACCCCCAGCGGACGCAGTGCCTCCCAGACGGACCTGACCGCAGCAAACCGACGATCACGCAGCACGACCTCCCGGCGGGTCCCTTCCTCCAGATGGACCCACCAGCCGCTCACTGAGCCATCAGCCGGGATTTCAGGGCGTGCGCCATAGGCTCGGAGGGTACGTCAGGGCGTGGAGCCCGACCCAGCCGCCCCTTGGTGGTGCTGTCGAATCAGGGGTTCAGGCTCAAGTTCCGGGCTCCGTCGCTACTTTGGGGGTAGTTGGGCATCTATCAGGCGTGATGGGTGGGGTTCAGGTTGCGGACCATTTTCTGCCTCGCGTCGGGGTGAAGGTCGATCAGCTGGTGCTGACGGATGCGGAGGCCCGAGCCGCTGTGCGATCACGGGCCACCTCGGCGGCCTGTTCTGGATGCGGGCAGAGATCTGCCGGTTCCTTCCGCGACGGGGCCCAGGCCGGCGCTCCGCAGGCCCTTCGCCGCAGCACGGTCAACCCAGTCCGCCGTGCCCGCATGCACGCCTCGCTCAGCAGGCGGCTCCTGCCGATGCCCGGATCCCCGCAGATGTCGACCGGCCGACACCGATCCGGGCTCCCCCCAGCCCCGCGAGTAACGCGTCGAGGCGCTCCAGCTGCCCTGATCTGCCCACCAGTTGTTCCACGCCCGCGCCCCTCATCGGTGTCCTGCCCCCACGCAGTCGATCACGGTCCCACCGTCACTCCCCGATGGTCGAGCGCCGACACCCGATTGCCCGCCCTGTGCCCGCACTGTGTCATCGCGTGCTCACTGTCCGGTCCGTCGCGGGGCCTTCCGTACAACCCACGCGAAACGCAGCGGCAGGAACGCGACGTCGCCCTGGGGATCGATGCGCATGGCGATGGTCCACTGGGAGCGACGCGACTACCCCCGACGCGGCGGTCGATCTCCCGGGCCCGGAACACCTTCCCGTCCTCGCCTTCGACGAGCAGGGCCTCGTGGCGCTCGACACCAGAAAGTTTTGAGAATTCGTGCGCCTGGGATGTCGAGAACGTGCGGCCGGCTCCGTCCCAGGGGCACAAGCGGCCGCGAACCGGCCGCTCCACGACCTCGACGAAGGAGCGATCACCATGCAGCCGACCGAGATCACCGGGATCCTGAACCGCCCGATCAGCCAGGAGCTGCTCGCCCGCGACCTGACCCGGCTGGCCTACGTCGCCACGGACGGCACCCCGCGCAGTATCCCGATCGCGTTCACCTGGAACGGCTCGCAGATCGTCCTGTGCACCACGAAGAACGCCCCGAAACTGCCCGCATTGCGCAAGAACCCGATCGTTGCCCTGACCATCGACACCGAGGTCCACCCGCCGAAGATCCTGCTCCTCCGCGGGCGGGCCGAGCTGGACGTCGTCGACGGCATCCCGGAGGAGTATCTCCAGATGAACGGCAGCTACGCGATGACACCGGAGCAGCGCACCGAGTGGGAGGCCGAGGTCCGCTCGCTCTACGACGGCATGGTCCGCATCGTCATCACCCCGACCTGGGCGAAACTCATCGACTTCGAAACCACCCTGCCCACCGCCGTCGAGGAGCTGATCCGGCAGCGCGCCGAACGTCAGTGCGCCTGAGATCACCGCGAGCCAACCAGAATCGGCCCTGCCAACTCCAAGGAACGCCGTAGCAGGCGGAGGTAGCAGGCGTGGGGCACGACCAACGTACGCGTGGGCAGGAGCGCACGGCACCATGTGACGCCCCCTGGAGCGACTTCCCCGCCGTGACCGTGACGCGCGACACGGCCGCCACCATCCGGGAGCTCAAGGAGCCGAGCGGCAGGGACATCTGGCGGTGGGGAGGCTTGACACTCATGCAGTCCCTGCTGGACACAGGCGTCGTCGACGAGATCACCCTGCTCGTCTGCCCCGCGTCACGCGGCAAGGGAACCGGCATTTTCGATGATCGGCAGGACCTCAAACTGCTTGAGGCCACCGCCTTCGAAACGGCGTGGCAGTTCTGCGGTACGAGATCAGGAAATCGGCTGAGACTCCGCTCCATCGAAGAATCCGAACGCCTGCGATGCTGCTCGTTTCGAGCAGCGGCCGGCGTCCGCTCTTCCGCTACCGGCTGCCGGCCCTCCCGTCGGGCTCCGCACATCGCGGCTCGCCGCACCGCCACGGAATAATCCCGGTCCAGATCGACCGGACAGGCCCTAACGTGGCGGAAATGACGGAGCAACTGACACCCATGCCCGATGACTGGCAGCGCGCACTGGCCATCGTCGCCCACCCTGACGACCTGGAGTACGGAGCCGCCGCGGCGATCGCCCAGTGGACCGCAGCGGGACGAGAGATCACCTATCTGCTGGTCACCCGCGGCGAGGCCGGGATCGACGGCCTCGAGCCGAAGGAGTCGGCCCGGATCCGCGAGGCCGAACAGCGGGCCAGCGCGGCCGTGGTCGGTGTCACGGCGGTGGAATTCCTCGACCACCCCGACGGCGTCATCCAGGACGGCCTCGAACTGCGCCGCGACCTGGCCGCGGCGGTCCGCAGGCACCGGCCCGAGCTGCTCATCACGCTCAACCACCACGACACATGGGGCGGCACGGCCTGGAACTCCCCCGACCACCGAATCGTCGGCCGCGCCACGCTCGACGCGGCGGGCGACGCGGGCAACCGCTGGATCTTCCCCGACTTGCCGGACGCGCCGTGGGACGGCGTGCGGTGGGTGGCTGTGGCCGGGTCCCCCCAGGCCACGCACGCGGTGGAGGCCACACCTTCGGGAGCAGAGCGGGCGGTGGCTTCGCTGGCGGAGCACCGGGCGTACATCACGGCACTCTCCGAGCAGTCCCCGAAGGACTACGCCCAGACCTTCCTCCAGGGCATGCTCGACATGGCCGCCCCACGCTTCGGGGGCGTCCCAGCGGTGACGTTCCAGGTCTACCCCCGCTAGATGATCGATTCCAAGGGGCTCAGAGGTCATAGGCAGTCAGCGCGCGCATGACTGGCTGGCCGGTGTGGTCGTTGTGCCAGATGGCTGCGGTGAGGGCGAGGATGCGCTGTAGGACACGGACGACAACACCGCCAGGAGTACGACCGCGGTGGCGTTCGAGGCCGAGCGGGCCCTTGAAGGTCTCGGTGATCGACTCGATGACCTGCCGCAGTGGCTTGAACAGCTGCGATCCGGCCCGCTCGGCCTCGCCCTTGCGAGCCGGCCTCAGCAGTCGGATGTCAAGCTCGGCCAGCTGCTGCTCGAACTCGCGGCCGAAGTAGTTCTTGTCGCCGATCGGTGTCTGCCCTGCCCGATCGCTGGTGAACTGCGGCTCGACGGCGAGCAGGTCCAACAGCGTCTCGCGCTCATCGGCTTTGGCGCCGGTCAGCGCGAAGGCGACGGGGAGGCCGTGCAGGGTGCAGACCAGGTGCAACCGCAGTCCCCAGAAGAAGCGGGTGTGGCTGGCGCAGTACCCGTACTGAGCCCGTCCCGCCAGGTCAGAGCGTTTGACGGTCTCGCGTGACCGGCCGCACTCCACGGGCGTGGAGTCCACGACCCACACGTCGTCGGACCACAGCGTGGTGTCCCGGGCCAGCGTGCGGGTGACGCGCCGAATGAGATCGGCGGCCTTGCGCAGGCGCTTGTTGTAGCCGGGCTGCTGGGGCAGGTAGGGCAACAGGTGCCGCAGGTGGGCGCGGGCGTGCCGCAGGTGGGCGCGGGCGTGCCGCAGGTGGGCGCGGGCGTGCCGCAGCCACCCGGGCCTCGGAGGTGAAGCCGAGCATCGCCTGCATCATCGCCAAGGTCACCAGCTCCGCATCGCTGAGCTGCGGCGCGATACCTATCGTCGGCCGCCAGGGGACGAACTGCGGGGAATACTTCAGCAGGTCGTCGGTCTTCACATAGAGTGCGGTCGCGAGGGAGTCCAGCTCTGTCTTCACACACCGACGTTGGACTCCCTCGCTTCGCCCGCGCAGGCGATCCCCCGTAACCGATGTCTATGCGGAGCGCTTGCGGGCCAGTTCAATGACCTCCAGCGGCAGTGCCTCGGCGACCAGCAGTCGCGGCAACAGGTCCGGTTCCAGCGTCATCGCACGGAAGACGAGCGCGACCGTCACGTCGTGGTCGGGCCGGTGCACGATCTCGACCGGGTCAGCTGTACGGATATCGCCGGGCTCGATCACGCGCAGATACGCGCCCGGCCGTGCGGCCTGCGTGAACCGCTTGATCCAGCCGTCGCGCTCCAGCCAGCCCTGGAAGGTGGCACACGGGATCCGCGCGCACGACACCTCCAAGACGACGTCCGACCCGATCCGCCAACGCTCACCGATCAGGGCGCCGTTGACGTCCAGGCCCAGACTCGTGAGGTTCTCCCCGAAGACGCCGTTCTGAAGCGGCCTGCCCAACTCGGCCTCCCAGTCATCGAGGTCCTCGCGCGCGTAGGCGTAGACGGCCTGGTCGACGCCGCCATGATGCTTCACGTCGTACACCCGATCGCCAAGGAGACCGACATCACCGGTGCCCTTTGGGCCAGGCGCGCTGACGGCGACTGGGCCGTCGACGGGGTGCTTGTCGATGCCCGTCGCGCTCAGGCCCTTCCACGGGTTGGGCCGGGGCCTGCCGACATTGACAGAGAGCAGCTTCATGCCGGGTGACGGTACGGGCCCATCAACGCTGCCGCGACTCATTTCCCAGCCATGCGGCACATCGTCTCGCTGACGTTCTACCGCTGAACCCCTTGGAATCGATCAACTAGTGCCGGATCAAGCAACGTTTGCCCTGTCGACGACGCTGCGGCTGCCCGACGGATTCACCGACGTCTTCACCAGCCGCCTCGTGGAGCTGAACGGGCTGCGGCTGCACGCGGTCACCGGCGGGGACGGCCCGCCGCTGCTGCTGGTCGGCGGGTGGCCACAGACCTGGTACGCCTGGCGGGAAGTGATGCCCGCGCTCGCCCGCGAGCACACCGTCGTAGCCGTCGACTCCCGTGGGGCCGGGCTCTCCGACAAGCCCGACGACGGTTACGACGCCGGCACGCTGGCCGCCGATCTGGTCGCGCTGATGGCCGCGCTCGGGCACGACCGGTTCGACGTGGTCGGCCACGACATCGGCATGTGGACCGGATACGCCCTCGCTGCCGATCACCCCGAGCGGGTGGGCCGGCTCGCTGTCGTCGACGCCGTTATCCCCGGTCTCACGCCGACCCCGTCGGTCTTCAGCCCGACCGCGGTCAACCAGCGGCTCTGGCACTTCGGCTTCAACCGGCTCACCGACCTCAACGAGGAGCTGGTTCGGGGGCGGGAGCGGCTCTTCTTCGGCTACCAGTCCGCCAAGAAGGCTGCCACCCCGGACGCGATCCCCGCGTACGCCGTCGACGTCTACGTCGATGCGATCGTCGCGGATCCTCGCGGGCTGCGGGCAAGCTTCGCGTACTACCGGGCGCTGTACGAGACGAACGCGCAGAACGAGCAGCGCAAGAAGACCCGGCTGACGCTGCCGGTGCTCGCCATCGGCGGCGCGCGGTACAGCGGCGCGATGGTCGCCGAGACGATGCGGCTGGCGGCCGACGATGTCACCGGGGTGGTCCTCGACGATTGCGGCCATTACGTGGCTGAGGAGCAGCCGGCGCGGTTTACCGAGATCCTGGAGGACTTCCTCGGTGGCAAACCGGTAGCAGGCGTGCCGCGCGGCTGACACATTCGCACGAGATCACCCGGTTCCGGCCGTTGCTGGACCAGATCGGCGACCTGCGCGACACCGTGATCACCACGGACGCACTGCATTGCCAGCACGAGCACGTCACCTACGTCGCCGAACGCCGCGCACGCTGGATCCTGACCGTCCAAGGCAACCAGCCCTGCCTGCATGCTCAGCTCGCCGCCTTGCCCTGGCGGGCCGTCCCGGACGCCACCCGCGACACCACCAGCGGTCACGGCCGCCGAGATCCGCACTCTGAAAGTCCTGACGATCTCTACCGGCATCGACTTCCCGCACGCCGCCCAGGCCCTGCAGATCCGCCGTCGCAGACGCCGCATCGACCAGCCGAAACGCTTCACCGAAACCGTCTACGCCATCACCGACCTGCGCGTCCACAAGGCCAGACCGGCACAACTGGCCACCTGGATTCGCGGGCACCGGGCCATCGAGACAAGATTCACTGGGTCCGCGATGTCACCTACGACGAAGACCGCAGCCAGGTCCGAACGGGCACCGGACCTGAGGTCATGGCCGCTCTGCGCAACGCCGCCATCGGGCGCGTTACGCACCGCCTGAATCACCAACATCGCCGCTGGCACCCGCCGTAGTAGCCGCCCACTGGCCCTCCTCGGCATCACCTAACGACTGTGCCGGGCCCCTGGTTGACTTCCCATCAGCTATACCTTCAGACGCACGGCTGACGAAATCTTCGGGCACCCGCGGCTGGCGGCAATCTACGACCCGCTTGATCCAGATCGCAGCGACCTTCACGCCTACCTGGACCTTGCCCTGCAACTCGATGCGAGGCAAGTGACGGACATCGGCTGCGGCACCGGCGTCTTCGCACTCCTACTGGCTGATCGCGGCATCGAGGTCGTCGGTGTCGAACTGCGAGTCCTTCGACAGCTTGAAGGTGTCCACTAGGTGGGGCTTGAGGCCGAAAGCCTGGACCGGGCTTCGTTCAGCCGTGTCAGCAGCGTTTGTTCAGCCGTTTGGGCAGCGAGTCGCGGCGCGAGGTCTCATGAATGTTCGCGAGAAATGACGTCAGTACATGTGCCGGCTCGCCCCTTAAGGGCGGCGGTTCGTCGAGACCGAACTGCGCGCTGTCAGAACGGCAGGGAGGCCCGTCTGTCAGCCTCCGCTGCGAAGCGCGTCGAGGATGTGTGGCCGGGCAACCGCGCCGAGGAGTCGCCCGTCGGCCTTCTGGATCGGATCGGTCTGTCGTGGCGCCCCACGGCAGGGCGGCTGAGAACGCCGAGGAGATGTCGTCAGGCACCCATCGGCGGGGCCCTCACGGGAGGTCCGCTGCCGGGTGTTCGTATGCAATCGTTTCTGTGCGCTTCGGTTCGAGCCGTAGCGAGGCGGTTCAGCGGCCCGTTATTCCTGGTCCTGACCACATCGGGTGGATCGCTGAGCCGCACGAAGGATGAGCTGATGAGACCACACAGCACGATAGCTCGCGGAACATTGCTGACGCTGATCCGGCTGCTCGCCGTGTTCGCCCTGGCAGCAGGAACACTGACCACCCTCGGGTCGACTGCGGCGCATGCGTCCACCAACCAGTTCAAGGGCGTGAACTGGGCTGACCAGCGCGACAACTTCGTCAACGGCGTGCTGTACCCGTCCGGGCTCAGCGCGTCGGACACGCACGCTTCGGCGGCGACTGTGGCCGACCGAGTCGTCGGCCAGCTCTACTCGATCACCGGTGCCAACACCGTCCGTCTGCCGATCAACGAGCCCACCGTGGCGAGCTACTGGACGACCTACACCGGGGCCATCGACACGGCGCTGAGCAAGGGCAAGGTGATCCTCGCGTACTGGGCCTACGCCAATGGCAAGCCGGCGAGCACCACCGGCTTCAACCAGATGTGGGACACCGTCGTCGCCAAGTACGGCAGCAATCCGAACGCCTACTTCGAGGTCTTCAACGAGCCGTACGCCTACGGCACCACCGACCTCGACAACCTGTACAACGCCTGGCTGGCCAGGTACTCCGGTGTGCCGCGCGACAGGGTGATCCTCGACGGTGCCGGCTACGCCCAGAACGTCGCGGCCGTCGGCGGTGACAGCCGTCTGAACGGCACCTTGCTCGCCGTACACGACTACTCGTTCTTCGCGGGTTACGAGGACGAGACCGAGTGGGCGAACCACCTGGCCGGTTACATCGGCGCGTACGCCGCCCGCACCATCGCCACCGAATGGGGCGGCCCGATGAGCCCGGGCAGCAAGAACGGTGTTCCCTACAGCACCATCGACTACAGCGTCCCCAGCGGATCGTTCTTCGCGGACTACCTGAGAGGCGTCAGCAGCGAACTGCACAACCTCGGTGTCGGCAGCGTCTATTGGCCGGGTCTGCGCGATGGCGACTGGTACAGCCTGACCACCAAGAGCGGAAGCGGCTCGGGCATCGCCCTGTCGCTGGTCAATCCCTCGGGCCTGACCCGGTTGCAGTACGCCTGGGGCATCGGCAACGGAGGAGGCACCTACGTCAGGATCGCCAACGCCGCCACCGGCCTGTACGTCGACGGCGCCGGCCGCACCTCGGACGGATCCAATGCCGATCAGTGGAGTAACAGCGCCGGCCGCTCCGAGGAGCAGTGGAGCATCGAGAACTTCGGTACCTATGTGCGCATCAAGAATCGCGCCACCGGGCTGTACCTGGACGGCGAGGGCCGCACTTCAAGCGGCGCCGCGGTGGGTCAGTACGCCGCCAGCAGCAGCACCAACCAGCAGTGGTCGATCCTGACGGACGCCGACAACGTGCGTATCAAGAACCGTGCCACGGGCTTGTACATCGACGGCATGGGCCGTACGGGCGCCGGCTCCGACCTGGCGCAGTACAGCGGGTCCGACGCCGCCAACCAGCGGTGGCGGATCACGGCCGCGGGCTGACCGGCTGATCGGCTTCCTACGGAGCCGACCGCCTGTCGGGCGGGGAGAGCGGGAGTGCCTTCCGGCTGTGATGACGGGGATCTTCGAAGAGCCCGTCCTCACAGCCGGAAGGCACTCCTGTGCGGCCCGCGCCCCGAGTCCTCGTGTCACCCGATCACCCGACACCGCTGGCGTCCTGCGGGTGTGCGGCGCGGACGTTGCGCCACACCACGTACAGAGCGCACCCGGGCAGGACCGCGAGGCCCGTCAGGGGGGAACGGTTGACCAGGGCGGTCGCGGCGAGCAGGAGGGTGAGGTTCGTCAGGGCGAGCGGCCAGCGCCGCAGCAGGCCGTACGGGGCGGCCAGGTAGTCGGCGGCGGTGAGACGGCGGTCCCACGTATCGACTGCGGTCAGGGCCATGGCGTGCACACCCGACAGGGCGGACAGCACCGAGACCAGAAGGAGCGCGGGGCATACCGCGAGCCCGACGGTGGTGTGCCGCAGCAGCACCGCGTCGGTTCCGCTGACCGCCGCCAGGAGTGCGTACGGCGTCCACAGTGCCATCGCCTGGCGGAAGTGGCGCCGGTAGGCGTGGGCCAGCGCGCGGGCCGTGTCCGCGCCGACGTCCGCGGCCCGTTCGAGGTAGCCGAACGCGCCGGCGAGAGCCGGGCCGACGCACAGCCACAGCAGCGTGAAGGGCACGGGGTGGCGCCACGGCGTGTGCGTGGCGGTGAGTGCCGCGAGCAGCGGCAGGCAGGCGATCGCAAGCCCGACGTTCACCACCAGCATCTGGTGGACGTGGGTCCAGATCAACTCCCAGGATCCAAAGGAGACGTTGGTCGGCAGACGGCGCGGGCGGCCGGGGGCGGCGGGGGCAGCGCTCATGACGGGATCACCCCTTGAGTCCGGTGGTGGCGATGCCGCGCACGAAGTAGCGCTGGCCGAGCAGGAAGAGGACCAGGATGGGAACGACGGAGATGACGGACCCCGCCATGATCATGGCGTACTGGGCGTCGTACTGGCCGATGAAGGAGCGCAGGCCGAGCTGGACGGTCCACAAGTCGTTGTCCGTGAGGTAGATGAACGGACCCATGTAGTCGTTCCAGGTGTTGACGAAGGTCAGCAGCGCCAGGCTGGCAAGGGCGGGCTTGGACAGCGGCAGCATGATGCGCGCCCAGATCCCGTACTCACTCAGTCCGTCGAGCCGCGCCGCCTCGCTGATCTCGTCGGGGATGGTCAGGTAGAACTGCCGCATGAGGAAGACCCCGAAGGCCCCGAACGCCTGGATGAGGATCAGAGACCATCGGGTGTTCACCAGGCCGAGCTTCTCCATGATGATGTACTGGGGGATCATGTAAGCCTGCCACGGAACGGCGATGGTGGCGATGTAGCCCAGAAAGAGGGCGTCCCGGCCGGGGAAGCGCATCTTGGCGAAGCCGTACGCGGCGAAGCTGCCGGTGAGCACCTGGAGGAAGGTGATCGCCACGCTGAGCAGCAGGGAGTTCTCGAGATACGTGGCAAGCGGTATCTGCTTCCAGATGTCGGTGAAGTTCTGCCAGTGGTAGCTCTTGGGGATCCACTCGATGGGCACGGTGAAGACGTCCCGGTCGGCTTTCACCGAGGAGATCGCCATCCACACGAAGGGCATCAGGATCGCCGCGGCGAGGACGACCAAAAGCGCGTACATCAGCGCGCGGCCGGCGGTCTGTGCCGTGTGGCGCCGCGGCTGGGCAGCGGGCCGCACCGTGGTGGGCGCGGAGGCCGCGGAAGGACGGTGGCCCTTGGGCAGCACAGTGGTGTTCATCGTTCGCTCCTGCGCTGGAACTGGAACTGGACGAGCGTGACGGCCAGCACGATCACGAAGAGCGCGAGCGAGACGGCCGACGAGTAGCCGAACCGGCCGTGGGTGATGCCCTCGCGGAAGATCAGCTGGGACAGCACCAGCGTGGACCGCCCGGGACCGCCTTCGGTCATCACCTGGACCAGGTCGAAGACCTTGAAGCTGGAGATGGTGAGCATGATCATCACGAAGAACGTGGTGGGCCGCAGCCCTGGCACGGTCACATGCCAGAAGCGCGCCCACGGCCCCGCGCCGTCCATCCGGGCCGCCTCGTACAACTCGGCCGGGATGGTCTGCAGACCCGCCAGGAAGAGCACCATGTAGTAGCCCATGTCGCGCCATACGCTGGTCAGGATCAGCGCCGGCAGGGACCAGTCGGTGGAGGTGGTCCAGCCTGGCGGGTGGGACCATCCCAGGTGCCGCAGCAACTCGTTGACGGGACCGACGTCCGGGCTGAGCAGCATGTTCCACACGACCGCCACCGCGACGAGCGAGGTGACGTAGGGGAAGAAGAACGCGGTGCGCAAAATGCCGACCCCGCGGAGTTTCTGATTGAGCAGGACCGCAAGGCCCAGCGAGGCCGCGAGAGTGAGCGGGATGTGTCCTGCCGCGTACCAGCAGGTGTTCTGGACGGCGGTCCAGAAATTGTCGTCGTGCCGCATCCGGCGGAAGTTGGCCAGTCCGATCCACTTCGGGCTGGAGTACGAGTCCCAGTCGGTGAAGGCGACCACGAACGTTCCCACCACTGGGACCAGGGTCAGGGCGGCGAAGCCGAGGAAGTTCGGCAGGATGAAGCTCCAGCCGATCAGCACGTTGCGCCGGCGCCGGCGGCGGATGGCCGCCGGCGAAGCTGGGACCGACGGGGTATCGACGGTCGTCACTGGACTTCGCTCTTCACGCGGTGGTCCATCTCCTTGATGCCCGCGTCCACGGACTTCTCGCCGGTCATCACGAGCTTGTGTTCCTCGGTGAGGATCTGGTCGACGTCGGATGACGTGTCACTGACCGGCATTTCCAGCTGTACCTTCGCCGGCTGCATGGCCTGCCTGGACACCGCGTCGGTGGGCATGCCCTGAACACCGAAGAACGTGTTCATGACCGAACTGTCGTTGTACGACGGGACGAGGCCGATCTTCGCGATCGCTGCGGCGCCCTCGGGGCCCGAAGCCCACTCGACGAACTGCTTGGCGGCGTCCGCGTTGCGGGCCTTCTTGTTGACCGCGAAGGCGGTGGTCGATCCGAAGGTGGTGGCCTTGCCGTTGGCGGAAACCTGCGGGAGCGGTGCCAGTCCCCAGTCGACCGAATTCTTGCCCTGGGCCTTCTCCGCCAGCAGGGCCGCGGCCCACCAGGTACCCATCGGGACCATGGCCGCCTTGCCCGTCGTGAACTGCGAGTCGTAGGTGATCTTCTGGCTGGACGCGGTGGCGAACGGCAGCGTGGCGCCGGCTTTCTGCACGTCGAGTGCGATGTTGTACTGGTCCTTCATCCAGCCGTAGTCGCCGCCGAGCAGGTTGCCGCCGCTCTGCGCCGAAGCGACCGCCTGCACGACCGACCGCCAGGTGTGCAGATACGTCCCGTAGGTCTTCGACGAACCCGAGCCCTTCGTCAGCTGCTTGGCCAGGCTGTCGAACCCACTCCACGTCAGATGCGACACGTCCGCGTCGCCGACCAGCTTCCTGTTGTAGAACAGCACCCAGAAGTCCTGCCGATAAGGCAGGGCGTAGTACTGGCCCTTGAGGTCGTAGTCCTTGAGGCCGGAGTAGGCCGACTTGTCGGGCAGCTTGGAGACGTCATCGGTGAGCGGCAGCAACTGGCCGCGGGAACCGTAGCGGGCGTAGTCGGTGACGTTCTTCATCGTCAGCACGTCGGTCTTGTCACCGCCCGCGAGCATGGTGGTGATCTTGTCCGGGTAGTCGGCGGCGAGGATGTCGACCGGCTGCACGTCGATCTTGGGGTACTTCGCCTCGAAGCCGTCGATGAGCGCCTTGAACTCCGGGGTCGTCTTGTAGTTCCACAGGGCGACCTTGACGACTGTGCGGCCGTCGGACGTGGTGCCGGAACCGCCGCCGCTGCTGCATGCCGCGACCCCGAAGAGGGTCGCGGCCAGCGCGACGGGGAGGACTCTCAGGGTGGTCTTTCTCATGGGGTGCGGCTCCTTGCGGTGAGGGTTGATGACGTGCGGTGGGAAGTGCCGGTGGTGTCGCGGAAACGTGCGGTCAGGCGCTCAGGCCCAGCGCCCAGTTCTCGGCCGTGATCTCGGCGGTCAGCGGTTGGTGTGCCGTCCAGCGTGCGAGTTCGTCCAGGGTGTGGTCGGTGAGCCGACCGATCTCGGTGCCGAGTGAGCCTGCGAGGTGCGGCGTCACCATGACGCGGGCCGGCTGCCGCAGCGGGGAGTCGAACGGCAGCGGCTCGGGGTCGGTGACGTCGAGAATGGCGAACAGCCGGCCGGCGGCGCACTCGGCCGCGAGCGCCGCGTCGTCGATGAGGCTGCCGCGCGCGGTGTTGATCACGGTGGCGTGATCCGGCAGACGGCTCAGTTCCGCGGCCCCGATCAGGTGCCGGGTCTCGGCCAGTTCGGGGGCATGCAGTGTCAGGACGTCGGCCCTGGGCAGCAGATCGCCCAGGGCCGTCAGGGTGGCGCCGGCTGCCGCGACCTCGTCGGGATCGGCGTGCGGGTCGGCGACCAGACAGGTCGTGCCGCCGAGTAGCCCGAGGAGGTCGACGACCTTGCGCCCGATCCGGGAGAAGCCGACGACTCCCACCGTGCGACCGTAGTTGGACAGGTCGCCGTAGCCGGTCACACTGCCCCAGCCGCCGTAGGCGCGCTGCTCGTCCGCGGCGAGGAAGGGGGCCTTCTTCCCGGCGAAGATGATGGCGGCCAGCGTGTACTCGGCGACGGGTATGGCGTTGGCGTCGGCTGCGCTGGTGACGCGGATGCCCCGCCGCCACACCGCGTCCCCGACCAGGCCCCTGACGCTGCCCGCGCAGTGCAGCACCGCACGGAGCTTCGGCGCGGCAGCCAGCCGGGCCGACGTCAACTGCGGGGCGCCCCATGAGGTGAGCAGTACATCGACCTCCAAGAGGCGGTTCCTCGCGGCCGGGGCGTCGAGGTCGTCGGTCCACAGCGGATCGCCCAGCGTCACCAGAGCAGCGAGCCGGTCCAGGCGGCTCCGGTCGAAGTGCGCGTCGAAGCTCTGCCGGCTCATCGCGATCAGCGCGTGGGGCTTGGTCTGCATCGGGCGTTGGGTCCATTTCCTCGGAACGACTGCCGGCCCGGTGTTTCCAGGGAGTTCCGTTCCAAATACGTTGGAACAGAGATAGTGGTGTCCAGCAGCAGTTCACTAGTGTTCGAACAGAACTGCAAGAAAACGTTCAGATATGAACACCGCTACCGAGAGGCGCCGTGATGAGCGACGACCGACTCTTCGCACCGCAGCGACACGAGCGGGTGATGGAGGAACTGCGCCTCCACGGCGCGGTGCGGGTACGCGACCTGGCCAGGATCCTCGCGGTCAGCGAACTGACGGTCCGCCGCGACCTCGGCGCACTCGCCGACAGTGGCCTGCTCACCAAGGTGCACGGCGGCGCCACACTGCCGAACGGCCTGGGGCCGTCGACCTCCGCGGTCCCCGGCCGTCGACCGCGCTCGGCGGTGGCGGCCTTCACCATTGGCATGGTGGTGCCGTCGCTGGACTTCTACTGGCCGCTGATCGTCGGCGGCGCGCGGGCCTCCGCCGCCGCCCTCGGTGTGCAGATCCAGCTGCGCGGGTCGAGCTACGACCAGGCCGAGGACCGGCGCCAGATATCCCGGCTGATCGCGGCCCAGCAGGTCCAGGGCCTGCTGCTCGCCCCCAACCTCGAAGGCGACGGACTCGACGAGATGATCGACTGGATAGGCAACCTTCCGGTTCCCACCATCCTGGTCGAGCGCCAGACCCCGCATTGGACCCCCACCCCGCGCCAACTGGAGTGGGTCCGCAGTGATCACGCCCTGGGCCTGGAGATGGCGGTGCGTCACCTGTACGAGCACGGCCACCGGCGGATGGGCCTGGTGCTCTCCAAGGGCAGTCCCACCTCCGCCCATCTGGCGACGGGCTGGCAGCGGGTCTGCGCGGATCTGGGCCTGCCCGCCGACTTCGTCGTGCGCGAGAGCGTCGCCCTCGAAGTGCCGGGCCACCGCGAGATCATCAGCGGAGTCCTGGAGCGGTGCCGTCACCACCGGACCACCGCCCTGATCGTGCACAGCGACCCCGACGCGATCTCCATCGCGCAATACCTCGCGGAAGAGGGCGTCGCCATCCCTGGCGACATGGCGATGGTCAGCTACGACGACGAGGTGGCCCAACTCGCGGAGCCGGCCATGACCGCGGTGCGCCCGTCCAAGGCACGGGTCGGACGAGTGGCGGTGGAGATGATGGTCTCCCGGCTGATGGAGGGCAAGCGCCGTCCCGCGCAACGCGTGCTCATCCTTCCGGAGCTGGTCATCCGGAACTCCTCCGTGGCCTCCTCCGGGCAGATCTGGACGACGCCCGCCGGCGACAACGCACCGTTCGGGTGACCGCCTACGCCCACACACAGATCCCCAGCCGTGTTCGAATGAGATCGATCGCGGTCGATTGCGCTCGGAGTCGTTGACTGGACGGCGCTCAACGGTTTGGGTGAGCGGACACCCGCCTCGTCGAGGCCGTTCGCACCTACGGAGTTCGCCATGTTCCCTGGTCTGCCGGCCGAGGACCGCGGTCTGTCACCCTTCACCGGCTGGACCCGGGGGCACTGGGCGGCACTGGCCGACCGCACCGCGGCGGCGGTTGTCCCCTACCGTTCTCCGAAAGGTGCGTTGATCGACCTGCCCGGGCCGGCAAGCCGCAACGGCCGCCGCTCGGACGGACTTGAGGGTTTCGCGCGCACTTTCCTGTTGGCCGGATTCCGTGTGGCTGGGGAAGGCGGCTCCGACCCCGGGGGGCTGCTGGAGCGGTACGCAGAAGGGCTCGCGGCCGGCACGGACCCGTACTCACCCGAGGCCTGGCCGCGACCGGACGAGTTGGATCAGGCGAAGGTCGAGGCCGCCTCGATCGCCCTGAGCCTGCAGGTCACCCGCCCCTGGCTGTGGGACCGCCTCGACGACGGCGTACGCGAGAGGGTGGTCGACTGGCTGGGCGCGGTCGTCGGCCAGCCGTACCCGCCGATCAACTGGGTGTGGTTCAGGGTCGTGGTGGAGTCCTTCCTGCGTGCGTCGGGCGGCCCGTGGAGCGCGACCGACATCGAGGAGGATCTGGCCGTCCACGCCTCGCTGCGGCGCCCCGGCGGCTGGCTCAGCGACGGGCAGGAGCGGGCGTACGACCACTACACCGGCTGGGCGCTGCACCTGTACCCGTTGCTGTGGACCCATCTGTTCGACGTGACGGGGACTCTGTGCCCGCCTGCGCTGCGCAGCCGCTGGGAGGGTGACCTCGGCGCGTACCTCAATGACGCGCTGTGCCTGCTCGGCTCCGACGGTTCGCCCTTGCTGCAAGGGCGCAGCCTCACCTACCGCTTCGCCGCGGCCGCGCCGCTGTGGGTCGGGGCGCTGACCGGCGCCGGAGGAATGGCGCCCGGTCTGCTACGGCGCGCGGCCAGCGGCATGCTGCGGCACTTCCACCAACTTGGGACCTTCGAGCCGGACGGGCTGCTCCGCCTCGGCTGGGGCGGAGAGTGGCTCCCGATCCGGCAGGCGTACTCAGGACCCGGCTCCCCCTACTGGGCCGCCAAGGGCATGCTCGGCCTGATGCTCCCCGCCGACCACCCGGTGTGGACGGCCACCGAGGAGCCGCTGCCAGTGGAAAAGGGAGACGTGACGCGGGTGGTCTCCGCCCCCGGCTGGCTGGTCTCCGCGCGGCAGTCGGACGGCGTCGCGGTGGTCGTCAACCACGGCACCGACCACGCCCGTCCCGACGACACCGCGGGCGACAGCCCCCTCTACGCCCGCCTCGGATACTCCACCGCCACCGTGCCACCGCTGACCGGGCCGACAATGTCGGACCCGCTCGACAACAGCGTCGTCGTGCTGGACGGCGCCGGCCGGGCCACCCACCGCAGCGGCTTCACCACGCTCTTCCTCGGCCGCCGTACCGGCGGCGTCCTGGTGGGGGCCTCGCGGAGCCGGGTGCGGTGGGTCGATTCCACCGAGGACGGCACGCCCGACCATGGGTCAGGGCGCGCTGGCCCCCACACACCGGGTCCACTCGTCACGGTCGCGTCCCTGCTGCACGCGGGCACCGAGGTCCGGCTGGTACGACTCGACGCCGCGGGCGGGCCGTCGGCGACCTGGCGGGCGGTGCGGCTGGGCGGCTGGCCCATTCCCTGCGCGTCGGAACCCCCAGGCGGGCCGGAGGAGAAGGGGGCCTGCGCCGAGGTGGGCGGCGTCCGGCTGCGCAGCCGGGTGTGCGGCCTGCGCGGATTCTCCCGCGCCGGCACGACCTCGGAGCGGGGCACCAGCCCTCTCTCACCCTGGACCGCTGTCCCCTGGCTGGCAACCGCGGAACCCGCGCCTCTCGGTGAGGTGCTGGCCGCGTCCGTACGGCTCGACCGCGGCACCGAGGAGACGCCGGAGCCGACCGTGTCGGTGCGCCGTGAGGGCGATGGGGCGCACCACGTCACCGTCGAGTGGCCGGACGGCGTGCGCACAGACGTCACCCTGCCCGCGCCGTGAGCCATCCTTCCCAACCCCAGGTGCCCCGCGGCGGCCCCCTTCCCCGTCCGACCAGGAGTCATTGTGACCATCCAGCCGCCCGAGGCCGTGACGGCACAGCCGCCCGAGCCCAACCGGCCGCCGGTCGGGCCGCTGGCCCGTCGGTTCGCCGACGCCCTCAGGCCTGCCGAGGCCCTGGCAACGTACACCTGCGCCAGCCGGCTCCCGGTGCCGCCCGCCGAGGACCGCGCGGTGTGGGACGCGGTCGATCCGGCCACCCGGGACCGCCTGGTCGCCGAGGCCCGGGACGAACTCGCCCGCCCGGCACCGTTGCTGCGTGCCTCCGACTGGGCGCGGACCTTCCGCGACGGGGTGCGCACCACCTACGAGGACAAGGTCAGGGCGCTGCGCGACAGGACCGCCCTCTTCACCGTCGCCGCCGTGCTCACCAACGAGGCCGCGCCTGCCGCCGACCCGCCGAGCGGGGCCCCGTATCTCGACGCCACAGCTGACGGCCTGCTGGCCCTGCTGGAGGCGAGCACGTGGTGCTGGGCACCCCACGAGCGCTTCGCCCTGGCGCGCGGAGAACTGCTGCCCGACCCGGACCGCCCCTTTCTCGACCTGGGCGCGGCGGAGGTCGCGCTCCTCGTCGCCTGGACGGACCACGTTCTCGGCAGCCGCCTGGAGGTACGGCTTCCGGGGCTGCGCCGCCGCATTCGGCGCGAGGTGCGACACCGCATCCTCGACCCGTTCCGGCAGGTGCGCGACTGGCATTGGATCGGGCTCGATGGCGACGCGCACAACTGGAACGCCTGGATCCACCATGCCGTTCTGACCTGCGCGGTGCTGCTGGTCGACGACGACGTCGAACGCGCGAAGATGGTCCGGCTGGTGGTCGACGGTCTGGACCATTACCTGGCGGTGCTGCCCGACGACGGAGGCATCGACGAAGGGGTCGCGTACTGGTGGCTCGGAGCGGGACACCTCCTGGAGAGCCTTGACCTGCTGGCTGCCGCCGGCGGGCCCACACTGGACGCGCGCGATCTGCCCGTGTTGGCCGAACTCGTCCGCTACCCGCGCCGGATGCACCTTGCGGGTCCCTGGTATGTGAACGTCGGCGACGCCCCCGCGCGGCAACCGGTCTCACAGCCCTGGCAGTTGCTGCACCGCTGGGGTCGGCTACTCGGCGATCCGGACGTCGCCGCACACGCCGCGGCGCAAGGCAGGGACCTTGCCACCGACGCTCACCCCGACCAGGGGCTCGGCCGCGCCCTGCTGGGCCTGGCCGACCCGGCGTGGCGCGCCGCGCGCCGCTCCGAACCCGACTCTGCCGGTGTCCGACCTCCGGGCAAGGTGTGGCTTCCCCGGGTGCAGGTACTCGTGGCCCGCGAGACGGACGGCGACCCGCAGGGCCTGGCGCTGGCGTTCAAGGGCGGCCACAACGGCGAGCGGCACAACCACCTCGACGTGGGCTCGTACACCGTCGCGCTCGACGGCCGCCCGATGGTTGTGGATGTCGGCAAGCCCACCTATACCGCCGCCAGTTTCGGCCCCGACCGGTACGACGCGTGGCCGCTGCGCTCGGACTGGCACAACGTGCCGGAGCCCGGTGGGCGCAGCCAAGCGCCCGGCACCCGGCACCGCGCCGAGGACGTCACCGTCCGCGTCGCCCCCGACGCCGTGTCGTGCAGCGCCGACCTGGCCGCGGCGTATCCCCAGGGGCTCCTACGCGCCTGGCGGCGCACCGTGTCCCTGGTGCGTGTACGCGCCGGCGCCGGCGCGTACGTCCTGGTGCGCGACGCGACCCCGCACGTGCCGCCCGGCGGTGTGCTGCTGCGGCACGTCCTCGCCGGCGACGTGGCCGCGAACGACGCACTGGGCACCGCGGAGGTGACCGCCGAGGGCGGCCGGGCACTGCGGCTGACGTGGGATCCCGGGCTGTTCACCGTACGCCTCGACCACCGTGTCCTGGATGACCCGCAGTTGATCGCGTCGTGGGGCAGTTCGCTGACCAGACTCACCCTGGTCCTGCGCGAGGGTCCCGCTCGCACGGCGGGCCTGGACGCGGTGGTGCGGATCGAACGGGAGACCCAGGGAGCGGGGTGACGCACGCAGGCGGGGGTCCGGTCAGGCCCCCCACGATCTGGCCGACCCCTACTGTTCGGGGTCGGCCATGCGTGTGCGGGGTGGGTCAGTGGGGTGCGTTGCGTGCGGGTGCGTGTCCGACGGCTGGGGTGGGGGCGGCGGCTGCCGCGGTGCCTGCGGTGGTGCAGGTGGTGCCGTTGAGGGTGAAGGTGCTGGGTGCGGCGTTGGCGCCGGAGTAGGCGCCGTTGAAGCCGATCGTGGTGGAACCCCCAGTGGGCAGGGACGCGTTCCAGCCGGCGTCGTTGACGGTGACCGCGGCGCCGGTTTGCGACCAGGTGCCGCTCCACCCCTGGGTGACCTTCTGGTTGCCGGCGAAGGTGAATCCGAGGTTCCAGCCGTTGACCGGTGCCGCCTGGTTGGTGATCTCCACGCTCGCGGTGAAGCCGGCGCCCCAGTCGGTGCTGATCCGGTAGGCGACGATGCAGCCGCTCGTCGTGGCCGGGCCGGTGGTGATCTGCAGCGGAGCCGACGGAGGTGAGCTGCGGCCCCCCGTGTCGGTGGCCACGACACGGAACGTGTAGGCGGTCGCCGGGGTCAGACCGGTGACGGTGGCGGTGGTCGTCGACGCGGGGACGGTGGCCGACGGAGCCGTGGTGGCCGGGTCGCCGGCGTACACGCGGTAGTCCGCCAGGGGGGAGGTCCCGGGTGTGGCGGCCGGCCAGGTCAGCGTCACGCGGTCGGGGCCGGTCGCGGAAGCTGTGGGAGTGCCGGGTGCCGAGGGCGGGGTGGCCTGGGCCGAGCCGGCGGGAATGACGTACTCGGTGATGGAGTACGCCGGGAAGGTCGCGGTGAAGGAGCGGCCGCTCAGCGGCTGATCGGCCGGGTGCTGGATCACGGTGGGGTCGGCCTGGCCGTAGCGGTAGACCTGCGCCGCGGCCGGGAGCGCGGTGCTGCCCGTCACGGAGACGGGTGCGGCCAGGTCGCCGGTGGTCTTGTTGATCACCATGACCGTGGTGGCATGGTCGCTGCTGCGCTCGGCCGCGTACACCGACAGCTTGTCCTGGTCGGCGCTCGCGGCCTGGACGGAGGTGTCGCCGAAGGTGCCGCCGTGGCCGTCGTAGTTCAGGAACATGCGGAAGGCGTACGCTCCGGGGTCGGTCGCTTTCGGCGGTGACCACAAGGTGGCCAGGTCCAGCCCCTCACGTCCGAAGATCCCCAGCGCGTCGGCCTCGGCCAGGCCGCCGTCGATATGGTCCAGCGCACCCCAGTTGTACTCCGAGATGGCCAGCTTCGTACCCGGGTAGTTCTGGCCGACCAGCGAGTGCATGCGGGGGATGAACTGGATCGGCTGGTTGATCCAGCTCTCGTCGACGTAGGAGGGATCCCACAACTGCCGGGTGGAACGCAGTCGCAGGGCCTGCGTCGCCGCGTCGTCCGCACTGCCGGACACACCGGACTGCTGCGGGTAGATGTGCTCGTCGAAGTAGTCCAGGATCCGGCGCCCGTGCGCCTGCTCGTAGGCCTTCATCTGTTGCAGGTACCACGGGGCGAACTGCACGCCGCCGTGCGTCGCGGCGTCCGGCGGGTTCGACCAGCAACTGCCCCCCTGCTCGCCGCACACCTGCTGGTCCAGGCCGGAGTAGATCAGCGAGTTGAAGCCCCAGCCGACCGGGCCGAGGGTCTGCGCGGCCGGGTCGGCGTTCTTGACGGCTGCGGCGGTGGCGTAGGTGCTGTCGCGCAGTTCGTCGTAGCTCGCCCCGGCCGGGTGGACATCGCGGTGCGTGCCGAACCACAGGTCCGGTTCGTTGTCCAGGTCGTAGAAGCGCACCCCGCCGCTGTTCGCGGTGCCGTAGGCGCCGTCCAGGTACTGCACCCAGCCCTTGACGAAGTCCGGGCCCGCGGGCGTGCTGGTCTCGGCCGGATCGTTGCCCGTGATCAGGGTGCCGTCGGGCTTCTTGCCGTTGCCGCAGTCCGGCCGCCACTGCGCGTCGGTGTCCTGCTGAGGACCGTACTTGGCGACGCTGAACCCGCAACCGTTGTCGCGGCCGGCCGCCGTCCAGCCGATCATCGGCACGGTCATCAGCGTGTCGGTGCCGGTCCTGTGGTTCTGGTCGATGAACTTGTCGGCCTGCGATCCGGCGGGCAGGGCCGCGGTGTCGTTGCTGTAGTGCAGGTCCTCGAAGTACCAGTCGGACCCGGCGTTGTAGGCGTCGAGCTTGTAGTTGTAACGGGTGGTGGCGTTGCCGCCCCAGCGGCCCATCGGCAGACGCAGTTCCTTGGCCAGTGCCTCGTCGGGGAAGTTCATGCCGTAGATGTGGGGGTCGATGGCGTGCCGCCCGCTGGTGGCGTCCACAGTGATCGCCGGGCCCGCGGTGGAAACGGCCGCCCGCGCCGATCGCCCGGGCCCGGTGCCGGCGGCCTGCGCCGCCCCGGTGCCGGCCAGCAACACCGCGCATGCCGCCAGGGCGGCCGCCTTGTGTGTCGTACGCATGGTCTCCTTCTCAGCAGCCGGCAGCGCGGGCGCTACGGCCCGCAACGCCCGAAGGCGTGCGATCGGCCCGTACCGCCAGCAGCGCCGCGGCCTTTGGGTGGGGGGATGAAAACGACCGCGCTGTGGGAACCCGGCTCTCACCGGCCGGTGGGCGGGCGAGGCAGGACGCTGCGGCCGGCGATGGCGTTGCTCGGCCAACGGCGCAACTCCTCAACTCGCCGCGAGGTGGGGCCAGCTGATGCGTGGGAGCGCTCCCACGCAGGAGTCTGGAACGCCTGGCCCGGAGTGTCAATACGTACGTACAAGGGTCCGCACGGGCGCGCCCCTGTACTCCGCGGCGGGGAGCCCGTAGGAGTGTTCCAGCTCCCGCTGGAACACGCGGTAGAGCTCGGCACCGGGCGGAGCGGGAGCGGGGTGCCCCTACCGGGTCCGGTAGGCCCTCCGTGCGAATGAGCAGCGCACCGAACGACGGCCTCGGACGAAAGGGTCCGTCCTCGACCGTTTGAAACCTTCTCGGAAAGGGGCTGTCCCGCTCGGGTGAAATCGCACAGCACTTGGAGGAGGAGTGACCCAGCCCCGCCAGGGGTTTACGGCCAATCCCGAACATCTGACCGGCACATGACCCCACAGGGGGCGTTGCGCGCCGCCACAGGGCTCGCTTCTAGAGCACTCGTCCGAAATCAGGAGGCGTCGTGCACCCCCTTGTCGAAGCTGTCGGTGTCCCCTTGCTGTTCGAAAAGGACAGCCACGTGCGGCTGGGCCGGCGATCGAAGACCTCGTATGCGCAGGCCGCCTATCACGTTCCAGCAGGGCGTTTGAAGCCGGCGAATCGGTGACAGCAGGGGCAGTCCGGGAGGCATATGAGGAGACCGGGGTGATCACCGACGCCGAGTCCGGTCTCCAGTTGGCGCACGTCGTCCACCACCTCGACGGCGATAACGGCCGTGACCGGCTGCAACTGTCTTCCGCGTCCTCGCCCTACCGGCTGCTCGCGACAACGGAGCCGGACAAGTGCGCCGGCTGGGAGTGGCATCCGTTCGAAGCCCTGCCCGAGACACTGGTCGACTACACTCGCGCCGCCCTCGACGCGACCCGCGCCGGCAGCACCTTCACCGCGATCGGCTGGAACACCGCCCCGGCCGCGACGCAACAAGCCGGGGGCCGAGCGTGAAGTCCTTTCGCCGCGCCAGGGCAGCGTCCCACGTATCGCACTCGGCCACCGAACAGCTTCTGTTCGGCGGACGGTTACGGGGCCACTGGGGGTTTACCACCCACGAGGGTGTCGTGTTGAACGTGACGTTCTTCTCGGTGCTCCGGCAACTGCCGGGCATGGTCGGGCAGACCTCCGCGATGGCCTGGGCGGTCGACCGCACCGCGCTGATCGCGGTGGTCATCGCGCAACTTGGCCAAGGCGCTGCAGGCGCCTTCGGCCTGTTGGCCGGCAACCGGGTACTACTGGGCCTGTGCGCCGGCGGCCCGACGGGTGACAAGGTGCGCGCCGCGTTCCCCTCGCTGCTGTGGATGGCGACGGCCAGCGCGCTGGCTGCAGTACTGCAATCCGTCGCCCAGGCGGCCGGGGGGCGCTTGGAGCCGAAGGTCGAGCGGCACGCGGCGGTCAGCATGCTCGCGCGGATCGTGCTACCCAAGGCATGGGGACTCCCCCGGCAGGCCCCGTGATGCGGGCCCTGCCACAGCGCTCGGACCGCCGACCGGGAATGCGCCTACCGCGCCCGTGGCCGAGCGCGCCGTACCCCCGTGAGGCGGTCCCGGGCTCCCCGCACCGCGTACGGCTGCAACGGTCGTTCGGGCGGTCACCCGGCCCCGCCGGACCGGTGGGCCGGTCCGAACTCGGCCCGCCCCAACCATCAGGAAGACCTCATGACGAACCTCTCAATACCCACCGTCCCGCCGCCGATCGGGCGTCAGGTCGGCGGCGGAGTACGTTCACGCCGGCAGCCCTACTCAGGTACGGGCGAAGGTGCGCAGGTCTTCGTTGAGGCGGTCCGCGTGGGTCGCGAACAGCCCGTGGCCCGCGTTCTCGTACACGCGCAGTGCCGCACCCGGGATCAGGGCGGCTGCGCGGCGGCCGGTGAGGTGGAGCGGGGCGGAGGCGTCGGCGGACCCGTGCACGACGAGAACCGGGCAGTCGATCTTCGCCAGTTCCGGTACGAGGTTCAGTGAGGGCAGAAGGTCGTTGAGGGCCGTCCCGGCCCGTGCCGTTGCTCCGTGGCAGAGGTCCACCATGTGCGCCACGTACGCGTCCGAGACGGTGGGGCCCGGAAGATGGCGGGCGAAGAACGCGTTTGCCCCGTCGGCGAAGAACTTCGCCCGATCCTGCCGGAAGGTCTCGTTGAACGCGCGGATGAGCTCTGGATCCAGTCCCTCGGCGTGATCCGAGGACCGGGCAGGCCCCGGCGTCACTCCGCTGACGAGTACAACCCGGGCTACCCGCTCACCACCGCCGAGGGTCAAGTGACGGACGACCTCGGCGGTGCCGAAGGAGTGCCCGACCAGCGTGACGTCGAGCAGGTCCAAGTGGTCGAGTAGGGCGCCCAGATCCCCGGCCAGCGTATCGAGGTCGAAGCCGCCCCAGACGTCCTCGGATCTGCCGTGTCCCCTGCGGTCGAGCCCCACGCACCGGAACCCCTCGGCCGCCAGGGGCAGCATCTGGGACTCCCACATCTCACTGCTGAAGTAGAGCCGTTGATGAAGACGATGACGGGGCCGTTCGCCGGACCGTAGTCGACGAAGTGGAGGCGGGTGTGATCGGTCGTGGACACGAAGTACGGCATGATGAGGGTCCTTCCGTGGGGTGGCTGTGGGGCGTGGCACCGTCCTTGCCCGGTGCCACAGGCCGGCCATCACCTCCGAGGTCATGGCCGAGGCGGTTACCTGGTCTCCTGCGCCGGCAATTCGAGTCCAGGCGTTCGACGTTCTCGACTGCGCTCTTCGCCCAGGTGAAGGGGGCCGGGGGAACGCATGGTTCGTGTCCTGGGGCGTAACCGTCGAACGGGTCCCGACCGACAACGCGTGGGCCTACAGCGAGAACACCGGGCTGGTTCTTCCCGGTTCTTCCGGTGAATCCGGTGAATCCGGCAGCGTCGGCCCGTCGGCGCGGCGGACCGGTCATCACGGTGGTTCAGATGCCCGCGAGGAACTCCCGAACCGCGGTGGCGAAGCCATCGGGGTCGGCTTGTTGGACGAAGTGGTCGGTGTCCAGCCGGCGGTAGACGGTGCCGGGGCGCCTGGAGCACATGGCATGGGCCTGTTCGGCGGGCAGGACCTGGCTGTGTAGCCCATGGATGAGGAGCGCGGGGCAGTCGGTGGCGAGCCACTGTTTCCAGTGGTCACCGTGAACAAGGTTCTCGGAGTCGACGGTGTCCTGCGGGTGGAAAGGCAGCCGCCAGCCGCCGTCGGGCAGCGGGCGCAGCACGGGGCCGAGAACAGCGGCGAGGGGTCCGCAGGCCGCGGCCAGTTCCTCGCGGGTGGCAGCGGTGTAGGGGAAGTTGAGCACGAAGGCGAGGGGGCTGGTTCCGTGGTCGGGGAGGTCGACGGCGGTGTCGATATTGATCAGGGCTTCGACCAGTTCGGGGCGTTCGGCGGCCAGGTGGTAGGCGTTGACCGCTCCGAGGGAGTGGCCGAGGAAGACCGCACGGTCGATGCCGAGGTGGTCGAGGAGGGCGAGGAGGTCGGCGAGGTAGCCGATGCGGGTGTATTCGTGGGCGCGCTGGGAGTCGCCGTGGCCGCGCTGGTCAGGGGCGATCACGCGCCACTCAGGGCCGAGGGCGGATGCCAGGGCGGCGAAGGACGCGCCTTCGGAGAGGTGGCCGTGCAGTGCTACCAGGGGGCGGCCGTTGCCGCCGTAGTCCAGGTAGGACAGGGTGCGACCCTCGAAGGTCATGGTGGCACGGGTGGGCAGGGCGGTCATCGTGGTGTTACTTCCTCGGTTCGAGGTGCGGGGTAGAAGGTCCTTATCGAGGCCGACGTCTGAGGCGTTTGTTCCATACGACCGAAGCGATGGCTTGGAGAGACCGGGCCCTGGGGCCGCGGCGCGCTCGGCGCGTAGGAAGCGGACGACGCCCTCGCGGGTGGAGGGGTGGGCTCAGGCGATCTGCTTCTGTGGGTTCAGGTCGAAGGTGATGTGCGGGGCGAGCGCGTGCAGGAAGTCTTGAGCGTCGAAGATCTCCCCTGCGGAGGCGACGCCCTTGGTCTTGGTGCGGCCGGTCAGGACGCGCTCGAGGGCCTCGGCGACCAGAGGCGCGGTGACCGCGTAAATGTCCTGGCCGCCGGCCGTGGCCCGGCGTTCGGCTCCGCCCGAGCGCACGACGACATCGACGAGGAAGGTCTGGTCCGAGCGCCCGCTCTCGTCGGCGGCGGTCGGGGGCGGTGTGTGGGGGGTGGCGATGTCGCGGACGGCCTCGGCGGTCATGTAGGTGGTCACATCGGGGATGGACAGGTGCTGGGGCACGGTGACGACGTCCGCCATCGTGAACTCCCCGATCACCTGTCGGGGTCCCACCGGGTCCGGGAAGGTCCACTCCAGGGTGGGCGCCTCGTCCACGCTGTGCTCCCACTGTCCGCCGCTGTAGCGCAGGCGGTGGTCGCCGCGCCGCTCGCGGGAGACCGCGCCCGAGAGCCGGGTGCCGGCGGTGGGGTGCCAGCTGCTGAGCGCGTAGGCGATGTGAGCCTCGTCGGCTTCGGTCCAGTCGCCCATCGCCGCGGTGGCCAGCAGGTCACCGAGACCGCCGAAGAAGGCCATGGCCGGGACGATCACCGCTCCCGCGTCCCGGGCCCGCTCGCGGTAGTGGGCGAAGGTATCGAGATTTGCCTCGAGTTCAGCGGCCACGTCCAGGTACGGGATCCCCGCGCGCAGCGCGGCCTCGATGACGGGGCCACTGGTCGAGGCGAAGGGGCCGGCGCAGTTGATGACCGCCGCCGTTCCCGCCAGAGCCCGGTCCAGCGAAGCCGGGTCCCCGACCGACGCCACCCGGGCCTCCAGCCCGTGCTCGCCGGCCAGTTCCTCCAGAGCCTGCGCGTTGCGCCCTGACAGCACCGGAACGAACCCGCGCGCGGCCAGCTCTGCGACCACGAACCGTCCCGTGTGTCCGTACGCTCCGAAAACCGCTACCAGCTGACCTGACCCCATGAGACTGCTCCCCTGTACTCGAACGCCCGCTGCAATGTTGATCCGCTGCGGCCTGACACGCCTATCCTGTCCTCCCGGCAGCACCCCGCACGAGCGTCGGAAACGACATGACGCGTACAGTTTCGGACATGCCCACTGTCGCGCTGGCCGTCACCGACGGCATGCTCCACTACGAACTGTCCGTGGCCGTCGAGATCTTCGGGTCCGACCTGACCCACATCGTGGACCCCTGGTACGACTTCTCCCTCTGCGGGAACGGCCCGGTGCACGTCGACCGCTTCCGCCTTGAACCCGACCATGGACTCGACCACCTCGCGCACGCCGACACGGTGATCGTCCCCGGCTGGGCCGACACGGACCGCGAACCGCCACCCGAACTGGTCGAGGCGGTGCGCGCCGCCCACGCGGCCGGTGCCCGCGTGGCCTCACTGTGCACGGGCGCCTTCGTCCTGGGCGCGGCAGGACTGCTCGACGGCAGGCGCGCCACCACACACTGGGCTCACACGCGGGAATTGGCTCGGCGCCACCCAGCGGCCACCGTCGATCCGGACGTCCTCTACGTCGACAACGGCGACGTCCTCACCTCCGCGGGCAAGGCCGCCGCCATGGACCTGTGCCTGCACCTGGTCCGCCTCGACCACGGCTCGGCCAACGCCAACAAGATCGCCCGACGTCTGGTCATCCCACCCCACCGCGACGGCGGCCAGGCCCAGTTCATCGCCACCCCCCTCCCGGCCCCAGGCAACCACCCCCTGAGCGAACTCTTCCCCTGGGCGTTGGAGCGACTGGACCAACCGCTCAGCGTGGAGGACCTGGCCCGCCAGGCCCGCATGAGCTCACGCCACCTCGGCCGGCACTTCAAACACCTCACCGGCACCACGCCACTGCAGTGGCTCCACACCCAGCGCATCCGCCATGCCCAGGAACTACTGGAGACCACCAACGCCACAGTGGACACCATCGCCGCGGCCACCGGTATGGGCACCGCCACCACCCTGCGCCGCCACTTCCACCGCAGCGTCGGGGTCCCACCCGACACCTATCGCCGCACCTTCCGCCCCTAAATTGGGCCGCGGTGGCTGTCGGCGGTGATCAGCTGGACGTCCTCCAGGCCGCGGGACCGCAGTGACCGCAGGCCCTAATTCCAGGCACGCGGCATGTTGCGGTTCCATTCCAAGATCCGGGGCGACGCGGCGAGGGCGGCGCAGGAGCCGTCGCCTTCCCGCTAACGGCCTGCCAAGGGGCTGCCGGGACGGGTTTGGGGAATGTCGGCCTTCCAGTCCATGATCGGGCTGACGGAACAGCCGTCCGGCGCGGTCCTCGGCGGGTGGCCCGTGTGGCGCCTGGCTCCGTTGACCGTCATGTCCGCAGCACGGGGGAGCATACGACATGCGCTACGGCGTTCTCGGATCGTTGGAGGTCTTCCAGGGCGACCGGCCGCTGGAGGTGGATCGCCCGCGCAGGCGCGCCGTTCTGGCATTCCTCCTGCTCAACGCGAACCGGTCGGTGACAACCGAGCATCTGGTGAACGCGCTGTGGGAAGCGGATCCGCCGCACAGTGCGCGCGGCCAGGTCCACACCGCGGTCTCGGAGCTACGCAAGGTCCTGAGCCCGGGTGGGAACGGCCCGCTGACGTCACGCAACGGGCACTACCGGCTGTCGGTGCAGGAGTGCGACCTTGACCTGGCCGAGTTCGGGTGCCGGATCGATGAGGCCCGCCGGATCGCCGAGACCGGTGACGGGCGCGCGGCAGCTCGCGCCGTGCGCGAGGGTCTTGACTTGTGGCGGGGCACTGCTCTGGCCGACATCACGGCCCCGTTCGCCGGCCCGATCCGGACCCAGCTGCAGGAGCGGCGATTCGCCGCCCAGGAACTGCTCGCCGACATCGAACTGCGCGTCGGTCGGCACCGTGAGCTGGTGCCGGAGTTGACCGCCCTGCTCGCTGAGCAGCCGACGCGAGAGGCACTCGCCGAGCGCCTGATGGTGGCGCTCTACCGCAGTGGCCGGCAGACCGACGCGCTCGCGGTGGCCCGCTCACTGCGTACCTTGCTGCTCGAGGAGTTCGGGCTTGATCCGGGCCGGTCACTGGCCGAGCTGGAGCAGGCCGTTCTGCGCGGCGACCCGGCACTGGCCCCGCCGAACGTACGGTCGCGCGAAGTGCCGGGCACGCCACCGATCGATGTGTCCAAGCAACCGGTGCCCCGCGCACCGGCCGGGAACGCGCCCGCGCAGCCCGCCGGATCGAACGGGTCCGACCGCCTGGCGCAGGCCCGCGCGCACCAGGACAGCGCGCTGGCGACCGCTCGAGAGCTCGACAACCCGCGTCCTGTCCAGCTGCCGCATGCACCGACGGACTTCACCGGACGTGACGCGGAGCTCGCGGCACTGGCCGCAGCGCTCGGCCCGGTGGGTGAGGACGCGCCGGACGAAGGGGGCGGTGTGGCGGTGCTCTCCGGCATGGGTGGTGTCGGCAAGACCGCCCTGGCCGTGCACTTCGGCCACCGGCTGCGCGCGCGGTTCCCCGACGGCCAGCTCTACGCCGACCTGCACGGGTTCGGAGCAGCCACGCCGCGCGATCCGCACGACCTGCTGGGACGCTTCCTCACCGACCTGGGCGTTCCGAGCGCGCAGCTCCCCGAGCACATCGACGACCGCGCCGCACTGTACAGGAGCACCCTCGCCGGGCGCCGCGTCCTGGTGCTGCTGGACAACGCACGCGACAACGCCCAGGTCGCGCCACTCATCCCTGGCGTGGGACGCTCCGCGGCCATCATCACCAGCCGCCGCACCCTCGCCGGCCGTAGCGATGCCGTCCGCCTCACCCTGGCGCCCCTTGGCGACGAGGGGCTCGACCTGCTGGCTGCTCTGTGCGGCCCTGAACGCGTCGCCGCCGATCCCGAGGCAGCCGGCCACATCCTGGCCGCCTGCGGCGGTCTGCCGCTGGCTCTGCGGATCGCCGCCGCTCGGATCGCCAACCGACCGACCTGGCCGCTGAGCACGCTGGCCAGCCGGCTCACCGAGCCACGCAACCGGTTGAGCACACTGGCCGTCGACGACCTCGGTGTACGCGACGCCTTCGCCATGAGCTACCGCGCCCTGACCGGCAGCACCCGGCCGACCGAGGTCGAAGCCGCCCGCGCGTTCCGGCTGTTGGGGCTCTGGCCCGCGACCCCGCTCCCGCTCGAAGCCGTCGCCTGCCTGCTCGGCCGGCCCGTCGACCGCACCGCCGACGTGCTGGACGTTCTCCTCGACTGCCACCTCCTGCAGAGCACCACCGCCCACACCTACTACTTCCACGACCTGCTGGCCGGCTACGCGAGCGAACTCGCGAGTGCTCAGGAGCAGAAGGACCAGCGCACCGCCGCTGTCCTACGCCTGCTGACCTGGTACACCGCCGCCGTCCACCGCGCCGAGTCGCTCTGCTTTCCCACCGTCTTTCCAGCCCCGGACCTGCCGGAAGGCAGCGCCCCACTGCCCGCCCTGGACACCTCCCAGGACGCACTGGGCTGGTTGCGGTCCGAGCTGCCGGCGATCCGGGAGGTGATCCGGCAGGCCGCCGACTCACCCCGCCCGGACCTCGCGTGGCAGGTCGCCTTCCGGCTCCGCGGCTACGGCCAGACCTATTGGTGGGACGGCCAGTTGCACGAGCTGATCACCGACGCCCTGGCCGTGGCCCAGACCCAGCGGGACCTCACCGCGCAGGGCTGGCTGCACAATGTGCTCGCCGCCGCCCACGGTCTGGCCCACCGGCACGACGAGTCCCTCACCCATCTCCAGGCCGCAGAAGAACTGTTCGCCGAGTCCGGGAACACCGCGCTGCTCGCGAGGGTTCTGAGCAACAAGGCTCTGCTCTTCAGTGAGGTCGGCCGTCTGGGCGACGGGTTCGCGGCCATCGACCGCTCCCTGGCCCTGGACCGGGACGCCGGCCGTCCGGACAATCCGATATCTCTCCTGGCCCTGGCCGGGCTGCACCTGAAGGCAGGCGACCCCCCGGCCGCCGAGACGATCTACCGCCAGGCACTGGACCACTTCCGTCGGCACGACCTCATCGCCCCACTCGCCGCCACCCTGGTCAACCTCGGCGACACCCTGCGTGCCCTCGACCGACGAGAAGAGGCCCTGGAAACCCTGGGCGAGGCACTGGCCGTCACCGAGGCACTAGGTGACCGGTCCACCATGGCCGACGCCCTGGAGGCGACCGCCCGGGCCCACCACCACTTCGGTGACACCGATCAGGCCCGCCAGTACTGGACGCGGGCCCTGGCGATAGCCCGTGAGTACGCGGTCACCCGGACCGTCACCGACTGCCTCAAGGGCCTGGCCTCCATCGGTCACACCAGCGGGCCCTGAGCACAGGCCAGGCGGGGTCGGCTACCGGCAGGGGCGATGTCCTGCCGCGTGGCAGGCAGGCCGGTCCGGGCGACCGCGGCAGCACGGCTCGCGCAGGCGCGCCCGGTTGGCGACGCTCTGCACGCCGGACAGGTCCTGCGCCCGCTTCGGCGATGCCTGCGCCCACCACCGGCCGTCCAGTCGGGGCACGACAGACCTGGCCGCAGGTGCTGGGGGCGGTGCGACAGTGCGGATGCCGGGAAGGCCCGCGACCGTGCGGTGACCGGCGGCCTGATGGTGGCTTCAATCAGGTGCCTGGCCGCCGAGCAGATAGGCAAGGTCGTCCCAGCGGGTGATCAGCAGACCGGCGGCCGAACCCGCCAGGACGGCGACCGCCGCGGGGGCCGTGGCCGATCCGCCGGGAAGGAATCCGGCCGCCAGGGTGGCGAGCGCCAGCAGGGCATTGCGGCCGAGAAGGGCGCCCGGACCGGCTGAGGCCCGGGAGGAGCCGAAGCACCGGCAGTTGGACGCTCGGCCGGCCTGCAGGGTGGCTGCAGTGAACACCGCCAGCAGGCCAAGGGCGAGCGCGGCGCCGGCTCGTGCCGCACCGGCCAGGAGTACTACCGTCGCAGCCTCGGCGCCCAGGGTGGTGACCGCTACCGTGCCGCGCAGCCGGGCCGGGATCCAGCCGAAGTCCGCGAGCCCAGCGGTGAACTCGCGGATCGTGGCGCGGCTACGGATCTTGCCCAGGACCGCCGCCACGAACACCACGGCCAGCAGGGCGCGGCAGCCCAGCTGCACAGCGCTCACTGCCGTCCGCCCGCGGTCCCGGCCACCACGCGCGGCGATCGGTGGGGCAGTACGCGGGCCAGGTCGTGGCCCGAGGCGGTGACCACCGCGTCCCGCAGGACCAGCAGGGTCGGGAAGACATCGACCCCGCCGAAAGCCGCCGATGCCTCCTGCCCGTCGCCGACCAGGGCGACCTCGCCGAGAGCCTCCAGCTGTCCGGCCATCTCCTGCGTCCGCGGGTCCGACACGTCGCCGGAGACGAGGAAGTAGGCGGGAATCCCGGCGATCGACAGGTGCTGGGCGAGGTCCGAGACCAGATCGGCGCACGGCCCGCAGCCGACCTGGAGGAACGCCACCATCCGGTCGCCGCCCAGCAGGTGGGCCCGGGTGATCGGGTGTCCGGAGACCGACAGCAGCGAGAAGTCCGACACCAGGGTTCCGGCCGGGGGCCGGCGCGGTGCGCTCTGTGCGGCCGCCTCGACGGCGCGCAGCCGTCGTACGAGCGCGAAGGTCAGCAGGAGGTTCGCCGAAGTGGCGATCCCCAGCAGGACGACAAATGCAGTGAGGGCGTAGAGCACGCAACTGCCTCTCTGAGGTGGCGCACGCAAGGGGTGCGGACGGGTTCGTGGGTCGCTCGGCCGTCCTTCCCGCGGGCGAGAAGAGCGCGAGAAGCGGACGAGAAGGACCCCGGGAAAGGATAGGAAGCACGCCGCAGCGGCGGCGGCCGGCACCGAAGGGGCACGACCCGAGGAGTCAATATCAGGAATAGGAGAAAGTCAATAACAATTTGAATTGTCCGATATTGGACCGAATATCCAGAGCGTGTACCGGGCTCATTGCAAATGGGTTTCTTTGGCCATTTGCCAAATGGAATGCAACCGTATTGCATGTTGCTGCACGAAAATCCCCACATCTAGATCATCGACTTGACACCCGCACGCCAAACGTATTTCATCGAACTCGTTCGAGAGGTAACCGAATCTCGAACGAACGAAAATCCTTCCAACCAACGAAAGGGGACACCCATGTCTCTTTCCCGCACCCTTTCCTCTATCGGCGACCGCATGCTCGGCCGGGTCCTGCCCAGCATCGATGCCTCCGCGCAGCTCGCCCCGTACTGCTGGATCGGCGGCGTCCTCATCAACAACGAGCCCGCCGCTGTGGAGTGCTGCCGTTACAGCGACGGCACCATCAGCTGCGGCTGACCTGCCCTGCCGCCCTCGTTCGAGAAGTCGCTGAATCTCGAACGAACGAAAATCCTTCCAATCAACGAAAGGGGACACCCATGTCTCTTTCCCGTGCCCTTTCCTCTATCGGCGACCGCATGCTCGGCCGGGTCCTGCCCAGCATCGATGCCTCCGCGCAGATCGCCCCGTACTGCTGGGAGTACTTCGAAGTTATCAACAACGAGCTCTACCCTCGCGAGTGCTGCCGTTACAGCGACGGCCGCATCAGCTGCATGTGACCCTGCCCCGCCGCCGCGCGGTCCGGCCGGCTGGTTCCCCTCCAGGGAGCCGGCCGGCCGGGCCGCCGCGCCGGCAATGTCCCAGAACGGGATCCGTTGAAAAAGCCCGAGAAAAGCCCACCCATGCAGATCAGTGCAAAGAAATCCGGCGGCTATCCCCGCCTTCTTCTCACCATTCTTCGGATCGCCTTCCGGGCGGCTCCGATCGCGGCTTCTGGATATCTGTTCCTCACCGTCCTCGGGGGAGTCGTTCCGACGGCGGTCGCCTGGTCGATGAAGGTGCTGATGGACGGGATTGTCGACGGTTCCACCCCGGACGGGACCATTCACCAGGCATCGGTCCTGGCCCTGCTCGGCATCGCCTCCACGCTGACTCCGCGCCTGGCTCGCCACTATCAATCCATGACCCAGCGCGCCACACGGCTGTGGATGCGCGACCGGCTGTTCCGCGCCCTCAACGAAGTCCACGACGTCTCCTGGTTCGAAAACCCGTCCTCGATGGACCGCGTTCAGCTGGCGCTGAAGGCCAGCACCACCTCGCCCGAAGTGCTGCTCGGAGCCTGCTTGTCCTGCCTGCAGGGCGTGATCGTCGCCGTCGGACTGCTCGGCAGCCTGTGGATCATCAGTCCGGTGGTCTTCGTCCTGCTCGGGGCGGCCTCGGCCCCGGTGCTCCTGAGCCAGCTGATGCTCTCCCGCGAGCAGATCCGGTTGGAAGAAGACACCGTGCACGCGTCCCGGCGGGAAGTGTTCTACCGGATGCTGATCACCAGCCCGAACGCGGTCAAGGAGGTCCGAATCTTCGGGCTCGGAGACTTCTTCCGGGAACGCATGAACCACGAGACCCGATCGATCCACGTCAAGGAACAGCGCGTCGAGGTCAGGCAGTTGCGGCGCCAGACAGCGTTGTCGACGCTGTCGGCCGCCATCGTGGGGGGCTGCGTGATTTGGTCGGCCGTCCAGGCCGCCGACGGTCGGCTGAGCATCGGAGACCTGTCGGTCTTCCTCGCCGCCGCCGCTGGTGTCCAGGCCAGCGTCCTGCAGGTGGCCACGGGCATCGGCGACGGCTACAGATCCGTGCTGGCCTTCGACAGCTACCGGCGGATCGCGGAGCCGACGCGCAAGCGCCCCCCGCAGCCGTCCCAACAGAGCGTCCTGCTCGCCGGCGACATCGAGGTGAGGGACCTGTGGTTCCGCTACACGGAAGAGGGCGACTGGGTCCTGCGAGGCGTCGACCTGACCATCCCGGCGGGCAGTTCCCTGGCCCTGGTGGGCCTGAACGGCGCAGGCAAGAGCACCCTGGTGAAACTGCTCTGCGGCCTGTACGAACCCACCCGTGGATCGATCCTGATCGGCGGACGGGACATCCGGACCGTACCCGCCCAGGACTACCAGCTCGGCGTCAGCGCGATCTTCCAGGACTACATGAGCTACGACTTGTCGGCCGCCGAGAACATCGGTCTGGGCGATCTGGCCCGCCTCGACGACCAGGAAGCTGTCCGTGAGGCGGCACGCAAGGCGGGCGCCGACACCTTCCTCCAAGCCCTGCCGGACAGCTACGACACCCTGCTGAGCAGGATCTTCTTCGCCGGGGACGCGACGAACAAGCGAGCCCTGGGGACCCACTTGTCCGGCGGGCAATGGCAACGGCTCGCCGTTGCCCGGGGACTGATGAAACGCCGGAGCCACTTGGTGGTCCTTGACGAACCCAGCTCCGGACTGGACGCCCAGGCCGAGGCCGCGCTGCACGACGAACTGCTGCGCGACGCGGCGGGCACGACGCGCCTGCTGATCTCTCACCGGCTGGGCGCGGTGAAGGATGCCGACGCGATCGCGGTGCTCGAGGACGGGCGGATCACGTCCGTGGGTGACCACCGCGCGCTGATGGATGCCGCAGGCACCTACCACCGGCTGTTCACCGTCCAGGCCGCAAGCTACACCGATGCCGCCGTCTGACACCTCGGAGCGGCCGGTCGCACGCCGCCCCGCCTCGGGACGCGACCACCGGACGAAGGGAAAGACATGACATTCATCAGCGCCGCAACCGCGGGCGTCGCTGCCGGAGCACTGTGCGCCCTTTCCCTTCTGGCGATACGCCTGCTGGGCCGGCGGCTGTATCTGGTGACCGTCAAAGGGCTGAGCATGGCACCGACGCTGATGCCCGATGACCGGCTGCTCGTCACCCGCCCGTTCCGCAGGCCGGCCCGGGCCGGCGACATCGTCATCGCACCGGCACCCCGCGCCGTCGGCTGGGCGGGACAGCTGACGGTACGGCCGGCCACGGACCGCACCGACTGGGTGATCAAACGGGTAGCGGCCGTCGGCGGGGAAGCCGTTCCCGAGCGTCTGCGCGCGTCCTCACAGCTGCGCGAGCAAGAGACCGTCCCCAAGGGCACCGTCGTCCTCCTCGGAGACGGGCGGCACAGCGAGGACTCCCGCCACTGGGGGTTCTGCCCCCAGCAGCTGGTCCTCGGCCGCGTCCTGCTCCGCGTGGCACGCGGCCCCGAGCAGGCCCCCAGGCGGCCCGCGGCAGGTCGGGCCATGAGGCTTCCGGTACCGCTCCCGGCGCCGGACGGCGACCACCTGGAAGGAGGTGAGACAGATGCACAGTGAGAACGAGCTCCACGAAGAGACCGCGACGCCGGTTGAGGACAAGGCCGAAATCATCGAGATTCGCATGCTCGACCGGATCGAGACGATCGGCGCCAAGTCGGTAAACAACTGAGTTCCGTCCCCGGCACCCGGGCCCGGTCCGGTGCGGACTTCCACTCCCACCGGGCCGGTCCCGCAGCCCAGTCCAGGAGGAGACGCCCGTATGCGACGTCCGACGGTAAAGTACGAACACCTCCCGTACCGGACCGGCGATGGTTCGGTACGGATCGGCGGCGGAGTCTACGGGCTCGCCGCCGAGATCCGCGATCCCCATGGCTGGATATGGGCCGCCCTTGGCCTGATGGACGGGAGCCGGACCCGCGCCGAACTCCTGGACGCCCTAAAGGCCCGCTGCCCCAACCTGCCGCCGCCCGGCGCGGCTCGGATGATCGACGCCCTGGTCGCCACCGGCTATGTCGAGGACGCGGCTGCCGAGGACCCGCAGCAGCTGAGCCCGTCCGAACGCGAACGCTACCGCCGCAACCGGGAGTTCTTCCGAATGGTCGACCTGCGGCCCCGGCCCGGTCGCTGGGACGCCCAGCTGCATCTCAAGCGAGCAAAGGTCGCCGTACTCGGGCTCGGCGGAACCGGAAGCCACGCCGCCTGGGCGCTCACCGCCGCAGGGGTGGGCCGGGTGCACTGCGTGGACCCGGACGTCGTCGAACTGGGCAACCTGAACCGGCAAATCCTCTACACCGAAGAGGACCTCGGCCGGCCCAAGGCGCAGACGGCGGCCCGCAGACTGCGGGCCGTCAACTCCGAGGTGGAGGTCACCTACGACAGCCGAGTGGTCGACAGCCGCGAGGCGCTGGCGCAGTTGGTGACAGGATGCGACGCACTGGCGCTGTGCGCCGACGAGCCGGACTCCGCGACCCTACGGGGGTGGGCCTCGAAGGTCAGCGTACAGACCGGGGTGCCGTGGGTCGGCGGTGGTTACCACGGCCCCTTCGTCTCGGTCGGGGTCTTCGGTCCGAAGGGACCCTGCTTCCAGTGCCTCGCCGCAGCCGAGGAGGCACGGCTGCCAGGCAACTCTCCCCGGCTCGGCGGGAGCGGCGTGATCGGCCCGTCCGCCGCGATCTCCGGAAACCTGGTGGCCTACGAGATCATCGCTCTGCTCACCGGCGTCTCCCGGATGCCCCCGGGATATCTGCGAGGGATCAACCTGATGGCCCCGGACGAACACGTACTCGTCCGGCACCCGCCACGGCCGGACTGCCCCCGCTGCTCGGCCGACCCAAGCGGCGCCGGACGGGCGGTCGGATGAACAGCGTGCAGTTCCACCCGCTCAGCATGCGTGAGGACAGCGGCGAGTGGATCGTCGGACGGGCGGACACCGGAACCTATGTAGCCCTGCCCGAGCTCGGCATGCGCGCCATCCTCCTGCTCCAGCACGGTCTGTCGACGACGCAGACGGCACGCCACATCGAGCGGGAGACGGGCCGACGGCCGGCCGTCGACGCCCTCGTGACCTCCCTGGCAGCGCTCGGCTTCGTCCGGCGGATGGACGGCCGGCAGGTCGCGTCGCCCTCACCCATCCGCCCGACCCTTCCCGGCCTCCGCCCCGGCCACGTCCGGTGGGTCCTGCACCCGCTCCTGCACGGCGCACTGATCGCGGTGGCCTGCGCGGGTACCCTCGCAGTCCTGATCGACCCGCGACTGCAGCCGCACTGGCAGGACTTCCTGTGGAGCGGCCAGGGAACGATCCTGCTGGCAGGGCAGGCGGCACTGACCTGGGCACTACTGGCCCTGCACGAACTGGCTCATCTGCTCACCGCGCGGGCAGCCGGCGTTCCGGGGACCATCCGGCTCGGCACCCGGCTGCAGTTCCTCGTCCTGCAGACCGACGTCTCCGGCATCTGGCAGTGCAACAGACGCACCCGGGTCACCGTCTACCTCTCCGGGATGCTGCTGGACCTCGCACTGGCCGGGGCATGCGTGCTGCTCCAGGCGGCGATCGGCCCCAATCGCCTCCTCGCCGTGGTGGTGCTCACCAAGCTCCTCGCCGTGGCAACCGAGTTTCTGGTCTTCATGCGCACCGACGTGTACTTCCTGCTCCAGGACCTGCTCGCCTGCCGGAATCTGTACCGCGACGCGAGCGCGTACGCGAAGTACCTCGCCCACCGCTGCCTGCGACACCCCCGGCCCGACCCACTGGCTGGGCTGCGGCCAAGCGAGCGACAAGCAGTGCGCGGCTACACGCTCCTGATGTTGGTCGGGTCCGCAGCCTCTCTGGTCCTGGGCTACCTGGTGCTGACCCGGGTCACGCTGGTGCTGCTGACCCGAGCGCTCCACACGCTCGCCCGCCCTTCAGGATGGGCGGCGGCCGACGCGGTGACCACCGTCGTGATCCTGCTCGGGCTCCAGGCCGCGTGGGCCGGGGCCTGGTGGCGCCGCCACGGACCGCGCGTGCGCGCCGCTCTTTCCCACCGGTACCGGACCGCCAGCTGAGGTCACGGCCGGGGGAAGGCGTCCAAGCAGCGTCCGCGCGACCGCCACCCCTACGAACGCCGGGAACGTCGGCCGGTCCAACCGCAGGCTTTGTGAGCCCAGCTCCTCGAAGACCTCACGGCCCCAGCTCTCGAACAACCGGGCTGCGGTCTTCGTCCAGACGTAGGGTTTCGGGTCGGTGTTCCAGGTGGCGATCCAGTTGCGGATGTCCTTCTCCAGGGCCTGGTCATGAGGGGATTGTTACGGTCAGGCGCGGTTCCACCGTTGGTTGCCGGCATTGTTGCATGTCCAGATCTGGAGGAAGACGCCATTGGCCGTGGCGTTGCCGGGTACGTCCAGGCACTTGTTCGCGCTGAGGGCGGTGATGCTCCCGTCGGTGCCGAAGCGCCATTTCTGGTTGTTCTGGCCGTTGCAGTCCCAAATGATCACGCTGGTACCGTCGGCGGTGCCGTTGTTGTTCACGTCGAGGCACTTGTTTCCGTAGAGTCGCAGTTCACCGGCTGCTGTGGAGGTCCACTGCTGGTTGATCTGACCGTGGCAGTCCCAAATCTCCACCCGGGTTCCGTTCGTCTGGGAGGCTCCGGCGGCATCGAGGCACTTTCCCGATCCCACGCCCTGGATCATGGACACGGGGTTGGGCGTTCCGCCGCTGGTCCGGAACACGACGGTGCCATGGGACGGCACGTTCGCCGAGATGGCTCCGGTGGTTGAGGTGACGGCGTTCGTCCAGGCCTCACGCAGGCTGAAGGAGTTGCCGGACAGGCCGATCGCCGAGGCGGTGGTGCTGATCGTCGTCGTACTGCCGCCCTGGTTGAACAGCGCAACCGCGACGTCGCCGTTGCTCAGGCGTTTGGCCAAGACACGGCGGGTGCCGTCGTTGCTGATCTGGGTGGCCTGGAGGCCGAGCGGGTCCTGGCTGATGGCGATCAGGTTCTGGTTCTTCATGATCGTGGCGGTCGCGGCGTCCATGTTCCGCATGTCGTTGCCCGCGATCAGTGGAGCGGCCATGATCGCCCAGAGGGCGAAGTGGCTGCGCATCTCGGTGTCGGTCATGCCGCCCCGGCCGACCACCATCATGTCGGGGTCGTTGAACTGCCCCGGCTTGGCGTAGCCCGACAAGGGCGCGTTGACGTTGACGATGTTCTGGATGCCCATCGGGTAGCCGTTGGTCTGACCGGAGTTCCAGACGTTGGTGATGTCCTCGGTCGTGCGCCAGATATTGGCGACGTCGCCCCAGTTCCGCTGCGGGCCGGTCTTCTCGTGGATGCTGTTGGAGTTGATGCTGTAGAGGATCGGCCGACCGGTGGCCGCCAGGGCGTCGCGCATCTTCCCGAATGTGCGGACCTGGTCGTCGATGGTGCCGGTCGGGGAGCACCAGTCGTACTTGAGATAGTCGACGCCCCAGGCGGCGAACTGCCGGGCGTCCTGGACCTCGTGGCTGAGACTGCCGGTGGCGCCCGGATAGGAGCCGAAGTACTGGGCGCAGGTACGGTCCAGGGGTGCTTGGTAGAGGCCGAACTTCAGGCCCCGGGTGTGCAGGTAGTCGCCGAGCGCCTTCATGCCGTTCGGGAATCTCGACGGATTGGCCTGCAGGTTGCCTGCGGAGTCACGGGTCGGGTTGAACCAGCAGTCGTCGACGACGACGTACTCATATCCGAGGTCGCGCATGCCGGAGCTGACCATCGCGTCGGCAGTCTGACGGATCAGCGCCTCGCTGATGTTGCAGCCGAAGGTGTTCCAACTGTTCCACCCCATCGGCGGGGTGCGGGCTACGCCGTTGTCGAGCGCCTGAGCCTGAGGGGCCGGGGTCAGCGGCACGGCCAGGGCCAGGGCCACCGTGGTCAGTAGCGTGCGGATTCGTTTCCTGCTCATGGGGATCGCTCCTCAGCGAATCGATGACCGGGTTCATGGGGGTGGGCCGGGCACCCCCATGAACCCGGTGCTCAGGGCCTAGGCGGCCGTCGGGGTGGCCGCGCTGCGGTTGGCGATGGAGCCGAAGGGCGTCCTGCTTGCGGTGCCCGGGGCGGGGTGTCGTGACATGGTGCGGCTCATGTCACCGGAAGGAGGCCTCGCCGATGAAGAGGCCATCGGTGGCCGAGGCCGTCTCGACGGAGAAGGACGTAGAAGGAGGCGTTGGCCGGCGTCCCGGTCCAGGAGACGGTCGCGTGGCCGGGCTCGGCCTTCCGCCGAGCCCGGCACGCCGGCCCCGCACCGGAGCCGGATCCGTGGCGCGCCGTTAGCGCTGCAGTGTCAGCAGACCCGGCCGCCACGGCAGTTGGTCGTAGGGGCCGCTCGCGGTGGGCGACTTGCCCTGGTAGAGGAGTTGCAGGTTGCAGGGGTCGATGGTCATGGTCTGGTCGGGGTTGTTGCGGACCAGGTCACCGTGGCTGATGTCGTTGGTCCAGGTGGCGCCGCTGTTGGCCTTGCCCGCGAAGGGGTTGCTCTCGGTGGCGGCCTGCGGAGTCCAGGAACCGTTCAGGCTGGTGGCTGTGAACGAGCGGAAGTAGCGCTGCTCACTGGCACCCCGCGCCTCAACGATCATGAGGTACTGGTTCTGGCCCTGGACCTTGTAGACCTGCGGCGCCTCGAACAGGTTCTTCACCGTGTCGCTCATGACCGTCGTGTACGACGAGCCGAAGTTGCCGGGGAAGTTCCCGATCGGCATGCTCGCCCGGTAGATGCTGCCGTTGTCACCGGCGAAGAACAGGTACATGTTCTGGTCGTCGGCGATCAGCGTCTGATCGATCGGGGCGGCGCCCGGGATGCCGCCGGTGAACAGCGGCTGCGGCGCGGACCAGCCGTTGGGGTTGGTGGGATCACTCGAGGTGCGGTAGATGAAGGGCCACGCACCCCACTGGTACGCCAGCACCCAGATGTTCTTGGGCGCGAAGTAGAACAGCGTGGGCGCCACCGTGGACTGGCTCATCCCGTTCTGGCCGGCCGACGCCATGTCCGACCAGTTCGTGAAAGGACTGAACGCCATCGAGCCGTACGACGAACCCGACACGTTCGACGCGTAGACCACGTGCTTGCCGTTGTACACCACATTGGTGAAGTCCTTCAGTGAGACCCACCCGTTCGCCGGCTGCGCCAACGCACCAGTCGACGACCACCGGTACGTCGACGGAAGAGCACACGGGCCGGGGTTGCCGCCGCCGACCTTGACGAGCTGCCACTGCTGGTTGGCGCCACCCCAGTCGTCGTACTGCACGATGTTCGCGTTGTCGGCGGTGGAGGCGCCTTGTACTTCGAGTGCCTTGTTGCTGTTACGCGAGATGAACCTCACGTAGCCATCCGAGCTGTCGGCCAGCCGCCACTGCTGGTTGGTGCCGTTCAGGTCGGTCCACTGGACGATCGAGCCGCCGTTGGCGGTGGACCGGTTGTAGACGTCCAGCACCTTGCCGGAGAGGCGGGACTTGATGCGGTAGTAACCGCCGCCGGAGTCGACGAACTGCCACTGCTGCTGGTTCTGATCGTTCCTGGTCCACTGGGTGACGCGCGCGCCGTCATTGGTCGCCAGGTTGTAGTCGTCCAGGGCCTTGCCGCTGTTGCGGTTGACCAGCACATACGAGGCGTTGGTGTCGATGGTCGCGGCGCTGGCGGGCTGGACACTGAGGAAAGTGACCAGGAGCAGCAAGGGCGAAAGGACAGCGAGCAGGCGTCTCAGGTGGGTCAGGGACGGATGGCGAAACCACATCAGAAGAACTCCTTCGGGGGGCGGGGGTGGGGTGACCCCAACGAACCGCGGTTCGGCCGCGCTGGGGGGTCGGGGACGGGATAGGTGTCAAGGCGGCCGCACATGCCGAAGAGCTGGTGCTCCGGGCACTCCAGCCGGAGCACTTCGCCGTGGCCGAGGTGCGAGAGGTCGCCGGCCTTCAGCCGTTCCAGCTGACGGCCGGTCGTGACGGCTGCGGCCAGGGGGCCGTCACGCCAGCGGATCCACCAGGCGTCCAGGAGCTCACGTTTCAGCCGATGGGCCGCGGTGTGGAACTCCCGCAGCCCGCCGTTGCGCAAGGCCAGGAAGCCTTCGAGTGCCAGGTCGCGGCGGCGGCGCGCTGCCGCGGCCTGGTCGCCGGTCAGGGCGGCCGCCGCCTGGTAGGCGTGGGGATCGGCCAGCACAGCGGCGGGGAAGGTGAAGACGGCGTCGCCCGCCTCGGGCAGTCCGCTGTTCTGCATGAGCACCACGAGGCGCAGGCCGCCGTCGTTGACGAGGCGGTGGATCGTGCCAGGGGTGAACCAGACGACGTCGCCGGGGTGCAGGGGGGTGTCGGCGAAACCGGAGGTGGTGAGGGTCTGGACGCTGCCCGCGCCGCCGATGACGACGTAGGCTTCGGAGCAGACCAGGTGCATGTGGGGTGTGCCGCCGCACAGCCCGTCAGCGGCCTCCCAGTCGTACACGGTCAGCCCGGAGATCCCCACGCCGCCGGGGAGCGGAGTCACCTGATACCTCCGAGGATGCCCCGGCCTTCAGGCCGGGGAGGAATCGGACTCCTGGGGAGCAGGGCCGGAAACGCCGTTCCGCCTCCGGGCGGAACGGCACTGTCAGTGGCCGCCGGTAGGTTGATCGCATGACGGCACCGGAGATGGCCGAGGGGTCCGCGCACGCGCGGTACACCTACCGGCTGCGTGTGTCGTCGACGGCCCGCACGGCACTGACGGGCGAGTGGGACCGGTGCCGGTGGGTGTGGAACGAGTCCTGCGCGAAGTCGAAGCAGACGCACCTCGCGAACAAGAACCGCCCCGAAGGAACGGGCAAGCGGACCTGCGGCCCCGCGCAGCTCGACAAGATGCTGACCGAAGCCCGCAAGGCGAACACGTGGCTGCGTGAGGGCTCCAGCGTTCCGCAGCAGCAGTTGATCCGGGACTTCGGGAAGTCCCGCGCCAAGGCGCAGATGGACATCAAGGACCGGCTGCCGATGCGTCAGCGGTCCGGGATGCCGAAGTACAAGAAGAAGCGGGAAGCCCGGCCGTCCCTCAACTACACCAAGCACGGCTTCCGGTTGAAGGACGGGAAACTGCACCTGGCCGGCGGGATCGTGCTGACGGTCGTGTGGTCGAGGGAACTCCCGGCCGCTCCGTCCAGCGTGCGTGTCTATCAGGACGGCACGGGAGCCTGGTACGCGTCCTTCGTCGTCTGCGCCGGGATCGAGCCGCTGCCGGAGACCGGCCGTGTGATCGGTATCGACTGGGGCGTGCGCGAGACCGCGACCACCACATCCGACGCCCACGACCTCCCCCACGCCCAGCACGGGCGCACGGCCGCGACCAAGCTCGCTCGCTACCAGCGGATGATGACCCGGCGTAAGCCCCCGAAGGGCAAGCCCGCATCGAAGGGCTACCAGGCGGCGAAGAAGCTGACGGCGAAGCTCCACAAGAAGGTCGCCCGGCAACGCCAGGACACCGGCCGCAAGTGGGCCAAGTCCGTGGTCCGCGACCACGACGCCCTCGCGGTGGAGGACTTCCGTCCGAAGTTCCTCGCGAAGTCCACCATGGCCCGCAAGGCGGCCGACGCGGCGATCTCCGCGACGAAGACGGCCCTGATCGAGATAGGCCGCAAGCACGGCCGGACCGTGCACCTTGTCCACTCCGCGCACACCACGATGGACTGCGCGCAGTGCGGAGCGAGAACCAAGCACGCACTACCTCTTTCGATGCGAACGTATGCCTGCACCGTGTGCGGAGCCGTGTCCTCCAGGGACAAGAACTCCGCATACGTGATGCTGGTCCGGGCTGGTCTCAACCCGGCTAGTGCTGATCGTGGAAGACCTGACCAGGCGCTGCCTGGCCTGGCAGCGTGAGCTAGAAATCCCCAATCAGCCCTGGAGAGTGAGGAATCGCCTCCCTTCAGGGAGGGGAGGATTCAACACGGGTGTTCCGCGATATGGCGGGACAGCCGCCCGGGGGCCCAGGCGCCGTTAGCCACGACGATCCGGTAGCGGCGCGACAGGGTGTCGCCCGGGGCCAGCGGCAGTTCCTTGTCGAACGCCAGAGACGGGTTGACGGCGGGGATGGGCTCGCTGCGGACGAACCAGTGGCAGGGGGCGTCGGGATCGTCCAGGAACAGGAGCGTGGAGGAGCGGTCGACCTCGTCGTGGGTGCCGATGAAGGCCAGCCAGTCGCCCTGTTCGCCCATCGCGGGGCCGATCACGTCGCCGCCGGTGAAGTCGCGCGGGCCGCGCCAGAACAGGCCGGAGTATCCGGCGAGCTTCCTGCCCTGTGTGCCGGGGCTACCGAACATCAGATCGGTGTCGAGGACGTTGGTCAGCGCGGTGGTGACCTCCAGGGTCCAGGAGTCGGCCTCGACGTCGCGTGCGGTCAGCGTGCGGCGCTCGTCGATCCAGTGCTCCCCCGCCATCGTGTGCCAGGCCAGGTCCTCGGTGATCACGGCGCGGCCGTGGCCCGTTGCGGCGGACAGGGTGAGGCTGCGCATCGTGCCGAGGTTCGGCAGGTCCACGTAGCCCTGGCCGCGCAGGTAGGTGCCGCCGCCCCAGAAGTTCTGCCCCGACACCCATGACGCCGTGATCTGGACGCCCTTGTGCCAGCGGTGGTCGTGCGGCCGGTACCCGGTGACCACGTCGCCGGCGAGCGTGCGCACCGGATGCAGGTAGGGCTTCGGTGCCTCGAAGGGGACCATGACCGGCTGGTGTACGTACCGGAAGAGGTCGACGTCGCGGGCTCGGACGGTCAGCGAGTCCTCGTTCTCGAGGAGTTCGAACGTCATCGGAACACCTCCGGGTGCCCTCCGTTGAGCGAGCCGTAGAACGGGTCGGCCGCGTCGATCTCCCCGCGCCGGACCGGCAGGCCGGTGATCGCGGCCTTGTACAAGGCGGTGACCAGTTCCATGGTGGGCCTGCCGAGGTCGGGCCGGATGCCCGCGTCGTAGCCGTCCAGGAAGGCCGCGAGCTGGGCGGTGTGCGAGCTGGGCAGGTCGTCCGGCGGCTCCCACTTCACGCCGGACGACCTGGTCGTGAACGTCCAGTCCGCGTTGGAGTAGCCGTAGAGATGCCGCAGCTCGACCGTGGCGTCGGTGAGATCGAACCGCAGGTAGCTCTCCTCGCGTGGGGACAGGACGCTGTTGAGGACCGTCGCGATGGCTCCGTTGTCGAACCGGACCAGGGCCGCGGACACGTCCTCGGTCTGGACGTCGCGCTCGAGGCGGCCGGCCATCGCGCGTACCTCGGCCCATTCGCCGAGTACCGCGAGCATCAGGTCCATCTGGTGGATGCCGTGGCCCAGCGTCGGGCCGCCGCCCTCGCTCTCCCAGGTGCCGCGCCAGGGCACGTCGTAGTAGGCGTCGTCGCGGTGCCACGCCGTGACGCACTGCGCGACCAGCGGACGGCCCAGCGTCCCGGCCGCGATCTGGTCGCGCAGGTTCCGGACCCCCGAGCCGTACCGGTGCTGGAACACCGCGCCTGCGAGGGCGGGCCCCTCTGCGGCACGGATCCGGTCGAGCTCCGCCAGCGACAGCGCCACCGGTTTCTCGCACCACACCCACGCCTGCGACTCCAGGCAGGCCACGGCCTGGTCGGCGTGCAGGAACGGAGGCGTGCACAGGTGCACGAGGTCCGGTCGCTGTTCCTCGAGCATCGTGCGCAGGTCGGTGTAGACCGCGGGAATGCCGTGTTCGGCCGCGAACGCCTCGGCGCGCGTGGCGTCCACGTCGACGGCTGCCACGATCACGGCCCGGTGCGCCTGGGCCCGGAGGGCGGGAACGTGGCAGATGCCCGCGATCCCGCCCGTTCCGACGATCGCCGTTCTGATCATCCGCCCAGCACCTTCTTGATCGAGTAGTAGGCGGGCTTGGGCAGCAGGTTCTCGTCGTAGGGCAGTGCTGCGCCCTCACCGGGGAAGACCGCGGGGATCCACGAGTACTTGTCGGTGTAGTCCCAGATGGTGACGCCGACGCACTTCTTGACCGCCAGGCAGGCCTTGACGTAGTCGGCGTACCAGGTGGCCTGGGTGGCGAGCTTGTCCGGGGTGGCGGGCAGGTTCATCCGGATGTCGAGCTCGGTGACCGCGACCTCGACCCCGAGGTCGGCGAAGCGCTGCATGTTCTGCTGGACGTCGGCGGGGAATCCGTACTGGAGCGCCAGATGGCCCTGGATGCCGAGGCCCTCCACCGGGACACCGTCGGCCTTCAACTGCTTGATCAGGGTGTAGTAGGCGTCGCTCTTGGGGCCGATCCCGTCGATGTTGTAGTCGTTGAGGTACAGCTTGGCGTGCCGGTCGGTCTCGTGGGCCCAGCGCAGGGCGTCGGCGATGTAGCCGGGGCCGAGCGTCTTGTAGAAGAGCGTCTCGCGGTAGGTGCCGTCCTCGTTGAAGGCCTCGTTGACGACATCCCAGTGGATCACCTGGCCCTTGAAGTGCCGGACCTCGGTCTGGATGTGGTTCTTGAGGATGGCGCGCAGCTCGTCGGCGGTCCAGGTGCCCTCGGTGAGCCAGGCGGGGAGCTGGTTGTGCCAGATGAGGGTGTGGCCGCGGACCTTCTGGTGGTGGGCCTTGGCGAACGCGACGACCTGGTCGGCGGCGGTGAAGTCGAAGACGCCGCGCTCGGGCTCGGTGGCGTACCACTTCATGGCGTTGCCCGGGGTGGTCTGCCCGAATTCGCTGCCGAGGAGCTTGAGGTAGGAGGCGTCGGTGAACTCGGGGTTGTCGGTGGCGGAGCCGAAGTACTTGTGGTGCTTCTCGGCCAGTTCGCCGAGCGTCCTGGGACGGTGCTCGGCGGCGGCGGGCGCGGCGGCGAGTCCGGCCGCGAGGCAGACGGCGGCCGACAGGGCGGCAAGTATTCGGGTCATGGACATGCCGGTCTCCTCGGGTGCTGGGCTGGTCAGTCGAGGACGATCGTGGTCAGCGCGCGCGGGGCGAGCGTCGCCGTGAGGGTCGTGCCGTGCGTGGAGACGATGTCGGCCGGGGTGACCGAGCGGGTCTCGTCGGTGACGTAGCCGTCGGGGTGCCGGTCATGCCCGCCGCGAAGCGAGAACTCGGCGGAGCTCTCGGTGGCCGCGGTATTGAGGATCTCGATCACGCGGCTGCCGTCGGCGTTACGGAAGGCGGTGACCCGCAGTGCCGGGTCGGCGTCCGTGACCGGCACGCGGACGGCGCCGGGGCGGATGAACCGGCTGAAGGCGGCCAGTGCCCAGAACCGCTTGGACACCCGGTAGTCGTCACCGGGGTTGGCGAGCTGGATGAGCCCCCGGGTCGCGCCGAGGGACGCGCCGGTCCAGTAGACATAGGCACTGGCGTTGCCGACGGTCAGGGTGTTCTGGATGTCGGCCGCGACGGTGAGACCGTCGTAGCCGCTGCCGTCGTCCCAGTGCTCGTCCCACGTGGAGCCGTCCGGCGACCATTCCGACATCCACACGTGTTTGTCGGTCGGCTGCGGGACCTGGGCCGGACCGCTGTAGCGGTGGCCGGTGATGGTCCGCACGGCCTTGTCGGCCGCGGGGTCCGCCTCGATGGCCTCGGTGTAGGCGGCCTGCCGGTCCCAGCCCGCGGCGTCGCAGCAGACCACTCCGGTCTTCAGTCCGGACGCGCGGACGGTGGGCCCGAGCACCTTGAGGAAGTCGACGGCCTGCTGCGGTGTGAACCGCATCGAGGCGTAGGTCGCCGTCCAGTCGGGTTCGTTGGTGAATCCCAGGTCGGTGATCCTGATGCCTTCCTGCCGGTAGAACTTCGCGTACTGGACGAGGTAGTTCGCGTAGGACTGACGCCATTCGGGCCGAAGCTCGCCACCGTTGTTCTCGCTTCCGTTGGTCTTCATGAAGGCCGGGGCGCTCCAGGCGTCGGCGAAGAACCGTTTGACGCCGTAGGCCTTGGCCTCCTTTGCGAGCCAGACCTGGCCGCCGTCCCAGCCGTCCCAGACGTACTTCGGCGTAGCGTCCGGCCCGCCGGGATCGGCCGGCAGGATCGTCGGCATGTGGTCGTAGACCGTGTCGGTCGACGACCCGATGCCCAGGCGCAGGATCGAAAGGCCCGCGCCCTTGTCCTGACTGAGCAACAGGTCGAGCACCTCGCGCTGCTTGGCCGGGCTGAGGCCGCGCGCGCCGTGCAGCAGGTCGGCCCGCTGGAAGGCCATCGAGAAGCCGAATCCGTCGATGGGCTGGAGCGCGGCGCTGAAGTCGATGCCGGGTCGCGCGGGGGCGGCCACGGCCTGGGATGTTAACGCTAACAAAAATACCGCTGTCAGTGCGGTCAGGCGTTTCACAACGTCTCCTCGGGGGTGGAGGTCACGCGGGACGGGTCAGCCCTTGGTGGCGCCCGCGGTGAGGCCGCCGATCAGCTGCCGCTCGGCGACGGCGTAGAAGGCGAGGGCGGGGACCATGGCGAGCACGATGTAGGCGAGGACGAGCGCGTAGTCGGTCGAGTACTGGCCCTGGAACTGCTGGACGCCGACCGGGATCGTCTGCCATTTCGGGTCGTTGAACACCAGCAGCGGCAGGAAGAAGTTGTTCCAGCTCGTGACGATCGCCAGCACTGAGACCGTCCCGAGCGCCGGACGCGCCATCGGCAGCAGGATCTTCCAGAAGAAGCGGAACTTGCCGCAGCCGTCCACGATGGCCGCCTCCTCGACCTCCGCCGGGATGGTCCGGAAGAAACCGCGCAGAATGATGATCGTCATCGGGAGCCCGAAGGCCGCCTGCGGGAGGATCACTCCGAGCGGGTTGTCGAGCAGGTCGAAGTTGCGCAGCAGCAGGAACAGCGGCAGGACGGCCACCGCGAACGGGAACATCAGCCCGATCGTGAACAGCGTGTAGAACAGCTCCCTGCCCCGGAAGGCGTAGCGGGCCAGCACGAACGCAGCCATCGCGGAGACCGCCACCGTGCAGCTCGCCGTGCCGATCGCGATGCCCGCGCTGTTGGCGATCTGCCGCCAGAACATGCCGTCGCCGAGAATGCCGGTGTAGTTGCCGGCCTTCCAGTGCTCCGGCAGCCCGAACGGGTTGGTCGTCAACTCGCCGGTGCTCTTGAACCCGGAGATCACCGCGTAGATCAGCGGCACGACGACGAACGCGCCGATCAGCCAGATCACCGCATGCAGCGACAGGCCGCGTGCCGTCCTGCGGGCGTTCATCGACCGCCTCCTGAGGTGATGGCCCCGCTCAGGTCACGGCGGAGCGCGTAACGCTGGTAGAAGAGGGAGAAGATCATGCAGATCATGAACATCACCACGCTGATCGCGCTGGCGTAGCCGACCTGGTAGCGCTTGAAGCCGAACTGGAACATCGAGATCGCCATCGTCTCGGAGGAGTGGTTGGGCCCGCCCGCGGTCATGACCCAGACGAGGTCGAAGAGTTGGATGGCCCCGATGATCGAAAGGAAGACGCTGATCCGGATGGTCGGGCCGAGCAGCGGCAGCGTCACGTGCCGGAAGCGCTGCCAGGCGCCGGCGCCGTCGATGGAGGCGGCCTCGAGGATCTCGCCCGGGATGCTCTGCAGCCCGGCGAGGTAGAGCATCATGTGGAAGCCGAAGTACTTCCAGACCATGACCACGAACAGGGTCGGCATGACCGTCGAGGGGTCGGCGAGCCACTTGCCCTGCAGCCCCTCCAGGCCGAGAGCGCCGGCGAGATGGTCGGCCATGCCGTCGCCGGGAAGGAAGATCATGGTGAAGAGGACCGCCGTGACCACCTCGGACAGGATGTACGGCGCGAAGAACAGCATCCGGTAGACGGCCCGGCCACGCAGCCTCTGGTTGAGCAGGACCGCGGTGAACAGCGCGAACGGCAGCTGCACCGTGATCGACAGGACGATCAGGTACAGCCCGCGCCCCAGATCACCGAGGAAGACCTGATCGTCGAACAGCTTGGTGTAGTTCTCGAAGCCGACGAAGTCGTCCATGGGGCCGATCCCGCCCCACTTGAAGAAGCCGGTGTAGACGGCGACGGCGATCGGGGCGAGGACGAAGACGAGGAAGAGGACCAGGGCCGGGACGAGGTACCAGGCGACCGACGCCCAGCTTCTCAGCCCGCGCAGGCGCGACCGGGCCGGGGCCGGCGGGCGCACCCGCACGGCGTCCCGCGTCCGCTCCTTGGTCGGGGTAGACACGGAGCTAGGCACCCTTCGCGGCCGCGGTGATCGACTTGGTGACCTGCTCGGGCGTCTTCTGGCCCGCGATGAGGTCGGCGACGCTGTCGTTGACCTCCTGGCCGACTGCCGGCGGGTAGGCCTGGTCGAGGAAGAGCTGGAAGCCAGTCGCCTTGACCAGGCTCTCGGCCACCACCTTCTTGTTGGGGTCGGTGAGTTGGCTCTCCGCGCCCTTGACCACCGGCAGGTAGCCGTTGGAGGCCAGCAGCTTGGACTCGTTCTGCAGAACGAAGAACTTCAGGAAGTCCAGGGCCTCCTTCGGGGCGCCCTTGCGCAGCGCGAAGCCGCCGCCACCGCCGAACACCTCGGTGGCCTGGCCGACTCCGCCGTCGACTGTCGGGAAGGGGAAGAATCCCAGGTCCGCTCCGAGGTCGGCGCCCGCGTCCTTCTGCACCGACGGTGCCCACTGCCCCATCAGCTCCATGGCGGCCTTGCCGTTGCCCATGGTCGCGGCCTGGCCGCCGGGGGTGGAGTAGCCGGCGCCGAGGAAGGCCATCTGGAACGGCTGGAGGTCGACCAACTCCTTGAGGTGGGTGCCCGCCTGGACGAAGCCGGCGCCGGTGAAGTCCTTGGTGGTCGCGGCCTGCTGCAGCGCGGGGAGGCCTGCGACGCGCATCGCGAGGTAGGCCCAGTAGTAGTGGCCTGGCCATTTCTCCTTGCCCGCGAGGGCGATCGGAGTGACGCCCGCCGCCTTGAGCTTCCTGACGTCTTCGAGGAACTCGGCCCAGGTGGCCGGTGGCGCGGTGATCCCGGCCTTGGCGAAGAGCTTCTTGTTGTACCAGAAGCCGACCATTCCGACGTCGTAGGGCACCGCGTAGGTCCGGCCCTCGAACTGATAGGCCTGCAGCGAGACCGGGGTGAGTTGTGACGACCAGCCGAACACGTCGGTGAGATCCTCGACCAGCCCCGCGTCGATCTGCTGCCGCAGCACGCCGCCGCCCCAGGTCTGGAAGACGTCGGGGAGCTTGCCCGACGAGGTGGTGGCGGTCAGCTTGGACTTGAACGCCTCGTTCTCCAACGAGGTGGCCTTGATCGTGATGTTCGGGTGGGCGGCCGTGAACGCCGAGGAGATCTGCGGGAAGAGGGACTTGCCCGGTTCCGTCGTGGCGATGTTCCACCACGCGAAGGTCACCTTGCCGTCGGCCGCCGGCTTGTCGGAGTCGTCACCGCCGCAGGCCGTGGCCAGCGGGACGGACAGTGCGGTCAGGGCCGAGAGCGCCAGGAAGCGTCGTCGGCTCGGGAAGGTACTGGCCATGGGACCTCCGGGGTGGGAATGTCGGATTCGCGCTCGAAATTGTTTCGAAATCCTCTCGAATTCAGTGCTGCCATAAACTAGGAACATGAGGCCTCTCGGTCAAGACCTGTCGTCGAATTTGGTCAACCCGTCGTCGATTTGTCCATGAACAGGACCTCGCCTCGGGCTTGACAGGCAGGTCGCGCCGACCGGAAACTCTTCGAAAGTTTGCGATACTTGTCGCCGGCCCAAGGCGTCCGCGCAGAGGAGAGAAGTTGAGCGAGCAGCGTCCGACCCTGGCCGTCATCGCCGCGGAGGCAGGGGTCTCCCAGGCCACCGTGTCCAAGGTGATCAACGGCCGCTCCGATGTCGCACCCTCCACACGCGAACGCATTGAGAGCCTGCTGCGGTCTCGCAACTACCTCCACCCCGGCCGGCAGGGCAGGGCCCGCAGGTCGGGCCTGGTCGACTTGATCATCGGCGGCCTGGACAGCGCGTGGGCGGTGGAGATACTGCGCGGCGTCGAGGCCGAGTGTGCCCAGCGCAGCGTCGGCACCGTCGTCTCGCTCGTCCCACCGGGCGAGGCCACGCCGTCGAGCTGGGCCGCGCTGCCGGTCCTGCACCACAGCGACGGCGTCATCCTCGTCACCGCCTCGGTCACCCACGCCCAGCGCGCCCAGGTCGAACAGGCCGGGGTGGCCCTGGTCGTCATCGATCCGATCGACCTGCCGGGCAACGGTGTGCCGAGCATCGGCGCGACCAACTGGGCGGGCGGCCTCGCCGCCACTGAGCACCTGCTCGAGTTGGGGCACCGCCGGATCGCCACGATCGGCGGGCGCAAGGAGATGCTCTGCAGCCAGGCCCGCATCGACGGGTACCGGGCCGCGCTGGAGCGGGCCGGGATCGAGGTCGACCGCGATCTGATCCGATTCGGCGACTTCCAGCACGAGGGCGGGTTCCAGCGTGCCCAGGAACTGCTCGCCCTCCCCGAGCCGCCGACCGCCATCTTCGCCGGCAGCGACCAGCAGGCGATGGGCGTCTACGAAGCGGCCCGGCAGGGCGGGCTGAGCATCCCGCAGGACCTGAGCGTGGTCGGCTTCGACGACCTGCCGATGTGCGAATGGCTGTCACCACCACTGACGACGGTGCGCCAGCCGCTGGAGGAGATGGGCCGACTCGCCGCCCGCACCCTGTTCCAGCTTCTGGAGGACCAGCCCCTGGTCAGCCCCCGGATGGAGCTCTCGACCGAGCTCAAGGTCCGGCTCTCCACCGCCCCGCCCCGTCCCTAGGAGAACCCCTTGACCGAGCCCTGGCGTGACCCCCTCCTGCCCGCGTCCGTGCGCGTCGCCGATCTGCTGAAACGGATGACGATGGAGGAGAAGGCGGGGCAACTCACCGGCTTCTGGGCGTTGCCCTCGAATCCGGGAACACCCGTCGCGCCGATGGAGGACGATTCAGGTGAGTCCGCGCCCGGCCTCGACGACATCGTCGCCCACGGACTCGGCCAGCTCACCCGGGTGTACGGCACCGCGCCGATCACCGCGGCAGCCGGGATGGAGCGGCTCGCCTCGCTCCAGCAGCAGGTGACCGCATCCGGACGGTTCGGGATCCCGGCGGTCGCTCACGAGGAATGCCTGACCGGGTTCATGACGTTCGGTGCGACGGTCTTCCCCGGGCCGCTGGCCTGGGGTGCGTCCTTCGATCCCGGGCTGGTGCGCCAGATGGCCGCCGCCATCGGCGCGGGGATGCGGCGGGTCGGCGTCCACCAAGGGCTGGCTCCGGTGCTCGACGTGGTCCGCGACTACCGGTGGGGCAGGACCGAAGAGTGCATAGGTGAGGATCCTTATCTCGTCGGAGCGATCGGCACCGCCTACGTGCAGGGCTTGGAAGGCTCCGGGATCGTGGCGACACTCAAGCACTTCGCCGGGTACTCGGCCTCGCGCGGCGGCCGGAACATGGCACCCGTCTCGTCGGGCCCGCGCGAGTTCGCCGACGTACTCGTCGAGCCGTTCGTACGGGCACTGCGCGAGGGAGGCGCCCGGTCGGTGATGAACAGCTACACCGATGTGGACGGCGTCCCGGTCGCCGCCGACGAACGACTGCTGACGGAGCTGCTCAGGGGCGAACTCGGTTTCAGCGGTGTCGTCGTCGCCGACTACTACGCCATCTCGTTCCTGGAGACCCGGCACGGTGTCACCGGATCGCGCGGCGCGGCCGGCGCACTGGCGCTGACCGCCGGAATCGACGTCGAGCTGCCCACGGCCCGCTGCTACGGCGAGCCGCTGACCGACCTCGTGCGGTCAGGAAGCGTATCCGAGGAGCTCATCGACCGGGCCGCGGAACGGGTCCTGCTGCAAAAGGCCGAACTCGGCCTGCTCGACCCCGACTGGGAACCCGTCAAGCCCGAGCCGGTCGACCTCGACCCGCCGGAAAACCGGGCACTGGCCAGGCTCCTGGCCGAACGGTCCACCGTGCTGCTCGCCAACGACGGCACACTGCCGCTGCAGCCGTGCCGGGTCGCGATCAGCGGGCCGTACGCCGACGACCCTCAGTCCTTCCTCGGCTGCTACTCCTTCCCCAACCACGTCGCGCTGCCCGGCGACCTCGGGGTGGAGATCCCGACGCTCGGCGAAGCGCTCACCGCTGCCGGGTTCACGGTCACCGTGGACGATCCGGACGTGAACGTGCTGCTGCTCGGGGACCGGGCCGGGATGTTCGGCCGCGGCACCTCCGGGGAGGGCTGCGACGCCGAGACCCTCGACCTGCCCGGCGACCAGGCCGCCCTCGCCTCCGCCGTCCTGGACTCCGGGGTGCCGACCATCCTGGTCGTCGTCTCCGGACGGCCCTACGCGCTCGGCTCGCTGGCCGAGCGGGCCTCGGCCGTGGTGCAGGCCTTCTTCCCCGGCGAAGAGGGCGGGACGGCGCTGGCCCGGATCATCCGCGGAGCCGCGGAACCGTCCGGGAGGCTGCCCGTCTCCATCCCCCGCCAGGTGGGCGGCCAGCCCGGCACCTACCTGCACGCCAGGCTCGGCGGCCACACCGACTGGAGTTCGGTGGACCCGACTCCGCTGTTCCCCTTCGGACACGGACTGAGCTGGACCAGCTTCACTCACTCGGAGCTCTCGGTGGATCCCGTCACCGCGACGGACGGGGCCGTCGCCGTTTCGGTCACCGTACGCAACATCGGCGAAGTGGCCGGGACCGAGGTGGTCCAGCTGTACCTCTCGGACCCTGTGGCGTCCGTCGTCCGGCCGCAGCGGTGGCTCGCCGGATTCGGCAGGGTCGAGCTGCAGCCGGGCGCGGCCGCCCGGATCACCTTCTCCGTCCATGCCGACCGGACCGCTTTCACCGGTCTCGATCTGCGCAGAAGAGTGGAGCCCGGGGAGATCGGCGTGGCCGTCGGACGGTCCAGCGGCGACCTCCCGCTCCAGGGCTCCTTCACTCTGGAAGGACCCATACGTCACCCGGCGGGCGACCGGGTGCTGTCCGTACCGGTCGAGATCGTCCCGGTCCCATGACCACACGGTTCGGTGATCCCGTCCTGCCCGGGTTCCGGCCCGACCCGTCCGTCTGCCGAGTGGGAGCGGACTACTACCTGGTGACGTCCAGCTTCGAATGGTTCCCGGGCCTTCCCGTGTTCCACAGCCGCGATCTCGTGAACTGGCGGCGCCTCGGCTCCGCACTCGACCGCGCGTCTCAGCTCGACCTCGATGGGTGCGAGCCCTCACGCGGCCTGTTCGCACCGACGATCCGGCACGATGACGGCGTCTTCCATCTCGTCTGCACGCTGATGGACGGCCCCGGCCATTTCGTCGTCACGGCGACCGACCCGGCGGGGCCGTGGTCGGAACCGCACTGGCTGGACGGCGAGGGCTTCGACCCGTCGCTGTTCTTCGACGACGACGGCCGGGCCTGGTTCACCGCCGCACGAGTCGTGGACGAAGCCGCGGGCCACACCGAGATCTGGATGCGCGAATACCTGCCCCGCGAACGACGGCTCACCGGCCCCGAGCACGTCCTGTGGCCGGGAAGCCACCCGGGCGCCCGATGGTCGGAAGCCCCGCACCTCTACAAGATCGACGGCAGCTATCTCCTGATCACCGCCGAGGGCGGCACCGACGTGGACCACAGCGTGGTGGCCGCCCGCGCCGAGCGCGTGACCGGCCCCTACAGCGGCGCCCCCGGCAACCCGGTGCTACCACCGGCCGGGGGACCGGTCACCTGCACCGGGCACGCCGACCTCGTCCAAACCCCGTACGGCGACTGGCGGGCCGTCCTCCTGGGCGTCCGCCCGGGCTCCGCCCTCGGCCGTGAGACCTTCCTCAGCCGGATCAACTGGGACGACGGCTGGCCGGTCTTCTCCCCCGTCAACCACACCGACCTCCGCCGCCCGCTGCACGACGACTTCACCGTCCTCTCCCCCGACTGGAGCGCCCTCCGCACCCCGCGCGCGAAGTTCTGGACCACCGGCGACGGGCTCCGCCTCCGGCTCCGGCCGGAACGCCTCGGCGAACGCACCGCCCCGTCCCTCCTGGCCCGCCCCCAGGAACAGCCCGCCTGCGACGTCTCCACCGAACTGCACTTCACCCCCGCCGCACCGGACGAACAGGCAGGCCTCGCCGTAGTCCTCGACGACGACACCCACCTCCTCTTCCTCCGCACCACGCAAGGGCTCAGCCTCCTGCACGGGCCCGAGGTCCTGGCCGGCATTCGCGTCCCCGCAGGCCCCATTCGCCTGGGGGTCCGCATCCGCGGCTTCAGCCACACCTTCGCCCACGCGGCACCCGACGGCGCCTGGCAGGACCTGGCCACCGTCGAAGCCACCTTCCTCACCCCGCTGTTCACCAGCATCCAGCTCGGCCTCTACGCCACCTCCAACGGCCGCCCCTCCAGCACCCAAGCCCACTTCTCGTGGTTCGACATCACGTACCCAAGCCGTCAGGAACCGCCTGGACACCAGTAGTGCTCTGTCGGCCGAGGCCGCTGGTTTCTCGCCGGGCAGGACGGTTCGCTGGAAGTGCGCCACCGCGACCGCGGCTTGAGCGACGGCGATGCCGTTGGTGCAACGTTCGCCGAGGTCCTCGCCGGCAGCAGTCCCGAGGACCGTCCATCTGCGCGGGCCGGATACGGATTGCACATGAAGTTACGCTCCCCGTCAACGGGTGGCCGCCCTGGCGCAACGGATATCGGCGTCCCCGAGATGTGAACTGAAGGAAATACTCCTTTATGGCGGGATCTCTCCTCAGGGGCCGCCCTTCAGATCCAGCGCCCACTTGCCGGCGCCCACATCTGTGCCCGGCCCGGGTTCCTCTCTGCTTTTGTCCGAAAGTGAATGTGGTGGATGTCCAGAAGCCGGCACAAGACGGCAGGTGACATCACGTGATCTACCGATTTTGCCTGTTCAATAACAGCCCCGTTCAGGTGATCCTCATCGAAAACTTTCGATGACCTTTGTGTATCCGAATGCCACTAACGAGCTTCCTCGAAGGAAGCATTATCGAAATCCTTTCGAAACTCTTGACATGTTTCGGCAAGGTTTCCACACTGAGTTCCGAGGTGGTATCGCACGTCCGCCCGAGTTCCGAGTGCCGCCCTTGGATAGTTGCGCCCTGGTGGTGAACGTCCTTTGTCAATGGACGCGGGCGTCGCTGACGCGGATTTATGCTGCCGCGCTCCAATCCTTCCGTGATTTCCATCCTGGAGGCTCAGCCATGCGCTTAAATGCCATTCCCCCACCCACGGTCCACCGGAAGATCGCCGGTCTGTGTACGGCCCTGGTCGTCGGTGTCCTCGGTGCGGCCGCCGTGCTGGTGGCGCCGCTGACCTCACACGCCGCCGACAGCACGCTCGGTGGCGCGGCGGCGCAGAGCGGCCGTTACTTCGGCACCGCCATCGCCTCGGGCAGGCTCAACGACTCGGCGTACACGACGATCGCGGGCCGCGAGTTCAACATGGTGACGCCCGAGAACGAGATGAAGATCGACGCCACCGAACCCCAGCAGGGCCAGTTCAACTTCACCGCTGGTGACCGCGTCTACAACTGGGCGGTGCAGAACGGCAAGCAGGTACGGGGTCACACCCTGGCCTGGCACTCCCAGCAGCCCGGCTGGATGCAGAACCTCAGCGGCAGCACGCTGCGCCAGGCGATGACCAACCACATCAACGGCGTGATGGCCCACTACAAGGGCAAGCTCGTCCAGTGGGACGTCGTGAACGAGGCCTTCGCCGACGGCAGCTCGGGGGCCCGGCGCGACTCCAACCTGCAGCGCACCGGCAACGACTGGATCGAGGTCGCCTTCCGCACGGCGCGCGCCGCCGACCCGGCCGCCAAGCTCTGCTACAACGACTACAACGTCGAGAACTGGACCTGGGCCAAAACCCAGGCCGTGTACGCCATGGTCCGAGACTTCAAGCAGCGCGGCGTGCCGATCGACTGCGTCGGCTTCCAGTCGCACTTCAACAACGACAGCCCCTACAACAGCAACTTCCGCACCACCCTGCAGAGCTTCGCCGCGCTCGGCGTCGATGTGGCCATCACCGAACTCGACATCCAGGGCGCCTCGGCCACGACCTACGCCAACGTGACCAACGACTGCCTGGCCGTCCCGCGCTGCCTCGGCATCACCGTCTGGGGTGTGCGCGACACCGACTCCTGGCGATCGGAGCAAACGCCGCTGCTGTTCAACGGCGACGGGAGCAAAAAGCCCGCCTACACCTCCGTCCTCAACGCACTCAACGCCGCCTCCCCCACACCCACTCAAACCCCCACTCCGACCTCTTCGCCCGGTTCTGGACAGATCAAGGGGGTCGGTTCAGGCCGCTGCCTGGACGTGCCCGGCGCCAGCACCACTGACGGCACCCAGCTCAACTTGTGGGACTGCAACAACCGCACCAACCAGCAGTGGACCTACACCACCGCAGGCGAGCTCAGGGTCTACGGCAACAAGTGTCTGGACGCCGCCGGCACCGGCAACGGCGCCAAAGTCCAGATCTACAGCTGCTGGGGTGGCGACAACCAGAAATGGCGCCTCAACTCCGACGGATCCATCGCCGGCGTCCAGTCCGGCCTCTGCCTGGATGCCGCCGCCAACGGCACCGCCAACGGCACCCTGATCCAGCTCTACTCCTGCTGGAACGGCAGCAACCAACACTGGACCCGCAGCTGATCTGCCACGGCGACAGCGTGAATCGATGAAGGGTGTGGTGGGGGGGGGCGGGCCACCCCCTGGGGTGCGGGCCCGCCCCCACCCAGCCCACGAACAAACAAAACCCCCCGGCCACAACCCCGGGGGGGGGGGGGGGGGGC
>NZ_JBWKIQ010000010.1:232022-378150 GCF_056432645.1 Streptomyces sp. NPDC045021
ACAACAAACCCGGCCCCCCCCCGGTGGGCGCCCCGGGCGCGCGAGTTATGGCTTTTGGGTTGGGTTTGGGCCCACATACACGGGGTTGTGGGCGCCCCCAACCACACCCAGTGGACATCAACTCACCAACCGCGTCTCACAGTCCGGTGGCGGCGGCGCGTTTGCGGCTGAGTGCGTCGACTCCCGCGGCGACGGCGAGGATCGCTCCGGTGACGACGAATTTCACGCCGGCGGTGTAGCCCATCAGACCCATGCCGTTGTCGATGACGGCGACGACCGCGCCGCCGAGCAGGGCGTCGAAGGCGCGGCCCTTGCCGCCGAAGAGGCTGGTGCCGCCGATGACCGCTGCGCCGACGGCGTACAGGAGGGTGTTGCTGCCGCCGGCGTTGGGGTCGACGGATGTGGCGCGGGAGGCGGCGATGACGCCTCCGATTCCGGCCATCGTCGAGCAGATGACGAATCCTGCGATACGTATGCGGGCAACGCTGATGCCCGCGCGGCGGGCAGCCTCGGCATTGCCGCCGACGGCGTAGATGTGGCGGCCGAAGGCGGTTCCGTTGAGGACGTAGGTCCAGATCACCAGAAGGATCAGGACGATGACCACGACCACGGGGATGCCGCGCAGAGAGATGATCGCGGCGTTGCGGGAGCGCTCCATGTTGAGGAAGAAGACGGCCAGTCCGCCGATGACGGCGACGGCGGCGACGCGCAGCACGGTGATCGGAACGGGTTCGGTGACCAGGTTCTTGCGGACCCTCGTGGCGCGGCTGGCGATCTGGGCTGCGCCGTATCCTCCGACGCAGAGGGCCAACAGGAGCCAGCCGAGCACCGGGGAAAGGTTGTTGTTGTCGATGGCGACGATGGTTTTGTCGCGGATGGCGATGTTGCCGCCGTTACCGATGATGAGCAGGACGACGCCTTGCAGGGCGAGGAAGGCGGCCAAGGTGATGACGAAGGAGGGGATGCCGACCTTGGCGACCGAGAGCCCGATGATGAGTCCGATGACCGCACCGGTGCCAAGGCCGGCCAGGAGGGACAGCCACCAGGGCTGGCCGTGTTCGGCCATGAGCTTGGCCATGACGGCGGCGCAGACGCCGGAGCCGAATCCCGCGGAAAGGTCGATCTCGCCGAGGAGCAGGACGAAAGCCAGGCCCATGGCGATGACGGCGACGGGTGCGCCCTGGGTGAACAGATTGGCGAAGTTCGCCCCGGAGAGGAATTGCGAGCGCAGTACGGAAAAGGTCACGCACAGCGTGACCAGTCCGGTGATCGCGGGCAAGGCACCCATGTCACCGCCGCGCACCCGGGCGGCGTACTGCAGCAGCGACCCCCTCAGCTCGGTCAGGGACGAGGGAGCGTTGCCGTTGTGCTCGGGGCGACGGCCATCCTTCCCTGCTCGTCGCACGCGGGCGCTCTCGTCGATCTCACTTCTGGTCATCGCAGGCCCTCCGGGCGCGTGTCGGCGGGGTTCTGGCCAAGGCGTCCGGTGGTGATCAGTTCAACGACCTGACCGTGGGTGACGTCACCGGCGCGGACTTCGGGAACCGACCGGCCAAGGTAGAGGGCACAGATCCTGTCGCTGACGTGGAGGACGTCGTTGACGTTGTGCGAGATGAGCACCACTGCCAGACCGGCGTCGGCCAGGCGGCGAACGAGTTCCAGGACCTGTGCGGTCTGGGCGACACCCAGGGCGGCGGTGGGTTCGTCGAGAATGACGACGCGGCTGTTCCACAGGACGGCCCTGGCGATGGCGACGGTCTGGCGCTGGCCGCCGGACAGGCTCGCGACCTTCTGCCGGACGGATTTCACGGTCCGCACCGACAGGGCGGCCAGTGTCTGGGCCGCCTGCTCTTCCATCGTGGCCTCGTCGAGGCGGAAGCGTCCCTTCTTCTCGCGGCCGAGGAACATGTTCCCGACGATGTCGAGGTTGTCGCACAGCGCCAGGTCCTGGTACACGACCTCGATACCGAGCGCCGCGGCATCCTTCGGGGAGTGCAGGTGGACGGGCCGGCCCTCGAAGAAGTACTCACCCGAGTCGATGGGGTGGATGCCGGCGATGCACTTGACCAGGGTGGACTTGCCCGCGCCGTTGTCGCCGACCAAGGCGGTGACCTGGCCGGGGTAGACGCGGAAGTCAACGTCGTGCAGCACCTGTACGGGGCCGAAGCCCTTGTTCACGCCGCGCAGTTGGAGCAACGGGGTGTCCGGGGAATGGACGGTCAACAGGATCTCACTTTCAGGTCGCGCCCGTCGTGGCGGAACGCGCTGTGGGAGCGCACGGACTGGCATGGGCCACCTCCGGCCGCCTGGGGGGCAGTGTGGCCGGAGGTGGCGGTCAGGAGCGCCGAACGGGGGACAGCGCGGGTGCGGTCGGGAGACGTGTGACCGGAGGCTCAGGAGACGCCGGCGGCGGTGCAGGCCGCGGTGAACGCGGCGGTGCAGAGCTCTTCCTTCTTGACGAAGCCGTCCTTGACGACGTCCGTGATGTTGGCTTTGGTGATGGCTTCCGGGTCCAGCAGTACGGAGGAAACCGTGCGCTTCCCCACCGGGTCCTCGATGCTGTTCGGAACCGAAGGCGCCTTGCCCGAAGCCAGCGCCACGGCCAGGGCGGAGGCGGAGTCGGCCTCCTTCTTGACGGCCTTGTAGACCGTCATGCACTGGTCGCCCGCGAGGATCGACTGCAGTGCGCTGACCTGTGCGTCCTGCCCGGTGACGGGGACCTTCCCGTTGAGGTGGTTCTTCTTCAGGATGGCGATAACGGAGCCGCCGAGGCCGTCGTTGGCGGAGAGCACCCCGGCGATCTTCGGCTGTGTGGTGAGCATCTGCTCGAAGATCGTGCCGGCTTGCTGGTTGTCCCAGCCGGGCACGGACTGGTTGGGACCCTTGACCAGAGTGCCGTCGGCATACAGGGGGTCGAGCACGGAGTTGTAGCCCTGTGCGAACAGCGTCGCGTTGTTGTCGGTGGGAGATCCGTTCAGCTCCGCGACGATGGGTTTGGAGACCTTGTCCCGCTTCAGGCAGTCCACGAGCCCCTGCCCCTGCAATTTGCCGACCTGCACATTGTCGAAGCTGACGTAGTACTTGGCGGAGCCGCCGAGCGTGAGCCGGTCGTAGTCGATCGTGGCGACGCCCTGGGCGGCGGCCTTGGCCTCGATCGCCTTGCCGGAACCGGAGTCGAGGTTGGTGAGGATCAGGACCGTGACGCCGGAGGTGATCATCTGGTCGGCGATCGTCTGCATCTGGGAGGCGTCGCCCTGGGCGTTCTGGATGTCGTACTTGATCCCGGCCTTCTTGAACGCGGCGGCCAGCAGGGGCGCGTCGTCGTTGGCCCATCTGGCAGAGGACTTCGTATCGGGCAGGATCACGCCGATCTTCCCCTTCGCAGCGCCGCCGGGGGAATCCGAGGAAGCCTCGCCGGAGCTGCTCTTTCCGCACGCGACCACGCCGAGGGCGAGGACAGCGCACAGTCCGGCGGCAGAAGCACGCGTGCCGAGTGAGGGATGCATAGCGGTTCCTTGTCTGAGGTAGGGCGGTGCAAGGTTGGACTGCGCCGTAAGCGCGAGTTGGAGAACATGGCGTCGCCGTAGACCAGCAGGTGGACGGTCCCGGAGTCGGCCGATGGCGACGAGCCGCCGCCGGCACCACAGGCCCCGTCGCGCCGATCATCAGGGCGGACGCCGCGGCGATGGCGCCGAGCCTGTTGGCCTGTTCCGGAACGCGCCATTACGAACAGCGGACAGATGCTGTCTCAGGCTCGGATCGATCGAAGGTTTCGATGATAATCTCGAATGTCGTGGGGGAATCTATGCAAGCCCCCAGGAGCCGTCAAGGGCTTGGACGGTCACACCTCATGGAGCGGCGCCTTGATCCAGGGGCTACCATCCGTGCCGTGAACTCTTCGGCGGCAAGGAATCCGCAGGAACGATCGGCAGAGGTGGTCCCGGTGACGGTGGCTGCGACGCTGGCCGAGATCGCACGTGAGGCAGGAGTGTCGGCTCCGACTGTTTCGAAGGTTCTGAACGGTCGGGCGGATGTGGCGCCCGCGACCCGCGAGAAGGTCGAGGCGCTGCTGCGCCTGCACGGCTATCAGCGCCGTCGTGGTCACCAGTCCACGCAGTTGCTGGAGCTGGTCTTCCATGAGCTGGAGAGCTCCTGGGCGATGGAGGTCATCCGCGGCGTCGAGAACGTCGTGCGCGAGGAAGGGCTGACGGTGGTGCTCTCTGAGTCCTCGGGGCGCCTGAGCCTGGGGCAGTCCTGGATGGAGGGCGTGCTCGCACGCCGTCCGACCGGGGTGGTGTTGGTGCTCTCCGGGCTGGACAAGGACCAGCAGGCGCAGCTCACGAGCCGCAAGATCCCTTTCGTGGTGATGGATCCGGCCGGCGATCCCGGCCAGGACGTCCCCGCGGTGGGTGCCACCAACTGGCAGGGTGGCCTGGCCGCGACCCGGCACCTGCTGGAGCTCGGTCACCGGCGGATCGCGGTGATCTCCGGTCCCAGCCGGATGATGTGCAGCCGCGCCCGGGTCGACGGCTACCGGGCGGCACTGGAGATGACCGGCATCGCCTACGATCCCGAACTCGTCCGCGAGGGGGACTTCCACCACGAGGCCGGCTACAGCGCGGGCCTCGAACTGCTGCGCCTGCCCGACCGCCCGACCGCGGTGTTCACCGGGAACGACCTGCAGGCCCTGGGGCTGTACGAGGCGGCCCGCGAGCACGGCCTGCGCATCCCCGAGGAGTTGAGCGTGGTCGGTTTCGACGATCTGCCCCTGGCCCGCTGGGTCGGACCGCCACTCACCACCGTGCGCCAACCGCTCACCGAGATGGCCGAGGTCGCCACACGCATGGTGATCGACCTGGCCCGCGGAAACCGCCCCAGCACCCTGCGGGTGGACCTGGCGACCACCCTGATCGAACGCAGCAGCACCGCACCGCCGCGTCCCGGGCGGTGAGGCTCCCCCCGCCCGGGGTGCCGCGTCGCCGGCGCCGCATCAGTGACGCCCCGGTGCGACGTGAGGTCTGCCCGGACCATTGACGCACCCTCGCGCTCGCCCTAAAGTCACCGCTGGCATTCGGAACGGTTATCGAAACTTTCGATGCGCCAACGGCCGCCGCCCAGCCGACGAACCGACATGCGCCCGAACCCGTTGAACACGGACAGTGATTCATGGCCAGGGCCGCCACCAAGCTCGATGTTTCCCTCTGGCCCGACAGGGGTCCGCGCCGCAAAGTGGACCGAGCCGTCGGTCGCCCTCGCGGTCCAGGCCCGCGCCCTTCTCGGTGCCGGGCAGCTCGAACTCCGGTCCCCGGCGCGTGGATCCGGCGTAGTGGGTGGTCCGCACCCCGACTACGCACCCGGGATGCAGCCCTGACGACCCGCGTGGTGATCGGTAGCGCAGGGTCGCGGAAGGGAGGTCGGTCGATGGCGGACGGGGTCGGGGAACCCCTGAGGCAAACCCCTCCTCTCAGCGGGCGGGTTGCGAAGCGTTGAAGCGCTTCGACGCTGTCACTGGCGCCTTGAGGCTGCCAATGTTCCAACAACGGGAAGGTTCCCTTGAGTTCTCCCTCTTGTTTCGCGAGAAATATGTCATTAGCGTTCGCCGCGAAGTGAAGCGCTTCGACGCACCGAGGGAGAAGGGGCCGTCATCACCAACGAGTTGAACCGGAGCAGTACCGTCGGCACAGCCGCCTCCGTGGCCGGGGCTGCCGCGCTGACTCCTCCCCCGGCGCCGCCAACCGGGTCGGAGGCCTGGTGATCCGGCCGGACGGCCTGAGCTTCCAGGCGTACCGCAAGATGCTGGGCGACGCGACCGTGCGCACCGCGCTGCCGGTGAGCCATGGCATCAACTGTCGAACTGCCGCAGCCGAGGCGGCGACAACTACAGGTTACCGGCGGTACGTTCTCGCAACCCTCCCTACTGCTCAGGAGTTCCCCTTCATGCGCCGTCTTCTCACATGCCTCACGGCCGCGGCCATCACATGCGGCGGGTTAGTCGCGACCGCGTCCCCCGCCGCTGCCGCGGACCCGCTCTCCGGCTCCTTCAGCACCCTCACCTACAACGTCGCGGGTCTGCCGGCGATCCTCTCCAGCGCCTCCACGCCCCGCGACACCAGCACCTCCGCCATCGGCCGGCGCATCGCGCCCTACGACATCGTGCACGTCGAAGAAGACTTCAACTACCACTCCTACCTCTACGCGGCAGACAGCGCGCACGCCCACCGCACCCCCTCCAGCGGGGGCGCCGGCATCGGAAGCGGGCTCAACACCCTGTCGAAGATGCCTTACGACGAGGACGACTTCGAGCGGGTGCACTGGAACTCCTGCCAGATCGACTCCGGCGACTGCCTGACGCCCAAGGGGTTCACCTTCCTACGTGAACGGCTGGCGGAAGGCGTGTACATCGACTTCTACAACCTGCACACCAACGCGGGCACCAACGACGGCGACCTGGCCTCGCGCGCCGACAATCTCAATCAGCTCACTGCCTTCATCAACGCCCGCTCGGCCGGCAACGCCGTCGTGGTCATGGGCGACACCAACACCCGCTACACCCGTAGCGGCGACACCATCGCCGAATTCGCGGCCGCCAACGGCCTCACCGACACCTGGGTGAAGCTCATCCGCGGCGGCACCCCGCCTGCCAAGGGCAGCGACGCCCTCGTCTGCGACCAGACCGGCCCCACCGTGCCCAACACCTGCGAGGTAGTCGACAAGATCCTCTATCGCGGCAGCAAACTCCTGTCGCTCAACGCCACGTCCTACGACAACGAGCACGCCACGTTCCTCACCGATACCGGTCTCATGCTGTCCGACCACGACCCGATCGCGGTCGGCTTCTCCTGGTCGCGCAATGCGGACTTCCAGCTCAGCGACCAGTTCGGCGGACCGCACGGTGACCACTACACCGACATCGATGCCGTACCTGCGGGCGCCCGCCCAGTCAGCCTCTCGCTGCGCAGCGGCTCCCGCGTCGACAGCGTCGGGCTCACCCTCGACAACGGCAAGGTCCTCACCCACGGCGGTACCGGCGGCACGGTGTCGTCCCTGACCCTGGGCAGCGGGGAGTACGTCACCTCCGTCCAGCTGTGCCAAGCCGAGAAGGACGGCCACACCCGGATCTTCTACGCCAAGTTCAGTACCAACCTTGGCAGGAGCCTGTCCGGGGGAGCCACCACGTCCGACTGCGTAACACGCACCGCGCCCTCGGGATGGCAGCTCGCCGGGTTCCACGGACGCGCCACCAACGAGATCGACAAGCTCGGCTTCCTCTATACGAAGCGCTGAACCACTCCCCTACGCCGGACTCGCGTAACCGGAACCGGACCGGCGGTCGCGCCGCGTGACCCGTCTGCGCCTGACCGAACAAGGCGAGGCGGTCGTCCAAGCCGTCATCGCCACCTCGACATGCCCGGGGTCCGGGGGGCGGCGGACCGCCGGTTGCGCGCCGGCTCAGATGAATCGCCACAGGTGGTCGCTGGTGCCGTTGTCGTCCCAGAGGACGGCCTGGGCGCCCTGGGCCGTGGAGGCGCCGGCGACGCCGAGGACGCGGCCGCTGTTGGCGCACTGGATCCTGAAGGCGTCGCCGCCGCCGTGGCGCAGCCGCCACCGGTGGTCGGCGGAGCCGTTGTCCGCCCACTGGACGATCCGCCCGCCGTTGGCGGTGCCGCCGTTCTCCACGGCGAGGACCTTGCCGCTGTTGGAGTTGCGCAGGCGCAGGTAGCCGCCGGTGTCGACGACGGCCGTCCAGCGATGGTCGGCGGTGCCGGTGTCGTCCCACTGGACGGCGAGGCCGCCGTCGGCGGTGGACATGTTCTGGATGCCGAGGACCCGCCCGCTGGCGACGTTCTGGATGCGCCTGGCACCGTCGGGGGCGAACTGCCACTGGCTGGCCGCGGCGCCGGTGTCGGAAACCTGCACGGCTGCCGCGCCGCTGGCGGTGGAGTTGCCTGCGATGCCGAGCAGCTTGCCGGTGTGGACGTTCTGCAGCTTGTGATAGCCGTTGCCGGCGTCGACGACGGTCCACCGGTGGTCGGCGGTGCCGGTGTCGGCCCACTGCAGGATCGCGGCGTTGTCGGCGGTGGACATGTCCTTCACGCCGAGGACCTTGCCGCTGTTGAGGTTGCGCAGCCGCAGTGCGGTGCCGTCGACGATGAGGACCCAGTTGTGGTCGGCGGTACCGGTGTCGGCCCACTGCAGAGCGAGGCCGCCGTCGGCGGTGGACATGTTCTGGATGCCGAGGACGAGTCCGCTGGCCGCGTTGACGAGACGGACGCTGGGACTGTCGGTCCGCCAGTAGGCGGTGTAGTTGAAGCCCTGGGCGTCGTGGAACGGGGCGAGGTTGACCTTCGCTCCGTTGGCGGTGGCCGTGAAGGCGAGCGCGGTGCTGCTGGTCCGGGTGATCGAGGCGGCGTCCAGGGCCGGGAGGGAGGACAGTGCGGTGCTGCCGTAGTTGCCGACGAGGACGGCGGGGCCGTAGGTGACCGCCGCGACACCGGAGTTGTCGTTGGCGGCCTGGAGGGCCACCCGCATGGGGAGCTTCACGGTGACGGTGTCGCCGGGGGCCCAGGACCGGGTGAGAGTGGCATAGGTGCCTGGGTTGGCCGTGACGCTCTGGGCGACGCCGTTGACGCTGACGGTGGCGCCCGAGGTCCAGGCGGGGATGCGGACACGCATCGACCACGTCCCGCCGACACTGCCGGCGACCTGGAGCGTCGTGGTGTCGCCGGCCGGGTAGGAGGTGGTCTGGGTGACCGTGATGCCTCGCTGGGTCCAGTTCAGGACGGAGGGGAGGAACAGGTTCACCGTGAGCGTGGTGCCGTCGTGGAAGTAGATGGAGTCCATCAGCTTGGTGTTGGACTCCATGCCCGTTCCCTGGCAGCACCAGAACGTGCCGTAGTCGGTGCTCCAGGTGCCGCCGCCCCAGGCCGGGCCCTTGCCGCGGCGGCCGCCCGGGTTGAGGGAGGTGAAGTACGTGATGTGGCCGTGCGGGTCGTCCGGGTTCTGGGCGCCGATGACATGGTTGAGCAGCGCCTTCTCGTAGAAGTCGAAGTACGAGGCCCGGTCGGGGTCCAGCTGCCACAGTTCCCGGGTCAGCTTGAGCATGTTGTAGGAGTTGCAGAGCTCGCAGGCGTCGGCGGCGAGGTAGCCGGAGATGGCGTTCGGGGCCCGGAAGTGTTCCGCCTGGCTGTTGCCGCCGATGGCGTAGGTGTGTGAGCGGGTGGTGATCGTCCAGGCATTGGTGGCGATGTCGCGGTAGCGGGTCGTCCCGGTGGCCTTGTACTCGCGGACGGCTCCGATCCACTTGGGCACCTGCGTGTTGGCGTGCAGGCCGTCGAGCTGGTCCAGGTTCGCGGCGAGGGGGTCGAAGACAGCGGCATGGTCGAACCGCTGCGCGGCGGTCAGCCAGCGTACGTTGCCGGTCTGCTGGTAGATGTCCGCCAGTACCTCGTTCATGCCGCCGAACTCGACGCCCATCAACGACTGCATCGTGCTGCGGCTGAGTGTGGCGGTGCGTCGGTCGACCCAGTCGGCGAGCGCGAGAAGCACGTCGCGGGCCTGCGTGTTGTCCATGAGGCGCCACGCGTCGAGCAGACCGGCCATGGTCTTGTGGACGCAGTAGTACGGAACGTTGCCGTTGTTCAGGGTGCCTGCTTCGAGGCTGGCGAAGTCGGACTCGGGGAAGCCCGAGAGGTAGCCGGCGGAGAAGCCGGCGGTCGGGTTGTTGATCTGGCACTTGGCGAGTTCGGCCACCAGGTAGTTCGCCTTGTCGCGGCAGGTGGTGTCCCCGAGCGAGGCGTAGGCCTGGGACCACGCCGTGAGGAAGTGGCCCTGCACGTGGGTGCGGAAGGGAAACGACGGGTCGTCCCAACCGCCGGTCGGGGCGCTGGCGTTGGTGGAGAGCCGGTGGTTGGCGCGAAAGTTGTACAGCAGGCGGTCGACGTCGACGAAGCGGAGGTAGGCCAGAGTGCGGTTCTGATTGTCGAGCCATCGACTGCTGGTGAGCCGGACCTGACTCAGGTCGAACGGGAGGGTCGACACTCCGATGTCGGATCTGACGGGAGATGTCACCGCCGCTGCGGAAGCGCGGCCGACGACGGGGCCGGCCGCCACGGCCACGGCCGCGACGCCGGTTGCTTTGATCACGGCACGGCGGCTGAAGGGGTGAACCGGCAAGGTGAACTCCATGGTCATGAGAGACGAAGTCGGGGACTCGGGTTGGTGGGCAGCGCAGGAGGCGCTGCCTGGCGATGCGGCCAACGTCGAGAGGTCGCGTCAGGTTCGCTGCGTCCACCGGCAGTCATGTTCTACTGGGGGACGCGGTCGGTGGTGACGGGTGTCGGGGAGTACGGCGGCCAAGGATTTGCGCACAAGGGGTGGTGGGTTCAACCGACTGCCGCGGGTGGTGCTACAGCTTGCGGAGTTCGACTTTGTCGATGCACATCCAGGCACATCCAGATGCCGGCCCTACCGTCGCAGTACATGGTGATGGTGAAGTCGCAGTCCTTCGCATGCCGCATGTGTCACCTGCCCGCAGGTAGCAGCCGGCGCCCGCATGGCGATTGTTAACGCTCACAATTGGCGTGTCAATACGTTCGACGGCAGCGCTGACAAAGCCCTCCCCCCCACACCGCGCACAGCCCACACCACTCCCCCGTCACGCAACATGACGGGATGACGGGCAACGGTGGAACCGCCGAGATGCCCCGCAGCATCTTCAGCAGCCCCTGGACGGCTTCCGCGGTCAGCGGCGTGCAGCTGCGAGGATGTCGGATCCGCCGCTCCGGTCGCCGCTTGCCGTGCGGGTCTCCCGCCCAGCGGTCCCTGATCAGCTGATCGCCGTCAAACATGGGATGTCCTGTTACGCTCCGGCTCCGGAGATCAGGAAGAGGTTGGACGGATGTCGCTGACCGACAAGGCCATCAGCCGAATCAGAGAGCTGATCCGGTCGGGTGAACTACCGCCCGGGGCCAAACTGCCGTCCGAGCAGCAGCTCGCCGCCGACCTCGGCCTGTCGCGAAACCTGATGCGCGAGGCCGTCAAAGCGCTCGTCGTGGCGCGGGTGCTGGAGATCCGGCGGGGTGACGGGACGTATGTGACCAGTCTCGAACCCAGGCTACTGCTCGAAGGGCTCGGCGCCGCCGTGGAGTTGCTGAGGGGCGACACCCTGCTGGAACTGACCGAGGTGCGCCGCCTGTTCGAGCCGGTCGCCACCGGACTGGCCGCAGCGCGGATCTCCCCGGCGGAACTCGCCGAGGTCCACCGGCATCTGGAGGCGATGCGCGCCGCCCACGACGACGTGGAGCTGCTCAACGAGCACGACTCCGCCTTTCATCGGGCCGTGATCGCGGCCACGGGCAATGCCACCTTGGCCTCGCTACTGGAGGGCATCTCCGGCCGCACCGTACGGGCGCGCGTGTGGCGCGGGGTGGTCGATGACCACGCGGCCGCCCGCACCCTCGCCGAACACGAGGCGATCTACGCCGCCCTGGCCGCCGGCGATGCGTCCCTCGCCCAGGCCGCCGCGCTGATGCACGTCAGCACCACCGAACAGTGGATGCGCGCCCACCTCGGTCGTCAGGACGACCTCGCGTCGGGCGCGCGGCCCCCAGGGTAGTCCGCGTGGCCTACGGCGAGTCCGCACGATCGCGGCCGTCGCCCGCGAGGACGGGAGCGACCAGGCGGCCACCGGGACCAACGCCGACGAACGCCGATCCGTACCGGGTCACGAGCCCGCCCGGCCGGGTTGACCAGGGTGGCCGCGAGCGGGTCGGCGGCGGCGTGGCTCGGTCAGCCCGTGGCGGTGAAGCCGCCGCGGATCGTGGCCGCGCCCCGTGGCCCCGTGGCGTCGACTCGGTAGGTGTCGCCCTGGGCGGCGCGGGTGCCGGCGGCGTGGTTGTACTGTGCGGCGAATTCGTGCCGGCCGGCGGGGACGGTCCTGCCGGGTTTGAGGGTCCAGCGGTAGTGAAGTCCGCCGCTGTCCTGCCGCACTTCGACAGTGAAGTCGGAGGCGGGCAGGGTCTGCCAGGCGCCGGTGCTCTTGACACCGCCGGTCTGCGTGACGCGTAGTTCCAGGGTGAGCGCGGTGAGCGGCCGGGCGGTCTGCACGGTGAGGTCACTCTGCGACCAGAACGGGTTGCCGTGCGGGTCGATGGAGCCGGTCGCGGACAGCGCGCCGTCCTGGGCGATCGGGCCGGTCGATGGGGGTGACGTGCGCGGGCCGGCCGTCGCGGAGACAGGCGGATGCCCCGGATCGGGCGGGGGAACGGGCGCGGTCGTCGTCGGCGGCGCGCTGACCGCCGCCCCGGTCCCAGGCCGGTGGGGTGGCGGGGTCTGGACGATGGCGGCCATGGCGAGGCTGCCGGCCGTGACGGTCCCGAGAGCGATCAGCACCGCGAGCACGATCTTTCTCCAGGACGCGACCGTCCGTTCGCGGTGGCGGGCGCCCGGGGGACGGGCCATGCCGCGCTCCACGCGGGCCAGCATGCGCGCCCGGTCCGGCTGGTGGGCATCGGCGGCCTCCCGCAGACGCCGTGTCAGGTCGTCCATCAGGCCTTCCTCCTCACCAGTTCCCCGGTTGCCCGGTCGCCCAGCAGCCGTGCCAGCTCCGCCATCCCCTTGGACGTCTGGCTCTTGACCGTACCTACGGACACGCCGAGCGCGAGCGCGGCGTCCTTCTCCGACAGGTCGAGCGCGTGCCGCAGCACCACGCAGGCGCGCTTCCGGAACGGAAGCAGGTTCAGCGCCGCCCGCACGTCCACGACCGCGGCCACGTCCGGATCGTCCACCCGCTCCGTGCGCGCGGACCAGAGCAGGGCGATGCGGCGCCGCTCGCGGACCGCTCGGCGGATGCGGTTGCGGGCCATGTTCGCGACGACGCCCCGGGCGTAGGCGACGGGGTGCTCGGCCTGGCGGACGCGGTCCCAGCGGTGCCACAGGGAGAGCAGCGCATCCGCGGCAAGGTCGTCGGCAGCGTCCGAGTCACCTGTCAACAGGTAGGCGAGCCTGGCCAGTTCGGTGTGGTGCTGTTCGAAGAAGCGGTGGAACTGCGCGGCCGCGGACGGATCGTCGAGGAGCATGTCCGTGGCGCGACCTTTCCGCGTCGGTAGCGAAGGAGAGGTGATGTTGAATGGTCAACCTTTATGGCAGCGTATCAGCCGTCGCGGCAGGGCAGCGCGGGGAGAGTTCCCACCGAAGGGCGCAGAACAGGTCACCTGCGTGCGGTTCCGTTCTGCGACCCGGGGGCCGGTGACGCATCAGCCGAAGACGCGCTGTTGGATCTTCTTGCGGTAGTCCTCAAGCGTCTTGTCGATATGAGTGGCAGCCGCGAGCGCGGCCTCCCCCGGGTGGCCGTCCCGGATGGCCTGGTAGATCGCGGTGTGCTCCTCGATGGCACCCATCGCGTGTCCCCCCAGCGTGCCGCCCAGCGCGATGACACCCGACTGCCGCTGCAGTCGCCGCGCCTCCTGGACGGACACCAACAGGAAGACGTTGTGGGCCGCGGCGGCAATCCCGGCGTGGAACGCGTCGTCGCCCTGCTCGAACAGGTCGACGTCGCCGGATGCGAAGGCATGGCGACAGGTGTCGGCGGCCTTCTCGATGGCGCGCAGTTCGCCGGGGGCCGCCCGGACGGAGGCCAGTCGGCTCGCCTCCATCTCCTGGACTCTGCGGAACTCGAAGAGCATGAACAGGTGGTCGAGATTGGCCGGCAGGAAGAACCCGCCCAACCGCCCCGATCCCAGCATGCCGGGGTCGTCGGCGACGTAGAGCCCACGCCCCTTCTGTGCGCGCACCCGGCCCAGTGCGGAGAGGATCTTGACGCCTTCGCGGACCACAGTGCGGCTCGTTCCGAGCCGCGCGGCGAGGTCGAGCTCCGTGGGCAGCCGGTCGCCCGGGCGCAGTCCCAAGGACGCGATCAGTTCGAGCAACTGCTCGGCCGCCACCTCGTACCCGGGCCGGTAGGGAGCCCCCTCCTCCCTGCCGTTCACCGTGCCTCGCGGTGCGTCCGTCACGAGAGCCTCGCTTCCCCGTAGTCGTCATCCTCATGGGTCTGATGCATCTTCCCTCCGACCTCAGCAGGAGAGCAAGAGCCGCGAGAATAAGCCTGCACACTTCTTGACGAAGCAGCGCCGTGCAGGCCTAGATACACGGTAGTTGCTCGCGAACCGGCCCTTGATGTCTCCTATTTATTGGACTCCAGGACTCCTGTTACTGCCGTCCAGGCCGTTCCCTGCCTCGTGCCCATGCCATCGGCCCCACCACCCAGGAGTCGCCGCGATGCACGCTCCCCCCGCCCACCGTCCGGCCGGCCCTCAGCCGCGTGGCCGGCTCACTCTCAGTCGGCATCCGGTCGGCCGGCCGCAGGCCGTTGCATGTATCAGACTTATATGGCCCCGATATCCACATCGTCCGCAAAAATAAGTGTGCACATGGCCTTGACCCGGTCCGGCTGCCGAGAGCTAGATTACGTGCCAAAAGGCCCGCCCCGCCGCAGTCGGCCTGTTGGCGCCGGATGAACTCATGTGTATGACTCATTCTCGGCTGCCCCCTCATCTGTTGCCCTCCTGCGTGGACGGGACGGGCACCACAACGGAGTGGAGAAACCACATGATCGAAACAATCGGCACACGTGGCTGCACACCGAGACCACGCGGCCGCCGTGCACGCGGCGCCCTGATGGCCTCCTGCGCCGTGGTGGCCCTGGTGACCGCCTCGGCCTGCACCAGCGGCAGCACCGGCGGCGCGACCACCACGAAGGACGGCTTCAAGCAGACCGCCCAGGACAGCGCCGGCACGCTGACCATCTGGGTCGACTCGACCCGGCTGGAAGCGGCGAAGCTGTACCAGAAGCAGAACCCCGGCGTGAAGATGGACATCGTCACCTTCGACGGTGACGCCAACGGGTCCAACTACCTCCAGACCAAGGTCCAGCTGTTCAACCGCACCGGCAAGGGCTGGCCCGACGTGGTGTTCAGCTCGCAGAACAACGAGGTCACCTGGGCGGTCGACGCGGGCTTCACCGCCCCGCTCGACAAGGGTCTGGTCCCCACCACGACCCTCGGCAACTTCGCCAAGGGCGCCAACGACGTGTGCACCGTCAACGGCACGCTCTACTGCCTGCGCAACGACCTCTCCCAAGGCGTTCTCTGGTACAACAAGACCCTGCTGGACAAGTTCGGTTACCAGGTGCCGACGACCTGGGAGCAGTACGCGGCCCTGGGCGCGAAGGTCGCCGCCGAGCACCCCGGCTACCTGGTGGGCGACGCCGGCGACTCCTTCACCCCGGAGATCTATCTGTGGGCGAGCAAGTGCGGCGCCAACCAGATCACCGGCCCCAAGGCGGTCACGGTGAACACCACCAGCGCCGAGTGCACCAAGATGGCCCAGCTCATGGACGGCCTCATCCAGAACAAGTCCATGTCGACCAGTGGTGTCTTCAGCACGGACTTCGGCAAGAACCAGGCCGACAAGGTGCTGCTGATGCCCGGACCGGCCTGGTACGGCGGTGCCCTGTTCAAGGGCACCTTCAAGGTCCCCGCGGGTCAGATCGCCGCTGCCCCGGCCCTCCAGTGGCAGGGTGAATCGGCCCCGTCCACCGGCAACGTGGGCGGCGGAACCTGGCTGCTGTCCGCGCACTCCGCCCACCTCAAGGCCGCCACGGACTTCCTGACCTGGGTCACCACCTCCAACGACTACCAGGGCAAGACCGCCCCCGGCTACCCCGCATACGCCCCGGCCGCCGCCACCTGGCTGGCCGCCCAGAAGGCCGGCGGCTACTACGCCAACGACATCACCAAGCCCCTCCAGACCGCCTCGACGCAGGTCTGGCCCGGATGGGGCTCCGGCCAGTTCAGCCAGGAGGCTATTTGGGCGGCCACCGTCAAGCCCGGCCTGACGGACGGCAAGACCATCGTCTCCATGCTCCCCGCCTGGCAGAGCGCGGTCGTCAACTACGCCCAGAGCGACGGATACAAGGTCTCGAAGTGACCGCCGGCACCCCCGCGGTGGGATCCACCGGGGGGCGCGCCGCCCGCGCGCCCCGGCGCAGCCCGACCACTTACCTCTTCGTCGCCGGCTATGTGATCCTGCTGGCCGCCTTCGGGATCGTGCCGACCGGCTACGCCATCTATTTCGCCTTCACCACCGCCGACGGCGCCTTCACCGGATTCGGCAACTTCGTCACCAACGCGGACGACTTCCGCTTCCTGCCGGCCGTCGGGCACATCGCCCTGTACCTGGTGTTCTGGCTCGCCCTGCTCGTGATCCTGGTCGTCGCGCTGTCGCTGCTGCTGCACCGGTTGGCGTCGCACGGGGTCAGCAGAGCCCTGCGGTTCCTCTTCTACATACCCGGAGCGCTGGCGGGCGCGGCGAGCGTGATGGTCTGGCTGTTCATGCTCGACCCCACGGTGAGCCCGGTCAGTTTCCTGCTGCGCCAGATGGGCTTCGACACCTTCGGCGCGGTCATCGCGCCGGGCCATCTGCCGCTGCTGTTCGCGCTCATCGCGTTCTGGACCGGCGCGGGCGGCTGGATCGTGGTGATGCACGGGGCGCTGAACAACATCCCGGTCGAGGTGCTGGAGGCCGCCCGGATCGACGGCGCGGGCCCCTGGCACACCGCCTGGCACATACAGGTGCCGCTGCTGCGCAAGTGGATCGTCTACATGGTGATCCTGGCCTTCGCGGGAGGCACCCAGCTGTTCGTCGAGCCGCAACTGCTCTCCCAGGCCAGCGTCGGCGTGGCCGGCCGGGACTACTCGCCCAACCAGCTCTCGTACGACTTCGCCTTCCAGATGAACAACATCAACGGCGCCGCCGCGGTCTCCGTCGAGCTCCTGCTCGTCGGACTCATCGTCGCCACCGCCTTCGTCGCACGGTCGGGATTCTTCGATGCAGACTGACACCCCAGCGCACGCTCCAGCCCAGCGGAGGCGGCGAGCGGTCCGGCGGCCCGTCCCCCGGCTGCTCACCGCCGTGGTGTTCGGCCTGTCGCTGGTGTTCTTCGTCCTTCCGGTGCTGTGGCTGGTGCTGGCCGCCACCAAGACGGATCAGCAACTGGTGCACGGCAATCCGCTCTCCTTCGGGTCGTTCCACGCGCTGCGCGCCAACTGGCACGCGCTGACCGGCTTCCAGGACGACGCGCTGATGCTGTGGCTGCGCAACTCCGCGCTCTACTCCGGCGTCGCCCTGGTCATCACCCTGTGCGTGGCCGTGCCCGCCGGGTACGCGATGGCGATGACCGAGTTCCGCGGCCGGCGCACCCTGCTGGTGGCCACGCTCATCGTGATGCTGATGCCGAACGCCACCTTGGTCGTGCCGCTGTTCCTGGAGATCAACGCCGTCCACCTGATCGGATCCATGTGGTCGATCGTCCTGCCGTACGCGTTCTACCCCTTCGGCGTCTACCTGACCTACATCTACTTCACCACCGCCGTGCCCAAGGACCTGCTGGACGCGGCCCGGATCGACGGCTGCACGGAGTTCGGGGTCTTCCGGCACGTCGCCCTGCCGCTCGCGGCCCCGGTCGTGGCGCTCGTCGGCTTCTTCAGCTTCGTCGCCAACTGGACCAACTACTTCCTGCCCTACGTCATGCTCCCCGAGAGCGACCAGATGCCGGTGCAGGTCGGCCTGGGCACGCTCCTCAACAGCGTCCCCTCGTTCAATCCGACGGTCGGCTCTCTCGCGATCGAGCGGCCCCAGCTGGCACTCGCCACCCTGCTCGCGATCACTCCGGTGCTGGTGGTGTTCCTGTTCTCGCAGCGCTTCCTGATCGCCGGGATGCTCGCGGGATCCACCAAGTCCTGAGCCGCACCGCCGCATCGTCCGGCCGGCATGCGAGCCACCTACCGCCGCAGCGCCCCGAAGGAGACCCCCGCATGGCCCTCAACCCCACCGAACCGGCGCCGTCGGCGCCGGTTCCCGGCGTCACCGCCTCGGTCCCGCTGCTCGGACCGCCAGGGTGGGCCATCGCGCAGCGCGAACTGTTCGACCTGCTCGACCACGCCTGGCGCCGATTCGCGAAGGAGTTCACCGGCGAGGACGGCCGCCTGAAGTACAGCGGCCGGCTGAGCTCGCGCGACGGCGGCGACGACTTCTACGAGGTGTTCTTCAACTGGCCGCAGCTCTATCTGCTGGGCGGCGCCGACGATCTGCTCGCGGCAGCCGAGCACCACTGGGAAGGCGTCACCGCACAGCTGGCCGAACTGGACATGCTGCACAACGAGTTCGAGCGCGGCTACGACTGGTTCCACCAGGGCGAGGCCCTGCTGCTGCTGTACTTCCTGTCGATGGCCGCGCCCGAGCGCTGGACCGGACGCGCGCTGCGCTTCGCCGAGCTCTACGTCGATCCGGCCCAAGGCAACTACGATCCCGAGCACCACATCATCCGGCGCCCGCACAACGGCAGCGACCCCCAGCGGGAGGGGCTCTCCGACACCGGGTCCTATCCGTGGTTGCCGGGCGAAGCGCGAATGTACGGCTTCCCGCTCGACTGGATGGTCCCGCCCGGTGCCCCCGAGCCCGAACTCTCGCAGGACCCGCGCCTCGGCGACCAGATGCGCCATCGCATCGGCAGCGGCGACACCGCCGTCAACCTCGCAGCGGCCGGCCTGGTCCTCAACGCCTGGATCCTGTCCGGTCAGGAGCGCTACCGCGCCTGGATCATCGAGTACGTCGGCGCCTGGCGGGACCGCGCGGCGGCCAACGACGGAATCATCCCGGACAACGTGGGCACCGACGGCGCCGTCGGCAGCCAGCTGGAGGGACGCTGGTACGGCGGGCACTACGGCTGGTCCTGGCCCCATGGCTGGTACAGCGTCGGCCAGGCCGCCCTCGTGGCGGCGCTGGCCGCGGTGGCCGCCACCGGCGACGACGGCTTCCTCGACATGGTCCGCCCCGCCCTGGACACCGTCATCGGCCACGGCAGGACCATGACCTTCGCCGAGTCAGACTCCAGTCTGCGCTCCCGGTGGAGCGCCCAGCTCGCCGAGGACGCCGACACCCCCACCCTGCACGTCCCGTTCCGACACAGCGACCGGGGATGGTTCGACTTCAACCCGCCGCTGACCGCCGTCCCCACCGCCCTGTGGCACCACAGCGCCGCCGACGCCGGGGACGCCGACCGGCAGCGTCTGCAACGGCTGCGCGAGGCCAGCGGCTACGACTGGCGTACGGTCCGCGCCTTCCGCACCAAGGAGGAGGCCGGCCACGAGGAACCCTGGTTCGCGTTCCTGGCCGGCGACAACCCCGACTACCCGGAACGAATCCTGGCCGCCGCCCAGGCGCAGATCCGCCACCGCCTCGCCCGTATGGAGCGCTACCGCGACTGGGATGTGCCCGAGGAGGACATCCACCTGTGGCAGCAGTCCAACCCCGTGGTCACCGAAGCCCTGGTCCACCTCACCTGGGGCGGCCCGCAGGTCGTCTACAACGGCGGACTCCAGCAGGCCCGGGTGCGCTACTACGACGCCCGCGCCCGCCGTCCCGGCCTGCCCCCGTCGGTGGCCGCGCTGGTCACCGACATCGACCCCGCCGCGACCACCCTCGAACTGATCAACCTGGATCCGCAGGCCCCGCGCACGGTCGTCGTCCAGGCGGGCGCCTGCGCCGAACACACCATCAGGACGGTCCGGTACACCCGCTGCGAGGACTCCGCCTGGATCGGTGACCTGTACGACTACGGGCACCGCCAACCGGTCGTCTCGGAAGCCGTCGCGGCCGTCGACGGCGCCTGGCTCACCGTCGAACTGCCCGCGTCCACCAGGATCCGCCTGACGCTGGACCTCACCCTGCGCACCCGTACCCCGTCCTACCGCACACCCTTCGGCACCGCGGACGGAGGGGCGTCATGAGAATCCTGGACGCGCACCTCCACTGCTGGGACCCCGACCGGCTCAGCTATCCCTGGCTCAGCGGGACGCCCCTGAACCGCTCCTTCACCCCGCAGGACGCGGCGAAGGAACTGCCCGACGGGACCGAGGCGATCTTCGTCGAAGCTGGGCGGCGGCCGCAGGACGCAGGCGCCGAGATCGAGTGGATCCGGCGGGAAGCACGCCTGCATCCCTGGATCCGCGGCGCGGTCGCGCACGCCCCGGTCGAGGACGGGCCCCGCGTCGGCGCCCTGATCCGCCGGTACGCCGACGACCCCTTCGTCGTCGGCGTGCGCCGCAACCTCCAGGACGAACCCCCGGGCTTCACCACCGGCCAGGACTTCCGCACCGGCCTCCAGCTCCTCGCGGACGCCGGACTGCCCTTCGACGCCTGCGTCCGGGCCCACCAGGTGCCCGAGCTGGACGAACTGGCCGCTGCCGTCCCGCAGATCACGCTCGTCCTGGACCACCTGGGCAAGCCGTCCTGCGGCGGCCCCGAGGACCGGGCCTGGCGCAGCACCGTCCGCAGCCTGGCCCGCCGGCCCAACGTGGTCTGCAAGCTGTCCGGACTGGCCACCGAGGCCACCCCCGGAGCCGCCCCGCCGCTGTTGCTGTCCTGTCTGCGCGAGGCACTCGACGCCTTCGGATTCGAACGGTGCCTGTTCGGCAGCGACTGGCCGGTGATGACCCTGGCCACGCGGTACGGGCCCTGGCTGGACCTCGTCCGCACCGCGCTCGCCGGGCTGCCGCCGCAGGCCGTCGACGCGGTGCTGTACGGCAACGCAGCCCGCGTCTACCGCATCGAACCCGCCCTGCCTCGAAAGGAATCCGTGTGAGACGCCTCGCCCAGACCATCCGGCTGCGACCCGAGCACCGTGAGGAGTACCTGCGGCTTCACCGCGCGGTCTGGCCGGGCGTCGAAGCCGCCCTGCGCGCAGCGAACGTGCGCAACTACAGCATCTTCCTTCGCGAGGACACGCTGGTCGGCTACTTCGAGTACCACGGTGACGACTTCGAGGCCGACATGGCCCGGATCGCCGCCGACCCGGACACCCAGGCCTGGTGGCAGCTGACCGATCCCTGCCAGGAGCCGTGGCCCGACGCCGGCACCGGCGGCAACTGGTCGGACCTGGCCGAGATCTGGCACCTTGAGGACAAGGATCCCGCATGACAACCGACCCCCTGCGGCAGGTCGCCTACACCGGCGACCGCACCCTGCTCGTCGAGTCGGCCGTCGTGGTCGCGCCCCCGCCGGTTACGTCCGCATCGAGGTCGCCTAATCCGGCATCTTCGGCACCGACCTGCGTATCTTCCACGGCGACATGGACAGTCGCGTCGGCCCACCCGCCGTCATCGGCCATGAGATGTCCGGCCGGATCGCCGAACTCGGCGAGGGCGCGCTGGACGATGTCCTGCCGGCCGCCGAGGAACTCGGCAAGAGCGTCGTGGCAGTCGGCGTCATCAACTCCGGCCTGTTGTCGCGGGATCGCCCCGCCCCCGGCTCGAAGTACGACTACCAGGACGCCCCTGCCGGCATCATCGCCCGCGCACACGCCATCGCCGACGTCTGCGAACGCCACGGCACCACCCTTGCCCGCCGCCGCCATCGCCTTCCCCCACACCCATCCGAGCGTCGTCAGCGTCACGCTCGGCTTGCGGACCGCCGAACAGGTCAACCGGCAACATCGAACTCCGGTAGCGCCCGGCACCCGATGAGCTCTGGCAGGACCTCCGCGACCAGAACCTGCTCAGGTCCGACGTACCGGGCCGGATGACGGGGCCTTGACAGACCCGCCGCGTGAGATGCAGCGTCTCTCCCTGAAACCCCTTCGGCAGTCCTCTCGTTCGGCTGACTCAGCCATAGATTGTTAACGCTAACGCTTCAACTGTCTTCCGGGCTCCGCATGTCACAGGCGGGCTGTTGTCCTGCCCGCCTCTTGGAAGGATCGTCCATGAAAATACGCACGCACCCGCTACGCGGTCGGCGTTCGACGCGGTGGTCGGTCGCCGTCGTGTCGGCCCTGGCTGTCCTGGCGGCAGGGCATCCGGCCATGGCCGTCCAGCAGCATTCCCGGGCAGACGCGGTGGTCGCGGCCGCGCCCACGGTCGATACCCCGGCTGCCGGCAATGGGGCGCTCACCAGCGTCGATCTGTCCGGGACGTGGGGCTTCACCCCGGCGGGTCGAGCGGCGACGTCGATTACCGTGCCGGGCGGTGGCTGGTACAAGCAGGGGTTCACCGATGTGAGCGAGGCGGTGTACTCGCGCAGTATCACCGTGCCGGACTCGGGGCAGCCTCAGTCGGCCTGGATCGAGTTCGGTGCGGTGAACCACCAGGCGACGCTGTCGGTGGACGGCCGGGTGGTGGCCACGCAGACGACGGCGTTCACGCCCACGAACTTCGACATCAGTGCGTACGCCGCACCGGGTACCACGCACACCATCACGGTCGATGTGAAGGGCCGGGGCGCGCTGAAAAACCCGTCGAACGGAAAGTATCTGGTTCCCGACGCGGCTGAGTGGTCCGAGGCGGTACCCCAGGGGCTCTTCCGTTCGGCGTTCCTGCGGGTGTATCCGGCGGTGTACGTCAGTGACACATTCGCGCGGACGTCGGTGTCCGACAAGACCCTGACCTACGACGTGTCGGTGACCAACACCTCCGCAAGCAGCCGGTCGGTGACCCTGAACGGCTCACTGGCCTCCTCCTCCGGCGCCTCGTTCACCTACCCGGCGGTGCCGGCACGAACCGTCACGGTGGGCGCGCACTCGACGGCCAAGGTCACGGTCGGGCCGATCGCCTGGAATCTGGGCACCGGCTCGTACTGGTGGCCCAACGTGCCCTACCGGCCGGGGTACCGGGCCCAGCTCCACCAGTTGTCGGTGCACGTGGCGACCGACGACGGGCACACCAGCGACTCCGCGTACCGGTTCGGGTTCCGGGAGTCCACCCAGAACGGCGAGTACTACTACCTCAACGGCGTGCGGGTGAACTTCCGCGGCGACGACCTGCAGGGCGCGGACTTCGACCGGATCAACAACAACGGCAAGGGCGACGCCTACGACACCCTGCCCGGCTTCCTCCCTCCGTCCTCGGGCAACGGCGGCTGGCCGCAGGCGGTCGACAACTACCAGCACCTGAACTACAACGTGGTGCGCATCCATCAGGAGCCGGCCAGTCCGTACATGCTCGACGTGGCCGACGAGATGGGCCTGATGATCATCGACGAGACCGCTATCCGCGGCTCCAACGGCGGTCAGGACTTCGTCACCGGACACGACAACATGGTCGACCACGCCCGGGCGCTCACCCTGCGCGACCGCAACCACCCCGCGATCATCCGCTGGAGCCAGAGCAACGAACCGGACCTCAGCGGCCTCGACTCCGAGCAGTTCGAAAAAGACCTGTACGCGGCGATGAACGGCAACGACGGCACCCGGCCGGTCAGTGTCGATCAGGGCCCCGGTGCGTCGACCGGCGCGTACCCCGCCATGACGTACGCCAACTTCGCCGTCTTCCCGCACTATCTCGACGGCCTGGGCACGTATGGTGAGCGCGTCACGCCCGTGGCCGGCCGGCCCGACGGTGAGGGCGAGTTCATCTGGCCGGCGTGCAACACCAAGCAGGGCTTCGAGTGGTTCGCCACCGAGACAGCCGCCAAGCGGGGCAAGGACGCCAGTGACCTGCGCCCCTACACCCTGCTGTCCGGCTGGACCGGTGTCGTGCCCGGCACCCGGACCACCGACTTCGTCCCCGAGGAAGGCGGTCATCCGGTCTACGGTGCGGACAACCTGACCGACCCGTGGAGCAACCCGCAGATCCAGCGCATCCAGGCCGGCTTCAACCCGGCTGCCGCGATCGACCTGCCCTACTGGTCGGCATCCGGCCTCTCGAACGCCAATGGCGACTTCCCCCTTCCCGGCGCCGTTGACAACTACGCCTACGGCGCCGCGATCAGCCGCGACATCACAGTCTTCAACGACACCTTCACCGACCCGTCCGTCACCTTCACCTGGACCGCCAGGCTCGACGCACCGGACGGTGCGGTCATCGCATCCGGCAGCGCCAACCTGACCGTTCCCCTCGGATCGCGCCAGGCCCGGACGATCGCCTTCACCGCACCGTCCAGCGGCTCCAGGGTGTATCTGACGCTCTCCACCCAGCAGGCCGGAACCACGATCTTCACCGACTCCGCCGAGTACCTGACCCTGGCCGCGTCCACCAGCTCGGTGGACGACGCCGACTCCACGGTGAGCTACGCCGGCTCCTGGGGTCACACGAGCGGTGAAGCGGGCACCTACAAGGGCACCAACTCCTACAGCGACACCAGCGGTGCCACAGCGACCCTGCGGTTCATCGGAACGGGGATCACCCTTCACGGGGTCACCGCCCCCAACCACGGAATCGTGGGTGTCTCCATCGACAACGGTCCCGAGACGCTGATCGATGAATACGCCGCGTCCCGGGCGAGCGACGTTGCCCTATGGACCAGCCCCGCGCTGGCATCCGGATCGCACACCATCCACGTGCGGACGACCGGAACGCAGAACCCGAAATCCGCGCACAACTACGCGACCATCGACAGGTTCGAAATCGCCGGCCAGCCGGCCAGCGGCACCACCTACCGCATCATCAACCGCAACAGCGGCAAACCCCTCGCCATCTCCGGCAATTCCAGCGCCGACGGCGCGGGTGCCGTACAGCAGTCCGGCACCGCCTCCTGGAAGTTCACCTCCAGCACCGGAAACGCCTACACGCTGAGCTACTCGGCCACCGGCAAGCTGCTCGACGTCAACGCCGGCAGCAGCACCGTCGGGCTGCAACTACAGCAATGGACCGCCAACGGCGGCAGCAACCAGCAATGGCTCCTGCGCCCGACCGGCGACGGCTACTTCACCATCGTCAGCCGCGTGAGCGGACTGGCGGCCGACGTGTACGGGCAGAGCGCCGCGGACGGCGCCACAGTGGACCAGTGGACCGTCAACGGCGGCGCCAATCAGCAATGGCAGTTGACCCCGGCGTGATCCACACCTCACCCGAAGCACCCGCTGCCTGAAGGCGCGGATGCACCAGGTGCCCTCGGCCGACGCTCCCGGCCGAGGGCACCTCAGCGGCTGGGCAGTGAGCGCAGTCAGGGGAACCGGACCGCTCAGTTCCGGACGAACTGGACCCGGGCGGGCTGCACGACGTCCGGCGACAGTGCGATCCCGCTGACGTCCAGTCGTTCGCCGTAGATATCAGTGATCCGGATCGCTCCGCCGCACCCGCTGGACTGACGTAATCGGCAGCCGACGGGGCGTGGCGCCAGCCCCATGACCGCCGCGGCGGGAGTTTTCGGCAGGGCGGCAACCTTTCGGCGAGCGGCGGCAACTGACGGGCAGGACCCGGAGGCGATCACCCCGATCGCCCCGTCCACCGAGCCCCGACCGCCGCATGCGGCGCAGCCGGGCCCGGGGAGGGCCGTACCGCCCCCTCCAGGCCCGCGTGCGTGTCGTACGGCCGACGCAAGGAGTAGCGCCATCAACGAGACAGAGCCCAGCGGGCACCGCCGCCGCCCCAGCGGTGCCGAGCCGCGCAAGCGTGGACGCCACCGCCGGCGCTGGACGGCGACCGGCCTGCTGCTGGGCGTGCCCGCGGTTCTGGGGCCCTACCTGCTGTTCGTGCAGACCGATTCGCAGGCCACGACCGTGGACGCCACCGCCTACTACCAGGTGGTGTCCGTGCGCAGCGGCAAGGCGCTGGGCGTGGTCGGAGCGGACACGACGGCCGGCACCGGGATCCAGCAGGAAGGCCCCGCAGGCGATGCGCTGAGCCAGCAGTGGCAGCTGAAGCCGATGGGCGACGACTACTACGAACTGGTCAACCGCAACAGCGGAAAGGTCCTCGGTGTCCGGGGTGCCTCCACCAGGTCGGCGGCCCCGGCCGAGCAGCAGTCCGACGCCGGCACCGCCGCCCAGCAGTGGAAGATGGCCGATGCCGGCGGCACGGCGGTGAAGTTCATCTCCCGCGCCAGTGGCCTGGTGCTGGACCTGTACGGCGGCTCCAGCGCCGACGGCGTGCCGCTCGTGCAGTACCAGGACCGGGGCAGCAGCAATCAGCAGTGGAAACTGGTGAAGGTGGCCGCCACGGGCGGGTACGCGTGGCACAACGTCCAGATCGCGGGCGGCGGCTTCGTCACCGGGCTGGTCTTCAACCCGGCCCGCAAGGACCTGCTGTACGCCCGGACCGACATGGGCGGCGCGTACCGCTGGAACGCGGCAGGCGCCCGGTGGATCCCGCTGACCGACTGGCTGGGGGCCGGCGACTGGAACCTGCTGGGCATCGAGAGCCTGGCGACCGACCCGGTCGACCCGAACCGCCTCTACGTCGCCGCCGGTACCTACACCAACAGCTGGGCGGGCAACGGGGCGATCCTGCGCTCCACCGACCAGGGCAGGACGTTCCAGCGCACCGATCTGCCGTTCAAGCTGGGCGGCAACGAGGACGGCCGGTCCATGGGTGAGCGGCTGATGATCGACCCCGCCGACCACAGCACCCTCTACCTGGGCACCCGCAAAAACGGCCTGTGGCGCAGCACGGACTACGGGGTGACGTGGAGTCAGGTCTCGAGCTTCCCGGTCCGGGACGGCGCGAGCAGCGGGGTAGGGGTCTCCTTCGTGACCTTCGGCCCGGCCGGCAGCCGGACGATATACGTCGGCGTCGCCGACAGGACCACGTCGCTGTACCGCTCCACCGACGGCGGCGCCACCTGGCACGCCGTACCCGGCCGGCCCACCGGGCAACTGCCGCAGCACGGTGTGCTGGCCGGCGATGGCTCGCTGTACCTGACCTACACCAACGCCCCGGGGCCGAACGGCGTGACGGGCGGTTCGGTGTGGAAGTACACGCCGTCGACCGGGGCCTGGAAGGACATCTCGCCGTCCTCCGGCAGTTTCGGCTTCGCCGGGCTGGCCGTCGACGCGCGCAACCCGTCCACGGTGATGGTCAGCACGCTGGACCGCTGGTGGCCCTCCGACGAGCTGTACCGCTCCACCGACGGCGGCGCCACCTGGAAGGCGCTGGGCGCCTCCTCCGTCCGGGACGACTCCGGCGCACCGTACGTCGGCAAGGGCATCGGCCACTGGATGGGCGCATTGGCCCTCGACCCGTTCGATTCGGGGCACGTGCTGTACGGCACCGGGGCCGGTCTGTGGGGCAGCAAGGACGTGACCGCGGCGGACGGCGGCCGCTCAACGCACTGGACCGTGCCGGCCAAGGGGCTGGAGGAGACGGCGGTCCTCGGCCTGGTGGTGCCGCCCGGCTCCGGGCTGATCAGCGCGCTCGGCGATGTCAGCGGCTTCCGGCACGAGGATGTGGACAAGGTGCCGGCCGGGCCGCTGTCGGGACCGCGGTTCACCAACACCACCGGCATCGACTTCGCCGAGGCCAGGCCGGAGTTGGTGGTGCGGGTCGGTCTCGGCGGGGAGCAGCACGGCGCCTACTCCACCGATCGCGGTGCCACCTGGAAGCCGTTCGCCGGGGTCCCGGTGAGCGACGCCGGCGGCGGCACGACGGCGGTGTCCGCCGACGGCGCCACCGTGGTGTGGACGGCGTCGGGCCACGTGCCGTACCGCTCCACGGACCACGGTGCGACCTGGACGGCGGCTTCCGGGCTGCCCAGGGACACGACCGTGGTGGCCGACCGCAAGGCGGCGAACACCTTCTACGCGCTCAGCGGCGGCACGCTCTACGCCAGCACCGACGGCGCCCGGAGCTTCACCGCCCGGGCCTCAGTCCCGGGCGGCGGACGCCTCAAGGCGACGCCGGGGATCGCCGGGGACCTGTGGATCGCCGCCGCCGATGGCGGGCTGCTGCGCTCCACCGACGGCGGGGCACACTTCAGCCGACTGGGCGGCGTCCAGCGGGCCGACGCGCTCGGTTTCGGCAAGGCGGCCCCCGGCGCCGGTTACCAGGCCCTCTATCTCATCGGCACGGTGAAGGGAGTGACCGGCGTCTTCCGTTCCACCGACGCCGGAAACACCTGGGTCCGGATCAACGACGACCAGCACCAGTTCGGCGGGATCGGCGGTACCGGTGTGATCACCGGTGACCCCGCCGTCTTCGGCCGGGTCTACCTGGGCACCAACGGACGCGGCGTGCTGTACGGCGACCCGTCGTGACCGCTGTTCGCAGTGGGCGGGCGGCGGTCCTCGCCGCCCACCCACTGCGGGCAAGCGCGCCACAGGTACGCCGCCGAGTCTCATGCGAGCGCGCACATTCCAAGGAGAGAGCACCGAGGCGCATGTTCCTCAATGACGCGTCCGCGGAGTTCCACGAGTTCTTCGCAGGCCACTACGCCGAACTCGCCCGCCTCGCCCACCTGCTGACCGGCGAGGCGGACGCGGCCGACGATCTGGCCGCGGACGCCCTGATCGCCTTGTGGCAGCACTGGGACCGGTTCAAGCGAGCCGATCACCCGCTCGCCTACGCCCGCGGAGTGGTGGCCCACCTGGTGCGGGCACGGACCCGCAGCGCGGTTCGCGAGCGCCACCGGCTGGCGATGTTCTGGTCCCACCGGCCGCAGCGGATGGAAGACCCGGACGTGGCCGCCGTGGTGGATGTGCGTGCGGCCCTGGCCCGACTGCCGTTCCGCAAACGGGCGTGTGTGGTCCTGCGGCACGCCTTCGACCTGTCGGAGAAGGACACCGCGCTGGCGCTCGGCATATCGGTCGGTACGGTGAAGAGCCAGACCTCGAAGGGGATGGCCGAACTGGAACGGATACTGGGCGCACGCGCGGCCGGCGAGCTGACGGAGGGGCGGAGCCGTTGAACGAGCAGATCACCCGGCGGCTGCGCGAAGCCGCCGAGGCCCACCAACCCGACCGCGCCCGGATGCTGGCCCGCGTGGAGCGCGGCACGGCAGCCGGCGAGGCACAACACCGCGCGCCGACCACCGCCAGATCATGGCGCAGGGTGGCGATCGCCTGCCTTGCCGCGGCCGGCATCGTGGCGACCGGTGGTTTCGCCGTCGCCGCCATCGTCCGCACTCCCCCGTCCCGGCCGCAGACCGCGCACACCTCCACCAGCCCGTCCCCGACGGCGAGTTCCAGCGGTACGCCATCCGCTCAGCCCACCCGCACCTCGCCCCCGACCGGGTCCGGCCGTCCGTCGCAAGCGAGCCAAGGCCCGCTCACCGGCACACAGGCTCAGGACGGGCCCCTCCGGTCGGACGGCTCCATCGACCCGCACAGCAGCGTCTACTGGGCGCAGAGCGACCTCACCCTCAAGACCACTCAGCCCCTCACCGCGCTCACCGTCGAACTGCGGATCGCGCAGGCCGGCAAGCCGCAGAGCACCGGTAGCTGGCAGACCCGGCCCGCAGACGACTTCACCGTCACCGTGCGGCAGGAGGGTGGTGCCCTGGTCTACCGCTGGATCCTCAAGCCGGGCCGCACGGTACCGGCCGGCGAGCACGTATTCGCCGGCCAGTACAATCACGCCACCGGCGGGCGGGACGCGACAAACGACAGCTATCGCGCCAACGCCAAGGCCACCGGTGGCTCCCTCGCGGTCTGGGGAAGGTTCGCGCCGACGGGTTCGCGCTGAGGCCGGCCGAATCCGCACGCGTTCCGCGCGGGGAGCGATGGGCGCCCACGATGAGGTGCGGCTCGGTCGAGGCGGACCGGTCAGTTCAGCTTCCACTGCTGGTTGGAGCCGCCGTTGCAGGTCCAGAGGTCGATCTTCGTGCCGTTCGCGGTACTGGCGCCGAAGGCGTCCAGGCACGTGGGGTGTCGAGGTACTGACCGGTGCTGTTAGCGCTCACTTTTCCCGGCCGCGGGTCTCCGTCCGCGACTGGACAGACGCAAGGGGATTCCGCGGATACAGAACGTGCACCCACTCCATCGTGCTGTCAAGACTGGTGACGCGAATCGATTCGCGAACCGGTGGAGCCGGGTCTCGTGAGGTCTTCCGGGCGCTGGGGAATCACGGGTTTAGGGCGTTAACCGGAGGATGCACGCCAATCCGCGAAGTGTCATGCACACCTCTTGAGGGTGGACGGAATATTGTGCCAGTCTAATTCGGGCGGACCCGTCGGAGTGTTTCGGTGCCACTTCGCAGTCCCGCCCTCCCCCACTCGTGAATGTGAGCGCTAACCTCACATCGGCCGTCATGTTCCCCTTGTCAAGGAGTGTCTCCGTGAAGCAAGGAACAGGCCCTCCCATACGTTCTCACCAGCGCAGATGCGTGAACGACAGCCCCCTGTGAGATGGCGGTGATGGCGGAGTACCGTCGGCGCCGACCGGGTTGGCGACTGGCTCCTGCGGCTCCATGGGCGGAGCCCCAAAGGGCCAATCCGTCAACTTATGAGTATTACTCATCTACCCCGAGCCGACTGACGGCAGCCGCACGTTCGACGGCGCCCGGACATCCCAGGCCCTCGCTCATGAGCCCTCAGGAGACCCTGATGCGGGCTCTCCGCAGGTCCACTGGGGCGAGGCATCCGGCGAACCGAGTCGATATCGCGGGCAAACCCTCACCCGAAGTTGCTCATCCAGTCGACCGGCACACGAGTGCGGCCAACTGCCATTCTCCACCTCGCAAAGAAGGAGGAGTACATGAGGCGCAACAAATCCCTATTCCTGCCATTGGTGATCGCGGCTCTTCTCGTCCTGGCCGCTGCCGGCACCGCGCTGAGCAGCAGCCTCGGCACCAGTGCTTCCCCAGCACAGGTCGGCCCTGCCGTGGCAACCGTCGGATGTGGCAAGGCCCCGACGCTGACGAGCGGCACCCATACGATCCAGAGCAGCGGGCAGAACCGCAGTTACATCCTGCGGGTTCCCGCCGGCTACGACAACAACCACCCCTACCGGCTGATCTTCGGATTCCACTGGGTGGGCGGCACCGCCAACGATGTCGACTCGGGCGGAACCGATGGATACAACTGGTCCTACTACGGACTCAGGCGGCTGGCCGACAACGCCAACAACGGCACGATCTTCGTCGCGCCCCAGGGCATCAGCAACGGCTGGGCCAACTCCGGTGGCCAGGACGTGACGTTCGTCGACGACATGATCCGACAGCTCGAAGCGGGTCTGTGTGTCGACACCACGCAGGTGTTCTCCGGCGGTTTCAGCTACGGCGGTTCGATGACGTACGCACTGGCCTGTGCGCGTCCGACGGTCTTCCGCGCGGTGGCGGTCTACTCGGGCGCGAACCTCAGCGGCTGCAGCCCCGGTACCGGGCCCGTCGCGTACATGGGGCTGCACGGCATCCGGGACAACGTCCTGCCCATCTCCTCGGGACGGGCGCTACGCGACACGTTCGCCAGGAACAACGGCTGCACCTCACAGACCCCGCCCGAGCCCGCGTACGGCAGCCTGACCCACATCATCACCGCCTACTCCGGGTGCAAGCCCGGCTATCCGGTCGTCTGGGCCGCGTTCGACGGGGCAGGTCACGATCCCGGTCCCATCGACGGCTCCACCGGGGACGGTTGGCACACCTGGACCTCGGGCGAGGTGTGGAAGTTCTTCACACAGTTCGACTCCACACCGCCGCCCACCAGCCCGCCACCGACCAACCCGCCGACCGGTAGCCAGGAGATCGTGGGCCAGCAGTCGAGCCGCTGCATCGACATCAACAACTCCACCACGGTCAACGGCACCCAAGCCCAACTGTGGGACTGCAACGGCGGCGTCAATCAGCGGTGGACGTACACCGCCGACAAACGGCTCATGATCTACGGCAACAAGTGCCTCGATGCTTCCGGCCAGGGGACCGGCAACGGAACTGCGACGGTGATCTGGGACTGCAACGGGCAGACCAACCAGCAGTGGAACGTCAACCCCAACGGCACGATCACCGGAGTGCAGTCCGGACTGTGCCTCGACGCCAGCGCCACCAATACCAGCAACGGCACAAAAATCCAGCTCTGGAACTGCACGGGTGGAGCCAACCAATACTGGCACCTGCAGAACTGAACCGCGCTTCGGGGCCGAGCACCCTCGTGCTCGGCCCCTGGGCGATGTCCACCCGGGAACGGGCTGCGGCAGCGGGGCCGAAGGAGATCCGCGCGAGGACATGGGATGGATGTGGAAGATGTGCGTCGCTGTTCCTATCTCAATCCGCCTCCCTCGTCACATGCCGGGCGGTACAAATATCGTGACCGCACGAGTCATGGGATCGATCACCCGGCGACATCCTGCCGCACGGCTCCGGGAACCCTGCAACACAAAGCGAGGGGCCCGCGCTCCGCCGCACCGGGAGCATCCCCCCACGACTGGCCCGGAGGTCGGTAGACCATGAGTGAGCAGCAGTCAGGAGGCCTCACGGCGGAATGCAGGCATCTCAGGCTGCGCAAAATTGTTAGCGCTAACTCTCACTGGGCTCCGCACCTGCCCGCAGTGGGTGCGAGCAGGTGCGGAGCTCTGGCTGAGCTGTGACCTGTAACGGCAGCGATACCCAGCAGTGGGTCCTCGCATAAGGCCGGCCTCCCGATGTGCCGTAGGCAGCTCCGCGCTGATCTGCGGCCGGCTTCAACCAGAGGCCGGGTTGTATGCCCGGTCCCCGACACATGGCAGGAGCACTCGTGTTCAGACCTCTAACGCCCCCCATATTTCGGCGCCTTCGCCGTTGGACGCTGTCCGTGGGCGCGGTTGTCGCGCTCGTTGCCGGCGTCCTGGTCGGTGGGACGCAAACCTCGCTGGCGGCCGGTTCGCTGCCCTGCGATCTGTACGCCTCCGGCGGTACGCCCTGCGTGGCCGCGCACAGCACCACCCGCGCGCTGTACTCCGCGTACAACGGCTCGCTGTACCAGGTTCGGCGCGCGTCGGACAACACCACGCGGGACATCGGCCTGCTCGGAGCCGGCGGGTACGTCGACGCCTCCGCACAGGACTCGTTCTGCGCGAACACGACATGCCTGATCACGGTCATCTACGACCAGTCCGGCCGGAACAACCATCTCACCCAGGCGCCTGGGGGCGGAGCGGCGGGCGGCCCGGACAACCTCGCGAGCGCCACCGCCGCGCCGATCACCGTCGCCGGCCACAAGGCCTACGGCGTCTACGTCGCCCCGGGCACCGGCTACCGCAACAACCACACCAACGGCATCGCCACCGGCGACAACCCCGAGGGCATGTACGCCATCTTCGACGGCACCCACTACAACGGCGGCTGCTGCTTCGACTACGGCAACGCCGAGACGGACAGCAACGACGACGGCAACGGCACCATGGAAGCCATCTACTTCGGCAACATCAGGGTCTGGGGCTCCGGCAGCGGCAACGGCCCCTGGATCATGGCCGACCTCGAGAACGGCCTGTTCTCCGGGGTGAATGCCGGCAACAACCCCAACGACCCGACGATCAGTAACCGGTTCACCACCGCGATCGTCAAGGGTGAGCCCAACCACTGGGCCATCCGCGGAGGCAACGCCCAGTCCGGCAGCCTCTCGACCTTCTACAACGGCCAGCGCCCCAACGTCGCCGGCTACAACCCGATGAAGAAGCAGGGCGCCATCATCCTCGGCATCGGCGGCGACAACAGCAAGGGTGCCGCCGGCACCTTCTACGAGGGCGTGATGACCTCCGGCTACCCGTCGGACGCCACCGAGAACGCCGTACAGGCCAACATCACCTCCGCCGGCTACACCACCGCCTCCTCCGGCGGGACGAGCACGGGTGAGCTGCACGCGGTGGGTGCGGGCCAGTGCCTGGACGTGCCGAACGCGTCGACCACGGCCGGTACGCAGCTGCAGATATGGGGCTGCTGGGGCGGGGCCAACCAGGTGTGGACCCATACCGCGGCCGGGCAGCTGACGGCGACCATGTCCGGTACCACCCTCTGCCTGGACGCCTTCAACAAGCAGACCACCTCCGGCACCAAGGTGGTGACCTGGCCGTGCAACGGCGGGGCCAACCAGCAGTGGAACCTCAATGCCAACGGCACCGTCACCGGAGTCCAGTCCGGCCTGTGCCTGGACGTCACCGGAGCATCCACCGCCCAGGGCGCTCCGGTCCAACTGTGGACCTGCAGCGGCGCATCCAACCAACAGTGGAACCTCAACTGACCCACCTCTGTCCCACCCCCGTGGCCGGTGCACACCGGCCACGGGGCCAGATCGCGCGCCACTGGTCCGACCAGTCCCCGCCCCCACGACCAGCGCCAGATCGGTTCATGGCGCGCTCGCACGACGCTCAGGTCACCCCCGCTGACCAGTACCGAAACACCCCCCACACGAGGAGAGCGATCTTCCATGTTCGCGCGCAAAGAACAGCCCCGGCGCCGCAGAGCGCTGGCAGCAGCCACCGGTCTGACCGCCGCTACGGTGCTGGCCGTGACGGCGAGTCTCACGGCACATGCCGCCGGGGCGAGCACACTGGGCTCGGCAGCAGCAGGCAGCGGCCGGTACTTCGGTACAGCGGTGGCTGCCGGCAAGCTCGGTGACTCGACCTACTCCACCATTCTCGACCGGGAATTCAACATGATCACCCCGGAGAACGAGATGAAGTGGGACACCACCGAACCATCCCGCGGCAACTTCAACTTCGGCCCGGCCGACCAGATCGTCAGCCACGCCGCAGCGCACGGCCAGCGGATGCGCGGCCACACCCTGGTGTGGCACTCACAACTGCCCAACTGGGTCAGCTCCATCACCGACCCGACCACCCTGCGCGGCGTGATGAACAACCACATCACCACCGAGATGAACCACTACAAGGGCAAGATCTACGCCTGGGATGTCGTCAACGAGGCTTTCGCCGACGGATCCTCGCAGCAGCGCAGTTCGGTGTTCCACAACGTTCTGGGCAACGGCTTCATCGAGGAGGCGTTCCGCACCGCCCGGTCCGTCGACTCCGCCGCCAAGCTCTGCTACAACGACTACAACATCGAGAACTGGACCGACGCCAAGACCCAGGGCGTCTACGCGATGGTCAAGGACTTCAAGTCCCGCGGCGTGCCCATCGACTGCGTCGGCTTCCAGAGCCACTTCGGCACCGGCGGCCCGCCGGCCAGCTACCAGACCACCCTGTCCAACTTCGCCGCGCTCGGCGTGGACGTCCAGATCACCGAACTGGACATCGCCCAGGCACCCGCCAACGCCTACGCCAACACCGTCACCGCGTGCATGAACGTCTCCCGCTGCAACGGCATCACGGTGTGGGGCATCCGTGACAGCGACTCCTGGCGCAGCGGCGACAACCCCCTGCTGTTCGACCGCAACGGCAACCCCAAAGCCGCCTACGGCTCCGTACTCACCGCCCTCGGCGGCAGCACCGGCGGCGGGACAGGAGGGATCGTCTCCGGCACGGTCTACAGCCTGCTCAACACCGCCGGCGGCCGGGCCCTGGACGAGCCGGGCGGCCAGACCGCCAACGGCACCTTCCTGCAGGTCTGGGATTCCTGGAACGGCACCAACCAGCAGTGGCGGGCGACCCTGAACGGTGACGGCACCTACACCCTGACCAACATCGCCAGCGGCCGGGTACTGGACGAGCCGGGCGGCCAGACCGCCAACGGCACCCGCATCGAGGTGTGGGACGCGAACGGCGGCGCCAACCAGCACTGGCGCGCCACCCGGAACGGCGACGGCTCGTACACACTGGTCAACGTCGCCTCCGGCCGCGCGCTGGAGACCCCGAGCGGGCAGACCGCCAACGGCGCCCAGGTCCAGGTCTGGGACTCCAACGGCGGCAGCAATCAGCACTGGACCTTCCGCTGACCTGACCGGCCCAGGGCTGCTGACTGGACACTCCCGCCGCGACCTCCCGGTCCGCGAGTGCGGGCCCCGTCCCGCACCGTCCAGAACGACGGACTCAACCGAGACTCCGGCGCCCGCCGCCCTCTCCGCCTCTCCCGCCAGGCGGAGAGGGCGGCGGCACCGAAATCCCGGGGACTCAGCCGAACACCCTGCGCTGGATTTCCCGCCGGTAGTCTTCGAGGGTCTTGTCCAAATGGACCGTGGCCGCCTGCGCCGCCGCTTCGGCGTCACCGTCACGGATGGCCCGGTAGATGGCGACGTGCTCCTCGACCGCTTCGGGCGCGTGACCTCCGACGGTACCGCTCAGCCCGATCGTGCTGGACTGACGCTGTAGACGTCGGGCCTCCCGTATCGCCGCGACGAGGAAGGGGTTGTGCGAGGCGGCCGCGATGCTCAGATGGAAATCCTCGTCGCCTTGGTCGAACAGGTCCACTCGCCCCGTCGCCAACCCTTGTCGGCACATCTCGACGGCCGCTTCGATGGTCCGCAGTTCGGCCGGTGTCGCCCGCGTCGCGGCCAGCCGGCTGGCCGCCGCCTCCTGGACGCGCCGGAACTCGAAGAGCATGTAGACGTGGTCAAGGTCGGTGGGAAGGAAGAAGCTCCCCCACCGCGAGGACCCCAGCATGCCCTCGTCGTCCGCCACGTACAGGCCGCGGCCCTTCTGCGCCCGCACGCGTCCGATCGCGGAGAGGATCTTGACTGCTTCCCGTACGACGGTCCGGCTGGTGCCCAGGCGTGCCGCCAGCTCGTTCTCGGTCGGCATCCGGTCGCCGGGCTGGAGCCCCACCTCGGCGATGAACTTCAGGATCTGCTCGGCGATGAGCTCGTAGCGCGGCCGGTAGGAACTCGCGACCTGGCCCGACGGCTGCCCGGCCAGCTCCACCGGGGCTCCGCCTGCCGCCAGTACGGAATCGCCGTCCAACGGCGTGCCTCCTTCACCATCAACCACACCGCGCACATATGACATGCGCCGCGCTCAATCTATCACCTCGATCCAATAAGTAGTACTCATTTCCCACAAGCCGTCCGACTATATCGATAGATTCGCTACATAAACCCCTTTTCTTCCAGATATGTTTTGAGTTCCCGCCGTCCCCGGGCCGACGGGCCGGGACAACGGAGTGGAGTTCGGCGGACTACTGAGCGGCGAACGTCCACTGGAGGTTGGTGCTGCCGTCCCAGGTCCACTGTTTGGTGGCCGAGCCGGAGGCGACGTTGCCGCCGCCGTCCAGGATGAGCCCGGTGGTGCGGTTGGCGATGCTGTACCGGCTGTTGCCGCGGTCGGTGATCTGCCACTGCTGGTTGGTGCCGCCGTTCCAGGGGGACTGCTGCGCCGGTGCCCCGTTGGTGGTGGAGCCCCAGCCGTCGGCGACCATGCCGTTGGTGCGGTTGACCAGGCGGTAGTAGCCGTTGCCCAGCTCGACGGCTTGCCATTGGAGGTTGGTGCTGCCGTTCCACGTCCACTGCTTGAGGTTGCTGCCGGAGGCGACGGTGCCACCGCTGTCCAGGGCCAGGCCGTCGGTGACGTTGGTGACGCGGAAGTACGCAGTGGGGTTGAAGATCACCTTCAGTGAGGTGATGGCGTCGTTGTTCCCGGTGTTGCGCAGGTCGGCGTTGTCGGCGCTGAAGGTCCAGGCGGTGCCGGAGAAGTTGTCCCCGGAGTAGCCGACCGCCTGGTATCCGACGGGTATCCGCAGGGAGGAGATCGTCCGCGTCGGCAGGCCCGCGGCTTGCAGTTGGGCGGCGCTGTAGCTCCCGAGTGTCAGTGACGCTGCCGCACCGGCATACGAAACGTCGCCATACGCGGTGACGGCGCCGCTGCCGCCGGCCCCGAGGACCGGGATCTGCCCGGAGAAGGTGAACTTCAGAACGTAGGCCTGCGCCGCATAGGGTGCCGAGGAGGACGGAAGGCTGACATGCAGGCCGTCGCTGCCCTGTGTGGGTGCCGGCAAGCCGATGTACGTGTCGGCGGTCGATCCCAGAAGTTGCGCCGACGTCAACGAGCCGAGGTCGATCCGGCCGCTCGCCAGGGTGGCGATGGTGGTGGAGCTGCCGGGCCAGCCCAGGACCGTGGCGTACAGGACTTTGTTCGCCTTGTCGCGGGTGAAGCGGAAGTCCTTGTTCGTCCCGACCACAGGGCTGGTGAAGGAACCACCGCCCATCTTGGTCGGGCCCTCGCCATAGACCGTCCACGCCCGCGTGGAGTACAGCGACTCGCCGAACCGCTTGAGGTGATCGCCGATGCCCAGCAGGACGTCCCGCTGGCCCTGGGGGATCGTGCCGTCCGCCATCGGGGCGATGTTGAGCAGCATATTGCCGTTCTTGCTGATCCGGTCGATCAGCGCGTGGAGCATCTGCGGGATGGAGTAGTAGCCGATGCCGACGGTGTAGCACCAGCTGGAACTGCTGATGCTGTCGTCGGTCAGCCAGTAGGGGCTGGTGATGCCGGCCGGGCCGCCGCGTTCGTAGTCGAAGATCTCGCCCGTGTCGTCGTAGCCGTCCTTGTAGGTGGCCACGACCTCCTTGCCCCAGCCGAGGGCCTGGTTGTAGTAGTACGACAGGAAGTTGAGCCGCTGCGTCTCGTCCACCCTGCTCAGGTCGAAGTCCTCCCACAGGATGTCCGGCTGAGCCAGGTCCACGACCTCCTTGAGCTTGGCGAACCACAGCTGGTTCTCCGCCACGGTGTCGAGCTGACCGAAGAGCTTCTTCAAGCTGGTGGACGACTGGGCGGGGACGTGGTCGTAGTAGCCGTTGAAGTTGTAGGCGTGGTGCATGGCCACCAGCAGTTTCATGCCCTTGCCCCGGATGGCGTCCCGGAACAGCGCCAGCAGGTTCAGCCCCGGCCCGCGCTGGACCGAGTTCCACTCGTTGACCGAGCTGTTCCACATCGAGAACCCGTCGTGGTGCTCGGACACCGGCCCCGCGAACTTCGCTCCCGCGTCCACGAACAACTGCGCCCAGGCGTCCGGGTCGAAGCTCCCGCCCTGGGAGACCAGCTTGGGCGCGAACTGCACCCAGTTGCCCGCCTTGTCGCGGGCCCCGTCAAGGAAGTTGTTGTACGGCCACACTGTCGGGTCGCCGTAGGTGGCGACGTGGTGGTTGTGCTCGGCGCTCTGGGCGATGTACAGGTTCCGCGGATACCACTCGCTGCCGAACGCCGGCACACTGAAAGCACCCCAGTGGAAGTAGATACCGAACTTCGCGTCCTGGAACCACTCCGGCGCCGGCGGGTGCTGGTCAACGGACGCCCAGGTGGGCGAGTACGACGTTGGGGCCGCCAGGGCCCTCGACGTGCCGAGCGTGAGATCCGCCGCCGCGGCGGCGACGACACCGGTGGCAGCCGATAGGAACACTCGCCTGCTGATCGTCATGGCTGGGCCCTTCGTCGGTGAACGGGGATGACTTCGCGGACGGTCCAACTGCGCCGGGCCGCCGATGAGGACCGGTCCTGTTGCAGCGAGGAGACCAAAACGGCGGGCATCCGCGCGAGTGGGTGTGTCGCGATGCGAAGCGACCTGCTGCGCGCCTGACTGTGTGAGCGCTCACACCAAACTGGACCTGATTCTGGCAGGGCCGTGTCCGCTGTCAAGGTCTTGCACACGGGAAACTGCTTGGACCTCAGGCATGGGATGTATTTGTCTCCGCACCGCAGGCCCCGAGCCCCTAAATGGCCGCTGAAACACCAACAGAGGCGAAAACGCGCCAAGTTCACCCCCGCCGGTCGAGTCGCCCGATTGCTGCATCCATGGGATGTCCCAGACGAGAGTCGACGTGATATGCCTACGAGGGCGCCCTGGGATCGGTCTGGCGCTGAACCGCAAGTCAGGACTCGCCGAGGCAGCCAATACTGTCGATCGGCCCAGAATTGTTAGCGCACACCAGTCGGCTGCTACACAACTGCGGCCCGCTCAGCACTCATTCACGGAGGAGGACGTTTGATGAGAACGAGCTGGACGGCTCTGCTCGTCGCACTCGTCGTTGCCGCCCTCGGCATTGTGGCCGCAGGTGTGACACCGGCCGCTGCCGCGTCGACCACGCCCGTACGACTGATGCCACTGGGTGACTCGATCACCTGGGGCGTCGGGAGCAGTACGGGCAACGGCTACCGGGCGCCGTTGTGGAACGAACTCGCGGGAGACGGCCATCAGTTGGACTTCGTCGGCACGCTGCGGGGCGGCTCGATGTCCGACCCGGACAACGAAGGGCACTCCGGATACCGGATCGACCAGATCGCCGCCCTCGCCGACACTCCGCTCACCCAGTACCGGCCCAATGTCGTGACGCTGGAGATCGGCACCAACGACCTCAATGGCAACTACCAGGTCTCCACCGCCAACGCCCGGCTGAAGTCGCTGGTCGACCGGATCACCGTTGACGTCCCCGGCGTGACCGTGCTGGTCGCCTCGCTGGTGGTGTCCACCAGCGGCACAGAGGAGCAGTACCGCGCGGCGTTCAACCAGGCCATCCCCGGCATGGTGCAGAACGAGCAGGCGGCGGGCAAGCATGTCGGATACGTCGACATGAGCGCTGTGACCACCGCCGACCTGGCAGACGCCCTGCACCCCAACGACGCCGGCTACCAGAAGATGGCCGACGCCTTCCACCGGGGCGTGCAGGCCGCCGACAGCGCCGGATGGCTGACGAACCCCTCCCCCGCCGCGTCCCCCGTGCACTCCGGCATCACCGGCAAGTGCCTCGACGTCAGCGGCGCCAACAGCGCCGACGGAACAGCCGCCCAGATCTGGAGCTGCAACGGCGCCTCCAACCAGCTCTGGAGGGCATACACCGACGGCACCTTGCGTTCCTTGGGCAAGTGCCTGGACGCCGCCGGCCTGGGCACGGCCAACGGCACCAAGGTGCAGATCTGGTCCTGTGGCAGCGGCGCCAACCAGGTCTGGCAGCCCTACAACGGCGGCTACCGCAACCCGGTCTCCGGCCGCTGCCTCGACGACCCGGGCTTCTCCGCGACCGACGGCACCCAGCTCCAACTGTGGGACTGCAACGGCGGTTCGAACCAGCAATGGACCACACTGACCGCCGGATGACCACCTCCCGCGCCACGCGGTGAGCGCGCGAGAACCCACCCCGTGGCCGGCGCGAGCCGGCCACGGGGTGGGGCGCAGGTGGAGAAAGGATCGGTCAGGCGAGGTTCCACTGCTGGTTGGATCCACTGCCGCAGGACCAGAGTTGGACCAGGGCGCCGTCAGCGGTGGACGCTCCGGCCACGTCCAGGCACAGGCCGGACTGCACACCGGTGACCGTGCCGTTGGCATTGAACGACCACTGCTGGTTGGCCCCGCCGTTGCACGGCCAGGTCACCACCTTGGTGCCGTTGGCGGTCTGCTTGTTGGAGGCGTCCAGGCACAACGTGGTGCCGGACAGGGTCACGGTCAGCTGCCGGGAACTGGTGCGGGTCCAGACCTGGTTGGCCCCGCCCCAGCAGCCATAGATCTGCAGCTGTGTACCGGCCGTGGTCGACGCGTTCGGTACGTCAAGACACTTGCCCGCACCAACCGCGTGCAGCGCGCCGGAGGTAGTGGGCGGCGGCGGGGTGGTGCCACCGCCGTCCAGACCGAGGAAGGTGATGGCACGGGCGAGCATGCCGGGCTGCGGCAAGGTGTGGCCCGTGTTCGCGATGCTGATGCCTTCGACGGGGGCCTGCGCTCCGGTGCCGCCGTAGCGGGTGCGGGTCCAGGCCGACTGGGGCTGGTCGGTGGAGGCGGGCGTCTGGTTGAGCCCGTGAAGGTTGGTCCACTGCTTGATCTCCTCGCCGTAGTTGGGATAGGCGAGGGTGGTGTCGCTGGTGCCGTGCCACAGCTGCATGCGCGGGTAGGGGCCGGTGTATCCGGGATCCATGGAGCGGGCCAGGTCGCCCCACTGCTGTGCCGTCTTGATGATGTTGCCGCCCGAGCACTGGCTGTTCCACAGTGAGCCGTCGCTGGTGGCGAAGCAGCCGGCCGGCACTCCGGAGAACGCCGAGGCGGCGGAGAAGACATCGGGGTACTCGGCGGCCAGCACGTTGGTCATCATGGCGCCGGAGGAGAAGCCGCTGACGACGATGCGGGCCGGGTCGACATTGTAGTGCTGGCGGGTCCAGGCGACCATGGCCATGATGCCGGTGGAGTCGCTGCCGCCGTCTCGTCGGAGGGCCGCGGGGGTCGAGACGTCGAAGCAGTGCCCGTCGCGGGTGGCCTCGGGCGCCACGACGACGTACCCGTACTGGTCGGCGGCGGTGGCGTAGTCATGTCCGTTGCCGCCGAAGATGCCCTGCGCCGAGCCCCCGCAGTAGTGGACCAGCACCAGCAGGGCGGGCTTGGGCGCCAGGTGGTCGGGGGCGTACAGGTACATGTTGAGGTGGGTGGGGTTGGTGCCGAAGCCGGTGATCTGCGTCAGGCTCGCCGCGGCCGCGGGTTGGGGTACCAGGAGCGTGAAGACGGCGGCCAGCGGTAAGAGCACCATGGCCAGGACCGCGCGCAGAATGCGTGTCACAAGTGGACCTCGTTTCCGGTGATCGGTGGGGATGGGTGGCGGGGTGCCCGGCGCCGGTTCGCGCCGGGCAGCGGGCGTCCGCCTCGTGCCCGTGGTGCTGCTTTGCGGGGAGCATCGACCGGGGCGGCAGCCACGCACGAACGTCCTGCCCCCGGACCCGGCACCGTGAGGCTGCGGACGGAGCCGTGCCTCTCAGGCAGTGGGCACGATCACGGCGAGCAGGGTGGTCAGCGCCGTAACGGCTCGCCGGAACCGCGCTGACCCAACTGACGAGCCGCCATCTGCACGACCCCATCGTGACGGCGACCCAGGCGAACCCCAGCGAACCCTACGAAGGACGACAGAGGGCCCGCATGCTGTCCGAACAGGGAACGTCCCAGGTCCCGTCGGAAAGCCGGCTCCCCAGCGAATGCCTCAGCCGTCGTCCTTCTCTGACTGAATGTTAGCGCTCACTTATGGCGCGTCAAGACCGCGCGGAGAAACCTCCGAGCCGGGGTCCGCCGCCGTGCGCACGCTGCCCGGCGCCACCGAGGTGCGCCGGTGGTGGTCGTCGGCGAGCAGCAGGTAACTGCTGGCGGTCCAGGTGTAGGCCCGGTCGCGCAGTCCTCGGCCGGTGAGCGCGTCGAAGTTCTCGGCGAAGCCGGATGACTCGCACAGGGAGCGGAAGCGGCGGCTGATGTCGTCGGCGAGACTGACATGGCCGGCTCGGCGCAGGCCGTCCTCGATGAGCACGGTGGCGGGGGCCCAGATGGGCCCGCGCCAGTACCCGTCCGGCTCATAGTGCGGCGAGTCGGGATGTTCGGTGGCCAGCCCGTACGGGGTGAGGTGAGCGCGGATGCCCTCGGCAAGCTGGTCGGCGACCTCGCTCGGCAGGCGCTCGCCCAGGACGATCGGCATGAGATCCAGCAGGCTGCGACTGGTGGAGAGCTCCCCGGACTCCGGGGAGCGGCCGTGGAACCGGCCGCCGGACCACAGCTGCTCCAGCAGGGCGTCCTGGACCGCATCGGCGGTGCGCAGATGCCGGTCGGCGGCCTCGGCGTGCCCGAGGTCCTTGGCCAGTTCCGCCAGTTCGGCCAGTTGGAGGACGAGGAAGGCGGCGAGGTCGCCGGTGATCAGCACGCGGCGGCCGTCGAAGGTGGTGGCGTTGTCCCAGCCGCTGTCGTTGCCGTGGTGATAGTGAGGTAGCGGCTGACCTGGCACGGTCCGGGCGACGAGCCAGAAGTCGGTCCAGCGCCGCAGGCGCCGGTACGTCTCGCTCAGCTCGTCGGTCGCCGGTCGGTGGGGTAGGCGGTCGCGCAGCCGCCGCAGCGTCCAGCCGTGAATGGGCGGTTTGACGAAGTTGTACAGGATCTCGGAATGGGTGAGGGAGTCCGGCAGGGCTCCGGTCTCGTCCTGGTGGTCGAACGGGAGCTGGAACTGGTCCCAGGCCAGATCCGGCCGGCCCGGGGCCAGCGCGAGGGCGTTGAAGCAGTGGTCCCAGCTCCAGACCTTGTCCATCCAGTGCTTGGACATGAGCACGGCGGGACGCCGCAGGTAGCCGGCGGGGCGCACGGTCGCCGACCACAGGACGTAGGCGGCACGTTCCGCGGCGGGCGCCAACTCGGCCGGCAGGGGGGCCACGGCGTCGGCGAAATCCCGGAACGCCCGGTGGTTCGCCTCCGCCGCGGCATCGAAGTCCCCCGCAGCGGCGTAGGGCGGCCGCGCGCTGTCCATCTCCTCGATGGCCGCTTCCCAGCCCTGGGGGCCGGACAGCGTGAGCTGACGGACGGTGCCGCCCAGTCCCTCCAGCCCGGCCGGGGTGGCGCTCGCGCCCGCCAGGAGGGTGATCCGGTAGCGGCGGCCCGTCTCGTAGGAGGTGAACTGATAGGACCCGTCCACGGGGTCGCGGTAGAAGTACGTGCCGCTGAACGGCGTCAGCTCCGGGGCCGCGGGCGTGATCAGGAGATCGAGGTCACGTCCGCGCAGCCGCAGCGTGTCGGCGCTCTCGTAGACCATGTCGATCCGGCCGGCCTCCGTGTCCCAGGTCAGTAGGGACGGGGTCGCGTTCCAAGCGGCCTCGGCGCGGTCACCGCCAGAGGGGTGGAATGGGACGAAACGCAGGACGGGATGCATGCCGTTCTGGTGGGAGACCAGATGCAGGTCTTTCGCGCGGCTGTGCTGGGCGATGACCGGGGAGACGTTGAACCATGATCCCTGGCGGCTGAACGGTATCTCCTGAATCGCGAAGGCGGAGCTGTCGGGGGTAGCGGTCATCGGTGGGGTTCGATCCTTTGCGGATGGCGGCGTTGGTGCCGTGAAGTGGCCTGGCGGGAAGGGCGCCGGTCAGTCCTTGACGGCGCCGGTCGCGACGCCGGCCGCGATGTAGCGCTGGGCCAGCACGAGGATGACGGCTGCCGGCAGGGACGCGATGACGGCGGTGGCCATGATGGCGTTCCACTCCTGGTTGTTGTTGCCGATGTAGTGGTAGATGCCGAGCGTGATCGGCTGGTGGGCGCCGCCGCTGTCCAGGGTGCTGGCGAAGACGAAGTCGGACCATGACCACAGGAAGGCGAACAGGCAGACGGTCACGATCGCGTTGACGCTCATCGGCAGCACGATGGACCGGAAGGTGCGAAGCGTTCCTGCCCCGTCCACCTTCGCGGCCTGCAGGAGCTCCTCGGGGATTCCGGACATGAACGCGGTGAAGATCAGGACGGCGAACGGCACGGCCAGGGTGGAGTCGGCGACGATCAGTCCCGGAACGGACTGCAGGAAGCCGAGGTTGAGGTAGATGGCGTAGAACCCCATCGCCATGATGATCCCGGGGATCATCTGGGCGACCAGCATCAGGAAGCTGACCAGCCCTCCGCCGCGCGGGCGCAGTTTGGCCAGGGCGAATCCCGCCGGGGCGGCGAGGAGCACGGTGACGGCGACCGTGCCCAGGCCGATGAGCAGGCTCGTGCCCAGGTACGGCAACTGCTGGTCGAGCACCTGCCGGTAGCCATCCAGGGTGCCGTGCGCCGGGAACAGGTTGGGCGGGGACTTGCGCATGTCCTCGTCACGGGTGAGGGAGACATTCACCATCCAGTACACGGGGAAGAGCATCACGGCGGTGAACAGCACGCCCAGCGCCGTCTTCCCCCACGATCCCCGCCGTCCGCGCGGGCGTTGGGGCCGCCGCGCCGGTGGGTGCGTCTGGGCGACTGCTGTGACCTGGGCGCTCATGCGTTCGCCTGCTTCCGCTGGGCTCGGATGTACAGCAGGCCGAAAGCGAGGGCGATGACCACGAGGAGGTTTCCCACGGCGGCGCCGGGGCCGAACTGCGGCAGCAGGTTGCCGAAGCCCAGCCGGTAGGACCAGGTCGCGAAGGTGGTCGAGGAGTCGCTGGGACCGCCCTTGGTCATGATCCAGATGATGTCGAAGACCTTCAGTGTGTAGACCAGTCCGAGCAGCAGGGTGATCGCCGTGACCGGGCGCAGCAGGGGGAACGTCACCTTCCAGAACCGGTGCCAGGCGTTCGCGCCGTCGAGCGCGGCGGCCTCGTACAGCGATACGGGAATCGCCTGGAGGCCGCTGTAGAGCAGGACCAGGTTGAAGGGGATGCCGATCCAGATGTTGGCGATGATCACCGAGACCAGCGACCACGACGGCGAGGTCAGCCAGTTGACCGACCCGATCCCCAGCCATCCCAGGACCGTGTTGACGATGCCTGACTCGCTGTTGAGCATCCACGACCAGGTGGAGGCCGATACGATCAGCGGCAGCAGCCATGGCACAAGGAACAGGCCGCGCAGCGTGGCCGAGAGCCGGAAGTGCTGGGTGAAGAACACCGCCAGGGCCATACCGATGGCGTACTGGAAGAAGAGGGAGACCCCGGTGAAGAGCACGGTGTGCTCGAATGCCGGACGGAAGGCCGGGTCGTCGAAGACCTTCCGGTAGTTGTCCAGGCCGGTGAAGGGTGCGCCGCCCTGCACGAAGGAGCGCACGGTGTAGTTGCGCAGCGACAAGTCAACGTTGCGGTAGAGCGGATAGGCGTAGAAGGCGACGAGGTAGATCACGACCGGGGCCAGGAAACCCCAGGCGGCCCACTGCTGCGAGCGCGGCGTGCGACGGGACCGGCCTGCGGCTTCGGCAGGGGGACGGGCTCGGTGTCCCGGCCCGGTTCTGCCGGACGCGGCCGAGGCGTCCGGTATCCGTGCGGTGCTGTTCATCGACGGTCTGGTCCTTCAGTGGGCAGGCACGCCCGCTACGCGGGCGGGGCCATCCGACGGAGCCCTCGCCCGGGCCCGGAGCTGGTGCGCTGAGTCGGGTACTACCTGGATGCGGAGGACTGCGCCGCGGAGAGCGCGTCGTGCGGCGACTTCGCTCCGGTCAGTGCCGCCTGCACCGCGCCCCACAGCTGTTCGGAGATCTTTGGGTATTTCGTGCCCAGGTCGTCGCTGGTGCGCCCCTTGGCCGCGCGTACGGCCTGCACCCACACCTTCAGCTGCGGGTCCGCGGCCACCTGCTGGTCCTGCACCGCGCCGGTCGGCGCCACATACGACAGGGTGGTGTCGGTGGCCAGCAGGTTCTTGGCGTTGGTCAGGCAGGTCACGATCTTGTCGGACGCGGCGTACCGGCCGCCGTCCTTCTGCACCGGCACGGTCACGAACTCGCCGCCGGTCGGCGCGGGGGCGGTACCGCCGGAGGCCGCAGGGATCGCGATCGTGCCGTAGTCGAAGCCGGCCTTCCTGGCGTTGGCCAGTTGCCATGTGCCGTTCTCGGCGAAGGCGAAGTCGCCGGTGGCGAACTCCTGCCAGCTGGTGGTCTGCGTGTTGTTGATCACCGAGTTCGGCGCGTAGCCCTGCTTCAGCCAGTCCTTCCACAGCGCCACGGCGGAAACCGCCTTGTCCGAACTCAGGTCGGTCAGCTGGGCCCCCGATCCCCACAGCCAGGGAAGAAACTGAAAACTACCCTCCTCCGTGCCGATCGCCGAGAAGGTGATGCCCTTCTTGCCCGCGGCCTTCACCTTGGCCAGCGCCGCGTTCAGCGACGCCCAGTCCGTGATCGACGCGGGGTCGACCCCTGCCGCCTTCAGGACCTTCGTGTTGTAGTACAGCGCCAGCGTGTTCGCGCCGATGGGCGTGCCGTAGGTCTTGCCACCGCTCTGGCCCGCCGCCAGCAGGTTCGGCGCTGCCTGCGCGGTGTCGATCCGGTTCTCCTCGGTGCTGGTGAGGACGCCGCCCTCGGCGAGGGTGGAGACGACCGGGTTGTCGACGATGAGCACGTCCGGAGCGTTGCCCTGCTGCGCGGCCAGCAGCGTCTTGTTGGTCAGGTCGGTGGTGTCGAACGCCGTGCGCTTGACCTTCACCCCGGCCTGGGTGCCGCAGTCGCTGAGCAGCTTGGCCCACGCCGAAGCGCCGTCGAACTGCGGGTACGGGTCCCAGACGGTGTATGTACCCCCCGCCGCGGACGATGCGGACCCGTCGCCCGGGGAGGACGACGACCCGCATGCGGTGAGAGCGCCGGCCGCCGTGACGGCGGCCAGTGACGCGACGGCGAGCCGACGCCCTGCGGATCTGTTCATGGCACCTGTCCCTTTCGCTGCGTGCCCGGCCCGCTGGGGGCCCGGGCCCCCACGCGCGGCGACCAGGTCACCGACGTGGACCGAATCGCCGAGTAGCGAATCGGTTCGACAGTGAACGTAGAGACCCGTCTCCCTGCCCGTCAATACCGCTGCACTCCCTGTTTCCCTGATGGGGACCACGCGCCGGCGGAGCCGGCCCCACTCGTCCTCCGACGACATGGCCGCTACAGCCTCCGAACCGATTCGCAGCGGGTATGATCGCGTCTGCGGATGTACCTAAGGAGCGGCATGAACATCGGCGAGATCGCGCGACGAGCGGGTGTGTCGCGCAGCACGGTGTCGTATGCGCTCAGCGGCAAGCGTCCCGTCGCGGCCGACACCCGCAAACGGATCCAGGGCGTGATCGACGAGCTGGGATACCGGCCCAACGCGACCGCGCGGGCGCTCAAGGAAGGGCGGACCCGCACCGTCGGCCTGGTGATCCCCCCGGCGGGCAACCGGCTCACCCACATGCAACTCGATTTCGTCGCCAGCGTCGTCGACGCGGCGGCCCGTGCCGACCTGGATGTGCTGCTCTCCCCCTCGGGCGGCGATCACGACCGTTCCTTCGAACGGCTGGTCTCGGAGAGCCGCGTCGACGGCGTGATCCTCATGGAGATCCGGCTGGAGGACGCCCGGGTGGGCCGGCTCCGGCACGCGGGCCTGCCATTCGTCGGCATCGGGCACACGGCCGGGGACGAGGCGATGTGCTGGATCGATGTCGACTACGCCGGCCTCATCCGCCATACGGTCCAGCACCTGGCCGATCTGGGCCACCGCACGGTGGCACTGATCAGTCGTTCACCGGAACTCGTCGCGGCGGGCTACGGTCCCGCCCTCCGCGCCCGCGAGGGATTCACGGCGGCCGTCGACGAGCGCGGCATCACGGGTGTCGAAGTCACCTGCGGGGACGACGCCCGCTCCGGGCAGGAATGCATCGAGGAACTCCTGCGCGCCCATCCGGACCTCACGGCCGTCACCACCATCAACGAGGCTGCCCTGCCAGGCATCCAGCGGGCGCTGGCCGACGCGGCACTGACCGTGCCGTACGACTTCTCGATCACCGGTGTGGCGGCCCGGCTATGGGCCGAGGACTTCCGTCCCCCTCTCACCGCCGCCGACGTGCCCGCACTCGACATGGGCGAGAAGGCCGTGTCCCTGCTGATCGAACGCATCGCCGCGCCCGCCACACCGCCGCGGCACATCCTGCTCGCCCCTCCCATCTCCCTCCGCTCCAGCACCGGCGCCGCCCCGTCCCACCGCGCCGGTGGCGTGGCCGCCCGGAGGGACGGCCACGCCTCGGCGTCCAAATCGCCCAACCGACCCGCTCAGCGGTAGTCGGCCGCGGTGATGTTGGCCTGCACAGCGTTGTCGGTGGCGCCAGAGGGACAGCTGGGCCGCTGCCGCGGCAGGGGTCGACGACGCCAGTGCGCCCACGAGCGACGCCAGTACAGCCGCCGCGAAGCACGCGGCCAGGACTCTCCAGGGCCGCCGCCGGGACGCGGGTCCCGCTACGCCGGGGTCGGCGAACAACCCATGGTGTCCTCCTCGGGTTGCTGCTGTGGACAGATGTGGATCATCCGAGGGTCCACCGCTGGTTTCCGCCGCCGGTGCAGGTCCACAGCTCCACGAGGGTGCCGTTGGCCGTCGCGGCGCCGGATACATCCAGGCACAGCCCGGACTGCACGCCGGTGACGGTGCCGTCGGCGTTGACGTTCCACCGCTGGTTGACCGCTCCGTTGCACGCCCAGGTAATGACCTTGGTCCCCGGGGTGGTTCCCTGATGGTCGGCGTCGAGACACAACTGACCGCTGCCGCTGTAGACCGTGAGCTGCCCGGCGGCAGTGTGCGTGAACAACTGGTTGGACCCGCCCCAGCAGTCCCATATCTGCAGCTGCGTGCCCGCCGTGGTGGACCCGCCCGGCACGTCGAGGCACTTGCCCGCGCCCACCGCGCGCAGCGCCCCGCTGGTGCCGCCGCCGCTGCTCGGCACACCGGCCTGGTCGATGACCTGCTGCGCGCCCGACGGCCAACTGGTGCCGGACACCTGGACGTTGCCGGTCAAGACGTTGTTGTGCGGGGATCCGGTGGCGACGTTGGCGGAGCCGGAGTTGTACCAGTTGTAGGAGAACGTGCTGTCGTTGGTGTTGTTGGTGGAGCTGGCATTGGTGAAGGCCCATACGCCGCTGTCCTGAAGCACGTTGTTGCTGAGGGTCACAGAGCGCGACCCCTCGTCCAGGTAGAGGCCTACGGTGTGCTGATTGTCGTAGATGTAGTTGTGGTCGATGCTCGTGCCGGGGTTGGCGGACAGGTTGTAGATGCTGCCGCCGTCGTGGAAGACCTTCTTGGTCCCGTGCACGCGGTTGTAGCTGACCACGGTGTTCTTCAAGGTGGTCGGGGTGGAGTAGACCGGCTGGTAGTTGTACAGCCCGCGGTTGCGGTAGTCCTGGCTGCCGCCGGGGTCGTTGGCGCCCCAGCCCCAGCCGACGTCGATGCCGTCGTAGGCGAGGTTGGCCACCTCGTTGTGGGCGATGACGGCGTGGTTGACATAGGTCGACAGGATGCCGGCCATGTCCTTGTAGTCCTCGGCGACGCCGTTGACCAGGTTGCCCTGGACGGTGATGTTCTGGTTGGTCATCGCCGGAACGGACGGATGATGGGCGTCGGGTTGCACACCGCCGATGACGATGCCGGAACCGGAGTCGTCGGTGAACGTGCTGCCGGAGACGGTGACGTCGGAGGCGCCCAGACCGATGCCGGAGGCATGGGCGTTGGCGTCATTACCGATGCCGAGCGCGACCTGGCCGAGATGGGCGAAGAGGTCGCCGGTGAACGCCACGTGGTTGGCCGCCGAGACCTGCACGGCGGCCGGGACCTGGTTCCAGCTGTTGCGCGCCGCCTCGAACAGCGGGCAGCCCGACTGACACGAGGTCAGGTAGTCCGACGGCTGGGCGAAGGCACGGGGCAGGAAGGCGCCGCTCTGCTGGTCGGCGTAACCGATCGAGGTGCTCGGGCCCAGCCAGGTGGTGTGCTGGAAACCGATGCCCTGGAAGGCGAGGTCATGGGCGGGACTGCTGTAGCTGCCGCCGATCTGCAGCAGTGAGGAAAGCCGCGGCAGTTCGATGTCATGGGCGGCGGGGTTCCAGCCGGCGGGAGCCTTGTAGTAGGCCCGGCCTGCTTGCGGGTCGATATACCACTGCCCGGCGGCCTTCAGGAACGCGTAGGAGTTCTCCAGCAGCAGTTGTCCCCCGGCGAAGGGGCTGGCGACCGTGTCGTAGCCCCAGTTGTTGTTCTGCCATGCGGGCTGCTGCATCGTGACGGTGGTACCGCTGATGCTCTGCACCGGGGTGAACCGGTCGGTGAAGGAGTTCTGGCTCTCCAACTCGATGCGGTTCTGCTGGGGCAGCGTCGCCAGGTAGTTCAGCGCCGGGTTCACGATGGTCATCCCGCTGGTGGTCACCTTGAGATCGCTGCGCGAGACGGTGATCGAGGCCCGCGGCGCGAGCGCGCCGTCGACGTACAACTGTCGCGCATCGGCGCCGGTGGGGATCGGTGAGGCGTAGATGTTCGCCCCCTGGTCGTACAGCGACCATCCGGTCAGCTGCTGCCCACCCGACAGCACCGGGCTCTGACCGGGCGCGGCCTGCCAGATCACGCTGTGGCCGTTGCTGCCCGAGTCGGCGGCGCCGAGGGCCAGCGGGGCCGCCATCCGGTACGTGCCGCCGGCCAGCTGGACGACGATGTCGCCGCTCATACTGCCGTTCACGGCCTCCACCGAGGACTTGGCCTGGGCGAGGGAGCACGGCTGGGACGCCGAGCAGGCGGTGCCGCTCCCGCTCGGGGAGGCGTACAAGGTGGTCATGGTCGCGGCCTGCGAGACCACGGCCGGCGCGGCCAGGACGGCGCCGAGGGTCAAAGCGGCGGTGAGAGCCGCTCTCGCCCGCCGGCCCCGTGCGGGGCGCGCGAAAGGAAAGGAGGTCATGGTCTGCTTTCTTGGGGGAGACAGCGGATACCTGGCAGGACTGGACTCCCTGGCAGGCATCCGCCTTTCTGGCAGGACTGGGCCCGAACATCGGTGAGGTCAGTTCAGGTTCCACTGCTGGTTGGATCCGCCGTTGCAGGTCCACAGTTCGACCAGGGCACCGCTGGCGGTGGAGGCGCCCGAGACGTCCAGGCACAGCCCTGACTGAACGCCGGTGACAGTGCCGTTCGCGTTGAGGTTCCACTGCTGGTTGGTCTGCCCGTTGCAGGGCCAGGTCACCACCTTGGTGCCGGCGGTGGTCTGGTGGTTGTAGGCGTCCAGGCACATTCGCGTAGCGCCCGAGTAGACCGTCAGCTTGTTGGAGACCGTGTGCGTCCAGACCTGCTGAGTGCCGCTCCAGCAGTCCCAGATCTGGAGCTGGGTGCCCGCTGTGGTCGACGCGTTCGGAACGTCAAGACACTTGCCCGCACCCACCGCCCGCAGGGCGCCCGTGCTCGTCCCACTGGACGAGGTGCCGTACGCGACGGCGGTGATGCTGGCCTGTACGGCGTTCTCGGTGGCGTCCGAGGGGTAGCCGGCGGTGATCGCCCCTTCGAAGAACTCGCCTTGGCCCGAAGGGCTGTTGTCGCCGCCGGTGCCGAGCAGGAGGGAACTGTCGGTCTTCATGGGCGAGTAGCCGTTCGGCAAGGGTCCCGAATACGGAGTGGTCAGTCCGCCACTGGCGGCGTTGCCGTACTTGAGGGTGAAGTTACTGGTGCCGTTGTTCTTCTCCCACACGCTGACGAAGGGGAAGTGGACGCCCTGGTTGGTGGGGTCCTTGTTGGAGCCGGTCCCGGTGTGGAACATGCCGTTCTCCAGGTCGGCCTCGACCCAGGGGCCGGTGCCGGTGCAGCCGCCGAACCAGCAGGCGTTGCCCCAGTAGATGGCGTTCATAGTCGCGTTGCCGGTGTCGGTGTGGGTGTTCTCGCCGCTGCCGTAGTCGAAGCAGCACCACTGGTTGGTGTAGTTGGAAGAGGTGACCATGTAGATGCCCTCGGGCTGGGAGCCGGTGGGGGCACCGTTGGCATGGTCGATGCGGTAGCCCGCGCCGGGGGTCACCTTGACGCCGAAGACCTGGTGGCCGCCGGCGGTGACCGGCAGGGCCATGGCGTTGGCGCCGATGTCCGAGCCGTTGGGTCCGGGACCGGGCCAGTACCCGCCCGAGGAGATGGGCAGGTCGTTGCGGCGGGCGGACTGGTCGTAGATCTTGGTGATGGTGCACGAGGTGCCCGCGCAGAAGGAGACCTGGGAGGCGCCGTCGGCGTATCCGCCGGCCGACAGCAGGCCGATGTCGCGCGAGGCGTGGTCCGAGTCGCGCTGGATCTGGTAGAGCGGCCCGTTGTACGCCGCGAACAGCGCCCGGGTGGTGGAGTGGGCACCGATGCAGGGCGTGCCGCCGGCCGCGTAGATGTCGCAGGGCAGCGAGACGGTGGCGGCAGGCGCGGCTGGGAGAGCGCCATAGACGGTGGGCGCGGCCGGACCGGCGCGGTGGACGGCGGGAGTGGCCGCCGCCGGAGCGCCGGCCGCGGCCTGGCCTCCGAACACGGCCGCCACCACTGCCAGCACAAGCATCAGCACCGCGATCGGCCTGGTGTGGCGGACCGTGGCGAATAGCAGGGGCATATCGGGCTCCTTTGCGAAGCCAACCGTGGAGAGTGCCCGAGAAGACCGGGCGGGGGAGGCTGAACGCCTGGCAGGGGTCCGCGTACGGCGTTCAGCAGGGCGGTGGTGGCGGGAGTCGGATGCGGACGCGTGTCTCCCCCGAGATGAGCAGACCACGCGTCACGATGAGTCAGACTCATCGTGCCCACAGTGATGCCTTCGCCAATGGGCTCCCGAAGCCACAGAGGGCCGGTTGGACTGTCGGCATCCCAAACGAAACCGATCACCGCTTACCTCGCGATTACGGCATTGAACTGCCCATTCAGGGGTCAGCCCGGGGAGGCGCGGGCCATTCCTGGCTGCACGAGACACTCCTGACAAGGGGAATGTGATCGCTTCTAGCGGGAGTGAGCGCTCACATTCACGAATGGGGGGAACATGTACAGGACGTATCACCGATCATCTGCCCACGATCGGTCCACATGAGACTGGCACAAGCAGTGACACATCCTCAAGAGACGTGCACGTACCGGATTGCGTCGGCAACAGAGCGTTCTCTCAACCGGTCCGCGGAGCGACCGCCCGTCGCCAAAACCTCGCGGCCGGGCTGGTGTTGACAGCGTGCACGGAGAGGAGGACGCTGCTGCCGCCGCCGGGCCAGCCTTTCACCACGGCGGAGACCCGTCGCCTGTTGTGAGCGCTAACAGACAGCTGGCGCTCTCCCCCACTACGCAAGGAGACTGCGTGGACAGCACGACAACACGCCTGCTTCGCCGCCGGGCACGTCCAGACACGGGTGGGCGGGGCAGTCCTCCCGCCGGCTCCGAGAGCCGGCCGGCCGCCGGCCGCAGCCGCCTCCGTACCGCCCGGCACCTGATCGCCGGCTCGGTGGCCATGGCTCTGGCGCTGCTGGGACTGCTGACTGCCGGCACGGCGCGGGCCGATTCGCCGGCACAGGCCGCCGCGGCGGCGTCGGCCACCAGCCAGTTCCACGGCGTGAACTGGGCCGATCCCAACGACAACTTCATCACCGGCCCCAACATCCCCGTGGGCTTGTCGACGTCGGACGACTACACGACGACGTACACGAAGTCCACGGCCATCCTCAAGGGCTTCCAGAGCTTGGGCGCCAACACCGTCCGCATGGGATTCAACGCGGCGACCACCTCGGGGGCCTGGTGGGGCAGCTACACCGCGTCGCTGGACGCAGCTTCCGCGCTGGGCATGAACGTCATCGTCGCGCCATGGCTGCAGGGCGGAAAGGTCAGTGACACCGCGTCCTTCAACCGGATGTGGGACACGATGATCAACAAATACGGTGCGAAGAGCAACTTCTACTTCGACATCATGAACGAACCCTACGCCTACAGCGCCACCGACCTGACCAATTTCGAGGCGGGCTGGCTGGCGCGCTACCCCGGTCTGCCCCGTGGTCACGTGATCGTCCCCGGTCTGTGGAGCGACACGAATCTGTGCGCCGTCGGCGCCGACTCCCGGCTGTCCGGCACTCTGCTGTCGATTCACATCTACGGCATGTTCGGTGACTCCCACACCACCGAGGCCGACTGGGTCAAAGACTTCACCGGCGCTCTGTGCGGCTATTCCGACCGCGCCGTGCTGACCGAGTTCGGCGTCCCCATGAACACCGGCGTCAACTACAACGGCCCCAAGGACGGCAACAACGACCTGTCGTACCTCTACGCCATCACTGACACCGTACGCAGTCTGAACATGGGCTCTGTCCTGTGGACCGGAGTCAAGGAGACCAACCAGACCCAGGGTCCAGGACCTTGCGAGAACGCCTCCTGCGCGATCACCACCTTGAAGGGCAGCGGCACCAGTCTCTCGGTGACCGTCACCAACCAGTCCGGCCTCGACCGGCTCCAGTGGGGCTGGGGCACCGGCACCAACCCCGGTGGCGGTGGTGGCACCGGGAACGGCAACGTGCTGCGCGGCGTCGGCTCCAATCGCTGCCTGGACGTGCCGGGTGCGAGTACCGCCAACGGCGTACAGACCGAGATCTGGGACTGCAACAGCGGCGCCAACCAGCAGTGGAACCTCACCTCCGCCAAGGAGCTGCGGGTCTACGGAAGCAAGTGTCTGGACGCCGCAGGCTTCGGGACCTCCCCGGGCACCGAGGTCGAGATCTGGGACTGCACCGGCGGTGCCAACCAGCAGTGGAACCTCAACAGTGACGGCACCGTGACCGGCGTCCAGTCCGGCCTGTGCCTCGACGTGACCGGCGCCTCTACCGCCAACGGCGCCCTCGCCGAGTTGTGGACCTGCAACGGCGGCACCAACCAGAGGTGGAACCGGCAGTAGCGAGGAAGACGTCGTGCCGGGGGCTCGATGGAACCCCCGGCACGGTCGTCCTGACGGGACGCGCAGACGCGCTGCACCGGAGCCTCAGCAGCGGCACGAGAATCGATTCGACCAGTTCATCACGCGCGGGACCTGGATTCGTTTACACCTCATTGACCGCAGTGGTTCCCAGTCGTAATATCCGGTCGAACCGATTCCGGTGAATCGGTTCGATTTACCAGCTCCACGGTCGCACGAGCCGGCGGAATCCACCGTCTCGTCGCGTCACAGTGCAGTGACGCCAAGCCAGAGGAGGAAGTTGATGAGGAAAAGAACCAGGCCGGGACGCTTGGTGACGGCCGCCGCCGCCGCGTTAGGGCTGGCAGCCCTACTGGTGATGCCCAGTGCGGGTCATGCGGCCGCGGGAGAGTCGCTGAGCGTAGATCTGAGCTCCACCCGCGGGCCGTCGACCGGCGTTGGGGAGGGCTTCCTCTACGGCATCACTCAGGACGGCAGTCAGCCGGCGGACCAGTATCTGCAGCCGCTGGGGATCAACGCCTTCCGGGGTGGCGGCTGGTTCTCCGGTGGCTGGATCAAGGACGGGTACCGGTACGGCTCCGCCACTCAGGCCGACATCGACTCGATCACCGCACAAGCCCGGAGGCTGACCCAACCGCCGTACCACGCTCAGTACCAGGTGATACTCAGCGACCTCTACGGCAACAACGGCGGCCAGCCCTCTAACGAGATGTATCCCTGCGACAACGGCAACTGCTCCAACTGGATCAGCTTCGTCGACTCGACCGTGAGCGCGCTGCAGGCGACGGGCCTCCCCTTCACCTACGACATCTACAACGAGCCGGATATCTCGGTGTTCTGGACCCGAGGTATGAACAGCCCTCAGTACTTCCAGATGTGGGACACCGCCTACCGGGAGATCCGCCGCGTCGCCCCCAACGCCAAGATCGTCGGCCCGTCGCTCGCCTTCACTCCGCAGAGCAATCCCGGTGAGTGGAGCACGTGGCTGGCCCATGTCAAAGCGGCGGGAACCGTACCGGACATGATCACCAATCACGACGAGGGGGACGTCGACGATCCGGTCACGGTGTCGCAGGCGCTCAACAACGCGCTGTCGGCCAACGGCATCCCCGCACGGCCGCTGTCGGCGAACGAGTACCAGCCCGCGGACCGGCAGACCGCCGGGGTGACCGCCTGGTACCTCGCGCGGTTCGCCCAGTCCGGGTACACCAATGCCATGCGCGGCAACTGGTCGTGCTGCCTGACCCCGAACCTGACCGGGGTTCTCACTCAGGTCAACGGGATGTGGCAGCCCAACGGCAACTGGTGGGCCCTGCGCACTTACGCGGACATGACCGGGACCCTCGTCAACACCTCGGGCCAGGTTGGCTCGACGGCGATCTCCGCTTCGGAGGACAGCGTGGCCAAGCGGGCGGTGGCCGTGATAGGCGACAGCAACGGCTACACCGGCGCCGCCTCGGTCACCTTCAACGGCCTGGGGTCGGTGCCCTGGCTGGCGAACAACGACAGCGTCAACGTCACCGTCGAACGCATTCCGGACCAGGCCCCGCTCAGCGCCCCGCAGGTGGTCTACAACCAGAACCTGAGCGCCTCGGCCGGTTCCGTCACGGTGCCTGTCACGTTCCAGGCCGCGCACGACGCCTTCGCGGTCTACGTGACTCCGGCCGGTTCGACGGGCGGAGGAACCAGCGGGGCACTGCACGCGGTGGGCGCGGGCAAGTGCTTGGACGTACCGAACGCGTCCACCACGGCGGGCACGCAGCTGCAGATATGGGGCTGCTCGGGCGGGTCCAACCAGACCTTCACGCGCACGTCTTCGAACCAGCTGACCGTCTACGGCGGCACGAGCCAGATGTGCCTGGACGCGAACAGCCGGGGCACCAGTCCCGGCACCAAGGTCATCATCTGGTCCTGTAACGGCCAGACGAACCAGCAGTGGAACATCAATCCCGACGGCACAGTTACCAGCGCCCTTTCGGGGCTCTGTCTGGACGTGACCGGAGCGAGCACCGCCAACGGTGCCCTGGCTGAGCTGTGGACCTGCAACGGCGGCAGCAACCAGCACTGGACCCTCGGGTAGCCCACAACCTGACCCGACACGGCGGTCGCCCGTCATCGCTGATCCAAGGGGGCACGACGCGGCCGATCAGCCTGGATGGGGAGGCCGCCGCGCGCCAAGAGCGGCCGTGCCCTCCCGCTGCGGAGATCACAAGCCGCAGCGGGAGGGCACGGCTCCCGCCCGTCGCCCGCACGGCGATGGTCCGCGAACGGCCCTCCCCCGGCCGCGCGCGGCAGCCCCGGATCTGCCGGGCAGTCAGCCCACGTGCAGTTCCAAAGGCGTGCCCCCTGCGTCGGGGCGCGGAGACGGCGATCTCGAAGGGATGTCCCTGGCGGATCGAGCACGACTACCGAGAGCTCAAAACCTGCCTGGGCCTGGACCACTTCGAGGGCCGCTCGTTCACCGGCCGGCACCGGCACGTCACCCTCGTCACCGCCGCGCAATTGTTCCTCACCGAACAGCGGACGAGCCCAAAAGCCCTTGCCAGGGCCTGACGCTCGACCAGGCCCTGGACCTCCTCCAACACCTCATCGCCACCTGGAACGGCATCTGCCCCGCCTGCCAACAGACCATCCCATGGCAGCCCTTCGACACCACCTAACAAAGCACTACTAGACGAAGCGGGACTGAGAGGCGCAGTGACCGTATCCGGCCCAGCCGGCCAGGTCAGATCGCATCACTGTTGGCCGTGACATGCCGCGGGAAACGGACGTGGAATCCACGATCCAGTGGTTGTCGAACCAGAAGTCCGTATCGACGGCGAGCATTCGTATCGCTTTCTTGACCAGTGGCAACGCGGCCCGTAGCCGCTTGTTGCAGCCGGACTGCTGGGGCAGGTAGGGGAACATCGAGGCCTGGTGTGCGTGCGTGTGGCGCAGCCAGCGTGCCTCGAAGGTGAAGCCGAGCAGTGCCTGTGCGACCGCCAGGCAGACGAGTTCGGAGTCTGTCAACCGGGGTGGTCTGCCCATCCACCGGTCCGACCCCAGGTCGTCGTCAATCTTCACGTACAAGGCAGCCGGCAGGGTGTCCAGGTCATTTCTTCACAGGGCGATCCTTGACACCCTGCTTGCCGTCCCCGGAAGCGGAGTTGGGCACGATCCCTATTCCTGGCGCGCGGTGCTCTGTTGTGCAGTGTGCCGTTCGTAGAAGACGTTGCGTTCCAGGGGACGTCGGCCGGGATGGCGCCGCTCCTCCGCCGGATAGCCGACGGACACCAGCAGTGCGATGGCCAGGTCGTCGCGGTCGTCGATCCCGATCACCTTCTTCACCTTGTCCTCGTCCCAGCCGTTCATCGGCGACGTTGCCAGGCCCATCTCGGTCGCGGCGAGCATTACGAACGAGGCCGCGATCATTGCGTCCTTGACCGCGTACTCGCGGAGCAGGCCGCGCCTTCCGAGGTCTTCCTGGAACGTTGTTGATGCCGCGGAGAACATGGCGATGAAGTCGTCGTTCCATGCTCCGTCGCGCCGGGCCCGGTCGTAGATGTCGCTGTGGTCGTCACGCCAGGACTGCAGCTCCGCGACGAAGACCAGCACGAGGGGAGCTTCCTGCGGCTGCGGCTGTCCACCGGTGGCCCAGGCGAGCCTTTCGCGGCCCTCGTCGCTGGCGACCACGACGATCGACCGGTCCTGCAGATTCCAGCTGGTAGGCGCTTCGACGGCGAGTTCGAGCAACGATGCCAGGACGGCTTCCGGGATCGGATCGGGCTGATAGTGGCGCACCGTGCGGCGCGTGCGGATCGCGTCCGCGACAGAGAGCATGTGATTCGTCATGACACTCACTATTGGAGAGGGACTCTCCATAGGGAAGAGGGCACCTTTTGGTGCGCTACTCTCCCGGCATGAAGACCGTGGTGACATCCTCCGGACTACCGGCCGACGCCTACTCCGCGAAATGCCCGACGCGCCAGGTCCTCGACCACATCGCCGGCAAATGGACGATCCTGGTCGTCGATGCCCTCCTCGAAGGCACCATGCGCTACACCGACTTGAGCCGACGGATCGAGGGCGTCTCGCAGAAGATGCTCACCCAGACACTGCGCAGCCTAGAAGCTGACGGCTTCATCACCCGCACGGTGCACCCGACCATCCCGCCCCGGGTCGAGTACGACCTGACCAAGCTCGGCCAGAGCCTTGCTGAGCCCATCACCGCGCTCCGGCAATGGACGGAAGCCCACATCAACGAGATCGAAGCGGCCCGGGCCCGCGTCACCGCCGAAACCCCAACCCGGTGATCTGCTCCTCCAAACGCACGAGGCAGTGACACTACTCGCGCGCGGGCTCCAGCAGGAAGACGGGGATCACACGGTCGGTCTTCTCATGTCGGCGCGACCGCCGAACAGGCGACCGAGTACGAAACCGGACCGGGCCGCCGCCCACTGGAGGAAGATCGTGCGCCTCACTTTTCCCGGCAGGCGCTGACAGGCGAATACCGACACGCGCCAAGGTGGCGTTAGGCGGGCTGCGGGGCGGGCGTTGCCGGAGCGGCCGCGGCCTTGCGGGTCTCGCGCATTATCAGCAGGCCGTTGACCACCATCAGTGTCGCGGTCAGGCAGTGGACGCCGAGCGCGGTGGCCACGGAGCCGTGGTGGGCCAGCACGGTGGTCATGTCGCCGTACGCGGCGAGGGCCTCCACCAGCAGCACCCAGCCCAGCGCCCGGCGGTGGCCCGTCACCAGCAGGATGCCCAGGACCAGGGCCAAGACGACGTCGCGGATTCCCTTGATGATCAGGAAGCCGTCGCCGTCGCCGGACGGCCAGCTCGGCAGGCCGAAGCCCGGTGCCGTCGTCTGCGGGCTCAGGATGAACTCCGTCCCGAACCAGAGGATGAAGAGGATGAAGGCGGCGGCCAGGAAGGTGTTGATCTTCTTCAGCGACATTGTTCTTCTCCTTGCGAGTCTTCGTCAGCTTGGTGAGCTTCGTGGAGCTTGCTGAGTCGTGTGGGGCCTGATCAGGCCGCGCGGACGCGGCTGATCCAGGGGCGTAGTTTGTCGGGATCGCCGTTGTGGGTTTTGAGCGGCAGCTGCATTCGCGGATGTCGGGATTTCGGTGGCCAATTGCCGCCCGGGGATTGGGGATTGTGCGCGCCACCGGCGCCGCGTCGGCCCGCGGGGTCAGTAATCCGAAGCCCCGTCGGGCCCACCCCGACGGGGCGAAACCCGTCGACACAACGGGGCGAATCGGTGCATGTCGCGGCGGCTTTTGTATCGGGTGAGGGGGGCGACCGGCTGGTCGAAGGAGGCGATGATGACGGCGACGCGGACGTAGTGGAGGCGGTCCCAGCGGTTCATCCGCCGCTTCCAGCCGGCGGGCCGGTTGTCAGGGGTCGACGTCTTGCCCCGGTCGTTGATCGGGACCAGCAGCAGGATCGACATGATCACGCCGGGCAGCAGCGCGCCGGCGGTGACGACGAGGCCGGGATGAACTGGTCGCTGGAGCGCCCGTTACGCCCGTGGACGTGACAGAAGAGCCGCTCTGCCGAGCACGGCGGCTCCGAGCGCAGCCACAGTGACATGTCGACGGACAGGACCAGCCGGCCGGCCGGAGAGCGCGGCAGTGCCAGCCCGACCAGCAGCACAGGCAGCCGGTCGACGTCGATGCAGCCCCCGGTGGAGATCGCCGTACGGCCCGCCGTGCCCCCGTCGGTGTTCGGGCAGCAGCGTCAGGTCGAGCGGTGACGTCACCGGACCGTCCGCGCACGTCACCGCGTCGGTCGCGACGACGAACGCGATCCCGCCACCGGCGAAGCCATGATCCGCTGAGCCGCCATCGGCCTCACAACCCGGTGCCACCCGGGGTGAGGAGTTCCATGAGATGTCCGTCGGCGTCGCGGAAGTAGGTGCCCCTGCGGCCTTCGGTGTGCTTGCTGTGATAGATCTTCCCAATTTCTTGGCATGCGGGATCGCCGTAGTGGGTGATTCCGCCGTGATGGATGCGGGCGAGGGCGGCGTCGAACTCCTGCTCGCCGAGCATGAACGCGTAGTGGTGTGGCTCGAAGTCGTCCAGTTGGTCGTAGTCCAGGCTGACCTGGTTGGCCAGCGTGACCGGCGTGAAGTGCGCCACCGGCGGATCGACACTCAGGCCGAGGATTTCGGCCAGGAACTGCGCCGAGGCTTGCGGGTCACGGGCGGGGACGATCGTGTGATTCAGTTCCACGGTCATAGTGGCTCCTCTTCAGGGACGGGGCTACGCAGGGTGGGGTGCTCGGCGGCCTTGGCGACCCGGCACGGTGCATGGATGCGTGACTGCCCGGGGGGACAGGGCTTCTCCGGATGCCCTCCCCCGGCTACAGCTGCTACGTCATACGTCGATCTGCTCGAAGATGTGCGGGTACGACACGATGTCGTCGGGGAACTCGGCCGCCATGTGCTGGAACTTCGGGCTGCCGAACGCCGTGGCGAGCGCCTCGGTCGACTCCCAGACCGCGACGTTCATCAGAAGTTGACTGTCCGCCGTTCCCTTGTGCATCTGCAGGGAGACGAATCCCGGCTGAGCCTTCATGAACTCCGCCTGCCTCCGAAAGAGGGCCAGGAACGCTTCAGTCCTCTCCTTTGGAACGACGAAGGTGTTGGCCAGGACGATGGGCCCGGTCTTCTCCTTGAACTGCGCGAACATCGGCGTATTCGGGTCGAGACTCTGCAGCTTGGCCATTGTCGGCACTTCCTCTCGCTATCGGTCCGTGGGGTGTCGCCGGCGCCCGCGTCCTGCGGATACCAGCGGAGTTCGAGGGTGTTGGTGTCCGGGTCCTGGATGTAGATGGAGGTGGCGGTGCCACACTTCGGGCGCACGGCCGAGCGGTTGCGGCCGACGACCGGGCGGGTGAGCCCGCGGGCTCAGGTGAGGGCGGCGACCAGCAGGGCGAAGGCGGCGATGATGACGGCGACGCGGACGTAGTGGAAGCGGAGCCAGCGGTTCAACTGCTCCTTCCAGTCCTCGGGTCGGTTATCGGGGGTCCACGTCTTGTTCCGGTTGTTGATCGGGACGAGCAGCAGGAGCGACATGATCACGCTGAGGATCAGCAGCGCGCCGGCGGTGACGACGAGGCCGGTGCCGTGGTGATGCCATCCGGCGATGGCCCAGACAGCGACGAGGACGAGCGAGCCGATGTACCAGAACGGCATCACGGCGCCGAGCATCCGGCCCCCGTGGGCGTGGCCGAGTTGGCCACTGTCCTCGGGAAGGGCGTTGAGGATCGGGTTGATGACGAAGAGAACGGAGAACTCCACCCCCACCATCACACCGACGACCACGGTAGTGACGACCTCGAGTGCGTTGAGCATGATGACCCCTCCTGGGATCTAGCGCTGCTAGTTGATGAGGCAACGCTAGTACTTCTATTGCTCGCTTGTCTAGCAGTGCTAGGATCGGATCATGTCGGTACAGGAACGCAAGGAGCGCGAACGGGCGGAGCGCGAACGCCTCATCGTGGCCACAGCCCGCGAACTCGCCGAGCAGCAGGGCTGGGACGCGGTCACCACCCGCCGGCTCGCCGAGCGCATCGAATACAGCCAGCCCGTGCTCTACAGCCACTTCCGCGGCAAACGCGAGATCATCGGCGCGGTCGCCCTCCAGGGCGCCACCGAGCTGGCCGCGGCGGTGCGGGCCGCGACCGCCGCCGCGGACGGCCCGCGCGCCCGGGTGTACGCCCTCGCCCGTGCCTACCTCGACTTCGCCGAACGCAACCCGGCGGTCTACGACGCCATCTTCCAGCTCGACGGCGGCCTCGCGTACGCACAGGAGGAAACCCCGGAACCTCTCAAGGACGCTTTCGCCGCACTGCTGGAGAGCCTCGACGAGGTCGCCGGGGACGGCGTCGCCCCGGGGCTGTTCACCGAGGTGTTCTGGGCGTCCCTGCACGGTGTGGCGACCCTGACCCGGTCGGGACGGCTGCCGCCGGAGGAGACCGAGCCGAGGGTGGAGCTGTTGGTGGACCGGCTCGCCATCGTCTGACACACCATCCCGGCAGGCACGCAGCCGGGGCCCTCGGGCCCCGCCGCCGCCTGCCTGCCTGCCTGCCTGCCTGCCTGCCTGCCTGCGGCAACACTTCCGGTCACTCGCGTCCACACGGCGCAGCCGCAGATCACAAGCCCCTTACCCCAGACGGGCACCCGCCCCGGCAGCTGCGATGCTCATTGATCACGACCCGTACGCGCCCAACGCCGCGTCAAAGAAGCCCGCACCGAATTCGAGACAACCACCGAAACTCTCGAACCGTGAGCAGGCACGTGCCGTGCCCCAGCACACCGAAAGGGTGAACTCCAGCGCCGGGCACGGTGCCTGATATGGTCCGCAATGTCCGCCTCCGTCGGCCTGATCAGATGGGTAGCCGCCTTGTGAGCACCGACTCCAGCCGTCTTCCGGTGGGTCCCGCGAGGGATCTGCGCCTGATCGTCACCGGTGGTGGGACGGGCGGGCACACCTATCCCGCACTCACCGCGGTCCGGGCACTACAGAGCAGGCTCGCTGCTGCCGGCCGAACGTTGGAAGTCTTGTGGGTCGGAACAGCCGAAAGTCTCGAAGAACGTGTCGCCGCGGCTGAGGGCATCCGGTTCGCGTCGGTCGCGACGGGCAAGATCCGGCGCAGCAGCAACCCGCTGAAGATGGTCTCCCCGGCGAACGTCAAGGACATGGGCCGGGTGCCGCTCGGTGTATTGCAGGCCCGCAAGGTCCTGACCGGTTTCCGGCCGGACGTGGTGCTGGCCACGGGCGGCTACGTTGCCGTCCCGGTCGGCCTGGCCGCGAGAATGTGTCACTGCCCGCTGGTGGTGCATGAGCAGACCGTCCGGCTCGGCTTGGCCAACCGGTCGCTGGCCGGTCGGGCGACCTGCGTGGCGGTGTCGTCCGAATCCACCTTGGAGCTGCTGCCCGAGTCGGCCCGGGCCACCGCGGTCGTCACCGGTAACCCGGTGCGGCCCGAGATCCTGACCGGGCGGGCCGACAACGCCGTTCAGGCTCTGGGCCTGCACGGGTTCGTCCGCCGTCTGCCGACCGTGTACGTCACCGGCGGCGCCCAAGGGTCGCAGCAGATCAACTCCCTGGTCCGTGACGTTCTGCCCTGGCTGCTGCACCGGGCGAACGTGGTGCATCAGTGCGGCCCGGACAACCTCACCGACCTCCAGCAGCACACTGCCGCGCTGCCGGCTGACCTGGCGGCGCGCTATCTGCTGACCGGCTACGTCGGAGCGGAGCTGCCCGACGTTCTCGCGCTGGCCGACGTGGTGATCTCCCGCAGCGGCGCGGGCACCATCGCGGAACTCACCGCGCTCGGAAAAGCTGCCGTCTTCATCCCGCTGGCCACCTCCGCGGGCAACGAGCAGGCGCACAACGCCCGCCATCTGCAGGAGACCGGCGCCGCTATCGCCTTGCTCGGAGAAGCGACACCGGACACCCTGCAAGCCGCGGTCGAACCCCTGCTCGCGGACTCTCACCGTCGCACGGCCATGGCCGGACGCGCCCGTGCAGCCGGCCGCCCCGACGCGGCCGAACGGCTGGTCGATGTGGTGTTGGACGCCGCCGGTAGGGGAACTACGCGAGGTGCCGCCAGGCACCGCGCTCAATGACCTCCACGCACGCAGTGAATGCCCACTCGTCCTGTCCGAAAGGGTCGGCCACGTCGAGGCCGTCGAGGTGCAGGGCCAGGCATGTCCGCAACGGCGTCGTCGGCCGGCTCACACCAGGTGGCCGGCACCGAGCCGCCCACCAGGACGCTCCGCACCTGCCGTCAGCCCGGGACTTGCGAGCACCGACCATCGGCCCAAGTGTCCCGACGCGTCACCAGTTCGAGTGCGCTGCCGCCCGTGCAGTGCCATGGTGGTGTCATGAGCGAGACGTGCCAGGGCTGCCAGGGCCAACGGGTGACGACCCACACCACGGTGACGGTGGAGCTCGATGACCAGGGCAACCAGGTGTCGAAGACTCGCGAGTACACGGCGCCGTGTGGCACCTGCCACGGCAACGGCACGGTCGACTAGGAGGCTGGGATGCGATCCGCTTACTGCTGCGTGATCTGCGGCGTGCACTACCTGCCCCCCGAAGCCATGGAATATCCGGCCCTGCAACTGGAAGCCTCACCCGTGCACTGCGCCAAGCCAGAATGCGCAACCGCGGTAGCAGCTGGGGATGCAGGGCTACCGGTAGAGGTGCTGGCCATGCTCGCCAAACGGGCGGCAGACGCCCAAAGCGAGGCGCGGGAGACGGTACGCAGCGGCGGGAAAGCCCGCGGCAGGCGAGCTGGAGCAGCGCCCGGCGGTGGGCGATCCAAGCTGCGATAGCCGCAGGACAGACAGACCCTGCCTAGCTCGGGAGCATTCACCCCGGACAAGATCCCCCGGCTGTTTCCCGCGCAAGCGGGAGCGGTCCGCACCGCATTGCGCCGCCGGCCTCAGCCGAAGCCGTCCATCCTCCGCATACGGAGACAGCAAAACTGACGACACAACAGGTCCATCACCCAAGGCCAATCCCCCACAGGTGCGGGGAGCAGGGCTAAGGCGAGGTCATCGAGGTAGGTCACTTGCCCCACGTCACAGGCGGGGCACCGGAGTTCAGCGATGACACCCGTCAGGCTGTCGGGTTGAAGCTGGCTGGTCCGGCGGACGACACGGCCGCCGGAATGGTCGTATGCCACGAACCGCGCGTGAGGTGGAGAGCTCCATCCGGGTCCACCGTCGCGGTGGCGCCGTATACGGGTAGGGAGCCGTCTGTCAGCCAGTCCGTCAGCGTCGCGCAGAAGGACGCCGCGGGCGGCTACACCGACGGCGGCCGTGCTCCGAGCGCGGAACTGGCCGACGCCCTGGAGCACACCGACCGCTCCATCGGCACTCTGCTGGCCCGGCTCACGGCCCGTGGCCTGGACCGCAGCACCCAGGTGGTACTCACCGCCAAGCACGGCCAGTCGCCCACCGACCGGGCCAATTTGAAGCTGGTCGACAAGAAGCTGCTGACGGCCGTGGTCAATGGCGTCACCCCCGGCCTCGTCGCCCAGACCACCGCCGACGACGTCGCCCTGCTCTGGCTCACCGACCACAGCAAGGCCCAGGCCGCGGCCGCCGCGCTGCGCGCACACGCCGGCGAGCTCAGCATCGACCGGGTGCTGGTCGGCAAGGACATCACCCGCTGGTTCGGCAACCCGGCCAAGGACTCCAGGACCCCTGACGTGATGGTGCTTCCCCGGCCCGGGACCGTCTACGCCAAGCCCGGCGCGACGAAGATCGCCGAACACGGTGGCTTCAGCGCGGACGACACCCATGTCGCCCTGCTGCTCGCAGGCCCTGGAGTACGGCGAGGTGAATACGACCAGGCGCCGGACGAGGCCGGGTCGGCGCAGCGCGAGCAGGACGGCGGGGGCGGTGCCCGCGTCGATGCCGACCACCGCTGCCGAGGGCTCGCCGAGTGCGTCGAGCAGCCCTTCGGCGTCGGCGGCGAGGTGCCTGCGTCGTAACCCTCGATGGGTGTAGCTCTTCTGGAGGGAAGGGCTGAGCTGGGAGAATGCTGATCCAGCGGTGGCCGGGGGCGGTGTCTGTCTACCGTGGCATCCACCACCGAACTGACTGGCGCCCGTGGTACCCGCCGACCGCCCAGGGCGGCTGGGCCGACTGCCTCGCCCGCCAGAACACCGAAGAGCGCAGGCCCATTCGGGACGCCGGCAGGCAGATACGAAGGCACGAACAGCTCGCGATCAGCGGCATGAGCGGATGTTGAACGAGCGCGGCCCGTTCTGTACGGCAGCTGCCGGCAGCGTGCGAGGGTCAGCTCTGGTGGTGGCTGACGGCTTCCCATCCGTGTTCAAGGAGGTCGAAGGCGCGGGTGATGGCGGCCTCGGGATCGTCCCGGCCCCTGGCCAGTCCCGGCGCTTCCAGGGCGAAGCGGGCCAGGGCTGCGCACGCAACATCGTCCGGCGGAGCGCCGATGTCCGCCGCGATGGCGCCGGCGAGTGCGGTCTGGTGACGCATCCACATGCGGTCGCGGTAGTCGCTCAACACGGGGGTGCTCTCGACAAGCTCGACGAACTGGACGAAGCGGGGATCTTTGGAGTTCGACCGGATGCGGGCGTGCAGGATGTGGTCGCGCAGCGCCGCTGGGATCGACCAACCCTGGGGCCGTTCGCGTACGGCGGCGACCAGGGCCGTCTCCTGGCCGGCGTCCTGATCGAAGACCAGTGCCTCCTTGCCGCTGAAGTGCTTGAACAGGGTCGTGGTGGACACGTCCGCTGCCTCGGCGATGTCCCGGACGCTGACCTGCTCGTATCCGCGTTCGAGAAACAGCGCCAGCGCCGCGTCGGTCAGAGCTTGGCGGGTGGCGGCCTTCTTGCGCTCCCGGCGCCCCATCGTCTCCGTCATGCCCGCAGCCTACCCAATGGATTGACCGGCTAACAAAGTGTACTCGTTGCACTTTTATATTGAGTGTGCTTTTCTGTCGATGTCGGCGCTGCATATCGCCTCGGACGTTCGCCGACCCTGCCGTCCACCAAGCCGACGCCTCAGCACGACCTGCCACCAGCACCCAATGCCTCCACAGATCGGAGCACCACCATGAACACCCCCGCACCCCGCATCGCGATCATCGGGGCCGGACCTGGCGGCCTGACCTGCGCCCGCATCCTGCAGCAGCACGGCATTGCCGCAGCCGTCTACGATGCCGACACCTCCCACGCCGCCCGCGACCAAGGCGGCACCCTGGACATGCACGCCGACTCCGGCCAGGCCGCGCTGCGCAGCGCCGGGCTCCTGGACGACTTCCTGCGCCTGGCCCGCCCCGAGGGCCAGCAGATGCGCCTGCTCGGCTCCGACGCCGCCGTCCTATTCGACAAGGAACCCGAGGGCGAGCAGGACGACAACCCCGAGATCGACCGGGGCCAGCTGCGCGATCTCCTGCTGGACTCGCTGACCCCCAACACCGTGCGTTGGAGCCACAAGACCACGCATGTCGATCCGCTCGGCGACGGCGCCCACCGCCTGCACTTCGCACACGGCGCCACCGCGGACGCCGACCTCGTCATCGGCGCCGACGGCGCCTGGTCCCGCGTGCGCCGCCTCCTCTCGCCCGCCGCCCCCGCCTACACCGGCGTCACCTTCGTCGAAGCCGGCCTTAACGACGCCGACGCCCGCCACCCGGACCTGGCCGCTCTGACCGGCAACGGCACGATGATGGCCCTGGACGACAACAAGGGACTCATCGCCCAGCGCAACAGCAACCAGCACATCCGCGTCTACATCGGCCTGCGCACCGACCGGGACTGGCACGAGCAGGCTGGTATCGACCTCGCCGACACCGCCGCCGTCCAGAAGGCGCTGCTGAAGGAGTTCGCCGCCTGGAGCCCCGACCTGCTCGGCCTGATCACCGACACCGACAGCGGCTACATCAACCGGCCGCTGTACGCGTTGCCGGTCCCGCACACCTGGAAGCACACGCCGGGCGTCACCCTCCTCGGCGACGCAGCCCATCTCATGTCCCCGTTCTCCGGCATGGGCGCCAACCTCGCCATGCTCGATGCCGCAGACCTTGCACTGACCCTTGCCACCGAACACACGATCGGCCAGGCTATCCGCGCCTACGAGGCCATCATGCTGCCCCGCTCCGTCGGAGCCGCCGAAGGCTCAGCCGAAGGACTCGACAGTGCCTTCGCCCCCGACAGCGCCACCCAATCCCTCGCCCACATGAACACCCACCACTGACCACAGGCCCACCCAACCGATCGCCGACCGTTTGCGGTGCTGGACGAAAACCTGCTGCCGTCCGCTCATCGCCCCTCGGACGCTTTCCCGTCTTCTCCCAGCTCAGCCCTTCCCTGTGGGGCGTCAGCGCCTTCAACCTTTCGGAGCCCTCCTGAACCGCCGCCGTATCCTGACGGCCGCCTGTGCGGAACTGCTGCTCACTGCACCACTCGGACAGCGTCACCAAGATGTCCGCGAACACCCCCCCCAGGCTGTCTTCCGCATTGTGGGCGGTGATGGCGCCACCGCGGTGATGACGGGAACCATCGAGGTGACGGCAGGCCAGACCACGGCCGTCGACGGACGTCAGAAGGTCGACCTGACCACGACCGGCCTGACCCTGAGCGGCACCAGCGAAGCCCTGGGCGCCCTGAACATCTCTCTCGACAAGGATCGGCCCGCACTCCACGGCGCCATCGCCAGTCTCGACACCAAGTGACCGTTCCCGGCCGTCGTGGATCTGACTGCCAACCTGCGCGTCACCGCTGCCAGGCTCTCTGACACCGTCCTGGTCAACAGGGGCCCGTCACCTTCCGAGATGGCGCCGCCAACCGGTTTCCCTCCGGCGGGTTCTCCATCCTCGGGCGTGTGGAACTGGACGACATTAATCACCCGACCGGTCCGGCCATCGTCACCATCGAACAGTTCAACAGCGTTCTCACCGAAGCTCGCTGAGAAACCCTCCCGTACGTCGGCATGACACGGGGCGCGCCCGCCCCGTGTCAGCCTCCGCAACCCACCGCCCGGGCGGACTTGCCAGAACCACCGCAGTGCCCCAGCGCCAGTCGCCTCATCGCTCAAACTTCAGTGGCAATCGGTCAAGATCCCCTGTCACAGGACAGTACGGGCGCGGCGCGAGCCCCACCTCACAACTGTCCCGTCTCCAAGGATCTGGTCCTCGTCTCCGGTGATCTGGCCCGATTCGCTTGCGGTCTCAGGTGACCTGGTCTGCCAGCCTGCTAAGTTGATGCCAGGACACGGTCAAGCGCCGCCTGGCCCGCGGGTCCCCATGTCGGCTTGCCGCCCGGCAGGCCCCGATCCCCGGCCCGGCCCATGAGGATGAGGAAGAGGCTCTTCGCGGCAGCCAACCCTCGTGCACGCCGGATCATCGCGTCGTCCGCGTGTGCGTACGCGTCGAAGAACCGTGCAACCGCGCCTGCGGGAAGGAGCATCCAGGCAGCCGTGAGATCGGCCGCCGGATCGCCGGCGCACATGTCACCGAAGTCGATCACGCCCGAGAGTGTTCCGTCCGAGACGACGACATTCGCTGGATGAAGGTCGCCGTGCAGCCACACAGGCGGGCCCTGCCAATCGGGAGCCGCAACGGCCTCGTCCCAGACGTCCCGGATCTTCCGGAGGTCAGCGGTATCGCCTCCGGAGGCGACTTCCTCGTATCCCTTTTCGAAACCGTCCGAGAGCGTCTTGAGGGGAACGCCGCGATCCCGACTGACTGGTGCATCAGCGGGCGCCTTCACGTGGAGTGCCTTGAGGAAAGCCGCCAAAGTGTCGGCCGCGCTGTCGTGGCTGATCGGGGCGCGGTCGGCTGGTTCACCAGGAACCCATGTCGCAATGGTCCATGGCCGCGGGAAGCGTGCGGACACACCGATCCGCATGGGGGTCGGAACCGGTAGTGGCAGACGCGGGGCCAGGGCAGGCAGCCACCAGTGCTCCTTGCGCAGCAGGGACGGTGCACGCTCCGTGCGTGGCATACGCACGGCCAACTCGTCTCCGAGACACCACCGTTGGTTGTCCCAACCGCCGGCCACCTTACGCAGTTCCAGTCCTGCAAGGTCCGGATGCTGCTCACGCACCAGGGAGCGAACCAAGGTCTCATTGATCTCGAAGCTGTCCGTGATCTCACTCAACCATCGATGGCACGGGGCCGATTGTCGATGTCACGGGACGCTGGTTCGCTGACGTGTTTGAAACGGACTGTCGCTCGTTGGGGTGACGCCTTCCGCGTCCGGGGCACGGGGCTCCGAACGCGGTGAGCGCCGCCGGCCCGGTCGGGCCGGCGGCGCTCACCGATCCGGACGAGACGCCGAACGGGGCCAGTTGATGGCGTCGGACGCCGACCCTCAGCAGGTCCGGATCGTCGGACAGCAATGGGTTCATCGGCGAGGCCGTACGCGGGTGCCGTCACCGCGCGACCAGGCGCGGAGACCCAGGACCACCCCGGGCCGGGGCGGACCGGCAGGGAACGGTCAACTGGCTTGGCCGGTCGGCATGATGGTGACCTGCTGGAGGTTGGCCCGCGGCGGGAGGGACGCGACGAACCCGACGGTCTGCGCGATGTCCTCGGGCGCGAGCCACTCCATGGCTACCTTCGATCCCTCCAACCACGCACGAACACCTTCGTCGGTCACGTGGCTCTGCAGCTCGGTACCGACGATGCCGGGCTCGATCGCCGAGACACGCACCTTCTTCGCACCCAGCTCAACCCGCAGGTGCCGGGAGAGGTGGGTGACGTATGCCTTCGTCGCGGAGTAGACAGCGAAGTTCGGGAAGATGTTCTGCGCCGCGATCGACGACGTGTTGATCAGGTCCGCGACACCGCGCTCCTCAGCGGCCTTCACCAGCTGCGGCGTGAACGCGCCGATGACGTTCATCAGGCCGGTGATGTTGAGGTCGATCTGGTGCTGCCACTGCTCGGTGGCCAGCTCCCTCGATCGGGGCGGGGAGCATGACGCCCGCGTTGTTGAGCAGCAGGTCGGCACCGCCGAACTCTGCCGCGACCCGGTCCGCCGCCGCCCGAACCGCCGCCGCGTCGGTCACGTCGGCAGCCAGGGCCAGGGCCTGACCGCCGTTCTTCCCGATCCGGGCCACCAACTGCTCCAGCCGGTCCGCACGCCGGGCCAGGACGACGACACGAGCACCGAGTCCGGCCAGGTGCTCGGCCGACGCCTCTCCGATACCACTGGAGGCACCGGTGACGATCGCGACGCGGCCAGAGAGGGGACGGGCGGAAGTCTGCGTGGTCATGAGACACACCTTTCAAGGTGAGTGAGATGAGGGGCTTGGGGCCGCGGCCTGTCGCCATCGGCTCCTCCACAAGAACACCACCCTCAGACGCCTCACGGGGCGCTGGGAAAGGCCCTGACCAGGCAGGTATCCACAAGGAAGGTACTGGCAGTACCACCCGGCCCAGGACATGTCCCACTCTCGCCCGCCACACTGGGGGACATGGATGACCGTAGTAACGAGCTCGCCGACTTCCTGCGCACCCGCCGTGCCCGGGTCACCCCCGACCAAGCAGGGCTGCCCGAGGACGGCCGGGCCCGCCGCGTGCCCGGATTGCGCCGCGACGAGGTCGCCAGACTGGCCGGAGTCAGTACCGAGTACTACACCCGCATCGAGCAGGGCCGGGCACAGAACCCCTCCCCCGAAGTCCTCGAAGCCCTCGCCGGCACCCTGAGGCTGGACCCCTCCGAGCGCGAGCACCTCACCGACCTCCTGGCACGTCCCGCACGGGCCCGCCGAGCTCCGACCAGCCCCCAGCGCGTGCGCCCCGGACTGCACCTGATGCTGCAGACCCTCGACCACGTGCCCGCGTTCATCCTCGGCCGGCGCACCGACGTCCTGGCCTCCAACCGCCTGGCCCGCGAGGTCCTCACCGATTTCGACGCCCTGCCCGCACCCCGCCGAAACCTGGCCCGCTACTACCTGCTGGACCCCGACGCCCGTGAACGGATCGGCGACTGGGAACAGATCGCCGCCGAAACCGTCGCCATCCTCCGGCTGGAAGCCGGGCGAAGCCCCCATGACCGCCAGCTGGCCGACCTCGTCGGCGAACTCACGCTGAAGTCACCGGAGTTCTCCACGTGGTGGAACGATCACAGGGTGCTGCGCCGGACCCACGGCGCCAAGCACTACCATCACCCCCTGGTCGGCGAGCTGCACTTCTCCTACGAGTCCTTCCAAGTGCCTGGTGACACGGACCAGACGCTGTGCGTCTACAACGTCGAACCCGCCTCCGACACCATCCGAGCCCTGCAGCTCCTCACCGGCTGGACAGCCCCACAGCCGACGGGGAGGCCGGAACGAGGTGCGTAGAGGGCCGGGCCGCTACAGCTCGCGGTTCCGGCCGAGCTCAGCTCCTCGCCTCCCTGCTGACAGGACGGCAGTGACGCCGCTCCCGACGGCCATCGCCAGCGCGTCCACGACGAGCGAGGCGCGATGGTGGTCGGCCATCGAGTAGCCGACGACCTTGAGGGGCTTCCAGCGCGCCGGCGTTGTTTCAGCTCGGCAGCTCGGCGGCGGTGTGCTCGCCGAGTGCGCGTCCGCCAGGGTGGGCAGGCCGTGGGTGGCGGCTTTGTACAGTGCGGGCAGCGCATGAAGGCGAGCGGCCGTGATCTGCGCCGCGGCGGCGTCCTTGCCTTCCTGCGCCAATGCGGCTTCGGGACGCAACTTCGCGATATCCGTACCTGCGCGCACTGACTTCGAGGGCTCGGAGGAGGGGCAGGGGCGAGATCGCCGGAACGGCCTGACCGCCGACTGCTCGGACTCCTTTACTTCGGCCGAGTAGGACCTCGAATAACGTCCCGGAGCACGCCGCTCCCCGGTCACACTGCTGGGGTCAAGGAGTCGCAGGTCACCGAGGAGCATTTTTGCCGCGGTTGCCGGGTCAGCCCCGTGGGTCCCTCCTCGGGCGCACGGCAGTGCCGTCGCCTCAGCCGAGGCGGCGACTTATCCCGCGCTGGGCGGCGACAGCCGCTGTGTGATCCGGTCGAACAGCTCCGTCAGCGGCTCGCCGACGTCCCGGCCGAACTCGGTCAGTCCGTAGGTGACCTGGGGCGGCGTCGTCGGCTCGACCTCCCGCCAGACCAGGCCGTCCTGGACCAGCGCGCGCAGGGTCTGCGCGAGCATCTTCTCGCTGATGCCCTGGATGCTGTCGCGCAGTTCGTAGAACCGGCGACTGTTGCTCCGCAAGGAGATCAGCACCCAGACGCCCCACCTGCTGGTCACGTGGTCGACCACATCGCGCGCGGGGCAGTCGGTGTGAAACACGTCATACCGCTTCTCCGCCTCGGCCTGTCTGTGCTGCACGCCTTCCGCCATGTCATGAGCTTACCTCAAGGTATGTCCTTACCAAAAGTAAGCCCGTGCTCCTAGCGTGCAGGCCACAAAGGACATCCGAAAAGGAGCAGCTCATGATCGTGGTAACCGGGGCTACCGGGAATATCGGCCGGCCGTTGACGCAAACACTGGCCGAGGCGGGCCAGCAGGTGACGGCGGTGTCACGACACACCGCGGCGGTGCCCAACGGCGTCCGCCACATGGTGGCCGACCTGGCCGAGCCGACCGGCCTCAAGCCCGCACTGGCCGGGGCGAAGGCGCTGTTCCTTCTGCTGTCCGGCGACCTGCACGCCACTGGAGCCAACCCCGCCGACATCATCGGAGAAGCTGCGGCCGGCGGGGTCCGCCGGATCGTCCTGCTCTCCACACAGGGCGTGGCGACCAGGCCCTCCGGCCAAACGCGGATCGCGATGCGCGCGCTGGAGGACACGCTGCGGGAGTCCGGCCTGGAGTGGGCCATCCTGCGGCCAGGCGGCTTCGCCTCCAACGCCCTGTGGTGGGCCGATTCCGTCCGCACACAACAGGTCGTCGCCGCGCCCTTCGGCGACGTCGGGCTGCCGATCATCGACCCGGCGGACATCGCCGCGGTCGCGGCGGCCTGCCTGCTGGAGGACCGGCACACCGGCGGCGTGTACGAGCTCACCGGCCCGGAGGTGATCACTCCGCGCCGGCAGGCGGAGGCCATCGCCGCCGCCCTGGGCTCGCCAGTGAGGTTCCACGAGCTCACCCGCGACGAGGCCAAGGCCGCCATGACCCAGAGCATGCCGGCGGAGCTCGCCGACGACACGCTGGACATCCTCGGCTCCCCGAGCCCGGCCGAGCTGCGCGTCAGCCCGGACGTCCAACAGGTCCTCGGCCGCGCCCCGCGCCCCTTCGCCGACTGGGCTGCCCGCCATGTCGCCGCGTTCCACTGAGACCGGTCAGCGCTGCTGGAACTGACACCTTTGGGGGGCCATGCCCCTCCTCGTGCCGCCGTTCGGAGCGATGCCCTGATGGTGGCCCTGGTGACCAGATCCCAGGCAACTACGGCTCGTTGTCCTAGCAGTTGGCCGGGAGTCGATTGGCTGTGTTGTCGTCCCGAGGCCAGGACCGAGTGTCCTCCGGACCGTACGCGGCTTGGGGTCGAGGGGTCGCAGGTTCAAATCCCGTCGTCCCGATGGTGCGACCAGCGGGTTTGTCGGCATCGACAAGCCCGCTGGATGCGTTGGGAGTACAGGTGATGGCCGGCCCAGTGACGGCAACCCGGCACCAAAGATCGTCCTCCGGAGCGGCACCCCTGGTCAGGAGTACCGCCACGAAGGTCGTCCGGCAAGGCCCAGGGCTCGCAGAGACGTCAGGCGGCCTGCGGCGAAGCCGCCTCAGCCGGCGGCTGATGACGGCCGTGCACATCACCAGGGCACTACGCCGGCGTCATCGAAGAACTTGCCGGTCGGGCCGTCATCGGGCAGGGTCGCGAGTTTGATGGCGATCGCTGCGCCCTGTTCGGGGGTACGCACGCCGCGGAAGCCGTTGAGGTCTGTCGCGACGTAGCCGGGGCAGCCAGCGTTGATCAGGATGCTCGTGCCGTTCAGCTCCCGGGCGTACTGGAGGGTGACAGCGTTCAGGAACGATTTCGACGGCGCGTACGCCACGGCCACCGGACCCGTCGTCTGCTCAGCAGCGACTCCTGACTGCCGGGTGAGAGAGCCGACACTGCTGGACATGTTCACGATCCGCGGTGAGGCGGAGCGGCGCAGCAGCGGCAGCATCGCGTTGGTGACGCGGATGACGCCGATCACGTTGGTCTCCACGACCGTCCGGATGGTGGCGGGATCGACCTGGGTGGGCTCCTGCGGCATGCCGCCGGCGATGCCTGCGTTGTTGACGAGCACGTCGAGGCGCCCGGCCTGTGCCTCGATCAGCCGTGCGGCGGCGGTCGCGGTCGCGTCGTCGGTCACGTCCAGCGGTACGCCGAACGCGTCGACGCCGGCCGCGCGCAGTTTCTCCACCGCGGCCTTACGGCGCTGGTCGTCGCGGGCGCCGACGCCGACGCTCCAGCCGAGGGCTCCCAGGCCCGCGGCGATCTCGTAGCCGATTCCCTTGTTCGCGCCGGTGACCAGCGCAATCGTTCGTTCAGTCATAGGGACCATGCTGCCCTCGGGCCCCGGCGGGGGTCCAACACCGATTGGGTGGGCAGCGATACCTTCAGGGTATGGATCTGAAGTAGCGTGGCCGGATGGAGACCCGGGAACTGCGATACTTCGTCGCTGTCGCTGAAGAGCTGCACTTCGGGCGCGCCGCGCAGCGGCTCGGGATCGCGCAGCCGCCTTTGTCACGGGCGATCCAGCAGCTCGAACGCCGACTCGGGGCAATGCTGTTGGATCGGACCAGCCGCACTGTCACGCTGACCGAGGCCGGCTCGGTGCTGTTGGTCGAGGGCCGGGCAGCCCTCGACGCGGTCGACGCTGCGGAGCGACGGACCCGCCGCGCCGCCCTTTCCGTGACCGGCCGCCCCGGCCTGGTCCTGGTCACGAAGGCCAGCGCGTCCAGCGAACTGCTGGCGAAACTGCTCGACGCGTACGCTGCCGAACCCGGCGCGGTCCCCGTCGAGGTCATCCTGTGCGGCCCGGCCGAGCAGGCACGACTCCTGCGCGAGGGCCGGGCCGATGTGGCGCTGCTGCACCGGCCGTTCGACTCGACGGCCGGGTTCCACACCGAAGAGCTCAGCGCGGAGGGCCAGGTTGCGGTCCTGCCGGCCGGGCATCCGCTCACCGCCCGGGCCCATGTGCACATGGCCGACATCGCCGGGCTGCCGGGCCTGCCCCTGCCACGCTGGCCCGACCCCGACGGCACCTACCCGCCCGGCCCCGGCCCGCAGGTCCGTGACCACGCACAGTTGTTGCAGCTCGTCGCGCTCGGCCGTGCTTGCGCGGTCTCACCGGAGTCGTGCCGAGCTCAACTGCACGGTGACCTCGCGGCCGTGCCCGTGCTGGACGCGCCGACAGTCACCACCGTGATCGCCTGGCCATCGCACAGCCGGTCCAGAGCCGTCGCCGACCTTGTCCGGACCGCGACACATCTCTAGCCAGTAGTTCCCACATGCCTGGCCAGGTTCCACCTGTCGTGTCCCGGCTCAACCCAGCACCCCGGGGCACTCAACCGTCGGTGAGAATGCTCAACCGACGCTGCGACAGGTCAATCGTCCCGGGGTCCCGGCGCCGGTTGATCAGCACGGGACCCGGGAGCCATGACGTCCCCGGGTCCCGCTGTGCACTTCGCTGACCGACGGTTCAACGACTGGCCGAGGCAGGTGTCACGCCCACTCCAACCCCAGCTCCGCCAAAGCGGCGCACTGCGGGGCGGTGAGCTTGTCCCGCCTCGAACTGGTGTTGCTCAGGAAGATGCCCAGCTTGATGACGTGCTCCTGGCCGACGACGGTGATCCGCTCTTCGTGCCCTCCGCCGATCCGGTCCTGCCGCTGCCGGGCGGCCCGGGCCTCGGCTCCGGCGAGCCACTTGTAGTAGCTGGACCGGTTCACGTCCAGGACCTGGCAGAGCCGCTTCAGCTCGTAGGTGTCCCGGTGGTCGTCAACGAACTGAAAGCGGCTCCTCACCAGTTCGTCTCCCCGGCGAAATACACGGCATCGACCTTGAACTCGTCCGAGTAGTCCTTCATCGCCATCGACGGTCTTCTCGCTTGCTCCGGATCAAGCAGCTCCAGTATCAGCGTGTCCACCACTCAGGGGGAGACCCCACCGCCGATGCGCAAGCCGGGAATGCCACATACAGCCCCATGATCATCCGTGCCGCCTGGGGTGGCACGAGCAGCGTGGCAGATGCCTCCAGAGCCCTCGGGTTCTCCCGCGCAAAAGGCTACGCCCTTGTCCGCCGAGGACAGTTTCCGTGCCGCGTGCTCCAGGTCGGCCGTGGAACGCGCGTAGTCACCGCCTCCCTGCTCCGCGTGCTCGAAAGCGGAGAACCTGAGTACAACCGGGGCCAACCCCTAAGTCGTCACCGTGCGCAGCCTGATCCGGCGGTCCTGGACAACTCAATGCTGGGACGAACGCCCGAACCGCCGACCGTGATCCTTCGGCCCCGCTTCAGTCACTTCGGCAGATCGGCGGAGAGGAAGGGAGCAAGGAGCGCGAACAACGCGTCGGGGCGGTCGAGGGGGATGATGTGGCCGCAGTCCTGGAGATGGTGTCCGATCAGGTCATCGGCGATGGGACGGAGTTGGCGTTCGAGCCCGGTGCCGACGGGGTGAGAGCCGACGGCCATGGTGGGCATGGTCAGCCGTGCCGTCGCGACGGCGTCCTGGATCTGCTGCGCGCTGGTGGGCAGGGCCCGGTAATAGGAGAACGCGCAGCGCAGGGCCTCACTGCCGGTGTACGCGTGGACGAAGGCCGCACGGATGTCGTCGGGTACTCCTCGCCCGAGCGTCCCCGAGTCGAGGAAGAAGTCGATGTACGGGGCCTCGTTGCCGGCCAGGACGGTCTCGGCGAGGCCGGGGACGGCGTGGAAGCCGAACCACCACGGGGCACCGCCCGCGACGGCGTGCTCTGTTCCGGGCAGGCGGCCGAGCAGTGCCTCCATCACGACCAGGCGCCGGACGAGGCCGGGTCGGCGCAGCGCGAGCAGGACGGCGGGGGCGGTGCCCGCGTCGATGCCGACCACCGCTGCCGAGGGCTCGCCGAGTGCGTCGAGCAGCCCTTCGGCGTCGGCGGCGAGGGTGCCTGCGTCGTAACCCTCGATGGCACGTGCACTGGCACCGAAGCCTCGAAGGTCCGGGGCGATGACCCGGTACTGCCCCGCCAGTCGGCCCATGATGCCGCTCCAGAGTTGCCAGGTGTGCGGGAAGCCGTGCAGCAGGAGAACCGCAGGTCCGTTCCCGGCGATTGCGACATTGAGTTGGACGCCGTTCGTCTCGATGTGGCGCAGGTGGTGTGCGGTGGTGACGGGCATGACGGCTCCTCCGGATGGTTACCATTGGTGACCACAGAACGATAGGTAACTGTCCGACCGCTTCCTAGACGGCACTTTCAGGGAAGGTGGTGAGCCACAGGTGACCACCCGAGGAGGCCGGGCCGCCGGTCGCGGGGTACGCGGCGATCTGTTCGATCCCCATTGCCCGACGCGGCAGTTGCTGGACCGCATCGGCACGAAGTGGACGTCCATGGCCGTCAAGACTCTCGCCGATGCCGCACCGGACGAGGTGCGCTTCGCGGAATTGAGACGCCGGATGCCCGGCGTCTCGCAGAAGATGCTGTCCGTGACGCTGCGACGCCTGACCCGCGACGGGCTGGTGTCGCGCCGGGTCGAACCGACCGTGCCGCCGCGGGTCTTCTACCGGCTCACCGGACTCGGGCTGTCCCTGGAAGCCGCGCTTGCGGAGCTGCGGACCTGGGCGGAGGAGCACATGGCCGAGATCGACCGCGCCAACGAAGCCGCCGACCAGGAGGCCGACGAGGGGTAGTCAGGCCGGTTCCGCGCTCAGCGGTCAGCGGTCAGCGGTCAGCGGTCAGCGGTCAGCCACTGGATGGGTCCATCCCCGGGCGGGCGGGGAGCAGCCTTCGTGATAGCCGGCCTGTGCGCGGAGCAGGGGTCCATCCCCGCGCAGACGGGGAGCAGACACCGCGGTGGCGGCGGTCCCAGTCCATCGAGGGTCCATCCCCGCTGTCCCGGCGCAAAGGATCTGGTTTCCGAGACCGGCTCTGACCTGGATCGACCAGATCAAGTGAGATGCGGAAGCATGGAAAATCTCAGGTGCTCTGGTCCGGGGAGAGCGGATATCCGTGCCCGCCTCAGGTGATCTGGTTCGCCTGGGGCGTTTCCGCCCGCTCATCGGGTTCGCGCTGAAGGCTGGCAGTCCAGCCACGCGGCGACGTCCGTGATGACCGCCGCGTCGACGTGCTGGGGTGCCATGTACCCGGCGGGCGTCGACGGTCCTGTCCCTGGGAAGAAGAGGTGGTCGTCGGCTTCGTGGATCTGGATGGTGACGCCCGGACGCCCGCTCAGTCCCTTTCGCCACAGGGACAAGTCGTGCTCGACGGTGACCTGGTAGTCGCGTCCCCCCTGAAGGATCAGCAGCGGCCTGTCCAGGCGGGCGGCGGCGGCAACCGGGTCATAGGAGCGCAGGTCCAGCCAGTACGAGGCAGGAAGACCGAAAGGCAGGTCCTCCCGGGGCGTACGGGGTGACAGGGCGGTCTCGACGGTCGCGGCCTGCCGGGTGATCTCCGCAAGGACCGCCTCGGAGCGCGGGCCGGGGTCGAGGGCCGCGAGGTGGCCCACAACCCGGACGGCCGCACGGTGCATGGGCTCGGCGTCGCCCGCCAGGATCACGACGCCCGCGACGGACGGCTCGGCCTCGGCAACCCGTGGGGCGACCTTGCCCCCCATGCTGTGCCCGGCGATGAACACCCGGCTGGAATCGATGCATGGCTCCTCCTGGAGCAGACGCACGGCGGCGACGGCGTAGGGGACGTACTCGCGTGTCATCGTGAAGTCGTCCGCGGCAGCCACCTCCGCCGCGTGTGTGAAGGTCACCTTGTCGTGGCGCAGCACCGCCACGCCGCGGCTGGCCAGCCCCCAGGCGATGTCCTTGAGTGGCTTGTTGGGTCCGCTGGTCGCGTCCCGGTCGAAGGGACCTCCGCCACTGAGAAGCACGACTCCGGTCCACGGGCCGTCGCCACGCGGAACAGTGATGGTGCCAGCCACTGCGAGAGCACCGGCTCCGATGGTGACGTCGTGCTCCTCGAAGGCGTGCGGAACCGCGTAAGGGGGCGGCGTCCACGGTTGGCCGGCAGGGGGCGCGAGGCGCAGCCCGTTCAGCAGGCCGGCGGAGTCGACCGACATGACGACGGTGAACTCTCCCCCCTCGCAGGCCACGGGAATGCTGACTCGGATCAGGTCCGGCCGCAGGCTCTCGCTCGACGGTTCGCCGAGGTTGGTGACCGGACCGGTTCCCGAGGTCTCGGCGAGCCAGGCCGCCTGGAGGGTCTCGGCGGTCAGCGCAGCACGCAACGGCGGGCTGAATAGGGCAGCGATCTCCCTGAAACGGCCATCGCGTGCCCACTCGACCACCAGCACAGCGGTCTCTTCCGCAGTCTGCATCCCCTCACCTTTCTTAGATTTGAGAAAGGTAGCACGCATGAGAAGGTGGGGTGATGGACACCTTGGAACTCCTGGCGCACCCTGTCCGCCTCCGCGTGGTCCACGCGCTGCGCGGCGGGCGGGCCCTGACCACCGGGCAGTTGTGCACTCTGATCCCGGACGTGTCCAAGGCGACCGTCTACCGACACGTCGACCTCCTCGCCGAAGGCGGCATCCTCGACGTCGCCGACGAGCGACGGGTGCGGGGCGCCGTCGAACGCACCTACCGGCTACGGCAGGAACACGCGAACATCGACGCGGAAACCGCGCGGGCGCTCACCCCGCAGCACCACGAGCGGGCATTCGCAGCCGCCACGGCCGTGCTGGTTGCGGAGTTCGGTGCCTATCTGGAGCGCGAAGGCAGCAATCCCGTGGACGACCTCGTCGGCTATCGCCAGCACGCGATCTGGCTCAGCAAGGACGAACTCGTAGCACTGATCGGAGCGATGCAAGCCGCCATCGCACCCCTTCTTGCCAACGAACCCTCCCAGGAGCGCACCCGCTACCTCCTCAGCCCCATCCTGTTCCCCGCCGAAGAGGCCGAACAGCAAGACCCGCTGCAGCCGACACCCCCTCGCGGTGAACCAGATCATCTGAGATGACGAGCGAATCAGACCATCTTGTCAGTTTTCCGAGCCAACACCGCCTCATCGGAAGGTGGCCTGGCCGCCGAACGGTGCTTCAACGCACCATGCGGCATGAGCGGAGGCCGTCCGGCGGTGTCCCACCGAAGCGTGGTCCCTCTCGACACGTTATGTGACACCTACGGCTTGGCCGACGAGGTGATAGGCGATCCGGTCGGGGCTGCGGAGTCCGGCACCCCCGCGTAGTCGGGCAGCTCGACGCCGTTGATCGCGCGCCCGACCAGCTCGGTGAACCATTCGCTGGCGAAATCGGGGCGCGGCTCGGCGTCTGGCCCGGGGACGTCGCGGCTGCGGCCGTTCAACCGGCCGATCTCCTGGTTGGCCTCGACGAACGAGCGCATCCGCGCCTCGTAGCGGGCGAACCCGGCGTCGGGGTCCCATTCGGCAGCGGCCAGCTCTCCGGCCAGCAGGTAGGCACCGACCAGGGCCAGCCCGGTGCCCTGCCCGGACATCGGCGACGAGCTGAACGCCGCGTCCCCGAGCAACCCCACCCGTCCACTCGACCAGCGGTCCATCACCACCTGGGCGACCTGGTCGAGGTAGAAGTCCGGGGTGTCGTCCAGGTGCGCGAGGATGTCCGGGGTCAACCAGCCCATGCCCGCCATCCGCTCCCGCAGTAGGACCTTCTGGGCCGCGACGTCACGGTAGTCGAAGTCGAAGTCGGCCGAGGCGAAGTAGAACATGGTCATCGCCCGGGTGGCGTCCTGGATGGGCCGCAGGAGGGCGGAGCGCCCGGACTCCTGATCCTGGTACTCGAGCAGCCAGCGGTCCAGCCCGAACTCGTTAGGCACACTGTAAAAGGCCAGCACGTGCCCGAGGTGGCGGAGGAACCGCTCATGCGGCCCGAAGACCATCGCTCGCAGCTCCGAGTGCAGCCCGTCTGCCCCGACCACCAAGTCGAAGCGCCGCCGGTTGCCGCCCGCGAAGACCACGTCGACCCCGTCCGCGTCCTGGGCGAGCCCGGCGATTCGGTCGCCGAAGACGTACTCGACGCCGTCGCGGGTGTCGTCGTAGAGCACCTGGGACAGGTCCCCGCGCAGGATCTCGATGTCCGCGATGAACCCGTCGCCACCGTCGTCGTCGGCGCGGAAGGTCTCCAGCACCTGCCCGTCCGCGTCCACGGTGTGCGCGCCGGCGGTGTCGGTGCACGCCGCGCGCACCGCCGCGTCCAACCCCATGCGCTCGATGACCTCCTTGGCGACCCCGCGCGCGTCCACCGCCTGCCCGCCGGGACGCAGCTCGGGAGCCCGCTCCACTACGGTCACCTCAGCCCCCCGCCGGCGCAGCCAGTGGGCCAGCGCGGGTCCCGCGATGCTCGCCCCCGCCACCAACACCCTGGGACCGCTCACCCGCGCCCCCTGCCCGCCCGTCCGGATCGCGTGCCCCTGGTCGGAGTCGTCGACGCTCATCACAGCCTCCATCTGCTTCCTCCCGCGCTGGAACGTCCCCAGCACAGGCCCACCGCTGTCGGTGTATCCAGCCGTATCGACCACGGATCCGCACAGAACTCATCGGTCACGGCAGACCTTGATGTGAAACGCCAACTCCGATGAGACTCACATCAACCCAGACTGGTGTAAACCAGGCGAACCAGCCTGTCAGCTGGTACTCCAGCCGTAGATCGTGCTCACGGATGGGAAGGTCAGGCCCGGGACGCTCCGAGGAACCGCAGCACGGCCAGGACGCGGCGGTGGTCCGCGTCGACCACGGGCAGGTCAAGCTTGGCGAAGATGTTGTTGATGTGCTTCGCCACGGCGCTCTCGCTGACCACCAGCGCCTGCGCGATGCCGGCATTGGAGCGCCCCTCGGCCATCAGGCCGAGCACCTCCCGTTCGCGGGGGGTCAGCCACGCGAGCGGGTCGCTGTCGCGCCGCAGCAGCAACTGGGCGACGACCTGCGGGTCCAGGGCCGTGCCCCCGTCCGCCACTCGCCGGACCGCCGCCACGAAGTCGGCGACATCGGCAACCCGCTGCTTGAGCAGGTAGCCCACACCGCTGGTGTTCGCAGACAGCAGGTCGGCCGCGTACCGCTCCTCCACGTACTGCGAAAGCAGCACCACCGGCGTCCCCGGCCAGCGCCGACGGATCTCCATCGCCGCCCGCACCCCCTCGTCGGTGAAGCCGGGCGGCATCCGGACGTCGATCAAGGCAAGTTCGGGCCGGTGCTCCGCCACTGCCGCCAACAGCCCTTCCGCGTCGCCGGCTTCCGCGGCGACCTGGAACCCGCCCATCTCCAGCACCTTGATCAGGCCGACCCGCAACAACACCGAATCCTCGGCGATCACCGCGCGCACGGCAGCTCCGCGGTGATGGTGGTGGGCCCGCCAACGGGGCTGCTGACGTGGAAGGCCCCGTCGAGGGAGCCGACCCGCTTGGCCAGCCCGGTCAGCCCCGTGCCGGCGGCGGCGTCGGCACCGCCCAGCCCGTCGTCGGTAACGCGCACTCGCAGCACCTCGCCGACCTGACGGACTATCACCTCTGCACGCATCGCGTTGGCGTGCTTCGTTGCATTGGTCAGCGCCTCAGAGATCACGAAGTACGCGACTGACTCCACGTTGGGCGCCACCCGCTCCTCCAGATTGACCCTCAGCCGCACCGGCAAGGGCGTGCGGGCAGCCAGCCCGGACAACGCCGCGTCCAGACCTCGGTCTTCGAGCACGGCCGGGTGCAGCCCCCGCACCAGGTCATTGAGTTCGGCGATCGCCTCCTTCGCCTCCAGGTGCGCTCTCGCGATCACCTCGCGGGCATCACTCGGCAGGTCCGGGCGGGAGGCAATGGCCAGACCCAGGTTGACCGCGAGAGACACCAACCGCTGCTGGGTGCCGTCGTGCAGGTCGCGCTCGATCCGGCGGCGCTCCGCGTCGACGGCCTCGATCAAGTCGGTCCGGCTCACGGCCAGCTGATCGACCCGCTCCTGGAGCCGCTGCGCCCTGCTGGGCCCGAGCAGGCCCAACGCCAGCCGCGCCTCGGCCCGGGCTACTGCCCGCGCGGTCCAGGGCAGGGCGCACAGGAGGAGGAGTCCAGCCGCTGTGTAAGCCGGCAGCTGGGTCAGGTAGCCGAACCAGTCCTGGCGGATTGCGGTTGGCAGCGCCCATGACCAGGCGTAGGCGATGACGCCCGCCAGGCACGCCGCTGCCACCGCGAGCACCAGCAGCTCCAGCAGCGCGAGCAGCGGGCCCAGCAGGAGGTGGTAGCCGATCTTGCGCCAAGGCCGCGTCGCCGCGAGCCACCGGGCGGTCGAGACCCACGTCCATTGTTCCGGCGCGGTGGGGGTGAGCCGGGGGACGTCCACACCGATGAGCACCCGGTAGCGAGCCCGCTGAACGGCCGTCAGCACCGGGGTGCCGAGCAGGACCAGGGCGGCCGACATGGAAACCGTAAGGAGCCAGTTCCCCGTCCTGGCGGTAGTCGCCGCCGCCCAGGCCCACACGGGCACCAGCGCCAGGTGCGGCAGCACACCAGCGGCAAGAAAGCCGGTGTCCCGCTGCGCCCGGAGGACCGTGCGTCTCAGTCCAGCTGGAATCGTCATGGCACGACGCTAGGGCACCGCAGGAGGACGGTGCCATGAAACCTGTACCCGATCTCATGGTGAACCTAGTACCCGCTGTAGATCTTGATCTTGGCCTGTGGGCGGACAGCATCTCGGGGCGGTAGGTCGGCTGCTGCTGGCCGCTGGCAGGTAGACCGGGCCCGGTGGAACATGCCCGATGCCCCGGTGAGCATCGTCATCAAGTTCTTCGGGGCACCGGACGCCGAAGCTGCCGCTGCTGTCGCGGAGGGTGGTCCCGACGGGGTCTTCGAGTCCCTGACCTTCGGCAACTTCGATGTCGAGGAGGCTCTGATCGAGTGGGAGGGCATCTTCACCGATCGGAGCTTTGAGGAAGTCCTTGACGACGATGTTCCCGAGACTGTTGTCGACCCGGACGACGGCGAGGGTCCGCTCGTCCTCGCCGTCTCCGGCACCCTTCGAGATGCCCTGTGCACTGCCGTCGAGCACCGGCTCGCTGAAGTCAGCCGGCTGTGGGTGGCCGAGCGGGCGGCAGACGGCGAGGTCTTCGACCCCGAGATCGCCGTGTGGATCCTGAGCGGCTTGGCCGACCTGGCCCGTGCCGTCCGCGAGGGAGACGAGAACCTGTACTGCTGGGTGGCGTAGAAAGGGCACGGCCACCGTTGATCATCGTCGGTTGTGTGGACAGACGAAGATCAGCCGAGGGCGGTGGGCCACAGCGTAGACCCTGCCCGGTGGCAGCTGGTGTTCGACGACCTGATGGCGAGGGGGGCGAGGCGGTTCGCCCGGGTCGAGCCGCGTCGCAGGGCACGGGCCTTCGTGCTGGGCCTGCTGGCAGAGTTGCCGCGGAAGAACTGCTGGACGATCGCGGAGCATGCCGGTGACAGCAGTCCGGCCGGTATGCAGCACCTGCTCAGCCGCGCGTCCTGGGACGCCGACGGAGTCCGCGACGACATACGGGACTTCGTGGTCGAGCATCTCGGCAACCAGGACGCCGTCCTGGTGGTGGACGAGACCGGTGACCTGAAGAAGGGCACCGCGAGCGTCGGGGTGCAACGCCATTACACCGGGACCGCGGGGCGAATCGAAAACGCCCAGGTCGCCGTCTACCTCGTCTACTCCACCCCGGTCGGGCACGCTGCCATCGACCGGCGCCTCTTCATCCCACGCTCCTGGACTCAGGACCCCGACCGGTGCCCGGCCGCAGGCATCCCGGACCACACGGGGTTCGCCACCAAGCCCGCCCTGGCCACCGAGTTGATCACCCAGGCCCTGGACGCCGGCATCACGGCCTCATGGGTCACCGGCGACGAGGTCTACGGCGGCGACCCCCACCTGAGCGCCGAACTGGAGCGCCGTCAGGTCGGCTACGTCCTCGCCGTCTCACGCAAGCGACCGATCCCGACCCGCGCGGGCGTCTTCACGGCCGGCATGCTGGCCCACTGCCTCCCGAAGACTGCATGGCAGCGACTCTCAGCCGGAGACGGCGCCAAGGTCACCGCTTCTACGACTGGGCCCAAGTAGAGATCGACAGCCCGGCGAGCAGCACGGGTCACCGGTCGTTACTCATTGCCGAACCTGGCCAGCCCCGCCAATGCCCCGGCCGCGGTGACGAACTCTGGTAGCTTTCAGGATCATCCATGCGGCGCCTGGGGGAATAGTTATGCGTAAAGGAATGGGAGTAGCGGGCCTTGTCCTCGCGGCGGCTCTGATCACGAGCGGCTGTGGCAGCGACAGCAAGCCCGACCCAGTGAAGGCATCCGGCACGATGGGGCTGGACGGCACCTGGGCTTCGGATGCCGGAGCCGACTACGTGTCCTTTAACGTCACCAACGCGTCAGCCTTGATGTCCACCCCACGTACCTGTTCCGGCAGCGTGGCCAACAACGGCAGCATTGTTATCAGGTTCGACAGGTGTACCGACGGCAACACCGATCGCGCGTCCGGCCAAGCCACCCTGAGCGACGACGGCAGGACACTCGACGTTACATGGCAGTTGGGAAACAAGGAGACCTTCAAGCGTCAATAGGTGCCTGGCCTCGCGCTTTCACGAGCGGGCTTGCCCGGTCCTTGATCAAATAAGCAGAGAGCGCTTCTGACCTGCAATGCAATGACGGGACCTGTCCAGGGTCCTGTTCGCCGTAAGGAAAGAAGCACCTCCAGTCGAAGTAGCGCATCCGGTCGTACCGACCTGTCCAGGGCGACGGTGGCGCGTGGCCTCGCAGGCCGGCGGGGTTGCTGCTAGGCGGTGCCTTCAAAAGATCTTGAGTAGTGGATCATGGTCGGGTGATACGTCGACATGAACTGTCCGATGCTGAGTGGGAGTTCGTCCGTCCGCTGCTGCCCGTGTCGTTGCGAGGTAGGAGACGGGTGGACGACCGCACCGTGCTCAATGGCATTGTTTGGAAGTTCCGTACCGGCACGCCCTGGCGCGATGTGCCCGAACGGTACGGGCCGTGGGCCACGCTGCACACGCGGTTTCGCCGGTGGGCGTTGGACGGCACGTTCGAGCGGATGCTGCAGGCCGCGCAGGCCAGGGCGGACGCAAACGACGATATCGACTGGCTGGTGTCGGTCGATTCCACCGTGGTCCGCGCCCACCAGCACGCCGCCGGGGCGCGAAAAGGGGGCTTCGCAGCCCCGGCCTCGGACGCTCCCGAGGCGGTCTGACCAGCAAGATTCACCTGGTCTGCGATGCGGTGGGCCGGCCGCCGGCTTTCACGATCACGGGCGGCAATACCAACGACTACACCCAGTTCACCGCCGTGATGGAGGCGATCCGGGTGCCGCGGATCGGACCGGGGCGCCCGCGGGTGCGGCCCGACCATGTGCTGGGCGACAAGGGCTACAGCTCGTGGGCGATCCGGGACTGGCTGCCGCGACACGACATCGGCCACACCATCCCCGAACGCGCCGATCAGATTGCCCACCGCCTACGGCGCGGGCGCCGCGGCGGCCGCCCGCCGACCTTCGATGCAGAGCTTTACAAGCACCGCAACGTTGTCGAACGCTGCTTCAACCGCCTGAAGCAGTGGCGCGGCCTGGCCACCCGCTACGACAAGACCGCCGAGTCCTACCAAGCAGCCGTCACCCTCGCATCACTCCTCATGTGGGCATGACCTTTGAAGACCACTCCTAGGCCGCCGCCTGAGAATCGCCAGATCTGCGCGCAACACAGTGAGACGCTGAAAGGACCAGCGAGAACGGACAGCGCCCGACCTGCGTACTCAATGTTCCCTACGTTGTTCTGCGGGACTGGGCGAGCCCTTCGTATGGTTGGCGCCTACCCAGGGGCGTCAGCTGTGGCATTCAATGTTCTGCCACTTGTGGCTTCCACTGATTGGCCGCCTGACGCCCCACGACAACTCGGCTGCCAATTAGGAATTGCGAACGATCGCTCCGTAGGGAATCGACAGCGAGGTCGTCCGTCGGGAGGTACCACCACCCACCGCGCGGAGGCACCCCATGGCGGCTATCTGGGCCGGCATCGAGGCAGGCAAAACCCACCATCACTGCGTCGCGATCGACGAGAGCGGCCGTCGGCTGCTGTCCCGACGCGTCGCCAACGACGAACCCGAACTGCTCGAACTGCTCGCCGACGTCTCGGCCTTGGGCGACGAGGTGACCTGGGGCATAGACCTGGCCGACGGCGGAGCCGCTCTCGCCATCGCGATCCTCCTCAACCACGACCAACCGGTTCTCTACCTCTCCGGCCGGGCCATCCACCGCGCCTCCGAGGGCTACCGCGGCGAGGGCAAGACCGACGCCAAGGACGCAGCCGTCATCGCCGACCAGGCCCGTATCCGCCGCGACCTTCATCCCTTGCGGACCGGCGACGGGACCGTCACCGATCTGAAGATCCTCACGGGCCGTCGCATGGACCTGGTCGCCGACCGCACCCGCACCGTCAACCGGCTCCGCGCCCAGCTCACCGGTATCTTTCCCGGCCTGGAGCGGGCGCTCGACCTCACCAACACCGGCCCTCTCATCCTGTTGACCGGGTACCAGACACCTGCAGCCATTCGCCGGCTCGGGGCCAAGCGGTTGGAGACCTGGCTGCGCAATCGCAAGGTTCACCACGCCGATCAGCTCGCCGGGACAGCCCTCCAGGGTGCCGAGCGCCAGCACACCAGCCTCCCCGGGGAGAAGCTCACCGCCCACCGCCTGGGCGGACCTCGGGATGGGACTGGGCGTGACGGCGCGTTTCTGGCCGCCGGACCGGAGCTGTTCGGCAGGGCGTCTTCCGGGGTACCGGGGATGACGCCCTGGGACCCCGGTGGGTCATCGGCGGTTGATATGGATCGTCACCGTGGCGACCGTGCCGCCGGCGAAGACGCTGCCACCGAAGACGGCGACGGGGGCGACTTCTTCCGGGTGACTGCTGACCATCAGCAATCTGCCGGTGGAGGTGGTGACGCTCTTTGTGAACCGATCGGTCAGGGGTAGGACGTGAACGGGTGAATCGACATCACGCTCCGGCCTGAAGGCGCAGGCCTGCCAGCGTCAGATCCAGTCCGGCGAGGAACTGCTCCTTGTCGTCGTGCCCGTCGAACTCGTCGACGATGTCGTGCACGAACGGGAACTCCTCAGCGTCGAGCGCACGCCACGCCTCGGCGTAGCGGCCGAGGAACTCGTCGCGGTCCACGCTGCCGTCGAGCACCTCTTGGGGCGGTTCCTGTCCCAGGTCGGCGGCGTTGCCGACCACGACGCCCACGATCGCCGACACGGCGTGGAACCGCTGGCGTGGTGTGAGGTCGAGTCGAAGGGTCTGGCGCCCCAGCTCCTCGTAGAGTCGCAACGCGTTGCCCGGGACGTCGATGTCGTGCATGAAGTGCGCGCCCAGCCACGGTCGGTCCACGATCGCGTCGAACAGCGTGACGGCCATCACGCGCAGGTCATCGATCGGGTCGCCGCTGCTGGTGTGCCCTTCGACGGCGGTCAGCACCCCGCCGAGCACGTGATCGATGGCGCGCTCGAGGAGCTCGTCCTTGCCGGCGACGTACCAGTAGATGCTGCCGACGCCGGTGCCGAGTCGGGCGGCGAGGGCGCGCAGGGTCAGGGCCGGCTCGCCCGCCTCGTCGAGCAGGGCCACGGCCGCGGTGAGAACGGCCTCGAGGGAGTGCGAGGCACGTTGACGTCCCCGGGAAGGACGATCGGCGGGTCGTGGTCGCGGGCTTGTCATGGTGCCCATCCAATCACAGCTTGCATCATTATCGAACCTCGTTCTATCGTAGAACGTCGTTCGATAGTCGGCGACGTTCCGAGAGAAGGCCCGCCATGACCACGACCGGCACCACGCCCGCAGCCTCGCGCACCTATCCGTCGCTGCGCGCGGCATGGATACCCCTGGCCGCGCTCTGCCTGGCCTTCTTCGTCGAGATGGTCGACAACACACTGCTGTCGATCGCGCTGCCCACCATCGGCCGGGACCTCGGCGGCACCACCACCGCGCTGCAGTGGATCACCGGCGCGTACTCACTGACGTTCGGCGGCCTGCTGCTGACGGCAGGATCGATGGCCGACCGGCTCGGACGCCGACGGGTCCTGCTGGTCGGCCTGGCGGTGTTCGGTCTCCTGAGCCTGGCCGTCGTCGCGGTCACCACCACCGGACAGCTCATCACACTGAGGGCCGGCCTCGGCATCGCCGCAGCCGCGATGGCCCCCATCACCAACTCACTGGTCTTCCGGCTCTTCGACGACAAAGCGCTGCGGATGCGCGCCATGACCCTGATGATCGTCGTCGGCATGTCCGGCTTCGTCCTCGGCCCGCTGCTGGGCGGCACCGCCCTGGCCCACGTGCGGTGGCAGTGGCTCCTGCTCGTCAATGCCCCGATCGCCCTGATCGCAGCCATCGGCGTCCGTCTCGGCGTCCCGGCCGACCGGCCGCAGGACCTGACCCACGACCAGCTCGATCTGCCGGGCGCCGCCTTGAGCGTCACCACCATCGGCCTCGCCTGCTACTGCCTGACCAGCGGCGTCGAGCACGGCTGGCTCTCCACGCCCACCCTCGCATCGATCCTCGGCGCCATCGCCGCGGGCAGCGCGTTCGTGTGGCACGAGCGCCGCAGCGCATCACCCATGCTGGACCTGCGCCTGTTCTCAGGCGGCACCGTCCGCGGCGCCGCCATCGCGCAGATCGGCACCGCCATCGCGATGGCCGCCGTGATGTTCGGGCTGATCCTCCACTTCCAGTACGCCTACGGATGGAGCCCCGTACGGGCCGGCCTGGCGAACCTGCCGATCATCGTCACCATGATCGCCGCGACCCCGCTGTCCGAATGGCTCGCAGCAAGGTTCGGCCACCGCATCGCCTGCCTGATCGGCGCGGCCTGCCTGGCCGGCTCACTGGCCGGCCTGTCCTGGAGCGTCGACCACGGATACACCGCCATCGCCCTCTGCCTGATCGTGATGACCATCGGACTACGCACCGTCATGACAATCTGCGCCATCGCCCTCGTCGACGCCATGCCCGACAACCGCACCTCGATCGGCACCGCGCTCAACGACACCGCCCAGGAAATCGGAAGCAGCATCGGCACCGCCCTCGTCGGCACCCTGATCGCCGCCCTGGTCACCACACAACTGCCCGCAGGCACCTGGAACGACACCCTGGTCGCGTCGTTCTACCACGGCGAACGCATCACCTACGCCGCACTCGCGGTAATCGTCGGCCTGATCACAGCCGGCGGAGCACTCACCCTCACCAACTCCCACACCACCCAAGAACCCACCCAAGACATCCAAGAAGCACCCACAACAGCCTGACCACACACCCCCCGGCCAACCCCCGTTCCACCCACGCCAGCCACACGACCCGGACCTCCCCCGACCGGGCCGGACAAACCAACCACCGCGGCGCAGCGCAGCGCGGCGAGGCGAGGCAGGGGCGGCCGGGGCGAGGAGCGCCGGCGGCGGTGACACGGTACGGGTGGCGGCCAGCATCACGTACGCCGCCACCGCACCGGCGTGCGGTGGCGGGCACCGCGCGGTCCAGGCAGCCGATCCCTCCGGCGACACCGTCGTCATGCCTCCGCCACCCGGCCCGACGTGAAGTGGACCGACAGTTCAGCTCGACGCGGGTGTGCGCCGGTGATCCCCGGTCAGCGGCGGCCGGCGGCCGGCGGCCAGGATGACGAGGAACGGGCCGCCACCCGCCTCGATGTCGGCGCTCACCGGCAGCCCCGGTGCCAGCCGGGAGAACCGGTCCACCAGCCAATCCGCCCCCTCTTGGGCGTCCCGCCTCGTCGCACAACAGCGCGGCAGGAGTACCGGACCGCCGGCCGTACAACGACAGGGGGCAGCCCCGGCGCCGCCGCGCAAGCCGAACCGGCCGGGGCGAGGCCGCGGCCGGGCAGCAAGGCGGTGCAGGCGGCACGCGGCCCGCCGCTGGTGGGCGGCGCGGCGGCGGACGCGGGCGGTCCGCGGAGGGCAGGCAGCGCAGCCCGGCCAGGAAGGGGAGCAGGGAACCGCGGGCACCGTCCGCAGCCCTACACAAGCCTCTTTATCTCGCCCCGCACCCGGTAGAAGCCGCCGGAAGAGGTGTGCAGCGCGTCCACCACATAGCGGGCGCCGATCTGCCGTATTGAGCGCGGGAACTGGACGTGCCACGTCGGCTCAAAGCCGTCCGAGACGACGTGGACCCGCATCCGCCCGCCAACCTGCACGCACTCCACGACGATCCCGTCCCCCGGCGCGGGCACCGCGCTCACCGTCGCGACGGTCGCCGCCGGGGTGTAGGTCGGCAGCGCGGCTGCTTCCTTGACATCCCTGGCCACCGGCACCGTGCCGGTCTGCGCCGCCGCGATCGCCGCCGCGCTCGCGTCGATGCAGGCCAGTGAGCCGTCCGTCGTCACGATGTACAGCTTCTCGTCCCGGTACTGCATCGAGAGCGCCGAGCCCCCGCCCGTGCCCAACTTCCACAGCCGGGTGCCGTCCGCGTCGAAACAGTAGACCGAGGAGGCGGAATCGCCCGCGAAGACGTACTGGCCGCCCTGGGACGTGGCACAGGAGTACACCGCGGTGTCACAGGCGTACGTCGCCTCGATCCGGCCCGTCCCTTTTGATAGTCGCTCCACCACGCGCCGACCCGTGCCCGCGTACACAGCGGTGTCCTCCTGCCACCCGAACAGCACGTTCCCCGTGGTCCGGGTGTGCCACAACTCCCCGCTGCCGTCGGCCGCGTAGGCCGTCACCCCGTGGTTGTGCCCGTGGAAGACCGCACGGTCGTCCGCCCGCACCATCCAGGCACTCGAACCCGCCGACCTGCGCGACCACTGGAACTCGTCCTCGTGGTCGATGACGGTCAGACCGCCGTTGCGGTCGGCGACGTTCAGCACGCCCTCGTGGATGTCCAGCCAGAAGATGTCCACGTCGTCGGCGATCTCATAGGCGGCGAAGGGCACCTTCGACGACAGGTCGTACACCTTGCCGTCGTCACACCCCGCGTAGATCCAGAAGTCGTCCGCCACCAGGCACTTGACCCCGTCCGGCAGCGAGAACCGGGCCAGCACCTCGCCGTCGTGGCCCAGGGTGTAGACATCGCCGCGCTGGTTCCCCACCCAGCAGCGGTCCTCGTCGATGTGGATCCCGAAGGCCGAAGCGCCTGTACGGAACCGCCACAACACCGGCGCCGTCGCCCGCGCCGTGGAGGGCGCCGAGGTCACCTGGCGTCGCGTCACAGGACGCGCGGCGCGCTGCCCCGGCACCGCCGGCGCGTATCCCTTCCGGACCTTCTCGCCTATCTTCTTCGCCGCCGCGGCCTTCGCCCTCTCCGCTGTGGGGAACGTGGAGACCTGGTGCTGTCCGCCCGCGCCGATCCGCCCGTATCGCACGGAAACCGCCGTGCCGTTGACGGTCACCTCGTAGAACTTGTGCGCCCCGCCGTCGTCCTGCGACAGCTCCAAATACGTCGTCTCTTCCGCCTGCGCAGGCGCCATGGCACACCCCTCCCCACGGACCGGCCAGTGCGGCCGATCTTCAGTGATCTCAACGTAGCCGCCACCACTGACAATCGGTCACACAGAGTTGTGCCCGCAGGTCAAGCTCAGGAGAAGTGAAGCGAGCAAGGAGGCCGTTGCCCGGCTTCGCTACGTCCACGTGATGTGTGAGGTGGAAGCGCGGTGAAGCCCGTCCCGGGGCAGCCACGCGCCCGCGCAGCCGCGCCCTGGGCGTACAGCGGGCCTGGCGGCGCCGCAGGGTAGGAGTCGGCCGGTTCATCCACCGGAATGGCTGGTTCATCGGTCAACTCTGCGTGGACGGAACAGTCACCTCATGGGCATCGAAAAGTTCAGCGAAGAACGCCTGCAGGAGGGGGCGGGCTTGCTCCCGGTCGCTCAGTTCCGTGGAGCCGAAGCGGAAGACCTCGCGTCCGGCGAGCTTCAGCTCGCGGTCGCCGCGCATATTGGCCGCGTAGGCCTGGCCGGTTCGCCCGCGAAGGACGCCATCTCGCCCCGACCGGCCGCCGCAGTCTGAGGGACGGGTCCGTCCCGGACCCAGCCAGCGCGCAGCAGGGGAAGGCAGCCCCGGGGAGGGCCAGCCCGCCCGCGGGAAGCGCCGGAACGTCGTTCACCCTCTACATGAGCGTCAGGATGTCGGGCCGCAGGCTGGGGAAACACTGTGCACAAGATCGATACCGGTCGCCGCCCGCGCCAGGCCAACCTGCAACTTCAGGCGGATGAGGATCCGCCGGGCAATGCGTGTCAAGGGCGCGGCGACGCCCGCGGCGGCTCAGTAACGCCCATCTGGACGTGCCCCGGGCGGCCGGCGACCACCGGCGGGTGCTGGCGGTGCTGAGATTCCCGGAAGGAAACGGCTGACCCCGGGAGCTCGCCGAAGGCCCGGCCGACGCCGGCGCGACGAAAGGGTTGGTGTGCGGGGCCGACGGAACCGGGTAACGTCTTTGTCATGTTCTTCCAGACACCGATTTACGAGTGAGAGCGTGATGGGCCCCTGCTGACGTCCTTCGACGTCGCCGCCCGTCCCCCACCGATGAATCCGTAGATCACTTCACATCATTACCGGGAGAACCCGTGACCGTGAGCAAGAACATCAACAACCCCGTGGGCATGGGCGGCGGCCAGCGCAAGAGGCTGTCCCGCGCCGAACGGCAGAACAACGGTCCCCACCGCAACCTCGACCGCCAGGGTGCAGCCGACCAGAAGGCGGAGCTGGTGCGCAAGATGCGCGAGAAGGCAGGCGCAGCGGACGGCGCCGGGCAGGCGGGCGACGACACCGCACAGAGCTGACGCACCGCCGCCGCAGGGCGGCACCGCACGGGGCAGGGCCCGGACCGCGACGCGCGGTCCGGGCCCTGCTGCCGTATCGGGGCTCTGCTGCCGTACCGGGCGCGGCCGGTCCCGCTCAGCTCTCCGCCGACCACCCGCGTCTCAGCTGACCACCCGGGGCAGCCGCAGATTCGGCAGCCCCGTCACCGCCACCACCCCGAGCTGCACCAGCAGCTCAGCGCGTTTCCGTTCGAGGCGTTCGTGACCACGCAATACATGCGGATCCCAACTGTCTGGCATTCGGTCAAGGTGCTGTTTCACTCGGCCCTGTCGGATCAGTCGGCGCGGCTGCCCAATGGGGGCCACGGCCCGTCGGGCCATGGCCCGTCGAAGGCCTCTCCGCAGTCGCGGATCAAGCCCGCTCCACCACCAGGGCCTCGCCGATGACCAGACAGTCCTGCGTGTCGCGGGCCTGCGGGAAGCTCTGCGGCCTGAGCTGCAGGCCGGCACCTGCGAGCGCTGCGACCACCCGCGCTGCGAGTTCCGTGCGCCCGATCTCCGGGATGGTGCTGAGGTTGAAGAACAAGTAGGTCCGTGTGTCGTCGTCCGGGCAGACGACGACCGGTCCCTTCGGACCATCGCAGGGGATCCCAGCGCCGGCGATTGCTTGGATCGTCCGGCTGTGGACCTCCGCCGCGTTCTTCAGGTCGACTGCACGTGCCGCGGCGTGGATCGCGGCGCAGAGTTCGGTGGCGGCCGGTATCGCCGCACTGACCGGGATGGTGAACGACCCCATCATGACGGTGTCGGTTGCTGATTCGTACCGAAAGCTCCAGGGGTCGCGGGTCACGTCGTGCGGCGCGCCGACCTTGCGGGCTACGGCCGGTGCTCCGCCGCCCTTGCCGCGTGCCCAGTCCTCGAAGTGGGCCAGCCCGTCACGGACATGCTTGATGTCGGGCAGGGCGGCCTCATAACGCTGTTGGGCCTGTTCAAGCGCATCGACGACGGTCGGACTCATTCCGAGATCCTTGAGGGCGATCTGTTCGAGCTTCACCGCCGCGAGCAACTGGCGCAGTGCGACGACCAGCGTCCGTGCGTCGATCTGGCGAGAGCTGAACCAGCCGGTCGGCTGGTCATCGCTGTGCATGCGCTGGATGGTCAGGACGACGGTGGCCTTAAGCCAGCCCGCCTCCGACGCCGCAATCGCGTACGGGTTGTCTGCTGGTGACCAGTCGTCCGGAAGGCTGTCGCTCATAGCGACATTTTGGGCCACCTCCCCCATCGGCCGCTGCGGTTGTTCAGCTGGAGCGTGCCTCTTTGACTCCCCCCGCGATGGGGCGTCGTGCGAAAGTGACGGTCATGTCGAACCTGGGTCATCGCTTCCGATCTTTCGGAGTCGCGCTCACTCCGACGCGCTTCGCTGCGTGCCGAGAGACGGACGCACCTGCTTTGGAGCATGCCCTGGCAAACGGGACCACACTCTGCGGCATACACGGGAACGAGGTGACCGTGTATCGGCACCTGTTCGTTGCACGAAAGGCTGGGAGATGTTCGGAGTGCAGGGCGAGGGCAGCCGACGCTCCTCACGCACCTTGAGTTAGAGGCCTCTCCTCCACCGGGGAGCTTGTAGGAGAACTGGGCAAGCTCCCAAGGGACTGCGCTGCCTATCCGGCCAATCGGGCGACCCTTTCACTCCTGATCGCTGCTGAGTTCAGGAGCCTTCGATCGGCCCGGCCCGATCCCATCCAGGCGCCCGCACGTCGATCGTGAGACCTCCCGATCCGACCTCCTCGCCGCAGGTCCGGCACGTCGACGTCAGATCGAGGTCGTGCTCGGCGTCGTGCTCGGAGCCGGGCCCGCCGCGATGGCGGAAGGCGACCGGCGGAGTGTCCACCGCCCAGCGATCGCCCCAGGCCAGCAGCGCGCGCATCACCGGTGCGAGATCGCGGCCGGCCTCCGTGAGGTGGTATTCGAAGCGCAGTGGGCGCTCGCTGTAGGCGCGGCGCTCGACCACGCCCGCCTCTTCCAGTGCGCGCAGTCTGGCGGCGAGGCGGTCGCGGGGGGCGCCGGTGTTGCGGACGATCTGGTCGAAGCGCTGGTTGCCGTAGAAGATCTCGCGGATCGCCAGGAGGGCCCAGCGTTCGCCGACGAGTTGCAGCGCGGCGGCCGCGGAGCACGGCCGACCGGGCACTTCGGGGTGCGGAACCGAACTCTCGCCCTGCTTCGTGGTCGCGGTCATGTTCCCATCCTCTCCCGCGTCCGTTGCGTTTTCAAACCCACACGGCTACCCTCCGATCCATGTCAGTTGGACTTCCAAACCCACAAAGGGCGTCCCGAGCCGTGTTCGCGACGGTCACGGCCGCGGTCTTCATGTCGAACCTCGACCTCTTCATCGTCAACGTGGCCCTCCCGGCGATCGGCCGCTCGTTCGGCGGCAACGGCCTCGGCTCCCTCTCCTGGGTCCTCAACGGTTACGCGATCGTCTTCGCGGCGCTCCTCGTAGTCGCCGGCCGCGTCGCCGACCGCTCCGGCCACAAGCCGGTCTTCCTGACCGGATTGGCGGTGTTCACCCTCGCCTCGGTCGGCTGCGCACTCGCTCCCAACGTCGGGACGCTGGTCGCGGCACGGCTCGTGCAGGCCGCCGGCGCTGCGCTGCTGATGCCGACGTCACTCGCGCTGCTGCTCGACACGACGGCGCCCGAGAAGCGCGCCGGGGCAGTGCGGGCCTGGGCGTCGATCGGCGGGATCGCCGCCGGACTCGGGCCGGTGGCCAGCGGGCTGCTGGTCGAGGCCGGATGGCGCTGGGTGTTCATCGTCAACGTGCCGGTGGGGATCGCGGCGTTCGCGCTCGGCGTCAAGGTACTGCCGTCGCCCGCACGCGCCGGGGCGAAGAAGAGTCCGCTGCCCGACCTGTTGGGCGCCGCCCTTCTCACAGGATCGATCGCAACGCTCGCACTCGGCCTGGTCAAGGCCCCCGACTGGGGTTGGACGAGCGCCGGCACCCTCGGCGGCCTGGCTGCCGCGGTGCTGCTCGGCGTCTGCTTCGTCCTGCGCTCGGCACGCCACCCCGTGCCGATCGTCGAACTGCCGCTGCTCCGGGTTCCGGCGTTCGCATCCGCCGCGGCCGCCCTGACGCTGTTCACCGTCGCGTTCGCCGGGATGCTGCTCGGCGCGGTGCTGTGGTGCCAGGGCGTGTGGGACTACTCCGCTCTGGCAACCGGCTTCGCCATCGCGCCGGGACCGTTGCTGGTGCCGCCGGTCGCGTTGCGGATCGGGCCCGCCGTCGCCAGATTCGGTGCGGGCCGCATCGCGCTGGCGGGAAGTGTCCTGTTCGCGGCCGGCATCCTGTGGTGGGCCGCGACGCTCGACACCGGCTCGGCCTACGCGGCCTCGCTCCTGCCCGGCATGATGCTGACCGGCCTCGGCGTCGGCATGACGATCCCGGTCCTGACCGGGGCATCAGCGGCCGCCCTGCCGCCGGCCCGCTTCGCCACCGGCTCGGCCATCACCTCGATGGGCCGCCAGATCGGCGCGGTCCTCGGCGTCGCAATCCTGGTCGGCATCCTCGGCACCCCCGCCCCCGGACACGCTGTCGCCGCGTTCCAGCACGGCTGGTACGCGGTCGCCGTGGCGTCCCTGCTCGCCGCGTGCGCGACGGTCCCGCTCGTCCGCAAGCCGCGACCGGCCGCCGCCAAGGCGGCCGACGCCGCACAGGCCGCGGAAACCGCGAAGGCCGGCGCCGCCTGAGAAGCAAGCCCCGTCCGTCGATGGACGGACGGGACTCGCACTCGCCCGAAGGGCCGCTCATGGGCCGCGCTCTCAGGCGCGCGGCCCCGCGAACCCGGATCAGCTCGCACGCGCAGCGCCCATGCCCTCCGGGTCGATGGTGTGGAAGACCGATCCGGTGTGGCGGCCGGATGTCGAGGTGGTGTTCCACCGAGCTGGGCAGGACGCGCCGGCGCGGTTGTGCGGGGCCGGACCACAGAGCCCTACGCGGCGCTTTACGCGGCCGGGCCCCGGCCATCAGACCTGAGCCGGTGCACTTCCGCTGGATGGGTCAGCGCCATGGGCGGCCCGGGCCCGCCGGAGCGCTCCCCTCACCCTCACCAGCGCGGCGACGGTTCCGGCGCCAAGGGGAACGACCGGCCAGTACGCGATGCTGTTCCCGAAAGCCGCGCACACGATGAGCACGAAGATCGCCGCCACCCCGACGACGAACCCGAACCCCCAGGGCCCCCGCCGGTGCTGCCGCTCCAAACGAACCCGGCCGCCGAGACCGGCCAGGTACGCGGCGGCGGTCATGGCGACGGCGATCAGATACCCCATGATCAACGGATACAGCACGACCAGCGTGATATCCCATCCCCCTGGGTGCCAGCCGAGCCACACATCACGTCCGTCGATCTCCACGACCCGCCCGTGCCACAGGCCCGCCTCCACCCGCTGTCCCTCCTGGAGGTCATTCGCGGAATCACTCGGGACGCCGTCCACCGTCTTCGTCCCGTCACCCACGCGCAGTTCGATCGTGTACTTGGTGGTGACGATCCAGATGCCGCTGCCGCCGTCCTGGCCTCCGCCGTCTATCCCACTCGTCGTGTGGGACGTCAGCCTCGTGATGGTGGCCTCGGCCCTGTGCAGCGTCCCGTTCGACCGTGCGTGCGCGACACCCGACTCCTCGTAGGTGCGCATGGCGAGCAGCAGGATCAGGGCAGCCATCACCAGACGAAACACCCAGCGCAGCACATGGCCTCGCACTGTCCTGGGCCGCCTCGCGCCCGGTCTCGTCCGCGACGCCGTGTCCCCGGTCTGCTCCTGCGTCATCGGGCCCCCTCACCTTCCCGTCGGGAACAGACGAAAGCCGCCCCACCGGATCACACGCCGCACAGCTGACCATGGTTGCGGTCGCCCACCCGGCCGTGACCGCGTCACGGAGGGTAGATGTCCCAGGCCGTGGACCTGGTGGGTGAAGGGTTCGGGGTCGACCGATCCGCGTCGCACTGTGCGGGATCCTGCGACGGGAGCATCCGGTACGCGCCGATCCGCTCCGTTACGAACCGCACGTCCGCGTCCCGGCAGTGACCAAGTCCCTTGTCCTCCGCGGCAGTTCCTCGCCGACCTGTGACGTCCGCGTGTCGGATTGAGCCTCGTGCAGTTGCCCGAAGACGATCAGATGCCCGTGCGTCGTGGCTGACAGCTCGGAGCCGTGTAAGAGGTCGTGCTCCGCTTGAAGGAGCTGTTGTTCCCGTCGATCGCGAACGTCGTAGCGTCCAGCTCCCCCTGGCCGACCAGCCACCGGTTCGCCGAGCGCACCCGAACCACCCACGCCAAGGTCCACGCGCTGGTGGAGGCGGGGCACAGCCGCCGCAATCCAGCGGCAACTCGGCATGACCAGCCGCGCCGTCGAGCGATACAGCGACGCCGCCCGGCCGGAAGACCTCTGCACCGGCCAGTGGCAGAACCAGACGTCCGTCCTGGACGAGTGCAAGACCTACCGCGACGACCGCTGGAACAACAACTGCGCCGACACCTGGAAGCCCTGGAAGGAGATCATCCCACTCGGCTACACGGGCAGCTACCAGCGGTTTCGAGCCGATTGCTGCCACCAGGTTCAGCGGTCGCGCCCTCCCCGGCATACCGCACACATGGTCAGCGGTAGTTGCTACTTCGACTCCTGGCCCCTGTCATTGCGCCGGGCCTGCTCCATCGCGACCCGGGCCGCGGGTCGTCAGCGCCACCAGTGGCGGTCCCGGCGCTACGCTGACAGCTTCTGACGAACTCAGTCGGAGGGGAGGGCCGCGCAGCCGACTGCGGAGGCTATTCGACTGGTCAGGGTCTTGGTGAGCTCGATGCGCTTCTTGTCATCCCTGGTGCGGTACAACTCCACGTTGAGCTTGACGCTCTTGCAGGTCCACCAGACTTCGACGCCTCGGCCGTCATCGGCGAGGTCCATACTGCCCTCGCCTCCGGCCGCAGTGAAACGCATGCTCGCTGGCCGCTTGGCGTTTTGCCTGGCGGTTTTGTTGATGTTGTCGGCGTCGCTGACTTCAGTGAGGTACCTGCCGATCCACTTGTCGCCGGACTTCACACCGCACGACGCCCTGTTGTACAGGTTGGGGCGCATCGGCAGATGGACGCCGTCCCACTGGCTCGACAGATCGCCGGCACCCACTGCGTCAAACCACCAGCTCGCCATCGTGGCACCGCACAACTTGGCTCCGGCGGCCGGTGGCTCCGGCTGCCCGCCGCAGGCGGTCGCGGTCACAAGCAGCGGCGAGAGTGCCAGCAAGGCAGAGTATCGGCCTATTCGACGCATGTGATGAGCCTCCGTGGTCGCAGTCCGCCTCGTGTCTGTTCAACTGCTCGGGCAGCACCGGAAGAACCTACTCTGCCGTCATTCGCGGAAGTCGGCTTCAGGCCTGCACCATTCTCGGGGACGAGACAATACAGAAGGCCAGTTCCACCGGCGGAGGGCGAGGCTGGTGTTCTGACCTGGAGCAGTTCTGGCCGCCCCGACTCGGGAAGCCAAGGCTGCGCAGTTCCCCGCCGAGCATGCGGTGACGCCGCGTCCCGCCGACCGGACCGCTCGCCGCTCCCCGCCGGCCTCGCTGAGGGCGGCCTGGGCGGCGGAGTCGATGTCCAGGCCGCCGGGTCTTGTTCGCGATCCAGTCGGTGACATAGGTGCAGCGGTCACCTGCTCATACATCCTGCGTCCACACCCCGACCGGGTGCTCCTGGGGGCGCAGCCACAGCCGAGGCTGGCGGCTGAGGAGATCCTCTCCCGCAGGCTGCCAGGGGAAGGCTCCCTCCCGGTTGGGCCAGGCGACCTGGAGGAACGGGAACGGCGGCTTGCGGTAGAACCGGATCGCGCCGCCGAAGAATGCCCGGTACCAGCGGTAGTCGACGGCCTTGAGCACGACCGGGACGCTAGCGACGTCGCGCCGCTCCTGATCAGCCTCCAGAAGCTGCCCGTCGACGGCTCGCTGGGCGAGGTCGTTGAGGATCGTGTGCATCATGGTGACGTCGAGGCCGAACATCGCCAGCTCAGGTATCCGATGCCGGTGCCACAAGCCGATGGTGTACGCCCACCCGGGACCGTGCTCATCGGCAGGGACCATCGTGACCTGCCAGCCGTGCTCCTCGATCGTGTTGACGGTCGCCCGCAGGCGGGGCTCCACATCGGGGGCGTCCCCACACAGGACGCAACAGCAGACGGTGTGATCAGTGGCCATGACCGCCAGGCTAAAGGACCGGGTTGGCCCGACATCCACCGGGAGAAAGCTCGATGCCGACTTCATCCGCTCCCGCGCCATCGTCACGGCCGGAGTTGCCGTGCCTGCGGGTCAAAGCAGTTGAGACCCATCGACGACGCAACCCCCGCCGCGTAGGCAGACGCCTCCACCGCCATGCGCCAACGCATGGGGAAGTAGATCAGCGGACCGCAGGCCTCCCCGATCAGCGGACCGGTTGACCAAGGCGAGATGTCGTCCTCGTCCTCGGTGAGATCCGGCCACCGTTCCAAGAGCGCGGAGACGAAGGCCGCTATTCGCTCCACCGGAGGAACCGAAGGCTCCTCCGTCTCGATGTACCGCTCGTACAGATCGGTGAAGCACTGGGCCGCAGCGGCGTCATCCGCCGGCCGCTCGCCCTCCCACACAGCAAGGTCATAGCTCATAGGTGCAGCCTGCCACCCCCCACCGACAGCAGCACCAAAGGGCCAAATCGCCTGCGCCGACGAGAGACAGGGACCAGATCGCCAGAGCGGGACACGAGCCGGTCATCCGCGAGCGCCAGGCCGCCGCGCTCGACGCGTGAGTGCCACGCTGTCACGCTCCCTGCTGCACAGGGTGCGTTCAGGGGGTGTCCCACCCTGGTCAGGGTGTAACCAGGGCAGCGTGACAGGCACGCGTTACACCCCGCGTGACACCTGGCCTTACACTCCGCCGGTCCCGTCCCGCTGCCTACGCGGGCTGCGCAGCGCACCGCGCAGCCCGCGGTTGCGTGTCGCCTGGTTCTGGCGGCACGCCCAGCAGGAGGCGCCGTCCTCGGACGGGACGGCGACACCGCCGGTCTCCTCAGCGTAGGGAGGGATCGGCCGCTGTCGGCCAGTCTTGATCGCTTGTGAGCCCGCTGGCTAGGTTGGCTGGCATGACCGACCACAGAGCCGTCGCCTGGCCACCTGCCCCGATCAAGACCGAGCGGCTCGTACTCCGCGAGTCCGAGGCCCGGGACCGTGCGGCAGTCATCGAGCTGAACGCCTCGCCGGAGGTGGGCACCTACCTCGGTGGCCCTCGACCGCGTGCCGAGCTTGAACGCATCGTGCCCGAAGTGCCCGGGCGGCGCCCTGGCTTCTTCGTGGTCGAGCTCGACGGAGCGGTGATCGGCACGATCGAGCTAGACCCGCACGCCCCCGAGCTTCCGGGCAGCAACCACCGTCGGGAGGCTGGGGGAACCGAGCTCGGCTACTTGTTCCTGCCGGAGGCGTGGGGACGCGGGTACGCCTCCGAGGCGTGCACAGCGGCACTCAAATGGTTTGCCGGTGCGCTTCCCGATGAGCCGGTGGTGCTCTACACCCAGACCGCCAACGCCCCCTCGATGCGCCTCGCGGCGAAGCTCGGGTTCACCGGGTTAGAGCGATTCGAGGCGTACGGCGCCGAGCAGTGGTTCGGCGTGTGGTCTGCGGTCACGCCGCCCGTTTGAGCTCGTGCCCGGCAGCCGCGCAGCACGGGACGAGGACCTCGGCCGGAGGATCCACACGCAGCGGCTGGGGGCGGCGGCCCGGGTGGGGGTTCCGCGCGGTCCGGGGTGGCCGGCGGCCGCGCGTTCTGCGGATATCGTCCCGTCCGGAAAGTCAGATCTCCGGCGGGCGCACAGTCGGGGAACGAGAGCTCCGAGGCGATTGGAGTTCCATCGTCTTCGGTGTGATGGCCGCGTCAGCGCCGTCCATCGGAGTTCTGGAACGCTACCGGGCACGCGCTACCAGAGGTCCCCGATAGCGCCACCCTCGGGCAGCATCGCCCGGTGCGGTTGCCGCATCCCTCACCGGCGGAACGCCGGAGCTCAGTCTTCGGCTGTTCCGGGACCGTTACGGTCTGCCTCGCGTGCTCGCCGACGCTTTGTCCTCGGACGGGTATACCCCGCCAGGGCAAGACCCGCCTGAACCACGATCAGGACGAACACCACGATCGAACCCACCCGCCCCGCGCGTCCACTCCGCAGCGCTTGCACGCCGAACCACACCAGCGCACTGCACCACCACAACACCAGAGCGAATCTCCGCACCCACGCAGGTACGCGGCTCACCGCCGGTCACGACCACGGCCGGGGAACAGTACGGCGAGAGTCACTACCACCACCGTCCCGAAGGCCAACCCGCCCCAGGACCATCCCCCCACAGGCTGGTGCGCGACCAACCCGTACACCGCCATGCCCAGACCACCCCCCACGAAGAAGAACCCACCGCTTCGAAGAGCCAACCACCACCGCGCGCGAACTATCCCTGAGGTCACGACGCACATCATCCACCCCCCGGCAGCAGCGCTATCTCCGGCCACAGGACCGGGCACCCTCAGCACCCGGGAACCTGGCATCTTGACATCCTCCCCGCCCTAAAGGGCAGGGATTCCTTTTCAGGTGGCTTGGCCGGTCGTCCGGCTGCCGGGTTCCTGCTTCACGGACCGGCTGATGCCGAGGTCTCCACAGGCCGAGACGGCCAGTCCGGCCGCCTTGATGTTCTTCGCCGCGTTGACGTCCGCATGATCTACGTTGTCGCACCCGGGGTTCTTGCACCTAAAGACCGCTTGGCTCTCACGGTTGTCTTCGGTGATGAACCCGCAGGCGTGGCAGCGCTGCGAGGTATACGCGGGATTGACCTTGACAACACGGGTGCCCGTGTACCGGGCCGCGTTGGTGAGGGCGAGTTCCAGGCGGTGCCATCCCTTGTCGAGGATCGCCCGGTTCAGGCCACGCTTCTGGGCGACGCGCACGCCCGGAGCAGCCGTGGTGCCCGCAGCAGACTTCGACATGTTCCGGGTCTTGAGATCTTCGAGGACGACGAGGGCGTTCTTCGTCACCAGGAGACGCGCGCTCTGTGCGCAGAAGTCTGCGCGCCGGTCGCTGACCCGGGACATGATCCGGCCCATGGCCGTGACCGTCTTGCGCCGGTTGGCGCTGCCCTTCTTGGTGCGGGCGAGCTGCTGTTGCAGCCGCCGGTATCGCACACTCTCGCCGGCGGTGATGAACGTCCGGTCGAAGAACTCTCCATCGGACGTGACGGCCGCGACCTTCACACCCCGATCGATGCCGACCGCCGTGGACGGCATGGCGTGCCGCTCAGGCGTGACGGCCCGATCGTCCACGACGAACGACACGAACCAGTGACCGCCCTTACGCGAGAGGGTGGCGGACCTGATCTCACCACCGAGGGGGCGTGACCAGCGGAAACGAACCCATCCCAGTTTCGGAAGCTTCATCCGGCCCCACCGACGTCCCAGCCGCTCCACGGTGATCAGGTTCCCGGCAGGAAACCGGAACGACGGGGACCAGCGGGCCTTCGACCGCCACCGCACTGTGAACGTGCCGTGCTCCCGGCACGCCTTGTCGAGATCCTTCAGTGTCTGCTGCAACACGTGCGACGGTGCATCCTTGAGCCACTCGTGCTCACCCTTGGCGTCGGCCAACTCCGCTGCCTGCGGCACGTAGTTCATCCACCCACCGCGACGACGGTACTCACGACGCTGTTCGAGTCCGGTGTTCCACACCGACCGGCAAATGTCCGCGAACCCCTGTGCCTGCACGGCTTGCTCGCCGGTCAGGTCCAAGCGGTACCTCCGTCCGGACAGCATGCGAAACACCCCCCTTTCGACTGGTGCGATCAACGTAGTACACGCCACTGACAACGGTGCCGACCGATCGGGCTATCCCCGCCCTGACGGACAGGGCTTGCGCCCACATTGGGTGATCACGGCGACGAAGGTGGCGCTGAAGCCTTCGTCTGGTGCTTGTCACCGATCGTCTGCCACAACCGCTGCGCCCGCTCGCGGTGCCGGCGCGCCAGGTCGTGGACGCCGGCGGCGGCGTCCAGGTCGCCGATCAGTTGCCAGCACGCGGACTCGTCCTGGCGGTCGCCGTGCCGGTGGAACAGGTCCGCCGCGCGCTCCAAAGCCGGGGTGGCTCGGTCCCGGTCGTGCTGACCGGCGTACACACGGCCGACTTCCAGCAGCGTGTACGCGACGCACCGCTCGTCGGACAGTTCCTCGAAGGTGGCCAACGCCTCCCACAGGCAGCGCAGCGCCTCGTCCGGATCACCGCGCTGATCGTGCAGCCGGCTGAACCGCCGCAGCACAACCGCCACCCGATGTCCGTCGTCGAGCGCCCTGGCCTGGCGCAGGGCCTCTCCGAACCAGGAGTCCGCCTCGTCGAGCTCGCCGCTCATGAGCCGCATCACGGCCATCGAACAGGACAGCTGCGCTTCAAGGTGCCGGTCGCCCTCACCGACCGCGATGGCCAGCGCCTGCTCCACACGGTCCGCGGCTTCGCCGTAACGGCCCTGCACCCGGCTGACCGTGCCCAGCATCGCCACCGACAACGCCTCGCCGCGCTTGTCCGCGCCGTCCTGGCACAGCCCGACGGAGGACTCCAGGGCACGGGTCGCCCCGTCGAACTCGTCTCGGTAGATGTGCAGCTGGCCAAGACCGCGCAGCAGCACGGATGCGCCGCGCGCGTTGCCGGCGGCCTCGGCCGCGTCCAACGCGAGCCGGTGCCCGTGCTCCCAGTCCTGATACAGGCACCGGTGATCGTAGTAGGTCACCGTGCCGGCCGCCAGCTCCCAGGCCAACTCGTCCAGTCCCCAGTCCACGGCCAGTTTCACCGCGCCGAGCAGGGTGTCGCGTTCCGCGTCGAACCAGCCGGCCGGGTCGGCCATCAGCCGGTCCCCGACCGCGTCGGGCAGCGACCGGCGCGGCGCAAAACCGGGCTCGCAGACCAGCAGCCCGGCCGGCAGCCGATCGGTGCCGCGCCCGGCCAGATCGAGCCACGTGGACAGCACCCGGACCATCGCGTCCCGCTTGTCCGCCGCTGGCAGCGGGGCGGCGATCTCCACGGCACAGGTCCTGATCAGATCGTGCAGCCGGTAGCGCGGTTGGCCGATGGCGTCGGTGGCGGTGAGCCGCACCAGGCTGGCGTCGACGAGTGTGTCGAGCACCTCCTCGGCGTCCGAGCGGTCCAGCAGCGGGCCGACCACCCAGCCGGGCAGGGTGTAGGGGCCGAGCAGGCCCAGCAGGCCCAGCGCGCGTACCGCGTCGGCCGGCAGCAGCCGCAAGCTCAGTTCGACGCTGGCCCGCACGCTGAGATCTCCGATCCTCAGCTCGGCCAGCCGCCGGGACTCGTCCTCGATCCGTTCCCGCAGCACCCGCAACGACCAGGCCGGGCGGCCGGTGAGCTTGGCGCTGGCGATCCGGATCGCCAGCGGCAGGTTGCCGCAGCAGTCGAGGATCGTGTCGGCCTCCGCCGGTTCCCGCTCGACGCGCCTGCGCCCGACGATGCCGGTGAACAACTCCTGCGCCTCTGCCGGGCTCAGCACGTCCAGGTCGATGTGCCGGGCGCCGGGAAGCTGCGTCAGCAGGGTGCGGCTGGTGATCAACACGGCGCAGCCGTCGGCCCCCGGTAGCAACGGACGCACTTGATCGGCGTGACCGGCATCGTCCAGCACCACCAGCATCCGGCGGTCCGCCAGCAACGACCGGTAGAGCGCGGCCCGTTCGGACAGGCCGTTCGGGATCGCGCTGCCGGCGATCGAGAGTGCGCCCAGCGCCTCGGCCAGCATCAGCGCCGGGTCCCGCGGCTCGTCCGATGTCCCGGCGAGGTTGAGGTAGAGCTGGCCGTCGGGGAAGGTGGCACTCGCCAGCCGCGCGGCGTGCGTCACCAGACAGGACTTGCCGACACCGGGACCGCCCACGACGACGGCCACCGGGGCCCGGTTCGGCGCCGACGCGTCGAGCAATCGGGCGAGCTCGGCCAGCGCGTCGGCTCGGCCCACGAAGTCGGGGACATCGAGCGGCAGTTGGCGCACCGGCATCGCCATAACCGGTTCGGTGGCCGCCGCGCCAGGACTTTTCGGTCGTGTGTCCGAGGGGCCGCTCGCCGGGACAGGGGCCGCCAGGGCCGGATCGGCGAGCAGGATGCGCCGATGCAGCGCCTGGATCGGCGGGGTGGGATCGACGCCGAGTTCGCCTGCCAGTGTCCGGCGCAGCCGCTCGTACACCTGCAGCGCCTCGCCTTGTCGCCGGCAGCGATAGAGGGCGACCATCAGGTGCTCAGCGACGTGCTCGTCGTACGGGTGCTCGCGTAGCAGGGCGGTCAGCTCCTCGATCACCTCACGATGCCGCCCCAGGTCGAGTTCAATGCTCAGACACCATTTGTGCGTGGCCGCGCGCTTCTCGTTCAGCCGTACCGCATCGAACTCCAGGACCCGGCTGGAGATGTCGACCAGGGCGTCACCGCGCCAGCAGGCCAGCGCACGCCGCAGCGCGACAGCTGTCTCGAACGGGGCCGTGTGCCGTTCGGCGAGGTACCGCTCGTGGTCGAACTCCAGGAGGTCGAGCTGATCCGGGGCCAGGTGGATCTGGTAGCCGCCGCGCCGCGTGCTGATCAAGGATCCGGGTGCTCCGCACGCGGCAAGGTTGCGGCGCAGCCCGGAGAGAGCGTCCTGGACCTGACGGACCGCGGTGGCGGGTGCTCTCCCGTCCCACATCACGGAGACGAGCCGTTCCATGGCGACGACGTTGTTGGAGTCGACCAGAAGCGCGGCCAGCATCTTGGCCTGCCGCGGTCCGTCGATCCGAACCTCGCGCCCGGTGATCTGGGCGTGTAACGGCCCCAGCACGCCGAATTTCACGTTCCCCCCGGAACTTCACGATCAGCCCCGATCCCCCGGCTGACCTCGCACTAGGACGAATCTAGGACGGCCGACGGACCCGTGTCCATAGCGTCTCCGTGGGGCATACAGCCATTCCTGCGCAACGAAAGGAACAGGAATGAAACGTTCGGCCAAGGCAGCAGCAACGGGCACGACGATGGCCGTCGCCGCTGTCACCACGCCCCCCGAATCCGGACACATCAGCAACAGCTTCTCCATCCATCGTCATTCGGAGCAGAACCGAAAGAACGGACGCGGCTGCCCCGCGCGAAGCGTGTGTTCTTTTCCTATTTCCAGGAGGCAGACATGAGAATCAAACTCGGACGTCGCACGGCGACCGTCACAGCGGTTGCGGCACTCGTCGCAGGCGGCCTGGGCCTAGCATCAGGCAGCGCATCGGCATCGTCGAACGTGCAGGTCTGGCTCAACGGGACACACGGCGTGGGCGTCTACCAGGGGGCAGCGAGCAACACCCCCAAGGTCGCCGCTGACCTCTTCGCCCCCGCCTCTGTCCATACCGACTGCTTCGTGAGCGGCCAGACCATCAACAACCAGGGAAACGTCTGGTACCACGTGTATCAGGAGCACTACAGCAACGGCAGCACGACGTACCAGTACGGGTACGTGTACGCCCCGTACGTGGATGACAGCAACGCCTTCCGCAACGGCCTCATCCGGTGTCCCTGGTAGGTAGCCATTCGGGTCAGGTGCCCACTCCCCCGGTGGGCACCGCTCCCGCTCAGCACACCCCGTCACCGGAACCCCCATCTTCCTCGACCACTCTCAGCGCCAGTGCTCTGCTGCTTCGCGCTCCAGGACAGCCTCATACACCGCCCGGTCGTGCCGTTCCTCAATCGCCCGGCGGACCAGGGCCGGCAGCACGTCCGGGGGCAACGCCTCCCCGCGAGATCGCTCGCCGCAGCTACAGCGGCGCTGCGGCCCCGTCCGCGACTTCCTCGCCCCGCACCGCGCCGCCGACCGCGAGCACCGGGCCGGACCACGTTCCAGACCTGCGGTACTCGGTGTCCTGGAGGTCACCCGCTGCCTCACCCGCCGCCCGGAGAACCTCACCGAGGACCAGCGGACCCAGCTCAATGCAGTCCTGTCCCGCTGCCCGGGACTCGAGGCAGCCCACCGGCACATCCGTGCCTTCGGCTCTCTACTCACCTCCGGCACCGACACCGGCCTGGACACCTGGATCGAGACCGTCCGCACCAGCAGCGTGCCCGCCCTGCCCAGCTTCGCCCGGGGCCCGGCCGCCGACCTCGACGCCGTCCGCGCCGGACTCACCCGCACCTACAACTCCGGCGTCAACGAAGGCCGCGTCACAGACCCGAAGCTGATCAAACGCCAGATGGAAGGGCGGGCGCAGATCTCCCTGTTGCGGAAGCGGGTCCTACTCGTCGCAGTCTCTCGCCGAGTGCCTCCCGTACCGGAGGATGGCTTCTGCCAAGACCTGCGGCTGATCCACCCCAGGCAGAGTGTCGGAGCGGTGTGAGACATTGCCGTTCGTGACCACTGACATGAACGATGCCCTGGCCGGGTTGGATGCGATCGACTGGACGGCGTTGCAGCACGCCTACGGCGCCGCAGGTGACGTTCCAGGCCAGCTGCGGAGCCTGGCTGTCGAGGACGCAGACGAGCGAAAGAAAGCCTTGCACCATCTGTACGGCAACATCTTTCACCAGGGAAGCCGCTACCAGGCATCGGCGGTGGCCGTTCCGTTCCTGGCCGCACTGGTAGCCAACGCAGCACTGCCGGGCCGCGCAGAGGTCCTCGAGCTGCTTGCCTCCCTGGCCATCGGGTACGACGAGACGCACTTGCCGGGTGGAGTCGACGTGATCGGCTGGCGGGAGGACGTCAGACAGTTCAGAGCGAAGGATCCGGTGCAGATGGCTGCCGAGTACGACGAGTGGGTCGGCCAGGCACGCGATGAGGGCGAGCGGCGTGTACGCGAGATGCGGCGCGCGATGTTCGACTTCGTGGGACAGCTCCGGGCAGCTGACGCCGAAATAGCGACCTACGACGCAGTGCGGCGGGAGCTACCGGGCCTGTACGCGCTGTTGGACGACGACGATCCGGCTGTGCGTGCGGCAACGATCTACCTGCTGGCCTGGTTTCCGGAAGAGTCGAAGCACACACTGCCGAAGTTGCTGCGGCTGCTCGATCGAGAGACGATTCCGGAGCTCGTCTCCACGACACTCATCGCTGTGGGCTTGCTTGGCGACGTGGAACTCGTCCACCGCCTGCAGCCGTTCCTGGGCGTCGAGGAGCAACTGGTGCGATGGGCAGCGGCGACCGCCCTCGTACGCGTGGATTACGCGGGGTCGGAACCCGCTCTGGGCACTCAGGTTCTTTCCGAACTGGCCGCTACCGAAGCCGAACCGCCACGGTTCGGACCACCCGGTATTGCGTTCTACGACGGCGATCTGCGCGGCTTCGCTGCAACGAGCCTGACCCTGCTGGGCGATCGCTACCCTGTCGAGGCACTGGACGCTGTGACAGAGGGCCTGGCCGCCGCCTCTGGCCCGGCCAGCTTCGCGATCACTGCAGCTGCCCTGCGCCTGGCCTTCCGAGCGCCGCGCCAGAGCAGCCTCCCCGTGTTTGCAGACCTGGAGAGCCGACAGCCGCACCTGGTCCGTGTCTTGGCCGCGCTCGACCAAGACACCTGGAGGTGGGCCAACTTCCTAGAGATCCTGCGAGCATGGGGCCTTCCCCAGGACCGAGCCGCAATGCGCATTTTCGCGGGGATGCCCAACTAGCAGAAAGGCGCCGGAGCAGGTCACTTTGCTGCCAGGGCGTGGAACCGGCACCGCATCAGCGTAGTCCTCGCATGCTGCCCGATTCACGTGCCGCCAGTGATCCACGATCAACACCTACGAAAATCGTGTAGGAGCCCAAAAGACGCGTTCGAAGCCAGCCGGGTGCCGGTGGACGGCGAACTGGTCGGACGGGCGGTAGTGGCGGTAGTGCTCGAGGATCTGCTGGAGTTCCTGGCGCTGGCGAGCCTGGCCAGCAGCCGCGACGTGCTGCGGGACCCGGCAGTGGTGGAATGGCACGGTCGGTCACGGACCCGAGACCTGGAGCGCCGCGCCGGTGACCGACCCATGACCGGCGCGGACAGTGAATTCTGGTTGCGCTGACCAAGTACGCGGCGGGCGCACCCCGAAAGCGGCTCAGCGTCGCCGAGCAGGGCGCGTGCGGCGCCGACCTGAGAGGCGCTGATGAGGATCTCGGCGTTCAGGATCTGGTCGGGCACGCGCGGTCAGTCATCGCCCGCAACCATGTCGGTTCACGCCGGACGGAACGTTGAGATCGGCAATCCGCGCCGACTCCACACTCACCCTCCGGTGGACCAGTTCCGCGGCAACGGCTCCGCCAGCGCCTCGGTGTTCGACGCCTCGGGCGACGGCTTGAGAGTGCAGTCCGGCATGGGCAGCGGGTCGGGGCCCGGTGCAGGCATCGGTCCTGGCCGCGGGCTCAGCGACGGATCGCTGGGGTCCGGTCCCCGCACGGGTGACACGCAGAAGCCACCTGGCCTCACGACAGCCCAGTACCAGTGTCCTGCGTCCTGGGCGCCGTCAGTCCCGGGACAACGCGTTCAAGAGCTGGCCGACTTGGGGGTGGGGCAGCGCGCGGGCGACGTCGGCCAGGGCGACGATTCCGATCAGGCGGTTCCCGTCGAGGACCGGCAGGCGACGGACTTTGTGCGCGGTCATGGTGCGCAGGATGCGATCGGTGTCGTCGTCCGCTGCGAGGGTCGCCACGTCGCCTTGGGCGAGTTGCCCGGCGAAGGTGGTGGCGGGGTTCTTGCCGCCGGCCAGGGCGGTGACGATGTCGCGGTCGGTGAGCATGCCCCGCACCCGCCCGTCACCACTACAGATCGGCAGCGCCCCCACACCCAGCTCGATCATCTGCTGCGCCGCCCGCAGCACCGTCTCGTCCTCGCCGACGCTGTGCGCGCCGGGTGTCATGAGATCACGCGCCGTCTTGTGCGCCGAGGGCTTGGGCAGGTGTTCTGGGTTGGGCGTCACGACATTCCCCGGCCGGTGAAGAAGTCGCGGAGCCGGTCCACCATCCCGACGCCCGGGGCCAGCAGCTTGTTGGCGGGCGGGGTGTCGGGCGCGGAAGGGTGCGGACGGGAGGGGGCGAAGGCCTTCGCGACCCGCACCTTGTCACCCAGCTCGTTCAGGGCATCCGGTGAGCATGCGTCGGCCAACGCCGGGAAAAGGCGCTTCTCCTCATCGGCGACGTGGGCGCTGACCTCGGCGACCAGCTCGTTGACGAGCACGTCCAGCCTCGGGTCCTCGGCGGCCAGCTGTGACAGGTCTTTGAGGAGTTGCTCGATCTTCGCGTGGTCGGCCAGCTCCTTGTCCGCAAGCTCCCCGCCCCCGATCACCTGCTCGCGGACCGCCGGATACAGGTACTGCTCCTCTGCCACCGAGTGCCTCACCAGCTCGATTGTGAACCGCTCGGCCACCTTGCGCCGCTCGGCATCACCGGGCTCCAGGGCCCGGAACTGGTCGAACAGCTCCTCCACCTCGCGGTGATCGGCCGTCAGCTCCGCAATGACATCTCTGCCGCGACCCATCGAAAACCCCTTAAGTGGTGTGCCTGGGACGAATTGCTGTTTCACGCTCGTCTGCCCGGCCGGGCAACGGGCACGCATCCGCTCCCCCGCGCCAACGTCCGGGTGCCGCATGCCTCAGGGCATGCATGGCGAACCCGCAGACGACAAGGCCGGTGGCCGAACCGGTGGCGGCGACACTGCAGCCGGTGGTTCCACCCTGTCCCGCGCGATCCGCTGCCATGGGGCCGCGGGCGGGTCGGGCGGCCCGAGGACGGGCGCGAAGACGACTTAGATGTGCGGCTCTTCGGAGTGCTTGTCGACCTTGCCGATGGAGCCGTCGGTCGCCTCGACCTTGTAGCCCGCCAGATCGGTGCCCGCCTGCCAACCGGAACTGGGCATGTAACCCCAGATGCTGTCACTCATCGTGCTTCCCTACCTTTCATCGGCGCCATCGGCGCCGGGAGGAGATGAACCCTCTTGTGGCACTGCCCAACCCGGGCTGCCCGCACGCAGCCGTTCCCCCGGTCGGCGGCCAAACCCCACCCGTTCGCACGCCTGGCTTCTGGGCGCGCGCCGCGACCCCGTAGGGGTGCCAGATCCACCCGGCTGCTCACCACCACGCGCGGATTGCCTTCCCCGCGAGCCGATCGCTGAAATTCGCCTCAGCACCAGGAGCCGATCCCATGCTGGAACGCACCACACACACGAACGGCATCCAGATCACCTTCGTCCTGCCGGCGGAGCACCCCGCAGGCGACGCCAGCGTCGTGGGGAACTTCAACGACTGGCAGCCCGGCGCCCACCCTCTCACCCGCCGACCGGACGGGTCCCGCGCTGCCGCCATCGTATTGCCGAAGGGTCAGCAGGTCGGCTCCCGGTACCTCGTGCACGGCGACCACTGGTTCGATGGGGACGCCGCCGACGGTCACGACATCCACAACAGTCTGCTGCGCTCCTGAGCAAAACACGCCCGCACACCCCCGTCACGCCCGGGACCAGACCGGGCAGTGCCCGGTGAGACCCTGCGAACGGTAAGTCCCGCAGGTCCGGGACCTTACTGGAGCGTGAAGGATGCTCGCTCGTGCCACGTCGTGCCGTCGTGAACCATGAGTTCGACGGACGAAACGTGCGCGGTGATGGGGAGACAGCCCAAGAGGTCGGCCTCGACCTTCTTCAGGACTGCGTCTTCTTGGCCTTGGGCGATGGTCAGATGCGGGATGACGTCGGTGAACTGGCCACCGAACGGCGGAGTCTCGGGCCATCGACCGGCGATCGCCTGCGTGAGTTGCCGGAACTGCGTGTCCGGCTCGGGGACGAGATACAGCACCTCCGGGAACCGTCCACAGCTCTCGAAGCGAACGTCAAAGGCCCGGTGGCCTTCCAGCACCTCACTGATGGCAGAGTACGCGGCAGTACCGATGCGGCTCTCTTCGAGGAACGGGAAGAGCACGGTGACATGCGCCGGAACACCCGCTCGGGCTGAGGGGTCAAGCCGTTCACGCCACGTGCGAACAGCGGACTCGGCCTCGGGGATCTTCACGATGAGTGCCGTTCGTCCTGCCTGAAACTGGCTGGAGCCGTCCTCTGTCACCACATCTGTCTACCAATGAGCCCTGGCGACGGCGACCGAATATTCGCCATCGGGCGGCTGGACCAGCTGTCGGCACCTCCCAAAAACACGCACTTGGGAGTTCTTAGAGGGGAACCATCCAAGAACTCAAGAACCGCCCACTAAGAGGTCCTGTGCGGTGTTCGATCAGCGTCCGTCACTGGCCCGCCGCATCCGCTGACCTGGCCCGCACCGGGCAGAGGGGCCCGGGCTCCCACATGATGCGTATGCCTGCGATGGCGAACCGCTCACGGTCGGAGCGGCCGGGTCGCTGATGCGTTCCGCACTGCCGGGCGACCAAGCAGCACTTCATGAGTCACCGCACGAAGTCCGGCCTTCGTATGTCACCCTCGTCCCCATGCAGACACGACACGTCGCCGGGGCGACGTTGATGGTGATCGTATTGACGGGGGCTGCTGCGTGCGATGGGAGCGACTCGTCATCTTCGTCTCCCCCAGGGAAATCGACCGGTTCAACAGGCGTCAAGAACCCCGCCGGAGGAAAGCCGTCGACCCCCAAGGGGCCGCGCACGACACTCAAGGGGATGGACATATGCAAAGTGCTGAGGGGCGAGTCGCTGACCGCGATCGGGGTTCAGCCCTCCGACGCCAGGGAGGGCAGCGAATCCGGCAGAAGCTCCGACTCCGGCTGTGACTGGCAGAGTGGCGGGACGGAGGTGCAGATCAACGCCATCATCGACATGTCCGTGGACTTGTCCGTGGACACGTACGGAATCCAGAAGAAGATCGACGTCCTGGGCTTCCCGGGGGTCGCGGCCACTGCGATCGGCAACTCTTGTGACCTCTCCATGCAGGTCAACGCCGACGAACTCGAGGTCAATGTCCGGAACGAAGACAGCAGCAATCAGGCGCTTCACGGTAGCAAGGCGTGCGACGTGGCGACGGACTTCACCCGACAGGTGCTGACGGGAGTCACCAAGAAGTGAGGTGGCCGGCGCTACCTGCCGTGCGCGCCTGCTCGCCAGAACTGCCCGAGCACCCGGACTACACCCGCATCCTTGCCGTGTTCAACGAAGAGACCGGAACACTGCGGGCCAAGGACGTCGCCCAGGCCCTCAGCCACGAACCCCTGCCCAAGAACGTCGAGGGCATCCAAGTCAAGCTGAAGCGCCTGGTCAAACTCGACGTCCTCACCGAAGCCGACACGGGCAGCTTCGCCAGGAAGTGATAGTCATGACCACGACCAGCACCCCTGACACAACCCTCACACGGAAACAGACATCACCTCATGAACCGCCCACTTGGAGCGTGTCCCACACGGCCGTGATGGTGTTGCGGTTGTCCCGTCCCTCTAGACGTTCTCCCTGTCACGCTTGATCTTGGCGGTTTGGCTGCCCTGGCACCTCGCTCCCGGGGGCGGCCACTTGTTACTCTTTCCGATCATGCGAGCCCTCTTCCCAGGATCCTTCGACCCGGTCACTCAAGGGCACCAGGACGTACTCCGGCGCGCTGCCCTCCTGTTCGACGAGGTCGTCGTGTGCGTGATGTTCAACTCGAACAAGACCGGCCGCTTCCCCATCGCGGAACGGCTGGACCGGCTCCGCGCGGCAGCAACCGACCTGAGCAACGTCACGGTCGACTCCCACACCGGCGGCCTGCTGGTCGACTACTGCCGCCGAGTCGGAATCGACGTCGTCATCCGCGGAGTCCGCGGCGGTGGCGACCTGGACTACGAAATGCCGATGGCCCGCATGAACCACGAACTGGCCGGAGTCGAAACGCTCTTCATCGCTGCAGACCCCGCCCTGGCCCACATCTCCTCCACTCTCGTCACCGCGATGAGCCAACAGGACCATGTCCCCGAATGATGACTTGAGCGAGCCTCTTCCAGCAGCTGGGGGCGGCAGCGAGGGTTCCTACGACGTGCCCTGCGTGGTGAGGCGGACGAGCCCAGCGTTCTGGCAGTTACCTGCCCAGGTCAGCACGTCAGGATCAACGCAATGTCAGGACTCAATGTCAGGATGGATGCCAGGTCCTGAGATCCGCACGCGTACGGGAGTCGAGAGAGAAGGGGGGACCTTTCGGGCCCTCCCCTTCTCTCGATCGCGGGGCTCCTACGGCGTGCGCGTGTAGGAGTGGAGTCGGTCGATCTCGATGAATCCTGCCGATTCGTAGAGGCGGTTCGCTGCGGTGCGGTCTCGGTCGCCTCCAGGAGGAGCGTCGTCGTCGACGTACGGGATCACCTCGGTGGCGCCCAGCCCGGTCAAAACGTCCAGGGCGGAGCCCAGCAGGGCCCGTCCCAGGCTCCGATCAACCTTCGCTCGATCGCGGACAGACCAGAAGCATCGCCGTGTCGGTCTCCCGCGCGAGGAGGGGCAACAAACAGACGAGGGTGCTCAGAGATGCCTCCGTGGTTCGGACCCGTGCAGTTCCTGCCATGGGCCACAGGCGATCCAGGATGGAGTCGGTCCGGGCCGAGGTCCCGGGGGCGGCTGTGAGATGGGTAGCGAACTGGTGGAGCCAGCGGTGGATCTGCTGGGGGGTGCAGGCGCAGGGGGTGATGTTGGCGGCCGCCACCGTGGTGGCGGTGATGTAGCGGGCCAGGAGGTGCTCGTCGAGGTCCGCCGGCGTGGGGTGCAGGAGGTGTTCGATCTCCACCAATGTCGGCGGCCGGAATGCCGCCGGGCCTGGCCGGCCGTGCGGGCTCACTGCGCTGATGGCCTGGGGCCGGGACGCGAACCGCGCCCGGCGGCGTCGGCTTCACCGCACGCCACTGCGGCGCAGTCGGCCACCATCACCGGCCGGCAGATGACCCGCTCACCCCACGGTCCGCGGCACCGGCACCGGCACGACCCGGGAGCGGCTGCACCAGCGGCTGCTGCTGGATCGGCCGCTTCCACCGATCCACGAACGGGTCCGGGCCGGATGTCGTGCGCCCGGCCCGGACCCGTGGAGCGCGGATGGGGGTCAGTGCCGGTCGGCGAGGGGGCCTGGGCGGAAGTGGTGGATGTTCTCGCTCAGGAAGGCCTCCAGGGTGCGGGGTTCGCGGCCCAGGATCTGGCAGACGGTGTCCGTGGGCTGTTCCGGGCGGGTCACGGCCAGTTGCTGGATCTCGACGATGTGGGAGGCCAGCCAGTCGGGCAGGCCGCCGTGCTCGACCAGGTTCTGCCGCATGGCCGCAGGCGGCAGGTCGACGTACTGGATCCGTCGTCCGAGCACCGAACTCAGCAGCTCGGCCAACTCGCTCTGGCTGACGGTCCGCCGCCCGGTGAGGGTGTAGGCCCGCCCGGCGATCTGGGGTCGTACCAGTGCCTCGGCGGCGACGTCGCCGATGTCGCGGCAGTCGACGTAGTTGCAGACGGCGTCCCCCAGCGCGCCGAGGACGACGCTTCGGGCCACGATCGCCGGTGCCAGGGTCAGCAGTTTCTGCATGAAGGCGTAGGGGCGCAGCAGGGTGTGGGGCACGCCGCTGTCGCGCAGGGCCTCCTCGATGCTGTGGTGCCAGCGGGAGATGGCGACCGGTGAGTCCGGGGCGACCGCGGGGGCGGAGAGCTTGACGATGTGGCGGATGCCGCTTTCGGGGGCCAGGGTGATGGCGCGGGTCTCCAGAGCGACCTGTGCCGGGCTGTTGACCATGCTGAGGAACAGCTGGTCGGCGCCGTGGAAGGCGTTCCGTAGCGACTTCGGGTCCCGCGCGTCCGCTGCTCGGACCTCGACGAGCGTGCGGGCCGCGTCGTCGAGGCCGGCCCGCAGCCGGTCGGGGTCACGGCTCAGTGCCCGGCTCGGCACCCCGAGCGTGACCAAGCGTTGGAGCAGTGCACTGCCGGTGGCCCCGGTCGCTCCCATGACGACGATCATCGTGATGCCCTTCGTACGGTGCGCGCTCCGCGCCAGCGCCAGGTGATGATCCCGGCAGCGAGTGCCGCGGACAGCGGCAGGTCCAGCCGCAGTCGATCGGGCCACGACCCGTTCTGCCCGGTGGCCCCGCCCGGCGTCCAGCCGGTGACCAGCCAGGCGACGAGAGCTCCGACGGCGGCGGCCCCGATGGCCAGCGCGAGCGCCGGCACGATCCGCGGCGCCGTGGTCAGCCACACGCCCCGGGTGCCGCGGCGCTGCAGCCAGGAACCGATCACGGTGGCCGCCGCCGCCGAGGTACCCGCTATGGAGGTACAGGCCGCGATGGTCAGGTCCGGTTGGGCGCTCGCGACGCCGCCCGCCCCGGCCATCAGCGCTGGTGCCAGGTAGGCCACCAGGACCTCGCGCCACAAGGTGAAATGGGGCGGCGCGGAACCACCCGGTTCATCAATCATCTGATTAGGCTCCTAACTATATGGGCGTGGAAAACCCAGCCCACGGTGGTGGTGAACAACGAATAGGGGGCTGCGAGCCCGGCAGCTAGTCCTGCGTCAGCGCCGCAATACCCCCGACGAGGCGGCCCAGCAGGTCCAGGAAGACCGTCCGCTCCTCGGCGCTGAGCGGATCCACCATCGCCTGGAGCCGACCGAAGTGCTCCGGGGCCAACTCCCGCATCTTGCGCGCCCCCCGTGCGGTGAGGACGACAACGGCGGAGCGGCCGTCCTCCGCGGACGGGCGACGCAGCACCAGCCCGTCCCGCTCCAGGCCATCGAGCAGACCCGTCACGGTCGCCCTGGACACCCCGAGGCTCGCCGCGAGCCGCGAAGGGGACTTCTCCCCGTCCGCGTCCTCCAGGTCCGCCAGCAAACGGTAGCGCCCCGCGGACAGGCCGAACCGGGAGAAGTGCACCTCGACCGCCTGGCCGAGCCGGGCCCCGGCCGCCATCAGACGCACCGCGACGAGCACCGCCTGCGGGTCGACATCGAGGCCGTAACGCCGGATCTGGTATTCAGCCTGATCCAGCGTGGGGATGTCCTCGGGCCTCGGTTCCTGTGCCATGGAAAGTAGTATGGCCGCTAACCATTCCCTTCGTCAAGACGCCAGGCCAACGCCAGACGCAGAGTTGACGCCAGACCCTTCGGACCACTCCCCTGGACGATCGACCCCGTGGCTTCGTCACGACGCGGAGTCGACGTCCACCAACACCGCCACCCAACAACGACCGGCAAACCGGCGAAACGGTGGCACTGCGGATCTTCGGTTCGGCGAAGTCCTCGGTGGACCAGGTCACCGGGACCCCGATGGCCTTCTCACTGGCGTCGGCGGCGACCGGAGCCAGGAAGGCCCGAGCGAGCATCGCGAGAACCTCGCCGGCAGAGCTGAACGACACGCACACCTCCAGCAGGATCGGGTGGACGAGTGCGGACAGCGATGGACACTCCTTGCTCCGGTCGGGCCTGGAAAGTGGACACCGCCCGACAGGAGTCTGTGTGCCATGGCCGTTGCAGGCACGCAGACGAACAGGCAACCCACCGATCCCCTCGGCCGGGAACGGCTCCGCCGCTCGGCCGGGCCACCGTAGCCCTGCGCCTAGCCGAATCCGACAGCATCACCGGCAGCACCGTCCTGCCTCCTTGACATGCACCTCCCCCGGAATGCCGACCGCCGGCAGCCCGCCGCGGGCGACCTCCAGACGCGCCCGTACCCACCCGAAGGAGCATCACCATGACCTCGACCTCCCGCCCAACCCGTGCCGTGACCGTGCTGGTCGCCGCCGCGGCCCTGTGCGCCACCACCGCCACTACCGCCCACGCCGCAAACGCCGAACGGCGGCCGCCGAGGATCGTCGCGGACTGGGCCCGCGCGTGGAACGGCACCGACCCGCAGGCACTCGGCGCCCTGTTCACCACTGCCGGCACCTACACCGATCTGGGCGTGGGCATCACCTTCCACGGCCCCCAGGAGATAGCCGGGTGGAAGGCTCGCGCCGACAGCCTCATCGACAACGTCCACGTCACCGTGCGCGCGGCCCACCGCGACGGCGACCGCATCACTGTCAAAGCCGTCTACTCCGGCCACCTCAAAGGCGCACCCAAGCCCTTCGCCGTGCCGATGACCACACTCCTCGACCTCGACCGGAACCGCTGCCGGATCACCTCCGACCAAGACCACTACAGCCTCGCCACCGTCCTCACCCAGTCCGGCCTGCCCACCGACTGGACCCCGCCCGCGAACTGACGTTCGACCAGGCCACGGCCCGGATCGCGGGCCCGTTCCGGCGGGTCGAACCCCGGGCAGCAGCCGCGCGCTTGCGCACGGGCTGCTGTCCGGCGTCGAACGCAAGGACTTCTGGGGGCTGGCGGAGCAAGTCGGCCTGGCTCGCCCGGAATGATGCAACACCCCCTGCGCGGCGTGCGCCGGGAAGTGGATGCGGTCCGCAGCGACATGCGGACCCGCGCCCTCGAGCACCTCAGCACGAGCAATGAGGTCCTGATCGTGGACCACACGGGCCTGTTCAAGAAGGGACACCGCTCGGGGCCGGCGTGCAACACCAGTACACCGGCCCCGCCATGTGGAGTGAGAACGGCCAGATCGGCGCCTGCGCCAACGAGACGAAGCGTTGGCGCTTTGCTGGGCACCGGAAGACAAGCGGGCTACGGCCTGGTCCCTTCCCCCTCCACAACGCCGGCAGCCGGCGCACCTGCGGGGTCACAGTGAACCGGTCACGGCCCTGCACCACTCGCCCAATCGCGCCGGGCCGTAGAGTTCCGGGCATGTATGCCGACAGTCCTCTGGAACCCCGTGCCCTCCTGATCAACGGCACCGTCGGCGTTGGCAAGACATCGGTGGCAGAGGCCGTGGGCGGCCTTCTCACCGAGTCCGGGGTGTCAAATGCTGTTATCGACCTCGACTGGCTGAGGCGGTCTTGGCCAGCACCTCCGGGCGACCGCTTCAATTTCGGCATGATGCTGCAGAACCTGCACAGCATCGCCGGCAACTACCTCGCCGCTGGTGCGGTCCGACTGGTCCTCGCCGGTGTGGTCGAGGACTTGGACGACCGGAAGCAGTGCGGCAACGCGGTCGGTATCGATCTTTCGGTGTGCCGGCTCCAGGTCGAACTGCCGGTGCTCCACCAGCGCCTCTCCCGTCGCCACGAGAACGAGCCTGAGGCCCTGCGATGGCACCTGGACAGATCCGGCGAACTGGCCGGGATCCTCGACGCGGCAAGAGTCGATGACTTCACCGTCGATGCCACCACACTCCCGATTGGCCAGGTCGCTGCCGCTGTGATCGCGACAATTGGCTGGCAGTGACACCAGGGGCTCGGGCTCCGCCAGATCCGTGTACGGGGACTGGGCGAGTCCTCCGCCGACCAATTTCCTTCCCACGCCGAGACGTTGCGTCGCCGTGTTACGCGGTCGTTCGCAAGGCTTCGTCGACGACCTCCGCCAACTCGCCGGAGGATTCGGGGGTCAGACGGTAGAACCCCTGGAGACTGATCGAGCGCTCGAGACGGCCGTCCACCACGTATTTCAGAGCGCGGGTCCGTCCTCGGCGGTTACGCCAAGCGAGCCTCGCCAGAAGATCGCCGGGTATCGGCACATCGAAGCGTACGGGCGTCGCGTCCACATGCACCGGCGCGGCTCCGCAGCCATCGGCGCCGAGCATCGACCAGTCGCCGTGCCCGGGAAACGACGGCTCCTGCCACGTCTTGGCGGCGGTGCCGCAACAGTCGCGCCGCTCCAGGTCGATCACCCGCATCCGGCTCACCACGAACACCTCGCACCGGTTGACGTGCAGCGCATACACCTCGTCCCTGGCGCGGGCACCCGACCAGGCGGGCAGGGAGGAATGGACGCCGCTGAAGGCAACCGGCGGCCGCTCGCCCACACGGCCCGTCTTACGCAAGGCGCGGCAGGTGTCATGGGTCCACAAGACGGTGAAGGCATCAGACATGCCGTGATCCTATGAAGGAGGACTGACATCGCCTCGGGTGTGCTTGCGATGGGGGCTGAGTGCGGGTTAGCGCTGGTCACGATCCGATCGCTGCGGCGTTTCGCATCGCTCCTCAGCTGATCCGCCAGGGTCGGAGCTTCTCGGGGTTTCGCACCGCCCAGATATGCCTGATGCGGTCGCCCGCGATCGTGAACGCGAACACGGTCGCGATGTTGCCGTCCTGCCGCGCCACCAAACCGGGCAGGCCATTGACCGTGCACTCCAGGAACGTCGTGCGGTCGCCCGACACACGCGCGATCTCGGCGTAGGCACGTGCGATCTGCTCACCGCCCACGATCGGGTGCAGGTGGGTGACGGCCAGCCCGCCGCCGTCGGCGGTCGCGGTGGCCTCGGGGTCGAGCAGGCTGATCAGGGCGTCGATGTCCTTGGCCTCCCACGCCGTTTTGAACTGCCTGACGATGCCGGCCTGCCCGGCATTCGGGCCCGCCGGAGTCTGCGCAGTGCGAATGCGACGGCGGGCGGACGAGGCCAGTTGGCGGCACGCCGCCGGAGTGCGGCCGACGATCTCGGCGACCTCGCCGAAGGGGTACCGGAAGACGTCGTGCAGGACGAACGCGACGCGCTCGGCCGGGGTCATGGAATCGAGGACGACCAGGAAGGCCATCGTCACTGACTCGTCGAGGGTGACCCGATCGGCCGGATCGATCCCGCCGATGCCGGAGCGCCCGGTGATCCATTCCGTGGGCTCGGGCAGCGGTTCGGGGATCCAGTCGCCCACGTACGTCTCCCGCCTGGCCCGCGCCGAGCGGAGCAGGTTCAGGCAGATGCGGCTGGCGACCGTCACCAGCCAGGCGCCGGGCGACTCGATGGCCTGCTGCTCCCGCGCGGACATGGCGTACCAGCGGGCGTAGGTCTCCTGAACGACGTCCTCGGCGTCGGCAAGAGACCCGAGGAGTCGATAGGCGAGGTTGATCAGCCGGCGCCGCTCGCTCATGATCGCGCTGAGGCCCGGATCACTCTGATCGTCGCCGGGCTCGGCTCTGGTGGTCATGGTCTGGCCGTCTCCCTCGCTCGCTTCTGTGCCTCTACCCGTTACGACAAGACAGCGCAGCGGAATGTGAGGCCGACGCACCGCCTGACATTCCGTGGGGCTGCGTTGTCGTACCGGTGAGGACGACAACAAGAAGGAGATGGGACTCCGATGAACGACTTCCAGGCCATCGCGGACCGCGTCGAGATCGAGGCACTGCGCGGCGAGTTCACCGACGCCGCGATGATGCGCGACCGACCCCGCCTGGCGTCACTGTTCACACCGGACGGTGTCCTGCGCATGCCCAACATCCCCGTCGAGCAGGTCGGTCGCGAGGAGATCCGTGCCGGGGGCGAGCGGCTGCAGAGCCAGTGGGACTTCTTCGTACAGACCACACACCCCGGCACGATCCTGCTCGACGGCGACGCCGCGACGGGCCGCGCCTACATCCAAGAACTCGCGCGCGCCCTCGACGGACGCCAGGGTCTGAACTACGCCGTCTACCACGACCGCTACCAGCGCACCGAAGAGGGCTGGAAGTTCGCCGAGCGGGTGTACGAGGTCAGGTACCTCGACACCTCCCCGCTGGCGGGCACGGCGCCCCACGCGGCGCAGAGCTCAGGGACCAACCCGGCAGACGCCACGGCCACCCCGGCTCCGGAGGCATCCTTCGCCGACCCGGCATCGGCAGAACGACTGGAACGGGTAGCCACCGCGCTGCGTGCCAACGGCTTCGCCGCCGAGATCCTCGACGACGCCGCGGCCGCGCGCGCCCGCATCAAGGACCTGGTCCCCGAGGGCGCCAGTGTGCTCACCGGAGCCAGCGAGACCCTCCGACTGTCCGGCATCGACGAGGACATCAACGCCGGCGACCGGTACGACGCCACCAGGCCGCGCGTCCTGGCCATCGACCGTGCCACCGGCGCCGACGAGATCCGAAGGCTGGTCGCCGGCCCCGAATTCGTCGTCAACAGCGTCGCCGCGGTCACCGAGACCGGCTCGCTCGTTCTTGCCTCGGGCAGCGGCAGCCAACTCCCTGCCAACGCCGGCGGCGCCGCCCACGCGGTCTGGATCGTCGGCGCGCAGAAGGTGGTGCCTGACCTGAACACAGCGCTGCGCCGTATCGAGGAGCACGCCCTCCCGCTGGAGAACGTCCGCGCCCAGGCGGTGTACGGGACGCCCAGCGCCATCAACCGCGTGCTCATCCTCAACGCGGAACCCCGCCCAGGGCGCGGCACCGTGCTGCTGCTCCGAGAGGCCATCGGATACTGACCCGGCCCAGGGTCCGTTCGGCTCACGGGCTCAGAGCCAGTCATTGAAGGCGGCGATCTGGACGGTGGCTTCGTAGCGGACCTACAGCCCGGCGGCCCTCACGTCAGCCCCGCATGGCAACGGATGGAAACGGATGGACAGACACATTTCAGGGCCGTGGGGCGAACCGGAGGCGTAGAAGACGGACCCACAACGACCAACGGGCCGGGCGAGACACTCGGCCGGTGGCCGCGCGTTCGATGTTGTCGAACATGTCGTGCAGGAGCGCCTCATGCAGCCAGCGAATCGCCAAGGGCCACATCAGGCGCATCCGGCCATCGACCCGCCCGGCGGCGGTGTGGACGATTCGACAGCGCTGCGGGCCGTCGGGGACGACGAGGAATTCGTGGTAGCCGCTGAGGCCGAGCCCGGGGGCGAAGGTGAACTGCACTCGCTTGCCGGGCTCGTACTCGGTCACCGCATAGCGGATCCTGCCGTGTCCGCCACGCGAACCGACGGCGAGGCCGCCATCGAGGTGCAGAGGTGACCAGGCGGGGGCGGGCCATATCCGGTCCTGCGGGGTGCTCAGCAGGTCCAGGAGGGCGCCTACATCGGCGGCGGGTGCGTCGATTGTGCGGCGCTGGATGTTCTGCACGGTGTCTCCTTGGCGCGAGCCTCCATACGGGACCGTATGGAGGACCGTACGCTACCGTATGGATATGGAGCAAGAACGACGGCGGCTGACCGCAGACGACTGGGCGGCGGCTGCCCTCACCGCCATCGGCGAAGGCGGCCTCGCCGCCGTCGCCGTCGAGCCGCTGGCCACCCGGCTCGGCACCACCAAAGGCAGCTTCTACTGGCATTTCTCCAACCGGGAGGCACTCGTCGAAGCCGCGCTCCTGCTCTGGGAGAAGCAGTTCACCGACGCCTACATCGCAGCGCTGGCCCCCGAGCCGGACCCGGTCACCCGACTGCGCATGCTCTTCACGCGCATCATCAACAACGCCGGCCAGAACGCCGTGGCTGTAAACGTGCTCGCTGCGTCCGACCACAGACTCGTCGCACCCGTCGTTCGCCGAGTGGTGCAACGCCGATTCGACCACTGCGTCGGCCTCTTCGAGGAGACCGGCTTCCCGCCGGCCATGGCGATCCAGCGCGCAACACTGGCCTACACCGCATACGTCGGCCACGACCAGCTGGCAGCCCGGCTGCCAGGTGTGCTGCCGCTGCAGACCGCCGACCAGCTGACCGCCTACATCGACTCCGCGCTCGACCTCCTGCTCCAAGACGCCTCGCACACCCGCCGTGAAGATCACGTAGGCCCTGTCGACGGCGCCTGGGCAGGCAACAACGCTGAGGAAACCTTCGCCGGTGAATGAAGGGCGGCGAAGCTTCCGGAGCTGCGCTCGGGAAGGGCCGCTCAGTCGCCGCTGGGCGCTCTCGTAAGGTAGCTGCACAAACCTGACGGGGGAGATCCATCGTGGCCAGCAACACTCAGCAGACAGCCGTGCCGGCAGTCGAGTCCCGCAACACACCGGCCCGGGTCAGTATCTGGGCGGCCTTTGTGGGCGTCACCACGGTCGTGGCCATCGTGGCGACACCGATGTTCTGGCTGATGTATGGCGGGTATTACACGGCCGTCATGTTCCTGAGCGGCATTGTCGCCATCCCGGCCGGGCATCTCGGCCGCCGCCGCGGCAAGCGCCTGGGGGGCCGCGACCGCGGTATGGCCCTCCTTGCCATCGTGACCGGCTGGCTGCTGATTCTCTGCAGCCTGTTGCTGGTACTCGCCTACGCCGGGCTGATGGCAGGACTCGCCTTCCTGGTCAGCTCCGCAAACTGAGCCGCGCGGACCATGGACGAATCCGGCTTTTCCCAGCCGACGTCCCTCCTCACGTACGGCAGTCGACACCGTAGGTGATCAGGTTCGACGAACGATGCGACTGCGAACGTTGAACGACAAGGTGAGTGCCTGATTGCAAGACACCGGCGCACGTTTGCCTCAGCACAGGATTCGAGCAGAGCGGGTTCGACGGCAAGTACGGCCGGCCATTGCAGACGGGCTGATGTCCTGGATCACCGAGGATCACGGCCGTCGCGCCAGGAATACCAACTCCCTTCCTGGGCGGTCGGGCGCATCGCGAACGTCATCCACCACGTATCCGTGCGCGTCCAGGTCCCGCTCGACTTCCTCCCGCTCGCGGAAGCGCAGCGTCGAATCCGACGTCAGCACCTGTCCGTCCACTGCGAAACTGTAGGTCCAGCGGAACGTCACCAGAGGCAAGCTCTCCTCCATCAGCTGAACCCAGCTCTCGACGGGCCCGACGCCTGGGATCTCGGTCACGCGGTAGGAGTCCTCGCGGGTCCACTCTTCCCAGGCGCGTCTGGCTGGATCGCGCGTCTCGAAGACAAGATGCCCGCCGGGCCGCAGTGCTTCGTGGGCTCCCCGTAGCGTCTTGTGCCATGTCTGCGGATCAGCGATGGCCTGGGCGACGTTCGCGGTCATCGTGGCGAGGTCAACCTGCAGCAGTGGGAGGTCTGTCGCGTCGCCGCAGATCCAGCGCACTCGCTCACTTCCCGGCTTGGCCCGAGCGACGCCGATGGACGCCCGGGCGGGATCCACACCGACGACCACGATCCCGCGGTCGGCCAGGAGCAGCGCGAACACCCCTGTGCCGCAACCGATGTCCAGTACTCGTTGTGCCTGGAACTCCTCTGCCATCCGCAGGTAGGCACCGAGGTCGCTGCGGTCAGGGTCGAGCGGATCGTAGATCGCGGCGAGCCGTGGATGTGCGAAGCAGTCGTCAGCCATGCGGCCGAACGTATGCAGAGCTGGGCCCGAACAGCTACTGAGTTTCGCCGCCGGTTCCCCCGCGGCACCGGTACTCAGCTCGCGATGAACGCATCCTGCTGTACTCGCCTCACTGGACCGGGCCTGCGTCATCGAACGCCCAGATGGGCTCCGGGGCCTCGTCGAAGCTCCCGCCGAACGGCTCACGAACTCTGCCCGGCGAAGCCCACCTCACGAATGACGGATCGGTCAGCCCTCCCCCGGTACCGGTCAGCCCTGAGCCCCTCGTCGGGCGCAGGCCCGCGTCGTGCACGCCAGCCGCAGCTGCGGCCGCGGCAGGCGGTATCTCGTGATCACTCTGCCGGCTCTACGGCGCCGGCCAAGCGACGGCGGTCTCGGCGGGCTGGTCGTAGTCGATGCCTTCGATTCCCCATCCGTACAGCTCGCGCAGTTGGCTCATGAACCAGTCGGCGCCGGCCGTTGAGCGGTGGATCCCGGCTTGCGGATCGGCCCACAGTTCCCGGATACGGTCCTGCACCTGCGGGTCGAGCTCCCAGCCGTCGAGGCGGATGCGGCCCTGGTCGTCGGCGGTGAGTGGGATGGTGCCGGTGAGTTGGTCCCAGAGGTCTTCTGCCTGCTGGGCGGTGGTACGGAAGCCGTCGCCGAGGACCGCGCGGAGGAAGGCGGTGTACAGGGCGATGGAGGGGATGGCGCTGGAGGCCTGGGTGACGGCGGCGCCTGCGACGACGGTGACCGCGCGCTGCGTGCCCGTAAGGACGGTGTCGTTCAGTTCCCCTGCGGTGCGCTCCAGGTGTTCCTTGGCGGCGCCTCCGCGCGCGGGTTGTGGCTTCCGGCATTGACGGCGCTCCTGGGTCAGCGGGCGGTCGGCACGGGCGTACGCAGGCGGCTCATGAGGGTGTGCACGGCAGCCTCGCCGAAGCCGGCACCTTCACCTCGCTCATGGCCGAAGAAAGCGACGGGCCGGTCTCTTCCGGCGCATGTTTCTTCTCCAAGCACGCCATTACCAAACGGGCGACAGCATGGCCTCAGGACTTCCCCGGCAGGCGCCGTGATGCGGTCCACGCCCACGGGACGATCCCCCTACGGGCTCCGACCGGCGACGCGGCGGCACCGGCGACGGGAACTGGGCCTGCGCCCTTGAGCCGGGTCGACCGTTCCGGGCCGATGGCAATGGTGATGTCGCATCGGTCACTTCCGCTCCAGCGCGGCCAGACGCAGCTCCAGCTGGTCAACCCGTGCCGTAGCAGGGCGACCTGGGCCTCCAGACTGACTTCCCGTTCCGCCCTGCGCTGAATGCGCGGTGACGCGGCGGCGCGCTCGATCACCGCGTCCAACTGGACCAGGAGCTGTGGCCCGTTCGGACCGTCCACCAGCCGGGACTGGATCTCGCCATTGCGGTACCAGGACCGCAGGGCCGAGCGGGAAACGCCGGTCTCGGCTGTCGCCTTGCCCAGCGTGACCCAGGGCGTCTCGTCCAGCCGCTCGAAAAGCTCCAGCTCATTCTGCCAGCGCGCGAGCCGGTCCTCCCAGTCCGACGGTGTCTCCATCAGACCCTCCCGCGCACGTCCAGGAAATCCTGGCGTTGCCGGACGCCAGCCCAATGTTCAACCGCATGCTCGGCCAACTCCACCTCTCCTAAGGGACTGGCTCCCAGTGATACGTGATGCTGCCGTCGGCGTTGATCTCCTTGCGTACCGTCTCGACGTGATGCTTCCAGGCCGGTATCTCTGCTTCGGCAGTCGCGCGGAGCCAGTCCGTGAAGGAGGCGTAATTTCAGACGGGTAGATGCGATGAAATCCGATCGCGAGCTCGGCGTCCTGCTGGAAGGGCCGCGTTGCCACAGCAGGCACGGCTCGGCGTCCGGACCCCTGTGCGGAACGGAGTTAGTGCCGTACAGGGGGAACAGCGAACCACGCGACCACGCACTCGGAACTTTAACGTCCCAGAAGTTCTCTGAATCTCCTCATGCCATACCTCCACTCGGGGCTGGTCAGCGCCGCATCTTCCCAAGCGATCACGGGACGCTCCCCCGCTGCGCATACTCCGTAGATTTGATCGGCGATGGCGTCTGCGAACACGAAGTCAAAATGAAACGACCCATCAAATTGGAGCCACGCAATCCGTCCCCCTGCGTCGCAAGTACGCTGCAGACACGTTTCCAGATAGGGAACAAGATGGCTCGGAAGGCTTGCGAAATCCAGGTCGTATTCGAAGAGATGCAGGCCGGCGAGCGCGCCGCAACCATCCTCCTCCATCTCGAAGCAGTGAACCTCCGATGGAGTGAGGTCGCCCACGGCAAAGTCGATCGCCGGTTGGTTCGTGGAGTCCGTCACCATGAAGACGATCACGGTAGCGGTCACCCCGTTCCACCAGATGGCATCCAACGCTCGACTCACCAGAGAACCCATTCGGACAAGATTATCGATTCTGGCACCACGGCAGGGATGACCTTGTCCAAATATGGCCCCCCTTTCGCCACGAATATGACAACCAGCCTCCCATCAGTGTGAGTGTGACCAACGCACGCTTCCGCCATTGTTCCACCAAGCCTTCAGACAAACGTTCGCAAAGGATTCATCCGGATTGGACTGACACCGCGTTTGATCTGGCTAGCCCAGTCTTTACGGACACGGTTCCTGTTCTCACCGTTGGCAGATGGCTCGCTAGGTCACAAGTCAGCTGAAGCCAAGCTCGGTGAAGGCGCAACCCCCGCGTTCGGCATGGGGCAATGCCTGCCGGGATACGAATCTCGGAGCCTGCCGGAAGTACTGATGGAATCCGGAGGCGCGGAACTTCAACTCGAACGCGTGGCCTTCGATGTACCAGAGCGGCACGTGTGAAAAGTTCTGGCGGGCATCGTCCGGCACCAGTCGGCGCACCCCGTCGATCTCCAGATCCAGGGCCAAACCCTTGAAGTCGAGGTCGCCCTCAAGGTCGAAGACATCCTCGAAGACGAGTGTCGCCGGGGAGACCCAGAACGAAAAGTGTGTTGCGGGCGGGACCGGGTGGACCCAGCGGATGATGTAGTCGAGGTCGAGAAGAAGACGCGGCAGGATGTCGTTGGTCGGCTGAACGGACAACCCGTGGATCGTGGCGTCATGCCAGCCCATCTCCTCGAAGTCCGCGTCGCTCCAGACGCTCTTGGAGAGACCTGATTCCTGGTGGCTACCGTTGCCCATGCCCGAATCCAACCAGACAGCTCAACCGGAAGCAGCCACGGGCCCGGGGCGGACGAGAGGCCGTCCAGAAGCCAACATGACACAGACGCTGCGACGCGGTTCACGCTATGAGCAGGCGGAGGCCGAGATCTGCCGCGTCGAGATCGGCGAGGTCGCTGTTGCGCTCGGCCCACCGGCCGGAGTCGAGGTCGTCGCCGAGGCTTCGTACCGCCCGCTGCTCGGCCTCCGGCCCGACCCTCGTCCACACCGACATCGCACGGCGCACGTGATCCTCCAGATACGCCCCCGGTCGGCGCCAGTACGCCTCGAACAGGCCGTCAGCGCAGTCCCACGGGATGGGCACCGGCTCGACGCAGGCGCCGATCGCGTCGGCCATCCCAGCAAGCGAGGGAAATTCTGCGAGGACGGCGGCGAACTCGGGCAGGTAGTCGCGGGTAAGCCAGAACCGGTCCTGCCATCCGGGCTCGTCGGTGTCGAACGTGAGCACCACCACGCGACGGGCCACGCGCCGCATCTCGCGCAGCCCCGCTATCGGGTCCCCCCAGTGGTGAACGGTGGAGACGGCCATCGCGACGTCGAAGGAGCGGTCCTCGAACGGCAGGCTCTCCGCGGCGGCGGCCACGCACGGCGCCGAGCCGGCAGGCCGCTGCCCCCGCATGACCGCCGATGGCTCCACCGCGGTCACGTCACGATCAGCAGGCTCGTAGGAGCCGGTGCCGGCCCCGACGTTCAGCACCGTCTGCGCGTCCCCGAGCGCGTCCCAGATCTGCGTGGCGATCCGCGGCTCGGTACGCCGGGTCGCGGTGTAGGCGCCGCCGATCGCGTCGTACAGCCGTGCACCGAGCATCTCCAGTTGCTCCTCCGGTGTCACCTTCAGTCCCTTCGCCCGTGCCTCAAGTTCCCTGTCGATAGCCGTCACCATGGCGTCAGCGCGATCACGCCGCTCCAGCAGCAGGCCGCGCAATCGGCGCAGTTGTGCGACCGCGTCGATGGACGGGTCGCCGACCAGTTCAGCAACCTCCCGCAGCCCGACGCCCAACCGCCGATAGGCCAGCACCTCCCGCAGCCGCTCCACGTCGCCCGCCGAATAAGCCCGGTACCCGGCCGTGGTCCGTGCCGACGGCCGAACGAGCCTGATCTCGTCATAGTGATGCAGCGTGCGGACGCTCACGCCGGCCAACTCGGCCACGCGTCCCACGGTCCAGTGATTCTCCACGGCACCGACTATGCAGCCTGACGCCACGTGAGGGTCAAGAGCCTCATATTCACCGCAGCAAGCCGAACGCGAAGCAGCGGTCCGAGGCGACTCCTGCAAGCCCCAGCGATGGGCGGCGGGGGGCGGCCGTGACTGACCAACCCAGCAGAGCGACCGCCCCGCCAGGGTGAACGCCGTGCGCCGGTCGTGGCCACCCAGCAGTGGCCACGACCGGCGCACCGCGTGCTTGTCGCGGGCTGGTTGCTCGGGTCGGTGGCGCTCATACGCTGTCCCCGCTCGTGCTCTGCGCCTCGGTTTGGTAGGCCGCTGCCTGCAGAGTGAACATCTGCTGGTATTCGCCTCGTTGGGCCATCAGCGACGCGTGATCGCCGCGCTCGGTGATCCGCCCGTCCTGGAAGACGAAGATGACGTCGCACTCGATCACACTGGCCAGACGGTGCGAGATCAGGATCGTGATCCGGTCCGCGCGGCGCCGGCCACGCAGAACTGCGGTGTAGGCGGCATGCTCGGCGCGCGGATCCATGCTGGCGGTCGGCTCGTCCAGGAGCAGGACCGCGCCGTCCTTGTAGAGGCCCCGGGCCACGGCGAACTTCGCCCAGTTCCCGCCGGAGAGCTCTTCGCCGTCCTTGAACCGCTTCGAGAGCGGGGTGATCCACTGCTGGCGCAGGCCCGCGATGACCCGGTCCGCACCGGACGCGGTCGCGGCCTGGTGTGCCCGCTCCGGATCGGCCTCGGTGATCGTCCCCGTGGAAATGGTGATGTTCGCGAGGGCCGAGAGCGGCCACTCGACGGGGTCCTGGAGGACCATGGCGACCTGGGCCTGAACGCTCTCGGCGTCCATCTCGAGTACGTCGGTGCCGTCCCAGTCGATTCGACCGGCCGTGGGCTCGTACAACCCGGCGATCAGTTTGGACATGGTGGACTTACCAGAGCCGTTCGCCCCCACGAAGGCCACCGTCGAGCCCGCGGTCAGTTCCATGGACACGCCGTTGAGCGCCGGCCTCTTCCCGTCGGGGTAGGTGAACTTGACGTCTTCGACCGTGATCGTCTTCACCTGGCTGGGCGCACACCGGCCGGTGCGGCGGGGCAGCAGGGTCCGGCACTTTTCCAGGAAGGTGTACAGGTCCGACACCCAAAGGGCGTGCTCGTACACGTAGTGGGTCGCGAGCACAATCCGGGTCAGGGTTCCCTGGCTGGCCCGGATCGCCAGGACGGCACCGCCGCCGGATGCCAGCGGCAGCCAGCCGACGATCGTCATCCAGGCGAGCGCGGCGTACGTCAGGCCGGTGGCCACGCCGCCGATCGCTCGGCCGAACAGTGCGGTGCCGGCCTCCGCCCGTCCCAGCCGGGTGTCCTCCTCCTCGATCCGCCGAACGATGCGCTCGTGTTCACCCAGCAACGCCGACTGCGCGGTCGAGGAGCGCAGTTCCGCGGCGGCGTCCCGGTCCAGCAGCAGCCAGGTGAACAGTCGGATGCGGCGCTGGAGCGTGCTGTAGCGGACTTGGCTGAGGAACCGCATGCGCGCGGAGCGCACCGAGGCGAGTCCCTGCGGAATCACCGAAGCCAGGAGCAGTGGCAGAAGAAGGGGGTGGAGCAGCGTCAATACGGAGGCGGCGCCGATGAGTCCGAGGAGCGCGGACGCCAGTTCCATGATCTGCGTGATGGACTGGCGGGCGTAGAACAGCCCTCGGTCGTTGGCACGGTTGGAATCGTCCGCCCAGTTCGCATCGTCGACCGCCTCCAGCCGCACATGGGCGGCGAGATGAAGGAAGTCCATCTCGACGATGCGGCGAATTTTCGGGGTCAGCCGAGCCTGGTAGAGAGCGACTCCGGCATCGAGCACGGCGCGGAACATCAGCAGCCCGGCCACCAGAGCCAGCGATGGGAACGCGGCGCGAATCCGATCCGGCGTGGCGCCCTGAGCGAAGAGAGCCTGCAGGACGCCGATCGAGGCCAGGAGCCCGAACGCGGCCATCGTCGCCGAACCCAGTTGGAGGACGACTACGGCAGTTGTCGCCCGCGCGTCGGCACGCCACGCCATGCCCAGGACGCGGCGGATGATCGCGGGGAGCGTCGCGAAGATCTTCCACATGCTGGTCCGGGATGCCTCACCGTCCCAGGTCGACCAGTAGGCATCCTTCAGCTCGTCACCCAGCTCCGCACCTTCGGGCGAGGGCGGAGCAGAGGCTGGAGGGAGCGGTAGGGGCTCGGGCCGGGCGTGCGGCACCGACGGTGTGCTCTGGGCAGTGGCAGGGATGGGGTCGGTCACGGGGTGGCCTCCAGGGGGTGGTGCGTGCTGGTGGGTGCCTGTGGCCGCGCCGTACGGGCATTTGTCGCCGGCGTGCGCTTTGCGTCCTGCAGGACGTCGCGGCGTGGTCCGGTGCGTGTCAACGCGGCTCCTTCCTAACGGTCGTGACGGCCTCACCAGGTTCAACGACCTCACCGGATTTTCGAACACATGTCTTTCGGCCGAGGATGAATCCCGGATCCATGCGGCTGCCGAAAGGTGCGGGATACATGGGCCCTTGTCCCGCAAGCGGACCCGCATGAGCAGGTGTTGGCCGAAACGCCGCGAACGACACTTGTGATGCTGGAGAGACAGGTTCCGAGTTTGTTCCTCATGGTCTGAGCCGGAAAGCGTGCGACGAGGCCCCGTGCGTAGGGTTGTGGCCATGGCCAAGGGAATGGGGCGGCGACCCAAGGTGGATCTGGACAGCGGCGTCGAGGACGCGACGCTGCTCATCCTGGAATGGCTCGGCGAGCAGGGTGTAGGTGCCATGATCCGGGTCGACGCGGAGCGCATGCGGGACGGCCGGCCGGCGTGGACATTCGCAGCCTCTGGTGGGCCCCTGGATGGTGGGATGCGGGCCGACGGGGCCTCTGCCGCCGAGTGCATGGGCAGGGCATTGCATGGATTGCGAGAAGCCGGGCTGGTCGTACCTTTCTGAAGCTGCGGCGGCCGCCGCGACGCGCGGTGTTCAGCGTCTGAGCTGGTCGCAGCCGGGAGTCTCCGACACGTCAGGCAGTCGACCCTCCAGGTGCGCGAAGCGTCCGGCGGACGGCGTCGCGGAGCCAGTGGTGGGCTCCGTCGGCGGCCTGGCGGGGATGCCAGGCCATGCCGATGGTCAGTGGCGGCAGAGGCAGGGGGATATCGAGGAGGTGCAGGCCGAGGGCGGTGGCGTCGGCGGTGAGGGGTGAGGGGGTCTCGCCGGGGAGTACCGCGGGGACCAGGCAGACGACGTCGCTGCGGGCGGCAAGGGCCATCGCGGCCAGATGGCTGGGCAGGACAACAGCGACCCGCCGGCGAAGGTCGCGCTCGGCCAGGGCGGTGTCGAGAGGACCGGTGAACCGGCCGCGGCGGCTGACAGCAACATGGTCGGCGGCAGCAAGCCGGGCTGGGGTCAGAGGTTCCTCGGTCAGGGGGTGACCGGGCCGGACGGCCGCCACCATCCGCAGGGTGACCAACTTTTCGACCTGGGTTTCGGGATCGACGTGGTCAATGGAGCCGATCTCCAGGTCGATCCGACCGTCGCGGAGGGCCGGCCCGGCCTCCAACTCCTCGGCAAGGAAACGCAATGAGATCCCAGGTGCCTCTTGCCGGGTCAGTCGCAGCAGGCCGGAGGCGAGTGCCGCACCGACCAGGTCGGCGGCCTGAAGAGTGAAGGTGCGGCGCAGGGCGGCGGGGTCGACAACGATGCCGGGGGTGAGCAGTGCTTCCAGGCTGCGCACCACCGCAGCGGCCTCGTCCCGCAGGGCCTCAGCGCGCGGAGTGGGGACCATGGTCTGCCCCGCCCGGACCAGGAGGGGGTCCTGGAGGATGCGGCGGAGGCGGGCGAGGGTGCGGCTCATGGCTGCCGGGGAGGTGTGCAGGCGGGCGGCGGCGCGCGTGACGCTCTGCTCGGTCAGCAGGGCGTCCAGCGCGACGGCGAGGTTGGCGTCGATGACCGGATCAGAGCTGTTCACCAGGGTAATTCCATTTCAGGCAATGATTGCGTGCCGAAGTTCCCATTGTGGCATTGCCGTGGTCCTCAGCAGGATGAAGGGCATACCGATCCGGCACGACCTACGAGGTTTTCATGATCGTCATCACTGCTCCCACGGGGAACATCGGCCGCCACCTGCTGCCCCTGCTCCTGGAGGCCGCCCCCACCCACAGCGAGGAACTGCGGGTGATCACACGCGACCCCGCCCGGCTCCCTGACGCGGTGCGCGAACGCGTCGAGGTAGTCATCGGCTCGCACGGCGACACCGAGGTCGTCGACCGGGCCTTCGAGGGCGCGGACGCCGTCTTCTGGCTTGTCCCCCCGGACTCCTCGCTGGCCCCGATGGACGCCTACTGCGGCTTCACCCGCCCCGCCGCGAAGGCGCTCGCCGCCCACGGCGTCGGGCACGTCGTCGGCGTCTCCGCGCTCGGCCGCGGCACTCCGGTCGCCGACCGCGCCGGACTCGTCACCGTCTCCCTCGCCATGGACGACCTCATCGCGAAAACCGGTGTCGCCTACCGGGCATTGGCCAACCCCTCCTTCTTCGAAAACTTCCTGGAGGAGGCCGACTCGATCCGCGAGAGGGGCGTCTTCACCGACGTCGTCGACGCCGACCGCAAGGCCCCCCTCGTCGCCGTCGCCGACATCGCCGCCGTCGCCGCCCGACTGCTGCTGGACCGCTCCTGGACCGGCATTGACGATGTCCCGGTTCTCGGGCCCCAGGACCTGTCCCCCAACGACCTGGCCGGCATCATGACCGAGCAGCTGGGCCGCCCCGTCCGCTACGAGCGCCAGCCGCTCGAGGACCTGCGCACCACTCTCATCGGCTACGGGCTCGACGAAACATTCGTCGAGGGCATCGCGGACATGAAGCAGGCCAAGGACAACGGCCTCGACGCCGGCGTTGCCCGTACCAAGGACACCGCCTCGCCCACCACCTTCGAGCAGTGGTGCGCCCAAACTCTCAAGCCCGCCGTCCTGTCCTGACCCACACCCGCCGGCACATCACCAAAATCCGTGGTGCCCACCCCATCGAGACCCCCTGCCACTTGGGAAGGACCCGACATGCCCACCGAGGAAGCCGTAGCAACAGTGACCGCTTTCATACTCGTCAAGACCACACCTGAATGGCTGGCCATGACCGTCCAGGAACGGGTGGACGCCTTCACCACCCAGGTCGTCCCCGCGATCAAGGCCAAAACCAGCGGCGTCCGGTCACGCTTCTACGACACCGAGTTCTACTCCTCACGCGTCACCGACGTCTGGGTCTGGGAAGCAGACGATCACCACACCTACCAGCTCCTCATCGACGCCCTGCGAGAGACTCCCTTCTGGGACCGCTACTTCGAGGTCGTCGACCTCCTCGTCGGCGCCGAGAACGGCTACGCCCGCACCTACGGCCTCGACCCCGTAGCCACCATCACCACCTGATACACCGCCCGCTCCGCGTGACCGGGCCGGTGTCCACGAAAGAAGCGCCACAGACATCGAACCGCCCATGGGCCGCCTCCCAAAAGGCGCCCCATGGGCGTCAGTTGGTATCGCTGCAGCTGCCGCGCAGCGAAGGGCGGATCACTCACCGCACCTGCACGGACGCTCCCACGCGGCCGCGCAGAGCATTCCGGGCCCGGTCGGAGGTCCCATGGGCGCCCCAGGCGGCCTCGTCCCCGTGGCGGGCTGTCCTCGCCGGCGAGGACCTGCCGTAATCCCCCTGCGGGCAGGAGATGCCCCGTCAGTTGGGCGTGTGCTCGACCGGAGGCGGCTCGGGAGAGTAGCGGGCACGGTTGTGGTTGAACTGCGCGAGGTAGTACGTGCGGCCCTCCACTGCCAGGTCCAGGGGTGGGGGGTCAGGGACCGGACGCACGTAGGCACCGGAACCGCTGAGGCTTACGTCGACCCGTGAGACGTCCCAATAGTCGGCGGTCGCCTGCGCGGACGCGGCGTCCGGCCACGACAGCCTGTCGATATCAGCGTCCGTGATCTCTTGGCCCCAGCCGTCGAGCAGCGTCCGCAGCAGCGTCGGGCTGTAGATGCCGCGCACCCGGAAGTTCTCCAGGAAGCGGCGGTCCACCACCATCCGGATGTGCCGACGGCCCTTTCCCCGGTGACGGCCGACGACCTGGGTGCGGTAGTCCCCAATGTCCCAGCGCGGCCTCGGCACCCACACTCGTGCCCCGCCCGCGAAGTGCTCCAGTCCGTGCTGAATGTCCAGCCCGCCCTCGCCACGGCAGGTCTCGTGCATCACGTTCGCCACCACGCACACGCCCAGCGGCGTTTGCTCTTGCATCTCCAGCATGCAAGACATCGTGACGCACCCACCGCCGAACCTCACAGGTTTTTTGCGAGCGCAGGACCAAGGATGCACCGCAACTGAGATCCCGCCCCGCGGCGTCCACCTGGCCTGACTAGGACCGTGTCCTAGGGGGGCGCGGCGGCATCCGGCCACGGAGCCTCCGCAAAAAACCGTTGGTGAACCACGGCGACCACTGCTACTTTTCCGGAGGCCGTGCGAGAGAACGAGGAGGTGGTACCCGTGAACGCAGTATCGACATGGGTGCTCCCCTCCGGGGCCACGGCCGGGCGATAGGTCGTCCGGGAGCGCCGCTCTGAGCACTCCCGAAAGGCACGACCATGAACTTCACTTCTGAACAACGCCTCGACGACGGCGTCCTCGAGCGCGAATTCACCCTCGGCGAGATCCCCGGCACCCTGTGGACGCCCTCATCCACATCCGCACCGGCGCCGCTGATCCTGCTCGGCCACCCCGGCGGACTGCACAAGTGTACTCCCGACTGGTGGGGCGGGCCCAGCACTCCGCGGCGGAGGGCTTCGCCACGGCCACCATCGAGCTCCCCGGAAGCGGCGACCGGCCCCGTTGGGACGCCGCCGAGCAGGCCCGCGCGGCTCTGCGCCGGGCGATGCAGGCCGGCGAGCCGGTCAGCGACGAGATCATCGACGCCCTCATCCTGCCGCTGGTCGACAAGGCGGTCCCGGAATGGCAGGCCGCCCTGGACGCCCTCCTGTCGCTGCCCGAGATCGGCGGCCCGGTCGGGTACTCGGGGGGAGTGATCTCCATCGGAGTCCGGCTTGCGGTGGTCGACCCGCGCATCGTGGCCGCCGGTCTCTTCGCCGGGAGTTTCGTGCCACGCGCCATCCTCGAGGAGGCCCGCCAAGTCACCATTCCGCTGCACGTCCTGCTGCAGTGGGACGACGAAGGGAACGACCGGCAGGCGGCCCTGGACCTGTTCGACGCCTTCGGCTCCAAGGAGAAGTCCCTGCACGCCAATATGGGCGGGCACACCGGCGTCCCGCAGTTCGCGGGGGACGCCGCGGCCCAGTTCTTCACCCGGCACCTGAAGTGAGGCCGGGCCGTCAGGCCGGCAGCAGATGCTAGCAAGCTGCCGGCCGGCACGCCGCTCATCGAGGACAGGCCCCGGCCTTCCTCGATGAGCGGCGGCCGGCAGATGCACAACCGTCCCGTTCGCGGCGGTACCGGCCATCGGCGGTACCGCGGTCGGCATCGAGCCCTGCCCTCAGACCGAAGTGACCCCCGGTGTCGAACGGAAAACCCGGCAGGGCAACAGCGGGTACGACAGATGACTGTGGAGGCGCTGCTGAGCCGTGCACACTGTTGGAACGTCGTTGGAGCGCCAATGGCCCACCGGTTGGGCGCCGGGGTCAAGACCTGTGGTGTGTGGGCAGGCCGAGTGCGGTGCGGACTGCGATTTCCTGTGATGTGACGCTCTGTGCCTGGGCAGCCCGCACCCCGCGCTGGACGTCGGACAGCGGGGCCGACTGGGAGGCGGCGCGCCACAGCTGAGCGAGGGCGCTGATCCTGTGGATGAGTGCGTCGACCGGAACCTGGGTTTTCGCCGCCCAGCGGTGCAACCGTAGGAGCTGTGTCTCGGTGGTGAGGGAGTCGGCCACGCCGGCTGCCCACCACTGGTAGGAGATCAGGTCACCCTCGCCGTGGGCCTGGGGAGTCTCCGCGAGGGCGGACTCCGGCCGCCCGGCCGCGTCAAGGTAGGCGTACTGATCGGCGGTCAAGGTGGTCTCATCGTGGCGGAGTTGAAAGGTGACCGGGCCGGAGACGGGTACCCAGTAGCAGATGCCGTCGTGGTCGCCGGCGGCCCATTGGCTCGGCATCGGCAGTATGTAGCGGACCAGGTCAGCAGCTGAACTCGTGGTCCAGCTGTCCATGTTGTAGCGAGTGGTGAGGTTGGCGCAGTCGACCTTGGCGGTGCCCCCCAACTTCTCGGCCGTCGGATAGCTGCTGCCCGCATAGGTGAACCGCCCGAACACCTCTGCCAGGTGCGGTCGCTTACACGGCACGATGTGTGCGAGCCCCGTGCGCAGCACCCCGCCTGCGAGTGTTCGTAGATCGGTGGTGAAGCAATCACCGAGCAGCAGATGACGAGGGTCCGGATCAGCGGTGTGCGGATCGGCTGTCGTGGCGGCGGGCGCGGAACCGGTGTGGGCCGTGTTGTGGTCCGAGGCGCTGACGGTGGAGCATCCGGTGCCGGCGAACAGCGCAACCGCGACGAGGAACACCCCCACGGCGAGACTGCCCCTACGACGACCGGTCATCATGTGTTTCCCCCCGACTCCGCCCAAATCCCCCACGCCACAATGCCTTGCGGGACCGGTCGACCGTACACCGACCCCTCGCGGACGTTGTGACATACCCGGCCCTTGAGGGTGAGTTTCCTTTGCTGGGACATTGAAGGAGCTCAAGGAGTACGGAGCGGTCCTGGTTCCTGGGGACATGGACGAACCCCGCATCACTGGATGCAGCCCTGCGCGACGTGTACGGCGTCTACAGCGTGCAAACCTTCACCGGACCCGACGGCTTGCCGGTGAGGTGCGTCAGGGAAAGACGATCGCACACGCGGCCGCCCGAGCGGGCGTCGCACACTTCGTGTACAGCTCAGTCGACGGTTCGGACCGCCCCGGGGAGGTGACGCATTATGCGAGCAAGGGAGAGGTCGAGCAGTACATGGAGGAACTCGGGCTACCGGCGACGGTGCTGCCGCTGACCTTCTTCATCACCAACTTCGAGGGCTTGGGCCCCCAGTGGGTGAATGGTGAACTCGTAGAACTCGTACTCACCCTGCCGCTCGACCCGCGGACAAAACTGCAGATGATCACCCCTGACGACATCGGAGCCATCGCGGCCGACGCCTTCGATGCTCCGGCCGAACATCTGGGCCGCAGCATCCCGATCGCCGGGGACGAGCTGACCGGCCCGCAGATGGCCGAGGTATTCGCTCGCGTGGCCGGCCGTCCCGTGCGCTTCGCTCCCCGGCCGATCGAGGAGGTACGTGCCCACAGCGAGGAGATGGCCGCCATGTTCGACTGGTTCGACACCGTCGGCTTCCAGGCGGACCTGCCCGCTCTGCGCGCCCAGTACCCGGACCTGACCACCCTGGCCGACTGGGCCAACACGTACTGGACGGCCCCGGCAGACCAAGCGCGCATCTCCTGAGATCTGCGTCATCACGACCGGGTTGTGCACTACCGCCGACGCGATGGGCGGTAGTGCTGTCTCGCGGCCTAGTGGACAGTGGGGCGCGCCGCTGTGGGACGGTTGCTGCCAACCCACCCGCCCCGATGCCCGGGGCGGCGGCGTGGGGTGAACACAGTGGGGGAACATTGACAGTGCACCACGCGGTGCCGGGGCTCGCGAGCAATCCGGCGGCTCCTGCCACCGTACTGCTACGGCTGCTTGCGCTGGACGACAACTGGATCATGAAACGACTCTCCTGGCGCAGGCAGCTGCCCGACGAAGTGGCTGAGGCCATGCTCGTCCATCCTGACCGGCGGATTCGATCCTTGCTCGCCGAAAGCTGTGGAGCCGATCCCGAACTGCGCGCCCGCCTGCTGGACGGTCCGATGTCGGACGCCATCCTGGTCGCCGTGGGTCCGCAGCCGTACCGGACAACGGCGCCGCCGCTGCCGGACTGGGCATACGAACGACTGCTGAGGCACGAGCGCGACTTCGTCCGGCAGGAGACGGTCTACTCAGCCACCGTGCCCCCGCACGTACTGGTGCCGCTCGCCGTTCACCAGAACCCGCTGTTCCGGACGGCGGCCTGCGACCGTGTCTGGCACGAACTCTCCGACGACGTGCGCACCTCGCTTCTCGGCGATGCCGATCCCTCGGTGCGCACCACCGCCGCACTGCAGGTCATGCACGAGGACGAGGAGCGTACTGCCGAACTTGTCGAGGCACTGGCGGACGACTGGCGGCTATCGGACGTGATGACCTACGGCCGGCTCACGCGGGTCCTTGCCGAGCGTCTGATGACCGAAGGGGTACGGCTCGCTTCGCTCGCGCGCAACCCTTCGCTCCCCGCCGATCTCGCGGCGCGGCTCGCCACACACGAGGACCCCGCTGTGCGGCTCGCAGTATCCGCCCGCCCTGGACTCTCCGAAGAGGAGCGCGCCGCGATCGACTGGACGGTCGATCCTGAGGACCGACTGGGCACCTTGCGGTGGGTTTGGGACGCACGTGAGACACCGGAGGTCCTGCGCCAGTGCGCAACATCGGCGCACGTCTGGCTGCGTCGGAGCGCCGCGGTATGTCCTCAATTGCCCGACGACTGTGTGCAACTCCTCGCGGAGGACGTGGACTTCGCCGTCCGTCTGCTGCTCGCCGAGCACCACCCGAAGGCACCGGCGGAGCTGCTGCTCGATCTGTACCTTCACGGCACGCACCGGGCCGTGGGCATGCTCACCACTGCGCCGGGGTTCCCGACGACCGGCCTCGCGACACGTTTCGAGGACGCGGCGGACCATCGGGCCCGTGCGCTGGCTGTACGTGACCCCGGCGCCACGCCCGAGCTCGTCGAGCGGCTGAGTCGGGACCCGGACACATGCGTCCGCGAGGCTGCGGCTCGGGATCCCCGGCTGCCGGTGTCGCGGCTCGTGGAGCTGCTGGACGATTCCGCCGTTGGCGCGGCAGCGGCCGCCAACGCGGTGTTGCCGATCACGGAGATGGAAGCGCTCCTTGACCGGGCCGCCGTCCCCGGCTGAGCCGACCGGGCCCGGCCGTGAAGAAGACCCCATCAGAACTCCCGGGTGGTACTTCCTGGACCTCACAGAAGTGGGAGAGTCTCCCCAGCAGTCGCGGATCACACGAAACGAGCAACCGAACCCGTCGAACCGCACATCATCCACGTCCAGTCCGCAGCCACATATGCACTCGCAGCCATGTGCCTCGTGACTTCACGACCCGGAGCACGCAAGGTTTGACCACTCCAGGCGGCCACCCGACGCTCTACGGCAGCGGCGCTCCACGGGCGGTGAGCCACAGGTCGTACCATTCCTCGTGGCTGAGCTGCGGCTCCCCCGTTGCGGCGTCGCGGCAGGCCCGGATGCGTTCGGGACGGACGGTGCCGACGACCGGTACCACGCCGGCGGGGTGTCGTTGCAGCCACCACAGCAGGATCGTCTCGGCACTCGTCTCCTTCTCCTTGGCCAACGCATCGACAAGCCGCGCGGTCGCCTGCTCGTCCGGTGTCTCCTGACGACCGGTGTAGCGCCCTTGGGCGAGGGCTCCCCAGGCCTGGACCTGCACTCCGTTGGCGCGGCAGTACTCGAGCGTTCCCAGAGGAAACCCGACAGCCGCTGCCTGCGGCGTGTTCACCACGACGCCCGCCTCGACCCAGCCCCGCTGATGCAGACTCATCTCCAACTGGTTGGCGACCAGCGGCATCTCCAGCGACCCCTGCAGATGCGCGATCTGCGCGGCACTCATGTTCGAGACGCCGAAACGCCGTACAAGGCCCTGCCGATGCAGTGAGGTCAGTGCCTCGGCGACATCATCGGGGTCCGCTAGCGGGTCCGGTCTGTGCAGGAGCAGGACATCGAGAACGTCGGTGCGCAGCCGGGCAAGACTCTCTTCCACGCGCTCCACGATGGTGGTGCCGCGCAGGTCGTAGATCCCCGGGCGGTCCCCATCCGGGAGGCGGATACCGCACTTGGTCTGCACGACGATGCGTTTCCGCAGCTCCGGGTCGCGGCCCAGGATCTCGCCGAACACCGCTTCGGCCTTGCCGTTCCGGTAGATGTCCGCGTGGTCGAACGTATTGATGCCACTGTCCAGAGCCGCTTCCACGGCGGCTTCCGCGACCGCGATGTCCTGCGCGGTGTAGGGCTCGTGGCCCCAGCTGCCACCAAGCCCCATGCACCCATAGATGAGCCGACCGGTATCTGTCTGTTCCGCCATCTTCGTCACACGGTCACCCTACGACCGGACTATCGTGAGGGCGGCCCGCAGCGATCGCTATCCCGGGTCGTCAAACGGAACGTCTTGCCTGCCGAGGTCGGCAGATGGGCGCCACGAAGACGCGGCTCTGAGCAACCGTGGCGTTCTCCGGTAGGAGCCGGGAAAGCTGAGTAGGCCATCGACGCCCACACCCAAGCCGCCGACGCGTTCCGCGAGTATGGACGCCCCGCTCGGGAGGGGCGGGGAAGCCTGCGACGGGTTCCCGGGTGGACGCAGCTGCGGCGGGTGTGGGGCTCTCTCGAATACTGGGGTACCGAGCAGATCGGCAGGGCAACGTACGAGCCGCCGTTGGCCGGGCATGGAGACCAGGACGGCGCGTGACCCGCTACTCCGGCGCGTCCGACCGGCATGAGCTGGTAGCCACCTGGGGAACCAGCGAGCGGGCGGTCGGCTGGTACGAAAGCGGGTGGTGTCGCAGCGATGAGTCTGTGGGCGCCCACCGGTCTACCTTGCGACCGGTACATCCAATTCATTGGGAGCATGGCATGGGTCTCATCCACATTGAGCTGTTCACTACCCTCGATC
>NZ_JBWKIQ010000011.1:0-340385 GCF_056432645.1 Streptomyces sp. NPDC045021
GCGCCGACTCACGGACTCACGCAGCAGACCGCCAAGATCTGAAACGAAAGGCGACACACGAGGCGAGCCACCACCTCAAAACCACCTCACTAGCTGTCGAAGCCCAGTCCCGCCTTGTCCATCGCCTTCAGCCACAGGTTGCGCCGGCCGCCGTTGCGGTCGGCGCGGTCCAGTGACCACTTGGTGAGGCCGATCCCGACCGAGGTGAACGGCTCGGGCGGGAACGGCATCGGCTTGCTGCGGACCATCCCCAGCTCGGTGCGCTCGGTGCGCTCCCCGGACAGCAGGTCGAGCATGACGTCCGCGCCGAACCGGGTGGCACCGACGCCGAGGCCGGTGTATCCCGCCGCATAAGACACCCTTCCGCCGTGGGCGGTTCCGAAGAACGCCGAGAAACGGGAGCAGGTGTCGATCGCGCCGCCCCAGGTGTGGGTGAAGCGCACGCCCTCCAGCTGCGGGAAGCAGCGGAAGAAGTGCCCGGCGAGCTTGAGGTTGGTCTCCGGGCGCTGGTCGCGTTCGGCGGAGAGCCGGCCGCCGTAGGGGTAGATGGCGTCGTAGCCGCCCCACAGGATCCGGTTGTCGGCCGTGAGCCGGAAGTAGTGGAACTGGTTGGCGCTGTCGCCCAGTCCCTGGCGGTTCTTCCAGCCGATGGAGGCGAGCTGCTCCTCGCTGAGCGGCTCGGTCATCAGCGCGTAGTCGTACACCGGGACGATGTACGGCCGCACCCGCTTGACCAGCGACGGGAACACGTTCGTGCCGAGGGCGACCTGCCGGGCGAAGACCCGTCCGTACGGGGTGCGTACGGCCATGCCGGCGCCGTTCGCGGTCAGCGCGGTGGCACGGGTGTGCTCGTAGACCCGGACACCCAGCCCGAGGCAGACGCGCTTGAGGCCCCAGGCGAGCTTGGCCGGATGCACCATCGCGACGCCGGTGCGGTCCCACAGGCCGCCGAGGAACGTCGGTGAGTCGACCTCGGCGCGGACCTGGTCCTGGTCGAGCAGCTCCAGCGCGACGCCGTGCTCCATCGCCTGCTCGGCGGCCTCGTGCAACTCCTCGACCTGGTGCGGCTCGGTGGCCACGTCGAGCTCACCGGTGCGCTCGAACTCGCACTCCAGGGAGTAGCGGGCGACCGCCGCCTCGATCTCGTCGAGGTTGCGGTTCCCGAGCTCCTCCAGTCGCGCGAATTCGCCGGGCCAGCGGGTGATCCCGTTGGACAGGCCGTGGGTGAGGCTGGCGGCGCAGAAGCCGCCGTTCCGCCCGGAGGCGGCCCAGCCGATCTCGTTGCCCTCGATCAGCACCACATCGCGCGACGGGTCGCGCTCCTTGGCGAGCAGGGCGGTCCACAGCCCGGAGTAGCCGCCGCCGACCACCAGCAGGTCGCAGTGCTCGTCACCGGTGAGCGCGCCGAGCGGCTGCGGCTTGCCGGGATCCTCCAGCCAGAAGGGTGTCGGCCGCGCGTCTGCGAGCGAACGGGCTGGGTCCATCTGTTCTCACACCTTTTGGTGATCGGTTCGGTTCTGGTCGATCGGGTACGGACGTGCCGGTTCTTACGCGCGGGCCTTGCGCCGATTGCCGAGCAGCTGCCCGGCGACGACGACGAGGACCGCGATCACGAACATCGCGGTGCCGATCACATTGATCTGCACCGGGGTGCCGCGTTGCGCCGAGCCCCAGACGAACATCGGGAACGTCACCGTCGATCCGGCGTTGAAGTTCGTGATGATGAAGTCGTCGAAGGACAGGGCGAAGGAGAGCAGGGCGCCCGAGGCGATACCGGGTGCCACGAGCGGGAGGGTAACCCGCAGGAAGGTCTGGAGCGGGGAGGCGTACAGGTCCTGCGCGGCCTGCTCCAACCGCGGGTCCATGCTCATCACGCGGGCCTTGACCGCCGTGACGACGAAGCTCAGGCAGAACATGATGTGCGCGATGAGGATGGTCCAGAAGCCGAACGGGACGCGCATGTTGAGGAAGAGCGTCCCCAGCGAGGCGGCCATCACGACCTCGGGCATCGCCATCGGCAGGAAGATCAGCATGTTGGTCGTACCGCGCGCCTTGAAGCGGTAGCGGGCCAGCGCGAAGGCGATCATCGTGCCCAGCACGGTGGCGCCGATCGTGGCCCACAGCGCGATCTGCAGGCTGAGGCCGAGCGAACCGCACATGTCGGCGACGTCGCAGGGGTGCTCCCAGGCGTCGGTGGAGAAGCGTGTCCACTCGTAGTTGAAGCGCCCGTTCGGCTTGTTGAACGAGAACACCATGACGACGAGGTTGGGCAGGATCAGGTACGCGAGGCAGAGCACGCCCGCGAAGACCACCAGGTTCTTCCGTATCCAGCGCATCAGACCAGCTCCTCCGTTCCGGCCTTGCGGATGTAGAACATGACCATCGCGAGGATCACCGCCATCAGGATGAAGGACAGGGCGGCGGCCGTCGGGTAGTCGAGCACGCGCAGGAACTGGGACTGGATGACGTTGCCGATCATCTTCTGGTTGGTGGTGCCCAGCAGTTCGGCGTTGATGTAGTCGCCGGTCGCCGGGATGAAGGTGAGCAGGGTGCCCGCGACAACGCCCGGCATGGAGAGCGGGAACGTCACCTTGCGGAAGACGGTGAAGGGCTTGGCGTACAGGTCGCCGGCGGCTTCGTGCAGCTTGCCGTCGATGCGCTCCAGCGAGGTGTAGAGCGGCAGGATCATGAAGGGCAGGAAGTTGTACGTCAGACCGCAGATCACCGCGAGCGGTGTGGCCAGTACGCGGTCGCCCGAGGTGATGCCGAGCGACGACGTCAGATCCAGGATGTGCAGGCTGTTGAGGGTCTGCACCACGAATCCGCCGTCGGCCAGGATCGTCTCCCAGGCGAGGGTGCGGATCAGGAAGCTGGTGAAGAACGGCGCGATGACCAGGATGAGGATGACGTTGCGCCAGCGGCCGGCCCGGAAGGCGATGGTGTAGGCGAGCGGGTAGCCGATCGCCAGGCACAGCACGGTCGCAATGGCGGAGTACTCGAACGAGCGCAGGAACTGCGGGTAGTACTCGGTCAGCGCGTCCCAGTACGTCGCGAAGTGCCAGGTGACCTTGAAGCCCGCTTCCAACGAGCCGGTCTGCACGGACGTGGACGCCTGGTAGATCATCGGCGCCACGAAGAACACCAGCAGCCAGGCGATGCCCGGCAGCAGCAGCCAGTACGGCACCCGGCGCTTGCGTCCGGCGGCCCGGCTCATCGCGGCCGGGACCGGGGCCGGAGCCTCCGGCGCGGCGGGCGGCCGGTCGGTGACGGTGCTCATGCGGCTTCCACCTCCTGCACACCGGCGTCGATGTCCTGGGCGGCGTCGAGGCCGAAGGTGTGCGCGGGGTTCCAGTGCAGGACGACGGGGGCGCCGGGCACCAGCCGCGAGTCGCGGTCGACGTTCTGCACGAAGACCTCCAGCTCCTGGCAGACCGGGCTGTCGATCACGAACTGGGTGGAGACGCCGATGAAGCTGGAGTCGACGATGCGGCCGGGTATCCGGTTGCGGCCGTCGGCTATCGCGTCCTCGTCGTCGCGGTGCGCGACGGAGATCTTCTCGGGGCGCACCCCGGCCAGCACGCGGCCGCCGACGGCAGTCTTCGCCGAACAGCGCGCGGTGGGCAGCGCGAGCTTCTGGCCGCCCGCGACGAGCAGCAGGTCCTCGCCGGAGGCGCCGGTGACCTCGGCCTCGATGAGGTTGGAGGTGCCGAGGAAGTTCGCGACGAACGTCGATCCCGGGTTCTCGTACAGGTCGGCGGGGGCGCCGAGCTGCTCCACGCGCCCCCCGTTCATCACCGCGACGGTGTCGGCCATGGTCATGGCCTCCTCCTGGTCGTGGGTGACGTGCACGAAGGTGATGCCGACCTCGGTCTGGATGCGCTTGAGTTCCAGCTGCATCTGGCGGCGCAGCTTGAGGTCCAGGGCGCCGAGCGGCTCGTCGAGCAGCAGCACCTTGGGGTGGTTGATGAGCGCGCGGGCGACCGCGACGCGCTGCTGCTGGCCGCCGGAGAGCTGGTGCGGCTTACGGCGGGCCATGGTGCCCAGCTCGACGAGTTCCAGCATCTCGTCGACCTGCTTCTTCACCGACTTGATGCCGCGCCGGCGCAGGCCGAAGGCGACGTTCTCGTAGATGTCCAGATGCGGGAAGAGCGCGTAGTTCTGGAAGACGGTGTTGACCGGGCGCTTGTACGGCGGGAGGGCGGTGACGTCCTCGCCGGCCAGTGAGACGGTGCCGGAGGAGGGGTCCTCCAGGCCCGCGATCATGCGCAGGGTCGTGGTCTTGCCGCAGCCGGAGGCGCCGAGCAGGGCGAAGAAGGAGCCCTGCGGAATGGTGAGGTCGAGCGGGTGGACAGCGGTGAACGCGCCGTACCGCTTGCTGATCCCGGAGAGGATGACCTCGCCGCCGGAGGAGTCGTGTGTCATGGGGTCGCTTCCCGTAAGTCGTCAGTCGTCAGGTGCGGTCAGGCGCCGATGAGTTTGGAGAACTTCTGCTCGTACGCGGTCTCCTCGGCGGCTGACAGCAGGCGGAAGGAGTGCGTCTTGGCGGCCATCGCGGCGTCCGGGAGGATCAGTGTGTTCGCGGCCAGCGCCGGGTCGATCTTCGCCAGCTCTTCGCGTACGCCGGCCACCGGGCAGACGTAGTTGATGTAGGCGGCGAGCTGGGCCGCGACCGGCGGCTCGTAGTAGTAGTCGATGAGTCGCTCGGCGTTCTTCTTGTGCCGGGCCTTGTTGGGGACCACCAGGTTGTCGGTCGACGAGAGGTAGCCCGCGTCGGGGAAGACGTACTCGATGTCCGGGTTGTCGATCTTCAGCTGGACAAGGTCACCGGCCCACGCGAGACACGCGGCCATGTCGCCCTTGGAGAGGTCGGCGGTGTAGTCGTTGCCGGTGAAGCGGCGGATCTGCTTGGCGTCGACGGCCTTCTGCACCCGGGCTATCGCCGCGTCGAAGTCGTCGTTGGTGAAGGAGGCGGGATTCTTGCCCATGTCCATCAGCGTCATGCCGACGGTGTCCCGCATCTCGGTGAGCATCCCGACCCGGCCTTTGAGCTCGGGATCGTCGAGAAGCTGGGAGACGGAGGTGACCTTGCGGCCCTTGGTCGCCTTCTTGTTGTAGGCGATGACGGTGGCGATACCGGTCCACGGGTACGAGTACGCGCGGCCCGGGTCCCAGTCGGGGCTGCGGAACCGCTGCTCCAGGTTGGCGTACGCGTGCGGCAGGTTGGACGGGTCGAGCTTCTGCACCCAGCCGAGCCGGATCATCCGGCCGGCCAGCCAGTCGGTGAGCACCATCAGGTCGCGGCCGGTGTCCTGGCCGGCGGCGAGCTGCGGCTTCACCTTGCCGAAGAACTCGACGTTGTCGTTGATGTCCTCGGTGTACTTGACGCCGATGCCGGTGCGCTTGGTGAAGGCGTCCAGCGTCGGACGGTGCTTTCCGTCGTCGGTGACGTCGATGTACTCGGTCCAGTTGGAGAAGTTGACCATCTTCTCCGAGCCGGAGTGGTCCGTCGTGACGGCGGCGTCCTGCTGGCCGCCCGCGGCCGGGATTCCGCAGCCGGTGAGTCCGGTCAGCCCGGCGGTCGCCACGGCGCCCAGACCGGCGGCGCGCAGCAGCGACCGGCGGGCGAGGGCACCACGCCCGTTGGTCATGCTGCGCTGTATCGCCGCGAGCTGGGGCGGCGAGAGTGTCTCGTACTGCTCCATGCGCTGTGCCCTTCCGAGGGTGTTCAGCCGGGGGGGTCTGACCGGGGTTATCGGTCTCCGAAGATCGTGCGGTGCCAGTCCTTGCGGACGATCGCGGTGTTGTCGTACATCACGTGCTTGACCTGCGTGTACTCCTCGAAGGAGTACGCCGACATGTCCTTGCCGAAGCCGGACGCCTTGTAGCCGCCGTGCGGCATCTCGCTGAGGATCGGGATGTGGTCGTTGATCCAGACGCAGCCCGCCTTCATCTCGCGGGTGGCGCGGCTGGCGCGGAAGACGTCCCGGGTCCAGGCGGACGCGGCCAGGCCGTACGGGGTGTCGTTGGCCAGTGCCAGCCCTTCGTCGTCGCTGTCGAAGGGCAGGACGACGAGTACCGGACCGAAGATCTCGGACTGGACGATCTCGCTGTCCTGCGCGGCGCCCGTGATGAGGGTGGGGCGGTAGTACGCGCCCGCCGCGAGCTTGTCGCCGGGTGCCTCGCCGCCGGTGACGACGGTGGCGTAGGCCCGGGAGCGGTCGACGATCGCCGCGACGCGGTCCCGCTGGAGGTGCGAGATGAGCGGGCCGAGGTCGGTCGAGGGGTCGAAGGGGTCACCGAGCCTGATGCCGGCGAAGAGGTCGGCCACGCCGGCGACGAACACGTCGTAGAGCGGCCGCTGGACGTAGGCGCGGGTGGCGGCGGTGCAGTCCTGGCCGGTGTTGATCAGGGAGCCGGCGACGGCTCCGTGCACGGCGGCTTCGAGGTCGGCGTCGTCGAAGACCACGAAGGGCGCCTTGCCGCCGAGTTCGAGGTGCAGCCGCTTGACGGTGCGGATGGCGATCTCGGCGACGCGCTTGCCGACGCCGGTCGAGCCGGTGAAGGAGGTCATGGCGACGTCGGGGTGGCCGACGAGGTGCTCGCCGGCTTCCTTGCCCGCGCCGCTGACGATGTTGACCACGCCGTCCGGGATACCGGCCTCGGTGGCCGCACGGGCGAACATCAGCGAGGTCAGCGGGGTCAGCTCGGCGGGCTTGAGCACGATGGTGTTGCCCGCGGCGATGGCCGGCAGGACCTTCCAGGCCGCCATCTGCAGCGGGTAGTTCCAGGGCGCGATCGAGCCGACGACGCCGACCGGCTCACGGCGTACGTAGGAGGTGTGGTCGGCCGAGTACTCCCCGGCGGCCTTGCCCTCCAGGTGGCGGGCGGCGCCGGCGAAGAACGCGGTGTTGTCGACGGTGCCCGGTACGTCGAACCCGGCACTCAGCCGCAGCGGCTTGCCGCACTGCAGCGACTCCGCGAAGGCCAGCTCGTCCGCCTGCTCGGCCAGCACCTCGGAGAAGCGGTGCATCGCGGTGGAACGCTCTCCGGGGGTGGCACCGGACCAGCCGGGGAGGGCCGCCTTCGCGGCGGCGACGGCGGCATCCACGTCCGCGGCCCCGGCGAGCTCATACGTGTACACAGCGTCACCGGTGGCCGGGTCGACCACGGAGTGGGCCTGGCCCGAGGTACCCGGCCGCGACGCTCCGGCAATGTACTGGGCCCCGTCCGCGAACCGGTCCTTCACGTCGAAACGGTGGTCCATGGTGTCTCCTCGCATCCGCTTGGCACCGTGGCCGAAGACTGGATTGGTGGCTGATCCTGGCAGAGTAGCCTTGGGCCAACAAGGGATTCCGTTGTTGCCTTTTGGTTACGCGACGAAATCTGTCTTCCGTGATCTGCCACACAATGGCTTTCCCCGGCGTCCCGAGGCACGATGCCGGAGGGCTGCGCGCGGCGTAACCGTCACACCGCAACCGGTGGCGCGGAGAGCTTTACACTCTGCCCCCGGCATGGCTTCAGGCCACGCCGGACGCCGTCCCGACCGGAGGTCACACCGTGTTTCCCACCGTCGCCCAGGTCCTGGAACTCGACGCGCTGCGCCGCGGCGCGCCGCGGGTCGTCGCGGGCGCGGCCGGGCTGCACCGGCCGGTGCGCTGGGTGCACATCAGCGAGCTGGCCGACATCGCGGGGATGCTGCAGGGCGGCGAGCTGGTGCTGACGACCGGCGTCATGCTCCCCGAGGACAAGGAGTCGCTGGCCCAGTACATCGACGCTCTCGCGGACGTCGGCGCGGCGGGGCTGGTGGTGGAACTGGGCCGGCGGTACGCGGACGTGCTGCCGCGGCCCCTGGTCAGGGCCGCCGAGCGGCGCGGGCTGCCGCTGGTCGCGCTGCGCACCGAGGTGCGCTTCGTCAGCGTCACCCAGGCGGTGCACGCCCATGTGGTGGACGCGCAGCTGACCGAGTTGCGGGCCTCGGAGGCAGTCCACCAGACCTTCAACGAACTGTCCGTGGAGGGCGCCGAGGCCGACGAGGTCGTCCGGGAGGTGGCCCGCATGGCCGGCGCTCCGGTCGTTCTGGAGAACCTCTCGCACCAGGTGCTCGCCTTCGACCCGGCCGGCCACGACCCCGAGGCGCTGCTGGACGGCTGGGAACGGCGCTCGCGCGGTGTGTCCCCGGCCGGCAGGACCGGATACGACCGGCGGGCCGGCTGGCTCGTCACCTCGGTCGGCGCCCGCGGCCGCGACTGGGGCCGGCTCGTGCTGGTGGGCGAGCCCGGCCCGCCGCCGCGCACCTCGGGCGAGGGGCGCCCGGTCACGACGACCGGACCGCACCGGCACGCAGTCCTTCTCGAACGCGGCGCCGCCACCCTCGCCCTCAACCGGCTGCTGGAACGCGACCGCGAATCGCTCGAACGCCAGACCCACCGCACGCTGCTCTCCGGAATCCTCACCCACGCGCTGACCGTCTCCGACGTCGCGCTGCGCGCACGGGCGCTGGGCGTGCCGCTCGAAGGACGCCGGCTGGTCGGCGTCATGCTGCGGCTGCGCGGCGGTCCCGCGTCGGCGGCGCTGGAGGCGCAGTCCCGGCTGCGGGACTTCACCGAGAACGTGGCGCTCGCGGTGCGCGAGCGCGGGCTGACCGCGCTGACCGGGGCGCTCGACGACGGCGCGGTGGGCGTCCTGGTGTCGCTGGGCCCGCACGACGAGGAGCACCAGGCGCTGGAGGGGTTCGCCGCCGCTCTCGACCGGATCGTCGATCCGGCGTCCGAGGCGCCCGCGTTCGTGATGGCGGCCGGCTCCTCGGTCGGCTCGCTGCGCGACGCACGGCGCACCCTGCTGGAGGCGGCGCAGGTCGCCGACGCCGCGCTGCACGGCTCACCGGGCGGCGGGGAGCGGCGCCGGGCCGGGACGTACTACCGGCTGCCGGACGTGCGGCTGCGCGGACTGCTGCACCTGCTGCGCGACGACGCCCGGCTGCAGACCTACGTCGAGCGCGAGCTGGGCCCGCTGCTCGCCCATGACGCGGAACACGGCTCCGACCTGGTCCGCATCCTCACCGTCTATCTGGACAACGGCCGCAACAAGTCGGCGGCGGCCGATGCCGCGCACCTGTCCCGCCCCTCGTTCTACGACCGGCTGCACCGGGTCGAACGGATCCTGGGCGTCGACCTCGACCAGGTGGAGTCGTGCCTGTCCCTGCACGTCGCGCTCCTGGCCCTGGAGGCGGTACGCCGCTAGCGGCGGCCGGTCCTAGGAGGCGGGAACGGGAACGGGCACGTCCCAGTACGCGTAGTCGTAGGAGTCGCCCGGCGAGACATCGACCTCGACGGACTCGGTGTCGGCGTCGGGGATGACGACGATGAAGTCCAGCGACCGCTCGGCGCCGGGGGCGAGCTGGCCGCTGAAGCCGTCCTGCCCCGAGATGTCCTTGAGCGGGTTGTCCGCCTGGTCCGCGTACGCGGACACATCCGCGTAGTCCAGGTTCTGCGCGTCGCCGCCGGTGTTCTTCAGTGTGACGGTGAACTTCACCGCGCTGTCGCCGCCCTCGGCACTCTTGGCGGTCTGCGCCGGGCCCGGGTCCTGCACATCGGCGACCGTGACCTGGAGCCCGCCGTCGTACTTGGCGGTCTCCCCGACGGCCAGCGGTGATCCGTAGCTGCCCTGGTCGGGCTTGCGCATCCCGTCGCCCTCGTCCAGCCAGCCGTTCCCTATCGACACGCCTATGGTGATCAGCATTCCGGCGGAGAGCACGGTCGCGATGATGCCGAGGATCAGCCCGGCCAGCGCCTGGCCGGGGTTGGTCGACTCGCCGCGCTTGGCGATCCGCCGTCCGACGATCCCGAAGATGATCGCGGCGATGCCCAGCGGAGCGCCGATGACCGCGAAGAAGCACATGACCGACAGCACCGCGCCGACGATGCCCAGCACGAGCGCGGTGAGGCCGTAGCCGTTGCGCGGCGTGGGGGTCCAGCCGTACGGGCCCATCGGGTACCCGGGGTAGCCGGGATAGCCCGGGTACCCGCCGCCCGCGCCCGGGTACTGCTCGAACGGCGGGAAAGGACCCGGGTAGGCGCCCGTCTGGTCGTACGGAAGGCCTCCGGCGTACCGATCCGTTCCCGGAGCCAGCGGCGGGAGCGGCGGACCGTCGTCCGCCGGGCTCGGCCCCGGTCCGGCCTGCGGCGGGACGTCCGCGGGCGGCGCCCATGGGTTGCGGGGCGCGGGGCTGTCGGGCTGGTCGGACATTGCGGCCTTCCTCTGACTACGTCCGGCAATGCTATGGCCTGCGTACGGCGGGGGAAGGCCCTCGCACAACGACGGGTGCCGTCTACGATGGCTCCACCGCTGACTTGCCTGGAGGATCCGCATGACCGACACAGCACCCGGACGCGTACCCGGCCTCGACACCTTCATCGCCGGGCTGCCCAAGGCCGAGCTGCATGTCCACCATGTCGGATCCGCGTCGCCGAGGATCGTCGCAGAACTGGCCGCCCGCCACCGGGACTCCCGGGTTCCCAGCGATCCCGCCGCCCTGGCCGAGTACTTCACCTTCCGTGACTTCGCGCACTTCATCGACGTGTACCTGTCCGTCGTCGACCTGATCCGTGACGCCGAGGACGTGCGGCTGCTGACCTTCGAGGTCGCCCGCGACATGGCCCGGCAGAACATCCGCTACGCCGAGCTGACCGTCACCCCGTACTCCTCGACCAACCGCGGCATTCCCGACCGCGCCTTCGTCGAGGCGATCGAGGACGCCCGCAAGGCCGCCGAGTCCGAGCTCGGCGTCGTCCTGCGCTGGTGCTTCGACATTCCCGGCGAGGCGGGTCTCGCCTCCGCCGAGGAGACCGCGCGGATCGCGACCGAGCTGCAGCCCGAGGGGCTGGTCAGCTTCGGGCTCGGCGGCCCGGAGATCGGTGTGCCGCGCCCGCAGTTCAAGCCGTACTTCGACCGGGCCCGCGCGATCGGCCTGCACAGCGTCCCGCACGCCGGCGAGACCACCGGCCCGGAGACCGTCTGGGACGCGATCAACCTGCTCGGCGCCGAGCGGATCGGGCACGGCACCAGCTCGGTCCAGGACCCCCGGCTGCTGGAGCACCTGGCCGAGCACCGCATCGCGCTGGAGGTCTGCCCGACCTCCAACATCGCCACCCGCGCGGTCCGCACGCTCGACGAGCACCCGCTGCGGCAGATGGTCGAGGCCGGTGTCCTGGTCACCATCAACAGCGACGACCCGCCGATGTTCAGCACCGACCTGAACAACGAGTACGCGATCGCCGCCCGCCTGCTGGACCTGGACGCGGCCGGCGTCGCCGGTTTGGCGAAGAACGCGGTCGAGGCGTCGTTCCTCGACGCACCGGGCAAGGCGCGGCTCACCGCGGAGATCGACGCCTACACGGCGGCGTGGCGCTAGCCGTCGCCCATCGCGGCGACCCGTACCACCACCGCGAGAACACCCTCCCGTCGCTGCACTCCGCCCTGCGGGCGGGCGCCGACGCGGTGGAGATCGACGTACGCCTCACCCGCGACGGCGTCCCGGTGCTGCTGCACGACCCGACGCTGAAGCGGCTGTGGGGGCACCGGGACGCCGTCGCCGAGCTCACCGCCGAGCGGCTGCGGCAGCTCACCGCCGGCGGCGTACCCACGCTGCACGACGCGCTGACCACCGTCACGAAGCACGGGACCGGCCGGGCGCTGCTCGACCTGACCGCCGCTGACCAGGCCGGTCCTTCGGTGGCCGCCGTGCGGGACGCGGGAGCGGAGTCCCGCACGTACTTCTGCGGCGAGGCCGGCGCCATGCTCGCCGTGCGGCGGCACGACCCGGCCGCCGAGATCGCCCTGACCTGGAAGACCTCGGCGCTGCCCGCCCGGGCGCTGCTCGACGCCGTCCGGCCGCACTGGATCAACCTGCGGTTCGGGCTGATCGACCCTCCGCTGGTGCGCTGGGCGCACGAGCGGGACCTGCTGGTGGCGGCCTGGACCGCCGACCTGCGCCGCACCATGGCGCGGCTGCTCGGCCTCGGCGTCGACTCGATCACCACCAACCGACTGGACGTCCTGCGCGAGCTGCAGGTCACAGCCCGACGATCAGGTTCCAGCGGTTCTCGAACTCCGGGCGCTCCTCCGGCGTGATGTCGCGGGCCACCACGAGCCGCTTGCGCATCTCGTCGTCCGGGAAGATCAGCGGATCCTCGGCCAGGGCGGCGGTGTCCTCGTCCTTGGACGAGGCGAGCACGTCGCGGGCGGCCGGCACCGGGCAGACGTAGTTGACGTAGGCGGCGAGTTCGGCCGCGACCTCGGGGTCGTAGTAGTAGTCGACGAGCGCCTCGGCGTTGCTCTTGTGCTCGGCCAGGTTCGGGACCATCAGGCTCTCGGCCCACAGTTCGGCGCCCTCCTGGGGCACGACGAACTCGATGTCCGGGTTGTCGGACTGCAGTTGGACGACATCGCCGGAGTACGCCTGGCAGGCCAGCACATCGCCGGACGACAGGTCCTTGGTGTAGTCGTTCCCGGTGAAGCGCCGGATCTGCTTGCTGTGCACCAGGGAGGCGACCTGGTCCGTCATCCGGTGGAAGTCGTCCGCCGTCCACTTGCGCACGTCGACGCCCTGCCCCTGCATGAGCAGCGCGAACGCCTCGTCCATCCCGGACAGCAGCGTCACCTTGCCCTTGAGGTCCGGTGCCCACAGGTCCGACACGTGCTTGATCTCGCGGCCCAGTGCCTTCTTGTTGTAGGCGATGCCGGTGATCCCGGACTGCCACGGCACGGCGGACCGGCGGCCCCGGTCGAAGGCGGGGTCGCGCAGCAGCGGGTCCAGGTACTTGGTGACGTTGGGCTGCCGGGCGCGGTCCATCTCCTGCACCCAGCCGAGCCGTACGTACCGCGCGGCCATCCAGTCGCTGACGACGATCAGGTCGCGGCCGATGTCCTGGTGGTTCATCAGGGCGGGGCTGATCTTCCCGAAGAACTCGTCGTTGTCGTTGATCTCCTCGGTGTACTGGACCTTGATCCCGCTGTGTGCGGTGAAGGCGTCGAGCGTCGGCCGCTTCTGCGCGTTCTTCTCGTCGACGTCGATGTAGAGCGGCCAGTTGGCGAAGTTCAGCTTCTTGTCCTGCGCCGAGCGGTCGCGTGCCGCCCGGTCCGCCGCGTCTATGTGTGCCGGCGGTACGCCGCATGCCGAGGCGGCTGCCAGCAGTCCTGCCAGCCCGAATCCACGCAGCACCGAACGACGGGAGAGATCACTCATGCGGGCCACCCTCCCTTCCGCCGGATGCCCGGGGCAACCAGCGATCCGTCAGCCCTACACCCCAACTGCCTGACACTGTGTCTCGCGGGCCTGGACGTGCGACGGCCCCGGACGCGATGTGCGCGTCCGGGGCCGGGGTGCCGCTGCGGGCCGGGCCGGTGTGCCGCTTTCGCGGGCCGGGGGCCGGGTCAGCCGTCCAGGGACGTCATGACGTGCTTGATGCGGGTGTAGTCCTCGAAGCCGTACGCGGAGAGGTCCTTGCCGTAGCCGGACTTCTTGAAGCCGCCGTGCGGCATCTCGGCGACCAGCGGGATGTGGGTGTTGATCCACACGCAGCCGAAGTCGAGGCGCTTGGACATCCGCATCGCGCGGCCGTGGTCCTTGGTCCACACCGAGGAGGCGAGGGCGAACTCGACGCCGTTGGCGTACTCGACGGCCTGCTCCTCGTCGGTGAAGGGCTGGATGGTGATGACGGGTCCGAAGACCTCGTTCTGGATGATCTCGTCGTCCTGCTTGAGGCCGGAGACGACGGTCGGGGCGTAGAAGTAGCCCTTGTCGCCGACCTGGTGGCCGCCCGCCTCGACCTTGGCGTGCGCCGGCAGCCGCTCGATGAAGCCGCTGACCTGGGCGAGCTGGTTGGCGTTGTTCAGCGGGCCGTAGAGCACGTCCTCGTCGTCCGCGGCGCCGGTCTTGGTGTCGGCGGCGGCCTTGGCGAGCGCGGTGGTGAACTCGTCGTGGATCGACTCGTGGACGAGCACGCGGGTGGCGGCCGTACAGTCCTGGCCGGCGTTGAAGAAGCCCGCGACCGAGATGTCCTCGACGGCCTTGGCGATGTCGGCGTCGCCGAAGACCACGACGGGCGCCTTGCCGCCGAGCTCCAGGTGGACGCGCTTGACGTCCTTGGCGGCGCTCTCGGCGACCTGCATGCCGGCGCGGACGGAACCGGTGATGGAGGCCATCGCCGGAACGTTGTGCTCGACCATGGCGCGGCCGGTCTCGCGGTCGCCGCAGACGACGTTGAAGACGCCCTTGGGCAGCACCTCGCCGAGGATCTCGGCGAGCAGCACCGTCGAGGCGGGGGTGGTATCGGACGGCTTGAGGACGACGGTGTTGCCCGCGGCGATCGCCGGGGCGAACTTCCAGACGGCCATCATCATCGGGTAGTTCCACGGCGCGACCTGCGCGCAGACGCCGACCGGCTCGCGGCGGACGATGGAGGTCATGCCCTCCATGTACTCGCCGGCGGAGCGGCCTTCGAGCAGCCGGGCCGCGCCCGCGAAGAAGCGGATCTGGTCGACCATCGGCGGCACTTCCTCGCTGGCGGTGAGGCCGAGCGGCTTGCCGGTGTTCTCGCTCTCCACGGCGACCAGCTCCGCCGCCCGTGCCTCGATCGCGTCGGCGACCTTCAGCAGGGCCCGCTGGCGTACCGACGGTGTGGCGTCGCGCCAGGCCGGGAACGCTGCCTCGGCGGCGGCCATCGCGGCGTCGACGTCGGCGGCGGCGGACAGCGGCGCGGTGGCGTAGACCTCACCGGTGGCCGGATTGACCACATCCGTGGTCCGCCCGTCGGCGGCGTCGCGGAACTCTCCATTGATGTAGTTGCGCAGACGCTTGAGCTCGCTCACTGCACCTCTCCTGTCCTGTGTCCGATGGGTGAGACGCTTCCAGAGTAATCGAGCCTAGTCGCATCACTGCCGTGTTCGACATACCCAGATCGCCAGAACGATGGAATCAGTGAGATTCGAGCACAAGAACTACGAATTTCATCGTTCAGGGGTTGCGGGACCGTCGACCTCTCCTGCACAGTGGGGCTCGTGGCCACTCGTAGTACAGATCCGAAGAGCACCAACACCTCCGGAGTGCTCGACTCCGTCTCCAAGGCGATCATCGAGCAGCTCCAGGAGGACGGGCGCAGGCCCTACGCCGCGATCGGCAAGGCCGTGGGCCTGTCCGAGGCGGCCGTACGGCAGCGCGTCCAGAAGCTGCAGGACCAGGGCGTCATGCAGATCGTCGCCGTGACCGATCCGCTCACCGTCGGATTCCGTCGGCAGGCGATGGTCGGCATCAACGTCGAGGGTGACATAGAGCCGGTCGCCGACGCCCTCGCCGAGATGGGCGAGGTCGAGTACGTCGTCATCACGGCGGGTTCCTTCGATCTGCTGATCGAGATCGTCTGCGAGGACGACGACCACCTGCTGGAAATGATCAACAAGAGGATCCGCGCGCTGCCCGGCGTGCGGACCACCGAGAGCTTCGTTTACCTGAAGCTCCGGAAGCAGACCTACACCTGGGGAACCAGATAGCCATGAACGCGGACCTCTCGAAGACCGCGTACGACCACTTGTGGATGCACTTCACCCGCATGTCGTCGTACGAGAACGCCCCTGTGCCGACCATCGTGCGCGGCGAGGGCACGTACATCTACGACGACAAGGGCAAGAAGTACCTCGACGGCCTCTCCGGGCTGTTTGTGGTCAACGCCGGTCACGGCCGCCACGAGCTCGCCGAGACCGCGTACAAGCAGGCTCAGGAACTGGCCTTCTTCCCCATCTGGTCGTACGCCCACCCCAAGGCCGTGGAACTGGCCGAGCGGCTGGCGAACTACGCCCCCGGCGACCTGAACAAGGTCTTCTTCACCACCGGTGGCGGTGAGGCGGTCGAGACCGCCTGGAAGCTCGCCAAGCAGTACTTCAAGCTCACCGGTGAGCCGACCAAGTACAAGGTCATCTCCCGTGCGGTCGCCTACCACGGCACCCCGCAGGGCGCCCTGTCGATCACCGGTCTGCCGGCCCTCAAGGCCCCGTTCGAGCCGCTGGTCCCCGGTGCCCACAAGGTGGTCAACACCAACATCTACCGCGCCCCGATCTTCGGCGACGACCCGGAGGCCTTCGGCCGGTACTGCGCCGACCAGATCGAGCAGGAGATCCTGTTCGAGGGTCCGGAGACCGTCGCCTGTGTCTTCCTGGAGCCGGTACAGAACGCCGGCGGCTGCTTCCCGCCGCCGCCCGGGTACTTCCAGCGGGTCCGCGAGATCTGCGACAAGTACAACGTGCTGCTCGTCTCCGACGAGGTCATCTGCGCCTTCGGCCGCCTCGGCACCATGTTCGCGTGCGACAAGTTCGACTACGTCCCGGACATGATCACCTGCGCCAAGGGCATGACGTCGGGGTACTCCCCGATCGGCGCCTGCATCATCTCCGACAAGCTCGCCGAGCCTTTCTACAAGGGCGAGAACACCTTCCTGCACGGCTACACGTTCGGTGGCCACCCGGTCTCCGCGGCCGTCGGTCTCACCAACCTCGACATCTTCGAGCGCGAGGGCCTCAACCAGCACGTGCTCGACAACGAGGGCGCGTTCTTCAACACGCTGAAGAAGCTGCACGACCTGCCGATCGTCGGTGACGTCCGCGGCAACGGCTTCTTCTACGGCATCGAGCTCGTCAAGGACAAGGTCACCAAGGAGTCCTTCACGGACGAGGAGACCGAGCGCGTCCTGTACGGCTTCCTGTCGAAGGCGCTCTTCGAGAACGGTCTGTACTGCCGTGCCGACGACCGTGGCGACCCGGTCGTCCAGCTCGCGCCGCCACTGATCTCCACCCAGGAGACCTTCGACGAGATCGAGGGCATCCTGCGCGCCGTCCTCACCGAGGCGTGGACCAAGCTCTGACCGCTTCGCGGTGCTTCCCCCCGGCGCGCCGGGCGGCCCTTTCGCGGGTCCGCCCGGCGCGTTTCGGCGTTTCGGCGTTTCTTGGGCCTGGCGGCGTTCCCTGGGCCGGGCGGCGGATGCGGCCGTCCGGGCGACCCGTACGCCGTGGCTCACCCGATCGGGTCCGGGCAATCCTTAGCCTGCCAACGCAGTGACCGGTCTCCCCCGCATTCGTTGACCGACCAGGGGGAACGACTCGCGGAGGTAATCGGCAATGGTGGCCCCGCCCGACAACGACGTGCTCTGGGCCCGCGCCCTGCGTCACTCCTTCCAGGGTTCTCCCGCGCTGCTCGGCGTCTCGCTGGGTGTGCGCGAGGGCGAGATCCTCGGCCTGCTGGGACCGCGCGGCTCCGGCAAGACCACCCTGCTGCGGTGCCTGGCCGGGCAGTTGCTGCCCGACCAGGGCGAAGTGTGGTTCAACAGCGCACCCGTGCACACCCTCCCGCTCGCGGCGCGCGAGCGCCTGCGCCGCGACCGGTTCGGCTGGATCGGCAGCACCCCGCAACTGCTGCCGGAACTCACCGCCCGGGAGAACGCCGCCCTGCCGCTCCTGCTGTGCGGCATTGCGCACCGCACGGCCAAGACCACCGCCCAGGAGTGGCTGGACCGGCTCGACGTCGGCTCGGTCGCCCGCAAGCGGCCCGCGGAACTGCTCCAGGCGCAGCGCCAGCGGGTGGCCATCGCCCGCGCCCTGGTCACCCTCCCCGAAGTGGTCTTCGCCGACGAGCCCACCGCGCCGCTGCACCGCGCGGACCGCGGCCAGGCCCTGCGGATGCTGACCAGCGCCGCCCGTTCGCACGGCATCACCGTGGTGCTCGCCACCATCGATCCCGAGGTCGCCGCCGCGGCCGACCGGGTCATCACCCTGGTCGACGGGCGGCCGGCTGCCGCCATGCCCGCCCAGGACCGGGAGGGTGCCGCGTCGTGCTCAGCCTCCGTGTAGCGCGCGGATCCGCCCCGACGGTCCTGCTCCGCCGCCTGCTGGTCGCCGCCGCGTCCGCGGGCACCGGCTTTCTGCTGCTCGCCGCGCTCGGCTTCGCGTTGGGACACCCCGGCGACCCGTCGGCGTCCGGCGCCCGGCTCGCCTGGTGCGTGGTCCCGTTCGCCGCCGCCCTGCAGCTCTCGGTGGCGGTCTCCAGGAGCGAACCCAGCGGACGGCTGCACTCCGGGCTCGCCGCGGCCGGGCTCGGCCGCGGCGGGGTGCCACTGCTCGCCGCCGCGACCACCGCGCTGTCGTGCGCGCTGGGCAGCGCCGTCGCGCTGGTGGTCTTCCTGCTGGTGCGCGGCGGGACGGGCCCCGACGGGCTCGGCGCCGACCGACCGCTGCCCGTCGCGGGCTCGCTGACGCTGCTCGCCGCCGTACCGCTGCTCGCCGCGGCCGCCAGCGCCGCCAGCCTGTGGCCGCGCCGGACCGCCCCCGCGGCCCCGGCGACGGCCGACACCGACGACCCGGGCGCGCTCTCCGCGGTCACCGCCCCCGCCGGTCTGCCGTGGGGCGCCGCGCTCACCGCCATCGGCCTCGCCATCGAGGTGACCGCCGACAACCTGAGCCGCTCGACCGCGACCGACCTGCTGCCGCTGCCCGGCGGCCTCGGCAGCGCCGCCCCCACCGTGCTGGCCGGCTGGGTGCTGACCGCGGCCGGCATGGTCCTGGCCGGCCCCGGACTCGTCCACGCCTGCGGGCGCCTGCTGGCCCTCCACCGCCCCGGCGCGCTGCGGCTGCTCGCGGGCCGCGCCCTCCAGGAGGAGTCCCGCCGGATCGGCCGTCCGGTCGGTGCGCTGTGCGCCGCCACCTCCGGGGCGCTGGCCGCACTGGATCTCTACGGCACCGGCGACCGGCGGCTCGGCCCGCTCACCGGCTTCGCCGCCGCCCTGATCATCGTCTGCACCCTGGCAACCGCGCTCACCGCCGCCATCGAGGCCCGGCGCACCCGCGAGCACTCCACCGCCGCCCTCGTCCAACTCGGCGTCCCCGCGAGCCTGCTGCGCTCCGCCGCCGGACTGCGCTGCGCGACGGTGCTGGTGGCGGTCCTCCCGCTGACCGTCCTCATCGCCCAGCTCGCGGTGTCCCCGCTGGCGACGTAGGGCCGCGGTCCGGCTGCCGCTAGTGCTCTGGCCGGAAAGGTTTGCCTGGTTCGCGGCGGCCGGCGCGGTGCATCGCAAGGCGGAGGATCGTCCTCGTACCGGGCGTACTCGGACGACTCCGACAACGCAGCGAGGTGCCGTGCCGGGCGTCGCGAACCGGTGAACCTTTCCGGCCAGAGCACTAGGGTGCACCCGTGCCGACCAACTCCCCGCCGCCCGGCGGCCCCCAAGACCGTGAGATCGAAACCCTGGCGGAGTTCGACCGTGCGTCGGCGACCGGTTCGCTCGCCGGATACCGCCTGCAGGCCGTCGATCTGACGGACCGTACGGCCGCGCTGCTGGCCCTGGACCCGGCGGAGGCGGTGTTCCTGGGCTGCCCGATGGAGCCCGAGGCCCTGGAACACGTCCGGGCGCGCGGGGCGATGGTCTTCCCGCCGGTGCCGTATCTGCCGTTCGATCCGTACCGGGGCGCGCTGTACACCCCCGACTCGCTCTACGAAGGGCTGCCGGCGGGATACAAGACGACGCCGGACGCCCGCGCCTACGAGTGGTTCCAACGGACCAGGGCGGACGGCGACATACTCGCGTCGATGCTGCGGAGCATCCATGACGACGCCGTCTCGGACGCGCTCGACGAACTGCTCGCCGGCGAACGGGTGGTCGGCATCATGGGCGGCCATGCGATGGAGCGCGGCAAGGACGCGTACGCGGGCGCCGCCCGCCTCGGCCGTACGCTGGCCCGTTCGGGACTGACCGTCGCCACCGGAGGCGGACCCGGCGCCATGGAGGCGGCGAACCTGGGCGCCTACATGGCCCCGTTCGAGGACGAGGCGCTCGAAGAGGCGCTGCGACTGCTGGCGAAGGCGCCGTTGTTCACACCGTCGATCGGCGACTGGGCGTCGGCCGCCTTCGCCGTCCGGGAGCGCCGGCCGGACGGCGGCGCGTCCGTCGGCATCCCGACCTGGTTCTACGGCCACGAGCCGCCGAACGCGTTCGCCGAACACATCGCCAAGTACTTCGCCAACGCGGTGCGCGAGGACGGCCTGCTGGCCCGCTGCACCGCCGGCGTGATCTTCCTGCCGGGCGCCGCCGGCACCGTCCAGGAGATCTTCGACAACGCGACGCCGAACTACTACGAGTCCCGGGGCGGCCCGACCCCGATGGTGCTGGTGAACCGCGAGCACTGGACCCGCGACCTGCCCACCTGGCCGCTGCTCGAAGCGCTGGCGAAGGACCGTCCCATGGCGGCCCGTATCGCCCTGGTCGACTCGGTCGACGAGGCGCCGGACGCGCTCGCCCGGCTCACCGCGTCCGCCGGCCGTTGAGGAGCGCGATCAGACGCTGAGGACGACGACGTCCTGAGCGGTGAAGGTGATGCCCACCCCGTCGCCGGCCTCCGGCGCGTCCCGCAGCGAGCACGCCGCTTCCAGCGGCGGGCCGTGCTCGGGGCGCAGCAGCAGGGTGACCAGGTCGCCGCGGAAGGTCCTGGCCGTCACCGTGCAGGGCAGCCCGTCGCGGACGCCGGTCAGCCGCACCCCGGCGGGGCGGACCAGCAGCCGGCACGGCCCCTGGGGTGCGCCGGGCTGCACCGGCACCTTGCCCCACGGGGTGTCGGCGGCCTCGCCGTGTACGGTCGCCTCGACGACGTTGTCGAAGCCGAGGAAGCGCGCCACGAACTCGGAGGCGGGCCGCTGCCACACCTCCAGCGGGGTGCCGGTCTGGGCGATCCGGCCGTCGCGCATGACCACGACCCGGTCGGCGAGCGCGAACGCCTCGCCCTGGTCGTGGGTGACGGCCAGCACCGTCGTGCCGAGCCGGCCGAACAGCTGGCGCAGCTCGACGACGAGCCGCTCGCGCAGTCCGCGGTCGAGCTGGCCGAGCGGCTCGTCCAGCATCAGCAGTTTCGGCTCGGGGGCCAGCGCGCGGGCCAGCGCCACGCGTTGCTGCTCACCACCGGAGAGCGCGGCGATGGCCCGTCGCTGCGCACCGGGCAGGCCGACCATGTCGAGCAGTCCGGCGACCGTGCGGTCCGCCTCGTCCCGCCGGGTACCGCGCATCCGCAGTCCGAAGCCGACATTGCCGCCGACGTCCCGCTGCGGGAAGAGCTGGTGGTCCTGGAACATCAGGCCGAGCCCGCGCCGGTGGGTGGGAACGCCCACCTGGTCGCGGCCGTCGAGCAGCACCCGCCCGGCGTCCACGGACTGCAGCCCGGCCACCGCGCGCAGCAGGGTGGACTTGCCGCTGCCGCTCGGCCCGAGCACGCAGACCGTCTCGTGCTCGGCGACCTCCAGGTCCACGGCGTCGAGCGCCGCGCGCTTCCCGAAGCGGACCGTCACACCGTCGAGCCGCAGCAGCGGCTGTGGCTGCGACGGTGGCTGCGACTTGGCCAGGGGCTGAGACATCTAGAACTCTCCTGAACGGTCGGTGCGCAGCCGCTCCAGTGCCAGCAGCGCGCCCGCGCACACCAGCATCAGGATGGTGCTCAATGCCATCGCCTGCCCGTAGTTGAGCTCCCCGGCGCGCCCGAGGAGCCGGGCCACCGCGACCGGCAGGGTCGGGTTGTCGGGCCGCGCGATGAAGACCGTCGCGCCGAACTCGCCGAGCGAGACGGCGAACGCGAAGCCCGCCGCGATCAGCAGCGCCCGCCGTACCAGCGGCAGGTCCACCTCGCGCCAGGCGCGCCACGGCGAGGCGCCCAGCACCGCCGCCGCCTCGCGAAGCCGCTCGTCGACCGCCCGCAGCACGGGCAGCATCGTGCGGACCACGAACGGCACGCCCACCAGGGCCTGCGCCAGCGGCACCAGCAGCCACGTCGAGCGCAGGTCCAGCGGGGGCTCGTCGAGGGTGATGAGGAAGCCGAAGCCGACGGTCACCGCCGAGGTGCCCAGCGGCAGCATCAACAGCGCGTCGAACCCGCGCACCAGCCTGCCCGCGCGCCGCGTCAGCGCCGCGGCGGCCAGGCCGCCCACCAGCAGCGCGATGAGCGTGGCCACCGCCGCGTACTGCAGGGAGTTCCAGACCGCTTCGATGGGGGCGACGACGAAGGTCCCGCCGGTCTCCGGGACCGAGAGCAGCGCCCGGTAGAAGGCGAGGCCGTAGCCGTCGGGGCCGTCCAGCGAGCGCGCCACCAGCACGCCGAGCGGCACCAGGATCAGCAGGACGATGACGGCGAGCACCGCCCACAGCAGCGCCCACTGGGCCGCGCCGCGCGGGCGTCGCGAGGTGTGCGCGGCCTCGACGAGCTTCAGCGTGCTCTCCCGGCGGCGCACCGTCCACGCGTGCAGCGCGAGGATCGCGGCGACCGCCGCGAACTGCACGAGGGTGAGCACCGCGGCCGTCGGCAGGTCGAGGAACTGCGCGGTCTGCTGGTAGATCTCCACTTCCAGCGTGGAGTACTTCGGCCCGCCGAGGATCTGGATCACGCCGAAGGACGTGAAGGTGAAGAGGAAGACCATCAGCGCGGCGGCGGCCACGGCCGGCCCCAGCGCCGGCAGCGTCACCCGGCGCCACGCCTCGAAGCGGCCGGCGCCGAGCACCCGGGCGGCCTCCTCCTGGCGCGGGTCGAGCTGCGACCACAGGCCGCCGACGGACCGGACGACGACGCCGAAGTTGAAGAAGACATGCGCGAGCAGGATCGCCCAGACGGTGGTGTCCAGCCGGACGCCCCACAGGTCGTCGAGCATCCCGCCGCGTCCCAGCAGCGCCAGGAACGCCGAGCCGACCACGACCGTGGGCAGCACGAACGGCACGGCCACCACCGCCCGCAACAGCCGCTTGCCCGGGAAATCGAAGCGGGCGAAGACGTACGCCGCCGGGAGCGCGACCAGCAGCGTCAGCCCGGTCGAGACGACCGCCTGCCACGCGGTGAACCACAGCACCCGCAGGATCTCCGGGTCGGTCAGCACCTCGCCGATCCGGCCGAACCGCCACCGGCCGCCGACGCGCAGGCCCCGGGTGACGATGGCGGCCACCGGATAGGCGAAGAAGACCGCGAAGAACGCGGTGGGCACGGCCATCAGGCCGAGCCGCACCGCGGCCGCCCGCGGGACGCGCCGCCGGACCCGCACCGGAGTCCCGCGTCGCGGCTCCTCGGGAGTCCCTTCCGGAGTCCCTACTTCAGGACGAGCGAGGACCATGTCTTGACCCACTGGTCACGGTTCTTGGCGATCTCGTCGGGCGCCACGGTGAACGGGGTGTCGATCTTCACGCCGTACTTGGTGAACTCGGCGGGCAGCGCCGCGTCCTGGCGGGCCGGGTTCACGAACATCTGCAGCGGCATGTCCTGCTGGAACGTCTTGCTCAGCAGGAAGTCCAGCAGCGCCTTGCCGCCCGCGTCGTTCTTGCCGCCCTTGAGCAGCCCGGCGAACTCGATCTGCCGGAAACACGTACCGGTCGCGACACCGGTCGGCCCCTGCGCCGGCTGCGGCTTGACGCCGAGCACCTCGGCGGGCGGGCTGGAGGCGTACGAGACGACGAGAGGCTTGTCGCCCTTGCCCTTGCCGCCGGCCGAGCCGGAGAAGCGATCGTTGTACGCCTGCTCCCAGCCGTCGACGACCTCGACGCCGTTGGCCTTGAGCTTCTTCCAGTACTCCTGCCAGCCGGCGTCGCCGTACTTCGCGATCGTGCCGAGCTGGAAGGCCAGACCCGGCGACGACGTCGCGGAGTTCTCGGTGACCAGCAGGTTCTTGTACTCCGGCTTGATCAGATCGTCGAAGGTCGCCGGAACGGCCAGCTTGTGCGCGTCGAAGTACTTGCGGTCGTAGTTGACGCAGACATCGCCGGAGTCGATCGGCGTGACCCGGTGCTTGTCCTTGTCGAGCTGCAGCGCCGCCGGGACCTGGTCCAGGCCCTTCGCCTCGTACGGCGTGAACAGGTCGTTGTCGAGCGCCCTCGACAGGAGCGTGTTGTCGACGCCGAAGAAGACATCGCCCTGCGGGTGCCCCTTCGACAGGATCGCCTGGTTCACGGCCGCGCCCGCGTCACCGCCGGCCAGCACCTTGACCGTGTAGCCGGTCTCCTTGGTGAACTCCTTCAGCACGGCCGGGGAGGCCGCGAAGGAGTCGTGGCTGACGAGGGTGACGGTCTTCGACGTCGCCGTCGGCTTGGCGCCGGCCTTGTCGTCGGAGCCGCCGCACGCGGCCAGCGCGGTCACGCCGAGGGCGGTGGCCACGACCGCTGTCGCGGCGCGCCGAAGGTTGGTGTTCATGAGCTGTTGACTCCCTACGCCGGTATGACCCGGATCAGGTCCGAGGGTCTGCGGCCGCACCGGCTTCGCCGGTGGCCGCACTCTCAGCGCTGCTGCGCTCCCCTGTCGGAAATGTTCATTTGTACGAATCTACGAGCGCCACGATAGCAGCGCGCCCGCCGACACCCGCAGGCGTCTCAGCCTTCGGAGGCCGCGAGCTGCCCGCACGCTCCGTCGATCTCGCTGCCCCGCGTGTCACGGACGGTCACCGGCACCCCGTGCGACTCCAGCATCCGCACGAAGGCCCGCTCGTCCTCCGGCCGCGAAGCGGTCCACTTCGACCCCGGGGTGGGGTTGAGCGGGATGAGGTTCACATGCACCCGCTTGCCCTTGAGCAGCCGCCCGAGCAGGTCCGCCCGCCACGCCTGGTCGTTGATGTCCTTGATCAGCGCGTACTCGATGGAGATCCGGCGGCCGGACACCTCCGCGTAGTGCCACGCGGCGTCCAGCACCTCGCGCACCTTCCAGCGGGTGTTGACCGGCACCAGGGTGTCGCGCAGCTCGTCGTCCGGGGCGTGCAGCGACACCGCGAGCCGGCACTTGAAGCCCTCGTCGGCGAAGCGCATCATCGCCGGAACCAGCCCGACCGTCGACACGGTGATCCCGCGCTGCGACAGCCCCAGCCCGTCGGGCTCCGGGTCCGTCAGCCGGCGGATCGAGCCGATGACGCGGTTGTAGTTGGCCAGCGGCTCGCCCATGCCCATGAAGACGATGTTGCTCAGCCGCGCCGGCCCACCGGGGATCTCGCCGTCGCGCAGCGACTTCATTCCGGCCACGATCTGGTGCACGATCTCGGCCGTCGAAAGATTCCGGTCGAGCCCCGCCTGCCCCGTCGCACAGAACGGACAGTTCATCCCGCAGCCGGCCTGCGAACTGATGCACATGGTGACCCGGTCCGGGTACCGCATCAGCACCGACTCGACGAGCGTCCCGTCGAAGAGCCGCCACAGCGTCTTGCGCGTCGTGTCGTCGTCACAGCTGATGTGCCGCACGACCGACATCATCTCGGGCAGCAGCCCGTCCGCGAGCTTGTCGCGCGAGGCCGCCGGAATATCCGTCCAGGCGGCCCGGTCGTCGTCGTACCGCGCGAAGTAGTGCTGCGACAGCTGCTTGGCACGGAACGGCTTCTCGCCCAGCTCGACAACCGCCTCCCGTCGCTCGGCAGGGGTCAGGTCGGCGAGGTGCCGCGGGGGCTTCTTGGCCCCGCGCGGCACGGCAAAGGTGAGTTCTCCGGGTACAGGCATGGTGCTACCAGTGTCGCAGACACAGCAGGCAGCTCCGGGTGACAGCGGTCACGGGGGGTGCTCATCCGTCGTCGTCGGTCACCCTCGGACGGCCCACAGACGGCCCAGGAATCCGGGTGTTCCCGGAGGTCAGAGCGGTGGATTTGGCCTTTCCCTCGTCGTAGGAACCGGTAGTGAGCACGGAATAGACGACCCGGGATCCGAATGCAGACCCAAGATCGTCCAGGCAGAGGCCCCATACCTGGCGCTCTGCAGAGGTTGCCGACACGCCCCAGGGGCAGTCATCTGGCGTGGACTGGATAGCACCGCTCAGCACACTTGCCGGCGCGGTCGTGGGCGTCAGCTCAGCCCTGCTCGCCGACCGCATCCGGTGGCGCCGTGATGGCGCTCACCACTGGACGCAGACGCGTCGAGCGGTCTACGTGGACTTCCTCACGGCGCTGAGCCGCAGCCACACAGACATGCGCGCGGTCACCTTTCGCGAGAACCTGACCACCGCCGTGCGATACGGCGAGTTCCACCAGGCGCTTGAGGGCTCCAAGGTGTGGCAACTGCGCCAGAGCCTGTCACTGACCGCCCCGAGCGAGGTGATCGACTTGGCCATCATTGTCTGCAAGACGCTTGAGGTCATGCGCGACGTCCTCATAGCCGAGCCGGACGTCAACAGTGACGCCTACCTTCGGGCGCGCGCGGATCTGTGGAAGACCAACGCGGAAGTACGCGAGGCGATGCGGAAGGACCTCGGCCTGGAAGGCCCACCGGATCCAGAGGTGGGCATGTACCGCTACCCGGCGCCATAGACGTCAGACTACGAGGTGCCGTTGTCGGCCAGCCCTGGGCGGGCTTGAAAACACGGTGCGGCACCTTCGACGCGCGACGAATCACACGATGGGCCTCGGCCGCTGTGCAGGGACACGGCGGCTCGAAACCCAACAGCTCCGGCCGACGACAACCGGACAGCGCATCAACGCACTTGCTCGACAACATCCAACACTCGGTCGAGCGTCCACGTCGATCCGCGGTTCCATCGGACAGCCCCCCGCGTAAGACAGTCGGTCACACCTGACGGCGTGACCTTCCGCCCCGGAGAGTGAAGTCGCCGCTCCCGGGCGGGTCGGCAGAGCGGGAGGCTATGAAGATCGCGAACTGACCGGCGGGTACCGGCGCCGGCGAGACGAAGGGTTCAGAGGGGGCAGGCTCGAGGCTGCGGGGTCCGCGTGGCGGCTGACGGCCCAGGCGGCATGGGCATGCGCCCCACCGGGGCGGGAAACCGCTGGTGGGGCGCATGATCGCCAGTCCGGGAGATCTCCGGGTACAGGCTTGCTCCTACCAGTGTCGCAATCGCGCCGAGGTCAGCCGGTGCCGACGAAGATGACGAGGAGCAGCCACACCACGGGGGCCGTGGGGAGGAGGGAGTCGAGGCGGTCCATGATGCCGCCGTGGCCGGGGAGGAGGGTGCCCATGTCCTTGATGCCGAGGTCGCGCTTGATCATGGACTCGCCGAGGTCGCCGAGGGTCGCGCTGACTGCGGCGACCAGGCCCAGGATCAGGCCCTGCCACCATTGGCCGTCGTCGATCAGGTACTGCATCGACAGGGCGCCGGCCGTCATCGCGAAGGCGATGGCACCGAAGAGGCCGGCGCGGGTCTTGCCGGGGCTGATGCGCGGGGCGAGGAGCCGGCGGCCGAAGCGCCAGCCGACGGCGTAGGCGCCGGTGTCGCTGATCACGGTGAGCAGCAGGAAGACCAGGACCCGCCAGGGGCCGTCGTCCGCGGCGAGCATCATCGACACGAAAGTGGCGAGGAAGGGCACGTAGAAGGCGGCGAAGATGCCCGCGGTGACGTCCCGCAGGTAGTTCTCCGGCGGCTCGGTCATCCTCCACACGAGGATGGCGAGGGAGGTGAGCGCCATGGCGACCCACGCGCCCTCGGCGCCGCGCGCGTAGCCCGCGACGACCATGGCGACCCCGCCGACCGCGAGCGGTACGAGCGGGATGCGGATCGACTTCTTCTCCGCGAGCCGGGAGGTGAGCTCCCACAGGCCGACGACGACGGCGAGCACCACCACGCCGACGAAGGCGGCCTTGACGATGAACAGCGAGGCGACGATGACCGCGCCCATGCCGACGCCGACCCCTATCGCGGCCCGCAGGTTGCGACCTGCGGACTTCTTCACGGGCGGGACGGGTTCCGGTTCCGGAGACGGCTCAGGCGGCATACGACGAGTTTGCGCTGCGTCGAGCGCATCCTGCGCCAAACCCGCCGAGCCGTCGCCCGGTCCCCCCGCCGGCGCTTCCCAGTGGCCGGAGCGCGGCGTGGCACCCCAGGAGGAGTCGTTCACTGAGTTTCGCCTCGCGTTGTTGTTCCGGACCAGGCGTCCGGCCTGGTGTTCTGGCGGGGGGTGCGGGGGTCACCCCCCGGGAGAACGTCGGGTCGGACCGCCGTGTCGCAGCGGTACGTCAGACCTCGAGCAGCTCGGCTTCCTTGTGCTTGAGCAGCTCGTCGATCTGGGCGGCGTACTTGCTGGTCGTGTCGTCGAGCTCCTTCTCGGCGCGACGCACGTCGTCCTCACCCGACTCGCCGTCCTTGACGAGCTTGTCGAGGGTCTCCTTCGCCTTGCGGCGGATCGCGCGGATCGAGATCTTCGCGTCCTCGGCCTTGCTCCGGGCGACCTTGATGTAGTCCCTGCGGCGCTCCTCGGTCAGCTGCGGGAACACCACCCGGATGATGCGTCCGTCGTTGCTCGGGTTGACGCCGAGGTCCGAATTGCGGATCGCCTCTTCGATGTTGCGCAGCGCGCTGACGTCGAACGGGGAGACCACGGCCATCCGGGGCTCGGGCACCGAGAAGGAGGCGAGCTGGTTGATCGGCGTGATGGCGCCGTAGTACTCGGCCACGATCTTGTTGAACATCGCGGGGTGCGCACGGCCGGTGCGGATCGCGGCGAAGTCGTCCTTCGCGACGATGACGGCCTTCTCCATCTTCTCCTCGGCCTCGAGGAGGGTCTCTTCAATCACCATGTGCTCCTGGTTTTCAGAAGGCAGAGCCTGGCCCCTGCGCGCGTCTTTCCTGCACGGTGTCCGACCGGCAGCCTGTTGTCCATCCCCGGGTACGGGCGGTTAGGCCCGTGTGCCCTGGTCGTTGACGAGCGTGCCGATCTTCTCACCCTTTACGGCTCGCGAGATGTTTCCCTCGGCGAGCAGCTCGAAGACGAGGATCGGCAGCTTGTTGTCACGGCACAGGGTGATCGCGGTGGCGTCGGCGACCTTGAGGTCGCGAGAGATGACCTCGCTGTACTCCAAGGCGTCGTACTTGACCGCGTCCGGGTTGTGCTTGGGGTCGGAGTCGTAGACCCCGTCGACCCCGTTCTTGCCCATGAGCAGCGCCTGGGCGTCGATCTCCAGGGCGCGCTGGGCGGCGGTGGTGTCGGTGGAGAAGTACGGCATGCCCATGCCGGCGCCGAAGATGACGACGCGGCCCTTCTCCAGGTGCCGCACGGCGCGCAGCGGGATGTACGGCTCGGCGACCTGACCCATCGTGATGGCGGTCTGCACGCGGGTCTCGATGCCTTCCTTCTCCAGGAAGTCCTGGAGGGCGAGGCAGTTCATGACGGTGCCGAGCATGCCCATGTAGTCCGAGCGGGCCCGGTCCATGCCGCGCTGCTGGAGCTCCGCGCCACGGAAGAAGTTGCCGCCGCCGATGACGATGGCGATCTCGTAGCCCTCTTGGACGACGGCTGCGATCTCGCGGGCGATCGCGTGGACGACGTCCGGGTCGACGCCCAGTCCGCCGCCTCCGGCGAAGGCCTCGCCGGACAGCTTCAGCAGGTACCGGCTCCGCGGAACGCCGGCACCCGGCGCGGTGCCGGTCCGGGAGTCGCTGGCCTTGTCGGCGGCCTTGTCGGGGCCCTCATCCATGGAGATCTCCTCATGCGCGTACGAAGAAGGCCATTGCCGTGGGTCCACGTGGGTTCCCTCTACGGCAATGGCCTCCTCGTCACTACTGCGGTCGGCCGGCGGGCGGCCGACCGCGTCCGACCCTAGCGGGGTCGTCGGTCATTCGCTGGCTGGCTCAGACACCGACGCGGAAGCGCGCGAAGCGCTTCAGCGTGACGCCGGCCTCGTCCAGGACCTTCTGAACGGTCTTCTTGCTGTCCTTCGCGAAGGACTGCTCGAGAACGGAGTTCTCCTTGACGTAGCCCGTCACACGGCCCTCGACGATGCGGGCGAGCGCGGCCTCCGGCTTGCCCTCCTCGCGCGCGGTGGCCTCGGCCACGCGGCGCTCGTTCTCGAGCACCTCGGCGGGGATGTCCTCGCGGGACAGGAAGAGCGGCGAGAACGCGGCGATGTGCTGCGCGACGTCCTTCGCGACCTCGGCGTTCTCCTTGTCCAGCTCGACCAGCACGCCGACCTGCGGGGGCAGGTCCGGGCTGGTGCGGTGCAGGTAGGAGGCGACGTAGCCGTCGGTGAACTGCGCGAAGCGGCTCAGCACGATCTTCTCGCCGAGGGTGGCGTTGGCCTCGTCGACGAACGCCTGGACGGTCTGGCCGTCCTTGATCTCGGAAGCGAGCAGCGTCTCGAGGTCGGCGGGCTTGGTGGCGGCGACGTGCGCGGCCAGCGCGTCGGCGACGGTGACGAACTTGTCACCCTTCGCGACGAAGTCGGTCTCGCAGTTGAGCTCGAGGAGCACGCCCTCGGAAGCGCCCTCGGCGATCAGGGAGACGACGGCACCGTTGGAGGCCGAACGGCCTTCACGCTTGGTGACGCCCTTCTGGCCCTTGACGCGGAGGATCTCGACGGCCTTGTCCAGGTCGCCTTCGGCCTCTACGAGAGCGTTCTTGCAGTCCATCATGCCGGCGGCGGTCAGCTCGCGGAGCTTTTTGACGTCAGCGGCGGTGTAGTTCGCCATGGTCGTTGAGTCTCTTCCCGATGAGAGTCGGTTGATCTACGGGTGAACGGCGGGGGCCGGAGCCCCCGCCGTCGTCACACGTACTGGAAGGCGGAGCCTCAGGCCTTGTCGGCCTCAGCGTCGGCGGCCGGGGCCTCGACGGTCTCGGCAGCCGGGGCCTCGGCGTCGGCGACGGCCTCGACGACGGTCTCGGCAGCGGCGTCGGCGACGGCCTCGGTCTCAGCACCGGTCTCGACCGGAGCCTCGTCCTTGGCCTTCTCGCCCTCAAGAAGCTCGCGCTCCCACTCGGCGAGCGGCTCAGCGGCGCCTTCGGCCTTCTTGTCACCGGTGGCGGCACCGGAGCGGGCGATGAGGCCCTCGGCGACGGCGTCGGCGATCACACGGGTGAGCAGGGTGACGGAGCGGATCGCGTCGTCGTTGCCCGGGATCTTGTAGTCGACCTCGTCGGGGTCGCAGTTGGTGTCGAGGATCGCGACGACCGGGATGCGCAGCTTGCGCGCCTCACCGACGGCGATGTGCTCCTTCTTGGTGTCCACGATCCAGACGGCGCTGGGCACCTTCTGCATCTCGCGGATACCGCCGAGGGTCTTCTCGAGCTTGTCCTTCTCGCGGGAGAGGACCAGGAGCTCCTTCTTGGTGAGGCCGGAGGCGGCCACATCCGTGAAGTCGATCTCCTCGAGCTCCTTCAGGCGCTGCAGGCGCTTGTAGACGGTCGAGAAGTTCGTGAGCATGCCGCCCAGCCACCGCTGGTTGACGTAGGGCATGCCGACGCGCGAGGCCTGCTCGGCGATGGCTTCCTGCGCCTGCTTCTTGGTGCCGATGAACATGATGGAGCCGCCGTGGGCGACGGTCTCGCGGACGAACTCGTAGGCGCGGTCGATGTACGACAGCGACTGGAGAAGGTCGATGATGTAGATGCCGTTGCGCTCCGTGAAGATGAAACGCTTCATCTTCGGGTTCCAACGACGGGTCTGGTGACCGAAGTGGACGCCGCTTTCCAGCAGCTCCCGCATCGTGACGACGGCCATGGCCGCGCTCCTTGAGGTACTCGGTTATCGCGGCGGCCGGACGGCCGTCGCGCCTGACGCCCCGACGCGCCGTGCCACGAGGGACCGAGGGGCGCGGCCACCCTTCACGAGGAAGTCGGTGGCGGGGCGTGCGAAGTCGACCCGGTGACCCGGATCGCCAGAGAAAGTGTACGTGACCGGCGGAGTGCGGAACGACAGCATCTTCGGCCACCGACTTATCCACAGGCCGCGTTCATGATCGTCTTTTACGGTCGGAATACGGGATCGTCGGAGCATGATCTCCTCCCCGGTTCTTCCCCTGGTTCTGCCTCTGTGGCTCTCGCTCCTCACCGCGCTGGCCTTCGCCGTGCCGCTGCCGGTCGCGGACGCGGGCGGGGCTGACGCCGGGCCTGGCAGAGGGCCTGGCGGGGTTTCTTCGCCCGGCGCCCGGAGCTGGCCCGTCCGTGGTGGAGGGGTTGGGTCCACGGGCGGGCGGCCATTGGTGGAGCGCGGTTTTGAGCCACCCGCGTCTCCGTGGGGCAGCGGGCACCGGGGGGTCGATCTCCGGGCGGGACCAGGTGCCCAGGTGCGGTCGGCCGCGCCGGGCAGGGTGTCGTTCGCGGGGACGGTGGCCGGTGTCGATGTGGTCTCGATCCTGCTGCCTGACGGGCTGCGCACGACGTACGAACCGGTGCGGGCCTTGGTCGCGGTGGGTGACGAGGTGGCCGCGGGTCAGGTGGTGGGGGTGCTGGAGCGCGGGCCGTGGCACTGCCCCGGGGGCTGTCTGCACTGGGGGCTGTTGCGGGGGGACGTCTATCTCGACCCGCTGAGTCTGCTGCCCGACTGGATGAAGCGCGGTGGCCGGTCCCGGCTGCTGCCGGTGTTCGGCGTTCCCGAGCCGGCGGCCGGAACTACGGAATTACGGCTGCTCCACGACGGGGGCGGGGACCGGGGTTGGGACCGGGGTCGAGGCGGGGGCGGGGGTCGAGGCAGGCGTGGTGGCCGGGCCTCGTACTCCGCGCAGGGCCATCGCCACCGCGGCCTCGACGATACGCTCCGGGACCTCGGCGGCGCCCAGTTCGATCCGGCGCACCGCGGCGTCCACGACGCCCTGCAGCAGCATGGCCGTCAGCCGCGGCTCCTCGTGTCCGAGGTCGCCCAGCGCCTCGACCACCATCGCGATCAGGCCGCCGTGCGCCGCGCGGATCTTCTCGCGGGCCCCGGCGTCCAGCTCGCCCGCCGAGATGGCCACCACGGCCCGGTGCCGCCGGTCGCCCACCAACGTGAGCTGGCTGCGCACATACGCCTCGATCTTGGCTTCGGCGGTGTCGGCCGCCTCCATCGCCGCCTCGACCTCCGCGGCCCAGACCGGGAAGTCGACGGAGCACAGCTCCTCGACGACGGCCGCCCGGGACCGGAAGTACTCATAGACCGACGACCGCGCGAGGCCGGTGCGCTCGGCCAGCGCGGGAAAGGTCAGCGCTTCCGTGCCGCCCTCGGTCAGGAGGGATCGGGCGGCGTCCAGCAGGGCGTCGCGCTGCATCGTCCGGTGCTCGGCCACCGAGGCCGCTCGAATCCTGGGCACCCGTCCACTGTAGGCGGTGACCGGCGTCAGCGGCCGACGTCCGCCAGCTTCGCCCGCAACTGCAGAACCGATTTGGTGTGGATCTGGCTGACCCGGCTCTCGGTGACGCCGAGCACCTGCCCGATCTCCGCGAGCGTGAGCCCCTCGTAGTAGTAGAGCGTCACGACGGTCTTCTCGCGCTCCGGGAGCGTGTTCACCGCGCGGGCCAGCAGCCGGCGCAGCTCGCGGTCCTCCGCGACCTCCACCGGGTTGTCGGCGCCGGTGTCCTCCAGGGTGTCGACGAGGCTGAGCCGGTCGCCGCTGTCGCCTCCGACATGCAGCAACTCCTCCAGCGCCACCACGTTCGCCAGCGACAGGGCGCTGAACACTCCGTGCAGCTCCTCCAGGCCGACGCCCATCTCGGCGGCGACCTCGGATTCGCTGGGCGAGCGCCGCAGCGAGGCCTCAAGGGTGGCGTAGGCCCGCTCCACCGCCCGCGCCTTCTGCCGAACGGAGCGCGGAATCCAGTCCAGCGCCCGCAGTTCGTCGATCATGGCGCCGCGGATCCGGGTGATCGCGTACGTCTCGAATTTGATCGCCCGTTCCGGGTCGAACTTCTCGATGGCGTCGATGAGCCCGAAGACCCCCGAGGAGACGAAGTCCGCCTGCTCGACGTTGGCCGGCAGGCCGACGCTGACCCGCCCCGCGACGTACTTCACCAGCGGCGAATAGTGCAGGATGAGCTGCTCCCGGAGCTTCGCGTCCGCCGTGGACTTGTAGGTCCGCCACAGCGCGTCGAGCGAGGTGGGGGCGGCGGGACGGGGGGCACTGCGCGCGGCGGTGGCCGACGTGGCCCGGTCCGGCCCGGGGATGTGCTGGGGCATGCGTCGTCTTGTGCCGTTCTGCCGTGACATGGGCGGAAAATGGGGTCAATAGGAGCGTAGCGTGACCATAGTGTCGCTTATTGCTACGACTTCCGTGTGCAGCATGCGCAGATACGTTCCGCTGAGGGGTCCGCGGCTTCGAGTCCGCCGCGAGTCTCCCGCGAGGGAATGTTGAGCAATCATGCAGTCCCCACGCCGACTCCAAACCTCTTCACCCGATTGCCCCAGGTCAACCACCTTCCCTCGAAGTGCTCCGTGTTGACCGGGTCACTCTGCCCGGGGAACCGTCCGGTCCTGGGTGAATCGGGTCAACTTCCATCGTTCTCCTTCCCGTTCCACGAAGCCGAGCGCCTGCAATTCGTAGAGGCGTCCGAGCGTGTCGTCCTTACCGGTGCCTGACGCACGGGCGATCTGCTCGACGCCGGCGCCGCCTTGGGCGGGCAGCGCCTCCAGGACCCGCATGGCGTCGGTCGCCAGCAGATCCCTGGCCAGCACAGGACCGCGCCGCTCGGGCGCGAGGTCCCCGCCGATCCTGCCGACCATCTCGACGACCTCCGCCGCGTCGGTGACCAGCGCCGCCTCATGACGCAGCAGTTCATGCACGCCGGCTGAGAGACCCGAGGTGCATGGGCCCGGCACGCCCATCGTCAGCCGCCCCAGCTCCCGGGCGACCCGCGCTGTGATCAGCGAGCCGCTGCGGTGCTGCGCCTCGACCACCACCGTGCCACGGGTGAGAGCGGCGATGACGCGGTTGCGGAGCACGAACCTGCTGCGGGTGGGGTGGGATCCCGGTGGCAACTCACCGATGACCAGCCCCTGTTCCGCGATACGGGTGATCAATTCGGCGTGCCCCGGCGGATAGGGCACGTCCGCTCCGCAGGCCAGCACCGCGATGGTCGCCCCGGCCGCCGACAGCGCGCCGCGATGGGCCGCGCCGTCCACACCGTAGGCCGCGCCCGAGACCACCACCCAGCCGGCTTCGGCGAGCCCGACACCCAGCCGGGCCGCCATGTGCGCGCCGTAATCGGTACAGGCCCTGGCGCCGACCACGGCTACCGACCGCAGCGCCCACATCCGCAGCTTCGGCCGCCCCCGCACCCACAGTCCGTAGGGACGCCCAGCGCCGAGATCGTCCAGCTGCGCCGGCCAGTCGGAGTCGCCCGGACACACGAAGCGCCCGCCCAGCGCCTCCACCGCGGCCAGATCCGCGGCAGGGTCCAGCGCTCCCGCCCGTATCCGATACCCGGCCATCCGCCGCTCGCTCGCCCCCGGCAGCGGCACACCGGCCAGGATCTCCCGCACCACTTCCCGCGCATCCCGGTCCCGCAGCCATTCGCCGACGGTCTCGTCACCGGGATCGGCGATCCTGGTCAGCGCGGCGCGCGCGAGCCGCTCCTCCTCACCAACGGCCATCAGCCACCGCCCACCACGGCCGGTACCCCGCGGGCGACACCAGTGCGCAGTTGCAGGGCCTCCGCCATCTCCTGCGGGCCGGGCCGCTCGACGCCCGCGAGATCCGCGATCGTCCAGGCCACCCTCAGCACGCGGTCCAGACCACGAGCGGTGAGCAGCCCGCGTTCCATATCCCTTTCGGCTTCCCGCAGCCCGGCCGGACCCACCTGCCAGCGGGTGCGCAGCTCGTGGCCGGGCACCTCGCTGTTGGTACGCCACGGGGTCTCCGCGTACCGGACCGCCGACCGCTCCCTCGCCAGCCGCACCCGGTCCGCGACCCGCGCGGTCGGCTCGGCGCCCGACGCGCCCTCGATCAGTTCCGTCCGGGTCACCGCCTCGACCTGGACGCGGAGGTCCACCCGGTCCAGGAGCGGCCCGGACAGTCGCGCCTGGTACCGGCGGACCGCGGCCGGTGAGCAGTCGCACCCCAGCCCCAGCAGCGAATGCCGCCCGCACGGACAGGGGTTCGCGGCGAGGACGAGCAGGAAGCGCGCGGGCAGCCGCATCACTCCCGCGGAGCGGGCCACCACCACATGCCCGGACTCCAGTGGCTGACGCATCGCGTCGAGCACCCGGCCGCTGAACTCCGGTGCCTCGTCAAGAAAGAGCACACCCCGGTGAGCCAGGGAGACCGCTCCCGGCCGGGGCAGACCACTGCCGCCGCCGATGATGGACGGCATGGTCGCCGAGTGGTGCGGGGCGCAGTACGGCGGGGTGTCGATCAGGGGCTTGCCGGGCGGCAGAATCCCGGCGACCGAGTGCACCGCGGTGACCTCCAGGGACTCCTGCGCGGTGAGCCGCGGCAGGAGGCCGGCCAGCCGCTCGGCCAGCATCGTCTTCCCGGCGCCCGGTGGCCCCTTCAAGTACAGGTGATGGCCGCCGGCCGCGGAGATCTCCAGGGCGCGCCGGGCGGTCTGCTGACCCGCGACGTCCGCCAGGTCGGTGAGCGACTCCCGGTCGGAGACTCCGGTGCCCATTCCGGCCCCGGGCACCGCCAGCCCGGCGAGCAGGGGGTCGGGGCGGCCCTCGTCCCGCGCCTCGTCCTCATCCGGGACCGTCTCGTCGTTGAGGATCGCCACGAGCTGGCGCAGGGTGCGGATCCCGAGCACCGAGACTCCGGGGACGAGGGAGGCCTCGGCCGCGGTGCGTTCCGGGACGACGACGTGCCGGTAGCCGGCGTCGGCCGCGGCGAGGACGGCGGGCAGCACACCACGGACCGGCCGTACCCGGCCGTCGAGGCCCAGCTCGCCGATCATCATCAGGTCGGCGATGGCCCGGGGCGCGATCCGTTCGTTGGCGGCGAGCACCGCGCACGCGACCCCGAGATCGAACCCGCTGCCGCTCTTGGGGACCGAGGCGGGGCTGAGGCCCACGGTGAGTTTCTTCTGCGGCCAGGTCTCCCCGCTGTTCACGATGGCGGCCCGGACCCGGTCGCGGCTCTCGCTCAGGCTCTTGTCGGGCAGACCGACGAGGGTGAACGCGGCGAGCCCCGGTTCGAGGTCGGCCTGGACCTCGACGACCACGCCCTCCACGCCGACCAGGGCAACGGAGCACGTGCGGGCGAAGCCCATCAGGCCACCCCCCGCACATGCTCGACCCGCGCCGCGCCGCGGCCGGGCAGGACCACCCCGACCAGGTCGATCCGCACCCCACCGGAGGGCGGTCCGCCGTGCTCGCTGAGCCAGTAATCGGCGAGCAGCCGCAGCCGCTCCGCCTTGCGCGGGGTGACGGCCGCCATGGGGTGCTCGTAGGCACCGCCGGTGCGGGTCTTCACCTCGCACATCACCAGCGCGTCGCCCTCGGACGCGACGATGTCCACCTCACCGGCGCGGCACCGCCAGTTCCGCTCCAGAACCCTCAGGCCGGCCGAGACGAGCCGGCGGGCCGCCAGATCCTCGCCATACCTGCCACGGGCTGCTCGTGCGTTCACGCACACCACCTCCGCCACTCACTGTGACGGAGGTGGCGCCTTTGAGATGATCTTGAATTTACCTGTGGACAACCCGGGTCACGATGCGGTTCTGCGGGCCGTCGTCCACACCCTGGGTCAGCTGTTGAAGCCCGCTTCGTCGGACGCGAGATCGAGATCGGCCTTGTTCAGCTCTTCGATGTTCACGTCCTTGAATGTGAGGACCCTGACCTGCTTCACGAAGCGGGCCGGCCGGTACATGTCCCACACCCAGGCGTCAGCCATGGACACCTCGAAGAAAACCTCACCCTGAACCGAGTGCACCTGCATCTCGTAATCGTTGGTCAGGTAGAAACGCCGCTCGGTCTCGATCACATATTTGAACAACCCGACGACATCGCGGTACTCCCGGTAGAGCTTCAGCTCCATCTCGGTCTCGTACTTCTCGAGGTCCTCGGCGCTCATCGCATGTTCCCCTTCAGCCGTACGTCCCCCCATTGTGCGTCAGTCACGCTCCGTCCCCAGAGGGATCGGGAATTGTGGGGGTCCTTCGTCGAGCAGCGTACGCAGCAGCCCGGCGAGCCTGATCGGGTACACCGTCTCACGAGAGGACAGAAGTTCCTCGCAGGTCCACCATCGAAGCCCCGTGACGCTGCGCCGCTCCAGGTCGGTGTGCCCGTGGGTGTCGAACTCCGTGGTCCTGGTGCGTGCCAGGTAGTACCACTCGTCCTGCTCCCACTCCCGCCCGTCGAACGCGAACGAGCAGGTCCGCTCCCACAGCACGGGCCCCAGCTCCACCGAGGTCATCCCGGTCTCCTCGGCCAGCTCCCGGCGGGCCGCCGCCTCCAGGCTCTCGCCCTCCTCGACGCCGCCGCCCGGGGTGAACCACCAGGTCACCGACGGGTCGGCCGGTTCGAAGCCGTGCAGCAGCAGGATGCGGTCGGCGGGATCCAGCAGGACGACCCGGGCCGCGCGACGCCTGATCACCGGTGGCGGCGCAGTCTGCGGGCGATCGGACCGTACGCCGCGCCCCCGAGGATCAGCGCCGCTCCGGCGAGCACCGCGGCCGTGATCCAGGGCAGCGGCCCCGGCTGGGACGTCCCGCCGGGCAGCGCTGCGAAGTTCTTGACGCGATCCACCATGCCGAGCCGCCCGAGCGGCCACGCCGTGGCGTCCACCCGGGCCCGGACCGCACCGCGCGGCACCGTACCGGTCGCGCCATCGGTCATGTGCACCCGGGAGTCCAGCGACTCGGCCCGGTTGTCGCCGAGGAGGAAGAGCTGCCCCTTGGGCACCGTGGTCTGGAAGGGGGTGTTCGAGGCCGGCCCGCCGTTGAGCAGGTAGCTCTCCTCGATCGGTTTGCCGTTGACGAGCATCCGGCCCTGCTTGTCGCAGCAGGTGATGACGTCGCCGTCCACCCCGACGACGCGCTTGACCAGCGTCGCGGTGCCCCACAGCTGGTCCTGGAAGACCACGATGTCGCCGCGCCGGACGTCCGAACCGTCGACGCGCTGCGCCAGGATCCGGTCCCCCGGCTGCACGGTCGGTTGCATGGAGTCGCTCGGAACGGTGTAGGGCCGGTAGGTCACCGCTCCCCAGGCGAAGCCGCCCAGGAACAGCACACACCCCATGGCTACGGCCAGCCCGGACAGTACGTGTCCGAGCCGGCCGTCATCCCTACGTATCGCACGACTGCTCGTGGAAGTGCTGCTCATGGATCCGCACCCTACCCGGCGGTACCTGCCGAGGTCAGCAGTCCCCGGCAGGCATTTGCGGCCGGGCCGGCGCTCCTCGACCCCGGCCGCCCCGCACCGGCCGCCCTGCTCCGACCACCCTGGCGGCCAGCCCGGTCAGCCCGGTCAGCTCGCGGAGCCCTCGGCGGCCCGCGCGGCCTCGGCGCCCTTGCGGGTCAGCCGGCGCCGGCGCATCAGCACCAGCGGAAGCGCGGCCACCAGCCCGCCGGTGGCCGGCAGCGCGGCACCCGCCGCGTTGATCCCCGGCTGCTCGAAGGTGTCGGGGATGGGCAGCATGCCCCAGCGGTTGATGGGCCAGGCCTTCACGAAGGCACGGCCGACCACGTCATCGACGGGGACATAGCCCCCGCCCGGCTGATCCATGTGGTACCGGGAGTCCAACGAGTTCTGGCGGTGGTCGCCCATCACCCAGATGTGGTCCTTGGGCACCGTGACCTTGAATGGCTTGTCCATCGTGCACGGAGTGTTGTCCGGGTAGACGTACGGCTCGACGAGCGCCTTGCCGTTCACCTTCAGCGGACCGGTGCCGTTGCATTCGACGGTGTCCCCGCCCACGCCGATGACCCGCTTGATCAGGTCCTTCTCCTGCGCGGAGGGCATCAGACCGATGAAGCTGAGAGCCGACTGCAGCCCTCGCGACACCGCGTTGCCGCTGGGCGGCGGGTTCTCGGGCAGCCAGCCGCCCGGGTCGTGGAAGACGACGACCTCGCCGCGGTCGGGCCCGGAGCCGAACCACGGGGTCAGCTTGTCCACCAGGACCCGGTCGCCCTCCTGCAGGGTGTTCTGCATCGAGTCCGACGGGATGGAGAACGCCTGCACCAGGAACGTCTTGATCAGCAACGCCAGGACCAGCGCGATGCCGATGAGCAGGGGCAGCTCCTTCCAGAACGACCGCTGCTTGCGCTCCGGCCTACGGCGGCGCCGGCCCGCCTCTCCGCCGTCCTCGCCACCGGCTGCCCCGCCGGGTTCTGGTTCGGGTCCGGACTCGTTCTCGTGCCCCGCATCGGGGGCCGAGCCGCCGCCCGCCGTCTTCTGGACAGAGCCCATCGGGATGTTCCCGTCTTCGGGCTCGCCGGATCCGGATCGTGCGCCGACCGCCAGGTCCCCCACGTTCACTCCTCATTCCACGCTGCCGCCTGCGCCATGACTGACGTAGGCCCACCACTCCCATAACGAGCGGGAGTTCCGCAGGAGTCGGGAGGTGGTTCGTTCCTTGCCCATTGTTGGCCGTGCCCACCATAGTCGGCGGTTCCAGTGCACTTGTGCCGGTCGCCCGCGCGTCGGGCACCGAGGCATACGTCCCCGGCTCCTCCAGTTTGCGCCAATGGCCCAGCGGCCACGCGATGACGAAGGCCCGGCCCACCACCAGATCCAGCGGCACCGTGCCCTGACCAGGCTGGTCCATGTGGAAGCGGGAGTCGGCCGAGTCGGAGCGGTGGTCCCCCATCACCCACACCCGCCCCACGGGCACCTTCACGCTGAACTGCGACAGCGAGGGCGGATTCCCCGGATTGAGGTACGGCTCGGTCAACGGTGTGCCGTTGACGGTGACCCGGCCGTCCTTGTCGCAGCACTTCACGGTGTCGCCGCCGACCGCGATCACCCGCTTGATCAAGTCCTGTTCGCCCGAGGCCGGCAACAGTCCGATGAAGGTGAAGAACTCCTTCACCTGCTTGACCACCACCGGATCCGGCTTCGGCTTGGGCTCGTTCGCCAACCAGCCGCCCGGATCCTTGAACACGACGACATCGCCGCGCTGCGGCGTACTGCCGAACCACGGCGTCAACTTGTCGACCAGCACCCGGTCGCCGATCTTGATGGTCTGCTCCATCGAGCCGGACGGGATGACGAAGGCCTGCAGCAGGAACGTCTTGAGCACCAGAGCGATCAACAGCGCCACCACGAGCAGCAGCGGCACCTCCTGCGCCCGCGACCGGCGCCGCTTGCGCTTGACCTTGCGGGCCAGCTTGCGCCGCTCCGCCCGGGTGGGGCCGCCGCGCGGCACGGAGACACTGCCCGGACCACTGCCGGAACCGGAACCGGAACCGGAACCGGTGCCGTTGTCGTATCCGGTGCCGTTGTCGTATCCGGTGCCGTTGTCGTCGCCGTAGCCGCTGTCGTAGCCGTTGTCGTAACCGTCGCCGTAGCCGCTGCCGCTGTCGTAGCTGCTGGCGTTGTCGTAGCCGTTGCCGGCATCGCGCCCAGGGCCCGTACCCGTACCCGCGCCCGCGCCCGGACGCGTGCCCACGCGGGGGGCCGGGGCCGGGCGCGGCCGGTGGTGCCCGTACCGCGGCCTGCCGCGGTTACCCATGGCCGCGGTCCGGTCCTGGTATGGCGGCGAAGGCGGCCGGACGCTTCAGGGACCGCCAGCGGCCGATCGGCCAGCCGATCCAGTCGGCCCGTCCGATCACCTCGTCCAGCGGGACCGTGCCGCCGCCGGGCTCGCCGAGATGGTCCCGGGAATCCCGGGAGTCGTCGCGGTGGTCACCCATCACCCACAGCCTCCCTGACGGCACTTGGATGTCGAACGGTACCTGGGACGGTGTATTGCCCGGATACAGATACTCCTCGTCCAACGGATGGCCGTTCACCATGAGCCTGCCCCGCGGATCGCAACAGGTGACCCGGTCCCCGCCGACACCGATCACCCGCTTCACATAGTCGGTCCCGCCGGTACGGAGGAACGATCCGTCACCGTCGAAGACCACGATGTCGCCCCGCTGGGGCACCCGGCCGAAACGGTACGCCAGCTTGTTCACCAGCACCCGGTCCCCGACGTGCAGCGTCCCCTCCATCGATCCGCTGGGGACGAGGAACGGCTGCACCATGAAGGCGTTCACCACGAACAGGGCGGCCACGCACGCGACGGCCGGTAGGGCCGTACGCCACCAGCGGGCCACGGACCACCACGGGGGCACGGCGGACGGGGACACAGCGAAGCGCGACCGCTGCTCCCCCTGCTGGTCAGCAGTGGAAGAGCGATCGCGCTCCGAGAGTCCTGCGTCCGTGTCCATCGAGCGGAGAGCCTATACGGCCCCGCGATGGGCTCAGTTGTCGCGCTTCTCCTTGATCTTCGCGGCCTTGCCGCGCAGCTCACGGAGGTAGTACAGCTTGGCGCGACGGACGTCGCCGCGGGTCACGATCTCGATCTTCTCGAAGATCGGGCTGTGCACCGGGAAGGTACGCTCGACGCCGACGCTGAAGCTGACCTTGCGGACCGTGAAGGTCTCGCGGACGCCGGCGCCCTGGCGGCGGACGACTACGCCCTTGAACTGCTGCACACGCGAGCGGGTGCCTTCGATGACGCGCACGTGGACGTTGATCGTGTCACCGGGGCGGAACGCCGGGACGTCGTCACGCTTCGACGCGTTGTCGACGGAGTCGAGAATATGCATGAAGATCTTCTGCTTCCTTCGCCCATGCCACAGGTCATCGGCGGAACTGTCGTGATGATGATTCGGAATGCCGCTCCGTCGGGCGAACGTCGGTCCCCCTGTGGCAGGGGCGCCGCCGGACGTACAGCAGGCGGCTATTCTTCCACGGCGGAGGCCGCGCGCCCAAATCGGCCGTCGGGCAGCTCTTCCCAGCCCAGCTCCGCCAGGAGTTTGCGGTCGAGCTTGTCGAGCGCGGCGGGGTCGCAGCGCTCGATCAGGTCGGGCCGGTTGGCGGTGGTACGGCGGAACGCCTCGTCGCGGCGGAAGCGGGCGACCTTGCCGTGGTGGCCGCTGAGCAGCACCTCGGGCACCTCGCGCCCCCGCCAGACCGGCGGCTTCGTGTAGACCGGCCCCTCCAGCAGGTCGGCCATCGCGCCGGGCGCGAAGGAGTCGTCACGGTGCGACTCGGCGTTGCCCAGCACGCCGGGCAGCAACCGGGCCACCGCCTCGACGATCACCAGGACCGGGGCTTCGCCGCCGGCCAGCACGTAGTCGCCGATGGAGACCTCGCGGACGTCGAAACGGTCCGCGTACTCCTCGATGACCCGGCGGTCGATGCCCTCGTAGCGGGCGGGTGTGAAGACCAGCCAAGGTCGCTCGGACAGCTCCACCGCCAGCTCCTGGGTGAACGGCAGACCGCTGGGCGTCGGAACGACCAGCACGGGCCGCTGCTCCACCGCATCCGAAGCCACCGCATCCGTAGCCACCAGCTCAGAAGCCGCCACGTCCGGAGCCAAAGCGTCCGGTGCCACAGCGTCCTGAGCCACCGCATCCGGAGCCGACGGCTCCCCGGCTCCCGACGCGCAGACCGCGTCCAGTGCCTCGCCCCACGGTTCTGGCTTCATCACCATGCCGGGGCCGCCGCCGAACGGGCTGTCGTCCACGGTGTTGTGCCGGTCGTGGGTCCAGTCGCGCAGGTTGTGGATCCGCACATCGAGCTGCCCGCGGGCCCGCGCCTTGCCGACCAGCGACACGTTCAGCGGTTCGAGGTACTCGGGGAAGATCGTGATGACATCGATACGCATCAGGCAGTGCCGTCGGCTGCCGCGTCGTCGTCGGCGTCGCGGGTGCTCGCGATCTCGGCCTCGGCCTCGTTGAGCAGGCCGGGCGGCGGGTCGATCACGGCGCGCTGGTTCTCCAGGTCGATCTCCGGGACGATCTCGCTGACGAACGGGATCATCACCTCGGTACCGTCCGGGCGCTCGACGATCAGCAGGTCCTGTCCCGGCAGGTGCGAGATCTCCAGGATGCGGCCGACCTCGGTGCCGTCCACGGTGACCACGTCGAGGTCGACCAGCTGGTGGTCGTAGAACTCCTCGGGGTCCTCGGGCAGCTCCGCCGGGTCCACCTCGGCGATCAGCAGGACGTTGCGCAGCACCTCGGCCGCGTTGCGGTCCCGCACGCCTTCGAAGCGCAGCAGCAGACGGCCGCTGTGCACCTTCCCGGACTCGATGGTCAGCGGACCGGCCGTGGCCGGGTCCGTGGCCAGTACCGCGCCCGGTCCGAGCCGTACTTCCGGCTCGTCGGTGCGCACCTCGACGGTGACCTCGCCCTTGATGCCGTGGGCACGCCCGATCCGGCCGACTACCAGCTGCACTCTGCTTGCCCTTCGTTCAGTCTCTGGAACACGACAACAGGCCGGGGGCGGCGATTGCCGGCCCCGGCCCGTGCCGGTACTGCATTGGTCTCAGCGGACCTGATCCACGTCGACGAGGTCGACGCGGATGCCACGGCCACCGAGGGCGCCCACGACAGTACGCAAAGCGCGTGCGGTGCGGCCGTTGCGGCCGATCACCTTGCCGAGGTCGTCCGGGTGCACCCGGACCTCGAGGACACTCCCGCGGCGCAGGGTCTTCGCGGACACCTGCACATCATCGGGATTGTCGACGATGCCCCTCACGAGGTGCTCGAGAGCCTCCTCGAGCATGCTCAGGCCTCGGTGGACTCGGCCGGGGCTTCAACAGCGGCCTCGACAGCGTCATCGGCCTTCTTCTCGGCCTTCTCCGCCTTCTTGGCCTTCGGGGTGATTGCCTCACCCTTGGGCTCGTTGCCTGCGTCCTTGGCAGCGGCCTCGAAGAGGGCGCGCTTGTCGACCTTCGGCTCGGCGACGAGCATCGGAGCCGGGGCCGGCAGGCCCTTGAACTTCTGCCAGTCGCCGGTGACCTTGAGGATGGCCATCACGGGCTCGGTCGGCTGTGCGCCGACACCCAGCCAGTACTGGACACGCTCGGTGTCGACCTCGATACGCGACGGGTTCTGCACCGGGTGGTACAGGCCGATCTCCTCGATGGCCCGGCCGTCACGGCGGGTACGGGAGTCGGCGATGACGATGCGGTAGTGAGGCGAACGGATCTTGCCCAGACGCTTCAGCTTGATCTTGACTGCCACGGGAGTGGGTTCTCCTGGAATTGACGAGGTTGGGCACAGCGGACACCCACGTGGGGTTGTGGGATTCGTGCGCCCGACGGACGCGTCAGCCGAAGGAGAGAGGGTTCCTGCACGGCTGTCGAGTTCTCAGCTGGCTATTCTGCCACACGGTGACACGCCCGGCTAATCCGAGCGGCCCAGCGGCTTCGGCTCACCTCACCCGACGCCGGCGCCGACGACCTCCGGGATGCGGAACGCCTGTCCGCAGGCCCCGCACATGATCGGTGCCTGGGCGAGGACCGACGGGACGACGCGGACGTTGCGCCCGCAGTCGCAGACGGCCTTGACGCGCACTCCGCCACCGGACGAGCCGTGCCGCGCGGCCGGACCGCGGAAACTGCGTGCGGTGTCCGCGGTGGTCGCGACGGTGTGCGCCTTCAGGGCCCGGTGCAGCCGGTCCATGGTGGCTCGATAACGCTTCTTGGTGTCCGGGCGCAGACCGACCAGGGAGAAGCCACTGCTGGGATGCGGCTCCTCGGCGTGGTCGAGCCCCAATTCATCGGCGATCGCCAGAAAACGGCGGTTGTGGTAGCGGCCGGCTCGCGACGTGTCACGGACGCCGCGTGCTGCGGCGACTCCGTGCACGGCCTCGTGGAGCAGCCTTTCGAAGGAGAGCTCGGTCCCGCAGGCGGACGAGGACTCTCCGATAAGGGACTCTGGCGCGGCCAGATCCGGCAGTTCGGGGTGGTGCCGTTGAATATCGGCCCACGCGACTGCCAGCTCGGCGGCGAGAACTGGTGGTGTCGTGCTCACGCCGTGACAACGAGCCGGGGTGGCCCAGTGTTCCGATTCCGGGCCACCCCAAATAATTTGCACTCATCGGTCAGTTCCGGAGGATGCGTCCGGCGAGGGGCGGGTGCGGAGGATAGTGGAGAATCCGAACACCCACCCAGAAGTCGGGGCGTATCGCCGAAAACTTACGATTGTTTCCGGCCAGCTACCTTCGGCTACCGACGGAGGACCGTCAGCGACCAGCGGTAATGGCGGCGGTACCGGCTCAGTACGCGGGACGGTACCGGCTCAGTACGCGCGAGCGACGACCGCGATGGTGCCCGGGGCGTCGTCGGCGTCCGGCACGGAGCCGTCCTCGGCGATCAGGCAGCGCACCGAGACGCTCTGCTCGGCCAGCTTGGCTTCGCCCTCCGGGCCGAGGTCCGCCCACGGGATGCGGGCCCAGCCGGTGGCGGCGGCCTCGGCCGCCTCCCCGATGGTCGCCACGTCCACGGTGCGCGACTCGCGGCGCTCCAGGCTCTCCCGCAGCAGCTGCGCCTGGTCCTCTTCGAGGATCCGGGGGATCAGGGCCTCCAGCGCGTCGAGCGCCACCGGCTCCTTGCCGCCGGGGATCCGGCGGGCCAGCATCGCGGTGCCGTTCTCCAGGTCGCGCGGGCCGACCTCGACCCGCACCGGAACGCCCTTGAGTTCCCAGTCCACGGCCCGGCGGCCGAACGGCGTGTCGGTGCGGGCGTCCACCTGGACGCGGATCCCGGCCGCCTTGAGGCGGGCACCGATCTCGTGCACCTTGGCGATGACCGTGTCGTCACCCTTGATGGCCAGCACGACCACCTGGACAGCGGCGAGCCGCGGCGGGACGCGCAGGCCGTTGTCGTCGCCGTGCGACATGATCAGGCCGCCGACCATGCGGGTCGAGACGCCCCACGAGGTCTGCCAGACGAGCTCCTGCTTGCCCTCGCCCGACAGGTACGAGGTGTTGAAGGCCTTCGCGAAGTTCTGGCCCAGCTCGTGGCTGGTGCCCATCTGCAGGGCCTTGCCGTCGCCCATCATGCCCTCGAGGGTGAGGGTGTTGATCGCGCCGGCGAAGCGCTCCTTGGCGGTCTTGCGGCCGAGGACCACATCGATGCCGAGGACGTTCACCATGAAGTCGGCGTACACGTCCTCGTGGATCCGCGCGGCGTAGGCACGCGCGTCCTCGTAGGTGGCGTGCGCGGTGTGGCCCTCCTGCCAGAGGAACTCGGTGGTGCGCAGGAAGACGCGCGGACGCATCTCCCAGCGGACGACGTTCGCCCACTGGTTGATCAGCAGGGGCAGGTCGCGGTAGCTCTGCACCCACTTGGAGAAGTACTCGTTGATGATCGTCTCGGAGGTCGGGCGGACGACGATCGGCTCGTCCAGCTCCTTGCCGCCGCCGTGCGTGACGACCGCCAGCTCGGGGGCGAAGCCCTCCACGTGCTCGGCTTCACGCGTCAGGTACGACTGCGGGATGAAGAGCGGGAAGTAGGCGTTCTGCGCACCGGCGTCCTTGATGCGCGCGTCCATCTCCTGCTGCATCCGCTCCCAGAGGGCGTATCCGTACGGACGGATCACCATCGTGCCGCGCACCGGGCCGTTGTCGGCCAGTTCGGCCTTGTTGACCAGGTCCTGGTACCAGCGGGGGAAGTCGACCGCCTGAGGCGTGAGAACGGGGGGCTTTGCCATGCCGCCGATGTTACGGGGCGATGACCGTCGGACGTGAATCGGGCCGCCCTCTGGACGGGAACGCAAAACCGGAGTTGTCTGGCTTTCGGGGGCATGTACGAAGCAACCGGGGGGTACACGAGGACGGCGACTCGGCTGATTGGGGCGGCTCGATGACACCCACGCTCGTTCGCGGATCCAGGACACGCGCCGATACGAGGGCACGGGACTGGGCCGAGATCCAGGAGCGGATGCTGGTTCCGCTCTATGAGGCCGTGTACGACCGACTCGAGGTCGGACCCGGCACCCGCCTGCTCGGGCTCGGCTGCGGCTCCGGCCTCGCGCTGCTGATGGCGTCGGCCCGCGGCGCGGCCGTCACCGGCTGCGATCCCGACGAACGCCGGCTCGCGCTGGCCCGCGAGCGGCTGCTCCCCGAACCGCAGTGGGGTGCGCCGGCCCGGCGCAGGGCCCGCGCGGAGTTACGGTTCGGCGTTCCCGAGCGCCCGGCGGACCGGGCGGGCGCGGCGTTCACGATGGTGACGGCGCTGGATCCGGCGTCGCCCTGCGACGAACTGCGGCCCGGCCTGAGGGAAGCGGCCCGGCTCACGGAGCGCGGCAGTCCCGTGGTGCTGGCCGGCTGGGGTCCCTCCGAGCGGTGTGCCACCTTCCGCGTGCTGTGTGTCGCGGCGCGGCTGGCGGAACCGCACGGACACCTGGTCAGACGCCGGCTCAGCGGGCGTGACGACCTGGAGGAGTTGGCCCGCGACGCGGGGCTGCGGCCGGACGGCTCCGGCCGGGTGGCCTGCCCGTTCGGCTATCCCGACATGGACAGCGCGGTCCGCGGGCTGCTCTCCACCGGTCTGTTCGATCCGGCCGCGGAGGCCACCGACCAGGCACAGGTGGAGAAGGAGCTGGCGGAGGCGCTGCACCCGTACCGGGGGGCCGACGGAACGGTCCGGATGGAGAACGTCTTCCGGTACGTCGTCGCCCGCGTCTGACCTCGCGGTACGCCCGCGGCAGCCGTCCCCGCGCGGGGCGGCCCCGCAGGCGTCGGCACGCCCTGACCACTCCCCCGACAGCGCTCGGCCCGCCCCCCTTGTCGCCGCTGACCGGCCCCGGACCACAGGGCTTCTGACGGAGCGGCACCGAAAACCCCACCTCGGCCACAGCGCGCGGGGCACTCCGATGCCACGGCCGCTCGCGCCCTTTCCGGATCAAATCGTACGATCAGGTCAAAACCGGCACCCGCCTGCGGCCGCACCCCGATGGGACGGAGAGGAGCCCGATGACCGATCCGTACCTCCGGGTGCGCGGCGCGCGGGAGCACAATCTGCGCGGGGTCGATGTGGACCTGCCGCGGGACGCGCTGGTCGCCTTCACCGGAGTCTCCGGCTCCGGCAAGTCCTCGCTCGCCTTCGGCACCATCTACGCCGAGGCGCAGCGCCGCTACTTCGAGTCCGTGGCCCCGTACGCGCGGCGGCTGATTCACCAGATCGGCGCACCCAAGGTCGACGAGATCACCGGTCTGCCGCCGGCCATCGCCCTGGAGCAGCGGCGGTCCGCGCCGGGTTCGCGCTCCTCGGTGGGCACCGTCACCACGCTGTCGAACTCGTTGCGCATGCTGTACTCGCGCGCCGGAAGCTATCCGCCGGGGGTCACCGAGCGGCTGGATTCCGATGCCTTCTCCCCCAACACCGCGGCGGGCGCCTGCCCGGAGTGCCACGGGCTGGGCACGGTGCACCGGGTCAGCGAGGGCTCGCTCGTCCCCGATCCGTCGCTGAGCATCCGCGAGGGTGCGGTGGCCGCCTGGCCGGGGGCCTGGCAGGGCAAGAACCTCCGCGACATCCTCGCCGCGCTCGGCCACGACATCGACGCGCCCTGGCACAAGCTGCCTCGGGAGGCACGCGACTGGATCCTGTTCACACCGGAGCAGCCGGTCGTCACCGTCCACCCCGTACGGGAGGCCGACCGCATCCAACGCCCCTACCAGGGCACGTACATGAGCGCCGAGCGCTACGTGCTGCACACCTTCGCCGACTCCCGGAGCGAGCCACTGCGCAAACGGGTACGGCGGTTCATGACGAGCGCGCCCTGCCCGGTGTGCGGCGGGCGGCGGCTGTGCCCCGAGGCGCTGGCGGTCACCTTCGTCGGCCGGGACATCGCCGCCCTGGCCGGCCTGCCGCTCACCGAACTGGCCCGGCTGCTGCGGGACACACCGCACGAGACCGGCTCCGTGGCCGGCACCATCGCCGGGGACCTCGTCTCCCGGATCGAGGCCCTCACCGAGCTGGGCCTGGGCTATCTGAGCATGGACCGGCCGACGCCGACGCTCTCCGCGGGCGAACTGCAGCGGCTGCGGCTCGCCACCCAGCTCCGCTCGGGTCTCTTCGGCGTCGTCTACGTCCTCGACGAACCGTCGGCCGGGCTGCACCCCGCCGACACCGAGGCGCTGCTGACGGTGCTCGACCGGCTCAGGGCGGCCGGGAACTCGCTCTTCGTGGTCGAGCACGACATGGCGGTGGTGGCGCGTGCCGACTGGGTCGTCGATGTCGGGCCCCTCGCGGGCGAGCACGGCGGGCAGGTGCTGCACAGCGGTCCGGTGGCGGGACTGGCGACGGTCGCCGCATCGGCCACCCGCAGGTTCCTGTTCCCCGAAGGCCCCCCGGCGGCCGCCCGCGTACCGCGCGAACCGTCCGGCCGGCTGCGGCTGCACGGCATCACCCGGCACAACCTGCGCGGGCTCGACGCGGTGGTGCCGCTCGGTGTCTTCACGGTGGTGACCGGCGTCTCGGGGTCGGGGAAGTCGACGCTGGTCAGCCAAGTGCTGGCCGATGTCCTGACGGAACACCTGGGGACGGCCGTGGAGGAGGACCCGGAGGAGGCCGGGGCGGACGATGTCCCGGCCGAGGGAGGAAGCGCCGCCTCGTACGCCGCCACCGTCACCGGGCTCGAAGCCGTCGGCCGGCTGGTGCGGGTCGACCAACGGCCCATCGGCCGCACGCCCCGGTCCAACCTGGCGACGTACACCGGTCTCTTCGACGCCGTACGCAAGCTCTTCGCCGCCACCGACGAGGCCCGGGAACGCGGCTACAACGCCGGACGCTTCTCGTTCAACGTCGCCACCGGCCGCTGCGAGACCTGCCAGGGCGAGGGCTTCATCGCCGTCGAACTCCTCTTCCTGCCCGGCAGTTACGCGCCCTGCCCGACCTGCCACGGCGCCCGCTACAAGCCGGAGACCCTGGAGATCACCTACCGGGGTGCCAGCGTCGCCGACGTCCTGGCGATGACGGTCGACGCGGCGCACGACTTCCTGGCCGACGTCCCCGCCGCCGGCCGGCCGCTGAAGACCCTGAAACAGGTCGGCCTCGGCTATCTGCGGCTCGGCCAGCCGGCCACCGAACTGTCCGGCGGGGAGGCCCAGCGGATCAAGCTGGCGGCCGAACTGCAGCGCGCGGGCCGCGGGCCGCGCTCGCACACCGTCTACCTGCTGGACGAGCCGACCACCGGGCTGCACCCGGCCGACACCGAGCTGCTGATGCGCCAGTTGCACGGGCTTGTCGACGCGGGGAACTCGGTCGTCGTGGTCGAGCACGACATGGATGTGGCGGCCGGCGCCGACTGGATCATCGACATGGGTCCGGGCGGCGGCGACCGGGGCGGGCGGATCGTCGCGGAAGGCGTCCCCGCACTCGTCGCCCGGTCGCGGCAGAGCATCACCGCCCACTACCTGGGGCCGAAGATCCCCGGCAATCCGCCGATCTGACCGTCAACGGCCCACGCGCCCGGAGCCGCTGACACGCGTCGGCGGGTATCGCCGCACCCGGTGACGCACCGAGTTGTCCCGACCGCTCGCGCATCGTCCCTTTCCAGGCAGGAGTCCTCGACCATGCGGTTCTCCCCCCACGCTCGCGCCTCCCTCGGGCCCGGCGCCCGTCTCGGCGTACTGCTCGGCCTGCTTCTCGCCCTCGTCATGCCGCTCGCCCAGGAGCCGGCGCACGCCGCCACCGCCGCACCGCGCACCATCCCCGCCCTCCAGCAGTGGACCGCCGGCAGCGGTTCGTACACCTTCGGGCCCGCCGGCCGGGTCGTGACCGACAGCGCCTACGAGGCCGCGCTCGGCACCACTGGGCAGGTCTTCGCCGACGATCTGACGCAGCTCGCCGGAAGGCCCGTCAGCCACGTCGGCGGTGCGGCCTCCACCGTGCGGCCCGGTGACCTGTTCCTCACCCTCGGCTCGACGGACAGCGCGCTCGGCACCGAGGGGTACACCCTCACCGTGGCGTCGACCGTCACCATCCGGGCCCAGTCCTGCGCCGGGGCCTTCTACGGCACCCGCTCGGTGCTCCAGCTCCTCAAGCAGTCCCCCACCATCGCCGCCGGGACGGCGCGCGACTGGGCCGCCAAGCCCGAGCGCGGGCTGATGGTCGACGTCGGGCGCAAGTACTTCACCGTGCCCTGGCTGCAGGGCCAGATCAGGGACCTCGCCTACCTGAAGATGAACTACTTCCACCTGCACCTGTCCGACACCTACGGCTTCCGGCTGGAGAGCACCAGCCACCCCGAGATCACCTCCGCCGCGCACTACTCGAAGCAGGAGATCACCGATCTCATCGCGCTCGGCGCCCGGTACCACGTCACCGTCGTGCCCGAGATCGACATGCCGGGCCATATGAACACGACGCTGGCCGCCCACCCCGAACTGCGGCTCACCAACAGCGCGGGCACCCCGAGCCACCAGTACATCGACCTGTCCAACCCGGCGGCCTACACCCTCATCCAGGACCTGATCACCGAGTTCCTGCCGCTGTTCCCCGCCAAGTACTGGCACCTGGGCGCGGACGAGTACGTCACCAACTACGGCAGCTACCCGCAGCTGCTCAGCTACGCACGCGCCCACTACGGTCCCGATGCCACCGCCAAGGACGTCTTCTACGGCTTCGTGAACTGGGCCGACTCCCTCGTCCGGGCCGGCGGCAGGACGATGCGGATGTGGAACGACGGCATCAAGCCGGGCGACGGCACGATCGTCCCGAACGCGGACATCACCGTCGACTACTGGAACACCTATGGGCTCACCCCGCAGCAGCTCGTCGCCGCGGGCCACACCGTCAACAACTCCAGCTGGAACCCGACCTACTACGTGTTCGGCGGCGGCAGGCCCAACACCCCGTACATGTACGAGAGCTGGAACCCCGACATCTTCCAGGCCGGCGCCACCATCACCGACCCGTCCCGCAACCGGGGTTCGGTGCTGCACGTCTGGTGCGACCACCCCGACGCCGAGACCGAGCAGCAGACGGCATCCGGCATCATGACCCCGCTGCGGGCCCTGTCTCAGCGCACCTGGGGCTCCCCCCAACTGGTCGCGAAACTCATGGAGTTCCAGCCGATCGTCACCGCCGTCGGCCGCCCGCCCGGCTGGCCCACCGACACCACCGCCGGTGATCTGGCCCTCGGCCGCCCGGTGACGGTATCCAGCACCGAGACGCCGGCGTTCCCCGCGGAGAGCACCGTGGACGGCACCTACGGCAGCCGCTGGTCCAGCACCTTCGCGGATCCGCAGTGGCTGCGGATCGACCTGGGCAGCAGCCAGGCCGTCAACCGCGTCAAGCTCACCTGGGAGGCGGCGTACGCCAGGGCGTTCCAGATCCAGCTGTCCGACGACGGCGTGACCTGGAGCACCGTCTACTCCACCAACGGCGGCGCCGGCGGCACCCAGGACCTGACCGGGCTCAGCGGCTCCGGGCGGTATCTGCGGATCCACCTCATCCAGCGCGGCACCGTCTACGGCTACTCGCTGTGGGAGGTCGAGGCGTACCACGACACCGCTCCCGCGGTGGAGGGTCCCGCCACGGATGCTCCCGCAGCGGTGAGTCCCCCGACCGTGGCTCCCACAACCGCCGTCCCCACGGCCGTGGCTCCCGTGGCCGGCACCGTATAGACCGCCGGGACGGCGCTTGACCTCAACCATGGTTCAACTCGCAGGCTGGACACCACACACCGAGCAGCACGTGAGAACCCATCGAGGAGAGCGTCATGATCCTGGTCACCGGAGCGACCGGCAAAGTCGGCGGGCAGGTCGTGTCCCAACTGCTGGGCCGGAGCGCGGCCTTCCGCGCCCTGGCCCGTAACCCCGGCACGGCCCGGGTGCCCGAAGGCGTCGAGGTCGTGGCCGGGGACCTGTCGGATCCCGGGAGCCTGCACGCGGCGCTCGACGGCGTCGACACCGTCTTCCTGGTCTGGCCGTTCCTCACCACCGAGGCGGCGCCCGCCGTCCTGGAAGCGATCGGGAAGCACGCGCGCCACATCGTCTACCTCTCGATGCTGGGCGCGCAGCCGAAGAGCGACGGGCCGAAGGACCCGATCACCTCGTTCCACAGCGAGATGGAGCGGTTGATCGAGAAGTCCGGGCTCGACTGGACCTTCCTGCACCCCGTCGGCTTCGCCTCCAACACCCTCGGCTGGGCGCAGCAGATCCGCGACGAGGGCACCGTCCGCGATCTGAACGGCGCGCTGGCCCGGCCGCTGATCCACGAGCGGGACATCGCGGCGGTCGCCGTACGGGTACTGACCGACGGCCCGGACGGCGGGCACGCGGGCGCCACGTACGTTCTCACCGGGCCCGCCCTGATCACCCAGGCCGAGCAGGCGCACGCCATCGGCGAGGCGATCGGCCGCCCGGTGCGGTTCGAGGAGATGACGGTCGCAGAGAAGCGGCAGCAGATGCTGGCCTGGCTGCCGCCGTCGGGGGTGGACACCGTCCTGCAGGCCTGGGCCGGCATGGCCGGCTCCCCGGAGCCGATCACCTCCACCGTCGAGGAGCTCACCGGCACCGCCCCGCGCACCTTCCGCGAATGGGCCGCAGACCACGCCGCCGACTTCCGCTGATGTCCGCCGACGCCCGCTGACGTCCGGTGACGCGTGACGCGCGGCACCCGTACGGCGGCGGGAGGGGTCAGGCGCCGGGCCACTCCTCGGCGGTGAGCGCGAAGCGCTCGTGGTCGCGCCACTCGTCGTTCAGGTAGAGCATGCGCGGCGAGAAGCCCTCGTGGCGGAAGCCGAGACGCTTGGCCATGGCGAGGGAGCGGTCGTTGTCCGGCTGCACGTTGATCTCCAGCCGGTGCAGTCCGAGACCGTCGGGATAGCTGGTGAAGCAGCGGTCGACGACCTGCCGCAGACCCTCGCTCATCCGGCCGGTGCCCGCGTACGGCAGATAGCTGTCGTAGCCGAGCACGCCGTTGCGGAACCGGGCCCGGACGATGTTCGCGACATTGACCTTGCCGACGATGCCGCCGTCCTCGTCGTTGATGATCAGAAACGTGCGCAACGACGGGCCCTGGCGGCGCAGCAGCTCGTGGAAACCGTCCGGATCGACCGGGTTCCACGGGCTCAGATGGTCGGCGGAACGCAGGACGGCCGTGGCGTACGCGTCGGCGTCGCCCGGACGTGGTTCTCGGATGGATACGCGCATGGCGCCATCATGCCCCGGACGCGAAGAGCGCCCCCTGCTGGGGGCGCTCTTCTGCTGCGGTACGGGAGGGCTCAGCCCATGAACTTCTTGAACTCGTCGGGGAGTTCGAAGTTCTGCGCCTCCGGAACGGCTGCCGCGCCGAAGGGGCTGTCGGCCTGCTCGGCACGGCGGGCGGCCTCCGCCGCCTCGTCCGCCTTGCGCTTCATCGGGTTACCGCTGCGCTGCTTGCCCTTGGCCTGCTTGACCTGCTTCTTCTTCTTGTTGCCGCCACCCATGCCGGGCATTCCCGGCATACCGGGCATCCCGCCGCCCTGGGCCATCCGCGACATCATCTTGCGGGCCTCGAAGAACCGCTCGACCAGGCTCTTGACCGCGCTGACCTCGGTGCCGGAACCCTTGGCGACGCGGACCCGGCGCGACCCGTTGAGGATCGTCGGGTCCTGGCGCTCGGCCGGGGTCATGGACTTGATGATCGCCGCGGTGCGGTCCACATCGCGCTCGTCCAGGTTGGCGATCTGGTCCTTAATCTGCCCCATGCCCGGCAGCATGCCGAGCAGCTTGGAGATGGAGCCCATCTTGCGGACCTGCTCCATCTGGGACAGGAAGTCGTCGAGCGTGAACTCCTTCGGACCCTTGGCCAGCTTCTCGGCCATCTTCTGGGCCTCGGCCTGCGAGAAGGTCTGTTCGGCCTTCTCGATCAGGCTGAGCATGTCGCCCATACCGAGGATGCGGGACGCCATCCGGTCCGGGTGGAAGGTGTCGAACTCGTCGAGCTTCTCGCCGTTGGAGGCGAACATGATCTGCTTGCCGGTGACGTGCGCGATGGAGAGCGCGGCACCACCGCGGGCGTCACCGTCGAGCTTGGAGAGCACCACGCCGTCGAAGCCGACGCCGTCGCGGAACGCCTCGGCGGTGTTGACCGCGTCCTGGCCGATCATCGCGTCGACGACGAAGAGGATCTCGTCCGGGCTGACGGCGTCACGGATGTCGGCGGCCTGCCGCATCAGCTCCTCGTCGACGCCGAGCCGGCCGGCGGTGTCGACGACGACCACGTCGTACTGCTTGGACTTCGCGAACTCGATGGAGTCCTTGGCGACCTGGACCGGGTCACCGACGCCGTTGCCCGCCTCGGGCGCGAAGACCGCGACACCCGCGCGCTCCGCGACGACGGAGAGCTGGGTCACGGCGTTCGGACGCTGGAGGTCACAGGCGACGAGCAGCGGGGCGTGGCCCTGGCTCTTGAGCCAGTGGCCGAGCTTTCCGGCCAGGGTGGTCTTACCGGCACCCTGCAGACCCGCGAGCATGATCACGGTCGGCGGCTGCTTGGAGAACCGCAGCCGGCGGGTCTCGCCGCCGAGGATGCCGACGAGCTCCTCGTTGACGATCTTGATGACCTGCTGCGCCGGGTTCAGCGCCTGCGAGACCTCAAGACCGGAGGCCCGCTCCTTGACCTGCTTGATGAACGCACGGACCACCGGGAGCGCGACATCCGCTTCCAGCAGGGCGATACGGATCTCGCGCGCGGTGGCGTCGATGTCCGCCTCGGAGAGGCGGCCCTTGCCCCGGAGGTTCTTGAACGTCGCTGCAAGGCGATCGGAGAGGGTATCGAACACGGTGGTTGCGGGTCCTCGCGTCAGGGGTTGGCGGTGGTCGTCCCCCAGGGTATCCGCTGGTGTGGCCTCCATCGCCGGGCAGGCGGGATTGAGCCTGCCCGGCGACGGACGACCGTACGGCTCAGCGCAACGCCTGCTCCACCTCGCGGGCGACCTCCGCCGCCCGCACCTCGCCCAGCGGAGCGCCGTCCGCGCCGACGACGTAGAACGCGTCGACCGCGTTGGCGCCCAGCGTGCTGATGCGGGCGGAGCGCACGTTCACCCCGGTCGCGGCCAGGGCGTAGCCGATCCGGTGCAGCAGGCCGGGGGCGTCCTGGGCGCGGACCTCGATCACCGTGGCGACCCGGGAGCTGCCGGTGGCGACCGTCACCCGAGGCGGTGGCGCGGCGAGCGCGCGCCGGCGCGGATAGGCCGCCTCGCGTTCGGCGAGACGTGCCTCGATGTCGAGCGAACCGTCGAAGGCCCTGCCCAGATCGGCGCGCAGCCGGGTGGCCTCCGGCAGCGCCCCGTACTCGGCGGCGACCCGCCAGCTCAGCAGCGTCACCGGGCCCTCCCCGATCGGGTCGACGGATCGCAGGTCGGCGGCGCGCACCGTGAGCCGGTGCAGGGCGAGCACACCGGCGGCCTGGGCGAGCAGCCCCGGCCGGTCCGGGACGGCGAGCAGCAGCTCGACGCCCAGCCCTTCGGGGGTGTTCTCGTCGCCGCCCTCCGGGTCGGGCTCGGCGTGGGCGTGCAGGGCCAGCACCGGGCCGCCGGTGCGGGCGGCCTCGACCGCGAGGCGTTCCTCCTCGGCCGTCGGCTCCGCGGCGGCGGGCTCCGGCACCTCGCCGCCCGCGAGCAGCTCGGCGACGCGCTTGACGAGGTCGGCCAGGAGCGAGGCGCGCCAGTTGCTCCACGCGGCGGGGCCGGTGGCGAGCGCGTCGGCCTCGGTCAGCGCGTGCAGCAGCTCCAGCGTGCCGCTGTCGCGCACCACGTCGGCGACGCCCTTCACGGTCACCGGGTCGTCGAGGTCGCGGCGGGTCGCGGTCTCGATCAGCAGCAGATGGTGGCGGACGAGCAGCGCCAGCGTCTCCACGTCGGCGGGGCCGAACCCGATCCGGGTGGCGACATCGCGGGCGATGACCTCGCCCGCCTCGCTGTGGTCGCCGGGCCAGCCCTTGCCGATGTCGTGCAGCAGGGCCGCCATCAGCAGCAGGTCGGGGCGCCCGACGCGGCGGGTCAGGTCGGCGGCGCGGACCGCCGTCTCGACGAGGTGCCGGTCGACGGTCCAGCGGTGGACGGCGTTGCGCTGCGGGCGACAGCGGACCCGTTCCCAGTCCGGCAGCAGCCGGGTGATGAGCCCCTCGGCCTCCAGCGCCTCCCAGACCTGGACGGTGGCCTCGCCCGCGCCGAGCAGCGTGAGCAGCTGTTCGCGGGCCTCGGCGGGCCAGGGCACCGGCAGCGGGCGGGCGGCGGCCGCCAGCCGGCGCACCGCGTGCAGGCTGAGCGGCAGCCCGGCCTGGGCGGCCGCGGCGGCGGCGCGCAGCGGCAGTACGGGGTCGCGCTCGGGCTTCGCGGCCAGCGCCAGGACGGCTTCGCCCTCGTGCTCGACGACGCCTTCGGCGAGCGGGGTGCGCTCGGCGGGGGCGGGGGCCGGTCCGGTGCGGCCGATGCCGAGCAGGCCGCGCCGACGCGGGCGGGCCTCGCGGGAGCGCAGCACCCGGCCGACCTCGCGCCAGGTGACGTCGGCGGCGTAGCTGATGGTGCGGGCGGCCTCGTAGACCTGGCGCAGCAGCGCGTCGGCGTCGAGCAGGCCGAGGGCTTCGGCGACCTGGTCCTGTTCCTGGAGCGCGAGCCGGTCGGTGGCCCGGCCGGTGACCAGGTGCAGGGCGTCGCGGGCGTCCAGCAGCCGGGTGCGGGCCTCCTCCAGGCCTTCGCGGGGGGCGTCGGCGAGCCAGGACGCGGCGACGGCGCGCAGCGCGGTGGCGTCGCGCAGCCCGCCCCTGGCCTCCTTGAGGTCGGGTTCGAGGAGGTAGGAGAGCTCGCCCTGGCGTTCGGCCCGTTCCTGGCACAGCTCGTGCAGGGCGGGCAGCCGTTTGGGGGCCTGGTTGCGCCACTCGGCCAGGACCGCCGTCCGCAGGGACGCGGTGAGGGACGGATCGCCCGCGATGTGCCGGGCGTCGAGCAGCCCGAGCTGGACCTTGAGGTCCTCGGCGGCGGTCTCGCGAGCCTCGGCGGGGGTGCGTACCGAGTGGTCCAGGTCCAGGCCCAGGTCCCAGACCGGGTACCAGATCCGGTCGGCGAGCGCGGAGATCCGGTCCTTGCCGGCGGAGCCGTCGTAGAGCAGCAGCAGGTCGAGGTCGCTGCGTGGGGAGAGTTCGCCGCGCCCGTAGCCGCCCACGGCGACCAGGGCGTATCCGGCGACGCCGGTCTCCCCTGCCGCGCCGGTGGCCAGACCCGCCAGCCAGCGGTCGGTCAGTCCGGACAGGGCGGAACGGCGCGGCGGCCCGGACCGCGCCTCCTCGTTGAGGAGACGCAGCCGGGCCGCCGCGTAGCCGCTGGGACCCTCAGGGGTTCCGGCGGCGGATTCGTCGTCCGCTTTCGCTTCGACGCTTTCCGTCACTTGTGCTCCAGCGCTGGGCGCTTGTTGCCAGATCCGGTCCGAATGATCACGGACAGGGTCTAGAGGGCGTCCGGGCCGCGTTCGCCGGTGCGTACGCGGACCGCTGTCTCGACCGGGATACTCCACACCTTGCCATCACCGATCTTGCCGGTGCGGGCGGCCTTGACGATGACTTCGATCAGCTGATCGGCGTCACTGTCCTCGACCAGGACCTCTATACGGATCTTCGGCACGAGGTCGACGGTGTACTCGGCGCCACGGTAGACCTCGGTGTGGCCGCGCTGCCGGCCGTAGCCGCTGGCCTCGGTGACCGTGAGGCCGTGCACCCCGAAGGCCTGCAGGGCTTCCTTGATCTCGTCCAGCCGGTGCGGCTTCACAACTGCCGTGATGAGCTTCACGCGTCCACCTTCTTGTCCGAGGCGCCGGCCTCGCTGCTCGTGCTGCCGGGGACGGGTACCGCGGTGGTGCGGACCGTGCCGCCGCCCGCTCCCGCGAAGTCGTACGCCGTCTCGGCGTGTTCGATCTGGTCGATGCCGGTGATCTCGTCGTCCTCGGTGACCCGGAAGCCCATGATCAGGTCGATGAGCTTGGCGAGGATCGCGGAGGCGACCAGGGAGTACCCCAGGACCGCGCCCACACCGACCGCCTGCTTGCCGAGCTGGTCGAGGCCGCCGCCGTAGAACAGGCCCTTGGCGGTCTGGCCGACGCCGCCGGTGGCGAAGAGGCCGATGAGCAGGGAGCCGACGATGCCGCCGACCATGTGGACACCGACGACGTCCAGCGAGTCGTCGTAGCCGAACTTGTACTTCAGGCCGACCGCGGCGGCGCACAGCACACCGGCGATCAGGCCGACGGCGATCGCGCCGAGCGGGGAGACGGAACCGCAGGCGGGGGTGATGGCGACCAGCCCGGAGACCGCGCCGGAGGCGGCGCCCAGGGTGGTGAAGGAGCCGTGCCGGATCTTCTCGTAGGCGAGCCAGCCGAGCATCGCGGCGGCGGTGGCGACCTGGGTGTTGGTGAACGCGACGGCGGCGACGCCGTCGGCGCCGAGCCAGGAGCCCGCGTTGAAGCCGAACCAGCCGAACCACAGCAGACCAGCGCCGAGCATGACCAGCGGCAGGCTGTGCGGACGCATCGGGTCCCGCTTGAAGCCGACCCGCTTGCCGATGACGAGGATCACACCGAGGGCGGCGGCGCCGGCGTTGATGTGGACCGCGGTACCACCGGCGAAGTCGATCACGCCGTACTTGAAGAGCCAGCCGTCCGAGCCCCAGACCCAGTGCGCGACCGGGAAGTACACGATCGTCGCCCACAGGGTGATGAAGAGCGCCCAGGCGGTGAACTTCACGCGGTCGGCGAGCGCACCGCTTATCAGCGCCGGGGTGATGATCGCGAACATCAGCTGGAAGACGGCGAAGACGTAGACCGGGATGCCGTATCCGGGCCACAGCTCGGCGATGCCGATGTTGCGCATCCCGAGCCAGTCGGTGCCGCCCATGAAGCCGTTGCCGGAGTCGAAGGCGAAACTGAATCCGTAGAGCGTCCACAGGATGGTGATGATGCCGAGGCTGATGAAGCTCATCATCAACATGTTCAGCGCGCTCTTGACGCGGACCATGCCCCCGTAGAAGAAGGCGAGGCCCGGCGTCATCACCATGACCAAGGCGGCGCTGAGCAGCATGAACGCCGTATTTCCGGTATCGAGCTTGGGCGCATCAGCGGCAAGCGTCAGGATGGCTGGTGCCATCGGCGTCTCCTCGTCATCCGAGCGGCCCTGCGGGACGGTGCTGGGTGGGCCGGTTATCGCCCAGAGGTTGTCCCAGTCGGGTTTCGCCCGATGCCGCAGGGTGTTTCGACGCGGTGACGAAGACGTCGCGTGTGTTACGTGAAGATGAACCGCTCCCGGCAGGCGCGGGCGCCGTATACGGGACCGGCCGCGGAAGCCACCCGGTTGACCTGGCGTGGGGGAGCCGAGTCGGGCTGATCGGGTGGGCTGCCGCGGCCGGGGTCTGGGTGGCTCCGCCGACTATGCGGTTTCGGCCACTTCCGGGAGCTCGACCGCCAGCCGCTCGGAGAGGTCGATGACCTCCGCCACGTCTCCGAAGTCGCGCAGCGCGGTGTCGGCGGTCTTGCGGATTCGGGTGTTGACCCGCTCCGAGCGCACTTTTCTGGCCACGGAGATGGCCTTGTGCGTCATGTCGGCGGCCTGTTCCGGGTTCCGCTCCAGGAGGTGGACGGTGGCCATGCCGATGAGGTTGAGGGCATACGCCCGCTGGTGGACGGAGTCCTTGCCGAACAGCTCGACCGCGCGCTCCATCACCGGGTGCGCGAGCGACGCGTAGGTGGAGCTGCGGCCGGCGACGTAGGCGAGGTCACGGTAGGAGTGGGCGTTCTCCGCGTTCAGCTCGGCCTCGTTGAAGAAGCTGATCCAGTCCGGGTCCTCGCCCCTGCGGGCGTCGGTGAAGGAGTCCTCGGCCATCCGGACCGCCCGGTGGCACTTGCTGACCTGGCCCATGTTGGCGTAGGCGCGCGCCTCGACCGCGTGCAGCATCGCCTGGGTGGTGGCGGTGGCCGAGTCCCGGCTGCCGTACTGGGCGAGGTGGATGAGCTCCAGCGCGTCGTCCGGCCGGTTCAGATGGATCATCTGGCGGCTCATGCTGGAGAGGATGAACGCGCCCAGCGGCCGGTCGGCGGCCTCCTTGGCGGCGTGCAGCGCCAGCACGAAGTATTTCTGCGCGGTGGGCTGCAGGCCGACGTCATAGCTCATCCAGCCGGCCAGCGCCGCGAGGTCGCCGGTGACCCGGTAGAGCCGCTTGGCGACGGCCTCCGGGTGCGACTCCTGGAGCAGGTCGGTCACCTCGTGGAGCTGGCCGACGACCGCCTTGCGGCGCAGCCCGCCACCGCACTGGCTGTCCCAGGTGCGGAACATCACCGTGGTGGTCTCCAGCAGCTGCAGCTCCGGCTCCGACAGCCGGTTCGGCCGGTTCCCGGTGTCCCGGGGCGCACCGACGGCGGGCGTCGGGAAGGCGCCGAGCGAGGGGGGCACCAGCCACCGCTGCATCGGCTCGACGAGGGCAGGGCCCGCCGAGAGGGCCAACGAGGCTCCGAGGAAGCCGCGACGGCCGAGCATCAGGTCGCTGCGGGAGAACTCGTTGATCAGCTGGACCGTCTGGGGGCCCGCCCAGGGCAGGTCCACGCCCGATTCGGACGGTGACTGGTGCGCCGAGCGCAGTCCCAGGTCCTCGACCGGGACCACGCAGCCGAACCGTTCGGAGAACAGCTCGGACATGATGCGCGGGATCGGCTCGCGCGGCTGCTCGCCATCGAGCCAGCGCCGCACCCGGGAGGTGTCGGTGCTGATGTGGTGGGCGCCCATCTGACGCGCCCTGCGGTTGACCTGACGTGCCAACTCGCCCTTCGACCAGCCACTGCGCACGAACCACGAGTTCAACTGCGCGTTGGGCTGCTTGTCTTGTGTGCCGCCCACCGGTAGGCCCCCATCCGAGTCGCCCAACGCCCTTACGGCCAAGGCCCGCTGAGTCCAGGTCCCGATGTGTTGCCTCCGGCATACCCGGAGGGGACACATCTCTGGGGCTCATGAACCGAAAGTAATCCTACGATCACCCATCCGGCGAGTGCCACAGCGGAAACGCCACCATTCGCCACCCCTTCGAATGAACTCGTCTGCGACTGCGCACGATTCACTTGACACACCCCGGTCAGCCAGGGGCGTAACCATCAGCGACCGCAACCCGTTGGGGGTGTCATGGGTTTCACGATCGGCGGCATTCGGGATATCCGGGCCGGCTCGCGCCGCAGGGAACGCGCCACGGCGTGCACCACGGTGGCGGAGTACACGGGGTTGTGCGGTTGGGCGGTCACGCCGGGAGCGCGCGCCGCCCGGGGTGGCGGGGCCTGCTCGTGCGGTGACCCGGGCTGCAAGGAACCGGGGGCGCATCCCCTGGTGTTCGCCGACGAGATCCCGGCCGGCGCGACCTTGGAGCAGGCCACCGAGGCATGGGACCAAGTGCCGGGAGCGGCCGTGCTGCTGCCGGTGGGCCGGACCTTCGACGTCATCGACGTGGCGGAGCACTCCGGGCGGCGCGCCCTGGTGCGGCTGGAGCGGATGGGGTTACGGCTCGGCCCGGTGCTGGTCACCCCGACCGGCCGCGCGCAGTTCTTCGTGGCGCCGGGCGCCGCGGCCGAACTCCCGCACCTGCTCTACCGGATGGGCTGGGACGACGCAGACCTCGATCTGCGCTGCCTGGGGCTGGGCGACCATGTCACCGCCCCGCCGTCCGACCTCGGGGGGCTCGGTCCGGTGCGCTGGCTGAGGTCGCCGCTGCTCGACTCGGTGCACCAGCCGCCCGAGGCCCGGCTGCTGCTCGGCACCCTGGCGTACGTCTGCCACCGGGACCGCGCGCCCGGCCCCTGGCTCGTACGGGCCTGAGCCCTCACCGCACCCGGCACGGAGAAAAAGCCATCACCCCGGGGAGGCGCGTAAGGGGCGCCCTCCAGGGATGGGCGCCCCTTACGTATACAACCGCTCGCGTCAGTGCGGGTCAGTCATCGATGGGTCGGTCGCCGATCGATGAGCCGCCGATCGATCAGTCGCCGATCAGGGCGTCGACGAAGGCCTCCGCCTCGAAGGGCGCCAGATCGTCCGCGCCCTCGCCCAGTCCGATCAGCTTCACCGGAACGCCCAGCTCGCGCTGGACCGCGATCACGATGCCGCCCTTGGCGGTGCCGTCCAGCTTGGTCAGCACGATGCCGGTGATGTCGACGACCTCGGCGAAGACCCGGGCCTGGACCAGCCCGTTCTGACCGGTGGTCGCGTCGAGCACCAGCAGCACCTCGTCGACCGGGCCGTGCTTCTCCACGACGCGCTTGACCTTGCCCAGCTCGTCCATCAGGCCGGTCTTGGTGTGCAGCCGGCCCGCGGTGTCGATCAGGACGGTGTCCGCACCCTCGGAGATACCTTCCTTCACGGCCTCGAAGGCGATCGACGCCGGGTCGCCGCCCTCCGGGCCGCGCACGGTACGGGCGCCCACCCGCTCGCCCCAGGTCTGCAGCTGGTCGGCGGCGGCGGCACGGAAGGTGTCCGCCGCGCCGAGCACCACGCTGCGGCCGTCGGCCACCAGGACGCGGGCGAGCTTGCCGGTGGTCGTGGTCTTGCCGGTGCCGTTGACACCGACGACCAGCACGACGGCCGGGGTCGTCTCGTGACTCTCGGTCTTCAGCTCGCGGTCCAGCGTGGGGTCGACCAGCGTCAGCAGCTCCTCGCGGAGCAGGGCGCGCAGATCGGCGGGGGTGCGGGTGCCGAGCACCTTCACCCGGGTGCGCAGCCGGTCCACCAGCTCCTGGGTCGGAGCGACACCCACATCGGCGGTGATGAGGATGTCCTCGATCTCCTCCCAGGTGTCCTCGTCGAGGTGCTCGCGGGAGAGCAGCGCGAGCAGCCCCTTCCCGAGCGTGTTCTGCGAGCGGGACAGCCGGGAGCGCAGCCGCACCAGGCGGCCGGCGCTGGGTTCCGGCTGCTCGATTTCGGGAGCGGCCGGTACCGGCACCTCCTCCACGGCGGTCGGCGCGCCAGGCGTCTCGGGGAGGACGACCTCTTCGATCGTCCGGCGCGGTTCGTCCCGTGGGACCTCCGCTTCGTCCCCGACGCCTGGCTCGGCGGGCGGCGCGGTGATGGTCGGCGTGCTCGGCGGCGCGGGCGGCAGCTGCTTCTTGCGGCGGCTGCCGACCACCAGTCCGCCGACCGCGACGACGGCGACCAGAGCGATGATTACAGCAAGGATGACGGTTTCCATATCGTCCCCAGTATCGGTCACGTGCGCGGGTGGCCGCGACAACGTGGCCCTCCGGGCAGGTCCCTGGTGCCGGCCGTTGCGGGCCGGTGCCGACCGGTGCGGGGTCGGGGCCGGGGCCGGGCTCTCCGGCGTGGGGGTCCGAACCCATTCGTGGCCGCCCGGTAGCCCGCGTGCAGGACTCTGGAAATCTGACACTGCGTCAGCTACCGTCTGGCCCATTCACCGGCGAAGGGGAGCGTCCGCCATGCCCATCACGGTCATCCGTTTCAACCTCGTCGATCCCGCCGCCGAGCCCGCCTCGCTCAGCGCCCGCTACAAGGCGGCCCTGGAGATGGCGGCGTACGCGGACGACCGGGGTGTCGGCACCGTCCAGACCGAGGAGCACCACGGCGCGGCCAACGGCTGGCTGCCGTCGCCGCTCACCTTCGCGGGCGCGGTCTTCGGCGCCACCCGGCGGATCGCGGTCACCGTCTCCGCTCTGATCGGCCCGCTCTACGATCCGCTGCGGCTGGCCGAGGACATCGCCGTACTGGACCTGCTCAGCGGCGGCAGGCTCGTCACCGTGGCCGGCATCGGCTATCGGCAGGCGGAGTACGACGCGCACGGCCGGGACTGGACGCACCGGGGCAAGCTCCAGGACGAGGTCCTGGAGACGCTCCTCACCGCGTGGACCGGCGAGCCCTTCGAGTACCGCGGCAGGACGGTACGGGTCACGCCGCGCCCGTTCACCCAGCCGCATCCGCTGCTGCTGGTCGGCGGCAGCTCCAAGGCGGCCGCCCGCCGCGCCGCCCGGCTCGGTCTGCCGCTCTTCCCCAGCGCGTACCTGCCGGAGCTGGAGGCGTACTACCAGGAGCGGCTCGCGGAGCACGGCACCGAGGGCTGGTGCATGATGCCGCCGGCGAAGGTCCCGCTGCTGCACATCGCCGAGGACCCGGACCGTGCCTGGGCGCAGTACGGCGAGCACCTGCTGCACGAGGCCCGGATGTACGCCTCCTGGCAGTCGGCCGACATCCGCTCCGCGGTGCGCTCGGCCGCCACCGGCGTCGAGGAGCTGCGCCGGGAGGGGGTCTACCGGATCGTCACGCCCGATGAATGCGTCGCCCTCGCCGAGGCCGGCGGGGACCAGGCGAGCCTGGTCCTGCACCCCCTGTGCGGAGGTATGCCGGTCGACGAGGGCTGGCGCAGCCTGCATCTGCTGGCGGAGCAGGTGCTGCCGCGTCTCAAGTGACGGGTGCTAGCCCATCTCCTCCAGCGTCATGCCCTTGGTCTCCTTCACGAAGATGAGCACGAAGGGGATCGAGAGCAGCGCGAAGCAGGCGTAGATGACGTACGTCGCCGACAGGTTCCAGTCCGAAAGGCTCGGGAAGCTCGCGGTGATCGCCCAGTTGGCGATCCACTGCGCAGAGGCCGCTACGCCGAGCGCCGCCGCGCGGATCCGGTTCGGGAACATCTCGCCGAGGAAGACCCAGACCACGACACCCCACGAGAGGGCGAAGAAGAGCACGAAGACGTGGGCGGCGATGAGCGCCACGGTGCCCTCGGTGTTCGGAAGCGTCCCCTCGGCGGTCTTGGCGGAGAAGGCCCAGGCCTCCAGTGACAGGGAGACGGCCATACCTGCGGAACCGATCAGCGCGAGCGGCCTGCGGCCGATCCGGTCGACCAGGAGCATCGCGATCACGGTGCCGATGATGTTCACGATCGAGGTGGTGAACGAGTACAGGAAGGAGCTGCTCGGGTCGATGCCCACCGACTGCCACAGCGTGGACGAGTAGTAGAACGCCACGTTGATGCCGACGAGCTGCTGGAAGACCGAGAGGCCGATGCCGACCCAGACGATCGGCAGGAAGCTGAACCGGCCGAGCAGGTCGCGGAAGGTGGACTTGTGCTCTCTGCGCATGGCGAGTTCGATCTCGGCCACCCGCGCGTCGAGGTCGATGTGCTTGCCCTCGACGTCGGCGAGCACCTGCTTGGCGTGGTCGGTCCTGCCGACGGAGATCAGGAAGCGCGGCGACTCGGGGATCGCGAAGGAGAGCAGCCCGTACAGGACGGCCGGGATGACCATCACGCCGAGCATGACCTGCCAGACCTCCAGGCCGAGCAGCTTCCCGCGCTGGTCCCCGCCGGCCGCGTTGAGCAGGGCCCAGTTGACGAGTTGCGAGACGGCGATGCCGATGACGATGGCGGCCTGCTGGAAGGAGCCGAGCCGTCCGCGGTAGGCGGACGGGGAGACCTCGGCGATGTACGCCGGGCCGATCACCGAGGCCATACCGATGGCGATACCGCCGAGCACCCGCCACATGGCGAGGTCCCAGAGGGCGAACGGCAGCGCGGAGCCCACGGCGCTGACCGTGAAGAGGGTGGCGGCGATCTGCATGACGCGGATGCGGCCGATGCGGTCGGCGATCCGGCCGGCGGTGGCGGCGCCGATGGCACAGCCGATCAGCGCGATCGCGATGACCTGGGCGAGCGTGCCGGAGCCGATGTCGTACTTGCCGCGGATGCCCTCGACCGCGCCGTTGATCACAGAACTGTCGTAGCCGAAGAGGAAGCCGCCCATGGCGGCCGCCGCGGTGATGAAGATGACATGGCCGAGGTGATCCGGATGGGCCAGACGGCCTTCCGGACCGGCCACAGGTGCGGTACTGGTCAACGTGTACTCCTGGGGCTCGGCGGTGAGCCTGCACATGAGGGGTTGGATCTTCCAGTGTTGACCGCCCCCTGGGTGGCCACCACTCGAATGTAAAAGTGACTTTGCAGAGACTATGCCTTCAAGTTTCGAAGTCAACACGGGGTCCACTGGCGCTTCTGGCACCGATGGGCACAGAGATCACCCGCTTGAGTTCATCAATTGAATGCATACGGACTTAGGCCAGCTTGCGCTTGCCCTCACGCAGCCGCTGGCTGATCACTTTGGAGACCCCGTCGCCCTGCATCGATACGCCGTACAGGGCATCGGCCACCTCCATCGTCCGCTTCTGGTGCGTGATGACGACAAGCTGTGAACTCTCCTGAAGCTCCTCCATGAGCCCGATCAGCCGCTGCAGATTGGTGTCGTCCAACGCCGCCTCGACCTCGTCCATGACATAGAACGGACTCGGCCGGGCCTTGAAGATCGACACCAGCAGCGCCACCGCGGTCAGCGAGCGCTCACCGCCCGACAGCAGCGACAACCGCTTGACCTTCTTCCCGGGCGGTCGCGCTTCAACCTCCACACCTGTGGTGAGCATGTTGTCCGGATCTGTCAGCATCAGCCGGCCCTCGCCGCCGGGGAAGAGCCGCGAGAACACGCCCTCGAACTCCCGCGCCGTGTCGTGGTACGCCGCCGAGAAGACCTGCTCGACGCGCTCGTCGACCTCCTTGACGACCTGCAGCAGATCCAGCCGGGTCCTCTTCAGGTCCTCCAGCTGCTCGGTCAGGAACTTGTGGCGCTCCTCCAGCGCGGAGAACTCCTCCAGCGCCAGCGGATTGACCTTCCCCAGCTGCTGGTAGGCCTTCTCCGCGGACTTCAGCCGCTTCTCCTGCTCCGCGCGCACGAAGGGCTTCGGCCGGTTGCGCGGGTGCTCCGGGTCCTCGGGCAGCTCCTCGCCCTCGGCGGGCAGCGACGGCGGCACCGGATGGTGCGGGCCGTACTCGTCGACCAGCCCGGACGGCTCGATGCCGTGCTCCTCCAGCGACCGGGTCTCCAACTGCTCGATGCGCAACCGCTTCTCGGCGCCCAGCACCTCGCCCTTGTGGACAAAATCGGTCAGCTTGTCCAGTTCGGCCTTCAGCTCCCGGCCCTGCCGGCGCTCCTCGCCCAACTGCGCCTCGCGCTCCGAGCGGGCCCGCTCGGCCGCGCCGCGCTCCTCCTCCGCGCGGGCCAGCGACACCGTCACGTACTCCAGCAGGGCGCGCGCACCGGCCAGCACCGCGGAGGCGACCCGCGCCTCGTACTCCAGCCGCGCCCGGCGCTGTTCGGCGCGGGCCCGGGTCTCGCGCTCGATGCGGGCGGCGCGGTCCAGCCCGTCCGCCCGCCCGGCCAGCCCCTTCACCCGCTCCTCGTGGGTGCGCAACTGGAGCCGCGCCTCCATCTCGGTCTGCCGTGCGTTGGCCCCGTCGGCGGACAGCCGGTCCCGTACGGAGGTGTCCGGCTCCTCCTCGCCGGGCGCCTCCACGGCCTCCCCCAGCCGCACCGACAGCTCCTCGAACTCCTCCATCGCCGCAGCCAATGACTCCTCGGCCCGCCCCACGGCGGCGGCGCTGCGCTCGGCCTCTCCCCCGGCGGCGCGCGCCTGGCCGGCCAGCCGCCCCAGCTGCTGGGCGACCGAGGACTTCTCCTTCTCCGCGGCCCGGCGCGCCTGCGCCAGCGAGTCCACGGTCCGCGCGCACGCCGCGCGCCGCTCCTTCGTCTCCTGCTGCTCCTGCGCCAGCGACTCGCAGAGCGCCGCCAGCCGCTCCAGCTCGCGGGCCGCCTCGTCGACGGCGGCCCGCACCTCCAGCAGGCTCGGCACGCCCGCCGACCCGCCGTGCGCGAAGTGCGCGGCGAGCACATCGCCTTCGGCGGTGACGGCAGTGAGTTCCGGGTGCGCGGCCACGAGGACCTCCGCGTCGGCGAGGCTCTCCACGACGACCGTGTCGCGCAGGATGCGGTGCACGGCGGGGAGCAGGTCGCCGGGACCGCCGACCAGCCTGGCCGCCTGCCTCGCCCCCGCGGGCAACGGGGCGGTTTCGGCGCGGGCGTGCGGTACGGAGGCGGCGGCCACGGCGGCCTGCGGCAACGTCGCCGATTGGGGGCCGGTGGCCGGGTGGGCGCAGGCGCCGCCGGCGGGACCGCCGGCCCACGCCCCGGACGACGTTCCGTCCGCCAGCACCAGGGCCGCCCGGCCGGCGTCGTCCTTGCGCAGTAGCCGCAGTGCGTCGGCGGCGGCCGAGGGGCCCGATACGGCGATGGCGTCGGCTGCCGCACCGAGGGCGGCGGCGACGGGGATCTCGAAGCCCGGCGCCACGCTGAGCAGTTCCGCGGCGGGGCCGAGCAGGCCGGTGAGCCGGTCGCCCGCGGCGAGCAGCGCGCCGGTGCCATCCTTGCGGCGCAGGCCGAGCGCCAGCGCGTCGCGCCGCGCGGTGAGGGCGGCGCGCTCGCGCTCGGCCGCGGTGGCCGCGTCGCGGACGGCCGAGAAGGCCTCCTCGGCCGCCGCCCGTTCGCGGGTCGCGGCCTCCAGGCGCTCCTCCAGTTCGGAGTCGTCCGCCGCCAGGCCGTCCACCCGCTCCTTGAGTTCCTCGTACTCCTCCTGCGCGGATTCGGCGCGGTCCCGTGCCTCGTCGCGGGCGGTGGCGAGCCGGCCGATCTCCGCCTCGGCGGAACCGGCCCGGCCGCGCGCCGCGTTGACCTGGCCCTGCAGTCGCGCCAACCCCTCGCGGCGGTCCGCGATCGCCCGCGCCACGGACCGCAGCCGCTGCTCCTCGGCCGCGAGCTCCTGTTCCAGGGCGGCACGGTGGCCGACGGTGTCGTCCAGCGCCCGCCGGGCCGCGTCCAGGGCCTCGGTGAGCTCGGCCTCCTGCTCGCGGATCCGGGCCGCCTCGCGTTCCATGTCCTCGGGCTCCCGGCCGCGCCGCTCCTCGGCGGGTTGGTCGGTGGCGTGCCGCACCCGTTGTTCGGCGAGGCCGATCGTGCCGCGCACCCGTTCGGCGAGCTGGGAGAGGCCGTACCAGGTGGCCTGGGCGTCGGCCAGCCGTGGCGCGAGCGCTCTGACCTGCTCCTCGAGACCGGCTTCCCGCCGCAGGACGGCGGCCAGGTCCCGTTCCACCGCGTCCCGCCGCTCCTTGAGCGACGCCTCGTCGGCGACTTCGGCGCTCAGCGCTTCGCGCAGCGTGACCAGGTCGTCGGCGAGCAGTCGCAGCCGGGCGTCGCGCAGATCGGCCTGGATGACGGCGGCGCGCCGGGCGACCTGCGCCTGCCGCCCCAGCGGCTTGAGCTGCCGCCGCAGTTCGTTCGTCAGATCCTGAACGCGCGCCAGATTGGCCTGCATCGCGTCGAGCTTCCGCAGCGCCTTCTCCTTGCGCTTGCGGTGCTTGAGCACGCCGGCAGCCTCCTCGATGAAGGCGCGGCGGCCCATCGGGTCGGCGTGGAGTACGGAGTCGAGCTGGCCCTGACCGACTATGACGTGCATCTCGCGGCCGATACCGGAGTCGGAGAGCAACTCCTGGATGTCCAGCAGCCGGCACGTGTCGCCGTTGATCTGGTACTCGCTGCCGCCGTTGCGGAACATGATCCGCGTGATGGTGACCTCGGCGTACTCGATGGGCAGCACACCGTCGGAGTTGTCGATCGTCAGCGACACCTCGGCGCGGCCCAGCGGCGGGCGCCCCGTGGTGCCGGCGAAGATGACGTCCTCCATCTTGCCGCCGCGCAGCGACTTGGCCCCCTGCTCCCCCATGACCCAGGAGAGCGCGTCCACCACATTGGACTTACCGGACCCGTTGGGGCCTACGACGCACGTGATGCCGGGCTCGAAGCGCAGCGTCGTGGCGGAGGCGAAGGATTTGAATCCGCGCAGCGTGAGGCTCTTGAGATGCACGCCGTCGGACTCTACCTTCCGTGTTCGGTTTCGCCAGGGAAGGTGCAGGGCACATCAGACGATGAGAGCAGTGATCGTCAGGGGGGCTGCCTGCGGGTGACGATGGAACGACGAAGGGACGCCGAGGCGTCCCTTGCAAAAAACTCTAGCGGTGCCGTAGCACCCGTCCGGTGGCTTGAGCCGGATCAGGCGGGTACGGGCTCCGCGCGAGATACATCGATGCTGCTGAGCAGCGACTCTTCGTGCGACGCCACAGTGAGCGCGTCGTTCTCGGTCTGCATCCGAACGAGCTCGGACTCCAGATCCTGAACGCGCTGCTGAAGCCTTCGCATCTCGGCGAGGAGTCGCGGGTCGGGGCCGCCGACGTAACCGAGAAGCGCCTTTGCCATGATTGATGGTCCTCCACGCTGAGTGACCGACCGGGAGCGGTAGGGTCGTGGGTGAGGGGTATGTGCACCCGCGCGGTGCGCCGAAGCCGCCGCTTTGATTGCATTACGGCTACGATGCGCGGGGCTTCCAGCGTCTCACCAAATACTGGGACGGTCAACACGATCACAGCCCAGCCATCGGGTCAGCCTCAGAAAACACGGCAAATGAGTGCCGGCGGCTGCCCGTGGGGCGTCGAGATCATCCTCGATGTCGGCAGCCTTGCACGACACTCCGGATATGGCAACTGTCGCGGGCAGCCTTGCCGTCGGCGATTGCCTACCGCATGTACGCGCGGCGTGACACTCAGCGGATCTCGAAGCCGTCGTACCCGCCGCGCGGTGGTCCCCAGATTTCGGTGACGCCGTCGACCCGGCCGGGCGTGTCCCCGGCCGCCAGCCAGTCGAGCAGCTGTTCGCACTGTGCGCGTGTCCCCTCCGCGACGACCTGCACCCGGCCGTCCCCGAGGTTGCCGGCGTAGCCGTCCAGCCCGCCGATCCGCATCGCGTTGGCCCGGGTCCACCAGCGGAAGCCGACGCCCTGGACGCGCCCGCGCACCCAGGCCGTAAGCCGGACATTTTCGTTCATGTGTGCACGCTATCCCGTCAGTTGCACAGGCTTCACTCCGGTCCCGTGCGTCATTCGCTACAGTCGGCCCGCAACAGGACTCACCCGTTCGGGTTAATCCGAGACCGTGAGGACAGCATTAATGGGCCGCCACAGTCGCAATGCCACCGAGGCCGTCGCGCCGACCCGGAGCCGCCGGGGCCACCGGGGCCCCCGGGGCCCCCGGCGACGCCACAGCGCCGTTCGCACCGGGCTGCTGGCGTCGTCCGCCGCTCTGGCCGTGGGCGCCGTCGCGATGTCGTCCGGACTGCTGTCGTCGCTGAACGGAGCACCGGGTGGCCTCACCGCCCAGGGCAGCCCCGGCGGGACGCGCACCCAGCCGGACGGCACGTCCGGCCCGTCGCTGCCGGACACCGGCTCCCCCTCCGCGAGCGACACCGGCCGCCCGAGCGTGCCGAGCAGCCCGACCACGACGCGCGGCGGCCGCCCTTCAACGACGCCGACGACGCCGCCGACGTCGGCCGCAGCGCCCAGCACCACCCCGGCCCCGACGATCCCGCCCAGCCGGACACCGGTCACGCCGCGGCCCACCACCCCTCCCGTGACGCCGTCCCACACCGCGACCCCGACGCCGAGCCGGACCGACTCCCCCGTCACCGCCCAGGCCGCGGTGCTGAAGCTGGTCAACGCCGAGCGCGTCAAGGTCGGCTGCGCCCCCGTGACCGCGGACGCCTCGCTGGCCAAGCTCGCCCAGTCGTTCAGCGAGGACATGGCGGTCCGGGACTTCTTCGACCACACCGACCCGGACGGCCACACCCCGTGGGACCGGGCCAAGGGGGCCGGTGTCACCAACCTCGGCGGGGAGAACATCGCCCGCGGCCAGGCCGACGCGGAGGCCGTGATGAACGCCTGGATGAACAGCGAGGGACACCGCGCCAACATCCTGAACTGCGACTACAAGACCCTCGGCATCGGCGTCCACTTCGCGGCGGGCGGCCCCTGGTGGACGCAGGACTTCGGCTACTAGGAGAGCCAACCTTCCGAAAGCGCAAACCGTGGGTTAGCGCAACCCAGGAGTACGCTGCCCTCATGGACACCGGCCCGCACGACCTCCGGCCCGACGCGCAGCTCCCGTTCAACGTCCTCTCCAGCAACTGCCCCTCCCGCGCCACGCTGGAGCACGTCACCGGCCGCTGGGGCAGCCTGACGCTCGGGGCGCTCGGCGAGGACACCGTGCGCTTCAACGAGCTGCGCCGGCGGATCGAGGGCGTGAGCGAGAAGATGCTCTCCCAGACGCTGCACGCCCTGGAGCGCGACGGACTGGTGCACCGCGAGGCGCAGACGACCAACCCGCCGCGCGTCGAGTACCGCCTCACCGAGCTGGGCCGGGAGACCACCCGGCGGCTGCTCGACCTGATCCACCTGGTCGAGGGCCGGATGCCCGAGGTACTGGCGGCCCGGGAGAGCTACGACGCGCAGCGCGCCGCCCGGGAAGCCAGCGCGTAGCGCCCTCGCGGCCTACCTGGGGATGCGGCCGGGGACCGGCGGGCGCTGGCAGCGCGGGCAGAAGTAACTGGACCGGTTCATCCACGGGCGGCGCCGGATCGCGGTACCGCAGCGGCGGCAGGGCTCGTCCTCCCGCCCGTACGCGTCCAGCGACCGGTCGAAGTAGCCGGATTCACCGTTGACGTTGACGTACAGGCTGTCGAAGCTCGTGCCGCCGGCCGCCAGCGCGTCGCTCATCACCTCGCGGATGTGCGTCACCAGCTCGGCCGTCCTGGGCCGGGTCATCGTCGCGGTGGGCCGCTCGTAGTGCAGCCGCGAGCGCCACAGCGCCTCGTCGGCGTAGATGTTGCCGACCCCGCTGATCAGCGACTGGTCGAGCAGGGCGCGCTTGATCGTGGTCCGGCGCCGGCGCAGCGCGGCGTGGAAGGCCTCCTCGTCGAAGGCGTCCTCCAGCGGGTCGGGGGCGATGTGCGCGAGCGGTACGGGCAGCGCCAGCGGACTGCCCGGCACGACGTCATGGAGCGACAGACCGCCGAAGGTGCGCTGGTCGACGAAGCGCAACTCGGTCCCGAGCTCGTCGTCGAACCTGATCCGGATCCGCAGATGGGTCTCGTCCGGGGCCGTGTGCGGCTGGATCAGCAGCTGGCCGCTCATGCCGAGGTGTCCGAGCAGCGCGGTCGTCCCGTCCAGCGGCAGCCACAGGTACTTGCCCCGGCGGTGGGCCGGGCCGATCAGCGCGCCGGCCAGCCGGTCCGTGAAGTCCGCGGCGCCCGCCAGGTGCCGGCGGACGGCACGCGGGTGCAGCACCTCCGCGTCCGCGACGGTGCGCCCGGTGACCCAGCGCTCCAGCCCGATGCGGACCACTTCGACCTCAGGCAGCTCGGGCAACGCCCCTCCTCCTGGTACGCGTCGAGCCCACCGACTGATCGTCGGTGGGCTCGTTCTGACGGGTGTGCGATCAGCTCGCCGCCGAGGCGGAATCGCGGATCGCACGCCAGGCGGCCTCGGCCGCCTGCTGTTCTGCTTCCTTCTTGCTGCGGCCGGTGCCGGCGCCGTACTCGACACCACCGACGCGGGCGGCAGCCGTGAAGGTCTTCTCGTGGTCGGGACCCGACTCGGTGACCACGTATTCGGGGACACCCAGGCCCTCGCTCGCGGTCAGCTCCTGGAGACTGGTCTTCCAGTCCAGGCCTGCCCCGAGGTTGGACGACTTCTCGATCAGCGGATCGAAGAGGCGGTGCACGAACTCGGACGCGGCATCCAGACCCTGGTCCAGATAGACCGCACCGATCACTGCCTCGAGGGTGTCCGCGAGGATCGATGCCTTGTCCCGGCCGCCGGTGCCTTCCTCGCCCCGTCCCAGCCGGATGAATCCGCCCAGGTCGAGTTCACGACTCACCTCCGCCAGCGCACGAGAGTTGACCACCGCGGCCCGCAACTTGGCCAGTTGGCCTTCGGGCAGGTCGGGGTGGGTGCGGTACAGCGTGTCCGTGACCACCAGGCCGAGCACGGAGTCCCCGAGGAACTCCAGCCGCTCGTTGGTGGGCAGACCGCCGTTCTCGTACGCGAACGAACGGTGGGTCAGCGCACGCACCAGAAGGGCGGGCTCGAGTGTGTACCCGAGCCGCCCTTCCAGAAGCGTGTGAGGCCAGGCTGTGTCCGCCGGCGCCTGCTTCGGCGATTTGGCGTCTGACATGAAGCCTGTCACCCGCCGATCAGACCTCGAGGACCTGACGACGGTTGTACGTGCCGCAGCTCGGGCACGCGATGTGGCTCTGCTTCGGCTGGTGGCAGCTCTCGCACGCCACCAGGCTCACGGCAACAGCCTTCCACTGCGCACGGCGGTGGCGCGTGTTGCTGCGCGACATCTTCCGCTTCGGAACAGCCACGGCTACTTCTCCTGGTTCTCGTCGGCGCCCTGGTCGGCACCGCTCTTCTTAAATTCCTGCAGGGCCGCCCACCGGATGTCGGCGACCTCATGGTGGTGGTCCGGGTCGTCCGCGAGCCGCTCTCCGCAATCGGAGCACAGTCCCGGGCAGTCTTCCTGGCACACCGGCTGCAGCGGCAGTGCGAGCACTACCGCGTCCCGCAGCGCGGGTTCGAGATCGAACAGGTCGTCCTCGAGGAAGAGAGCCTCCTCCTCCGCGTCGTCACCGGCTTCGTCCTTGCGGGCGGTCCGGGTGTCGGCGTCGGGGTAGGAGTACATCTCTTGGAAGTCCGCATCGAGCTTGCGCTCGAACGGCTCCAGACACCTTACGCACTCCCCCGTGAGCGGCGCACGGACGGTACCTGTGACAAGTACCCCCTCCATGACCGACTCCAGACGGAGCTCCAGCTGTACTGCCGTGCCCTCGGGCACCCCGATGACCTCGATACCGAGATCCTTGGGTGCCGGCACCGAACGGGAGACCTTCCGCATCGAACCAGGACGACGACCCAGCTCGTGCGTGTCGAACACGAGAGGCTCGCGGTGGTCGAGACGGGGGGTTTTCAGGGCTTCCTCTTTCATCGGTGCGGCATGCCGACATCCCGGAGGATGGGCAGCCCAAAGAGCCGGCGATTCACACGGCTGGAAAGGTCAGGATACTGGACGTGCGGGCAGGACCCAACTCGCCCACCCCTCGCCCGCCACCACCCTTGCAACGAGGCGCCTCGCGCCGCCCCTTTTTCCCTCACCCGTCGCCCACTACCCAACCCTCTGAGCAGCGCGTTCAGCGCCCCTGTTCCAGCTCCCGCAGCCGGTTCAGGTCGATCATGCCGGTGTCGAAGAGGCTGGTCTCGTCGAGCGCCGCGGCCTGGTGCTGGGGCTGGTGCTGCTGCTGGTGCTGGTGCTGCTGCTGGGCGTACGGCTGCTGCTCGTACTGCCCCTGCGGGTCGGCGTAGTTCTGCTGCCCGTACTCGGGCTGGTAGCCGTTGTAGGCGGGCTGCTCCGGGTATCCCTGCTGCTGGGCCGCGTACGGGTCGGAGTAGGCGGCCTGCTGGCCGTAGTCCTGCTGGTACCCGTAGTCGGCGTTGGCGGGAGTCGGGTCGTACGAGTAGTCCGTCTGCTGGGTCTGCTCGGGCACCGGCGCCGCCAGCCCCGCCATGAACTCGGCGTCGGTCTGGTGGCCGCCCGCCGCGTCCGCGGCGTCCTGGGCCGCCATGTGGGCGCCCAGCTCGTCGGCGACGCTGTGGCCGGTCAGCTTGAGCCGGCCGCGGCCGACGGCCTCCAGGGTCTTGGAGAGCACCGCCTCGAAGGCTCCGAGCTTGGTGTCCACGTACTCGTCGGCCCGGCGCCGCAGCGTCTCCGGGTCGGCGCTGCGCTCGGGGGCGTCCGCGTCCTCGTACCCCTGCTCGTCAAGGCCGGGGCCCTGGCCGAGCAGCTTCTCGCGGCCGCGGTCGACGGAGCCGATGGTCTTGGTGAGGACGACCTCGAAGTTGGCGAGCTTGCTGTCCACGTAGTCGTCGGCCTCGGCGCGGATCTCCTCCGCCTCGCGGCGGGCCTCGCCCACGATGCGCTCCGCCTCGTCCTGGGACTGCCGGGCGACCTGGGTGTCGGAGATCATCGAGCCGCGTTCGGCGTGCGCCGACTCGATGATCCGGTTCGCCTCGGCCCGGGCCTCCTCGACCAGCTGCTCGCGGCCGCCCAGCAGCGCCTCGGCCTGCGACAGCGAGTCGGGGAGCGCGGAGCGCACCTCTTCGAGCCTGCTCAGCAGCTCGGCGCGGTTGACCACGCACGAGGCGGACATCGGCATGGACCGCGCGCCTTCGATGGCCGCGACGATCTCGTCGAGCTTCTTCTGCACGTCCACGGGCGTCAGTCTTTCCTCAGCGGGGCCCGGCCGGGTCCGGACGGGACATGCAGACTCTAGCGCTGCCCGAGCCGGTCGTTGAGAGCCGCCAGGATCGCGGGCGGCACCAAGTGGGAGATGTCGCCGCCCCATTGGGCCACCTCCTTGACCAGACTGGAGGAGAGGAAGCTGTACGTGGGGTTGGTCGGGACGAAGAGCGTCTCGACCCCGGAGAGCCCGATGTTCATCTGGGCCATCTGCAGCTCGTAGTCGAAGTCGCTGACGGCGCGCAGGCCCTTGACGATGGCCGGGATGTCGCGCTGCTTGCAGAAGTCGACGAGCAGGCCGTGGAACGACTCGACCTGCACGTTTCCGAATTCGGCGGTGACTTCCTGGATGAGCTCGATGCGCTCCTCGACCGAGAACAGACCCTGCTTGGACTGGTTGATCATCACCGCCACGTACACGGTGTCGTAGAGCCTGGAGGCGCGGGCGATGATGTCGAGATGTCCATTGGTGATGGGGTCGAACGACCCCGGACAGACTGCGCGACGCAACTGAGACTCCTCGCTCTCCGGGCCGTTCATGACTCGGCGGTAACTTCGGCGGCGCGACCGTACCAAAGTGTTGCCTCGCCGTAACGGCGGGCCCTCACTGCCTCGAAGCCGTCGGGCCAGGGGGAGACTCCGCCACGGGTGCGCCGTTCCACGGTGACGATCGCGTCGTCATCCAGCCACCCCTGAATGCGGAGTGTGAGCAGGATCTCCCGCAGTTCGGCGTCGCCCATGTCGTAGGGCGGGTCCAGAAAGGCCATGTCGAACGGGGTCGCCGGCGCCGGGCCGGCGACGATCTGCTCGGCCCGGCCGGCCCGCACCTCGGCGCCGGGCAACCCGATCATCTGCACGTTCTCCCGGATGGTGCGGGCCGCGGCCGGGTCGGACTCGACCAGCAGGACGTGCTCGGCGCCGCGCGACAGCGCCTCCAGCCCGATCGCCCCGGAGCCGCCGTACAGATCCAGCACCCTGGCCCCGTTCAGCGTGCCGCGCAGCGACTCCCAGGTGGAGAACATGCCCTCCTTGGCGCGGTCCGAGGTGGGGCGGGTCCCATTGCCCGGGGGCACGGCCAGGCGGCGGCCACCGGCGGCTCCGGCGATCACGCGGGTCATCTCGTCCTTCACGTCCTCGACATCGTGGGGGAGCGGCGCTGTGCGCGGCCGCTCCCCCACGATACGGAGTCACTCCCTGCCGGGCTCCTCCACCGCCCCCACCAGGGAGGTGGACGCGTAGCGGGACCAGGACAGGCAGCCGTCGGGCGGGCAGAACTCGGGGCGGCGCGGGTCGTGCCCCAGCTCACGGAGCTTGGTGCGGACCGAGTCCGGGGTCCGCCCGAAGCGGGCGGCTATCCGGGCGACGGTCTCGCTGTCGTGGAACCGCCGCAGCAGCTCCTCCTCGTGCTGCGGCACCCAGGGGGCGCCGTGGCCGGGGAACAGCTCCCGGAGCACGTCACGGTCGGGGATGGGCTCCGATACGTCGGCGACGAGCGCGAGGGCGCGCAGGGCGCGGTTGAGCGCGATCCGCAGGGACGGTACGTCTGCCATGGGCAGCCGCAGATCGCCTGAGGCGAGGAGGGTGTCGGGGTCGTCCTCACTCCATCCGGAGAGGGTGAGAGTGACGTTGGTGTCGTCGTCGCTGGCGAGCTCGATCCGGAAGACCTTGTCGCCGAGCGGCAGTTCGTTGAGATGACGGAACGACATGCTTTTGCCCCCAAAGGTCCATCGACTTGGACTACGTCCATTCTCTCAGGGACCACTGACAATCCACCTGCTCAGCAAGGCTGTTGGGCTCTTGGGTCAGCCCTTGTCGAGGTACTCCTCGCGGTCCGCGTCGACCAGGCTCTCCAGGGCGCTCCGCAGGTCCGGGTGATCGGCCAGTTCGGGGTCGGCGGCGACCAGGGCGGTGGCCTCGTCGCGGGCGGCGGCGATGACCTCCTCGTCGTCGATGACGGTCAGCATGCGCAGCGACGAGCGGGTGCCGGACTGGGCCTGGCCGAGGACATCGCCCTCGCGGCGCTGCTCCAGGTCGATGCGGGAGAGCTCGAAGCCGTCCAGGGTGGCTGCGACGGCGGCGAGGCGCTGCCGGGCGGGGCTCGCCTCGTGCGCCTCGGAGACGAGCAGGCACAAGCCGGGGGCGGAGCCCCGGCCGACCCGGCCGCGCAGCTGGTGGAGCTGGGAGACGCCGAAGCGGTCGGCGTCCATGATCACCATGACGGTGGCGTTCGGGACGTTCACCCCGACCTCGATGACCGTGGTCGCCACCAGGACGTCCACCTGACCGGCGGAGAACCGGCGCATCACGTCGTCCTTGGCGTCCGGCTGCATCCTGCCGTGCAGCACCTCGACCCGCAGCCCGGCCAGCGGCCCCGCGACGAGCTGTTCCGCGATGTCCAGAACGGCCAGCGGGGGGCGGCGCTCCGCGTCGTCCGGCTTCTTCTTCGCGTCCTCCTCGTCACCGATGCGCGGGCAGACCACGTACGCCTGGTGGCCGTTGGAGACCTCCTCGCGCACCCGTTCCCAGGCGCGGGAGAGGAAGTGCGGCTTGTCCTTGGCCGGGACGACGTGGGTGGCGATCGGCGAGCGGCCGGCCGGCAGCTGGTCCAGGACGGACGTCTCCAGGTCGCCGAAGACGGTCATGGCGACCGTGCGCGGGATCGGGGTCGCGGTCATCACCAGCAGGTGCGGGGGCTTGGCGGCCTTGGCACGCAGCGCGTCCCGCTGCTCGACGCCGAAGCGGTGCTGCTCGTCGACCACGACCAGGCCCAGGTCGTGGAACTGGACCTTGTCCTCGATCAGGGCGTGCGTGCCGATCACGATCCCGGCGTCCCCGCTGATCAGGTCGAGCAGGGCCTGCCGGCGGGCGGGCACCCCCATGGAGCCGGTGAGCAGCACGATCTTGGTGGCGTTCTCCGCACCGCCGAGCATGCCGCCGCCGGCGAGGTCGCCCATCATCTCGGTGATCGACCTGTGGTGCTGCTGGGCGAGCACTTCGGTGGGCGCGAGCAGTGCGGCCTGGCCGCCGGAGTCGACGACGGCGAGCATGGCGCGCAGCGCGACCAGCGTCTTGCCGGAGCCGACCTCGCCCTGCAGGAGGCGGTGCATGGGGTGTTCGGTCGCCAGGTCGGCGAAGATCTCGGCCGAGACCTTCTGCTGGCCCTCGGTGAGGGTGAACGGCAGCCGGGTGTCGAACGTGGCCATCAGCCCGTCGGCGTGCGGCACGCGCGGGGTGGCGGGCAGCGCGGAGTCGGCGGCCCGGCGGCGCGCCAGCGCGACCTGCAGGACGTACGCCTCGTCCCATTTCAGGCGCGTCCTCGCATCCTCGATGTCGGCCTTGGTCCGCGGCCGGTGGATCTTCTCCAGCGCCTCGGGAAGCGGCGCCAGGTCATGTGCCTCGCGCAGCGCGGCCGGCAGCGGTTCGCCGACGCCCGCCCAGCCGGTGGCCTCCATCGAGTTGAGGACCGTCTGCACGGACTGCGCGATCTGCCAGGAGCTGATCTGCTTGCACGCGGGGTACAGCGGGATCTGCTGGTTGGCGAACGCGGCGGCCACGTCCGACTCCCCGCCCTTGGCATCGTCCGCATCGAGCAACTGGTAGTCCGGGTGGGCGAGCTGGCGGGTGCGGTTGAAGACCGAGACCTTGCCGGAGAACATGCCGCGGCGGCCGGGGATCAGCCGGTGGGCGTGGGCGTGCGCCGCCTTGCTGAAGAACACCAGGGTCAGCGAGCCGCTGCCGTCGGTGACGACGACCTCCAGGCGGACCCCCGTCCCGCCGTTGTAGGTCCGCTTGTCGGCCTTGGCGATCTCCGCGACGACGGTGACGTGCTCGTCGAGCGGGAGGTCGGCCAGCCGCGTCAGCTCTCCGCGCTCGGCGTACCGGCGCGGGTAGTGGTGCAGCAGGTCGCCGACGGTGTGCAGGTCGAGGTGGTCGGCGAGCACTTTTGCGGTGCGGCCGCCGACCGCCTTCTTCAGGGGTTCGTCCAGGGCAGACATCGGGTCCATCTTTGCGTACCGGACTGACAGAGCCCGGTCCGATGCCCCGTGCGGGTGCGTCGTCGGCTATTCGACGCCTATGAGGAGCGGGCAGGTCTGCTGGCCGCCCTGGTAGACCACGGTGTCCACGGTGATGTGCCCGGCCTGGACATGGGCCTCGATGCGGTCCGCGAGGTCGGGCGGAGCGGCGGCGCCGAGGACCAGGGTGACCATCTCACCGCCCGCGGCGAGCATGCGGTCCAGGACGATCGTGCCGGTCTCGACGAGGTTCCCGCCGATGACCGCGACATCGCCGTCGATCAGCCCGAGGACGTCGCCGGCCTGGCAGATGCCGGCCATCGTCCAGGACTGGTGCTCGGCGACGGCCAGTTCGGCGTAGCGGGTGGCGCCGGCCGCCGAGGTCATGGCGACGACGTCCTCGTCGAAGCGCCGTGCGGGCTCGTGCACGGCGAGCGCGGCGAGGCCCTGCACCGGGGAGCGGGTGGGGATCAGGGCGACGCGTACGCCGTCGGCGCGGGCCCGGTCCGCGGCGGCGCCCGCGGCGTGCCGCAGCTCCACGTCGTTCGGCAGCAGCACCACCTCGCGGGCGTTCGCCCGGCGGATCGCGGCCGCGATCTCGCCGCTGGCGGGCGGGTCACCGGGGCGGACGGCGACGACGGTCGCACCGGCCCGCCCGCAGAGGTCGGCCAGCCCGTCGCCCCGGACGACCGCGACGACGGCCCGCCGCACCCGCTCGGGCGGCCCGCCGTCGCCGGCCCGCTCGTGGTGCCGGGAGACCGGCTCGGGCACCGCGGGGGTGTCGGTGTCGGAGCGGTCCTGGGTCTGGTCGCCGAAGTGGGTGACGCGGATCCGGTAGGGGCGGCCGGCCTCGATACCGGCCTCGATGGCCGCTCCCGCGTCGTCCACGTGGACGTGGACGTTCCACAGCCCTTCGCCGCCGACGACCACCAGGGAGTCCCCGAGGGCGTCCAGCCGGCCGCGCAGCGCGGGCAGGGCGGTGTCGGCCGCCTCCAGCAGGTAGATGACCTCGAAGGCCGGGCCGCCGGGCACGACGTGCGGGTCCGCGCCGTCCTCGGCGCGGCAGCCGTACGGGACGGCGGGCGAGTGATCGGCCAGCGGCCCCATCGGCACCTCGCCGGAGACGGCGTCGGCGAGCGCGCCCAGGACGGCCACCAGCCCGCGCCCGCCCGCGTCCACGACGCCGGCCCGGCCCAGTACGGCGAGCTGGCCGGTGGTGGCGGCGAGCGCGGTGCGCGCGCCCTGGTGGGCGGCTCTCGCGACGGCCACCAGGGCGCCGCCGTCACCTTCGGCGGCCGTGGCCGCCTCGGTGGCGACGGTGAGCATCGTCCCCTCGACGGGGTGGGCGACCGCCAAGTAGGCGGAGCTCGCGGCGCGGCGCAGCGCCCGGCGCAGCAGTTCGGCGGCGTCCTGGTCCCCCGCGGCGTCCGTGAGGACGTCCGTCATGCCGCGCAGCAGCTGCGCGAGGATCGTGCCGGAGTTGCCGCGGGCGCCTATCAGGGCGCCGTGGGACATGGCGCGGACGACTTGGGCGAGGTCGGGCGAGTGGCCGGAGGCACCGTGGCCGTCGAAGACGGCGTCGACGGACTGGGCGGCGGATTCCATCGTCAGGTACAGATTGGTGCCGGTGTCCCCGTCGGCGACGGGATACACGTTGATCGCGTCGATCTCCTCGCGGGCCCTTCCCAGCGCCTGAAGGGCCAGTCGGCACCACGCGCGCACCGCGGAAGCGTCGAGCGTGTGCGGCACCAAGTCCTCCTGCGGGACACCTGAAGCGGAGACTGCTGCAGGTGAGAGTATCCGTGACACCGGTCACGGCGGCAGTCGGCCGGGGCGGCGGACCCCGCAACCATGGTAATTTCGTTGTCCGGGAGTGGCCGTTGTATGCTGCTCCGGTTGTCCGGGAATCTCCCGGGCTTTTCACTGTAAGTGCATCTCGAAGTCTTTGGAGTGACCCGTGGCTGCCAACTGCGACGTCTGCGGCAAGGGGCCGGGCTTCGGCAACGCTATTTCCCACTCGCACCGCCGTACTCCCCGCCGTTGGAATCCCAACATTCAGCGGGTGCGTGCTGTGGTCGGTCGGACGCCGAAGCGCCTCAATGTCTGCACCTCGTGCATCAAGGCCGGCAAGGTCTCGCGCTGACGCGTACACGTCGTAGCAGCGCAGCCTTGCGGCTACTCGAAGCCGGTCCACCTCAGGGTGGGCCGGTTTTCTTGCGTTTGCGGCCGGCCGTCAGACGCTGACGGCCGCCGGACGCTGACGGCCCCAGCACCCGGCGCGCGCTCACCGCTCCTGGCGTTGGCGCCAGGCGTGGTCGACCGGGCCGATGCCGCCGCCCAGCGGGAAGCCGGCCACGATGGCGCCCGTGACGTAGTCCTTGGCAGCGCCCACCGCTTCCGGCACCTCCAGACCCAGGGCCAGGTACGAGGCGATGGCAGCGGCCAGCGTGCAGCCGGTGCCGTGAGTGTGCCGGTTGTCGTACCGCGCGGCGCGGAACCAGTACTCCCGGGAGCCGTCGGAGAGCAGGTCCACGGCGTCGCCGTCGAGGTGGCCGCCCTTGATCAGGACCCAGCGCGGCCCGAGCGCCAGCATCGCTTCCGCGGCCTCGCCCATCGCGGCCTCACCGTCCACGACGACACCCGTCAACTGGGTGACCTCGTCGAGGTTCGGGGTGGCGACGGTGGCCACGGGCAGCAGCTCGGTGCGGACGACCTCCAGGGCGCCCGCCGTCAGCAGGGCGTCCCCGTGCTTGGAGATGCCGACCGGGTCGACGACCACGGGGGCGGCCACGTCCGCCAGCAGAGCGGCCACCTCGGAGGCGATCGCCGCCGAGGAGAGCATGCCGGTCTTGACGGCCTGTACGCCGATGTCGTCGACCACACTGCGGAACTGCGCGCGAACGGCCGCCACAGGCAGCTCCCAGGCCCCCTGGACGCCCAGCGAGTTCTGCGCGGTGACCGCCGTCACCACGCTCATACCGTGCACGCCGAGCGCCAGCATCGTCTTCAGGTCGGCCTGGATGCCCGCACCGCCGCCGGAATCGGATCCGGCGACGGCGAGCACCCTGGGCGGGGAGGTACGCATACCCGTGAACCTAGTCCCCGGAGCCCTGCTCCGCGGTGTCGCCGAAGTGGTCCCAGCCGCCGGCCTTGTCCCAGGCGGCGCCGTCCACCGTGACGTGCGGAGTGCCGGTGGCCTTGAGCACCTCACCGATCACCCGCCAGCGGGCCGGGAGCTTCACATCGGGCGGGAACGCCGCGACGATCGCGTGGTCCTCTCCCCCGGTCAGCACCCAGTGCAGCGGGTCCACGCCGACCGCCTGCCCGATGTCGGACATCTGCGCGGGTACGTCGATGTCCGCGGACTTCAGGTTGATCAGCACCCCGCTGGCCGTCGCGATGTGCCCGAGGTCGGCCACCAGGCCGTCGCTGACGTCCGTCATCGCGGTGGCGCCGAGCTCGGCCGCCGCGGGGCCCGCGTGGTACGGCGGCTCCGGCCGCCGGTGCGCCTCGACGAAGGCGCGCGGCGAGCGGAAGCCGCGGGAGAGCACCGCGAGGCCGGCCGCCGACCAGCCCAGCCAGCCGGTGACCGCGATGACGTCGCCCGGCCGGGCGCCGGACCGCTTGACGGGCTCGCGGTTGCGGAGGTCGCCGAGCGCGGTGATCGCGACCGTGATCGTGTCCCCGCGCACCACGTCGCCGCCGACCACGGCGGCTCCCGCCACCTGGCACTCGTCGCGGATGCCGTCCATCAGCTCGATCGGCCAGGTGGCCGGCAGCTCCGCCGGGACGACCAGCGCCAGCAGGACCGCGGTGGGCACCGCGCCCATCGCGGCGATGTCCGCGAGGTTCTGCGCCGCGGCCTTGCGGCCCACGTCGTACGCGGTGGACCAGTCGCGCCGGAAGTGCCGGCCTTCGAGCAGCACATCGGTGGTGGCGACCACCCGGCGGTCCGGCGCGGCCACCACCGCCGCGTCGTCCCCAGGCCCCAGGCGTACATTGGGAGTGGTCGTGAGCCGGGAGGTCAACTCCCTGATCAACCCGAACTCCCCCAACTCGCCCACGGTCCCCTTCATCTGTTTGTCCCTTTCACGTCGTCATTCCCCTGGAGATTCCGCGCAATGCGAGTGCTCGGTACCGCGCGGGTCTCCCCGCGCCGTGCGGCGACGCGATAACGTGGCGTCCCCCCTCCCACATGATCCTCGAAGCCGCCCTGGAGGTTCCGTGGTACAGGCGTACATCTTGATCCAGACCGAGGTTGGGAAGGCCTCGGCAGTAGCGGAGACGATTGCGAAGATCTCCGGTGTCATTCAGGCCGAAGATGTCACCGGTCCCTACGACGTCATCGTCCGGGCCCAGGCAGACACGGTCGACGACCTGGGCCGCATGGTGGTCGCGAAGGTACAGCAGGTGGACGGGATCACCCGTACTCTGACCTGTCCCGTCGTCCATCTGTAGCCCCCGACTATGCTCGTCCGGTGATAGCTTTTCGCCGGTTCGCGCTGATTTCCGTTGCCGCCGTCGCGTGCTTGTCCGCGGCGGCGGTCTTCGTTTCCGCAGCCGGTCCGGCCGATGAGACACCCGTACCGGCTCCGGACGCGCGGGCCGCCGTCTACTGCCGTGCGCTGCACAGGGATCTGCCGCACTCGGTCAATGGACTCGGCGTGCATGATCTCAGGCCCGCATCCGACTTCACCGCCGGGTGGGGTGATCCGGCGATCGTGCTGCGCTGCGGGGTACCGCGGCCGGCGGCGATGAGCGACTCCAGCGCGGACTCGGTGGAGGTGGACGGCGTCGGCTGGCTGATCCAGGCCCAGGGCGACGGCAGCTTCAAGCTCACCACCACGCTGCGCAAGGCGTACGTCGAGGTGACCCTCCCCAAGAAGTACGCCGGCGACCTCGGTCCCCTCACCGACCTCGCCGGCGCCGTCAAGAAGACGATCCCGAACGAGCTCTGACGCAGCGCTCCGGCGCAGCTTTCTAGCGCAGCCCGGTCCGGCGGCGCAGCGCCGCCTGGATCAGCTTGTCCACCAGCTCGGGGTAGCTCACGCCGCTCTCCTGCCACATCCGCGGGTACATGCTGATGGGCGTGAAGCCGGGCATCGTGTTGATCTCGTTGATGACGAACTCTCCGCTGTCGAGCAGGAAGAAGTCCGCGCGGACCAGGCCCTCGCAGGAGACCGAGTCGAAGGCCTGGACAGCGAGCCGCTGCACCTCGGCGGTCTGCTCGGGGGTGAGCGGCGCCGGCACGATGCCCTCGGCCGAGTCGATGTACTTGGCCTCGAAGTCGTAGAAGTCGTGGGCGGTGACCGGCGGGATCTCGGCCGGGAGGCTGGCGCGCGGCCCGTCCTCGAACTCCAGGACACCGCACTCGATCTCGCGGCCGCGCAGCAGCGACTCGATGATGACCTTCGGGTCGTGCCGCCGGGCCTCCTCGATCGCCTCGTCGAGACCGGACGCGTCCTCGACCTTGCTGATGCCCATCGACGAACCCGCGCGGGCGGGCTTGACGAAGAGCGGCCAGCCGTGGTCCGCGGCGAACTCCACGATGCTCCGGCGGGCCGCGTCCTGGTTGTTCTCCCAGTCGCGGGGGCGCACCACGAGGTACGGGCCGACGGGCAGGCCGAAGGAGATGAAGACCCGCTTCATGTACTCCTTGTCCATGCCGACGGCCGACGCGAGGACGCCCGCACCCACGTAGGGCACGCCGGACAGCTCCAGCAGGCCCTGCAGGGTGCCGTCCTCGCCGTACGGGCCGTGCAGCACGGGGAAGACGACGTCGACGTCGCCGAGCACCTTGGGTACGGCTCCGGGCTCGGAGTAGACGACCTCGCGGTTGGCCGGGTCGACCGGGAGGACGACGGTGCCGTCGTGGTCGGTGACCTGTTCGACGGTCGGCATCCGGCGGTCGGAGATCGCCATCCGGTCCGGGTCGTCACTGGTCAGCGCCCAGCGGCCGTCCGCCGTGATCCCGATGGGGAGGACGTCGTACTTCGACCGGTCGATGGCCCGCAGCACGCTGGCCGCGGTGACCACCGAAACCCCGTGCTCGGAGCTGCGGCCGCCGAAGACGAGCGCTACCCGAGGCTTGCGCTGCGGCTGGTCGGGGGTCTGGGAAGAAGGCAGATTGCTCATGGTTCGTTGACCCTACCGCTCGGATTTCGCGGAGCGGGACATCAGCTCCTTGACGGCCACGACCGGCGGCTTCCCGTTGTGCACGATGTCCACGACGGTGTCCGTGATCGGCATGTCGACTCCGTGCCGACGCGCCAGATCGGCCACCGACTCGCAGGACTTCACGCCCTCGGCCGTCTGCCGGGTGACCGCGATGGTCTCCTCAAGGGACATGCCCTTGCCGAGGTTCCGGCCGAAGCGGTTGTTGCGCGAGAGCGGCGAGGAGCAGGTGGCCACCAGGTCGCCCATGCCGGCCATGCCGGCGAACGTCTGCGCGTCGGCGCCCATGGCCAGGCCCAGCCGGGTCGTCTCGGCGAGTCCGCGGGTGATCAGCGAGGCCTTGGTGTTGTCGCCGAGCCCCATGCCGTCGGCGATGCCGACGGCGAGCGCGATGACGTTCTTGACCGCGCCGCCGAGTTCGCAGCCGACCACGTCGGTGATGGTGTACGGGCGGAAGTACGCGGTGTGGCAGGCGGCCTGGATCCGCCGCGCCACCGACTCGTCCCGGCAGGCGACGACGGAGGCGGCGGGCTGCCGGGCGGCGATCTCCGGGGCCAGGTTGGGCCCCGACAGCACCGCGACCCGCTCGGGGCCGGCCTTGGCCACCTCTTCGATGACCTCGCTCATCAGCTTCGCGCTGCCGAGTTCGACGCCCTTCATCAGGCTGACCAGGACGGCGTCCTGGCGGAACAGCGGCGCCCACTCGGCGAGGTTGCCGCGCAGCGTCTGCGACGGGACGGCGAGTATGACGAATTCGGCGTCCTGGGCGGCCTCCGCCGGGTCCGTGGTGGCGCGGATGGTGTCGGGCAGCGCGATTCCCGGCAGGTAGTCGGGGTTCGTGTGGGTGGTGTTGACCGTCTCGGCCAGTTCCGGCCGGCGCCCCCACAACGACACCTCACAGCCGGCGTCGGCGAGCACCATCGCAAAGGTGGTGCCCCATGAGCCGGTTCCGTACACCGCGCAGCGCGTTGACACTTACGACTCCTCCTGCTGATCCATCGGGTTCTTCACGGGCTGCGGTACGGGCTTGCGCGCCGGCCTTCCGGCCTTTCCCTTGCGGGTCTTCCCGGCCTGCTCGGCCTTCTCGGCCTTGTCCGCGCGGCGCGCGCGGGCTGCCTGGCGCGGGTCGTAGCGCTCGGCGGGCGCGGGCTCGCCGCGCACCTCGGCGAGCAGCTCGCTGATCTCCGCCATGATCACGTCGGTGACCTCGCGCAGCACCTCGGCGGTGGGCTCCTGCCCGTAGAACCGCGACAGGTCGACGGGCGGGCCGGCAATCACCCGCAGGGTCTTGCGGGGAAAGAAGAAGAACTTCTTGCCCTTGGCGTACGGCGGCATCGCCTCGTTGGCGCCCCATTGCGCGACGGGGATCACCGGCGCCTTGGTGAGCAGCGCGACCCGGGCGACACCGGTCTTGCCGACCATCGGCCACTGGTCGGGATCGCGGGTCAGCGTGCCTTCCGGATAGAAGGCGACGCATTCGCCGGAGTTGATCGCGGCGACGGCGGCGCGGAACGCGTTGGCGGCGTCCGTGGACTCCCGGTAGACCGGAATCTGTCCGGTGCCGCGGAGCATCATGCCGACAAAGAAGATCTTGAAGAGACCGGCCTTCGCGAGCAGGCGCGGAACCCGTCCGGTGTTGTACTGGAAATGGCCGTACGACAGCGGGTCGAGGTAAGAGTTGTGGTTGACGGCTGTGATGAATCCACCGTCGGCCGGAATGTGCTCCATTCCGCGCCAATCCCGCTTGAAGAGGACAAGAAGCGGCGGTTTCGCGATGACGGCTGCGAGCCGGTACCAGAAGCCGATTCTGCGGCGGGACACCAGAACTTCCTCCTCATTGCACGGGGCTGCACCAGTGCAGCCGCACAAGTGTCGCCGGTACGCACACCGTAACGCCAGGGCGAGCGAGCTGAAGGGCGCGCCCCTGCCGAAAGTGACGAGGCTAAGCCCGCGATGGGCCCCTCCTCGCCGGAGGGGGCGAGGAGGGCGAGTGGGCGCAGCGCCAGGGCGCTCCCGGCCCTCGGCTCACTGCGGCGGGCACTGGAGGGGTGGGTTTCCGGCCGTGGGGAGGGTGGGTCACCGCACAATGGTTCGGTGCCCGTACCCGTCATGTGGTCTCTCGTCGTACCGCTGAAGCCGCTCGCCGTGGCCAAGAGCCGGCTGGCGCCGGCCGGGGGGACCGTGCGGCCAGGACTGGCGCTGGCGTTCGCCCAGGACACGGTGGCCGCCGCGCTGGCCTGCGCCCGGGTTCTGAGCGTGACCGTTGTCACCGACGACCTGCTGGCGGCGGCGGAACTGGCCGCCCTGGGGGCCCGGATCGTGCCGGACGCCCCGGCGGCCGGACTCAACGCGGCTCTCGCGTACGGCGTGCACCGCATCCGGTCCGCCGGCCCCGATGCGGCCGTAGCGGCCCTGAACGCCGATCTCCCGGCCCTGCGCCCCCTGGAGCTGTCCGCGGTGCTCAACGCCGCTGCGCGGGCCTCAGGGAGGGCTTTTCTGGCCGACGCGGCGGCGATCGGCACCACGTTGCTCACCGCGCCGCCGGGTCACGACCTGGCGCCCGCCTTCGGCGGCGCGTCGCGGGCCCGGCACCGGGCCTCCGGCGCCCGGGAGATCACGGTGCGCGGGGTGGACTCCGTGCGCCAGGACGTCGACACCCCCGCCGACCTGCGGGTGGCCCTGGCCATGGGGGTCGGCCCGCGGACCTCCGATGTCACCGCCGGGCTGTTCATCACCGACTGAGCGACCCCCTACGCGGTGCCGCGCACGGTGTCGTAGTGGTCCCGGCATTCACTAGTGCTCTGGCCGGAAAGGTTTGCCTGGTTCGCGGCGGCCGGCGCGGTGCATCGCAAGGCGGAGGATCGTCCTCGTACCGGGCGTACTCGGACGACTCCGACAACGCAGCGAGGTGCCGTGCCGGGCGTCGCGAACCGGTGAACCTTTCCGGTCAGAGCACTAGGCTTCCGGTCATGCAGGCGACCGCGTTCACATACGACCCCGGGACACGTGGCGGCAGCGTGCTGCTCGACGACGGGACTCCGCTGCCGTTCGACGCGGCGGCCTTCGACGCGGGCGGCCTACGGCTGCTGCGGCCGGGCCAGCGGGTGCGGATCCGCACCGAGGGGGACGGCGACGACCGCCGGGTGGTCTTCCTGACGCTGCAGACCTTCGCGGATCCCCAGGCGCCGCAGGCCTAGGCCATGTCTGGCCCAGGAGCGTCCCGGGAGCTGCCGTACGGGCCGGAGAACGGCGCGGGCCGGGCTCCCTGTCGGGGAGCCCGGCCCGTCGCGGCCTGCTGGTGGTGACTACTTCTTCGCAGCCCGCTTCACAGCGGTCTTGCGCGCGGCACTCTTCTTGGCCGGGGCCTTCTTCGCCGTGGCCTTCTTGGCCGGCGCGGACTTCTTGGCGGCCGCCTTCTTGGCGGTGGCGGCCTTCTTGGCCGGGGTCGCCTTCTTGGCGGCGGCGGTGGTCTTCTTCGCCGTGGTCTTCTTGGCGGTGACCGTCTTCTTCGCGGGAGCCGCCTTCTTGGCGGTCACGGCCTTCTTCGCCGCGGTCGCCTTCTTGGCGGTGGCCTTCTTGGCCGCGGCCTTGGCGGTGGTGCGGGTGGAAGCCCCGCCACTCAGGCTGCCCTTGGGCGCCTTCTTCACCGCGACATCGTTCTTCGGGAGCTTCTTGGCCCCGCTGACCAGGTCCTTGAACCCCTGACCCGCGCGGAAGCGCGGCACCGAGGTCTTCTTGACCCGGACCCGCTCCCCGGTCTGGGGGTTGCGGGCATAGCGGGCGGGACGGTCGACCTTCTCGAACGAACCGAATCCGGTGACCGAGACCCGGTCGCCGGAGACGACCGCGCGGACGATCGCGTCGAGAACCGCGTCAACCGCGTCCGCGGCGGCCTGACGGCCACCTACCTTGTCGGCAATCGCTTCTACGAGCTGCGCCTTGTTCACGTCTTCCCCTTCGGAAACTTGCCCGGCGAATGAGTACGGGCTTTTTCGCACGTTAGGCGGATATATACCGCAAATCAAATACGAAACGGGCGAATCACCCTTGTGCCGCAACGAACTCGGCTCTCAGACAGTTCCTTGATCAAGAAATCCCGCGTCGTCGAGCTCCCGCATCAGGACGTCCAGTCGTCGTGCCGCGCCGGCGAGATCGTGCTTGGCCGCGGCGGTCACGACGAGGAGCTTCCGGTTCAACTCCAGCCGTACGTCATCGGGTACTTGGAGATTCGCGACGCGCGCATGCGCCTCCTTCAGCCGGGCGGCGAGGACCCCGTAGAGCTCGAGTTGGCCATCGCGTTCCATGTACCGATTGTGCCATCTGCGGTGAGTTGTCGCGCGCGACGGGACCAATGTCTCGCGCGACAGGGCCAATACGGTGGTGCGGGCATGCCGAAGCGCCCTCCGCGGAGTGCGGAGGGCGCTTCGAAATCCGGGCCGGATCCCCGTCCGAGGACGGTCAGACCTGCACGGTGCTCGGCTTGTGCGCCGGGCGGGAGCGCTCGTAGGTGGTGATGTCCGCCTCGTTGGCGAGGGTCAGGCTGATGTCGTCCAGCCCTTCCAGCAGGCGCCAGCGGGCGTTGTCGTCCAGCTCGAACGCCGCGGTGATGCCTTCTGCGCGCACCTCGCGGGCGACCAGGTCGACCGTGACCTCGGCGGTCGGGTCGGCCTCGGTCAGCTTCCACAGCTGCTCGACGGTCTCCTGCGGCAGCACGACCGTGAGCAGGCCGTTCTTGAGCGAGTTGCCCCGGAAGATGTCCGCGAACCGGGACGAGACCACGGCTTTGAAGCCGTAGTTCTGCAGCGCCCACACGGCGTGCTCGCGGGACGAGCCGGTGCCGAACTCGGGGCCGGCGATCAGGACCGTCGCCCCCGCGCGCTCGGGCAGGTTGAGAACGAACGTCTCGTCCTTGCGCCAGGCCTCGAAGAGCCCGTCCTCGAAGCCGTTGCGGGTGACCTTCTTCAGCCAGTGGGCCGGGATGATCTGGTCGGTGTCGACGTTGCCGCGGCGCAGCGGGACGGCCCGGCCGGTGTGTGTGGTGAAAGCTTCCATCGGTATCAGGCCTCCACAGCGGTACGGGCGTCGGAGTCGGTCAGGTCCGCGGGCGAAGCGAGGTGCCCGAGCACCGCCGTTGCGGCGGCGACCTGCGGCGATACCAGGTGGGTACGGCCGCCCTTGCCCTGCCGTCCTTCGAAGTTGCGGTTGGAGGTGGACGCGGAGCGCTCACCAGGGGCGAGTTGGTCGGGGTTCATGCCCAGACACATCGAGCAACCCGCGTGCCGCCATTCGGCGCCGGAGGCGGTGAAGACCTTGTCCAGGCCCTCGGCCACGGCCTGCAGGGCGACCCGGACCGAGCCGGGGACGACCAGCATGCGGACGCCGTCGGCGACCTGGCGGCCCTCGACGATGGACGCCGCGGCCCGCAGGTCCTCGATCCGGCCGTTGGTGCAGGAGCCGACGAAGACGGTGTCGACCTTGACCTCGCGCAGCGGCTGCCCCGCGTGAAGTCCCATGTACTCCAGGGCCTTCTCGGCAGCCAGCCGGTCGCTGGGGTCGTCGAACGAGGCCGGGTCCGGCACCGAGGCGCTCAGCGGGGCGCCCTGGGCGGGGTTGGTGCCCCAGGTGACGAACGGGGCCAGTGTGGCACCGTCGATGTAGACCTCGTGGTCGAAGACCGCGTCGTCGTCGGTGCGCAGCGTCTGCCAGTACTCGACGGCGGCGTCCCAGTCGGCGCCCGAGGGCGCGTGGTCACGGCCCTGCAGGTAGTCGAACGTGGTGCGGTCGGGGGCGATCATGCCGGCCCGCGCGCCCGCCTCGATCGACATGTTGCAGACGGTCATCCGGGCTTCCATCGACAGCTTCTCGATGGCCGGGCCGCGGTACTCGATGACATAGCCCTGGCCGCCGCCGGTGCCGATCTTCGCGATGATGGCGAGGATCAGGTCCTTGGCGGTGACATCGGCGGGCAGTTCGCCACCGACGGTGATCGCCATCGTCTTGGGGCGGGCCAGCGGCAGGGTCTGGGTGGCCAGTACGTGCTCGACCTGGCTGGTGCCGATACCGAACGCCAGCGCGCCGAAGGCGCCGTGCGTGGAGGTGTGGCTGTCGCCGCACACCACGGTGGTGCCGGGCTGGGTCAGGCCCAGCTGCGGTCCCACCACGTGGACGACGCCCTGCTCGACGTCGCCCAGCGGGTGCAGCCGGACGCCGAACTCCGCGCAGTTCTTGCGCAGCGTCTCCAGTTGGGTGCGCGAGACCGGGTCGGCGATGGGCTTGTCGATGTCGAGGGTCGGGGTGTTGTGGTCCTCGGTGGCGATGGTGAGATCGGTCCGCCGCACCTGGCGCCCGTTCAACCGCAGACCGTCGAAGGCCTGGGGGCTGGTCACCTCGTGCAGCAGGTGCAGATCGATGTAGAGAAGGTCGGGCTCGCCCTCGGCGCGCCGGACGACATGGTCGTCCCAGACCTTTTCCGCGAGTGTCCTACCCATCGCTGTCCCTCCGACCGGCGTCGCTGCCGGCCAACTCGTCTGATGTGGACTCCGTCCGGTCCCCTGGTTCCGGTCGGCGTCCCTGCCGTGCTCCCCAGCCTGACGCTTTCGCTGGAAAATTGAACTTGCGTTTCACAGTGTGAGACGTGAATATCGTTGCATGGACAACTCTAGCGGCGTCGGCGTTCTCGACAAGGCGGCTCTGGTGCTCAGCGCGCTGGAGTCCGGACCGGCCACCCTGGCCGGGCTTGTCGGCGCCACGGGCCTCGCCCGCCCCACCGCGCACCGCCTGGCGGTCGCGCTCGAACACCACCGGCTGGTCGCCCGCGACATGCAGGGCCGCTTCATCCTGGGCCCCCGGCTCTCCGAGCTCGCCGCCGCGGCGGGCGAGGACCGCCTGCTGGCCACGGCGGGACCGGTCCTCACGCACCTGCGGGACGTGACCGGCGAGAGCGCCCAGCTCTATCGCCGCCAGGGCGACATGCGAATCTGTGTGGCCGCGGCGGAACGGCTGTCCGGACTGCGGGACACCGTGCCGGTCGGCTCGACGCTGCCGATGAAGGCCGGTTCCGCCGCCCAGGTCCTGATGGCATGGGAAGAGCCGGAGCGACTGCACCGTGGTCTCCAGGGTGCCCGATTCACGGCCACCGCGCTCTCCGGCGTGCGCCGCCGGGGCTGGGCCCAGTCCATCGGTGAGCGCGAGCCGGGCGTCGCCTCGGTCTCCGCGCCGGTGCGCGGGCCCTCGAACCGGGTGGTCGCCGCCGTCTCGGTCTCCGGACCGATCGAGCGGCTGACCCGGCACCCGGGCCGGATGCACGCCCAGGCCGTCATCGACGCCGCCGGGCGGCTCTCCGAGGCCCTGCGCCGCAACGGCTGAGGCCGCCTCGCGCACCTGAGGCCCTCGCGCACCTGGGGCCGCCTCCGGCGCCCGGGGCAACCCTTCCCGCACCATCCGTAACCGAGCGCGCCGGCGCCGGGGGCTCCGTCCAAGCCCTCGGCACCGGCGCGCTCCTGTTTCCCGGCCCTGACGTCAGCCCGCCCGGTACGCCAGGCGGTCCTTGGCGCTCTCACCGCGGCGGCCGACCTCGACGACTTCGGTGGCCTCGCCCAGGCCGTACGCCGGCATGTTGACGTATATCGACTCGTACCCCCCGGCGGGCACCACATAGGTCTCGTGGAAGAAGCCGACCTTGTTCTTGCCCGCCCGCGCCCGCCGGTTGAAGGCCGCCCACGCCGGGCGGTGCTCGCCGTCCTGCGCCGAGGCGTAGGCGAGCAGCTGCTCGCGCGACTCCCAGTACTGGATCACCTCGAAGACCCGCGGCATTCCCGGGCGGAGCCGGAAGCCCAGCAGCCCTCTGTCCTTCTGCTGCGACAGCTCCTTGAGCATGCGCGGCATGGCGGTCATCACCGGCCACCAGCTGCGCAGAGCCCAGAAGTTGTTGATCCGCATCCCGATGATGAAGACGATCACCTCACCCTCCGCCGCGGCGGTGGTCCGGCCCTCGATCAGCTTGGCACCCATGGTGTTCCCCCGGTCTCGATGTATTGGATAGCTTCACTATCCATGGTTGGATAGTGCCACTCTCCAAGGGAAGGCGCAAGAGGATGAAGCTCGCGGAACTGAGCGAACACAGCGGACTCCCGGCAGCCACGATCAAGTACTACCTGCGGGAGCGGCTGCTGCCCCCCGGCCGCCGGATCACCGCCACGCAGGCGGAGTACGGCGACGACCATCTGCGCCGGCTGCGTCTCGTCCGGGCCCTGATCCAGGTCGGGAAGATGCCGGTGGCCACTGCGCGCCAGGTGCTGGCCGCCGTCGAGGACGACTCGCTGGACCAGAACACGCGGCTGGGCGCCGCCGTTTGGGCGCTGCCGCAGGGTCCGAAGCCGGTCGAGGACGATCCGGCGACCACCGTCGCGCGGCGCGAGGTGGAGCTGCTGATGCGGCGCCTCGACTGGCGCGAATGCCTGGACGCCGGCGAGAACGCGCCCGCCTGGGGAACGCTCGTGGTCGCGGTGGCGGCGCTGGTCCGGCTCGGATACCCCTGCGACGCGGACGACTTGGCGCCGTACGCCCGGTCCGCGGCCCAACTGGCCGTTACCGACCTGGATCTTGTCGAGGAGTTCACCACCCCCCTCGAACAGGTCGAGGCGGCGGTCGCGCTCACCGTGCTCTACGAGCCGGTGCTGCTGAGCCTGCGCCGGCTGGCGGAGGCCGAGGAGTCCAACCGCCGCTTCGGCACAGCCGGTTGAGGGCCCGCGCGGCGGTGCGGGCCGGGAAAAGCGAAGAGGCCCTCCGCCGTGACGGAGAGCCTCTTCCTACGTACCCCCGACCGGATTCGAACCGGCGCTACTGCCGTGAGAGGGCAGCGTGCTAGGCCGCTACACAACGGGGGCTCGCACTTGCATCAACATACGTTACTGCGCTGGGGTACCAGGACTCGAACCTAGACTAAGGGAACCAGAAACCCTCGTGCTGCCAATTACACCATACCCCATGGTGTGTCAAGTACCCCCGACCGGATTCGAACCGGCGCTACTGCCGTGAGAGGGCAGCGTGCTAGGCCGCTACACAACGGGGGCCCTAGCGATCCTGCATCGTCACGGCCAGGTGCGACCTGAAGGTGACGGAGAGAAGGATCTGTACCCCCGACCGGATTCGAACCGGCGCTACTGCCGTGAGAGGGCAGCGTGCTAGGCCGCTACACAACGGGGGCTCGCACTTGCTTTGTACTGCGCTGGGGTACCAGGACTCGAACCTAGAATAAGGGAACCAGAAACCCTCGTGTTGCCAATTACACCATACCCCACCAAAACACAACCCCCTGGCCGGGGGTTTGTTTGATGTTGCGCTTCCGGCCTGGCCTTTCGGCCCGGTTGGGCGGCGCAGGAAGAACATTACCCGATGGGAGACGGGGCTCCAAAACCGGTATTCGCAGCCAGCAGCGCGGGCAGCTCCGCCAGTCCGATGATCCTTCGCAGGCCCGAGGGCATATCCGCACCCGCGGCGGTGCCGCGGCGGTCCAGCCAGATGCCGAAGAGACCCGCCTCGTCCGCGCCACGCGCATCGATTTCCGGCTGGTCGCCGACGTACGCCACCTCGGCGGGCGGCAGCCCCAGCGCCGCACAGCCGGCCAGGAACGCCTCGGCGGCGGGCTTGCTCACGCCCAGCTCAGCCGCGCAGAGCAGCACCTCGAACTGCTCCCGCAGCCCCAACCTGCGCAGCTTGCGCTCCTGATGGACGGTGCTGGAGTTCGACAGCACGCCCTGCCGGTAGCCGGGCGCCAGTGCCGCCACGGCGGGCGAGGCGTCCGGGAACAGGGCCCAGGCGGCCTCGTAGTGGGCGATGTAGCGGCCGAACCACGCCGACGCCTCCGCATCGCTCAGCGGCTCACCCAGGAAGTCGCGGACCCGGTCGCGGCGCTGGCCCTCGTAGTCGACGGCCCCGTCCGCGAATCGCTGCCAGTGGCGCGCGGTGATCAGCTGCCAACGACCGAGGGCCTGGCCGGCGGATTCGGATCCGCCGGCCAGGCCCTCGGCCATCACATGCTGCACAAACCCCTGCTCGTCGGCTGACGTGAAGTCGAACAGAGTGTCGTCTACGTCCCAGAGGACGGCACGGATCGGCATGCCGCCAACCCTAGGACGGTGGCCCCGGAGCCGTCAGCCCCAGGACCGGACAGGCCCTAGCCGGCGAGCTTCGCCAGCGCGGCGTCGATTCGGGTCAGGGTGCGGTCGCGGCCCAGGATTTCCAGGGACTCGAAGAGCGGCAGGCCGATCGTGCGGCCGGTGACCGCGACGCGGACCGGGGCCTGGGCCTTGCCGAGCTTCAGGCCGTGCTCCTCGCCGGCCGCCAGGACCGCGGCCTTCAGCGACTCCGGGTCGGACCAGTCCGCGTCGACCAGCTTGGCGCGGGCGGTGCGCAGCAGGGCGTCGGAGCCCTCCTTCATCGCCTTCTGCCAGGACGCCTCGTCCTCGACCGGCTTGTCCAGGAAGAGGAAGTCGACGTTGGCCGTGATGTCCGAGAGGACCTGGAGGCGGGTCTGGGCGTACGGGGCGATCGCCTCCCAGGCCGTCCGGTCGAAGGACTCGGGGGCCCAGTTGGCGTGCGGGGCCTTCAGCCAGGGGGTGCAGGCCTCGGTGAAGGCCTTCACGTCCAGCCGGCGGATGTGGTCGGCGTTGATCGCCTCGCACTTCTTCAGGTCGAAGCGCGCCGGGTTGGCGTTGACGGCCGCGATGTCGAAGGCCGCGACCATCTCGTCCATCGAGAAGATGTCCTGGTCGGCCGAGAGCGACCAGCCGAGCAGCGACAGGTAGTTGAGCAGCCCCTCGGGCAGGAAGCCGCGCTCGCGGTACAGGTTGAGCGAGGACTCCGGGTCGCGCTTGGAGAGCTTCTTGTTGCCCTCGCCCATGACGTACGGGAGGTGGCCGAAGGCCGGGGTGGTGCCGTTGCCGACGCCGATCTCGGCGAGGGCGCCGTAGAGCGCGATCTGCCGCGGGGTGGAGGACAGCAGGTCCTCGCCGCGCAGCACGTGCGTGATCTCCATCAGCGCGTCGTCGACCGGGTTGACCAGCGTGTAGAGCGGGTTGCCGTTGGCCCGGACGATGCCGAAGTCGGGCACGTTCTCCGGGGTGAAGGTCAGCTCGCCGCGCACCAGGTCGGTGAAGGTGATCGGCGCGTCCGGCATCCGGAAGCGGACGATCGAGGTGCGGCCCTCGGCCCGGTACGCCGCGATCTGCTCGGCGCCGAGGTCACGGCAGTGACCGTCGTAGCCGGAGGGCCGGCCGGCGGCGCGGGCGGCGTCGCGGCGGGCGTCCAGCTCGGGGGTGGTGCAGTAGCAGTCGTAGGCGTGCCCGGCGTCCTGGAGCTTCTTCGCGACGTCCGCGTAGATCTCCATGCGCTCGGACTGCCGGTACGGGGCGTGCGGGCCCCCGACCTCGGGGCCCTCGTCCCAGTCGAAGCCGAGCCAGCGCATCGAGTCGAGCAGCTGCTGGTAGGACTCCTCGGAGTCCCGGGCCGCGTCGGTGTCCTCGATGCGGAAGACCAGAGTGCCCTGGTGGTGCCGGGCGAACGCCCAGTTGAACAGGGCGGTGCGGACCAGACCCACATGCGGGTTGCCGGTCGGCGAGGGACAGAAACGGACGCGTACGGGGGATGCGCTAGCCACGCTTGATCACCTTGTTGGTGAGAGTGCCGATGCCTTCGATGGAGACGGCGACCTCGTCGCCGACGTTGAGCGGTCCGACGCCTGCCGGGGTGCCGGTGAGGATGACGTCGCCCGGGAGCAGCGTCATCGCCTCGGTGATGTGCACGATCAGGTCCTCGATCGAGCGGACCATCTGACTGGTCCGGCCCGCCTGGCGCAGTTCGCCGTTGACCGTGGCGGTGATGGCGAGGTCCGAGGGGTCCAGATCGGTCTCGATCCAGGGGCCGAGGGGGCACGCGGAGTCGAAACCCTTGGCGCGGGCCCACTGGCCCTCGGCGCGCTGCGCGTCGCGTGCGGTGACGTCGTTGGCGCAGGTGTAGCCGAGGATGACGTCCTTGACGCGTTCGCGCGGGACCTCGCGGCAGAGCCGGCTGATGACGACCGCCAGCTCGGCCTCGTGGTGTACCTCGTTCGAGAACGAGGGATACACGATCGGGTCACCCGAACCGACGACGGAGGTGGACGGCTTGAAGAACGCGACCGGGACCGTGGGGACCTCGTTGCCCAGTTCCGCGGCGTGTTCGGCGTAGTTGCGGCCGATGGCGACGACCTTGTTCGGGAGCACCGGCGGAAGGAGCCGGACCTTGCTCAGCGGCACCTTGGTGCCGGAGAGCTCGAACTCGGCGAACGGGATGCCCTTGATGATGTCGAGGACGAGACCGTCGGGGACGGTCGGGTCGCCCTCGACCGCGCCGAAGGCGACATTGCCGTCGATGGAGAACCTGGCGATGCGCACGGGAAGCTGCTGCCCCTCACTGGCCGAAGACTGGATCGCTCCAGGTTAACGTGAGGCCCCTGGCGCTCCCGGCTGATTTCCCGCGCTGCCCGCGGTTCAGGCGGTGGGCAGGTCCATGAGGATCGTGCGGCGCGGGTTGGCCGTCTGCTGCGGCAGCGCTTCGCCGATGATGTCCTCGGCCGCGATCACGGGGGCCTGCAGTTCCTCGGCATCCTTGAGGTGCATGAGGTTGGTGCGGCGCGGGTTGGCGATCGGGCGGAACAGCATGGTGGTCTTCATGTGGTGTCTGGGCCTCAGGGGGTCGGGGCGCCGGTTGCGACGCGGGGTCTGCGGGTTCACCTGGGTGCACTGGTTTACAGAACGCTGCCGTGCGTAAAGATCCAGGCTAGTGGCGCCAGTTCCCCGATTCCCGTGACCCAGGCAACGATCTCGCTGTGATTTTGCTCACGAACTACCCGACATAAGGCCCGAATCGGACGGTCCGACGCGACACCCGAAGCGGACATTACGGGAGTTCACGGACCTAACTCCCTGCCCGGTCGGCACTGCGGCGACCTGCCCGGAGCGTCCTCCAGTGCCCAAAAGTTCCAGAATCGCGGGCTTTCTCCGAAACAGGCCGGGACGCTCCGTGCTCGAACCGACGCGGTGAGTCACTCATTCCACTGACTGGGCTGCGGCCCTTGTTGGAGATCCTGCACTGTGCTGGAATTCCCCGGACCACCACATCAAGCGAAGCCGGCGCGTCAGGGGGCGCGGAAGAGCATCGAGTGGTGGTGAAGGGCATCGTCGGTCGTCCCTACTCCGGGATAACCCGGGGCCCCCATGACTCGACACCGTCCCGCCGCACGTGCGGGGGACGCCTGGTCCAGAGGTTGCGACGCTAGTGCAGGGACGTTTCAAGAGGGACAGCGGCGCTGCGGGTGACCCGGAGCAGCCCGGCGGAGCCAACAGCGGTCCGTCGCCGCAGCGATCCGACGACGCCGTGAACACTGCGGCCGCCGGACGCTCAAGCACGCACAGCGGCATCGACGCCGGCCGGATCACGGGCGGTGTCGGTAAGCCAGGCCCCCGAATAGCCATGCGCAACTGGAGGATCAGCACCCGTCTGATCTCTCTGCTCGCCCTGCCGGTGGTCGCGGCCACCTCGCTCGGTGCGCTGCGTATCTCCAGCTCGCTGGACAACATCTCCCAGCTCGAGCACATGAAGCAGCTCACCGAGATCACCGAGCACGCGACCGACCTCGCCGGCGCGCTGCAGGAGGAGCGGGACCGCTCCGCGGGACCGATGTCCTCCGGCAGCGGCAAGAGCGACGACGCCGTCGGCGCCTCCCGCGAGACGACCGACCGCTACCGCAAGGTCTTCCAGAACGCCACCGACGACGTCGACCCGAACGACAAGGTCTTCGCCGGTGTCCGCTCCACCCTGTTCGCCATCGCGCAGCAGCTCGGCAGCATCAACGAGATCCGCGACCAGGCGTACCAGCAGCCGCAGTACATCGCGCTGACGGTCAACAAGTACGACTCGCTCATCCAGTCGCTGCTCGCGCTGTCCCAGGACATGGCGCAGGCGACCAGCAACCAGGAGATGATCCGCAGCACCCGCGCGCTGGCCGCGTTCTCCTCCGCCAAGGAGTTCGAGTCCATCCAGCGCGCGGTGATCAGCGCCGCGCTCGCCCCGCAGGGCGGCTCCACGCTCTCGGAGAACGACTGGCAGTACGCGAAGGCCGCCGCCCAGTCCGAGAAGACCGCGCTGGTCCGGTTCACGACGATCTACGAGCTCGGTAGCCCCGGCGCGTCGGCCGAACTGATGGCGCCCCTCAACGGCGGCAACGACACGATCAAGAACCACGACACCAACGCCTCCCGGATCCTGAACTCCAGGGGCGGCATCAACACCTTCGCGGCCACCGGAGCCACCTACCGCGACTGGGACGACGCCGCCCGGAGCAAGATCCAGGCGATGACCAACATCGAGCGGTCGCTGCTCAACGAGATGCAGCAGCAGGCCCTCAAGCTGCGGGGCGAGGCCCAGCGCCAGGCGATCATCGACGGTGCGATCATCCTGCTCGTCCTCGGTGTCGCCGTCGTCGGCGCCTTCATCGTCGCCCGCTCGATGATCCGCTCGCTGCGCCGGCTGCAGGAGACCGCCCAGGACGTCGCCCAGAAGCGGCTGCCCGAGCTGGTCAAGCAGCTGTCGGAGTCCGACCCGCAGGACGTCGACACCTCCGTCGTCTCGATCGGTATCCACAGCCGTGACGAGATCGGCCAGGTGGCCCGCGCGTTCGACGAGGTCCACAGCGAGGCCGTCCGACTCGCCGCCGAGCAGGCCCTCCTGCGAGGCAACGTCAACGCGATGTTCACCAACCTCTCGCGCCGCAGCCAGGGGCTCATCCAGCGTCAGCTCTCGCTCATCTCCGAGCTGGAGAGCCGCGAGGCGGACCCGGACCAGCTCTCCAGCCTCTTCAAGCTCGACCACCTCGCGACCCGTATGCGCCGGAACGGCGAGAACCTTCTCGTCCTCGCCGGTGAAGAGCCGGGCCGCCGCTGGACCCGCCCGGTCCCGCTGGTCGACGTGCTCCGCGCCGCCGCCTCCGAGGTGGAGCAGTACGAGCGCATCGAGCTCACCTCGGTGCCCGCCGCCGAGGTCACCGGCCGTATCGTCAACGACCTCGTCCACCTGCTCGCCGAGCTGCTGGAGAACGCCACCTCGTTCTCCTCCCCGCAGACCAAGGTGAAGGTCACCGGCCACGCGCTGCCGGACGGCCGGGTGCTCATCGAGATCCACGACACCGGCATCGGGCTCTCGCCCGAGGACCTGTCGGACATCAACGAGCGGCTCGCCAACCCGCCGACCGTGGACGTCTCGGTCTCGCGCCGCATGGGCCTGTTCGTGGTCGGCCGCCTGTCCCTGCGACACGGCATCCGCATCCAGCTGCGCCCGTCGGACTCCGGCGGCACCACCGCGCTCGTCATGCTGCCGGTGGACGTCACGCAGGGCGGCCAGAACGCCAAGAACGCGGCCGCCGGCAAGCGCGGCCCCATCGCGACGGGCATGCCGGGTACGCCCAACGGCCCCGGCGCCCCCACCACCAACGCCTTCGGTGCCGCCGCCGGTCCCGCCGGCCAGGTCGGCCGGCCGCCGCAGCGCGGCCAGGTCGCTGGCGGCGGGCAGCGTCCCGCGCTGAACTCGGGCCCGGCAGGCCCCGGCCAGGGCGGCTCCGGCACCCGGCGTGGCGGCCAGCCGCAGGGCCAGCCGCAGCCGTCGGGACCGAGCTGGGCGCAGGGCGGCCAGCCGCCGCAGGGCCAGCCGCAGCGCGGCGGGAACCCGCAGGGCTTCCCCGCTCCGGCCGACCGCGGTCCGGCGATGGACGCTCCGCGCGGCCACGAGGACGTGGAGTCCACCGCCAGGTTCGAGCGCCCCGACTTCGACGGTCCGCCGCCCGGCTCACGCCCGGCACAGCAGCCGCCCCAGCAGCCGCAGCCGCGGGGCGACTACCAGCGCCCGAACCCCGGCGCCGGCTCCCGGCAGGACGCCGGGCTGCCGCTCGGCGACCCGTTCTCCCCCACCTCCAACCCGTACCCCGCGCCCACCGCGCAGGACGCGGGCCCCGGTGGCTTCCGCTCGGACGTCTTCGGCGGCGCGCCGGGCCCGGCCCCGGTACGCGGCGGGGCTCGCCCCGACGGGTACCAGCCGGAGTCCACCGGTCAGTTCCAGCGCCCCGGACAGCCCGACAACAGCGGCACCGGCGAGTTCCCGCTGCCGGGCGGCCAGCAGGCCGGCCCCGGCGCCGGTTACCCCGACGGCCGTACCGACACCGGGCAGTTCCCGGTGGTCGGCAACCCGCCGGCCAACGACCGGCCGCTGACCGAGCCGTACCCGGGCCAGAACGTCCCGGCCCAGGGCCGCCCGCAGGGTGGTCTGCCGCAGCGCGGCGGACCGGCCGACGGCGGGTTCAACGGCAACCGGCCGCCGCAGGGCCCGTCGCAGAACGGCCAGCAGGGCAACCAGCAGCAGGGCTACCCTCAGCAGGGTTACCCGCAGCAGGCCAACCGGCAGCCGAACCGCGGCGTCGAGCCGCAACTGCCGCCGGTCTCCGAGCCGATGGCACTGCCGCCGGCCCCGCCGCGCGGTGACGAGCCCACGCCGATCTTCGCGACGATGGAGTCCGACTGGTTCCGTACCGGTCAGGCCGAGCGGATGCAGCAGGTGCACGTGGAGCGGGCGGCGCCCGCCGCTCCCACCGCCGCCGCGCCCGCCGCTCCGGCCCGTCCGGCACCGCAGCCGCGGCAGGCGCAGCCGGCCCAGCCGCAGCAACAGCAGCCCGCTCCGGCCCAGCCGCAGCAGCAGCCCCAGCGGGCACGGGCCGAACAGCCCGCACCGGCTCCCGTCCAGGCACGGCCGGTGACGCCGTCGCAGCCGACCCAGCCGGCGCCGCGGGAGACGCCGAACTGGCGTACCTCTCCCAACGACGAACTGCGGCAGCGGGCCGAGCAGGTCCGCGAGCCGTCGGCGGGCGGGGTCACCCCTTCCGGTCTGCCACGCCGGGTACCCAAGGCCAACCTGGTCGCCGGCGGGGCAACGCCCCAGCAGGCGCCGCAGGGCGGTCCGCAGGTCTCCCGGGCGCCCGACGATGTGCGCGGCCGGCTGACGAACCTCCGGCGCGGCATCCAGCAGGGCCGCGAGGCAGGCAATGGCAACACCGACGGCCGGGGCTTCGGCACGAATAACCAGGAGCGTTAGTTGAGTGCGATGAGCCAGGCGGCACAGAATCTGAACTGGTTGATCACCAACTTCGTGGACAACACCCCTGGGGTGTCCCACACGGTGGTGGTCTCCGCCGACGGCCTGCTGCTCGCGATGTCCGAGGGTTTCCCTCGCGACCGCGCCGACCAGCTCGCCGCCGTCGCCTCCGGCCTGACCTCGCTCACTGCCGGAGCCTCCCGCATCTTCGAAGGCGGTGCTGTCAACCAGACCGTCGTGGAGATGGAACGCGGGTTCCTCTTCATCATGTCCGTCTCCGAGGGTTCGTCGATCGCCGTACTCGCTCACCCCGAGTGCGACATCGGCCTCGTCGGCTACGAGATGGCCCTGCTCGTCGACCGGACCGGGACCGTCCTCACCCCGGACCTCCGCTCCGAACTCCAGGGCAGCCTGATGCACTGACTGCTCTGACAACGTTTCACCGCACGATGCGTACTTCCTGCACCGAGACCGTTTTGCCCGGACACGGAGGACCCTCATGACCCCGCCACCCGCCTCGCCGGGCCCGTACGGCGCGTCCCACCACGCGCCGTACGGGGATGAAGGCGACCAGCCGCTGGTGCGGCCGTACGCCATGACCGGTGGCCGTACCCGGCCGCGCTACCAGCTCGCCATCGAGGCCCTGGTCAGCACGACGGCCGATGCGGGCCAGTACCAGGGGCTGCTTCCAGAACACCAGCGCATCTGCCACCTGTGCCGGGAGATCAAGTCGGTTGCGGAGATCTCGGCGCTGCTGGGATTCCCGCTCGGTGTGGCACGCATTCTCGTGGCCGACCTCGCCGAGGCCGGCATGGTCGCTATCCACCAGCCGGGCAGTGGCGAGGCCGGCGGACAGCCTGATGTGACACTGCTCGAAAGGGTGCTCAGTGGACTTCGCAAGCTCTAGACCGCAACCGCAGGCGGCTTACGGCCCGCCTGTGGCCCGGTCCACCACCTCGGCCAAGATCGTGGTGGCGGGCGGCTTCGGCGTGGGCAAGACCACGTTCGTCGGCGCGGTCTCGGAGATCAACCCGCTGCGCACGGAGGCCGTCATGACCTCCGCGTCGGCCGGGATCGACGACCTCAGCCACGTCCAGGACAAGACGACCACCACGGTGGCGATGGACTTCGGCCGTATCACCCTCGATGACGACCTGATCCTGTACCTCTTCGGTACGCCGGGCCAGGACCGCTTCTGGTTCATGTGGGACGACCTGGTCCGCGGCGCGATCGGCGCCGTCGTGCTGGTCGACACCCGCAGGCTGGCGGACTGCTTCCCGGCCGTGGACTACTTCGAGAACAGCGGCCTGCCGTTCGTCGTCGCCCTCAACGGTTTCGAGGGCCACCAGCCCTACCGGCCGGAGGAAGTACGCGAGGCTCTGCAGATCGGGCCCGAGGCTCCGATCATCACCACGGACGCCCGTCACCGCGGCGAGGCGAAGAGCGCGTTGATCACGCTCGTGGAGCACGCTCTGCTGGCGCGACTCAAGTAAGCCTTTCGGCTTGCCAGTTGTCCCCGGAACCGGCTGTGTCTTTTGACACGGCCGGTTCTTGCGTTCATAACGTTTCGACAGAGAATCGGCGGGAGACGAACACCCCCCGCGCTCGAATGGTTCCGTTGCGGTGATACAGGACGTGCGGTTTGCCACTTCAAGGAGCTTATGCCCTATTTATGTGGCCCCGTTCGCCTGTTGGTTTCACTTTGTACGACGTTTGGCTAGTACCCCCATGACGTGCTGAAATTCGCAGAACCCGAGAGTAGTAACGGCACTTTGCTGTGTTGTCGCCGAGAGGTTGTTGGTCAAGTGAGGGACACGAGGCGAGCAGAGCCGGGCTCCGCGGATGGCCCCCGGGGCAATTTCACGCCGCCCCAGCGTTACGACGGCGTGCCCGACGCGATCGCTGTCGCCACCCCGGAGCCCGCCGGTTCCGGCAGCCGATTCGCGGTGCGCAACTGGCGGGTGGCCACCAGGCTGAACGCCATCCTCCTCATCCCGGTTCTCGTCGCCCTCGTCATGGGCGGCTTCACCGTGCAGAACTCCGTGCACACGTGGCAGCAGGCGGACGCCGCCAAGCGGACCGCCATCCTGGTGCGCGCGGCGGCCGGCTACAGCCACGCCTTGATCAACGAACGGGACATCACGGTCGTTCCGCTGGTCCAGGGCAGGCGGGACGACCCTGTCGTGACAGGGGCCTACGCGGCCACCGACGCCGCCGCCCAGGTCTTCAACGAGGCCGTCGACCAGATGCCCGCCTCCGCCTCGCTGGAGCGCCGCGTGGAGGGCTTCCGCACGGTGGAGCCCAGCCTGCAGGCCATCCGCAAGGCCGCCTACACCCGGCAGCTGCCCGACAAGCAGACCGAAGAGGCGTACGTCAAGGTCCAGCACCCGCTGATGGAGCTCGCCAACGAGCTGAGCCTCGGCACCGGGAACATCACCAGCTACGGCCGTACCCTCTACGCCATCTCGCTGGCCAAGGCCGCCGAGTCGCTGAGCCGCTCCATCGGGATGCACATCCTGGTCGAGGGCCAGGTACCGGCCGGGGAGCGCAAGCTCCAACAGACCGCTCTCACCTCGTACCTCTATCTGCAGCGCATCGCGCTCCAGGAGTACAGCGGTGGCGGTACCCCCGCCGACGCCCAGCACCTGAAGGATGCCAAGGCCGCGGCGGAGAAGAAGGGCAAGGAGCAGCTCACAGCCGCCGCCACCCAGGCCGAGCAGGCCGGCCAGACCTTCGTGCCGCCGCCGACCATCGAGAAGATGGTCGCCGAGATCGCGTCCGACAAGTCGACCAAGGAGCTGCGGGCCGAGGGCATCACGCCGGAGAGCTGGTTCGCCAGCAACACCCTGGTCTTCGACGCGTACCGGACCGTCGAGCAGAACCTCGCCGACACCGCCGTGAACGACGCCGAGACCATCTCCTCCAGCGCCAAGACCGACGCGATCATCAACGCGGCCATCGTCGTCCTCGCCCTGATCGTCGCCTTCATCATCGCGGGCATGATGGCGCGCAACATGAGCCGCAGCATGCGCAAGCTGCGCAACGCCGCCTTCGACGTCGCGGAACAGCGGCTGCCGGGGCTGGTCGACCAGCTGTCGCGCACCGACCCGGGCCGGGTGGACACCACCGTCCAGCCGATCCCGATCACCAGCCACGACGAGATCGGCGAGGTCGCCCGCGCCTTCGACCAGGTGCACCGCGAGGCCGTCCGGCTCGCCGCCGAGCAGGCCCTCCTGCGAGGCAACGTCAACGCGATCTTCACCAACCTCTCGCGCCGGAACCAGGGCCTCATCCAGCGGCAGCTCACGCTGATCACCGACCTGGAGAACAACGAGGCGGACCCGGACCAGCTCGAGAACCTCTTCAAGATGGACCACCTCGCCACCCGTATGCGGCGCAACGGCGAGAACCTGCTGGTCCTCGCCGGCGAGGAGCCGGGCCGCCGCTGGAACCAGCCGGTCCCGCTCGTCGACGTGCTGCGCGCGGCGGCCTCCGAGGTGGAGGCGTACGAGCGCATCGAGCTGGTCGGGATACCGGAGACGGACATCCACGGCACCGCCGTGACCGACCTCGTGCACCTGCTGGCCGAGCTGCTGGAGAACGCCACCACCTTCTCCTCGCCGCAGACCAAGGTGCGGGTCACCGCGACCCGGCTGCCGGACGGCCGCGTCATGGTCGAGATCCACGACAAGGGCATCGGCCTGACCGCCGAGGACTTCGCGGACATCAACCACAAGCTGGCCGACCCGCCGACCGTGGACGTCGCGATCTCCCAGCGCATGGGCCTGTTCGTGGTCGGCCGCCTCGCCGACCGGCACGGTGTCCGCGTCCAGCTGCGTCCCTCGGGCGAGCAGGCCGGCACCACCTCGCTGGTCATGCTCCCGGAGGCGATCACCCACGGTGGTGGCGGCGAGGACCAACTGCCCGAGGACGACTCGGACTTCACCGTGTCGCGGATCGTGCCCGAGCACTCGACGGCCGAGTTCGGCTACCAGCCGACCGCCGCGGAACTGGGCTTCGACGACTCGCAGTACGAGCGGTCCGGCGACTCCGGGTTCACCGCCTCCGGCGCCCCCGGGCAGCTCGACCCCGTCGGACGCTCGCTGCTGCGCGAGGAGCGCCGCGCCCAGCTGGAGGCCTCGGCCTCCGAGCGGCCCGAGGACGTCGCGATGTTCGGCGAGGTCCCGCAGCAGCGCGGCGGGCAGAACCAGCAGGGGTACGAGCCGCAGTACGACGGCGGCTACTCCGAGGGCCAGGACTTCCAGGGCCAGGACTACCCGGCGCAGGACTTCCAGGGCCAGGACTTCGCCGGGCAGGACTTCACGGGGCAGCCGGAGTACGACGGGCAGGACCCGTACGGTTCGCAGCCCTCGTACCAGCAGCATGGGTCCTACGAGCCGGAGTGGCAGCAGGACTTCACCGTCCAGCCCGCACCTTCCGGACCTCCGGCCCCACCCGTGCTGGACGACTGGCCGCAGCCCGTCGCCCGCCAGGAACCGCAGGCGCCGGATTCCGTTCCCGGGGCACCCTTCGGGGCGCCGGAGAGCGTAGGCTCCCCCTCGCTGACGGATGCCGGCCTGCCACGCCGCGACCGGCAGTGGCCGCAGCCGGACCAGGCGGCGGCGGAACCGGCGGCCCAGCCGGTCCCCCAGCCCGATCCGGAGCCGGAACAGGCACCGGAAGAGGCCGAGACCGACTGGCGTTCCCAGAACGACCAGCACTGGCAGCGGGCCGAACAGGTCCGCGAACCCAAGGCAGGTGGGGTAACCCCCTCCGGCCTGCCCCGTCGAGTACCCAAGGCCAACCTGGTCGCGGGTACCGCACAGCAGACTCCGCAGGGCGGCCCACAGGTCTCCCGCGCGCCGGAGGATGTCCGCGGCCGGCTGAGTAATCTGCGCCGCGGCGTCCAGCAGGGACGCACTGCGGGAACTGACACGAACGGCCAGGCCCCCGACAATCACTACGGTGGCCCTCAGAACCAGGAGCGTTAGTTGAGTCCGATGAGCCAGGCGGCACAGAATCTGAACTGGTTGATCACCAACTTCGTGGACAACACCCCTGGGGTGTCCCACACGGTGGTGGTCTCCGCCGACGGCCTGCTGCTCGCGATGTCCGAGGGCTTCCCTCGCGACCGCGCCGACCAGCTCGCCGCCGTCGCCTCCGGCCTGACCTCGCTCACCGCCGGAGCCTCCCGCATCTTCGAAGGCGGCAGCGTCAACCAGACCGTCGTGGAGATGGAACGCGGATTCCTCTTCATCATGTCGGTCTCCGACGGCAGCTCGCTGGCCGTACTCGCCCACCCCGAGTGCGACATCGGCCTCGTCGGCTACGAGATGGCCCTGCTCGTCGACCGGACCGGGACCGTCCTCACCCCCGACCTCCGCTCCGAACTTCAAGGCAGTTTGCTCAACTAGCAGTCGTCCCACATAGGTGCCTGCTCAACTAACGGACAGGCGTGCGGGCGCGTCCCCGTACCCATAGGGTGCGGGAACGCAGCCCGCACAACCCTCATCAGGAGGAGGAACCGTGACAACGCCACCCGGCGGAGATCCGTACGGCAGCCAGCAAGCGCAGCCGCCTCTGAACCGATACAACTTCCCCTCGGCTCCGACTCCTGACCCCGAGCCCCGCTACCGCCAGCCGCGGATCCAGCCGTACGACCCGCCGCAGGCACCGCCGCGGTCCACGGGCGGCCGGCAGCGCGCCCAGGCGCCCTCCGGGCTGGTGCGGCCGTACGCCATGACCGGTGGCCGGACCCGGCCGCGCTACCAGCTCGCCATCGAGGCCCTGGTCAGCACCACGGCCGACCCGGTGCAGCTGCGCGGGCAGTTGCCGGAGCACCAGCGGATCTGCATTCTCTGCCGGGAGATCAAGTCGGTGGCGGAGATCTCCGCGCTGTTGACGATCCCTCTCGGTGTCGCCCGTATCCTCGTCGCCGACCTGGCCGAGGCCGGGTTGGTCGCCGTCCACCAGCCCGGTGGCGACGAGTCCGCGGGCGGTCAGCCAGAAGTGACATTGCTTGAAAGGGTGCTCAGTGGACTTCGCAAGCTCTAACGGGGCGACCCGCTCCACGACCTCCGCGAAGATCGTGGTGGCGGGCGGGTTCGGCGTGGGCAAGACCACGTTCGTCGGTGCCGTTTCCGAGATCAACCCGCTGCGCACCGAAGCTGTGATGACCTCCGCGTCGGCCGGTATCGACGACCTGACGCACGCGCCCGACAAGACCACGACCACCGTGGCGATGGACTTCGGCCGCATAACGCTGGACGAGGACCTGATCCTGTACCTGTTCGGTACCCCGGGCCAGGACCGTTTCTGGTTCATGTGGGACGACCTGGTCCGCGGCGCGATCGGCGCCGTCGTCCTGGTGGACACCCGCCGGCTGGCGGACTGCTTCCCGGCCGTGGACTACTTCGAGAACAGCGGCCTGCCGTTCGTGATCGCGCTCAACGGCTTCGACGGCCACCAGCCGTACGGCCCCGAGGAGGTGCGCGAGGCCCTGCAGATCGGGCCCGAGGCACCGATCATCACCACGGACGCCCGCAACCGCGGTGAGGCCAAGTCCGCGCTGATCACCCTCGTGGAGCACGCGCTGATGGCGCGCCTGCGCTGAGGATCCCCGGACGCGAACGCCGGGCGGCCCCCACGGGGACCGCCCGGCGTTCTGGCGTTCTGGCTGTCGTTACGGCGTCCTGAGACGCGCTGGACGACGTGCTGGACGTTCTGGGACGTGCCGGCGGGCTCAGCCCTGCCAGCTGTGCGAGCTGCGGAAGCCCGGGGTGCGCTCCAGGCGGCGCCAGCCGGCCATGGAGCGGGGCTGCTCGTAGCTGGTGGCGGCGTGGCCGTTGGCGGCGGCACGGGCCAGCAGAACCGCGGTGAGAGCCGCGAGCTCCTCGGCGCTGGCGTGGCCCTTCTCGACGCGGACCAGGGTGTCGTCGGCCAGGGTGTCGGCGGGAGTACTCAAGGTGGTCTCCATTACTGCGGCGGGTTGCCGTGCTTGCGCGACGGCAGGTCTGCGTGCTTGGTCCGGAGCATCGCCAGCGAGCGGATGAGCACCTCGCGGGTGTCGGCCGGGTCGATGACGTCGTCCACCAAACCGCGTTCCGCGGCGTAGTAGGGGTGCATCAGTTCGGCCTTGTACTCCTTGACCATGCGGGCACGCATGGCCTCGGGGTCGTCGGCCTCGGCGATCTGCTTGCGGAAGATGACGTTGGCGGCACCTTCGGCGCCCATCACCGCGATCTCGTTGGTGGGCCAGGCGTACGTGAGGTCGGCCCCGATGGACTGGGAGTCCATGACGATGTAGGCGCCGCCGTAGGCCTTGCGCAGGATCAGCGAGATCCGCGGCACGGTGGCGTTGCAGTACGCGTAGAGCAGCTTCGCTCCGTGCCGGATGATCCCACCATGCTCCTGATCGACGCCCGGCAGGAAGCCGGGTACGTCCAGGAGAGTGATGAGCGGGATGTTGAAGGCGTCGCACATCTGCACGAAACGCGCGGCCTTTTCGGAGGCAGCGATGTCCAGGACACCCGCCATGCTGTTGGGCTGGTTGGCGATGATGCCCACCACCTGGCCGTCCAGCCGGGACAGCGCGACGATGATGTTGGTGGCCCACCGCTCGTGGATCTCCAGGTACTCGCCCTCGTCGACGATCTCCTCGATCACCTTGCGCATGTCGTACGCACGGTTGCCGTCGGCCGGCACGAGGTCCAGCAGGACGTCGCCGCGGCGGTCGGCCGGGTCGGAGGTCTCCGTGGCGGGCGGGTTCTCCCGGTTGTTCTGCGGGAGCAGGGAGAGCAGGTAGCGGACCTCTTCGAGGCAGTGCTGCTCGTCGTCGTAGGCGAAGTGCGAGACGCCGGAGACCTCGGAGTGGACGTCGGCGCCGCCGAGCCCGTTCTGGGAGATCTTCTCGCCGGTCACGGCCTGGACGACGTCCGGTCCCGTGATGAACATCTGCGAGGTCTCACGGACCATGAAGACGAAGTCGGTCAGGGCCGGGCTGTAGGCCGCGCCGCCCGCGCACGGGCCGAGCATCACCGAGATCTGCGGGATGACACCCGAGGCCCGGGTGTTGCGCTGGAAGATGCCGCCGTAGCCGGCGAGCGCCGAGACGCCCTCCTGGATACGGGCGCCGGCGCCGTCGTTCAGCGACACCAGCGGGGCACCTGAGGAGATCGCCATGTCCATGATCTTGTGGATCTTGGTGGCGTGCGCCTCGCCGAGCGCGCCGCCGAAGATCCGGAAGTCGTGGGCGTACACGAACACGGTCCGGCCGTGGACGGTGCCCCAGCCGGTGATGACGCCGTCGGTGTACGGCTTCTTCGCCTCCAGGCCGAAGCCGGTGGCGCGGTGCCGGCGCAGCGGCTCGACCTCGTTGAAGGAGCCCTCGTCCAGCAGTAGTGCGATGCGCTCGCGTGCGGTCAGCTTGCCCTTGGCGCGCTGCGCCTCGGTCGCCCGCTCGCTGGGGCCACGGAGGACCTGCTCGCGGATCGCGCGCAGCTCGGCCACGCGCCCGCGAGCGTCGTTCACCTCGACGGGCACCTCTTCCAGAAAGCTCATGTATCGACAGTACGAGCGCGACCCCCGCAATCGGGGGGTCCACTTCGTACAGTGTCCGCTCGTACTTCATGGCGGGTATCGACAGAACCAAAGAAGGGCCGGGCCCTGCGCTCGGTGCGCGGGACCCGGCCTTTTGTACCTTTCGCCCTACCGTCCGGCGACCGCTCCGGCCAGCGCGAGGATCCGGCGGGCGTCCTCGACGTGCAGGTTCTCGATCATCCGACCGTCGACCGTGACCACGCCGCGCCCCTCTGACGTGGCCTGATCGAAGGCTTCGATGATCCGGCGGGAGTGTGCGACCGCATCCTCGGAGGGGGCGAAGAGCCGGTTGCAGGGTTCCAGCTGCTTGGGGTGGATCAGGGTCTTGCCGTCGAATCCGAACTGGCGTCCCTGGAGGCATTCGGCCTCGAAGCCCTCCAGGTTCTGCACGTCGTTGTAGACACCGTCCAAGATGGTCTTACCGGTGGCGCGGGCGGCGAGCAGGGCCAGCGACAGACCGGTCAGCAGCGGGGCCCGGCCGGGGACGTGCTCGGCGTGCAGTTCCTTGGCGAGATCGTTGGTGCCCATCACCAGGACGGTCAGCCGCTCGCTCGCGGCGGCGATGGCGCGGGCGTCGAACATCGCCTGCGGCGTCTCGATCATGGCCCAGATGGCGGTGCGGTCGGGGGCGCCGGCCGCCTCCAGGGCGCGCTCGACGGCCCGTACGGTCTCCGGGGAGTCGACCTTGGGGACGACGACGGCGTCCGGGCCCGCCTCGGCGGCGGCCCGCAGGTCGTCGGCGTGCCAGGCGGTGTCCGGGGCGTTGACCCGGATCGTCACCTCGCGGTAGCCGTACTCCCCGGACGCGGCGGCGGCCGCGACGCGCTTGCGGGCGTCGGCCTTGGCGTCCGGCGCCACGGAGTCCTCGAGGTCGAGGATGAGCGCGTCGGTGGGGAGGGTCTTGGCCTTCTCCAGCGCGCGTTCGTTGGCACCGGGCATGTAGAGCACGGAGCGGCGGGGGCGGAGGGTGGTGTCCGTCATGGTCGTCACTCCTTCTCTGCCGCGGCGTAGGCCTCGGCGAGCTCGGGGTCGCGGGCGGCGAGGGTGTCGGCCAGTTCGGAGACGACCAGGCACTGCTTGTACGTCGCGTCGTCCTGCATCTTGCCGTCGATCATGACGGCGCCGGTGCCGTCGCCCATCGCGTCGATCACCTTGCGGGCCCAGGCGACATCGGCCGGGGAGGGCGAGAAGACCTTCTTGGCGATGGCGATCTGCACCGGGTGCAGGCTCCAGGCGCCGACGCAGCCGAGCAGGAAGGCGTTCCTGAACTGGTCCTCGCAGGCGAGGGTGTCGCGGATGTCGCCGAAGGGTCCGTAGTACGGCAGGATCCCGTGCGCCGCGCACGCGTCGACCATGCGGGCGATCGTGTAGTGCCACAGGTCCTGCTGGAACGTGGCGCGCGGGGCGTCGGCGTCGGTCGGGTTCGGGTCTTCCCTGACCAGGTAGCCGGGGTGGCCGCCGCCGACCCGGGTGGTCTTCATCCGGCGGCTTGCGGCCAGGTCGGCCGGGCCCAGCGAGATGCCCTGCATCCGGGGGCTGGCGCCGGCGATCTCCTCGACGTTCGCGACGCCGGTCGCGGTCTCCAGGATGGCGTGCACCAGGATCGGCCGCGTGATGCCGGCCTTCGCCTCCAGCTGCGCCAGCAGCCGGTCGATGTAGTGGATGTCCTCGGCGCCCTCGACCTTCGGCACCATGATGACGTCGAGCTTGTCGCCGATCTCGGTGACCAGGGTGAGCAGGTCGTCCAGCGCCCACGGCGAGTCCAGGCTGTTGATCCGCGTCCACAGCTGGGTGTCGCCGAACTCCGTCGCCTTGGCGATCTCCACGAGCCCGTTCCGGGCGGCCTCCTTGCGGTCGGCCTGGATGGCGTCCTCCAGGTTGCCCAGCAACACGTCCACCTGGGGCGCGATGGAGGGGACCTTGGCAGCCATCTTCTCGTTGCCCGGATCGAAGAAATGGATCATCCGCGAGGGCCGGAACGGCACCTCCCGTACCGGGGCCGGAGCCCCTACGGCCAGCGGGCGGAAGAAGTCCTTCGCGGAGCGCATGCGGTCTCCCGGATGTCGGTCGAGGGTGGGGAGGAGCGTACGGCGATCACCCTACGGCCACGACCACCGTACGTTACCGGCCAGTATGTGTGCCGTTGGTCACCGCGTGTCAGCGGCCGGGCGCCGAACCCGTGTCCGTACTCGTACCCGCACCCGTGCCGGGAATCCAGCGCATCGTCATGTCGGGCAGGTTCTCCATGTTGCGGCTGCCGTCATCGGTGTCCAGGACGGTGAAGCCGTGCCGCTCGTAGAAGGCGCGGGCGCCGGTGTTGGCCTGGAAGACGTGCAGCGACAGGCCGTCGGGGCTGTTGCGCCGCACCTCGCCGAGGAGCGCGGAGCCGACGCCCCGGCGGCGGGCCTCCGGGCGCAGGTACAGCTGCTCCAGCATGTCGCCCTCCAGCGCGGCGTAGCCGAGCACCTCGCCGGAGTCGTCGACCGCCACCCAGGCCTGGCCCTCGGTGAGCACGATGTTCTCCACCCACCACGCGACCTCCGCCAGGCTCCGCTGCTGCGGCGGGAGGTACGGCATGGTGCCCGCGCGCGACGCCATGTGGATCTCGGCAATGACAACCGCGTCCCCGATGTCCGCGGGCCGGATCTCCAGCCTGCCGTTCTGCGCACTGGTGGGCGTGTTGTCCTGCCTACTGTCATCCGTCACGCGGGCACCCTACGAGCAATCCGGCCGCGCGAACGAATCATTTAGGGCGCGTGTCACGTAAGCCGCGTGTCACGCAAGAGTCACCGTGGCCCGGTGGGTGGCCCCGGTGGTGCCGGGGGCGATGGTGAGCCGCAGCGAGGCGCCGGTACCGACGACCGTGACCGTGGCGTCCTTCGACGTGACGGCGGACACCGGCCGGTTCCAGGTGATGTCGAGCGAGCCCCCGGATCGCGGCGGCTCCGACACGCAGACCGTGGCCGTGGAACCGCTGACGCGGATCATGACGCAGGACGGGAGGGACGCGGTGACAGCGCCGACGGTGCCCGCCGACCAGAAGTTGATCCCGGTGAACCCCAGCGACGGCACCGAGACGCCCTGCTGCGCCGCGGTGTTGGCCAGGATCACCAGCCAGCCGGTGGCGCCCGCGCGGGCCGCGGTGGCCGCGGCGGTCGCGCCCGGCATGACGAGATAGGCGTAGGAGGCGTTCACCGGGTCCACGCCGTGGTCGAGCCAGAGCGTGAGGTAGCGGCGGGTGAGCGCGTCGGTCGTGCCGCCGGTGTTGATGGCGGCCCAGGTGCCGGTGCGGGCCTCGCGCAGCGCCTTGACCGTCGCTCCCCCGGTGCCGGGGAAGACATAGCCGCCGAAGCCGGTGATCCGGGCCCAGGTGGTGCCGGCCAGGGTCGCGGACCAGCCGAGCGTCGCGGACTGCGTGGTGCCGTTGACGACGAGCCCGTGGGTGCCGGTCGCGCCGAGGTTGCGGTTCTCGACGACGGTCTCGACGGCCGTGCCGTCGGTGCCGCTGATGCCCGCGCCGAGACAGACCACCGTGTCGTCCAGGCAGAACCACGACTTGCGCGCGCTCATCGTGCTCGACAGGCCCTTGAGGTGCTGGCCGACCGCGGCGAACACCCCGTCCGTGGCGCCGCCGACCCAGGTCACGTCCGGCCGCGCCGCGCCCCAGGTGCCGCCCGCCCCGTCCGCCAGCGTCTTCTTCGACACCGTCGTGCCGGGCAGCCGGTACGGGTCGACGGTGGGCCAGAAGGCGTCGCTGTACTGGCCGTTGCCGTAGGTGGAGCCCCACCAGGAGAGCATCCCCGAACCGGTGTGCCAGCCCCGCAGGTTCTCGCCGTTGCCGTTCTCGTAGTACGTGATCCGCTTCGAGGACATGCCGATCGCGGCGGCCCAGTCGGCGCGGCGGTGCACCGCGCGGTCCATGCCGGGGAAGAGCCGGTGCTCGACCGGTTCCGGCACCGCGGTCACCGCGCTGCCGGCGATGGCCGCCAGCCGGGCGAGGTCGGCGATGGAGAGCTTGGCGTCCGCCAGCACCGGGCTGTAGTAGTCGCGCTGGATCCAGCCCTTGACCAGACCCTGCCAGCGGGTCCGCTCGGTGGCGCTCGCGCCCTCGGCGAGCAGCGCGACATGGGCGAGCAACGGGTGGCCGCGCCGGTGGTCGTCGCCCTGGATACGGGTGGGGTCGGTGGTGGCGATGCCCCGGCTGATGGCGCGCCCGGAGACGGTGTCCATGACCAGGCCGTTGTAGAGGAAGGGCGCGTACGCCTTCTCGACCGAGTCCAGGATGATCTGCCGGTTCGGGTCGGTGACCTCCCAGCTGGATCCGGCGAGCAGGGCGAAGAGCCGCGCCAGGCCGTCGATCTGCACCTCGCCGTAGGAGCCGGTGTACGCGACCCAGGTGTGCTGGACGAACGAGCCGTCGGCGTACAGCCCGTCGCCGGACGTCACGTACGGGAAGACCGGCGAGAGCGCGTCGCGGGCCAGCGCCAGCTTCGCCGCCGACTTGCCCAGCACGCCCCGGGTGGCGATGACCCGGCACAGGTCCACGCGGTTCGCGCCGGTGCTGGTGCCGGTGTACGTGCCGACGGCGGAGTCCGGCACGAAGTGGTCGACGGCCCGCAGGTAGGAGGCGGTCCGATCGGCGCTCAGCGCGTCGTAGGCGACGGTCACCGTGTCGAGCAGGAGGCGGGGGCTGCCGATCTGCCAGTCCCACCAGTTGGGGAGGAACGGGGTGGTGTTCTCGTTGTAGACCTGCCCGTAGAGGTGGTCCAGGCCCTGGACGACGGCCGCGATCATCGCGGGGTCGCCGGTGGAGCCGGTCGCGGGCTGGGCCCAGGCCTGCGCCATCTCGTTGAGCCGGGCGTAGCTCCCGGTCATGGAGGCGGTGCTGCTCAGCGGCTGGTCGGGCCAGAGCGATCCGGTGGCCGGGGCCATGGACGCCAGCGAGGTGCGCGCGGCGGTGCCGAGCGTGGCGAGCTTCGTCGCGTACGGCTCGGCGGCGGCGTCGAAGCCGCTGCCCAGGGTGAGGGCGCGCCAGCGCAGCCGCAGAGTGTCGAAGGCGTCCGCGTCGGCGGAGGCGTCCGCGGGTGTCGTGGCTGCAGCGCGCGGGGCGGTGGGAAGGCCTGCGGCAACGGCCGCGGCGCCGCTTCCGGCGAGGAATGTCCGGCGGGACCAGGGGGAGGACATGGCGGTTGGAACCTCCATGGGCGAAGACGACGGTGTGCTTCACTTCTCTCTAGTAAGCGGTTTCTACCATGGCCGTTCCGCCCCCCACAACGGATTGAACACTGTTTGATTCTTTGGATTGTGGCGACAGGAACGCCCACTTACGATCACGCTGACGCCACCCGCAGCAGCACGTCACAGCACCGGAGAACCCTCATGCTCGAGATGTCACCCGAGGGCTTCTCCCTCGACGGCCGCCCGTTGCGCCTGCTCTCCGGCGCGCTGCACTACTTCCGCACCCTGCCCGAGCAGTGGCCGCACCGGCTGCGCATGCTGCGGGCGATGGGCCTCAACACCATGGAGACGTACGTCCCGTGGAATCTCCACGAGCCGCGCCCCGGCGAGTACGACTTCGACGGCATCGCCGACCTGGACGGCTTCCTGCGCGCCTCCGCCGAGGCCGGACTGCACGCGATCGTGCGGCCCAGCCCGTACATCTGCGCGGAGTGGGAGAACGGCGGGCTGCCCTGGTGGCTGCTCGCGGACCGGAACCTGCGGCTGCGGGTGGCCGATCCGCAGTACCTGGTCCAGGTGGACCGGTGGTACGACCGGCTGATCCCGGTGATCGCGGCGCATCAGACCACCAGGGGCGGCAATGTCCTGATGGTCCAGATAGAGAATGAATACGGGTCATTCGGTACGGACAGCGCTTACCTAGAGCACCTCGCCGACGGCCTGCTCTCGCGCGGGATCGACGTCCCGCTCTTCACCTCCGACGGCCCGGAGGACTTCTTCCTCACCGGCGGCGCGGCCCCCGGCCGGCTCGCCACCGTCAACTTCGGCAGCCGTGCCACCGAGGCCTTCGCCGAGCTGCGCCGCTTCCGGCCGCAGGACCCGGCGATGTGCATGGAGTTCTGGAACGGCTGGTTCGACCATTGGGGTGAGAAGCACACCGTCCGCTCCCCCGAGGACGCCGCCGGCGCGCTGCGCGAGATCCTGCAAAACGACGCCTCGGTCAACCTCTACATGGCGCACGGCGGCACCAACTTCGGCACCTGGGCGGGCGCCAACACCGCCGACCCGCGCACCGGCGAGGGGTACCAGCCGACGATCACCTCCTACGACTACGACGCGCCGATCGACGAGCGCGGCGCGCCCACCCCCAAGTTCTGGGCCTTCCGCGAGGTGCTCGCCGCCTACGCCGACCAGCCGGCGCCCGACCCCGAGCCGATGCCGCCGCTGCTGGAGCCGGCCCGGATCGAGCTCACCGAGTCCGTACCGCTCTTCGACGTCATCGGGCGGCTCTCGACCGGCACCGTCCACGCGCCGGTGCCGCTGTCCTTCGAGGAACTGGGCCTGGCCCATGGCCTGGTGCTCTACCGGACCGCCATCCCCGGCCCCCGCAAGGCGTATCCGCTGACCCTGGAGGGCCTGGCCGACCGGGCGCACGTCTTCGTCGACGGCACGCTGACCGCCGTGCTGGAACGCGACGGCGGCGAGCGGCCCGAGATCGCGGTGGCGGGGCCGGCCGCCCGGCTGGAGCTGCTCGTGGAGTCCATGGGCCGGGTCAACTACGGTGCCGCGATCGGCGACCGCAAGGGTCTGTCGGGCGTGCTGCACACCCAGCAGTACCTGCACGGCTGGACCGCCGAGCCGGTGCCGCTCGGCGACGGGACGCCGGACGGCCTGCCCTGGGGCGCCGCGCCGGACGGGCCGTCCGGCGCCGCCGCCTTCCACCGCGGCTTCCTGGACATCGACGAGCCCGCGGACGGCTATCTCGCGCTGCCCGGCTGGACCAAGGGGTACGCCTGGGTCAACGGCTTCTGCCTGGGCCGCTACTGGGACCGCGGCCCGCAGCGGACGCTCTACGTGCCGTGGCCGCTGCTGCGTCCCGGCCGCAACGAGATCGCCGTCCTCGAACTCGACGGACACGCCGGACCGTTCGTGGAGATCCGCACCGAGCCCGACCTCGGCTGAGTACCTCGGGCGGCCTGCGGGCCCATGAGGCCATGGGCGAGGCGTGCCCGCTTGGTTACGCGATCGAGTGGGTCACAGTACCGGTATAAGTACCCGTCACGGCAGCGGCCGGCACCGAGACCACCAGAGTCGGATTCCAGGTCACTGAGCTGAGAATCACCAAGAGACCTGTGGCCCGGAATGCCGTGCGAGGGACGTCCAGCGTTTGCGCCTGCCCCGCCGTCGCCTGACCCGGGGTGTAGGTTCCAACGCCGCTCCTCGCGGTGACTGGGCCTGACCAGTACGACACGTTATTCTTCGTGATCGTCTCGGCGGACGTACCGCCGCCCGTCCTGAAATTCGTCGTGGACACCGTCGCTGTCCAGGAACCGCCGAGGTCGGAATCGACCTTCACCGACCCAAGGTGCGCGCTGACCGTTCCACCGGGCGTCGTGCTGCCGAGGTTCGCCGACGCCGGCGCTGTGATCGTCAAGCCGAGCGCGAACCGGGCCGATGTGGACCTGGTGTCCGGCCCTGCCAACGCCGCTCCTGCCGCGGGGAAGGTCAGAAAGGCGATGCAGATCAGTCCCGTCCCAATCCACGTGACGCGCCTTGTTCCTGTCTTGTTCACCGCGACCAGCGGCAGGGAGGTTGTGCGATCGGCGGAGCGATCATCGATGCTTCTCCTTCGGCGGCGACATCCGCGCAGTACTCCGCCTGAGCTTCGCGCGTGAAGCCGTACTTGGGCGGAGACGCGCGCCCATGTCAGCCGTTCGGTCCCGCGCGTTCACCCGCTGGACAGGGTCAGGCAGTCGGCCGGCGTCGGAACCGGATCACCCCTACGGTGAGCGCCCCGCAGACCAGGGCGAGCACGATGCCGGACCACGGCCCGAAGCCTGAGGACTTCACGAACGTCGCCTCGGAGGTGGCGCCAGGCTCAGGAAAGGTCAGCCTTGTCACGACCTGACGTTTCACCGTGCCGCTTTCGAGGTGCAGGGTGGCCTTCCACGGCCCATTGGGAAGCTGTGGGTCGAGTGCCACATTGACGGTTCCGCTTCCGCCCGGGGGCAGCGTGGTGCCCGGAGTCACCGAGTACGGTCCGGCGCTCATCGCCCCGGGACCGTCGGTGAGGTTGAGTTTCCCCTTCAGGTCCAGGGCTCGTTTCCCGGTATTTCGCACCGTGGCGACAACGCTGGGTCGGCCGTCATTACCGCGTGTGGCGGTGAGCTTGTCGATCGTGAAGTCGCAGAATTCTGCACCGGTCTCGATGTCCAAGTAGATTCGCACCCCCACACGGGTAATGCTGCCGATATTGTGCCTGGCATCCGGTGGCGTACCGCTTTCAGCCCAAAGAACCGCGTATCGCTCCCCGGGTGCTGCCGTCTTCGGCACCTTGATCGTCACCCGCGCTTCGGATGCTGTCCAGGGAGCCAGATCTTGCTCCGCACCGTCGACGCTGGTCCAGTCCGTCAATTCGTTCGATGCATGCCCCTCGGCGAAGGTGAATCTGTTGTCCTTGATTTTCGCGGCAGAGGGGTACAGCTTCATGTGGCGCCTGATCGGCGTTTTGTTGGAGATTTCCACACGCCGCTTGATCGTGGTCCCTGGCTTGAGGTGGTCAACGATGTATGTCAGTGCGCGGGGGTCGTCACGCCGGACAACGGGTGCTTCAAGAAGCCGCAGGCCGATGGATCCGGGTGCCGGTTCAGGTGAGGGAGTCGCGGCGGAAGCCGCGGGGAATCCGATCGGGACAAGCGCCCCTGTCAGCAACGCCGCACTGGAGAGCAGGTTGGCGAGTGATTTCATGAGTCCCCGTCTTCTCTGTTCAAGCCACCGAATGCCGCAAAATTCCGCTGTAGAGGCCTGCGACCGCCGTTGCCGGCACGTGAACCACCAGGGTGGGGTTCCAGCTCACCGAGTTGTTGCCGGAGCCGCTGGGTCGGGAAAACGCCGTACGAGGAGCACCGAGGTCGCCCGGGGTACCGGGAACGAATGGGCCGTTCACGGGGTTGATTGCCGCGCCCGGGTCGTAGTCGACGTTGGCCCTTGGGATCGTCTCGGCAGTTGTCTGTGTGCCGGTCGTGAAAGGGGCGAAAAGCGCGACCGTCGCCGTCCAGTGCGTGTCGAGTGCGGAACGCTCGTCAGTCACCGTGACTACGCCTATCGGCCCGGTGGCATCACTGCCGGGCGTCGTGTTGGACAGAGCCGCGGAAGCAGGAGCCGTAATGTTCAGTCCATCGGTGGCGCCCACGGTGAACGTGACCGTGGTGTCGGCTGACGTGGCGGCGGTCGCCGACGTCACTGCTATCGCGGTGAAGATCGCGGTCGCAACGGCAGTGGCTGTGTAGCGCATCATGACTCCTTTTTGGGGGAAATCGTCTCAAAACGCCACGCTATAGAGAAGCTCAGGCTTCGGCGCGGCGGGAGGACCGGCGTCACACTTTGGGGGTGCTTCGGAGAGCCGGATGGTCGTCCTCCGCCACCACCCAGGGATGCCGGGCGTAAGCGGAGCCTCCGCAGCCACTGGCCGCCCAACGACGAAGGGACTGCACCTCCATGTCGATCACCGCGGAAGAGATCGCCACCCAGCCCGAGTGCTGGGAGCGCGCCGCCGGACTCGTTCCCGAGGTCGCGGGCTCGCTGCCCGCCACCGGGGAGAAGGTCGCGGTCGTGGGCTGCGGCACTTCCTGGTTCATGGCCCAGTCGTACGCGGTGCTGCGCGAGCGCGCGGGACTGGGCGTGACCGACGCCTTCGCCGCCTCCGAGTTCCCGTACGGCCGCGACTACGACCGGATCGTGGCCATCACCCGGTCCGGCACCACCACCGAGGTGCTGGAGCTGCTCCGCAAGGTGCGCGGGACGGTCCGCACCACAGCGGTCATCGGTGACCCCGCCACCCCGATCGTGGACCTCGTGGACGATCTGGTGGTGCTGGACTTCGCCGACGAGAAGTCCGTCGTCCAGACCCGCTTCGCGACCAGCGTGCTGGCGCTGCTCCGCACCCACCTGGGCGAGGACATCGCGCCCGCGGTCGCCGACGCGCGCCGCGCCATCGCCGAGGTGCTGCCGCCGGATCTGCTGGGCGCCGAGCAGTTCAGCTTCCTCGGCACCGGCTGGTCCTACGGCATCGCGCTGGAGGCCGGCCTCAAGATGCGCGAGGCCGCGGGCGCCTGGACCGAGTCGTACCCGGCGATGGAGTACCGGCACGGCCCCATCGCGATCACCGGCCCGAACCGCATCGCCTGGGTCTTCGGTGATCTGCCCGAGGGCCTGGACGGGGACGTGGCGCGCACCGGCGGCACGTTGGAGGCGGCGGGCACCGACCCGCTGGCCGATCTGATCCGGGTGCAGCGGCTGGCGGTCGCCATCGCCGAGGCGAACGGCCTCAACCCCGACACCCCCCGCAACCTGACGCGTTCCGTCGTCCTGTCCTGACCGTTCCGACTGCTTGAAGGGGATCCCATGCCACTGGTCAGCACGGGTGAGATCACCGGACCGGCCATGGCCGCGGGCCGGGCGGTCGGCGCGTTCAACGTCATCCAGCTGGAGCACGCGACCGCCATCACGGCGGGCGCGGAGCGCGCCGGTCTGCCGGTGGTCCTGCAGATCAGCGAGAACGCGGTGCTCTACCACGGCGCCCTGGAGCCGGTCGCGGTCGCGACCCTCGCCATCGCCCGCGCCGCCTCCGTACGGGTCGCCGTCCACCTCGATCACGCGACCGACCGGTCGCTGGTGGAGCAGGCCGTCGCGCTGGGCCTGACATCGGTGATGTTCGACGCCTCGACGCTGCCGTACGAGGAAAATGTGGCGGTCACCGCCTCGGTGGCCGAGCACTGCCACCGCGCGGGCGTCTGGCTGGAGGCCGAGTTGGGCGAGGTCGGCGGCAAGGACGGCGTGCACGCGCCGGGCGTGCGCACCGATCCGGCCGAGGCGGCGGCGTATGTCGCGGCGACCGGCGTGGACGGCCTGGCCGTCGCCGTCGGCACCTCGCACGCGATGAGCACCCGTACCGCCACGCTCGACTTCGAGCTGATCGGACGGCTGCGCGCCGGAGTCGGGGTGCCGCTGGTTCTGCACGGCTCGTCGGGTGTTTCGGACGAGGACCTGGCGCGGGCCGTCGCGCACGGCATGGTGAAGGTCAACATCGCCACCCACCTCAACGCCTGCTTCACGGCGGCGGTGCGCGAGACCCTGACGGCGCAACCGCAGCTGACCGACCCCCGCAAGTACCTCGGCCCGGGGCGTACCGCCGTCGCGGACGAGGTGGCGCGGCTGCTGCGCGTCCTGGCAGGTCCGGCCGCCGACTAGTGCTCTGGCCGGAAAGGTTGCCTGGTTCGCGGCGGCCGGCGCGGTGCATCGCAAGGCGGAGGATCGTCCTCGTACCGGGCGTACTCGGACGACTCCGACAACGCAGCGAGGTGCCGTGCCGGGCGTCGCGAACCGGTGAACCTTTCCGGTCAGAGCACTAGCAGCTGACAGCGAGGAGCCGGGCTCCGTTCGCCCCCGTGAGCGAGCGGAGCCCGGCTCCTCAGCCGGTCACCCGGGTCAACCGGCGCAGTGGAACAGCGCGTTACCCCAGTCCGCGTGGTCGTTCCCGTTGTCGTCGCCGCCGTCGCCGACGACCAGGTCCACGTACTGGGCGCCGGTGACGTCGGCGGTGATCGTGTACGCGGTGTCGGAGAAGCGCAGCACCGGGGAGGTGGCCTTCTGGGTGCCGTCGGCGAGGACGGTGAAGGTCACCGAGCCGCGTGCCGTCTGCTCGTCGTCCACGCCGACCTGCGCGGTGAACGAGGTGCAGCCCTTTCCGGCGAGGTCGTAGCGGACGGTGGAGGCCGCGTGCGCGCCCAGGCCCTTGGCGTAGACCGTGCCGCCGACCGTCAACTGGCCGCCGTCACCGGCCGCCTGCTCCCCGTTGGACATGTCACGCTCCACCGGGCCCCAGCCGTTCGTGGCCGACACCCAGGTCAGGTCGCTGGCCCAGGTGCCGGTGGGCGGCGGGGTGCCGCCCAGGTCGGTGACGGTGAAGTTGTCGAGCGTGAGATCGGCGTCGGCGGGCGCACCGCCGAGCTTCTCCAGACCGACCCAGCTGCCGGACCCGGCCACCACCTGCTCAGTGAAGTGCGTGGTGGTTCGCGCCTGCGGCAGGGCCGTCTTCCGGGATGCGGTCGTCCCGGTGCCGGTGTCCCAGGTGTACGCGCCCGCGTTGCTCGACTGGTAGTCGAACTCGACCTTGTAGGTGTGCCCGGAGACCATCGGGACGGTCCAGGGCGCGGTGCGGTAGACGATCCCGGAGTTCTCGTCGTGCGACTTCAGCGACTCCGCGCCGCCGATGACGTCGTCGGTGAGCTTCCCGTTCCAGCCGGTCTGCGTGTACGGCGCGTGCTTCTGCGCTATGTGCGTTCGGGGATCCGTCACCCCGCCCGCGTTGCCCTTCAGGAAGGGCCCCCAGCCCTGGTCGACAGCCTCGAAGTCCTCGTAGGTGACGGTGCCCGCCTTCGTGGCCGGCGCGTTCGCCACGATCCGTACGTCGTCGACCCGGACCTTCACCGCGCTCCCGGCGGCCGCGGCCACCTGGAAGGTCACCGTGCCGTTCGCGGGTGCCGTGAAGTTGACCTTGGCGCGCTGCATGTTGGTGTCGTGCCAGTCACTGGCGGCGACGGCGTTCTGCAGCGCCGAGCTGTCGACGGCGACCGACGTCCCGCCCGCGGAGAGCACCGTGTGCCGGGTCGAGCCCGGGGCGACCTCGATCCAGGCGGAGGCGCTGTACCCCTTGCCCGGTGTGAGGCCGGTGATCTGCTGGGAGAGCGACGCGGCGGCGGTGCCGGTGAGCGCGGCGCTGCGCCGGCCGAGGCTGTCGGTGTCGTTGACGACGGTGCCGGTCTTCGTCCAGTCGCCGAGGCCGTTGGCGTTGAAGCCGGGGTCCTTGACGAGCGTCCCCTCGCCCCACACCGGGCCCTGCTGCGCGGGGGCCGCGTTCGGGTAGAGCGCGTACCCCTGGTTCGCGGCGGCCGTCAGCGTCACCTTGCCGCCCGACGGGGTGACGGTGCCGGCCGCGACACGGCCGTTGTCGGTCAGCTTGTAGAGCCTGAACGAGGACGCGGACGCGAAGGCCGGGGGCAGCGTCCAGGTGGTCGTGCCGCCCGCCTTGTTGTAGTGGTAGAGCTTGTCCTGCTGCTCGTCGTCGCCCCAACCGCTCATCCACGGCAGCAGGTAGTTGTCGCCGTCGAGCACCTTGGCGCCGCCCGAGTAGACGGCGCGCTTGCCGCTCTCGGTGGCCCCGTGGACGCCGCCGGTGAAGTCGATGCGATTGGCGGCCCACTTGGTGATGTCGTAGTGCTGGAGGAACTTGGCGGGGAGGTTCTTCTGCCAGACGTTGGCGATCGTCGCGTTCCAGTCGTTCTCGCCGGTCCAGCCCTCGAAGCCAACGAGCGAGGTCTGGCCGAGGATCGGGTCGTTGTTCCAGACGTCCTTCTGGCCGTTGCGGATGAAGCGGATGATCTTCGAGTTGAGGCCCTTGTTGGTGGGGCCGCCGTAGTCCAGGTCATTGGCCCAGTGCGACCACAGCGAGCCGCGTTCGAACTTGTCGGCCCATTCGGTACCGACGTTCCAGCCCTGCGCCTTGAGCGCGTTCAGCGTCGAGTCCGCTATCCAGCCGTGCGTGTAGTAGACGTCCAGGTAGAGCAGCGTGAGATTCGGATCCGTCTCGTCGCGCAGCTGCTGGAAGCGCTGGGCGAGGCTGCCGGTGGTGATGTCCTTGCGCTGGTCGATGTAGTAGCTCTGGTCGAGCCAGTTCCAGCCCTTGGCACTGGTGTCGACCAGGCCGTCGCTGAAGTGGTTGGCGACCGGATACGCCTCGGTGGCGTTGACGTGGACGCCGAAGGTGGCGCCCCACTTCTTGCCGTCCTTGAGCAGCGCGTTCAGATCGCTGAGGCCGCCGGCGCGCTTGTTGTAGTTGCCGCCGTAGTCGGGGTGCGCCGAGTCATGGCCCTCCGACTGGTACCCCTTGAGCAGCGCGAGCTGCTCGAGGCCGTCGGTGGACAGCGAGATCCGCTTGACGTCGTCGAGCGTGCGCAGGAACGGGTGGGTGGCCTGGCTGGCGAAGTTGAACGGGATGTGGGTGATCACCCGGTTCGGCGTCTGGTCACCACCCTGCGGCAGGATGCCGATCGAGCGGAACGCGACGGCACCGTCCTGCCAGTCCACCGCCCCGTCACCGTTGGCGTCCGGGGTGACGACCACCTTCGCCCACGGCAGCCCGTCGCCGGTCGCGGGCTGGGAGGACCCCGCGCCCCGGTACGTCCACTGCCCGGACCAGACGCCGACCCGGACCGTACCGTCGGACGCCTTGCGGGCCTGGTGCCAGAAGCGGGCGTCGTCGCCGTCGGTGGCGCCAGCCGGCTTGTCGTACGAGGAGTTGGACTCCACGGCCGCCGCCAGCCGGCCGGTGTTCACGATCGCGTACGTGGCCCCGACCGGCGCGGTCTGCGCGGCGGTGCCGGAGGTGACGGTGCCGAAAACGTCCGCCGTGCGGGTGGAGTCGGGGTCCAGGGTGGTGAAGGCGGTGGCGACGCCCGAGTCTGTGCTCGCCACCGCGACCAGGTCGTGACCGGGGATGTCGATCGTGCCGACCCGGAACGCGGTGGTGTCGCGGACGGCGTCGACCTGGAAGGTCGTCGCCCGCCCGGACACCGACAGCCGGGCGTCCAGCTCGACCCCGGCCAGCGCCGGGAAGACCAGCGTGTAGCGGGCGGAGGTGGCGTCGAGGACCGGCGGGCTTTTCAGGGCCACCGGATAGGCGGTGCCGTTGAGCGTCACCGCGGTGACGGGGGCGCTGCTCGCACCGAGCGTCGCCCCACTGGCGGTGTCGGTGTAGGAGACCACGCGGGGGAAGTCGGTGGCGACGGCCACCGACAGCTGCCCGGAGGCGATGACCGCGGTGCCGGCGGCAACGGCGGCAGGGGCGGGAGCGGCGGCGGCCGGCAATGCGGGCCCCGCCATGGCCATGACGGCCGAGGAGACGGCGGCGAGCGCGCACGCCGTACGGATTCTTCGCGACATGCGCCCTGAGTAGTGGCGCGCGCGACCACCCGTCAACGGACCGGTCACTTCCGGAAGCGGGAGTCCAACAACCCACTTCCGGAAGTCCAACCCGAGTGAGACCTGTTCAGGTCTGTTTAGGTCTGTTCATTGCTGCTCGGCAACTCTGTTCAGCAGCCGCCGCAGTTGTAATAAAGCACGTCCCAGTGACTGCCCTCGTCCGCGTAGATGTTCCCCGACCCCGACTTGTACTGCGGAGCGCCGTCGCCCCGCAGGCCGATGTACGTGAACCGGTGGATGTAGTTGGTGATGCAGGTGTTCTTGCCGAAGTCGAGCTTGTAGCCGTTCCAGTGGCTGTACGTGCCGCTCGCGTGCCCGGTCTCCGTGCCACCGGTGATGTTCAGCGCGCAGGCGCTCGCGTGCTTGAGCGTGACGGCGCCCTGCGCGGTGGCCAGGTTGAGCTGATCGAAGGACGTACAGGTGGAGACGTTGCGGTTGGAGCAGCCACCGGACGAGGACCAGGTGATCCCCGCGTCACGGAACATGGCGGTGGCCTGCGCGTGCGTCAGCTTGGTGACGGCGTAGGCATCGTGGGAGGCGGCGATGCCGACCCCCGGGGCGAACAGGACGCCGAGCGCGAGAACGAGCGCGCTCAGAACTCTGCGGAACTTCATCACTCTGCCGAGCCTCATACGAGGTCCTCCTGCGGGATACGTGCAACCGGTGGGGCGGTTGTGCGGGTGCCGCTCTTGGTGCGTGACGAGTGTGCCCGAGTTCTACGCGCGTCCGCCAGATGTTCGCACCAACAACAGGCCTCGCGCGCCCGCGCGTTGGCGGGACGATCGGGGCGGCAGACGAGGCGGCCCGATCTACGGGAGCGGCAGCGCGAACTCGCACCACACGATCTTGCCGGGATCGCGCCGACCCACGCCCCAGTCGTCGGCAAGTCCCGCCACCAGCAGCAACCCGCGCCCGCCCTCGTCCCCACCCTGGGGGCAGAGGGCGGGCGTCCGCACGTCACCACCCCCGCTGTCGTGCACCTCGACCCGCAGCGGGCCGCCGCCGTGGTCGAGGGTGAGGTGCAGCCGGAACCCGCGCCCGGGGGGCACGCCGTGCAGCAGGGCGTTGGTCGCCAACTCGCTCACACAGAGCAGCACCTCGTCCCGGCGGGCCGCCACACCCCACGCCGTCAGCGCCTGCTCGGTGAAGTGCCTGGCAGCGGGGACGGAACGGCGCTCGCGCCGGTAGAACGCCTCGCGGAAAAGGCGCAGTTGATTGTTCTTGTCCATAGCCCGACTGTCACAGTCAGTGATTATGTTGGACCACAGTGTCAGGGCGTACGGATGGGTTGTACGCCTCGGGAGGGGGTCGTGTGCGGCGGCGGACGGGAATGGGAGACCTCATGCATCCGGCGAACAAGCCCAAGAAGAATCCGTCGTGGCACGTGATCGGCGCCATGCTCGGTCACCTCCGGAGAGGGGCGGGATACACCCAGTTCTCGCTGGCCGAGCGGCTGTGCGTGCACGAGGAGACGATCGCCTCGATCGAGCAGGGTCGCAGGCCGCTCAAGCGGGACCTGGCGGAGCACTTGGACGAGCTCTTGGGGACGAAGGGGACGCTGGCGGTTGCGGTGACGCAGATCCCGGAGAGGGAGCGGTATCCGCTGTTCGCGCAGGACTTCATGGAGCAGGAACAGAAAGCGCTGACGCGCCTGAGCTACGAGACCCAAGTGGTTCCCGGACTACTCCAGACCGAGGATTACGCGCGTGCGGTGTTCGGCTGCCTCTTCCCGCCGCTCAGCGAGGAGGAGGTCGAGGAGTGGGTCTCAGCGCGGCTCGATCGGCAGCAGATTTTCGCACGCGAACCCTGGCCGCCGATGATGAACTACATCCTGGAGGAGGTGATTCTGCACCGCCCCATCGGCGGCTCCCACGTGCTGCGCGAGCAGATCCGCCAACTGCGCCAGTGCGCCGAACTCCCCTTCATGGGGCTCCAGATCATGCCAACGCACCGAAAGCGGCACGCAGGTCTCGCGGGCCCCATGGTGCTACTGGAGACACCCGAGCACGATCAACTTGCCTATGTTGAAGGGCAACTGGTCAGTTTCCTCCATGATGATCCAGACCAGGTCAGTACCCTCCAGCAGAAATATGGGATGCTGCGCTCACAGGCCCTGACCCCTGAGGAGAGCATGGGTCTGCTGGACGATCTGCTAGGAGATTCATGAACCGCGCAGCAAGCCCACAGCCTTCAGACGATCTCGCCTGGTTCAAATCCAGCCGCAGCAGCGACCAAGGCGGCGACTGCATCGAAATCGCCTACGCCTGGCGCAAGTCAAGCCACAGCAGCGACGCAGGCGGCGACTGCGTCGAGGTCGCCGCCCACCCCCAGGCCGTGCACATCCGTGACTCCAAGGACCCCGACGGCCCGGCCCTGACGGTCTCCCCCGCCGCCTGGACCCGCTTCGTCGCTTTCGCCGCCGGGGCCGACCTCACCGTGTAACGCCGCCTTACTCCTGCGGGTCGACACCCGCCCGCAGCAGCCCGTAGGCATACGCGTCGTCGAGTGCCTGCCATGACGCCGCGATCACGTTCTCCGCGACGCCGACCGTGTTCCACTCGCCCTTGCGGTCGCTGGTGGTGACCAGGACGCGGGTGGTGGAGTCGGTGCCCTGGCGGCCTTCGAGGATGCGGACCTTGTAGTCGACGAGCTGGAGCTCGGCGAGCTGCGGGTAGATCCGCTCCAGGGCGACGCGCAGCGCGCGGTCGAGGGCGTTGACCGGGCCGTTGCCCTCGGCGGTGGCGACGATGCGCTCGCCCTTGGCCCACACCTTCACCGTGGCCTCGTTGGCGTGGGTGCCGTCGGGGCGGTCCTCGACGATCGCGCGCCAGGATTCGACGCGGAAGTAGCGGCGGGGGCGGCCGTTGATCTCGTCGCGCAGCAGCAGCTCGAAGGAGGCGTCGGCCGCCTCGTAGGTGTACCCCTGGAGCTCGCGCTCCTTCACGCGGGCGACGACCCGTCCGACGAGCTCGCGGTCGTCGCCGAGGTCGATACCGAGTTCCTTGCCCTTGAGCTCGATGGAGGCGCGCCCCGCCATGTCGGAGACGAGCATCCGCATGGTGTTGCCGACCTGCTCGGGGTCGATGTGCTGGTAGAGGTCCGGGTCGACCTTGATCGCGGAGGCGTGCAGGCCGGCCTTGTGGGCGAAGGCGGAGACGCCGACGTAGGGCTGGTGGGTGGAGGGCGCGAGGTTGACGACCTCGGCGATGGCGTGCGAGATCCGGGTCATCTCGGCCAGCGCGCCCTCGGGAAGCACCTTCTTGCCGTACTTCAGCTCCAGCGCGGCGACCACCGGGAAGAGGTTGGAGTTGCCGACGCGCTCGCCGTATCCGTTGGCGGTGCACTGCACGTGGGTGGCGCCCGCGTCGACGGCGGCGAGCGTGTTGGCCACCGCGCAACCGGTGTCGTCCTGCGCGTGGATGCCCAGCCGGGCGTTGGTGTCGGCCAGGACGAGGCCGACCACGGCCTGCACCTGCGCCGGCAGCATGCCGCCGTTGGTGTCGCACAGCACGACGACGTCGGCGCCGGCCTCGTGCGCGGTCCTGACGACCTGCTTCGCGTACTCCGGGTTGGCCTTGTAGCCGTCGAAGAAGTGCTCGCAGTCGACGAACACGCGGCGACCCTGCTCCCGCAGGTAGGAGACGGTGTCGCGGACCATCTCCAGGTTCTCTTCCAGCGTGGTGCGCAGCGCCAGCTCGACATGCCGGTCGTGCGACTTGGCGACCAGCGTGATCACCGGTGCACCGGAGTCCAGCAACGCCTTGACCTGCATGTCCTCGGCGGCCTTGCCGCCCGGACGGCGGGTGGCGCCGAAGGCGACCAGCGTGGCGTGCCGCAGCTCCAGCTCGGCGGCGGCGCGTGCGAAGAACTCGGTGTCGCGGGGGTTGGCGCCCGGCCAGCCGCCCTCGATGAAGCCCACCCCGAAGTCGTCCAGGTGCCGGGCGATCGTCAGCTTGTCCGCGACGGTGAGGTTGATCCCCTCACGCTGCGCGCCGTCGCGCAGCGTGGTGTCGAAGACGTGGAAGCTGTCGTCCAATGCGGCTGTCATGGTGGTGAGGCTCCTGTCGGGTGAGTGGCTACCGGAAGACCCGTCTCCACTTGCCCCCAATGATCCCTCGCGCTTCGCGTCCGGCATGGGTGGGCCGGGAAACGAAAAAACCTCTCGCGGATGCGAGAGGTCTGCACGCGGGTCTGGGACACGGTGGTCGCTGCCGTACCTGTTCTACGGGGCGCTCACTGCGGACCGGCGTGCGCTGTCCATAATGATGACGTTGGAGAGCACGGAGGCAGTCTGGCACAGACCCGCCTCCGCGCCCCGGCCCGTCTCAGGATGCGAGCGGTGCGGGATCGGCCTGCCCCTGGTCCCGGGCGTCCCCGGTGTCCCGGACGTCCCGCCCCACCCGGTGCAGATCGATCTCCTTCGTTTCGCGCATCGTCAGATAGACGACGAGCGACACCGCCGCGCACCCCGCCACGTACCAGTAGTAGCCGGACTCGATGCCGCCCTTCTTGAACCACAGCGCGACGTATTCCGCGGTACCGCCGAACAGGGCGTTGGCGAGTGCGTACGGCAGCGCGACGCCCAGCGCGCGGATGTGGGTCGGGAACAGCTCGGCCTTCACGCAGGCGTTGATCGACGTGTAGCCGGTGACCACCACCAGCGCGAGCAGGGCGAGCCCCAGGGCCGACCAGAAGCCGCTGACGTGCCGGAGCATCGTCATGATCGGGACGGTGAGGAAGGTCGAACCGACCGCGAAGGTGATCAGCAGCGGCCGGCGGCCGATCCGGTCCGACAGCGCTCCCGCGAGCGGCTGCAGGCAGGCGAAGACCGTCAGCGCGCAGAAGCTGACGAGCGTCGCGGTCTGCTTGGGCAGTCCCGCGCTGCTGGACAGGTACTTGGTGAGGTAGACGGTGTACGTGTAGTACGCGACCGTGCCGCCCATGGTGAGCGCCATGACCAGGAACGCCTCGCGCCGGTGGTTCCACAGCGTCCCGAGGGTGCCGCGCTCCTCCCCCGCCTCGCCCGCCGCCGCGGACGCGCCCTCGTACACGTCCGTCTCCAGCATGCTGCGCCGCAGGTAGAAGACGATGGCCGCGCCGGCGGCGCCGACGATGAACGGGATCCGCCAGCCCCAGCTGTGCAGCGCTCCGTCCGACATCGTGCGCTGCAGGATCAGCTGCAGCCCCAGCCCGATGATCTGCCCGACCGTCATCGACACGTACTGGAAGCTGGAGGCGAACCCCCGGCGGCCCGGCGCCGACGCCTCCGTCAGATACGTGGCGCTCGCCGCGTACTCACCGCCGACCGACAGCCCCTGCAGCAGCCGCGCCACCAGCAGGACGCCCGCGCCGCCGTACCCGGCGACCGCGTACGTCGGCGCCGCCGCGATCAGTACCGCGCTCGCCGACATCAGCGAGACCGAGAGCGTCAGCGCCGCCTTGCGCCCCTTGCGGTCACCGATCCGGCCGAGCAGCCAGCCGCCCACCGGCCGCATGAAGAAGCCGACCGCGAAGATGCCCATCGTGTTGAGCATCTGGGCGGTCTCGTCCCCCTTGGGGAAGAACGAGGCCGCGAAGTACGTGGCGAACGTCGAGTACACGAACCAGTCGAACCACTCGACCATGTTGCCGGCCGAACCGACCCAGATCTTCTTCCAGTGCTGCTGTCCCATGGCGCCCATGGTCAACGACCGTGCCGGAACCGGACGTTCCCCCGCAAGGGCGCCTCCGGCGGAGCCGGCTCCCGGCGGCCCCTCACACCTCGGGCGCGAACAGTCCGTCCTGGAGGAACTCCCGCACGTGGTCGAGGACCGCCTCGCGGTCGGTGCCGGGCAGGCCGACGACCAGGTGGGTGCCGAAGCCGTCGAGCAGCGCCCGGAGCCGGACGGAGAACCGTTCCGGGTCGGTGGTGCGGAACTCGCCGTGGGAGATGCCCTCGGCGACCAGCGCCACCAGGTCCCGGTGCCAGGCCAACTCCAGCGAGAGCTGTCGCTGCAGGCCCTCCTCGCCCAGCTGGGAGCGGGTCCAGACCTCGGACCACAGCACCCAGTGCGGATCGCGGTGGCCGTCGGCGAGGTAGTGGTCGATGACCAGGTCGAGCCGCTCGCGGGCGGGCAGCGGCCGGGAGAGCAGCGCGCGGCGCTGGGCGCCGAGCTGCTCCTCGCTCCACTCCAGGGTCTGCAGGAGCAGCTCGTCCTTGCTGCCGAAGTAATAGAGGACGTGGCCGCTGCTCATGCCGACCTCGCGGCCGAGGCCGGCGAGGGTGAGTTCGGCCAGGCCGCGCTCCGCGATGGCCGTCATCGCGGCGGCCATCACCAGTTCACGGGGCTGCTTGAGCCGCCGCCTGGCGCGGGGCTGTCCGGTCACCGCGTCCTCCGACGATGTATCCCTGGGTCACACCTGGGGCTGCTGTTGCGTGATGCAGTGGATGCCGCCGCCGTGCGCGAAGATCGTGCGGGCGTCGACGGGGACCACTTCGCGCTCCGGGAAGAGCCGGCCGAAGATCTCCGCGTTGACCCGGTCGGCCGGGTCGTCGAAGGAGCACAGCACGACGGCGCCGTTGCACAGGTAGTGGTTCACGTAAGAGTAGTCGACCAGTTCGCCGTCCTCCCCGGTGGCCGTGGGAGCGGGCAGCTCGACGACCTCCAGGGCGCGGCCGCGCGCGTCGGTGGCGTTGCCGAGCAGCTTGATCGCCTCCTGCGACACCGCGTGGTCGGGGTGCGCGGGGTCCTGCTGGCTGTGGACGACGACCGTGCCGGGCCGGACGAACGCGGCCAGGATGTCGACATGGCCGCGGGTGCCGAAGAGCCCGTAGTCCGCGGTCAGCCCGCGCGGCAGCCAGATCGCCTTGGTCGTGCCGAGGTACGCGTGCAGCTCCTCCTCGACCCGCTCCTTGGTCCAGCCCGGGTTGCGGCCCGGGTCGAGCTGGACGGTCTCGGTGAGCAGGACGGTGCCCTCGCCGTCGACGTGGATGCCGCCGCCCTCGTTGACCAGCTGTGAGGCGTAGGCGCGCGCGCCGGCCAGTTCGGCGACCTTCGCGCCGACCTGGGAGTCCAGGTCCCACTGCGCCCATTCCTGGGCGCCCCAGCCGTTGAACACCCAGTTCGCGGAGGCCAGTTCGCCGTCGCGGACCAGGAACGTCGGGCCCATGTCGCGCATCCACGCGTCGTTGAGCGGCTGCTCCACGACATCGACGCCGGGGCCGAGCAGCGAGCGGGCCGCGGCGCCGTCACCGGGTGTGGTGAGGACGGTGACCGGCTCGTAGCGGCTGATGGTGCGGGCGACCTCCGCCCAGGCGCGGCGGGAGACGTCGAGGTCCTCGTCGTCCGCGAAGGTGGTGCTCGGGGAGGGCAGCGCCATCCAGGTGCGGGCGTGCGGGGCCCACTCGGGGGGCATCCGGAAGCCGTCGGCGGCGGGGGTCGTGTTCATGGTGCGGATCCTTGTCACAAGAAGTACAGGCGGCTGAGGGACACCTGGTCGGCGGGTTCGGAGCGCAGCGGGTCACCGTCGAGGGTGACCAGGCCGGTGCTGCCGTTCACGTCGACCTGCCCGGTGCGGGAGTTGAACAGCAGCTCGGCGGGGCCGATACCGCGGGTGCCGCGCACCGCCACCCGGCGGCGGCGGGTCGGCATCCGGTCGTTCGCCGACTCGGCCGCGGCGCGGGCGACGAAGGCGACGGACAGATCGGCCGCGGTCGCGCCGTGCGCCCCGAACAGCGGGCCGATGACCAGGGGTTCGCAGTCGTCGGTGGCCGCGTTCGGATCGCCGGTGACGCCGTACGCCGGGAAGCCCGACTTGAGGACCATCTGCGGCTTGGCGCCGAAGTACTGCGGCTTCCACAGCACGATGTCGGCGAGCTTGCCGACCTCCAGGGAGCCGACCTCGTGGGCGAGGCCGTGGGCGATGGCGGGGTTGATCGTGAGCTTGGCGATGTAGCGCAGCACGCGCGCGTTGTCGTCGGCGGGCCCGTCGCCCTCCATCGGCCCCAGCTCGGCCTTCATCTTCCCGGCCATCTGGAAGGTGCGGCGTACGGTCTCGCCCGCGCGCCCCATGCCCTGTGCGTCCGAGGAGGTGATGCCGATCGCGCCGAGGTCGTGCAGCACGTCCTCGGCGCCCATCGTCCCGGCGCGGATCCGGTCGCGGGCCATGGCCGCGTCGCCGGGCAGGTCGGTCTTGAGGTCGTGGACGGAGACGATCATGCCGTAGTGCTCGGCGACCGCGTCCCGCCCGAAGGGCAGCGTGGGGTTGGTGGACGAGCCGATGACGTTCCGCACGCCGGCCATCTTCAGGACGTTGGGCACATGCCCGCCGCCGCAGCCCTCGATGTGGAAGGCGTGGATGGTGCGGCCGTCGAGGACGGACAGGGTGTCCTCCACCGACAGGCACTCGTTCAGGCCGTCGCTGTGCAGCGCCACCTGGACGTCGTGCTCCTCGGCGACGCGCAGCGCGGTGTCCAGCGCGCGGGTGTGCGCGCCCATGTCCTCGTGGACCTTGAAGCCGGACGCGCCGCCCTCGGCGAGCGCCTCGACCAGCGGGGCCGGGTCGGAGGAGGAACCGCGGGCCAGGAAGCCGATGTTGACCGGCCAGGCGTCGAAGGAGTTGAACGCGTGCCGCAGCGCCCAGGGCGAGTTGACGCCCACGCCCCACACCGGGCCGAACTCCTGGCCGATGATCGTGGTGACGCCGGAGGCGAGCGAGGCCTCCATGATGCGCGGCGAGAGCAGATGGACGTGGGTGTCCACGGAGCCGGCCGTCGCGATCATGCCCTCGCCGGAGACGATGCTCGTGCCGGTGCCGACGACGACATCGACTCCGTCGAGGGTGTCCGGGTTGCCCGCCCGGCCGATCGAGCAGATCCGGCCCTCCCGGATGCCGATGGACACCTTGCGGATGCCGAGCACCGCGTCGATCACCACGACGTTGCTGATCACGACGTCGCAGGTGTCGCGGACGGCGGCGGCCTTGAGGTGCATTCCGTCGCGGGCGGTCTTGCCGAAGCCGGCCAGGAACTCGTCGCCGGGCTGCTGCGCGTCGGACTCGACGCGGATGACGAGCCCGGAGTCGCCCAGCCGCACCCGGTCCCCGGCCCGGGGGCCGTGCACCGCCACGTACTCGCGCGGGTCGATGCCGGTCATGAGCCGTCCTCCAACGTCGTCGGGGTGCCGAGGTAGCCGCAGGCCGCGGCCCTGCGCAGGGCCTCCTCGCGGGCACCGGGCGCGTCCAGCGGGCCGTCCACCAGGCCCGCGAAGCCGATCGCGACGCGGGCGCCGCCGATCGGCACCAGGCCCACCGGCGCCGACTCCCCCGGGCCGAAGCGCACCGACGAGCCCGCCGGGACGGCGAGCCGCATGCCGTACGCGGCCGACCGGTCGAAGTCGAGCCGCGGATTGGCCTCGAAGAAGTGGAAGTGCGAGGTGACGCTGATCGGCACGGTCGCGGTGTTGTGCACGGTCACCGTCACGGACGGAACCCGGTCCGGGACCGCGGGGCCGGTCAGTACGGCGCCGGGCGCGTCGTCGCCGAGCCAGCCCCCGCCGATCGGGTCGGGGACGACCGCGAGCCGGGAGCCGTCGTCGAAGACCGCCTCGACGTGCACTTCCCTGACCACGTCGGCCACGCCGGGCAGCACGTCCTCGGGCCCGAGGACGGCCCGCGCGGCGGCGATGGCCTCGGCCAGCCGGCGGCCGTCCCTGGCCGCCTCGCAGACGGTGTCCGCGATGAGCGCGGTCGCCTCCGGCACGTTCAGCCGCAGGCCGCGGGCCCGGCGGGCCCGTGCCAGCTCGGCGGCGCCGAACAGCAGCAGGCGGTCCCGCTCGGTCGGGGTCAGTCGCATGTCGCGCCTCCCGGCATGAGGGTCATGAAGGTCTTCAAGGGCATGAAGAGTTAGAACGACACTCTAACAATTCATCCCGTCGACAGGAAGTATTGACCGTGGGCCATGCGTGAGAGACATTGAGTGCCGTTCAAAGATGGCAGGAATCGTGTAGGGAGACCGCCCATGCAGATCGAGCAACGCGGAGTCGACACCGTTCCGGACGAGGAGCGCACCAGCGGTCCGCGCGACCTGGTCAGCATCCTGCTCGGGTCGAATCTCGCCCTCGGAGTGATCGTCTTCGGCTGGCTGCCGGTCTCCTTCGGCCTCGGCTGGTGGGCCTCGGTGAGCGCCCTGGTGATCGGCACCCTGGTCGGCACGCTGCTGACCGCGCCGCTCGCCCTCGTGTCGCTCCGCAGCGCCACGAACCTCTCCACCAGCAGCGGCGCCCACTTCGGGGTGCGCGGGCGGCTGCTCGGCTCGGTCATCGGCCTGCTGCTCTCGCTCGGCTACACCGCCCTGACCCTGTGGGTCGGCGGCGACGCCGTCGTCGGCTGCCTCAACCGGCTCTTCGGCCTGCCGACGGGCGCGGTGAGCTACGCCGTCGTCTACGCGGTCCTCGCCGGGGCCACCGCGACCGGCGCCGTCTTCGGCTACCGGCTGCTCCTGCGGCTCAGCCGCGCCCTGGCCATCGGCCTGACCGTGCTGCTGCTCATCGGCTTCATCGCCTACGCGGGCAGCTTCACCACCTCACCCGTCGAGGGCTCGACGTACCTGCTCGGCGGCTTCTGGCCGACCTGGCTGCTCGCGGCGGTCTCCGCGGGGCTCAGCGGGCCCATCGCCTTCATCACGCTGCTCGGCGACTACACGCGCTACATCTCGCCGCGGCGCTTCACCCAGCGCAAGGTCTTCTGGTCCACCTGTCTGGGCCTGGTCGTCGGGCTTCTCGTGCCGCAGCTCTTCGGTACCTTCACCGCGCTGGCGGTCGGTGCGGCCGACGACTACGCCGGCCCGCTGGTGGCCGCCGCGCCCGCCTGGTACCTGGCGCTGCTGCTGGCCAACGCCTCGGCGGGCTCGGTCGGCAACGCCGGACTGATGCTCTACAGCATGGGCCTCGACCTGGACGCGATCCTGCCGCGCGCGTCCCGGACGCAGGCCACGTACGTCGTCGCCGCGTTCTCCACCGCGCTGGTCTTCCTGGGGCACTTCGCGTGGGCCGCGCAGGACGCGATGACGTCGTTCGTGCTGTTGCTGACCGCGGTCGGGACGCCTTGGGCGGTGGTGACGCTGCTGGGGTTCGTGCGGGTTCGCGGCCGCTACGACACCGATGCGCTGCAGGTGTTCAACCGGGGGACGCGTGGGGGGCTGTACTGGTACCGGGGCGGCTGGAACGTTCCGGCTACCGCCGCCTGGGCCTCCGGCGCGGTGGTCGGCCTCCTGGCCGTGGATACGCCGCTCTACAGCGGCCCGCTGCTGGGGTACACCGGCGGTATCGACCTCAGCTTCCTGATGGCCGCGGCCATCAGCGCTTGCGCCTACCTCGCGCTGAACGCGAAGCGCCCGCATCCGGTTCCGGCGATGGAAACGGAGCGGGCGCTCGTACAGCAGGTCTGATGGGCCGGTGCGGGCCGGTGGTCGGTTGTGCCCACCCGTTCCGCCCAGGCGAACCGTTGCCCACAACCGTGGGTGGGTTCAGCCGTGCGGGGCCGGGGGGCACAACGCAGTGATCTAGCCGAGCGGGTGCATCCAGCCGTGGGGGTCCGGGGCGGTGCCTGTCTGGATGGACAGGAGCGCTTCGCGCAGCTTCATCGTCACGGAGCCGGGGTTGCCGTCGGCGACGGTCCAGTCGGCGCGGGTGGACTTGACGGAGCCGACCGGGGTGATCACCGCGGCGGTGCCGCACGCGAAGACCTCGGTGATGGAGCCGTCGGCGCAGCCGCGCTTCCATTCCTCGACGGAGATCCGGCCCTCGCTGACCTCGTAGCCCAGGTCGGCGGCGATCCGCAGCAGCGAGTCACGGGTGATGCCCGGGAGCAGCGAGCCGGTCAGGGCGGGGGTGAGGATCTTGTTGCCGGACACGAAGTACAGGTTCATGCCCCCCATCTCCTCGATCCAGCAGCGCTCGATCGCGTCCAGCCAGACGACCTGGTCGCAGCCGTGCGAGATGGCCTGGGCCTGGGCGATGAGGGACGCGGCGTAGTTGCCGCCGGCCTTCGCGGCGCCGGTGCCGCCGGGCGCGGCGCGCACGTACTCCTCGGAGAGCCAGACGGAGACCGGCTTCACGCCACCGGCGAAGTACGCGCCGGCGGGCGAGGCGATCACCATGAAGAGGTACTCGTTGGCCGGCTTGACGCCCAGCCCCACCTCGGTGGCGAACATGAAGGGCCGCAGGTAGAGCGACTGCTCGCCCGCGCTGGGCACCCACGCCTTGTCCTGGCCGACGATCGCGTCGACGGCCTCGATGAACGTCTCGACGGGCAGTTCGGGCATGGCCAGGCGGCGTGCGGAGTCCTGGAAGCGCTTCGCGTTGGCCTCGGGGCGGAAGGTGGCGACCGTCCCGTCGGGCTGGCGGTACGCCTTCAGGCCCTCGAAGATCGTCTGCGCGTAGTGCAGCGTCATGTTCGCCGGGTCGATGGAGAGCGGGGCGTACGGCACGAGCTGCGCGTCGTGCCAGCCACGGCCCTCGGTCCACCGGATCGTCACCATGTTGTCGGTGAAGTGGCGGCCGAACCCGGGGTTGGCGAGGATCGCCTCGCGCTCCGCGTCGGACAGCGGGTGCGAGGAAGGCTTGAGCTCGATCGTGGGCGTCGTCATGTCTGCGTGTCCTTCACCGTGAGGTCATGGCGGACCGCACCCGCCGTCCCAGTGCTTGGACGTCCGAGTTTCCCCTCGCACAGCGGCCCCATCGCTGATTATCGCAGCGATGGGGCCATAGGCATAAATGTGCGGCCCGGGGTCGATGGTCGCACCCGGCAGGGCTGGAAGCCCAGGGGCCAGGTGCGTCAGCCGGCTACTCGTGCGGCCAGCGCGTCGCCGACCTCGACCGTGGTGCGCGGGGCGGAGCGCTCGGCGAGGTCCGCGTGCACGGCCGTCTCGACGCGGGCGGCCTCGTCGGCGTAGCCCAGGTGCTGGAGCAGCAGGGCCACGGAGAGGATCGTCGCGGTCGGGTCCGCCTTGCTCTGGCCGGCGATGTCCGGGGCGGAGCCGTGCACCGGCTCGAACATCGACGGGAAATCGCCGCTGGGGTTGATGTTGCCGCTGGCGGCGATCCCGATGCCACCGGAGACGGCGGCGGCGAGGTCGGTGATGATGTCGCCGAAGAGGTTGTCGGTGACGATCACGTCGAAGCGCGCCGGGTCGGTGACGAGGAAGATCGTCGCAGCGTCCACGTGCAGGTAGTCCGTGGTGACGTCGGGGAACTCCTCGCCGACCTTGTTGAAGATGTTCGTCCACAGGTGGCCGGCGTAGACCAGCACGTTGTTCTTGTGGACCAGCGTGAGCTTCTTGCGCGGGCGGGCCTGGGCGCGAGCGTAGGCGTCCCGCACCACGCGCTCGATGCCGAACGCGGTGTTCAGGCTGACCTCGGTGGCCACCTCGTGCGGGGTGCCGGTCCTGATGGAGCCGCCGTTGCCGGTGTACGGGCCCTCGGTGCCTTCGCGGACCACGACGAAGTCGATGTCCGGGGTGCCGGCCAGCGGGGTGGCCACGCCGGGGAAGAGCCTGCTGGGGCGGAGGTTGACGTGGTGGTCGAAGGCGAAGCGGAGCTTCAGCAGGAAGCCCCGCTCCAGCACTCCGGACGGCACGGACGGGTCGCCGATCGCGCCGAGCAGGATCGCGTCGTGCTCCTTGAGCTGCGCCAGATCGTCCTCGGTGAGCGTCTCACCTGTCGCGTGATAGCGCTTGGCGCCGAAATCGAAGGACTTCGTCTCCAGCTTCACGTCCGAAGGGAGGGCGGCGGCAAGGACCTTGAGGCCTTCGGCCACGACCTCCTGGCCGATTCCGTCACCGGGGATCACTGCGAGGCTGAGGGTGCGAGACATGCGGGAAACCCTACTCGGCGTCCCATTGAATGACACGCGGTGTCCGCATGACGGACATATGGGCGGGTCGACATGCACCGTTCATTCGCAGTACGACCGCGGGTTGACCGGGACTGCGAGATTGCGCGGCATGGACACACCACGGATGGGTATTGCGGACAAGCTCGCCGACCGGATGAGCATGGCCGAACAGCACGAATACCTGCGTACCCGGCTGACCCGCCGCCGGGTCATCAGCAGCACCGTCGCCGCCGCCGGTGCGGTGGCGGGGGCCGGGCTGCTGAGCGGCACCGCGAACGCCGCCTCGCCCACGCTGCTGAGCAAGCCCGCGACCGGGCACCACGTCAGTGGCTCCCTCGTCGCCCCCTTCGGGCGCCACCTCGCCTTCGGCGCGGACCCCAAGACCCAGTTCCGGGTCTCCTGGCAGGTCCCGCTCGCCGTGCGGAAGCCGTTCATCCGGGTGGGCCTCAAGCCGTGGGCCCTCAGCCACAAGATCGACGCCGAGGTCCGCGCGCTGCACACCCCGCAGCTGCTCAACAGCAAGCTGCCGCCGGTGGACCAGTACTACCTGCACGCCGCGCTGGACGGGCTGCACCCCGGCACCACCTATTACTACGGCGTCGGCCACGAGGGTTTCGACCCGGCCTCCGGCCAGGCGTTCGGCACCATCGGCACCTTCACCACCGCGCCGCGCAGCGGTGAGCGGTTCACCTTCACCGCCTTCGGCGACCAGGGCGTCAGCTACCACGCGCTCGCCAACGACAGCCTGATCCTGGCGCAGAACCCGGCGTTCCACCTGCACGCCGGCGACATCTGCTACGCCGACCCGGCCGGTTCCGGCACAGCCGGCGACTCCTCCGTCTACGACGCGCGGACCTGGGACCAGTTCCTCGCCCAGACCGAGTCGGTCGCGGCCCGCGTCCCGTGGATGGTGACGACCGGCAACCACGACATGGAGGCCTGGTACTCCCCCAACGGCTACGGCGGCCAGGAGGCCCGCTGGAGCCTGCCGGAGAACGGGCCGGACCCGAAGAACCAGCCGGGCGCGTACTCCTTCGTCTACGGCAACACCGCTGTCGTGGCGCTCGACGCGAACGATGTCTCGTACGAGATCCCGGCCAACTACGACAGCAGCGCCGGCCGGCAGACCGCATGGCTGGACAAGCGCCTCGGTGAGCTGCGCAGGCAGCGCGGCATCGACTTCATCGTGGTCTTCTTCCACCACTGCGCCTTCTCGACCACCAACTCGCACGCCTCGGACGGCGGTGTGCAGGAGAAGTGGGTGCCGCTCTTCGAGAAGCACCAGGTCGACCTGGTCGTCAACGGCCACAACCACGTCTACGAGCGCACCGACGCGATCCGCGGCGGCAAGGTCTCCAAGCCGGTCGCCATCGGCGACACGGTGCACCCGGACCGGGACGGCGTCGTCTACGTGACGGCCGGCGGCGCGGGCCGCAGCCTCTACAACTTCCCGGCCCCCGACTCGTACGAGGGTCACGAGAACAACGTCGACTCCGTCACCACGTGGCACTCGGCCAAGGGCGGCGGCAAGGTCACCGAGGACGTCGCCTGGTCGCGGGTCCGCTACACGGGCTACTCGTTCATCGCGGTCGAGGTCGAGCCGGCGCCGTCCGGCCGTACGGCGACCCTGACGGTGTCCGCGCTGGCGGAGACCGGTGAGCGTGTCGATCACTTCACGGTGGCGCGCCGGGCGCGCTGAACGGCATCTCAAGTGCCGGACGGGCTGAACATCCCGTCCGGCACTTGAGGACCAATGCTTGTGTGTCTGCTGCGCCGCGCTAGCGGGCTTCGTGGCCGGTGCTGCCGCCGTTGTCCCGGCGGTCGAGCGAGCGCTGCAGGGCCTTCATCGCGTTGTCGCGTGCGGTCTCGTCCATGGTGATCAGCTCCAAAGGAAGATCAAGGAGATGGTGGTCGCCACAGAACGGGGCGGGGAACGTGCGCGGCAGGGGGTGACCTGCGTGAAAGGCGCTGGTTCGCATCCGCCGATCGCTGGTGGAGCGAGTCGTTCGGCTTCTACAAAGCTAGGTCAGCTCGGCCGTTATGTCTCCACAGTTACTCGGACTTCCTACTATCTGAGACGGAGACCACCCGAACGCAGGCCGCCCCCGCATCCGGATGGGGACCGGAGTACGGGGGCGGCGGTATGCGGTCGGGCCGCTGCGGGGCTGGTCAGCCCTGGTGCGGATCAGCCCTGGTGCGGGTACCGGTAGTCGGTCGGCGGGACCAGCGTCTCCTTGATGGAGCGGGTGGACGTCCAGCGCATCAGGTTGGACGCGGCGCCGGCCTTGTCGTTCGTACCGGAGGCGCGGCCTCCGCCGAACGGCTGCTGGCCGACGACGGCGCCGGTCGACTTGTCGTTGATGTAGAAGTTGCCGGCCGCGAAGCGCAGCTTCTCCATCGCGTCGACGGCGGCGGCGCGGTCCTGGGCGATGATCGAGCCGGTCAGAGCGTACGGCGAGACGGACTCCATCTGGGCGAGCATGGTGTCGAAGTCGGCGTCGTCGTAGACGTGGATGCCGAGGATCGGGCCGAAGTACTCGTCGCGGAAGATCTCGTTCGACGGGTCGGAGGAGACCAGGACGGTCGGGCGGACGAAATAGCCGACCGAGTCGTCGTAGGTGCCGCCGGCGACGACCTCGATCGTCGGGTCGGACTTCGCGCGGTCGATGGCGGCCTTGTTCTTGGCGAAGGCACGCTCGTCGATCACGGCGCCGATGAAGTTCGACAGGTCGGTGACATCGCCCATGGTGATGCCGTCGACCTCGGCCGCGAACTCCTCCTTGAAGCCGTTCTCCCAGATGGAGCGCGGGATGTAGGCGCGGGAGGAGGCCGAGCACTTCTGGCCCTGGTACTCGAAGGAGCCACGGGTCAGCGCGGTCTTCAGGATCGCCGGGTCGGCGGAGGGGTGGGCGACGACGAAGTCCTTGCCGCCGGTCTCACCGACGAGGCGCGGGTACGTCTTGTACTTCTCGATGTTGGTGCCGACCGTCTTCCACAGGTGCTGGAAGGTCCGGGTCGAGCCGGTGAAGTGGATACCGGCCAGGTCCGGGTGGGTGAGCGCCACCTCGGAGACGGCGATGCCGTCACCGGTCACCAGGTTGATGACGCCCTTGGGCAGGCCGGCGGCCTCCAGCACGCGCATGAGCAGCACGGCGGCGTGCGTCTGCGTCGGGGACGGCTTCCACACGACGGTGTTGCCCATCAGGGCGGGGGCGGTCGGCAGGTTGCCCGCGATGGCCGTGAAGTTGAACGGCGTGATCGCGTAGACGAAGCCCTCCAGCGGCCGGTGGTCGCTGCGGTTCCACACGCCCGCGCTGCTGATCGGCTGCTCGGCGAGGATCTGCCGCGCGAAGGAGACGTTGAAGCGCCAGAAGTCGACGAGCTCGCACGGGGTGTCGATCTCGGCCTGCTGGGCGGTCTTCGACTGGCCGAGCATGGTCGAGGCGGCGAGCGTCTCGCGCCACGGGCCCGACAGCAGGTCGGCGGCGCGCAGGATGATCGCTGCGCGGTCGTCGAAGGAGAGCGCGCGCCACGCCGGGGCCGCGGCGAGGGCGGCGTCGACGGCGTCCTGCGCGTCCTTGGCGGTGGCATTGGCGTAGGTGCCGATGCGGGCGCTGTGATTGTGCGGCTGCACGACGTCGAAGCGCTCACCACCACCCATCCGCTGCTCGCCGCCGATGGTCATCGGCAGGTCGATCGGGTTGGCGGCCAGCTCCTTCAGCTTCGCTTCGAGCCGGGCGCGCTCGGGGGTTCCCGGGGCGTAGGAGTGGATCGGCTCGTTCACCGGCGTGGGGACCTGGGTCACAGCGTCCATGGTGGTGCGCTCCTTGGGTTGAGGGCCGCTATGCGGTTGAGGGGGGCGCGCGCAGCGCTCCTTGGAAGGGTGGCGGCGGGTGACGGGTGGGCGCTCAGCGGCTGGGGAGGAAGGAACGGAGGAAGAAGGCGAGGTTGGCCGGACGCTCCGCGAGACGGCGCATGAAGTATCCGTACCAGTCTGCTCCGTAGGGCACGTAGATGCGCATACGCTCGCCGTCGTTCGCGAGGCGGCGCTGCTCCGCGGTGCGGATGCCGTAGAGCATCTGGAATTCGTAGCTGCCGGGCTTGCGGCCGTAGCGCGCGGCCAGCTCCTGGGCGATGGCGATCATGCGCGGGTCGTGCGAGCCGACCATCGGGTAGCCGTCGCCGGCCATGAGGATCTTCAGGACGCGCACATACGCCTTGTCGACCTCGGCCTTGGTCTGGAATGCGACGCTCGCGGGCTCCTTGTACGCGCCCTTCACCAGGCGTACCCGCGAACCGGCGACGGCCAGCTTCCTGGCGTCGTCCTCGGTGCGGAACAGGTACGACTGGATGACGGCGCCGGTGTCCGGGTGCTCCTTGCGCAGCTCGGCGAGGATCCCCAGGGTCGAGTCGACGGTGGTGTGGTCCTCCATGTCGAGGGTGACCGTGGTGCCGATCGCGGTGGCCAGTTCCGCGACCTCGCGGACGTTCTCCAGCGCGATGTCGTGGCCCCCGTCCGGCAGCGCCTGCCCGAAGGCGGACAGCTTCACGGAGACCTCGGCGCGGGTGCCGAGACCTTCGGCCTCCAGTGCCCGCAGCAGGCCCAGGTACGCGTCGCGGGTCGCGCTCGCGGTGGCCGCGTCCGTGACGTCCTCGCCCAGGTGGTCGAGGGTGACCTCCAGGCCGGACGCGGTGAGCTCGCGGACGTTGTCCATGGCGGGGTGCAGTTCGTCACCGGCGACGAAACGGTTCACCACGGGACGGGTGATCGGCGCGGCGGCGACGATGCGACGCATGCGGTCGCTGCGCGAGGCGGCGAGCAACACGGGACCGAGCACGGGGGCTCCTTCAGGATCAGAGCATGAACAGGCAGCGACACCGCGAAATCTAGGGTTCACCTACCCCGTGAACCATCGACACCTGTCACGCATCCGTGCCGCATCCCTCATACAGATGTAAGAGACAATGGCGGGGTGCGAGGTGACTACGAGGAACTGGTCGACGAGGTGTCCGCGCTCGTCGGCGCGCCCGCGACCCTGGAGGACCGCGATTTCCGGCTGATCGCCTTCGGCGCGCACGACAGCGACGACGGCGCGATGGACCCTGTCCGCACCCGGTCGATCCTGACCCGGCGCTCGACGGCCGAGGTCCGCTCCTGGTTCGAACGGTTCGGCATCGCCCGCGCCACCGGCCCGGTACGCATCCCCGCCGCCCCGGCCGCAGGCGTCGTCAGGGGCCGGATCTGCCTGCCGGTGCGCCATCGCGGCATCGTGCACGGCTATGTCTGGCTGCTCGACGACTCGGACGCCGGGCCGGACCCCGACCCGCGGCTGGTCGCCGCGATGGAGGTCTGCGACCGGATCGGCGACCGGCTGGCCGCCGAGTCCCGGGCGGGCGCCGATGTCGGCCGCGAGCTGCGCGCGGCGCTGACCGCGGGCCCCGGCGAGCGGCGCGATGCGGCGCGGGACGCGCTGAGCGCGGCGCTCGGCCCGGACGCGGACGAGGTGCACGCGCTCGTGTGCGTCCTCGGCTGGACGGCTCCGCCCGCCCTGGACAGCGCCTCCGGATCCGTCCTCCTCGCCGGAACCGGGGCCGGGGCCGATGCCGCCGACGGCGCGGACGACGGCTCGGGGGAACTGCCGGGGATCCGCTCGATCCCGGGCGCCGCGGCGCTCTGCCGGGTCCCGGCCCACGGGCCGCCCCATCCCGGCCCGGTCCCGGCCGCCGACCCGCTGGCCGTGCTGGTCCGGCTCCGCTCCGTCCAGCACCTCTCCCCCGCCCGCACCGCCGCCGCCCGGCTGCTGGAGACCTCGACCGCGCCCGGCGCGGTGGCCGGCATCGGCGAGCCCGCCCGCGGGCTGGACGGACTGTCCGAGGCGTGGCGGCAGGCGACCGCCGCCGCCCGCGCGGCCCGCGCCCAGCCCCGGCTCGCGCCCATCGCGGACTGGTCGGGCCTCGGCCCGTACCGCATGCTGTCGGCTTTCCCCGCCGGCGCGACCCCCGACCCCGCCGTGCTGCCGCTGCTCGAGCCGTCCCACCGCGAGCTCGCCCGCACCGCCGAGGTCTACCTCGACTGCGCGGGCCAGGCCGGTCGCACGGCCGCCGCCCTCGCCATCCACCGCCAGACGCTCTACTACCGTCTGTCGCGCATCGAGCAGCTCACCGGACTCGACCTCGACGAGGGCGAGGACCGGCTGCTGCTGCACATGGCGTTGAAGGCCGCGCGGCTCTAGAAACAGCCCCGGAGAAACGGCATCGGGGACACGTCACCGGAGAAACAGCTCCGGAAACGCGAAAACGAGTGGCGGCCCGGAGGTTTCCCCCCGGGCCGCCACTCGTCACTCATGTTCCCGACCGGACAGGTCAGTCCGTGAGGTCCACCGCGCGGGCCGACGTGGCGCCGATCTCCTCGGCGATCTCCGCGAGGGCGGCCGGCGGGATGCAGGAGTCGACGGTGAGAGCCACGAGGGCCTCGCCACCGACCGTCGCACGGGCGACCTGCATGCCCGCGATGTTGACGCCGGCCTCGCCGAGGATGCGGCCGACCGTGCCGACGACGCCGGGGCGGTCGGTGTAGCGGAGGAAGGCCATGTGGTCGGCGAGGACCAGGTCCACGTCCTCGTCACCGACGGCGACGATCTTCTGGATGTTCTTCGGCCCGGCCAGCGTGCCGGAGACCGACACCTCCGTGCCGTCCGTCAGAGTGCCGCGCACCGTGACCATGTTGCGGTGGTCGGGAGACTCGCTCGACGTGGTCAGCCGGACCTCGACACCGCGCTCCTGGGCGAAGAGCGGCGCGTTGACGTAGGAGACCGTCTCGGCGACGACGTCCTCGAAGACGCCCTTGAGCGCGGAGAGTTCGAGCACCTTCACGTCGTGCTGGGTGATCTCGCCGCGGACCTCGACATCGAGGCGGGCCGCGACCTCGCCGGCCAGCGCGGTGAAGATCCGGCCGAGCTTCTCGGCGAGCGGCAGGCCGGGACGGACGTCCTCGGCGATGACGCCGCCCTGGACGTTGACCGCGTCCGGAACCAGCTCACCGGCGAGCGCGAGGCGGACGGACTTGGCGACGGCGATGCCGGCCTTCTCCTGCGCCTCGTCGGTGGAGGCGCCCAGGTGCGGGGTGGCCACCACGTTGTCGAACTGGAAGAGCGGGGAGTCGGTGCACGGCTCCTTCGCGTACACGTCCAGGCCCGCACCCGCGACGCGGCCCTCCTTCAGGGCCGAGGCGAGCGCCTCCTCGTCCACGATCCCGCCGCGCGCGGCGTTCACGATCCGGACCGACGGCTTGACCTTGTGCAGGGCCTCGTCGCCGATCAGACCGAGGGTCTCGGGGGTCTTCGGGAGGTGGACGGTGATGAAGTCGGAGACCTCCAGCAGCTCGTCCAGGCTGAGGACCTTGACACCCATCTGGGCCGCGCGCGCGGGCTGGATGTAGGGGTCGTAGGCGACGATCTTCATACCGAACGCGGACATGCGCTGGGCGACCAGCGCGCCGATGCGGCCGAGGCCGACGACGCCGAGGGTCTTCTCGGCCAGCTCCACGCCGGTGTACTTGTTCCGCTTCCACTCGCCGTTCTTCAGCGCCGAGTTGGCCGGCGCGATGTTGCGGGCGGTGGCGATGAGCAGGCCACAGGCCAGCTCGGCGGCGGTGACGATGTTGGACGTCGGCGCGTTGACGACCATGACGCCGGCCTTGGTGGCGGCGGATACGTCGACATTGTCCAGGCCGACGCCCGCACGGGCGACGACTCGCAGTTTGGGCGCGGCGGCGATGGCTTCCGCATCCACCTTGGTGGCGCTTCGGACCAGGATGGCGTCGGCATCCTTGATCGCGGAGAGCAACTCACCCCGGTCGGCGCCGTTGCAGTGCCGGATGTCGAAATCCGGCCCCAGTGCGTCGACAGTGGCGGGCGACAGCTCTTCGGCGATGAGTACGACAGGCTTCTGGCTCACGTGGTCCTCACTTGTCCTTCGTGGGCGGCCGGTCCCGCGGACGCTCCAGGGAGGGAGGGGATGGCATGCCGCGTGGAAGACGCACGACGCTGTGAGCCTGACGCGCTTTGTAGTTGCAGTGTATCGGCGCCGCCGAGTACGACTTGTGCCTTGGTGGAAGGATCACCCGCACGTGGCTGTACGCCGTGGACAAGGTGCGGGGCGGCCACTGCGACCGCCCCGCACCCTACGGGGCTCACGCCTCGTCGTCGACCCAGCTCATGAGCTTGCGGAGCTTCTTGCCGGTGGTCTCCAGCAGGTGGTCCTGGTCGGCCTTCTTGTACTCGTTGTACTTCGGGAGGCCGGCGTTGTACTCGGCCATCCAGTTGTTGGCGAAGGTGCCGTCCTGGATCTCGGCGAGGACCTTCTTCATCTCGACCTTGGTCTGGTCGTTGATGATGCGGGGGCCGGTGATGTAGTCGCCCCACTCGGCGGTCTCGGAGACCGACCAGCGCATCTTCTCCAGGCCGCCCTCGTACATGAGGTCCACGATCAGCTTGAGCTCGTGGAGGCACTCGAAGTACGCGATCTCGGGCTGGTAGCCGGCCTCGACCAGGGTCTCGAAGCCCGCCTTGACCAGCGCGGAGGCGCCGCCGCAGAGGACCGCCTGCTCGCCGAAGAGGTCGGTCTCGGTCTCCTCGGTGAAGGTGGTCTTGATGACGCCGGCGCGGGTGCCGCCGATGCCCTTGGCGTAGGACAGCGCGAGCTCGAACGCCTTGCCCGTCGCGTCCTGCTCGACACCCGCGATGCACGGGACGCCGCGGCCCTCTTCGTACTGGCGGCGGACCAGGTGGCCCGGGCCCTTCGGGGCGACCAGGGCGACGTCGACATTGGCCGGCGGCTTGATGAAGCCGTAGCGGATGTTGAGGCCGTGGCCGAAGAAGAGGGCGTCGCCGTCCTTGAGGTTGTCCTTGATGGACTCCTCGTAGACCTTGGCCTGGAGCGGGTCCGGAACCAGGATCATGATGACGTCGGCCTCGGCGGCCGCCTGGGCGACGGAGACGACGCGCAGGCCCTCCTCCTCGGCCTTGACCTTGGACTTGGAGCCCTCGTGCAGGCCGACGCGCACGTCGACGCCGGAGTCACGCAGCGACAGCGCGTGGGCGTGGCCCTGGCTGCCGTATCCGATGACCGCGACCTTGCGGCCCTGGATGATGGAGAGGTCGGCGTCGTCGTCGTAGAACAGCTCGGCAGCCACTTGGGATATCTCCTTGGTTCTGGTGGATTGCCCACACAGTACGTCCGGTGGGCGGAAGAAAGCTTCTCGGTCTCGCTATGCGGTACCGCGTCGCCGCCGGAGCGGCGACGCGGTGCGCCGGCACTACGCGGAGCGGTCGAGGGCCCGCAGGGAGCGGTCGGTGATGGAGCGGGCGCCGCGCCCTATGGCGATGGTGCCGGACTGCACCAGCTCCTTGATGCCGAAGGGTTCCAGCATCTTGAGCATCGCCTCGAGCTTGTCGGCGCCGCCGGTGGCCTCGATCGTGACGGCCTCCGGGGAGACGTCCACGGTCTTGGCGCGGAACAGCTGGACGATCTCGACGATCTTGGAACGGGACTCGTTGTCGGCCCGCACCTTCACCAGAACGAGTTCACGCTGAACAGCGCCGGCCGGCTCCAGTTCCACGATCTTCAGAACATTGACCAGCTTGTTGAGCTGTTTGGTGACCTGCTCCAGCGGCAGCTCGTCGATCACGTTGACGACGATCGTGATGCGGGAGATCTCGGGGTGCTCGGTGGTGCCCACCGCGAGGGAGTCGATATTGAAGCCGCGGCGGGAGAACAGCGCGGTGATCCTGGCCAGGACGCCGGGCTTGTTCTCCACCAGGACGGAGAGCGTGTGCTTGGACATGTCGCTTCGTTCCTTCTCTCGGTCCTGCGCCTCAGTCTTCCTGGCCGTCGCTGAAGTCCGGGCGGACATCGCGGGCGGCCAGGATCTCGTCGTTGGAGGTACCGGCCGCGACCATCGGCCACACCATGGCGTCCTCGTGGACGATGAAGTCCACGACCACCGGGCGGTCGTTGATCGAGTTGGCCTTGGCGATGACCGCGTCCAGCTCGTCCGGGCTCTCGCAGCGCAGGCCCACGCAGCCCATCGCCTCGGAGAGCTTGACGAAGTCCGGGACGCGGGTGCCGCGGTTCACCGTCGAGCCGACGCCGACCGTCGAGCCGCTGTCGGCGTTGGTCTCACCGGCGTGCAGCACGGTGTTGGAGAAGCGCTCGCCGTAGAAGAGGTTCTGCCACTGGCGGACCATGCCCAGGGCGCCGTTGTTGATGATGGCGACCTTGATCGGGATGTTGTTGAGCGCGCAGGTGACCAGCTCCTGGTTGGTCATCTGGAAGCAGCCGTCACCGTCGACCGCCCAGACGGTCGCGCCGGGGACGCCGGCCTTGGCGCCCATCGCGGCGGGCACCGCGTACCCCATGGTCCCGGCGCCGCCGGAGTTGAACCACGTGTTGGGCTTCTCGTACTTGATGAACTGCGCGGCCCACATCTGGTGCTGGCCGACGCCGGCCGCGAACAGCGTGCCCTCGGGGGCCAGCTGGCCGATCCGCTCGATGACCTGCTGCGGGGAGAGGCTGCCGTCGTCCGGGGTGTCATAGCCCAGCGGGTACGTCTCCCGCCAGCGGTTGAGGTCCTTCCACCAGTCGGCGTAGTCGCCCTTGTGGCCGGCCTCGTGGTCCGCCTGGACGGCGACGATCAGGTCGGCGATGACCTCGCGGGCGTCGCCGACGATCGGCACGTCGGCGGCGCGGTTCTTGCCGATCTCGGCGGGGTCGATGTCGGCGTGCACGATCTTCGCGAACGGGGCGAAGGTGTCGAGCCGGCCGGTGACCCGGTCGTCGAAGCGGGCGCCGAGCGCGATCAGCAGGTCGGACTTCTGCAGCGCGGTGACCGCGGTGACGTCACCGTGCATGCCGGGCATGCCGACGTGCTGCGGGTGGCTGTCGGGGAACGAGCCGAGCGCCATCAGCGTGGTGACGACCGGGGCGCCGGTCAGCTCGGCGAGGATCCGCAGCTCGGCGGTGGCGCGGGCCTTCATGACGCCGCCACCGACGTACAGCACCGGGCGCTTGGCCTCGTTGATCAGCCGGGCGGCCTCGCGGATCTGCTTGGCGTGCGGCTTGGTCACCGGGCGGTAGCCGGGCAGGTCCATCTGCGGCGGCCAGGAGAAGGTCGTCTGGTTCTGCAGCGCGTCCTTGGCGATGTCGACGAGGACCGGGCCCGGACGGCCGGTGGCGGCGATGTGGAACGCCTCGGCGATGGTCCGCGGGATGTCGTCGGCCTTGGTCACCAGGAAGTTGTGCTTGGTGATCGGCATCGTGATGCCGCAGATGTCCGCCTCCTGGAAGGCGTCCGTACCGATCGCCTTGGAGGCGACCTGGCCGGTGATCGCGACCAGCGGGACGGAGTCCATGTGGGCGTCGGCGATCGGCGTCACGAGGTTGGTGGCGCCCGGTCCCGAGGTGGCCATGCACACGCCGACCCTGCCGGTGGCCTGCGCGTAGCCGGTGGCGGCGTGGCCGGCCCCCTGCTCGTGGCGGACCAGGATGTGGCGGACCTTGACGGAGTCCATCAGCGGGTCGTAGGCCGGCAGGATCGCACCGCCAGGGATACCGAATACGGTGTCGGCGCCGACCGCCTCGAGCGAACGAATGAGGGACTGGGCGCCCGTCATGCGCTCTGCGGTGGTGGGCTGCTGTCCCCCGCTACGGGCCCGCTGCTGCGGATGGGGGGCCCCGGTGGCCTGCTCGGTCATCTGCGTTCTCTTCTCTCGAAGATGAGTTTCTTCTGGGTGCCAGGCAACAAAAAACCCCTCGTGCCGTCAGGCAAGCGAGGGGAGCGCGTCGGTGCGTTTCCAAGGCGGTGATGGGCCTCGGTCAGCCGACGCGCTTTCCAAGTACGAGAATTCGGGTGCGCATGGACACGACCCTCCCCCTGGACCCCTCGGAGTGTCAAGCGGGTGGGACGGGCGTCTCAGCATTTGAGCGAAGAGGATCACCCGTTCCGGTGTTTCCGGTGTGCCGCACGGGCAGCGGGCCGCCGGTCAGAGCGATGGAACCATGCGGTACGGGATAACCGCCACGGGCCAGGGAGCCCCTCAGCCGGTGTTCGTCGAGCGGACCGGAGAAGGCCATGCCCTGGCCGTGCGTACAGCCCATGGCGCGCAGCGCGAGGACCTGCTCCGGCCGGTCCACCCCGTCCGCGACGGTGCGGATGCCCAGGTCCTCGGCGATCCGCAGCATGCCCGCGGTGATCTTGTGGAGCCGGGCGGACTCTCCCCCCACCTTCGGCGGGGGGACCCCCAAGCCCTCGACGAAGGAGCGGTCGAATTTGAGCAGGTCCACCGGGAGCCTGCGCAGCGCGGTCATCGCGGCGTATCCGGCGCCGAAGCCGTCCAGCGCGATCTGCACGCCGAGCCGGCGCAGCGCCGACAGCCTGCGCTCCAGATCCTCCAGGGAGATCCTCGGGTCGTTGTCGGTCAGCTCCAGGACCAGTCCACCGGTCGGCAGCTCGTGGCGGGCCAGCAGGGACTCGATGTTGCCGAGCGGCAGGTCCCGGTGCATCAGCCGGCGGACGGACATCCGGACGGCCACCGGTACGGCATGGCCCGCGCCGTGCCGCAGCGCGGCCTGCTCGACCGCCTCCTGCAGCAGCCAGCGGCTCAGCTCCGCGGTGCGGTCGGTGTCCTCCGCCACCCGCAGGAACTCGGCGGGGGTGAAGAGGATGCCCTGGGCGGAGCGCCAGCGGGCCTGCGCCTCGACGGCCACCACCCGGCCGGTCCGCAGCTCGACCACGGGCTGGTGCAGCAGGGTGAACTCCCCGTCGTGCAGGGCGTTGCGCAGCCGGGTGGCCAGCTCCGCGCGGCGCACCACGTCGGCCTGCATCTGGGGCGCGTACATCTCGACCCGGCCCTTGCCCGCCTGTTTCGCGCGGTACATCGCCAGGTCCGCGTTGCGCATCAGCTCGCTGGGCGTGATCCCCGGCTCGGCGAAGGCGACGCCGATGCTGGCCGCCACCCGGACCTCACCGGATTCCACCCGGTACGGCTCGGAGAGCGCGGAGCGCAGCCGGTCGGCGATCTCGTGGATCTGGTACTCCCGCAGCTGCCGGTCGGCGCTCCCGCCACAGATGAGGGCGGCGAATTCATCGCCGCCCAATCGTGCCGCCGTGTCCCCGGACCGGACCGACTCCTGGAGCCGCCGGGCCGCCTGGACGAGAAGCTCGTCGCCGGCCTGGTGGCCGACCGTATCGTTGACCGCCTTGAAGCCGTCGAGGTCGACGAAGAGCACCGCCGCGTCGCCGTCGCCGCTCCGGCGGCCGCCGAGCGCTCGGCTCACCCGCTCGGTGAACAGGGCCCGGTTGGGCAGGTCGGTGAGCGGGTCGTGCGAGGCGTTGTGCTGGAGCTGGGCCTGCAGCCGCACCCGTTCGGTCACATCGCGGCTGTTGAAGATCAGGCCGCCCTGGTAGCGGTTGACGCTGGACTCCACATTCAGCCAGCCGTCGCCGTCCCGGCCGCGCCCGGCGCGGATCCGGCATTCGATGCGCGTAGCGGGCTCCGCGGCGGGCGAGGCGGCGAGAAACCTGCGGACCTCGTGCACCACCCGCCCCAGATCCTCGGGATGGATGTGCGAGGCGAGCTCGGTGCCGACCATGTCCTCGGCGTCACGCCCGTACACACCGCGGGCGGCGGGACTCACGTAGCGCAGCACGCCGGTGGGCGCGGCGATCATGATGACATCGCTGGAGCCCTGCACCAGGGAGCGGAAGTGGTTCTCCTTCTGGGCCAGTTCCTGGGTGAGGGAGATGTTGTCGAGCAGCATGATGCCCTGGCGGACGACGAGCGCGAGGACGACGGTGCAGCCGGTGAAGAGCACCACATGGTCGGTCTTCAGGCCGTTGATCACGTTGGAGAGGATGCCGAGGGTGCAGACGGCCGCGGCGAGGTACGGGATGAGCGCGGACAGCGATCCCGCGACCCTGCGACGGGAGTGCGCCATGGAGCGCCGGTCGCCCGACCGGGCACCCTCACGCCGGCCGGCCCAGGGGGCGTAGGCGAGCAGCATGCTGCCGGCGAACCAGCCGGCGTCCAGCATCTGGCCGGAGTGGTATCCGTGGCGCCAGAGCGAGGAGCGGAACAGGGCGTCGCACAGCACGGTCAGAGCGAGCGCCGCGATCGCGGTGTTGACCGCGGCGCGGTTGGCCGGGGAGCGCCGGAAGTGCAGCGCTAGCACCATGCTGGCCAGCGCGATGTCGAGCAGCGGGTAGGCGAGCTTCAGCGCGGCATGGGCGGCGCTCTGCCCGCGCAGCGTCGCGTCGCTCGCGAGCGCGAGGCTCCACGACAGGGTGAGCAGCGAGCCGCCGATCAGCCAGGCGTCCAGCCCCAGGCAGACCCAGCCCGCCCGGGTGACCGGGCGCTTGGCGAGCATCAGCAGGCCGACGATGGCCGGTGGGGCGAAGAGCAGGAAGAAGAAGTCGGCGGCTGTGATGTCCGGGAGATGTTCGACGCCCAGCACTACCTCGTACCAACCCCATGTGCCGTTGCCGAGCGCCACCATGGCGGACGATCCGGCGAACAGGAACCAGGTCGGTCGGCTGCGATCGGTGAGCGTCCTTGCGTAGACGAACGAGGAGACGCTGGCCGCGGCCGCGGCGCCGGCGAGCCCGAAGTCTCCCATGATGTCGGCGACCCAGGCCGATCCCCAGCCGACCGCGGCGCCGGTCGCGTAGCCTCCGCAGAGCACGGCGACCAGGAGTTGGGGCACCAGCCCCGCCCGGCCGGTGTGGGCGGGTGGCTGAGCGAGTACGGCCCCGGTCGAACTCACCGTGTGATCCCGTATCGCTGTCGCGGCGCGCCTCGGTGCCGCGTCAGGTCGTCTCGCCATTGGCCGTGCATCACCCGTCGCCCCCCTCGCTTGCTGACCCTTCGCGCGCCGCCGGCAACCCATGGGCGTCCGTGACGCGTCCCCCGGTCCGGACGATACACCAGACTCGTCACTCAGGGACATAGTTCCTCTACACAGCGTAACCGCAAGGGAGATCACCAGTACGCAGTGCAGTCACCGGGTGCCGCACGCCCTCCACCTGCGACGTCAGGTGGTGGTGACCACGTTGCTCAACGGCTCTCCCGTGGCGAAACGGAACAGTTGTGCGCGCAGCAGCCGCTTGGCCCTCGGGAGGAACGCGGAGGTGCTGCCGCCGACGTGCGGGCTGATGAGAAGGCCCGGAGCGTGCCAGAGCGGGTGGCCGGCGGGCAGCGGTTCCGGGTCCGTGACATCGAGTGCCGCGCGCAGCCGTCCGGACTCCAGTTCGGCGAGCAGCGCCTTGGTGTCGACAACGGGCCCGCGCGCGACGTTGACCAGGAGCGCGCCGTCCCTCATCCGGGCGAGGAATTCCGCTCCCACCAGCCCGCGGGTGGTCTCGGTGAGCGGGGTGGACAGGACCACCACATCGGCCTGCGGCAGGAGTTCGGGCAGTTCGGCGAGGGCGTGCACCGGGCCGCGCGGGGAGGGTCGCGCGGTGCGGGCGACCCGTACGACATCGCACTCGAACGGCGTGAGCCGGTCCTCGATCGCGCTGCCGATCGCGCCGTAGCCGATGACGAGCACGCTCTTGTCGGCGAGCGCCGGGTAGAAACCGTCGTGCCACTCCTCGGCGTCCTGGCCGCGGACGAAGCGCGGGATGCCGCGCAGCGAGGCGAGGGTGAGCGCGAGGGTGAGTTCCGCGGTGCTCGCCTCGTGCACCCCGCGGGCGTTGCACAGGCGCACGCCGGGCGGCAGGTCCTTGAGGTGTCCGGCGACCTGGTCGGTGCCGGCGCTCAGGGTCTGGACGACGCGGACGCCCGTCATCCGGGGCAGCGGCCGGGAGGCGACCTCCGCTCCCTTCATGTACGGGACGACGTAGAACGCGGCGGTCGACGGGTCCGCCGGGTACTCGTCGGCGCCGTCCCAGAAGACGTAGTCGAGGTCGGTGGGGAGCGGGCCGATCTCCTCGGCCGGGATGGGCAGCCAGACCTGGGGCCGGTGGTTCAGCAACGTGTCAGCCATGGTCAGGAGGTTATGTGATGCGCTGTCGGACGGGGACGTTACCTTGGTCCACGCCCCCCGTTCGGGCGCGGCGAGGAGGGCAGGGCAGGTGGAGCGCAGGACAATCGGTGCAGCAGCTCTCGAAGTGGGCGCCGTGGGCCTGGGATGCATGCCCATGAGCTGGGCGTACAGCGCTTCGCGGCAGGACGGCGAGGGGTCCTTGCGGGCGGTGCACACCGCGCTGGACAGCGGGACGTCACTGCTGGACACGGCGGACATGTACGGGCCGTTCACCAACGAGTTGCTGGTGGGGCGGGTGCTGCGGGAGCGCCGTCAGGACGTGTTCGTCTCCACCAAGTGCGGTCTGCTGGTGGGCGAGCAGCACATCGTGGCCAACGGGCGGCCCGGCTACGTCAAGAGGGCTTGTGACGCGTCGCTGCGGCGGCTGCAGACCGATGTCATCGACCTGTACCAGTTGCACCGCATCGATGCGGAGGTCCCCGTCGAGGAGACCTGGGGTGCGATGGCGGAGCTGGTGGCGGCGGGCAAGGTGCGGTCGCTCGGCCTGTGCGCGGTCGGGGCGCGCGGAAACCGGCGTACCGGCTCCCGGATGCACGACGAAACGATCCGGCAGTTGGTGCGGGCGCAGCAGGTCTTCCCGGTGAGCTGCGTGCAGGCGGAGCTGTCGGTGTGGTCCACCGAGGCGCTGGAGGCGCTGCTGCCGTGGTGCGCGGCGCGCGGCGTCGGCTTCATGGCGGCGATGCCGTTGGGCAACGGGTTCCTCACCGGCACCCTGACCCCGGGACAGGGCTTCGAGCCGGACGACCTGCGGGCCCGCCATCCGCGGTTCACGGCCGAGATGATGGCGTCCAACCAGCCGATCGTGGCGGGCCTGCGGCGGATCGCGGAACGGCACGACGCGACTCCCGCGCAGGTGGCGCTGGCCTGGGTGCTGGGCCAGGGCGCCGCGGTGGTCCCGGTACCGGGCACCAAGACCGAGCGGTGGGCGGCGGAGAACGCGGGGGCGGCCGCGCTGCGCCTGGAGCCGGCGGACTTCGCGGAGATCGCCGCGCTGCCCGCCGTACGGGGCTCCTGGGACTGACCGTGCGGCGTGCGGGCTCCGGAGCGTGCGGGCCCCCGGGGCCGGCGGGAGACTGGGACGGAGCGGCGGGGCGGCGGCGCGGGGCCCGGTGCCGGGCACCGCGGGCGGACCGACGACGACCGGAGGCGACCCCATGGGAACCGCGAAGACCCGGGCGGCGCGGGCCCGTTGTGTGCTGCAATTTCCCGGGGGTCGTCCCCGAGTCCCAGGCAGGCATCGCGGGGCGGAGCCCGGTGATGCCACCGCGGGACACCACGAGGGAGGACCCGCCGTGCACCGCCGTACCACCACCGTGACCGCCGTGACCGCCGTGCTTGCCGCCGCCGCGCTGCTCGCCGGCTGCTCGTCGCCCGACGGCGGGGTGCCGAAGCCCCCGGCCACGCAGCGGCCGACCACGTCCACCGCCCCCAGCCCGACGGCGACCGCCGAACCCTCGGATTCCGCGTCCGCCGCTCCCGCGACGGGCACCGCCACGGTGTCCGGCACCGTCGCCACCGGCCTCGCCACGCCCTGGGGGGTCGCCGAACTCCCGGACGGGGCGCTGCTGGTCGCCTCACGGGACACCGGAAAGATTCTCAGGACCGATCCGGCCACCGGGAAGACCACCGAGGTCGGCTCGGTGCCGGGGGTGGCCGGCGGAACGGGCGGCGAGGGCGGCCTGCTCGGGCTCGCGATCTCCCCGTCGTTCGGCTCGGACCGGCTCGTGTACGCGTACTTCACCACCGCCGACGACAACCGCATCGCGCGCATGCTCTACGACCCGGCAAGGCCCGTGGGCCAGCAGCTGGGCGCGCCCGACACGATCCTGCGCGGCATTCCCAGCGGCACCAACCACAACGGCGGCCGGATCGCCTTCGGCCCCGACAAGATGCTCTACGCCGGGACCGGCGAGAGCGGCAACAAGCCGCTGGCCCAGGACAAGACGTCGCTGGGCGGGAAGATCCTGCGGATGACACCGGACGGGCAGCCCGCGCACGGCAATCCCGAGGCCGATTCCGTGGTCTATTCGTACGGCCACCGCAATGTGCAGGGCCTGGCCTGGGACGCCCAGGGCCGGCTGTGGGCCGCGGAGTTCGGGCAGAACACCTGGGACGAGCTGAACCTCATCGAGCCGGGCAAGAACTACGGCTGGCCGGTCGTCGAGGGCCAGGCCCACCGCGAGGGGTACGTCGACCCCGTGGCGCAGTGGCACACCGAGGACGCCTCCCCCAGCGGCATCGCCTACGCCGCCGGCTGCATCTGGATGGCTTCGCTGAAGGGCGAGCGGCTGTGGCGCATCCCGCTGAACGGCACGAAGGCAGCGGCGGCCCCACAGCCGTTCTTCACCGGAACCTACGGGCGGCTGCGAACCGTTGTCACCCTGGAGGACGGCACCCTGCTGCTGACCACCAGCAACACCGACGGACGCGGCACACCCAAGCCCGGCGACGACCGCATCCTGCGGCTGAAGGTCGGCTGACAGCGGGAAGGTGCGAGATGTTCAATCCCCTGGAGGAGCTCTTCACCCCGGGACGCAAGCACACCGACGACGAGCAGAACCGGCTGGCGCTCTCCCGGGAGGACACCGGCGACAACGATCCCGGACGCGGGTCGATCGACCTCGAGTCCGGGAAGGTCGTCATACGGACGGAACGGTGAACAGCCGCAGCCGGTGCGCCAGCGCCGCCGCCTCGCCCCGGCCGGAGACGCTCAGCTTGGCCAGGATGTTGGAGACGTGCACGCTCGCCGTCTTCGGCGAGATGAAGAGCTCCTCGGCGATCTGACGATTCGTCCGGCCGTCGGTGACCAGCCGCAGCACATCGCGTTCCCGCGCGGTCAGGCCCAGCGCCTCGGCCGGATCGGCGGGTCCGTCGGCCACGGGGATCTGCCGCGGGCCCTCCCGGCCGTCCGGCTCGTGCAGCGACAGCCGGGCACGCTGCGCGAGCAGCGCGACCTCGTCGGCCAGCGGGCGGGCGCCGAGCGCCTCGGCGGCCGAGTGGGCGAGGACGAGGAGCGCGCCGGCCTCCTCGCGGCTCTCCCTGGCCTCGCGGGCCTCCCCGGTCTCGTGCCCGGTGGCCAGCAGCGCCTCGGCCCACCGGTAGCGGACCTGGGCCAGCTCGTACGGTCGCCCCACCGGTTCGAAGGCGTGGACCGTCGCGGCCCACCGCTCGGGCGCGGCCTGGCCTTCGGCGCGGGCGAGTTCCGCCTCGACGAGCAGGGCGTACGCCTCCCAGACCGGTGCGAGCCGGGGCAGCGAGGACGCGGTGCTGCGGATGCGCTTCAGGTGCGCCGCGCGGTCCGGGTCGTCGACGGTCATCCAGGGCGCGTCCGCCTCGGCGGCGGCGCCCGCGGCCAGCAGCGGCCACCAGTAGCGGGAGGTGCCGGGCACGAAGCCCGCCGCGAAGGCGTCGGCCAGGACCTGACGCGCCTCGTCGAAGCGGCCCCGCCGGACGGCGATCTCCAGGGCGAGCGTGCGGATGGGGACCAGGTGCTGGGGCTGCGAGTCGTGGACGAAACTGTCGCGGGCGGCCCGCGCGTACTCCTCGGCCGGCTCGGTCAGCCCGCGGCGCAGTGCGAGGAAGCCCAGGTACATCGTCTGCCCGCCGGCCGCCATCCGTCCCGACGCGTTGTTGCGGGACCACTGGATCGCCGCCTCGCTGCGGTCCCACAGCCCGAGCGAGAAGAGCGATTCGCCCTCGTTGCCGCGCAGATAGGCCCGCACACTGCGGGTGGCGATCTCCCGGACCAGCTCGATGCCCTCGGTCGCGACGGCGATGGCGTCATGGGACCGGCCGACGCCCTCCAGGACCGAGGAGAGGTTTCCGTGGGAGCGGCCGATGAGCCCGGGCAACCCGAGCTCGCGCGCCTCCCGGCAGACGTCCTCGGCCAGCGCCAGACCGCCTTCGACGTCCCCGGAGTCGGCGTGCAGCAGCCCGAGGGTCAGCCGGGCGTTCAGCTCCGTCTCGTGGGCACCGACCAGGCGGGCCAGATCCACGGCCCGCTCCGCCGTGGCGATGGCCTCCTCACCCGACTTGTGGATCATCATCCAGGCGGCGGCGAAGGCGAGGACGTCGGCGTGGACGGCGGACGGCGGCAGACCGCGCAGGAGCTCCTGGGCGCGGGCCACGTCCTCCCAGCCGTCGCCCCGGCCCAGGTCCTGGACCAGCCGGGAGCGCTGGGCGCGGAACCAGGCGGCCCGCAGCGCGTCCGTCGTGTCGTCTATCAGCCGCAGCGCGCGCTTGGCCACGGCGAAGGCGCGCTCGGGCTCGCCGCTCAGCCGGGCGGAGACAGTGATCTCGGCCAGCAGGTCCAGGAAGCTCAGCGGGGTGTCGGGGTGGCAGCCGCACGGCGGATAGACCTCGGCGTAGTCGGCCGGACGCAGCTCGCCGCGGATCTCCTCCGGGGTGTCCTCCCACAGCTCCAGGGCCCGCTCCAGCAGCCGGTGCTGCTCGGCGTAGGCGTGCCGGTGCCGGGCCTCGACGGAGGCGCGCAGCACGGCGGGCAGCGCCTTGGCCGGGTCGTGCGCGTGGTACCAGTAGCTGGCCAGCCGGGCGGCCCGCTCGTCGGTGCGGACCAGGCCGGGGCCGTTCTCCAGGGCCTGCGCGTACCGGCGGTTGATCCGGCTGCGCTCGCCGGGCAGCAGATCGTCGCTGACGGCCTCGCGGACCAGGGAGTGCCGGAAGCGGTAGCCGTCGCCGTCGTCGGAGGGCAGCAGGATGTTGGCGCCGACGCAGGCGCGCAGCGCCTCGATGAGGTCGTCCTCGGAGAGGCCCGCGACGGCGGCGAGCAGCGGGTACTCCACGGTGGTGCCGCCTTCGGCGACGATCCGCGCGGCACGCTGGGCGTCCTCGGGCAGCGTTTCGAGCCGCACCAGCAGCAGGTCGCGCAGCGAGTCGCTCAGCCCGGAGCTGCAGCCCTGCTGGATGCTGACGGCCAGTTCCTCCACGAAGAACGGGTTGCCGTCGGAACGCTCGAAGACCCGGTCCACCATGCCGCCCTCGGGCTCGGCGGCCAGGATGCCGGTGATCTGGCAGCGGACCTCCGCTCGGCTGAACCGGGACAGCTCGATCCGTTCGACCGTGCGCAGCCGGTCCAGCTCGGCGAGGAAGGGCCGCAGCGGGTGCCTGCGGTGGATGTCGTCGGACCGGTAGGTGGCCACGATCACGAGACGGCCGCGGTGCAGCGACCGGAAGAGATAGGCGAGCAGCTCGCGGGTGGAGCGGTCGCCCCAGTGCAGGTCCTCCAGGACGAGGACGACGGTACGGTCCGCCGCCAGCCGCTCCAGCAGCCGGGCGGTGAGCTCGAAGAGCCGCACCCGGCCGTCGTCGTCGTGCGAGTCGCGCCCGTCGCGCGAGACCTCGCGGTGCTCGCCCAGCTCGGGCAGCAGCCGCGACAGCTCGCCGGCCTGGTTGCCGGCCGCGGCCGTCAGCTCGTCCCCGAGCTGCCGGTAGAGCGAACGCAGGGCCGTCGACACCGGTGCGAAGGGCAGGCCCTCCGCGCCGATCTCCACACAGCCGCCGACGGCCGTGACCGCGCCGTCGGCGGCGGCCGCCGCGAGGAACTCCTCGGTGAGGCGGGTCTTGCCGACGCCCGCCTCACCGCTGACGACCAGCGCCTGCGGCTCGCCCGCCCGGGAGCGGGCGAGCGCATCGGTGAGGCGGGTCAATTCGCTGTCGCGGCCGACGAAGACGGGGCTCACGGACTGGGTCTGCACAGTGCTGAGCATCGCACGGCGGTCCGACAGCGGCGTAGCGGATATCACCTTCACGAGGCCGCGTGGTGGCGTACTCCCCGCAGTACGCGCCCCACCCTTCCGGCGTCGGTGTTCACCTGCCCCCCGCGGCGTGCCGCGCGCTGCGCCTCGCGCTGGGCCTGGCGCCGGCTCCGGCGGGCGGCGATGACCGCACGGGCCTGGTTCTCGTCCCTGGCCCGACGCTGGAGTTCGGCGGCGCGGACCTGGTGGAGTTCGAACTCGTACATGGTGTTTCCCCTTGGCTCTGCGGCTTGTTCCGCTGAGACAAGACTCGTCTCCCAGGGGGGTGCGCCACATCGGGCAGCTGCCCGAACTCCGGTGGCCGGGGGTACTTAGGCCCGCTGCCGCACCGGCGCGGGAGGCCTTAGTTCGCTGCCGGGGACCTCACCGAGGGCCTCAGATCATGAGGTGGCGGCGACCACCGGCAGATCGGTGAAGACGTCGAACCACATGACTCCGGCGATCAGCAGGCCGAGGACACCGAGGATGAGGCCGCCCCACGCCAGTGCCTGGCTCCAGTGGTTGCCCGCGTCGGCGGGCCGGCCGGGACGGAACAGGACGGCGGCGGCGACCAGGATGGCGACCACGGCGAAGATGCCGTTGAAGAGGGCCACGGTGTGCCAGGGGGTGCCGTACCCGGCGGCCAGCTGGGCCTTGACCGAGCCGCCCGAGGACTTGATCTGGCCGATCAGCTGCTCCCGGTCCTTCATGAGATCACCGATCCAGGTGCCCGTGAGCGAGGAGATGCCGAGCCCGACCGCGACGACCGATCCGGCCGCGGCCGACACACCGGTCGCGGCCGGCGTCCTGGCCGGCTCGTCGTCGAGGTCGTCCTCGTCGAAGCCGTCCTCGTCGCGGGCGTCCGGGTCGATGATGCCCTGCGCCGGGACCGCCGCGTCCTGGTCCGCCGCCGCGCCCTCGGTGTCCTCGGTCTCCGTGCTGTCCGTGGTCTCCGGGTCGGTGGCGTTCTTGTCCAGTGCGTCGGTCTTCGTGGTGTCCATGCGACGAAACCGTAGGTTCCGTTTCTGAGAGGAGCCTGAGAGCCCGCTGAGTACGATCTCCGTGTTACGGCCCGGCAACTGAGCTTGACCGGCCCGAGCGGCGCGCGGCAACCTGAACTCCCTCTGGCCGCAATGTTGTTTGCGGTATTCCAGAGATCTAGGGGGAGGGAACAAACACCCAGTGGACACCGGTCTGTACATCGGCCCTGACGGCGCACCCGACCGTTATCGCCTGCTGCGATCCATCGGCCGCGGAGGCGAGGCCGTGCTCTACCTCGCCGAGCTCGAACTCGGCGGCGGCACCGAGCCCGTCGTCGTGAAGGTGCTCGATTCGAAGACGACCCTGTCGCAGGAACAGTTCGACCGGATCAGCTCCAAATGGCGAGAGCAGGCCGAACTGCTGCGGTTCGTCAACCGGCTCGGCGTGGTCGGCATCCGCGAGCACTTCGAGGGCCCCTCCGCGCACCGTACCGGGGAGGCGGCCCCGGAGGCGGGCCGCGCCCTGTACCTGGTCATGAACCATGTGGAGGGCCTCGACCTGCGCGACTGGCGCGCCGAGCGCGCCCTGGACACCCCTGCCGAGCGCCGCGAGGCGGTGCGCTGCCTGGAGCAGCTCGCCGACGTCCTGGACTGGCTGCACACCGGCTCCGCCACCCCCTCCGGCCGTTCGGTCGTGCACGGTGACCTCTCTCCCGGCAACGTCATGATCGACGCCAACGGCCAGGCCACCCTCGTCGACTTCGGCCTGAGCAAGCTGACCGCGGACCACCAGACCGCCGAGGTGTGGTTCACCCCCGGATTCGCCGCACCGGAGGTCTTCGAGGGCAAGCGCAGCGCGGCCACCGACCGCTACGCCTTCGGCGCCCTCGCGTACTTCCTGCTCAGCGGGGAGTCGCCGGCCACCATGCCGGAGCAGGTCAGGGCCGCGCTGCTGGCGCTGCCCGAGCTGGCGGGGCTGGACCCGGAGCGGGCGGCGAAGATCGCGGCGGTCTTCGCCACGGATCCGGCGAACCGGCCGGAGTCACTCTCCGCGTGGGTGCGTGAGCTGCGCCCGGCGGTGATCTCGACGACGCGCACTCCGCGCACCACGGGGCCCAAGGACGCCGTCCCGGTCGCGGACGCCACCCCGCCGCCGCCCGCCCATGCGCCGGCCCCGGTCGTGCCGCCGCTGCCGAACCGGCCGGCCCCCGTCCCGGCGCCGGTGCACGCACCGCCGGTCCATACGCCGCCGCCCTCGTACGTCCCGCCGCCGCCGGCCGAGGACCCGGTGACGGACACCCGGCCCACGGTGGTGCTGGGGGCGCAGCCGCCGGCCACGTTCCACGAGCAGCCCCCGCCGCCGCCGGCCCCGGGTCCCGCGACGGCGGCCACCCCGGTCCCGGTCCCGCCCAAGCGCGGCAAGAAGGGCCCGCTGATCCTGGCCGCGGTCCTCGCCGTCGTGCTGATGGCGTCCGGAGCGCTGGTCGCCGTCAAGTTCATGGGCGACGACAAGAAGGACGGCAACGCGGCCGACCCGAAGAGCAGCACGAGCGCACAGCAGCAGAGCAGTTCGCCGCCGACGACCGGTCCGACGAGCGCGTCGCCGTCCGACGACCCGTCCTCGCTCGAACCGTCGAGTTCGGACTCCGGGTCGGGCAAGCCGACCTCGATCACCGAGGGCGACAACGTGTCCCTGACGGCCATGACCTGGGTCGACGCCTCCGGGAACGACGCGTTCGACGAGGTCCCGGCGACGGTCAACACCAAGGAGTACACGGACGCCAAGGTGACCAAGGCTTGTGACACCGGCTTCGAGGAGTTCAACCTCAACCGGGCGTGGACGACGTTCACCGTCGACGCCGGCCTGCTGGACACCTCGAAGAACGCGGCGGTCGAGCTGACCATCACCGCGGACGGCAAGCGGCTGGCCCTCAAGAAGCTCGTGCTCGGCACGACGGAGAAGATCGTCGTCGAGGTGAAGGGCGCGCTGCGGCTGCGGATCGAGTACGACCGGAAGACGGCCGCCCAGTACTGCGACGATCAGGGCACGGCGGCGCTCGGCAACCCGATGCTCAGGAAGTAGGAGTCCGCTCCCGTTCGGCTGCCCGGGGTCCGGGCAGCAGGACGGGGGTGGGGGCCGGCGTGGCCGGCGGTTCGATGCTGATCCTGGGGAGCCGGCGGTCCAGCCATGCCGGCAGCCACCAGTTGGCGCCGCCGAGCATGTGCATGAGCGCCGGTACCAGCAGGGTGCGCAGGATGAACGCGTCGAGGGCGACGGCGGCCGCGAGGCCGATGCCGAACATCGCGATGACGCGGTCGCCGCTGAGTACGAAGGCCAGGAAGACAGCGATCATGATGACCGCGGCCGAGTTGATCACCCGGCTGGTCTCGGCGAGCCCGACCCGTACCGCGCGCCGGTTGTCCCGGGTCTCCAGCCACTCCTCGTACATCCGGCTCACCAGGAAGACCTGGTAGTCCATCGACAGCCCGAAGAGCACCGAGACCATGATCACCGGTAGGAAGGGTTCGATCGGGCCGGCCGCCCCCAGGCCCAGGAGCTCGCTCCCCCAGCCCCACTGGAAGATCGCGACGACGATCCCGAAGGACGACGCGACCGCGGCCACGTTCATCGCCGCCGCCTTCAGCGGGATGCCGATGGACCGGAAGGCCAGGAGCAGCAGCAGGCAGCCGAGGCCGACGACCGCTCCGACGAACAGCGGCAGCTTGCCGATGATGACGGACGCGAAGTCGTCGTAGCTCGCGGTGGGGCCGCCCACGTACACCTGGAGCGAGCTGTTCTGCTCGGCCCGTGGCAGCACGTCGTCGCGCAGCCGGTTCACCAGCTCCGAGGTGGCCCGGGACTGCGGGGCGGTGTCCGGCACCACGGTGATCACGCCGGTGTCGCCGCTGACGGTCGCCGAGGTCACCGAGGCGACGCCCGGAGTTTCGCGCAGGGTCTGCGGCAGCTGGTCGAGGGCGAGCCGGGCGTCGGCGCCCTGGATGTCGGCGACGAGGGTCAGCGGCCCGTTGGTGCCGGGGCCGAAGCCGTCCGCGAGCAGCTCGTAGGCCTGCCGGGTGGTGCTGGCGGCCGGATTGTTGCCCTGGTCGGAGGTGCCGAGGTGCAGCGAGAGCGTGGGCAGCGCGAGGACGAGCATGACGGCCGCGGCCAGGGTGCCGAGCAGCTTCGGGTGGCGTTCGACAAAGGCCGACCAGCGGGCGGCGAGCCCGGTGGGCATCTCGGGCTGCGGGCCGTGCTCGGCGAGCTGCCGCCGCTCCCGGCGGCTGAGCGCCTTCATTCCGATCATCGACAGCAGCGCCGGCAGCAGCGTGATGGAGGCGGCCACCGTCAGCACGACGGTGAGCGCCGCCGCGACGGCGACCCCGTTGAGGAAGCTGAGCTGCAGGATGAGCATGCCGAGCAGCGCCACGCAGACCGTGCCGCCCGCGAAGACCACCGCGCGGCCGGTGGTGGCGACGGCCTGCTCGGCCGCCTCCCGGACCGACAGGCCGCGTTTGAGCCCTCTGCGGTGCCGGGTGACGATGAAGAGCGCGTAGTCGATGCCCACGCCGAGGCCGATGAGCATGCCGAGCATCGGCGCGAAGTCGGCGACGGTCATGACGTGGCCGAGCAGCTCGATGCCCATGTAGGCGGTGCCGACGCCCATCAGCGCGGTCGCGATCGGCAGGCACATCGCGGCGAAGGAGCCGAAGGCCAGCAGCAGCACCACCGCGGCGACGCCGATCCCGATCAGTTCGCTGAGGTGGGCGCTGTCGCCCTCGGTGGCCGCGACGGCGGTACCGCCGAGCTCGACCCGCAGCCCGCCGCCCTCGGCCGCCTTGGCGGTGTCCACGACGGCCCGGGCCTGCCCGGCTCCGATGTCGTCGGCGGCGCTGTCGAAGGTGACGTCGGCGTACGCGGTCCGGCCGTCCTGGCTGATCCGTCCGGCACCCTCGGGGCTGTAGGGGCTGCTCACGGAGGCGACGCCGGGGAGTTTGGCGATCCGGTCGAGCGTCTTGGTCATCCGCTGCTCGACGCCGTCGGCGCGGACGCTGCCGTCGCCGACGGTGTGCCAGACGATCGTGTCGGAGTCGCCGGCCTGGTGCGGGAAGGCCTGCTCCAGCAGGGCGGTCGCCCGGCCGGACTCGGTGCCCGGTATCTCGTAGTCGTTCGAGTAGGCGGATCCGGCGAGCGCGGCACCGGCGGTGAGGCCGGCGAGCGCGACGATCCACAGCAGAACGACGATGAGACGGCGGCGGAGACACCACCGGGCGAGTGCGGCCATTCCCTGCTTCCCTGGGTATCTCGGGTGGATCTTTCAGGGAATAGCCCTCAAAGAACAGTTCAGGTGCGGCTGTCACTCTTGCAGTGGAAAATGATCCTTTGGTGGTTTCGTGCGCTTACTCACAGGGAAAAGGCGGCCCCCGCCGGGGACCGCCTTTCACCATTCGAACGAATCTTCGACCGTTCGGTCAGCCCTGCGTTCAGGTCAGCCCTGAACCCCGAGCTTCTCCAGGACCAGCTCCCGGACGCGCTTGGCGTCGGCCTGGCCACGGGTCAGCTTCATGACCGCGCCGATCAGGGCGCCGGCCGCCGCGAGGTTGCCGGCGCGGATCTTGTCGGCGACGGCGGCGTTGGCCGCGATCGCCTCGTCCACGGCCGCGCCGAGCGCGCCCTCGTCCGAGACGACCTTCAGACCGCGCTTCTCCACGACCTCGTCAGGACCGCCCTCACCCGCGAGAACACCCTCGATGACCTGGCGGGCCAGCTTGTCGTTGAGCGAACCCTCGGCGACCAGGGCCGCGACGCGCGCGACCTGGACCGGGGAGATGCCGAGATCGGCCAGTTCCTTGCCGGTCTCGTTCGAGGCACGGGCCAGCTCGCCCATCCACCACTTGCGGGCCTGGTCGGCCGGGGCGCCCTCGTCGATCGTGGCGGTGATCAGATCGATCGCGCCGGCGTTGAGCGCCGACTGCATCTCGTGGTCGGAGATGCCCCACTCGGTCTTCAGCCGGTCCCGCCGCACGCGCGGCAGCTCGGGAAGTCCGGCGCGCAGCTCCTCGACCCAGTCGCGGGCCGGGGCGATCGGGACGAGGTCGGGCTCCGGGAAGTACCGGTAGTCCTCGGCGTTGTCCTTGATGCGGCCGGCCGTCGTGGAGCCGTCCTCCTCGTGGAAGTGCCGGGTCTCCTGCACGATCGTGCCGCCGGAGTTGAGCACCGCCGCATGCCGCATGATCTCGTAGCGCGCGGCGCGCTCGACCGAACGGAGCGAGTTGACGTTCTTCGTCTCCGAGCGGGTGCCGAACTCCTTGCGGCCGTGCGGGCGCAGCGACAGGTTCACGTCGCAGCGCATCTGGCCCTGCTCCATGCGTGCCTCGGAGACGTCCAGCGCCTTGATGAGCTCGCGCAGCTCGGCGACGTACGCCTTGGCGACCTCGGGGGCCCGCTCGCCCGCACCCTCGATGGGCTTGGTGACGATCTCGATGAGCGGGATACCGGCCCGGTTGTAGTCGAGCAGCGAGTGCGAGGCGCCGTGGATACGGCCCGTCGCGCCGCCGACGTGGAGGGACTTGCCGGTGTCCTCCTCCATGTGGGCGCGCTCGATCTCCACCCGGAAGATCTCGCCGTCCTCCAGTGCGACGTCCAGATAGCCGTTGAAGGCGATCGGCTCGTCGTACTGCGAGGTCTGGAAGTTCTTCGGCATGTCCGGGTAGAAGTAGTTCTTCCGCGCGAAGCGGCACCAGGTCGCGATCTCGCAGTTCAGCGCGAGACCGATCTTGATGGCCGACTCGATGCCGATCGCGTTCACGACCGGGAGCGAGCCGGGCAGGCCCAGACAGGTCGGGCAGGTCTGGGAGTTGGGCTCGGCGCCGAGGGTGGTCGAGCAGCCGCAGAACATCTTGGTCTTCGTGCCGAGCTCGACGTGGACCTCAAGGCCCATCACCGGGTCGTACACCGACAGGGCGTCCTCGTAGGACTCCAGGTCCATGACGGTCATTCCCATACCTCTCAGTCCGCCAGGACGTCGTCGTCGGCGAGGTGGCGCAGCTCGCGGACGAGCAGCGCCAGGCCGGTGGCGATGGCGGCGGCGCTGACCACGGCGTCGGCCAGCATCAGCCGGTCGTGCTCGCCCTTGGCGTTGCGTGCCTGCTTGATGGTGCTCACGGCGCCGAAGAGCGTGGTGCCGATCGAGATGTACAGGCCGAGCTTGCTCTTCTTGAAGCCCTTGGCCTTCTTCAGCGTGCTCACAGCGCGGGTGCCTCCTCAAGCAGCGGGTGACCCCATCGTCCGGTGAACGCGGCCTCGACCGCGGCACCGACCCGGTAGAGCCGGTCGTCGGCCATGGCCGGGGCGATGATCTGCAGCCCGACCGGGAGCCCGTCCTCGGGAGCCAGGCCGCACGGGATGGACATCGCCGCGTTGCCTGCCAGGTTGGACGGGATGGTGCACAGGTCGGCGAGGTACATCGCCATGGGGTCGTCCACGCGCTCACCGATGGGGAACGCGGTGGTCGGGGTGGTCGGCGAGATCAGCACGTCCACCGTGCCGAAGGCGGCCTCGAAGTCGCGCGAGATCAGCGTGCGGACCTTCTGCGCCGAGCCGTAGTACGCGTCGTAGTAGCCGGAGCTGAGCGCGTACGTGCCGAGGATGATGCGGCGCTTGACCTCGTCGCCGAAGCCGGCCTCGCGGGTGAGCGCGGTGACCTCCTCGGCGGACTTCGTGCCGTCGTCGCCGACCCGCAGGCCGTAACGCATGGCGTCGAAGCGGGCCAGGTTGGACGAGGCCTCGGACGGCGCGATCAGGTAGTACGCGGGCAGTGCCAGCTTGAACGAGGGGCAGGAGATCTCCACGATCTCGGCGCCCAGCTCGCGCAGCAGCTCCACGGACTCGTTGAAGCGCTGCATGACGCCGGTCTGGTAGCCCTCGCCGCCGAACTCCTTGACGACGCCGATCCGCATGCCCTTGACGTTGCCGTTGCGGGCCGCCTCGACGACGGGCGGGACCGGGGCGTCGATGGACGTCGAGTCCAGCGGGTCGTGACCGGCAATCGCCTCGTGCAGTAGCGCCGCGTCCAGGACCGTACGGGCACAGGGCCCGCCCTGGTCGAGGGAGGACGAGAAGGCGACCATGCCGTAGCGGGAGACGCCGCCGTAGGTCGGCTTGACGCCGACCGTGCCGGTGACGGCCGCGGGCTGGCGGATCGAGCCGCCGGTGTCGGTGCCGATCGCGAGCGGCGCCTGGTAGCTGGCGAGGGCGGCGGACGAGCCGCCGCCGGAGCCACCGGGGATCCGGGTGAGGTCCCACGGGTTGCCGGTCGGGCCGTAGGCGCTGTTCTCGGTCGAGGACCCCATGGCGAACTCGTCCATGTTGGTCTTGCCGAGGATGACGATGCCGGCGTCCTTGAGACGCTTGGTCACCGTCGCGTCGTACGGCGGGATCCACCCTTCGAGGATCTTGGAGCCGACCGTGGTCGGGATCCCCTTCGTGGTGAAGATGTCCTTCAGCGCGAGCGGCACACCGGCCAGCGGGCCGAGCTTCTCGCCCTTGGCGCGCCGCTCGTCGACGGCGCGGGCCGCGTCGAGCGCGCCCTCGGTGTCGACGTGCAGGAAGGCGTGTACCTTCTCGTCGACGGCGCCGATGCGGTCGAGGTGCGCCTGCGCGACCTCGACGGCGGAGGCCTTGCCGGTGGCGACGACGTCAGCGGTCTCGGCCGCGGTGAGCCTGGTCAGGTCAGTCATGGTGATTAGTCCTCCCCCAGGATCTGCGGCACCTTGAAGCGCTGCTGCTCCTGCGCCGGGGCGCCGGAGAGCGCCTCGGCCGCGGTCAGCGACGGCCGGACCTCGTCCGGGCGCATGACATTGGTCAGCGGCAGCGCGTGGGAGGTCGGGGGTACGTCCTCGCCGGCCACCTCGGATACGCGGGCGACCGCGCCGATGATCACGTCGAGCTGCTCGGCGAAGTGGTCGAGCTCTTCGTCCTTCAGCTCAAGACGCGACAGCCGGCCGAGGTGGGCGACCTCCTCGCGTGTGATGCCAGGCATGCAGCGATCCTCTGGGGGTGAGTTCGATGGTTTCGCGCCCAATCCTATGGGGGCGGACCCCCTGGCGACGAAACGGTTTGGACCGCGGGGCGCCGACGCGGCCCACGGCGGCGGCGGGAACCGGCCCTTACTACGGCACGACCTGCCCGGACGGCTGGTCGGCGTCCGCCACCGGTGCGTGCTCCGGCTCGGGCTCGCGCTCCAGCGCGTTGGGGCGCCGCCAGCCGTGCTCACCGCGGGCGCGCAGCCAGGCGGTCGCCTCGTCGGGCGGCATCGCGGCGGCGACCAGCCAGCCCTGGACGGCGTCGCAGCCCAGGTCCCGCAGCCGCTCCCAGGTCTCGTCGTCCTCCACGCCCTCGGCGACGACCAGCAGGCCCAGCGAGTGCGCGAGGTCGACGGTGCAGCGGACGATTTCGGCGTCCTCGTTGTCGAGGACCAGCCGGGCGACGAAGGAGCGGTCGATCTTCAACTCGCTGACCGGCAGTTTGCGCAGGTGGACGAGGGAGGAGTAGCCGGTGCCGAAGTCGTCCAGCGACATCTTCACGCCGTGCCCGGTCAGCCCGGCCATGGTGTCGGCGGCCCGCTGCGGGTCCTCCAGCAGGACGTGCTCGGTTATCTCCAGTTGCAGTGAACCCGGCGGGACGCCGTGCCGGGCCAGCCGCGCGGCGACCGCGCCCGCGAAGCCGGGGCTGTGCACGTCGCGCGGCGAGACGTTCACCGCGACCGGCACGTCCAGGCCCATCTTGCGCCAGCGGGCGACCTGGCCCAGCGCCGTCTCCAGCACGTACTCGGTCAGTTGGGGCATCAGCCCGGAGGTCTCCGCCATGGCGATGAACTCCTCGGGATTGACCCGGCCGCGCTGCGGGTGCTCCCAGCGCACCAGCGCCTCCAGGCCGGCGATCTTCCCGTCGAAGCAGACCTTGGGCTGGTAGTGGAGCTCGACGTCGCCTGAGTCCAGCGCCCGGCGCAGATCGCCCAACAGGCCCAGCCGGTCCGGGGTGTTGCCGTCCCGGGTCGCCTCGTAGACCTCGACTCCGCTGCGGTCGCGCTTGGCCTGGTACATCGCCACGTCGGCGCGGCGCAGCAGTCCTTCGGCGTCCACCGCGTGGTCCGGGAAGACGGCGACTCCGGCGCTGGCCTCCAGCACCAGGGTCAGCCCGTCGAGGCTCAGCGGCGAGCCGAGGGCGGCGACCAGGGCGCGGGCGATGCGCTGGGCGCGGGTCGGGGAGTCGCAGGAGGGCAGCAGGACGGCGAATTCGTCGCCGCCCAGCCGGGCCGCCTCGGCGCCGCGGGGCAGCGCGAGCCGCAACCGGTCGGCGACCTGCAACAGCAGCCGGTCACCGGCCAGATGCCCGAGGGTGTCGTTGACGGAGCGGAACTTGTCGAGGTCGATCAGGATCAGCGCGGTACGTTCGCCCTTGCGCTCCGCGTCGTCCAGCGCGATCCAGGCCCGCTCCAGCAGCCACTGCCGGTTGGGCAGCCCGGTCAGCGGGTCGCGCAGCTGCTCCTCGGCGCGGGCGTGCGCGATCCACAGCGTCGAGTCCAGGGCGATGAGCGGGACGGCGAAGAGCGGCAGCAGTACCGGCATGTCGCAGCCGACGACGAGTATCAGCGGGGAGAGCCCCAGCAGGGCGACGCCGACCATCCCCTGGCGCATCAGCGCGGTACGGGCCACCGTCGGCAGACCGCCGCCGCGCGGCGCGACCGCGTACCAGAGCAGCGCACGGGTGGCGGTCAGATAGGCCAGAGCGGTGACGACGATCGCCGGACCGGCCGCCGGGCCCCAGTCGTCGGGGTGCCAGGGTTGGGCGACGGAGGGGTGCACACCGAAGCAGGCCAGGGTCAGCGAGGCCGTGCCGACGCCCAGTATGTCCACCGCGCCGTGCAGCAGCGCCTGCCGCCAGCGGTGTCTGCGGGCGGCCCCGACCAGCACCACGACGGCCAGGCTGACCAGCACCGACGGCACCCAGCCGTACAGCAGCAGCATGGCCAGGGTGAGGGCCGCGCCGGAGCCGGTACCGCCCCACCAGCGGTCGCGGCCCATCGCCACGAGATGGCCGACGATGATGCCGGTCAGGACGGCGAAGGCCCAGCCGACGGTGCCGCCGGGGAAGAGCGCATGGCCCTCGTGGATGGCGCCCAGGACACCGGCCGCCAGCGCGAGTCCCGCGACGGCGACCACCGCGATGCGTAAGACCGCCGGGGGCAGTACCGGCGCGGCCGGCCAACGCAGCCGCTGCGCCGGTCCGGCGCCCTCCGTCGGTTCCATTCCTGTCCCTCTCACAGCCTGGTGCGACACCTGGGTCCGCCGCGCCGTGCCCGCAGCGGATACCCGCAAAGGCTGCTGGAAGGTTCATGCCCCTCCGGCGCGCTTCTCAACAGTAGGCCGCGGAAGGCTGCGCCGGGCACCGATCGACCGCGGTTGCCCGAATGGGATCCACGCACCCGGAACGTTCCGATATAGGCCGAACGGGTGATTGGTGCGCGGTTATTCGACCGGGTTGACCGCGGCCCCCCGGGCGGCTTCCGCGCCCTCCGCGAGCAGCACCGCGAAGCCCGGCTCGTCGAGAATCGGGACCTTCAGCTGGACGGCCTTGTCGTACTTCGAGCCGGGGTTGTCACCCACCACCACGAAGTCCGTCTTCTTGGAGACCGACCCGGTGACCTTCGCCCCGCGAGCGGTCAGCGCCTCCTTCGCGCCGTCCCTGGTGTGGTCGGTGAGCGTTCCGGTCACGACGACGGTGAGGCCTTCGAGCGGCCGCGGGCCCTCGTCCGAGCCCTCCTCGGTGAACTGCACCCCGGCGGCACGCCACTTCTCGATGATCTCCAGGTGCCACTCCTCGGCGAACCACTGCTTGACGGAGGCGGCGATGGTTCCCCCGACGCCGTCCACCGCGGCCAGCTCGGCCTCCTCGGCGTCCCTGATCCGGTCCAGGTCCCGGAACTCCCTGGCCAGCGCCTCGGCCGCGACGGGTCCGACATGGCGGATCGACAGACCGGTGATGATCCGCGCCAGCGGCCGGTCCTTGGCCGCGGCGATGTTCTCCAGCATGGCCAGCGCGTTCTTCTTCGGCTCGCCCTGCTGGTTGGCGAAGAAGGTGACGATCTTCTCCTCGCCGGTCTTGGCGTCCCGCTTGGGCAGACCGGTGTCCTGGTCCAGGACGTAACTCCGGATCGGCAGCAACTGCTCGATCTTCAGGTCGAACAGGTCGCCCTCGTCCTTGAGCGGCGGCTCGGAAGGCTCCAGCGGCTGGGTGAGCGCGGTGGACGCCACGTACCCGAAGTTCTCGATGTCGAGGCACTTGCGGCCCACCAGGTAGAAGATCCGCTCGCGCAACTGCGCCGGGCAGTACCGGGCGTTGGGGCACCGCAGATCGATGTCCCCCTCCTTCATCGGCTGCAGGCCCGTGCCGCAGTCCGGGCACTCGGACGGCATCACGAACTCGCGCTCGCTGCCGTCCCGCAGATCGACCACCGGTCCGAGGATCTCCGGAATGACATCGCCGGCCTTGCGCAGCACCACCGTGTCGCCGATGAAGACGCCCTTGGCCTTGACGACCTCCTGGTTGTGCAGGGTCGCGAACTCGACCTCGGAGCCGGCCACGGTGACCGGCTCGACGACCGCGTACGGCGTGACACGGCCCGTGCGGCCCACTCCCACCCGGATGTCCAGGAGTTTGGTGTTGACCTCCTCGGGCGCGTACTTCCACGCGATCGCCCAGCGCGGCGCCCGGGACGTCGAGCCCAGCCGGCCCTGCAGCGGAATCTCGTCCACCTTGACGACCACGCCGTCGATCTCGTGCTCCACCGCGTCGTGCCGGTGCTCGCCGTAGTAGGCGATGAACTCCCGCACCTCGTCGAGGGAGTCGACGACCTTGTTGTGCGTCGCGGTGGGCAGACCCCATTCGTGCAGCAGCTCGTAGGCGTGCGACTGGCAGTCGATGTCGAAGCCCTCGCGGGCGCCGATGCCGTGCACCACCATGTGCAGCGGCCGGCCGGCGGTGACCCGGGGGTCCTTCTGCCGCAGACTGCCGGCCGCGGCGTTGCGCGGATTGGCGAACGGCTTGTCGCCGGCCTCCACCAGCCGCGCGTTGAGCGCCTCGAACTCCTCGCCGGGGAAGTACACCTCGCCGCGGATCTCCACGAGCTCCGGGATCCGGCTCCCGGAGAGCCGGTCCGGGATGTCGGAGATGGTGCGGACGTTCGGCGTGATGTCCTCGCCGGTGCGGCCGTCGCCGCGGGTGGCGGCGCGGGTCAGCCGCCCCTGCTCGTAGGTGAGGTTGACGGCGAGGCCGTCCACCTTCAGCTCGCACAGGAAGTGGTACGGGATGCCCTGCAGCTCGGCCGCGACCCGGTCCGCCCAGCCGGACAGCTCCTCGTCGTCGAACGCGTTGTCCAGCGACAGCAGCCGCTCACGGTGCACCACCGAGGTGAAATCGGTCTGGTACGCCCCCGCGACCTTCTGCGTGGGCGAGTCCGGAGTGCGCAGGCCGGGGTGCTCGTCCTCGATCGCCTCCAGCCGCCGCAACAGCTGGTCGAACTCGGCGTCGCTGACGACCGGCGCGTCATTGACGTAGTAGCGGAAGCGGTGCTCCTCGACCTGCTCGGCCAACTGAGCGTGCTGTTCGCGCACTTCGGCAGGAATCTCCACGGCGGTCCTGTCCTTCCTCACTCAGGGTTGTCGACGAGCGATCGTGCGGCCTTGGCACAGTGCACCAGAGCGGCACGGGCGTAGGCCGGCGAGGCCCCCGCCAGACCGCAGGAGGGGGTGACGGCCAGGGAGGTGCCCAACGCCCCCGGATCCAGCCCCAGCCTGCGCCACAGCGCCCGAACACCACTCACGCTACCGGCAGGGTCTGACAATCCGGTGTCCGTGCCCGGCACGACACCGGCGAACAGCGCCGTACCGCCCTCGACCGCCTCGCCGAACGCGTCCCAGTCACTCTCCGTCAGCAACGAGAAATCGAACGAGATGCCCGAGACGCCGGCCCGGCGCAGCATCCGGAACGGGACGTCCGGCGCGCACGAGTGGACGACCACCGGCACGCCCACGGCCTCGACCATGCCGCGGAGCATGTCCTCGGCCACCTGCCGGTCCACAGCGCGATACGTCCGGTACCCGCTGGCCGTCTTCACGTGGCCGCGCAGCACGGCGGTCAGCGAGGGTTCGTCCAGTTGCAGCACGAGTTCCGCGCCGGGCACCCGGCGGCGCAGGTCCGCCAGATGCAGCCGCAGTCCCTCGGTGAGCGATCCGGCCAGGTCCCGGACGGCGCCGGGGTCGCCGAGGGCGGCCTCGCCGTTGGGCCGCTCGACCGAGGCGGCCAGCGTCCACGGCCCGACGGCCTGCACCTTGAGCGGACCCCGGTACCCCTGGGTGAACTCCTCCAGGGCGTCCAGGTCCTCTCCCAGCCAGGCCACGGCCCGGCGGCTGTCGCGCCCCGGCCGGTCCCCGAACCGCCATCCGCTGGGCTCCACCCGGGCGTACAGGTCGACGAGCAGCCCGAGCGAGCGCCCGATCATGTCCGCACCGGGCCCCCGCGCGGGCAGTTCCGGCAGGAACGGCAGCGCCTCCACCGCCCCGATAGCGGTCCGCGCAGCCTCCCGCGCATCACCCCCGGGCATGGACCCGACACCGGTCGCGGCACCGGCGGGCAGCGTGAACTTCGCATCCGTACTCACGCACGAAGCGTACGAGACCGACCGCCTGCGGATTCCCACCCAACCCGCAGCCGGTGCGGTGCCCCCGACCCCCCGCCGGGCTCAGCGCCCGGGGCGCACCGTCAAATCGTTGATCTCCGCGTCGCGCGGCAGGTCGATCGACGTGAGGATCGCCGTGGCCACCGACTCCGGGTCGATCCAGCGGGACGCGTCGTACTCCGTTCCCTCCTGGTGGTGCACCTTCTCCTGCATCGGGGTCGCGGTGCGGCCCGGGTAGACGCTCGTCACCCGCACCCCGTTCCCGTGCTCCTCCTGCCGCAGCGCGTCCGCCACCGCCTTCAGACCGTGCTTGCTGGCCGCGTACACCCCCCAGTTGGCGTGCGCGGCGAGCCCGGCGCCGGAGTTCACGAAGACCACGTGGCCCTGCGACATCCGCAGCTGGGGCAGGACCAGCCGGGTCAGTTCGGCGGGCGCGATCAGGTTCACGGCGAGGGTCTGCTGCCAGACCTTCGCGGTCAGCTCCCCGATCCCGCCGAGCTCGACGATGCCCGCGATGTGCAGCAGCGAGTCGATCCGGTCCGGCATCGGCTGGTGGGCGAAGGCCCACGACAGCCGGGCCGGCTCCGCCAGATCGCCGACCAGGGTGCGGGCGCCGGCGAACCGCGACGCCAGCTCCTTGGCCCGTCCGGCGTCCCGCGCGAGGAGCAGCACCTCGTCACCGCGGTCCAGAAGCCGCTGGGCGACAGCGGCGCCGATGCCCGAACCGGCGCCAGTGATCAGATGCGTGCTCACGCGTTCTCCTCCAGGTATGCCATGGCCTCGGCGCCGTCCTCGGCGAAGAAGACCAGGTCGCTCAGGGGCAGCGGCAGGAAGCCTTCGGCGTCCATCCGCTGGAACTGCAGTTTGAGGCCGTCGTAGAACCCCGCCGCGTTCAGCAGCACGACCGGCTTGGTGTGCAGGCCGTGCTTCTTCAGCTCGAGGATCTCGGTCGCCTCGTCCAGGGTGCCCGTACCGCCGACCATGATGACGATCGCGTCGGACCGCAGCAGCAGCTGCGCCTTGCGCTCCGCCAGGTCCGCGGTGATCAGCATCTCGTCGGCGTTCTTGCGCGCCTTGGTGTGCAGGAACTCGACGGAAACGCCGACGAGCCGGCCGCCCGCCTCCTGCACCCCGTCCGCCACCACCTTCATGAGGCCGGATTCCGACCCGCCCCACACCAGCGTGTGGCCGCCGCTGCCGATCAGCGCGGCGAACTCGCGGGCCGGGGCGGTGTAGCGCTCGTCGAGATCGGCGGCGGACAGGAAGACACAGATGTTCATGCCCGCCACCCTACGAGGCGGCGCGGACAGCCCTAGGCCTGGCTCCCGGCGCCGACGCCCGCACCCGCTCCTGCGCGGGACCGCTGCGTGGTGGCGATGGTCGCCGAGCCCACGACGCGCGTGCCGTCGTAGAGCACCACGGCCTGGCCGGGGGCGATGCCGCGGACCGGCTCGCCGTCGAAGTCCACCCGCAGCTCGCCGTCGACCAGCTCGGCGGTGACGGGAACGTCCTCGCCGTGCGCGCGCAGCTGCGCGGTGTACGAGGCGCGGCCGGTGGGCGGGGTGCCGCACCAGCGGGGCTTGATGGCCGTCAGGGCGGTGACGTCCAGGGCCTCGACCGGGCCGACGGTGACGGTGTTGTTCACCGGCGAGATGTCCAGGACGTAGCGCGGCTTGCCGTCGTCGGCGGGGGTGCCGATGCGCAGGCCCTTGCGCTGCCCGATGGTGAAGCCGAACGCTCCGCTGTGGGTGCCGAGGCTGGTGCCGTCCTCGTCCAGGATCTCGCCCTCGGCGCTGCCGAGGTGCTTGGCGAGGAAGCCCTGGGTGTCGCCGTCGGCGATGAAGCAGATGTCGTGGCTGTCCGGCTTCTTCGCGACGGCCAGGTCCCGGCGCTCGGCCTCGGCGCGGATCTCGTCCTTGGTGGTGAGGGTGTCGCCGAGCGGGAACATCGCGTGCGCGAGCTGGCGCTCGTCGAGCACGCCGAGCACGTAGCTCTGGTCCTTCGCCGCGTCCGAGGCGCGGTGCAGCTCGCGGGTGCCGTCGTCGTTGATCACGACGGTCGCGTAGTGGCCGGTGCACACGGCGTCGAAGCCGAGCGCGATCGCCTTGTCCAGCAGCGCGGCGAACTTGATCTTCTCGTTGCAGCGCAGGCAGGGATTGGGCGTGCGGCCGGCCGCGTACTCCGCGACGAAGTCGTCGACGACGTCCTCGCGGAAGCGGTCCGCCAGGTCCCACACGTAGAACGGGATGCCGATGACGTCGGCCGCGCGGCGGGCGTCACGGGAGTCCTCCACCGTGCAGCAGCCGCGGGCGCCGGTCCTGAAGGACTTCGGGTTCGCCGAGAGGGCCAGATGGACACCGGTGACGTCGTGGCCGGCCTCGGCGGCGCGGGCCGCGGCGACCGCGGAGTCGACGCCGCCGCTCATGGCGGCCAGGACGCGCAGGCGACGAGCGTCGCGGGGGGAGTCAGTCATAACCCCTCCAGAGTACGTTGCGCCTCCGGCGCGGTTCGACGGGATTACCGGCGCGGGCCGGCAGTGCGCCCTCGATCGCCGGGCGGGCCGGTTGTGGCTGAGGCCGTCCCCGAGCCGATCGGTGCCCCGCGCCTGCGGCGGGCACCCGCACTCCCCCGGACTCCGTCCGGGAGGTGCCCCCAGGGGCTGAAGGTGCTGGGATCAGCCGGAGACTGATCCGCTCGGTCCGGGACCGGGGAGGACCGGCCCGGCCGGTTCCTCCCGGAGCCATCGGCCGGATGTCAGCTCAGGCCGGCCTTGCGGGCGCGTTCCACCACCGGGCCGATCGCCGCGGCCAGGGCGTCGATCTCGGGCTGGGTGGTGGTGTGGCCGAGGGAGAAGCGAAGGGAGCCGCGGGCCCGGTCGGCGGGCTGGCCCATGGCGATGAGGACGTGGCTGGGCTGGGCGACGCCCGCGGTGCAGGCGGAGCCGGTGGAGCAGGCGATGCCCTGGGCGTCGAGGAGGAGAAGCAGGGAGTCGCCCTCGCAGCCGGCGAAGGTGAAGTGCGCGTTGGCGGGCAGCCGGCCGCCCGGCTCCGGGTCGCCGTTGAGTACGGCGTCCGGGACGGCGGCGAGGACCTTCGCCACGAGGTCGTCGCGGAGCGCGCCGACCTCCTGGGCGAACTGCTCGCGCCGCTCCGCGGCCAGCGTGCCGGCCGTCGCGAAGGCGGCGATCGCGGGGGTGTCGAGGGTGCCGGAGCGGCTGCGCTCCTGGGCGCCGCCGTGCAGCAGCGGGACGGGAGCGTGCTCGCGGCTGAGCACGAGCGCGCCGACGCCGTACGGGCCGCCGATCTTATGGCCGGTCACGGTCATGGCGTCGAGGCCGGAGGCCGCGAAGTCGACCTCGATCTGGCCGAACGCCTGGACCGCGTCCGCGTGCAGCGGGACGCCGTGCTCGCGGGCGACCGCGGAGAGCTCGCGGACCGGCATGATCGTGCCGACCTCGTTGTTGGCCCACATCACGGTCGCGAGGGCGACCGTCTCGGGGTCGCGTTCGATCGCGTCGCGCAGCGCGTCGGCGTGCACCCGGCCGTACGCGTCGACCGGCAGCCACTCGACGCGCGCGCCCTCGTGCTCGACGAGCCAGTCGACGGCGTCCAGGACGGCGTGGTGCTCGACGGGGCTGGCCAGCACCCGCACCCGCCGCGGGTCGGCGGCCCGGCGCGACCAGAACAGGCCCTTGACGGCGAGGTTGTCGGACTCGGTCCCGCCGCCGGTGAAGACGATCTCACTGGGGCGTGCGCCGAGCGCCTCGGCGAGGGACTCCCGGGACTCCTCGACGGTTCTCCGGGCCCGCCGCCCGGGTTCGTGCAGCGAGGAGGCGTTGCCGGTGACCGTGAGGTGCGCGGTCATCGCCTGCACCGCTTCCGGAAGCATCGGCGTGGTGGCGGCGTGGTCGAGGTAGGCCATGATGACGCCGATTCTACGGTCGCTCAGGTGGCCGTCAGGACAGTAGGGCCCGCGCGAGTTGACGGGACTGCGCGACCAGGCGGTCCTGGCTGTCCCAGACCTGCGCGTCCTCCTCCAGGAAGCCGCCGGCCAGGTTGCGGGTGGTGATCGCGACGCGCAGCGGTCCCGGCGCGGGGCGGCAGCGGATGTGGACCGTCAGCTCGACGGTCGGGACCCAGCCCTTGATGCCGAGGTCGAAGGCGGTCGGCGGCAGGGCGTCGACCGTGAGCAGCAGCGAGAGCGGGTCGTGGTCGCGGCCGTCGGCGAGGCCCAACCAGCCGCGCATGTCGCCCTTGCCGGAGGGGGCGCCGATGGCCCAGCCCGCGGTGGCGGGGTCGAGCCGCAGGTCGAGGCGTTGGATGATGGCGGTCGAGCCGGCGATGGCGCCGCCGCCGGCGGGCGCCGCGTCGGCGCCGAAGCACTCCTCGTAGGGCGGGATCGGCGGTACGGCGGCCGCGGTGCGCACGTCGTCCGGCAGTGCGTCGAGGTCGCCGTAGGCCGCCATGACCCGGATCCGCTCGACCTCGCGGCCCTCCGCGTCGGTCTGGAAGAGCGACGCCTGGCCGGTGGACAGGGTGCGCCCGGCGCGGACGGTCTCGGTGCGGATGGTCGCGGGGCCGGGCTGGGAGGCGGTGAGGTAGTGCGCGGTGACGGTGAAGGGGTCGGCGTGCGGCAGCGCCTGCTGGAGGGCGCGCCCGATGACACCGAGCAGGTAGCCGCCGTTGACGGCCTGGATGATGGTCCAGCCCGCCGAGAGGTCGGCGTCGTAGACGCCGGGCTCGCCCGGTCTCGGCACGACCGCCGTGTCCCGGTCGAATTCGCTGTCCCCGATGGTCGCCTGAGCTGCCGCATATGCCATGACCCGAATGTTACCCGCGAGTAGCACCGCCTTGTCCAGCCCTTCCTTCAACCGAAACGCCCTTGACACAGATGTGCCCGCTCCCTAGTTTCCAACCAAGGACATGACTCGGGTTCATATACATGATGGAGCACACAGTGGGACGACGGGTAGTGGTGTCCGGCGGGGGCACAGGCATCGGGCTCGCGACCGCGGAGGCGTTCGCGGCCGACGGCGACCGGGTCGTCATCATCGGCCGCCGCGCCGAGCTGCTGCGGGAGGCGGCGGACAAGCTCAACGCCACGCACGGCGAAGGGCTCGTCAGCTGGACCGCGGCCGACCTCAGCGACCCGGAGCAGGTACGGGAGGCGGCACGGTTCATCGAGGGCGACGACCCGGTCGACGTCATCGTCACCAACGCGGGCGGCAACGTCGCCTCGTCCACCGACGGGACCCTGGAGGGGATCGCCGCCGGCTACCGCAGGAACTTCGAGGCCAACGTGCTCACGGCGGTGCTGCTGACGGAGGCGCTGCTGCCACAGATCCGGCGGCCCGGCGGCCGTATCGTGCACCTCTCCTCGATCGCCGCGCTGCGCGGCCCCGGCTCCTACGGCGGCGCCAAGGCGGCCGTGCACGCCTACACGTTCGAGCTGGCGCAGCGGCTGGGCACCGACGGCGTGACCGCCAACGCGGTGGCCCCCGGCTTCGTCGGCGACACCGAGTTCTTCGGCGACCGCGCCACCCCCGACTTCGTCGCGTCGCGGGTCTCCCAGACCCTGACCGGACAGCCCGGCGCCCCCAGCGAGATCGCGGCGGCCATCCGGTACCTCGCCTCCCCCGAGGCGGCGTACGTCACCGGCCAGATCCTGCACATCAACGGCGGTGCGGCGCTGGGACGCTGACCGCCGGACGGGCGCTGCTCTACATCGTCTCCCGCGCCTCGTCCTCGCCCGTCGCCCAGCTCCTGCGGTGCCAGGCGCGGGGCGCGCGCCAGCCGAAGTACATGGCACACAGCCGGAGCACGAAGGCGCTGACGACCGCGATGCCGCTGGTGACGCCGGTGAGCGCGTCGAACTTGATCAGCAGCGCCACCATGATCGCGCCGACCATGGCGGGGACCGCGTACAGGTCGCGGTCCCAGCGGAGCAGGGACGGCACCTCATTGGCGAGCAGGTCGCGCAGCACACCGCCGCCCGCCGCCGTGGCGAGGCCCAGGGCGGCGGACGGGACCAGGCTGAGGCCGTAGTCGTGCGCCTTGACGGTGCCGGCGACGCAGAAGAGGCCGAGGCCGGCGGCGTCGAAGACGTTGACGGTGGTGTTGATCCGCTCGACCTCGGGGTGCAGGAAGAACACCAGCACCGTGGCGAAGAGCGGGGTGCTGAAATAGCCGAGGTCGCTGAAGGCGGCGGGCGGTACCGCACCGATCATCAGGTCGCGGAGGATCCCCCCGCCCAGCGCGGTCACCTCGGCGAGCACGGCCATGCCGAACACGTCGTAGTTCTTGCGGACGGCGGCCAGCGCGCCCGAGATCGCGAAGACGAAGATGCCGACGATATCGAGCGTGTGCTGGACGGAGGGGGAGAAGAGTTCCGGGATCACGCCATATGTTCTCTTACGGCGGGGGCGGCCTCCTACGACAGGGCGGGCTTGCCCTTCGTGGAGAGCCATGTCCCGAAGAGGTCGTCCAGCTGCTGCCCCGACACCTTCTCGGCGAGCGCGGTGAACTGCGCCGTGTTCGCGTTGCCGTACCGGTGCTGCGAGGTCCAGGTCTTGAGCAGCTTGAAGAACGCGGCGTCGCCGATCTTCTCGCGCAGCATCTGGAGCGTCATCGCACCGCGGGTGTAGACGGCGTCGGCGAACATCGTGTCGCGCTGCGGGTCGGCGACGTCGATCTGCCAGAAGGCGGCCGTGGCCGGGCGCCCGTTGTACGCGGCGAGGAACGCGTCGTGGGCGGAGCGGGTGCCCCGGTGCTCGGTCCACAGCCACTGGGCGTAGGTCGCGAAGCCCTCGTTGAGCCAGATGTCCTTCCACTGCTCGACGCTGACCGAGTCGCCGAACCACTGGTGGGCCAGTTCATGGACGATCGTGGACTCGCTGCGGACCGCGGAGTAGGCGGGCTTGGACTGCACCTCCAGCGAGAAGCCGGCCTCCGGCATGTCGTCGACGATCGCGCCGGTCTCCTCGAAGGGGTAGCGGCCGAAGACCTGGGACCAGTAGTCGGTGGCTTCCGCGGTGACCGCGTAGACGTCCACCGGGCCGTTGGCCAGGACCGGGTCGGTGGCGACGTAGATCGGTATGCCGCCCGGTGTGGTCCCTGTCCTGACGTCGAACTTCCCGATGGTGGCCGTCGCGAGGTACGTGGCCATCGGCCGGGACTCGCGCCACGTGGAGACGGTGCGCGAGCCCTTGTCGTACTGGGAGGTCAGCACGCCGTTGGAGACGCCCTTGAGGCCCTTGGGGGCGCTGATCCGGATGTCGAAGGTGGCCTTGTCGGCCGGATGGTCGCTGCCGGGGAACCAGGTCGAGGCGGCGTTCGGCTCGCAGGCGACGAAGACACCGTCGGTGGTCTTCATCCAGCCGTAGTTGGAGCCGAACACGATGGGGCCGCTCAGTGGCTCCGGCACTCCGCCGTAGACGACGGTGGTGGTGAACTCCTGCCCCTTGCGCAGCGCGTGGCGCGGGGTGATGACGATCTCGTCGCCGCTGCGGGTGAAGCGCGCCGGCTTGCCGTCCACGCTGACCGAGGTGACGGTGAGCTGCTGCAGGTCGAGGTCGAAGGAGGAGAGGTTCTGGGTGGCACGGGCCGTGACGGCCGCCCGGCCGTCGAGCCGGTCACTGGCCGGGTCGTAGGAGACGTCGAGCCCGTAGTGCGCGACGTCGTAGCCGCCGTTGCCGAGTTGGGGGAAGTACGGGTCCCCGATGCCGGGGGCGCCGGGCTGGGGGGTGTGCGAGGCGGCGGCCGACGGTGGGGCGCCGGATATCAGACAGGCCGACACGCTGATGACAGCGAGTGCGGAGCCGAGGAGTCGGGCCGGACGGGAGGGTGCCATGGATCTGCCCTTCGACGCGAACAGTGACGCGCCGACTCTGCACCCTCCCCCCTCTTCATGACCATGACTTTTCGCTAAGTGGTCATGCACAAAAGGTCAGTTGGCCGATTACCGATGCCTACGCGGCGCCGGCCCCCGACCCTGCCTCAGGACCTGCCCCAGGGCCCGCCTTCTTGTCCGTCTCCCGGCTCTCCGCCGGAAACTGGTCCGGCGCGTTCTCCGGGTGGTGGCACGCCACTTCGTGCGCCGGGGCCAGCGCGACCAGCGGCGGCTCCTGCGTGGAGCACACCTCGGTCGCCTTCCAGCACCGGGTGTGGAAGCGGCAGCCGGAGGGCGGGTTGATCGGCGACGGCACATCGCCGGTCAGCAGGATCCGCTCCCGCGCGGTACGCCGCTTCGGGTCCGGCACCGGCACCGCCGACAGCAGCGCGTTGGTGTACGGATGCATCGGCCGCGCGTAGAGCGCCTCGCGGTCCGCGACCTCGACGACCTTGCCGAGGTACATCACCGCGATCCGGTCCGAGACGTGCCGGATGACGGACAGGTCGTGCGCGATGATCACGTACGTCAGCCCGAGCTCGCTCTGCAGGTCGTCCAGCAGGTTGACCACCTGCGCCTGGATGGAGACGTCCAGCGCCGAGACCGGCTCGTCCGCCACGACCAGCTTCGGCTTGAGGGCGAGCGCCCGCGCGATGCCGATGCGCTGCCGCTGCCCGCCGGAGAACTCGTGCGGATAGCGGTTGTAGTGCTCGGGGCTGAGGCCGACCAGCTCCAGGAGGTTCTGCACCTCCTTCTTCACGCCCGACTCCGTCGCCACTTTCTGGAGCTTGAACGGCGCTCCGACGATGGTGCCGATGGTGTGCCGCGGATTGAGCGAGGAGTAGGGGTCCTGGAAGATCATCTGCACATCACGGCGCAGCGGTCGCATCTCCCCCACACTCAGATGGGAGATGTCGCGGCCCTGGAACTCGATCTTCCCGCCGGTGGGTTCGAGCAGCCGGGTCATCAGCCGCCCCATCGTGGACTTGCCGCAGCCCGACTCCCCCACCACGCCGAGCGTCTGGCCCGCCGCCACTTCCAGGTCGATTCCGTCGACCGCCTGCACGGCGCCGACCTGGCGGCGCAGCAGCCCTTTGGTGATCGGGAAGTGCTTGACCAGGCCGGTCACCCTGAGCAGCGGCTCCGCCTCGGGTGTGGTCGGCTTGGGGATCATCACGTCTTTTTGAGGCACGGCCTGGTCCTTCACAGCTTGGGCGCAATCTCTTCGGTCCAGATCCGGTCCCGGTTCGCCTGGCTGAGATGGCACGCGGACCAGTGGCCGGCCTCGGTCTCCTTCAGCTCGGGAACGAGCGTCTCGCTGGAACCGCCGTTCAGCTCGGCGTAGGGACACCGGGGGTGGAAGGCGCAGCCGGACGGCACATTGATCAGGCTGGGCGGGGCGCCCTTGACCGGGTTGAGCCGGTCGGCCCGCTCGCGGTCCATGCGCGGCATGGATCCCAGCAGGCCCCAGGTGTACGGGTGTTGCGGCTCGGTGAAGAGCTTCTCCGCCGATCCGCGTTCGACGCACCTGCCCGCGTACATCACCAGCAGGTCGTCGGCGAGCTCCGCCACCACGCCGAGGTCGTGCGTGATCATGATGACCGCGGAGCCGAACTCCTTCTGCAGGTCCCGGATCAGGTCCAGGATCTGCGCCTGCACGGTGACGTCCAGCGCGGTGGTCGGCTCGTCCGCGATCAGCAGTTCCGGGTTGTTGACCAGCGCCATCGCGATCATCGCGCGCTGACGCATACCGCCGGAGAACTGGTGCGGATAGTCGGAGACCCGCCGGTGCGGCTCGGGGATGCCGACCCGGTCCAGCATCTCGATCGCCCGCTTGCGGGCGACCGGCTTGGACACGTTCTGGTGCACGCGGTACGCCTCGACGATCTGCCCGCCCACCGAGAAGTAGGGGTGCATCGCCGACAGCGGGTCCTGGAAGATCATCGCCATCTTCCGGCCGCGCAGCCGCCGTACCCGGTCTGGGTCGGCGCCGATCAGCTCCTCGCCGTCCAGCCACACCTCGCCGGAAATCCTGACCCTGGAGGTGCGGTGCAGGCCCATGATGCCCAGCGAGGTGACGGACTTGCCGGAGCCGGACTCGCCGACGATGCCGAGGGTGCGGCCGCGCTCGAGATCGAAGCTGAGCCCGTCGACGGACTTGACCAGGCCGTCGTCGGTATCGAAGTGGATCTTCAGATCACGTACCGCGAGAAAGGAGTCCTGGGTGTCCGGGCGGGTGGTGAGTACCGGCTCACCGACCGTGGCGGCCACGGAGTCCTTCTGGAACGGATCGGTGCCGGCGGTGCTCACGAGTACCTCACCCTGGGGTCGATGGCGGCGTACACAAGGTCCACCAGGAGGCTGGAGACGACGATGAAGAAGGCGGCGACCAGGGTTACGCCCATCACGATCGGCAGGTCGTTGTCCTGGACCCCGGAGACGGCGTAGGCGCCGATCCCCTTGAAGGAGAAGACGTTCTCGGTGATGACCGCGCCACCGATCAGCAGGCCGAAGTCCATACCGAAGATGGTGACGATCGGGGTGAGCGCGGCCCGCAGCCCGTGTTTGGCGACCACACTGCGTTCCCGCAGGCCCTTGGCCCGCGCGGTGCGGATGTAGTCCTCGCCCATCGTCTCCAGCATGCCGGCGCGGGTGAGGCGGGCGTACAGCGCCGAATAGAGGAAGGCGAGGGAAATCCAGGGGAGCAGCAGATTCCACGCCCATTCCGCCGGATTGTCGGTGAACGGTACGTAGTTGACACCCTCCGACCAGATCGGCCACTGGAGCGTGAACACACCCAGCAGCAGGATTCCGGTGAAGAAGATCGGGAGGGAGACACCGGCCAGCGCCACGCCCATCGAGAGCCGGTCGAAGAGCGAGCCCCGCTTGAGGGCGGAGATCACACCGATCGTCACACCGCTGACCACCCAGATCACGGCCGCACCGATGGCCATCGAGAAGGTCACGGGGATCCGCTGCTGCAGCTGCGGCCAGACCTCTACGTGCGTCTTGAAGGAGTAGCCGAAGCAGGGAGCACTGCAGTGCGAGGCGTCCGGACCGAACTTGTAGTCGGCGCCGAAGAGCAGGGCCCTGAGGAAGTGCCAGTATTGCTCGTAGAGCGGCAGGTCGAACCCGAGGTTCTTCTTGACCGCCAGGACGGATGCGGGGTTGGCGTCCTTACCCACGTACTGGGTCGCCAGCTGATCGGTGGTCTGACCGCCGAGGCGGGGCACCAGGAAGAAGATCGCGAAGGTGACTGCGCTGACGACCAGCAGCAGGATCACCGCGGCGAACACGCGTCGAATAATGTACGCAGCCACAACCGTGCGGCGCCGGGCCCGCCGGACCGGGTTCTACCCGGTCCGGCGGGACACCGAAGCCTTCACCTGCCTTCCTTTTACTTGGAGGAGCTCATCAGCAGGTAGTCGTACATGCCCAGGTACGCCTGAGTGACCGTGACGTTGGTCGCCCCCGGCGGACGGTAGAGCAGGTTCTTGCGCCACAGCAGCGGCACGACCGAGGCGTTCTCCATGACCATCTTGTCGATGTCGCCCCAGGCCTTGGTGCGGGCCGCGGTGTCGGTGTTGGCGATCGCGTCGGACAGGGCCTTGTTGATGGCCGGGTCGTTCAGCTCCATCAGGTTGTTGCCACCCGAGGGCTTGATCGCGCTGCCGTCGATGATCTGGTCGAGGAAGCCGTAGCCGGTCGGCCAGTCGGCGCCCCACGCCATCATCATCAGTCCGAGCTTGTGCTCGTGCACGTAGCTCGGCACGCCGACGTAGTTGGAGAAGTACTTGCCGGCCGGGAAGGTCTTGATCTCGGCGTTGATGCCGACCTTCTTCAGCGAGGCCTGGACGGCGGTGGCCGCGGCGACCTCGGACGGACGGTCGGTACGGGCGGTCAGTGTGGTGCTGAAGCCGCTCGGCTGGCCGCAGGCGGTGAGAGCGGCCTTGGCCTTGGCCTCGTCGCCCTTGTTGCCCTCGGACGGGTACAGGTCGAACTTGTTGAATCCGTTGACCGACGGCGGGATCAGGGTCGAGGCGACATCGCCCTTGACCTTGCCACCCGCGGCCGCCTGGACCGAGGACTTGTCGATCGCCCACTGAACGGCCTTACGGCAGTCGGGGTTGTCGAACGGCTTCACGTTGACGTTCATCGCCAGGTACGAGGTGGCACCGGCGATGGAGTTGTCGGAGTTCTTCAGGTTCTTCGCGCTGTTGAGGATCTTCGGCTGGGTCTGCGGCTGCACACCGGCGCCGGCGGCGTCGACCGTGCTGTTGTCTGCCAGCAGGTTGTTGTCGATGGTGAGCGGGTTCACCTTCAACTTCAGCACGTACTTGTCCGGCAGCGCCGGGCGGACCGAGTCCGTGGACGCGTCCCACTTGTCGTTGCGGACCAGCGTCGCGCCCGAGCCCTCGGTGTACGAAGCGAACTTGTACGGGCCGGACGAGATGATGTGCTGCACGTACTTGGCGCCGGTGTCCTTCGCCGCCGGCACGGGGGCCGTCTGCGAGAACGTCGCCAGGTAGTCGAAGTCGGCGAAGGGCTTGGCGAGGTGGAAGACGATCGTCGTGTCGTCCGGGGTCTCGATGGACTTCAGGCCCTCGGGGGACTTGTCCTTGTACGGACCCTGGTACTTGTCGCCACCCTCCAGGTACGCCTTGAAGTACGTCGGGCCGTTGGCCATGACGTCGGGCGCGAAGTTGCTGCGCTCGATCGCGTACTTCACGTCCTTGGACGTGATCTCGGTGCCGTCCTCGTACTTGATGCCCTTGCGGATCGTGTAGGTCCACGTCTTGGCGTCGGTACTGGCCTTACCGAGGCCGGTGGCGAGGTCCGGGACGATGTCGAGCCCTGCCTTGCCCGCGGCGGGCTTGAAGGTCAGCAGGGTGCGCCCGTACAGCCGGGAGAAGTTCTGCACCCAGCCGTAGTAGGTGTTACCGGGGTCCAGGGAGTCCGGCACGTCGGAGTCCTCCAGCGTTACCGTCCCCCCCTTCTTGTCCGTCTTGCCGACGATCGTGGTCAGGGCGGCGTCGGTGGCCGCGGTCTTGGACGTCCCCTTGTCGGTCGTCTTGGTGTCGCTGCTGCAAGCGGACGCTCCCAAGGCCATAGCCGTGGCAAGCGCCAGCACGGCTGTCGCTTTTCTGCTGTTCATGCCGGGGAATGCCCCCTCGATCGGTGGAGATACAAACCGCGCGCGGGAGGTCGCGCCGCGGGGTCACTTGCTGCGGGGATCGAGGGCATCGCGCAGCCCGTCGCCCAGCAGGTTGAAGGCCAGGACCGTGACGAAGATCGCCAAGCCCGGCACGAACATGTACTGCGGGTCCGCCTGGAAGACGTCAACAGCGCTGGTGAGCATGTTGCCCCAGGAAGCCTGCGGCGGAGCGATACCGACCCCGAGGAAGCTGAGCGCCGCCTCGAAGAGAATGTTGGTCGGAATCAGCAGCGTCGAATACACGAGGATCGGCGCCACAAGGTTGGGCAACAGCTCACGGAATAGAATGAATGGGCCGCGGGCACCCAGGCTGCGGGCGGCTTCCACAAACTCACGCTCGCGCAGGCTGAGAGTCTGCCCGCGCACAATTCGGCCCATGTAGGGCCAATTGAAGAATCCGATGACGAAGATCAGTACACAGATTCGCAGCTGAAGGCCCTCAAGACCGAAAGCACCGTCCTGCAGCGAAGCCGAAATGGAGATCGCGAACAGCAGCAGTGGGAAGGCCAGGAAGGTGTCCATCAGCCGGCTGATCACGCTGTCCACCCAGCCGCCGTAGTAGCCGGCGACAATGCCGAGGACGGTGCCGATCACATTGGACAGGATCGTCGCACCGGTGGCCACCACCAGCGAGATCCAGGAGCCCTCGATGGTGCGCGCCAGCAGGTCACGGCCGAATTGCGGGTCGACACCCAGAGGGTGGGCCCAGCTCATGCCGCCCCATCCGCCCTTGGGCGACAGCAGCTCGGGGTTGACCAGATCCTGGTGGAACTCGTTGGGGTCGAGGCCGAAGATCGACTCGATCGGCTTCGCCAGCACGGCCAGCAGCACCAGGAGGATCACGACGATGCCGCCGGCCACGGCCACCTTGTCGCGCCGGAAGCGCATCCAGGCGATCTGGCCGAGGGAGCGTCCCTCGATCTGGCTCTTCTTGACGCCACTGAGAATGGCTTCGGGCTGTGCCCCGGCCTGCGAAGCAGTGGTCTCTATCGGTGCGGTCATGGTGAAACTGACCCCTCTCGCCGGCGGATAGCCGGCGCGCGCCCGCCGCTGTAGCGGCTTTACTCATCAGTCGTTCTGCTGGTGCTGCGGCCTTGCTCAATTGCAGGGAAAACACGCGGTGCAGGCGGTGCTGTTGGTGCAGGCGGAGCAGGTGTTGTCTGGGCCAATAGCCCCTTGCGGCGAGAGTCTTCATCCACTCCGCGATCACCCGCCAGCCCTCAAGCCGAATGGATGCGCAACTGTGATCTGGTGGATCATCGTCCGTTATGTACCGCGCCGCATGTAACGTCGGCATATGAATGATCGGCTGCATGCGGTGTGCGACCTGATGATCCCCACTGTCCGGGAAATGGCCGGTCTGCACGAGTACGACGGGCGGGTGCAGGATTTGTCACCCGCCGGCGTCCGGCGCGGACTGTCCGCCCTCGCGCACGCGCGCCGCGGGCGCCCGGTCCCGCACGGCGCGCGCGAGCGCCATGACGATGCGCATCTGTCCGTCTTCGAGGAGTCACTGCGGGTCCAGTACGGCGAGCTGGAGCTGCACCGCCGCGACCCGTACCCCCATCTGTCCAACCTGGAACTCGCCTCCTACGACCGTGAGTACGCCCCGCAGCAGGAGCGGTCCGCCGCCCGCCTCAAGCACTTGGCGCAGTGGCCGGAAGCGGTGGACGCCGCCATCACCTCGCTCGACCGGGTGAGCGCGCCGGTCGCGGGCGCGCTCCTCGGCGCCGTACGCGGCCTGGCCGCGGGGCTCCACCCGGACCAGGGCCCCGAGGCCGCCGCGGCGCTCCCCGCGCACGAGCGGCTGGTGGCGCACGTGGACCGCGCCGCCAGGACCGGCGATCCCGACCCGCGGCTCGGCGGCGACGCGCTGGCGGCCCTGATGGGCAGTCAGGAGGGCCTGCCCGTCGACCTGCCGGCGCTGGCGGCCGAGGCGGCCGGCGAGCGGGACCGGCTGACGGAGTTGCTGGTCGAGTCCTGCCGCGCGCTCGACCCGCGGCGCGACGTCGACGAGCTCATCGCGGAACTCCTCGCCGACCACCCCGCGGCCGACGGCGTCATCCCGGAGGCCGCCCGGCTGACCGAGGAGGTCATCGAGTTCACCCGGGCCAAGCGGCTGGTGCCGCATCTGGACGGCGACTGCCTGGTCGGCCCCGCGCCGCCGTCCCGGCGCTGGGCGATGGCGATGATGTCCTGGGCGTCGCCCGGTGAACCCGACGCCGCCTCCTGGTACCACGTCACCCCACCGGAGCCGGACTGGCCGGAATCCGAACGCGAGGAGTGGCTGACGGTTTTCAGCCGCACCAGCCTCCCCTCGATCACCGTCCACGAGGTCGCCCCCGGCCACTTCGCGCACGGCCGCTCGCTGCGCCGCGCGCCCACGCCGGTTCGGCGGGTCCTGCACTCGCTGTCCTTCTGCGAGGGCTGGGCCCACTACGTCGAGGAGGTCTGCCTCGAGGAGGGCTTCCGGGCCCGTGACCCGCGGTTCGCCATCGGGGTCGCCCTCGAGGCGCTGGTACGCGTCACCAGGCTCTCCTGCGCCATCGGTCTGCACACCGGCGCGATGACCGTCGACGAGGCGACCGAGTGGTTCATGCGCGATGCCCATCTGGCCCGCGCCGGCGCCGCCTCCGAGGCCCGCCGCGGCACCTTCGACGCCGCCTACGGGCGCTACACCTGGGGCAAGCTGGAGATCATGCGGCTGCGCGAGCGGGCGCGCCGCGACTGGGGGTCCGGCTTCTCGCTGGAACGCTTCCACGGCGCGCTGATGGACCTCGGCAGCCCGCCGCTCGGCCTCATCGGGGCGGCCCTCACGGGCGCGTAGGAGCGCTGTCCCCGCCGGGCCCGTCCAGCTGGTGTCGGGCGGCCCTAGCGGGGTGCCTGGCCCTGGGGCCAGCCCTGTTGCGGCCAGCCCCAGCCGGCCGCCGGGGCGGGGCCCGAGGCGGCGTGCGCCTCACGGTCGAAGAAGGGCTGGCCGTTGGTCCGCATCCACATGGCGACCGGGTCGTACTCGTCCGCCATCGCGACCGTGGAGACGGCCAGCCCGTCCGGCACTCCGCTGATCGACTGCTGCATCATCAGCCGCACCGCTTCCACCGCCTGCGGCGAGGAGTCGTACATGTCCAGGCCGATGGCGAGGTACGGCTCGCCCAGCGCGGGCTGCACCCAGGCGCGGCGCAGCGACCGTACGGCCGGGGTCCGGTGGGCGTGCTGCGAGAGCAGGGCGTAGAACTGCGGGATCTGCAGGGCCGGCTCGCCGATCTGCAGCGGTCCCGCGGGCAGCCGGTCGAGGCCGGTGGCGATCCGGCGCAGATCGAGCCAGGGGATGCCGACGCCGCCGCCGGGGGCGTGCGGGTTCAGCCACAGTCCCCAGCGCTCGGGGAACAGGGCGGTGGCGATGTCGCGGCCCTGGACGATCTCGTGGGCGCGGTTCCAGCCGCTGGCGACGAGCTCCTGGGGAGAGGTGACCGCCGGCGCGTAGCCGTAGCCGTCGATCTCCATGTTCCCGTACTGGGCGTCGGGGGATCCGGGTGTGCCGTGCCACAGCAGCATCCAGACCTGGCCGCCGGCCAACGACACCAGCAGGTCCTCGTAGGCGTCGAATCGTCCGGGCGCCACCTGCCGAAGCATCTGCTCGACGTGGCCGGCTGCCGCCGCACCGCCTTGCGCGCCCGCGATCACGTGGGTCCGCCCCTTCTCTCCGACACCGGTGTCACCGGGTCCGGCGCACGCCTGTGCACCGCCCGCCATCAAACCAGGTTGTGCGCCCCCGCAGACAGCGCACGGGCTCAGTCCCGTCCGAAGAAGGGCCGCACCTGCTCCAGCATCCAGTCGGCTACGGGGTCCTGGGCGATGTCCAGCAGTACCAGCTGCACCGGCAGTGGCAGCGGTACGGCGCCGAGGGCGCGGCCCAGCGCGTCCATCGCGGCGGCCCGGTCCTCCTCCTGCCAGCGGTCCAGTTCGACGCCGACGAAGAGCTGCGGCGGCCCGCCCTCGACGCTGGCCACCGCGCGCCGCGCGGAGAGCACCACCGGGGTCACCGCGAACTCGCCCGCCGCCGCCGCGAGGAAGTCGACCGGCTCGTCGTCCGGTTCCGGCTCCCACAGCCGGACCCGGCCGCCGGTCGACGCCCGCGGGTCGCGGTCGGAGCGGCAGAGGTCCTGGACGGCGGGTGGCGGCAGCGGGATCCCGGCCGTCCCGCCCGGATTGACGGCGATGCCGACCTCCGGGGGCAGCCCGCGGGCGAACTCGCGGGCCGGCGCGACGGTGCAGGCCATCCCCTGAGCGGCGCGCAGGAACTGCTGCTCGGAACTGAACACCGGTATGTACAGGGTGCCGTCGAGTTCGAAGGACGGCAGGTCCAGATCGCGGCTGCCGGGCCCGCCGCCGTTCGGCAGCGGCACCCACAGCTGGGAGCGCCCGAGCACTTCGAGCAGCCGGGCGTTCGCACCCGGCGTGCCGACGCTCGCGGCGAGTACGGCTTCGAGTTCGTTGGCCGGCCATGCGTCGGCCGGGTGGGGAGCACCCCCAGCGCCGGCTGGGGGAGGCGGAAGCTGCGTGTTCACTGCGCTGTGCCTCGCGGGGTAGAGCCTGGGATGTCTGCTTCGTACGGCCGGTGCCCGCCCTGCCCGGCGCCTGCCGCTCTGCCGGAACCCTAGCGGTTACCGGGTTGCCGGCCGCCCTGATCCGCCGGAACGGCCATCTGGGCGGACTCGGGACCCGCCCGGCCGCCGCCGAAGACTATCCGCCGCACCGCGCCCGCCGCGGACCGGTCCAGGAGCAGCGCGGAGACGCAGCCGTCGGGCCGCCCGCCTGACCCGGCCAGCGCCACCAGCCGCCGGGCCGCCCTGCGGTGCCGGGCCATGGCGTATCCGGACACCGTCCGCCCGCGCGCGAGCTGGCCGGCGCGGGCCGCGTCCTCCGGTACGTCCAGTACCAGCAGGTGCAGCCCCCGGCCGCGGCGGCGGGCGTCCCGGGCCAGCCAGCGCCGGACCCAGGCCAGCGAGCCGCAGTCATGGACGACGAGGCTGGCTCCGGTGCGCAGCGCCCGGCGCAGCCGCGCGTAGTGGACGAGCCGCACCAGCGGGCGGTACGCCGCGTACGGCAGCAGCGGCGGCATCAGTGACTCCCAGTGCCGCCGGACGTCCTGCGAGTCGATCCTGCGGACCTCGCCGTCCGCGCCGTCCCGCTCGTCGACCGCGCGCCGCATCAGGGTGCTCTTGCCGCTGCCCGGCAGCCCCGACACGACCAGCACGTCCCCCGCCGGGTAGCGCAGCGTCGCCCCGGCCGCCCGCTCGTCCCCCTGCACAGCCTCCGCCTCCCCCAGCCACCGCCGGGAGGTGCCCCCAAGCCGGCGACCGCCGTTCCCCAGCCACCGCTGGGAGGTACCCCCAGCCAACGTCGGTAAAGAGAGGGTAATGGCAAGCAAAGCGATTCCCCAGAGGCCCGGTGGCTTCCACCGCATGCAATGATGAGCGCCACAACTTGCATATTGGCCGTTAGAGGCCGCGCGGGAGAGTCCCTGCCATCATGAGCAGGGCGCCGAAGGAGCAAGTCCTCCCTTGAATCTCTCAGGCACAGTCACCGCGCGGGCGAGGCACATCTGAAAAGCGGTCGGGCCCGTTCACGGCCCGTCCCACCCAAGGTGCAAGCCGGGGCCCCGCCGGGCCGCGGTGAACCTCTCAGGTTCCGATGACAGATGGGGAGGCCCCTTCCTTCGGGGTTTCGTCATCCTTTGCCATGAGAGTCTCGCCACGCCTGCACCGGGAGCCCGACTGATGAGCCAGCCGCCCACCGACGCCCCGCGCCGTACGGCGCTCGACGCCCTGCATCGCGCGCTCGGCGCGACGATGACCGACTTCGCCGGCTGGGACATGCCGCTGCGGTACGCCAGCGAGCGCGACGAGCACACCGCCGTCCGCACCCGCGCCGGCCTGTTCGACCTCTCGCACATGGGCGAGATCACCGTCACCGGCCCGCAGGCGGGCGAGGCGCTGGACTACGCGCTCGTCGGCCACATCTCGGCCCTCGCGGTCGGCCGGGCCCGCTACACGATGATCTGCGCCGCGGACGGCGGGATCGTGGACGACCTGATCGTCTACCGCCTCGGCGAGGACGAGTACATGGTCGTCGCGAACGCCGGCAACGCCCAGGTCGTCCTGGACGCCGTCACCGACCGCGCCGCGGCGTTCGACGCCACGGTCCGCGACGACCGCGACGCCTACGCGCTGATCGCCGTCCAGGGCCCCGAGTCCCCCGGCATCATGAAGGGCCTCACCGACGCCGACCTGGACGGGCTCAAGTACTACGCGGGCCTGCCCGGCACCGTCGCGGGCGTCCCCGCGCTGATCGCCCGTACCGGCTACACCGGCGAGGACGGCTTCGAGCTCTTCGTGGCCCCCGAGCACGCCGAGGAGCTGTGGAAGGCGATCACCGAGGCGGGTGCCGGCGTCGGCCTCATCCCGTGCGGCCTGTCCTGCCGCGACACGCTGCGCCTGGAGGCCGGCATGCCGCTCTACGGGCACGAGCTGACCACCGCCACCACACCGTTCGACGCCGGTCTCGGCCGCGTCGTGAAGTTCGACAAGCCGGGCGACTTCGTCGGCCGTACGGCGCTGACCGCCGCCGCCGAGCGGGCCGCGGAGCAGCCGCCGCGCAAGCTCGTCGGGCTGGTCGCCGAGGGCCGCCGCGTACCGCGCGCCGGTTACCCGGTCACCGCCGCCGGCGGCGCCGTGATCGGTGAGGTCACCTCCGGTGCGCCCTCCCCGACCCTCGGACAGCCGATCGCCATCGCCTACGTCGACGCCGCTCACGCCGCGCCCGGCACCGAGGGCGTGGCCGTCGACATCCGTGGCGCTCAAGAGCCGCACAAGGTGGTTGCGCTGCCCTTCTACAAGCGCCGGCGCTGACCGACCCGCCCACCCCTGCGCGAGCACACCTTCACATCCGGGAGAATTCCGTTATGAGCAACCCCCAGCAGCTGCGCTACAGCAAGGAGCACGAGTGGCTCTCCGCCTCTGAGGCCGGAGTGTCCGCCGTGGGCATCACCTCACACGCCGCCGACGCGCTCGGCGACGTCGTCTTCGTCCAGCTCCCGGAGGTCGGAGCCGTCGTCACGGCGGGCGAGACCTGCGGTGAACTGGAGTCGACCAAGTCGGTCAGCGACCTGTACTCCCCGGTCACCGGCGAGGTCGTGGACGTCAACCAGGACGTCGTCGATGATCCCTCCCTCGTCAATTCGGCCCCCTTCGAGGGCGGCTGGCTGTTCAAGGTGAAGACGACGGAGGAGCCCTCGGACCTGCTCTCCGCCGAGGAGTACTCCGCCTTCACCGGCAGCTGAGCCCTCCCGGACCTCGATCCGGACCTCGAAACCGACCTCGATCCGTGATCCTGACCTCGACCAGGAAGATCCCATGTCGCTCCTGAACAGCTCCCTTCATGAGTTCGACCCGGACGTCGCCGCCGCCGTCGACGCCGAACTGCACCGTCAGCAGTCCACCCTCGAAATGATCGCGTCGGAGAACTTCGCGCCGGTCGCCGTCCTGGAGGCCCAGGGCTCGGTCCTCACCAACAAGTACGCCGAGGGGTACCCCGGCCGCCGCTACTACGGTGGCTGCGAGCACGTCGACGTCATCGAGACGCTCGCCATCGAGCGGGTCAAGGCGCTGTTCGGCGCCGAGGCCGCGAACGTGCAGCCGCACTCGGGCGCCCAGGCCAACGCCGCCGCGATGTTCGCCCTGATCAAGCCGGGCGACACCATCCTCGGCCTGGATCTGGCGCACGGTGGGCACCTCACCCACGGCATGAAGATCAACTTCTCCGGCAAGCTCTACAAGGTCGCCGCCTACCACGTCGACGAGAAGACCAGCCTCGTGGACATGGAGGAGGTCGAGCGCCTCGCCAAGGAGCACCGCCCGCAGCTGATCATCGCGGGCTGGTCGGCCTACCCTCGCCAGCTCGACTTCGCCGAGTTCCGCCGGATCGCGGACGAGGTCGGCGCCCTGCTCATGGTCGACATGGCTCACTTCGCGGGCCTGGTCGCGGCCGGGCTGCACCCCTCGCCCGTGCCGTACGCGGACGTGGTCACCACCACGACCCACAAGACCCTGGGCGGACCGCGCGGTGGCGTGATCCTCTCCAAGGCCGAGTACGCCAAGAAGATCAACTCCGCGGTCTTCCCCGGCCAGCAGGGCGGCCCGCTGGAGCACGTGATCGCGGCCAAGGCGGTGGCCTTCAAGGTCGCGGCCACCGACGAGTTCAAGGACCGCCAGGTCCGTACCCTCGAAGGCGCCAAGATCCTCGCCGAGCGGCTGGTCCAGCCGGACCTGAGCGAGGTCGGCGTCTCGGTGCTCTCCGGCGGCACCGATGTGCACCTGGTCCTGGTCGACCTGCGCAGCAGCGAGCTGGACGGGCAGCAGGCCGAGGACCGGCTCCACCAGGTCGGCATCACGGTCAACCGCAACGCCATCCCGAACGACCCGCGTCCCCCGATGGTCACCTCGGGCCTGCGGATCGGCACCCCGGCGCTGGCCACCCGCGGCTTCGGCACCGAGGACTTCACCGAGGTCGCCGACATCATCGCCGAGGTCCTCAAGCCGGACTTCGACGAGGACCAGGCCAAGCGCCTGTCCGCCCGCGTCGCCGCCCTGGCGGCGAAGCACCCGCTGTACCCCGGACTGTAATCGGACCGTCGTACGCGTCAGGTCGGGGCACCGCGCACACTGGAAGGTGAGCCGGTGCCCCGCACCATGTCCCCCGCACCCACCTGTCCCGCGCACCACCCCGGCAGACAACGGCGTCTGTTCAACCAAGGAGTTTCTCGTGGCCATCTCGGTCTTCGACCTGTTCTCGATCGGTATCGGCCCGTCCAGCTCGCACACCGTCGGACCCATGCGCGCCGCCGGGATCTTCGCCCACCGGCTCAAGAACGAAGGACTGCTCGCCCACACCGCCTCCGTCCGCGCCGAGCTCTTCGGCTCGCTGGGCGCCACCGGCCACGGCCACGGCACCCCGAAGGCGGTCCTGCTGGGCCTGGAGGGCCACTCCCCCCGCACGGTCGACGTCGAGACCGCCGACGACGAGGTGGCCCGCATCCGCACCAGCGGCCGGCTCAACCTGCTCGGCGCCCACGAGATCCCCTTCGACGCCTCGTCCCAGCTGATCCTGCACCGCCGCCGTTCCCTGCCGTACCACGCCAACGGCATGACGCTCTTCGCCTACGACGCGGACGGCGCGCCCCTGCTGGAGAAGACGTACTACTCGGTCGGCGGCGGGTTCGTCGTCGACGAGGACGCGGTCGGCCAGGACCGGATCAAGCTCGACGACACCGTCCTGCGCCACCCCTTCCGCACCGGCGACGAGCTGCTGCGGCTCTCCCGCGACACCGGGCTGTCGATCGCCGCCCTGATGCTGGAGAACGAGAAGGCCTGGCGCAGCGAGGCCGAGATCCGTACCGGGCTGCTGGAGATCTGGGGCGTCATGCAGGCGTGCGTCTCGCGCGGCATGTCCCGCGAGGGCATACTCCCCGGCGGCCTCAAGGTCCGCCGCCGCGCGGCCAACTCGGCCCGCCAGCTGCGCGCCGAGGGCAACCCGGCCGCGCTCGCGATGGAGTGGGTCACCCTCTACGCCATGGCCGTGAACGAGGAGAACGCCGCGGGCGGCCGGGTCGTCACCGCGCCCACCAACGGCGCGGCCGGCATCATCCCGGCCGTCCTGCACTACTACATGAACTTCGTGCCCGGCGCCGACGAGGAGGGCATCGTCCGCTTCATGCTCGCCGCCGGCGCCATCGGCATGCTCTTCAAGGAGAACGCCTCCATCTCCGGCGCCGAGGTCGGCTGCCAGGGCGAGGTCGGCTCCGCCTGCTCGATGGCGGCCGGCGCCCTCGCCGAGGTCCTGGGCGGCACCCCCGAGCAGGTGGAGAACGCGGCCGAGATCGGCATGGAGCACAACCTCGGCCTCACCTGCGACCCGGTCGGCGGCCTGGTCCAGATCCCGTGCATCGAGCGCAACGGCATGGCCGCGGTGAAGGCCATCACGGCCGCCCGGATGGCCATGCGCGGCGACGGCCGGCACCACGTCTCCCTCGACAAGGTCATCAAGACCATGAAGGAGACCGGCGCCGACATGAAGGTCAAGTACAAGGAGACGGCGCGCGGCGGTCTCGCGGTCAACGTCATCGAGTGCTGACGAAACCACCCCTGATCAGCGGTTTCGGTTCTTTCAGCTCGGTCACGGCCTTCCCCGCCTGCACGGCGGATCGTCCCTGAAAAGTCCCTGTGACAGAGCTGAAAGTCCCTGAAAAGTCCCTGGGAGATCCTTGGCGGATTGGTACCTGACCAGGCTGTTTCGAGCTCCACCTCCGACGGCCCCGGTCCCTCGGGGACGAAGGTCTGGCCATCCCGGACGCCCATCACAGCCGCTCAGGGCAGCCGGAAGAGCGGCCACCTAGGCTCCATCGCCAGCCGCTCGGCGCCTGTGGGGAGGCCATTGGTCCCAAAATCACCCGACCCCAATAACAAGACTTTTGTTAATGTAGCGTCATGACCACCTCGCCAGCGCCCGGAGAAGGCCCCGTCCGCCCGGTCTCCGTCTCGCTCCATGAAGGCACCATCGCGGCCCTCAAGGCGCGCACCGGCAACCGGGGCATGTCCGCGTACGTCGAGGCCCTCATCCAGCGCCAGCTGGAACGGGACCGGCTGCGCGAGCTCATCGAGGACGCGGAAGCCGAGCACGGCCCGGTCGACCAGGCCGCGGTCGAGGCCAAGCGGGCGCTTCTGCGCGGCGCCACGGCCGGCTCGGCGGACGCCGCGTGAGCGGCACCCTCATCCTGGACTGCGAAGGCCTGTCCAAGCTCGTACGACGCACACCGGAACTCACCGAATGGCTGGCCGCAGCCGAGGCCGAGGACATCCGCGTCATCACCAGCTCCGTCACACTCGTCGAAGCGCGCGATCCCAGGACCGACCAGGCCCGCTTCGACCACGCCGTCTCACGCGTGAACATCATCCCGCCCACGGAGGCCATCGCCCGCCACGCGAGCAAGCTGCTCGCCGCGGCGGGGCTGCACGGCCACAAGTACGCACTCGACGCCATCGTGTCCGCCACCGCACTCGCTTCGCCCGCCCCCGTGACCGTCCTGACGTCGGACCCCCAGGATCTCCTGATGCTGTGCGGGCCAGGTATCCGCGTGATCAAGATCTGACCCGCCCACGTTCGGGATTCGAACCCGAGACCTACGCACTACGAGTACGCCAGTTCAACAAAGCCGGCCTCGACGCGATAACACCAAACATTCGCTGTGCGATCCCACCCCCGCCCCATGGGTGCCGAGTGCCGCCGGATACTGAGAAGGGCCCGGCACCGGTCACGGTGCCGGGCCCTTCTCATGGAGGTCAGCCCTGCAGCTTGGCCCAGAACTCGTCCCACGAGAGCTGGCCGTCACCATCGGTGTCGCCGGCGTTGATCACGGCCTGGGCGACCGTCTCGGTGGTGTAGAAGTCCCCGAGCTCGGCCATGACCTTCTTGTACTCGGCCGCGGTGATCTGACCGTCCTTGTCGAGGTCATACCGGTCGAACGCCCTCTTCGCTGCCTCGATGTCCGCCACGTGACCCGCCCCTTCTCTGTGCCTGATTGACCGGCTCAGATTATCGGGATTTCCGGCCCCAACAATAAGTACGACCGGTCGGTCGTCTTTCTGCTACGGTGAGGTCATGGCAGACAGCGAGCGGCCCGACGGCAGGCGCGTACGCGGACAGCGGACGCGGGAAGCGGTGCTGGACACCGCCGTGGCGCTCGCCTCGGTCGACGGGCTGGACGGACTGTCGCTGGCGCGGCTGTCCGGAGCGCTCGGGGTGAGCAAGTCCGGACTGTTCACGCACTGGCGGGACAAGGAGCAGCTCCAGCTCGACGTCGTCGACCGGGCTCGCAAGCAGTGGAGCGCGCTGGTGGCGCGGCCCGCGCACGAGGCGCCGGCCGGGGTACGGCGGCTGCTCGCGCTGCACGAGGCGCGGCTGGCCTTCTACGCCGAGGACGTGCTGCCCGGTGGCTGCTTCTTCGCCGCCGTGCAGACGGAGTTCGACGACCGGCCGGGCGCGGTGCGCGACCGGCTCGTGCAGTCGATCGCCGAATGGACGCGGTACATCCAGGACCTCGTCGAGGAGGCCGTCGCCCTCGGCGAGCTGCGCGCGGACGTGGACGCGGCGCAGCTCGCGTTCGAGATCGACGCGCTCGGCGAGGCCGTGGTCACCCACTCCCGGCTGATGGACCGGGCCACCGTCTTCGGCCAGGCGCACCGCGCCGTCCTGAACCGGCTCAGAGCCTGCTGCACCGACCCTTCGATCCTCCCGGAGAGCTGAACATGACGACCACCGCCCAGCCGCCGGCCGCTCACGAAGTGCCGGCCGCGCAGATCTTCCCCGTCCAGATCCACTTCGACGATCTCGACGCCCTGGGGATGGTCCACAACGCCCGCTACGCACTGTTCATCGAGCGCGCGATCACCGCCTACTGGGTCGACCGGGGCTGGTCGTACACCTCCGAACGCTCCCAGTACGACGACACGTTCCTCGCGGTCTGCGAGTTCCGGATCGAGTACCTGGCACCGATCCTCGGCGCTGGCGACGCAGCCGTGCACATCTGGATCGAGCACCTGGGGCGCACCAGCGTGGTGTACGGCTTCCGCGTGCTGTCCGCCGACCACGAGGTGGTGCACGCCTCGGGACGCCGCGCCCAGGTCAAGCTGGACCCGGCCACACTGCGCCCCAGCCCGCTGAGCGACGAGCTCCGAGCTGCGGCGGTCCCGCTTATGCTGCCCGCGGGGGCGTCCATACGCTCCACCACATAGCGAATCGTTCGAAAGCAAGATCGATATACTTCTTATTCGCTGTTTACAAGGCAAGTGGCGCAGTTCACTCCCCTATACGTAAGCGATTGACGAATAATATTGTCAAATGCCCGAAATACGGGTTTGCCTGCCCGGTGCCCGCTGTGTCAGAGTCGGTGCCAACGGCCCCCACTGACCCGGGCTGAGCCGTTCCCAAGGCGCCGCGGACCACACCCCCCTTGCTCCGCGGCGGTACGAAGAGGCCCTCAAGCCGTCGCACAACGACAGCAGAGGGCCTCTTCGCGTTGTACGGAGCGGGGACGCCGCCCAGCAGTCCCTGCGATCCCGGCGCTCTCAGCGCTCTCAGCGGTCCAGGACGCGCAGCTCGAACCACGTGGTCTTGCCGTGCGGTTGGAGGTCCACTCCCCAGCGGTCGGAGAGCTTGTCGACCAGGAAGAGACCGCGGCCGCTGATGTCGAGCTCGCGAACCGGCAGCAGGCAGGGCAGCGCCCGCGAGGGATCGCGGACCTCGACGCGGATCCAGCCGCGGCGGTGCAGCATCCGGATCCCGAAGGTGCGGGCGCCGGTGTGCCGGACGGCGTTGCCGACCAGTTCCGAGACCAGTAACTCGACGGTGTCGGAGAGCTGCGGAAGCGCCCACTGGCGCAGCACCGAGACGGAGAGCCGGCGCGCGGTCGAGGCGGACTCGGGGCGCGAGGTCAGCCGGACCTCCTCCACCGAGGGATCCCCGACCAGATCGAGGGCTTTGGCAGCCGCCTCGTCGGCCGCTGCCGACGGCCACGCCGCAGCGGCGATGCTCACCCGCTGCGGTTGCTCGGATGCTCCCCGGCCCGCCATGCGTTCATCATGGCCGCACGGGAGGCGGTTCGGGGTGGATCCGGGGGAATTGGCCTACCGGAATGAGAGGTTCCATAAGCGTGTTCAGGCATATGCCGCAGGCATTGATCACACTTCGGAAGCCATGATGACCTGCAGTGATGAGTTGCTGACGATCAGCTACGGACGGTCCCGGGCGGGGATTCCTTAAGGTTGGCTTAAGGCTGCTTTAAGGTCCCCCACCCGGTCGGCCCCCTGTCAACAGGCCCCCGAAAGAGTCGTGCGGGAGCCGCAACGGACCCGTCGGCTAACGGAACTTGGCCTTGCCCGGCCCGTCCTCGACGAAGCTGCGCATGCCGGTCTCGCGGTCGGCCGTGGCGAACAGTCCGGCGAACAGGGCACGTTCGATGGTCAGCCCGGTCTCCAGATCCGTCTCCAGACCGCCGTCGATCGCTTCCTTCGCCGCGCGCAGGGCGTACGCGGGACCGCGGGCGAGGCGTTCGGCCCAGGCGCGCGCCTCGGCGTAGACCTGCTCCGCGGGCACGACCTTGTCGACCAGCCCGATGGCCAACGCCTCCTCGGCCTTCACCATCCGTCCGGTGAAGATCAGGTCCTTGGCCCGGGACGGGCCCACCAGGCGCGTCAGCCGCTGGGTGCCGCCGGCGCCGGGGATCAGACCGAGCAGGATCTCCGGCTGGCCCAACTTGGCGTTCGAAGCAGCGATCCGGATGTCGGCGCAGAGCGCCAGCTCGCAACCGCCGCCCAGCGCGTAGCCGGTGACCGCGGCGACCACCGGCTTGGGGATCCGGGCGACCGCGGTGAAGGACTCCTGCAGCGCGCGCGACCGGTCGACCATGCCCTCGTAGGACATGGCCTGCATCTCCTTGATGTCCGCGCCGGCCGCGAACACCTTCTCCCCGCCCCAGACGATGACGGCGCGCACGTCGTCGCGCCGCCCCGCCTCCTCCGCGACCACCCGCAGCCGGTCCTGGGTGGCGATGTCCAACGCGTTCATCGGCGGCCGGTCGATGCGGATCGTGCCGACGCCTTCGGCGACTTCGAGGCTCACAGTCATGGTCCGGAGACTACTTCGCCGGGCGGGCCCGAAGAACAGGCCCGCCCGGCGACGGAGGTCACATCTGCTGGTCAGCGGATCAGCTGGTCCACTCGCTCCAGGAGAGGTTCCAGCCATTGAGGCCGTTGTACCACTGCACGGTCTTGTCCTTGGAGTTGATCACCTGGACGACGTCGCCCACGATCGACTGGTTGTAGAACCAGGCGGCCGGGGTGGACGGGTCACCGGCACCGCGGGTGTCGGAGAGCCCCACGCAGCCGTGGCTGGTGTTGGAGTTGCCGAAGATCGACTTGGCGGCCCAGTAGTTGCCGTGGATGAAGGTGCCCGAGTTGGTCAGGCGGATCGCGTGCGGCACGTCCTTGATGTCGTACTCGCCGCCGAACCCGACCGTGTCACCGTTCATCCGGGTCACGTCGTACTTCTCGGTCATCACCATCTTGCCGTTGTACGTGGTGTGCGCCGGGGCGCCCGAGCTGATCGGGATGGTGCGGATCACCGAGCCGTTACGGCTGACCGTCATGGTGTGCTTCGCCGCGTCGACCACGCTGACCTGGCTGCGGCCGATGGTGAACTTCACGTCCTTGGACTGCTTGCCGTAGACGCCGGGGGCGCCTTCGACGCCGTCCAGCCGCAGGCTCAGCGTCACCTTGGTGCCCGCCGCCCAGTACTGCTCGGGGCGCAGGTCCAGGCGCTGGTTGCCGTACCAGTGGCCCTTGACGGGGACGGACGGCGAGGCGGTGACCCGGACGGCCGCCTCGACGGCCTTCTTGTTGGTGATCGCCCGGTTGAAGTTGAGGGAGACCTCCATGCCGACGCCGACGGTTTGGCCGTCCTCCGGCGTGTAGAAGCCGACGAAGGAATCCTTCGGCGTGATCGTGGTGAAGGCCGCGTGCTTCGCGGACTCACGGCCGTCGCTGTCCTTGGCGATCGCGTCCACCGTGTACTTGGTGGAGGTGCCGAGGTGCTCGTCCGGCGCCCAGCTTGCGCCGTCGGCGGCTATGTCGCCCTTGACCGCCGAGCCCTTGTCGTCCTTGACGATGACGGAGGTGAGCTTGCCGCTCGCCGCCGTGACCTTCAGGGCGCCGCTGGTGGCGACGTTGTTCGCGCCGTCCTTCGGCGTGATGGTGACCACCGCGGCCGAGGCCTTGGTGTCCGCGCTCGTTCCGGCCTGCGCTCCGGCCGGCTTGTTGCCGGTGCCGGCGGTACCGCCGTTGTTCGTGCCGCTGCTGCCACCGCACGCGGTGACCGTCAACAGCAGCGCCCCCAGCGCCAGTGCCAGCAATGTCTGCCTGGCGCCCGGCGCCGCCTGTATCGGCTTCAACTCTCTGCTCCCCTCACACGGCCACCCGCCCACGCGTCCGGAATGCCCGACTACGGCACTCCTGTAGCGATTCTGCCCGGCCGATCCGACCCTGACCCCCCTGCGCGTGGCCGCTGCAGAGCCCGGGGGCTTCTGCGCGCATATTGCTCACGCAAACGACAGATAATCACACGCAAGGTAGGCCCGGTGACACGGGAATGTCACCATTCCGTCCCAGTCGGCTGTGAAGGCGCCATGACGCTGGAATCAGTCCCGGAAACGCTTCCGGAACGAACTCCGGGCTCGGCCCGCCACCCGGTCGGAAACCGGGGGCGGACCGGGCCCGGAAGGGACCACGGAGAGCGCCGTGTCAGGGGTTGGAGCCGGATTCCGGGGACGCGGCGGAGTCCAGGGAGGCGGCGGAACCCGCGCGCCACTCCTGCCAGCTGAGGTTCCAGCCGCCCATGCCGTTGTCCGCCGCGACCGTGCGGTCGTGGGAGTTGATCACCTCGACGGTGTCGCCGACGAGCGAGTGCTCGAAGAGCCAGCCCGCCGGTGTGGTGGCGCGGCCGCCCTTCACATCGGCGAGGCCGACGCAGCCATGGCTGGTGTTGGTGGCGCCGAAGGTCCCGGGCGCGGCCCAGTAGTTGCCGTGCAGGAAGGTTCCGGAGCGGGTCAGGCGCATGGCGTGCGGGACATCCGGAATGTCGTACTCCCCGCCGAAACCGACCGTCTGACCGTTCATCCGGGTGAGGGCGAACTTCTCGGCGATCACCATGATGCCGCTGTACGTGGGGTGCTCCAGGCTGCCGGCCGAGATGGGCAGCTTCCTGAGGAGTTGGCCGCCGCGCCGCACGGTCATGGTGTGCGCGTCCGCGTCGACCGTGCTGGTCTGGTCGCGGCCGATGGTGAACCGGACGTTCTTGGACTGCGTGCCGTACATGCCCGCGGCGCCCTCGACGTCCTTCAGCCGCAGCGACATCGTCACTTCGGTGCCGGACCGCCAGTGCTCCTGCGGGCGCAGGTCGAGGCGGCGGCTGCCGAACCAGTGCGGGGCCACCTCGACCGCGGGCTTCGCGTGGACGGTGATCGCCCGCTCGACCGCCGCACGGTCGGTGACCGGCCGGTTGAAGTTGATGGTGATGATCATGCCGGTGCCGACGGTGGAACCGGCCTCGGGTGTGTAGAAGCCGATGAACTTGTGCTTGGGCACCAGCGTGGTGAACACCGCGTGCTTGGCGGCCCGGCGGCCCTGCCCGTCGACCGCGTAGGCGTCCACCGTGTACTGGGTGGAGAGCTTCAGCTTGTCCGTGGGAAGCCAGCCACTGTGGTCCGCCGCGAGGGTGCCGGTGACCGGTTCACCGTCGGCGTTGGCCACCTTGACCTGCGTCAACTCGCCCTTGTCCACCCCGACCCGCAGCTGCCCTTCGGGCAGCACATCGTGCGCTGCGTCGTCCGGCGTGATGTTGATGACCGCCTCCGACACCTGCGGTACGACGTCCCTCGCGCCGGCCCCGTCGACGCTGCCACCCGCGTCACCGCCGCCTCCTGCCCCGCATCCGGCGAGGAGCCCGCCGAGTACTACCGCTCCTACCAGTCCCGCCCCCGCGCTCAGGGCGCGCACCACCACATTCGTCACGCAGGGTCAACGAGAGCGGCGCCCCCGGGGAAACGTGCCACCGCCCACCTGTGCGGGAAGCGATGGAGGAACAGGACGGCACCGATCACGGGGGTGACTCCACGCGTCCGGGTGGGAAGGAATGGTAGGAGGAGACGGCCACCGACCCGGCACGGGACGCCGGGAAGGGCCGCGCCCGGCCAGGGCTTTAGTGGGACGCGTGTGGTTCCGCCGTACCGTGGCCGCGGACGCGCATGGCCGGATCCTGTCGAGCCGCGGGAGGCGAGCACGTGTCAGAGACACGCGAGCAGGAGGCCTTGGAGGCCGTTGAGGCGGTCCCCCGGCCGAACGGCCTGCGGACGAGTGCTCCACCGGCCGTCCCCGGGCCGGCCCAGGAACAGTCTCCGGGGACGTCCCCGGGTCCGGAGGCCGCCGCCGGCCCCGAGCCCGGGGGCGCGCCCCGTACCGTCTGGCCCGGCAGCTCGGAGCCGCTCGGCGCGCGCTTTCGCACCGGTCCCGACGGCCGCTCCGGCACCAACTTCGCGCTGTGGGCGGGCGGCGCCGAATCCGTCGAGCTGTGCCTTTTCGAGGCGGACGGCACCGAGACCCGGGCGCCGCTCACCGAGCTGACGCACGAGATCTGGCACGGCTTCGTGCCCGGTGTGCTGCCCGGCCAGCGCTACGGCTACCGGGTCAGCGGCCGCTGGGACCCGTGGACCGGCGCCCGCTGGAATCCCGCCAAGCTGCTGCTCGACCCGTACGCCCGCGCGGTGGACGGGGACTTCACGCTGCCCCCCGAGGTCTACGCGCACGTCCGCGACTGGCCCGAGCGCCATATCGCCGACACCGTCCGGGACAACCGGGACTCGGCCCCGCACGTGCCCAAGGGCGTCGTCGTCCACGATGACGACGACTGGTCGGACGACTACCGGCCCAAGACGCCCTGGTCCGACTCCGTCATCTACGAACTGCACGTCAAGGGCTTCACCAAGCGCCATCCCGGGATACCCGAGGAGCTGCGCGGCACCTACGCGGGCCTGGCGCACCCGGCCGCGATCGAGCACCTCACCCGGCTGGGCGTCACCGCCGTCGAGCTGCTGCCCGTCCACCAGTTCGCCCACGAGGAGCACCTGGAGCGGGCCGGGCTGCGCAACTACTGGGGCTACAACTCCATCGGCTACTTCGCCCCGCACTCCGCCTACGCGGCCGGCGGCACCCGCGGCGAGCAGGTCGGCGAGTTCAAGCGCATGGTGCGCGCCCTGCACGCGGCCGGTATCGAGGTCATCCTGGACGTCGTCTACAACCACACCGCCGAGGGCGGCGAACTCGGCCCCACGCTCTCGCTGCGCGGTATCGACAACCGCGGCTACTACCGCCTGCAGCCCGACCCGCGCCGCTACGCCGACTACACCGGCTGCGGCAACACCCTGCACGTCGTGCAGCCGCATGTGCTGCGGCTCATCACCGACTCGCTGCGCTACTGGGTGACGGAGATGGGCGTGGACGGTTTCCGCTTCGACCTCGCCGCGGCGCTCGCCCGCTCCATGCACGACGTCGACATGCTCTCGCCGTTCCTCGCCGTCATCGCCCAGGACCCGGTCCTGCGGCGGGTGAAGCTGATCGCCGAGCCGTGGGACGTCGGGATGGGCGGCTACCAGGTCGGCGCCTTCCCCCCGCTGTGGACGGAGTGGAACGACCGCTACCGGGACGCGGTGCGCGACTTCTGGCGCGGCGCCCAGCACGACGTGCGCGACCTCGGCTACCGGCTCTCCGGCTCCAGCGACCTGTACGCCTGGGGCGGCCGGCGCCCGTACGCGTCGGTCAACTTCATCACCGCGCACGACGGCTTCACCCTGCGCGACCTGGTCTCCTACGAGTCCAAGCACAACGAGGCCAACGGCGAGAACAACAACGACGGCACGCACGACAACCGCTCCTGGAACTGCGGCGCCGAGGGCCCGACCACCGACCCCGGGATCAACACCCTGCGCCGCCGCCAGCTGCGCAACCTGCTCTCGACGCTGTTGCTGTCGACCGGCGTCCCCATGCTGGTGGCCGGTGACGAGATGGGCCGCACCCAGGGCGGCAACAACAACGCGTACTGCCAGGACAACGAGATCAGCTGGATCGACTGGTCGCTCCTGGACGACCCCGACTGGCAGGGCCTGAGCACGCTGGCCGCCCGTCTCATCGCGCTGCGCCGCGCCCACCCGGTGCTGCGGCGCCGCGCCTTCTTCTCCGGCCGCTCCCAGACCCCCGGCGGCCTGCCCGACGTCAGCTGGTTCACGGCCGACGGCCGGGAGATGACCGACGACGACTGGTTCGCCTCGTCGCACACCATCGGCATGTACCTCTCCGGCGACGACATCCCGCAGCGCGACGCCCAGGGCGTCCCCATCGTCGACGACAGCTTTCTGATCATCGCCCACGCCTCCCACCGCCCGGCCCGCTTCGATCTCCCCGGACATCCGTGGGCCGACTCCTACGAGCTCCTGCTCGACACCACCGCCGAGGACCAGGCCCTTCCACCTGGCACCAGGTACCCGGCGGGCGGCTCGGTGGCGGTGCCTGGGCGCTCCCTCCTGCTGCTGCGCGCTCTCCCGGCCACCACTGCGCCGGCCCAGCGGCTGTCCAGCCACTGAAATCCCTGGACACGGCGAATTGGTCCAGTCCACACTCGATCCCTGTGACCTCCTCCCTGCCACGGCCCGCCAAGGACCCACTCGTCGACGATCCGGCCGGGCCGGCGGGCGGGCCCGTGAAGGGGCCGGGGCTGTGGTCGGTCAACTTCCGGCTGTACTTCACCGCGCGGTCGATCGCCATGCTCGGGGACTCCATGCTGCCGGTGGCGATGGCCGCCGGGCTGCTGCAGTACGGGTACGGCGCGGGCGCCATCGGGTTGGTGATGGCGTCGTACATGGGGTGCTTCGCCGGACTGGTGATCTTCGGCGGTGTGATCGCCGACCGGTTCAACGCCCGGCTGCTGATGATCGGCGCCGACCTCGTACGGCTCGGCATGATGGCGCTGCTGGCCGGCCTGTTCTTCGCCGACCACGTGGTGCTGTGGCAGGTGTGCGCGATCACCGCCGTCAACGGTGTCGCCGCGGCGATGTTCCAGCCCGGCGTGGCCAGTACGGTGCCCCGGGTCGCGACCGATGTGCAGGGTGCCAACGGGGTGGTGCGGACCGCCGAGTCGATGATGTCCCTGGCCGGTCCCGCGCTGGCCGGGCTGCTGGTGGCGTTCGCGTCGGCGGGCGGTGTGATCGCGGTGGACGCGGTCACGTTCGGGGTGAGCGCGCTCTGCGTGTTCCTGCTCCGGCTGCCGCCGGTCGCCCATGAGAGCACCGGGCCGAAGACCAGTACCTTCCGGGCCGATCTCGTCGAGGGGTGGCGGGAGTTCCGGGGCCGCACGTGGATGTGGACGGTCATCGTGATCTGGATGGTCTTCATGGTGACGGTGATGGGCCCGGTGACCCCGCTCACGGCCGGCGAGATCCTGCCCGCGCACGGCCCCAAGGTGTACGGCCTGGTCAGCTCCTGCCTCGGCGCGGGCACCGCGCTCGGGGCGCTGCTCGCCATGCGGTTCCGGTCGCACTTCCCGCTGCGGGCGGGGGCCACCGCGCTGTTCGGGAGCGCGCTGTACCCGGCCTCCGTCGGCCTGCACCTGCCGGTCCCGGCCATCTGCGGCTGCATCTTCGCCGCCGGCGCCTCGTGGGCGTACTGGGGCGTGAACTGGGCGACCAGCGTGCAGACCCAGGTGCCCGGCGAGATCCTGAACCGGATCCATGCCTACGAGGTCGCCGGGTCGGTCGCGATGCTGCCGGTCGGCCAGGCCCTGTCCGGGCCGGCGTCGTCCGCGTTCGGGGCCCGGCACGTGCTGCTGGCGGGCAGCGTGGTGTCCCTGTTGGTCTGTGTGGCGCTGCTGTCCGTGCCCGCGATCCGCAATCTGCGGCGGGTGGCCCAGCCGGCGACGAAAACCGGATGAGCGGTGTCGGTGCCGGGCCGTATCGTCGAAACGATGCCTGAAGCGACTACTGATCCCGCGCCCCCCAGACCCCGATCCGCCATCAGGTCCCTGCTGCGGCTGTGGCCTTATGTACGCCCCATCCGCGGCCGGTTGTCCGGTTCCGCGGTGGCGGCCGTCCTCGCGTCGAGCATGGCACTGCTGATCCCGCTGGTCCTGAAGTGGATGGTGGACGGACCGGTGGCGGACCACGACCCGTCAGGGGTGTGGCTGGGCGGCGCCGTGCTGCTGCTCCTCGGCCTGCTGGAGGCCGGGCTGTTCGGGCTGCGGCGCTGGCTGGTGGCCCGGCCGTTGGCGGGGGTCGAGGCGTCGATGCGCTTCGCCCTGTACCGGCATCTGCAGCGGCTGCCCGTCTCCTTCCACGACCGCTGGGCCTCCGGGCAGCTGCTGTCGCGCGCCACGATGGACCTGCAGATCCTGCGGATGTTCCTGGCGTTCCCGCTGGTCTTCCTGGTGGTGAACGGCGCCACGATCGTGCTGGGCTTCGCGATCCTGTTCTCCCAGGCCTGGACGCTCGGGCTGGTGCTGCTGCTGCCGATCGTCCCGCTGGTGGTCCTCTGCTCGGTGTTCGAGGCCCGGTACTCGCTGGCCGCCCGCTCCGCGCAGGACCAGGCCGGCGATCTGGCCACCGTGGTCGAGGAGTCGGTGCTCGGCGTCCGGATCATCAAGGCCTTCGGCCGGCACCGCAGCCAGACCGACGCGTTCCGCGCGAAGGCCCATGGGTTGCGCCGTACCGAACTGCACAAGGCGAAGCTGCTGTCGGACATCTGGGCGCTGATCATGACGCTGCCCGAGGTCGCCATCGGCGCCGCGCTGGTCCTGGGGATCATGCAGGTGTCCGACGGTGACCTGTCGGCCGGCACCCTCGTCGCGTTCCTGACCACCGCGCTCGCACTGCGCTGGCCGGTGGAGTCGCTCGGCTTCCTGCTGGCGATCAGCAACGAGTCGGCGACGGCGGCGGACCGCTTCTTCGAGGCGATCGACGCCCTGGAGGCCGACGCCTCCGGCCTCGGCGCCGAGTTGGAGGGTGCCTCCGACGGGGTGCGCTTCGAGGGCGTGTGCTTCCGCTACCCGGACGCGCCGGAGAACACCCCCGACCTGCTGCACGGCATCGATCTGCACATCCGCCCCGGCGAGACGATGGCGCTGGTCGGCGCCACCGGCTGCGGCAAGACCACGCTCACCGCGCTGATCCCCCGGCTGCACGACGCCACCGGTGGCCGGATCACGCTCGACGGCGCCGACATCTCCGTGCTCTCCCGGGAGCGGCTGCGCGAGCTGGTCGCGGTCGCCTTCGAGGAGCCGACGCTCTTCTCCGCGACCGTCCGGGAGAACGTGGCGATGGGCGCGGGACCGGGCGGCGCCGACGAGGCGGCCGTACTCCGGGCGCTGGAGACCGCCCAGTGCCAGTTCGTCGCCCGGCTGCCGCACGGCCTGGACACCCAGGTCGGCGAGCAGGGCCTGAGCCTGTCCGGCGGCCAGCGGCAACGGCTCGCGCTGGCCCGCGCGGTCGTCGGCAACCCGGCCTTCCTGGTGCTGGACGACCCGCTGTCCGCGCTGGACGTGCACACCGAGGCGCTCGTCGAGGCCGCGCTGCGCGAGGTCCTGGCGGACAGCACCGCGCTCGTCGTGGCGCACCGGCCGTCCACGGTCATGCTCGCCGACCGCGTCGCCCTGATGTCCGAGGGCCGCATCACCGCGGTCGGCACCCATCAGGAACTGCTGGGCGCCAACGCGGAGTACCGCCACCTGATGTCCGGCGACAGTGAGAGGAGCGTGGCCCGATGACGTCCGTGGCCGAGCAGACCGGAAAGGCCGGTTCCGGGGAGGAACCGGCCGGCGCCGCGGACGACCCGGTACTCACGCCGGCTCCGGACGACCCGTTCGCGAAGGATGTGCTGCCCTCCCCCAAGGGCGCGCAGCTCACCCTGTTGAAGTCGCTCCTGGCGCCGCACACCCGCCGGGTCTGGCTGGCGACGGTGCTGCTGCTGGTGCAGCAGGCCGCCGTGCAGGCGGGGCCGCTGCTGGTGGCGTACGCCATCGACCGGGCGATCCCGGCGCTGCGCGAGGGCCGGCACGGCCCGCTGATCACGGTCGCCGGCGTCTATCTGGGCTGCGCGCTCGCCTCCGGCCTGCTGCAGCGGGCGTTCATCCGGGTCTCGGCCCGGGTGAGCCAGGATGTGCTGATCGATCTGCGCGGCCGGATCTTCCGGCACGCGCAGGCGCTCAGCCTGGACTTCCACGAGCGCTACACCTCGGGCCGGCTGATCTCGCGCGCCACCTCGGACGTCGAGTCGCTGCGCGAGCTGCTGAGCGAGGGCCTGGAGGAGCTGATCGGCGTCATCCTGTCGTCGATCTACATCTCGGTGATCCTGCTCTGGCTGGACTGGAAGCTGGGGCTGGCGGCGCTGTTCTCCTGCGGACCGCTGTATCTGATGATCCGGTCCTTCCAGAAGCGCTCGATGGTCGTCTACCGCAAGCGGTCCACCGCGATCGCCGCGGTGATCGTGAAGTTCACCGAGACGATGAACGGAATCCGGCCGGTCCAGGCGTTCCGCCGCGAGAAGCCGAACGAGGCGGACTTCGCCGAGCTCAACGGCGTCCACGAGCGGATCAACGGGGACGCGATCCTGGAGATGGCGCGCTATGTCGTCGGATCCCGGCTGATGGCCAACGCCGCGATCTCCGGCATCGTGCTGTGGGGCGCGTACCGGGTGGCGGGCGGCGGTCTGGCACTGGGCGTGCTGGCGGCGTTCGTGCTGTACCTGCGGCGGCTCTACGACCCCATCGACCGGCTCGGGATGTTCCTCAACTCGTACCAGTCGGCCGCCGCGTCGCTGGAGAAGATCGCCGGCCTGCTGGCGCAGCGCCCCTCGGTGCCCGAGCCGGTGGCACCCAGGCAGCTGCCCGGCCGGGACGGCGAGCTGCCGGGCCGCGAGGTGCTCTTCGACGGCGTCCGCTTCGCGTACCGCACGGGCGGCGAGATCCTCCCGGTCTTCGATCTGCGGATTCCGGCCGGGCAGACGGTGGCGGTGGTCGGGGCGACCGGCGCGGGCAAGTCCACCCTCGCCAAGCTGCTGGCCCGCTTCTACGACCCGACGGACGGCCGGATCACGCTGGACGGCGTCCCGTTGCGGGAACTCGCGCTTCCGGAGCTCCGTCGCGGGGTGGTGATGGTGACGCAGGAGGCCTTCTTGTTCTCCGGGACGGTCGCTGAGAACATCGCGATCGGCAGACCGGATGCCGGACGCGAGGAGGTCGAGCGGGCCGCGAAAGCGATCGGAGCACATGACTTCATCTCCGCGCTGCCGGACGGCTACGACACGGACGTCCGCAAGCGCGGCGGCCGGATCTCCGCCGGCCAGCGGCAGTTGGTGGCGTTCGCGCGGGCACTGCTGGCCGATCCCGCCGTGCTCATCCTGGACGAGGCGACGTCCTCGCTGGACGTTCCGGGTGAGCGCGCGGTGCAGCACGCGATGGACACGGTGCTGCGCGGCCGGACCGCGGTGATCATCGCGCACCGGCTCTCGACGGTGGAAATCGCCGACCGGGTGCTGGTCATGGAGGGTGGCCGGATCGTCGAGGACGGGGCCCCCGCGGAACTGATCGCGGACCATGGCCGGTTCGCGGATCTGCACGCGGCCTGGCGGGACAGCCTGGTCTGACCGGGGCGGCCCGGTACGGGCCCGCTGACCTGGCCGCGGCCGGAGCGACTCGCCATTTACCACAGCGGCGTCCGTATAACGGGCGCCGCTCATCGGTCAACGGACGGAAATCGGCCAAGTTTTCGCCATCCCAATGACATGTACTGGTAAACAGTGGCACTCTTCCCGCAGCCGCCGTACAGCACTCCCCCAACGGCACCACGGGTCTGTGCAGCAGCAGCGGTCACGCACGTCCCACCCGCACGTCGCTCTACCCGGGCAGCACACAACCCCACCTGCCCGTCTGTTCACGGCCCGACCCCGCGGCCGCCGCAGAAGGAGTTCCGTAGTGAGACGATCCCCCCGCAAGGCAGTAGCGGCAGGCGCTCTTGCCGCCACCGCCGCACTGCTGGCCGTAGCGCTGCCCTCGGGCACCGCGGCAGCCGGCACCGACGCACAGAGCGCTTCCCACGTCCAGCCCCGTGCCGGCGCCCTGCCGGCGGCCCTGTCCGCCTCCCAGCGCGCGACGCTGCTGGCCGACGCCAACGCCCATGTGGCCCGCACCGCGGGCGAACTGCGGCTCGGCGCCAAGGAGCGGCTCATCCCGACGAGCGTTCTGCGGGACGCCGACGGCACCGTGCACACCCGCTACCAGCGCACCTATGACGGCCTGCCCGTCCTGGGCGGCGACCTGGTCGTGGCGAGCACGCCGGCCGGCGCCACCACGAGCGTCAACCGGGCGACCAACGCCGAGATCGCGGTGTCGAGCACCACCGCCACCGCGACCGCCGACTCCGCGAAGTCCTTCGCGATCAGCCGGGCCAAGGCGGACGGCGCGAAGAGCCCGGCCCTGGCCGGCTCGCCGCGCAAGGTCGTCTGGGCGGCCACCGGCGTGCCGACACTGGCCTGGGAGTCCGTCGTCGGCGGACTGCAGGACGACGGCACCCCGAACCAGCTGCACGTCATCACCGACGCCAAGACCGGTTCCCGGCTCTTCGAGTACCAGGGCATCGAGACCGGCGTCGGCAACAGCCAGTACAGCGGCCAGGTCACCTTCGGCACCACGCTGTCCGGCTCGACGTACAGCATGACCGACAACACCCGTGGCGGGCACAAGACCTACAACCTCAACCACGGCAGCTCGGGCACCGGCACCCTCTTCACGAAGTCCTCGGACACGTGGGGCAGCGGCACCACGGCCAACGCCGAGACCGCGGGCGTCGACGCGGCCTACGGCGCCCAGGAGACCTGGGACTTCTACAAGAACGTGATGGGCCGCAACGGCATACGCAACGACGGTGTCGGCGCGTACTCCCGCACCCACTACGGCAACTCCTACGTCAACGCCTTCTGGGACGACGGCTGCTTCTGCATGACGTACGGCGACGGCAGTGGCAACGCCGACCCGCTGACCGCGCTCGACGTGGCCGGCCACGAGATGAGCCACGGCGTCACCGCCGCCACCGCGGGCCTCAACTACAGCGGTGAGTCCGGCGGCCTGAACGAGGCGACGTCCGACATCTTCGGCAGCTCCGTCGAGTTCTACGCCAACAACGCCAGCGACGTCGGTGACTACCTCATCGGCGAGAAGATCGACATCAACGGCGACGGCACCCCGCTGCGCTACCAGGACAAGCCCTCGCGCGACGGGACGTCGCCCGACAACTGGTACTCCGGCATCGGCAACCTGGACGTGCACTACTCGTCCGGCCCGGCGAACCACTTCTTCTACCTGCTCTCCGAGGGCAGCGGCACCAAGGTCATCAACGGCGTCACGTACAACAGCCCGACCGCCGACAACCTGCCGGTCCCCGGCATCGGCCGGGACGCCGCCTCGAAGATCTGGTACAAGGCGCTGAGCGAGCGCTTCACCTCGACCACCAACTACGCGGCCGCCCGCACCCAGAGCCTGCAGGCCGCCGCTGACCTGTACGGCTCCGGCAGCGCGACGTGGAACACGGTCGCCAACACCTGGGCCGCCATCGGTGTCGGCGCACGGGTGCCGACCAGTGGCGTCACCGTCACCAAGCCGGCCAACCAGAGCACCGTCGTGAACACCGCCGCGAGCCTGCAGATCCAGGCCAGCAGCACCAACGGCGGCGCGCTGACCTACACGGCCACCGGCCTGCCGACCGGCCTGTCGATCAACGCCTCCACCGGCCTGATCTCCGGCACGCCGACCACGGTCGCCACCTACAACCCGACGGTCACGGCGAAGGACTCCACCAACGCCACCGGCTCGGCGACGTTCACGTGGACGGTCACCCCCACCGGTGGTGGCGGCAACGTCTTCGAGAACACCACCGACGTCGCGATCCCGGACCACGGCGCGGCGGTCTACTCCAACATCTCGGTGACCGGACGTACCGGCAACGCCCCGAGCACCCTGCAGGTGGGCGTCAACATCGTCCACACCTACCGCGGTGACCTGGTCATCGACCTGGTCGCCCCCGACGGCAGCACCTACCGGCTGAAGAACTCCAGCGGGTCGGACTCCGCCGACAACGTCATCGCGACGTACACCGTCAACGCCTCCAGCGAGGTCGCGAACGGTACCTGGAAGCTCAAGGTCCAGGACGTCTACAGCGTCGACACCGGCTACATCAACAGCTGGAAGCTCACCTTCTGACCCGGAACGGACGCCCTGAGGATCCTCTGAGGGCACGCCCGACCGGCTGATCGGATCGAACCGGCGGTCGCGCTGTGTGACACAGGTCATGCGGCGCGACCGCTTTCGAGATGATCGTCCGCGACGTTTCTGGTACAGTTGGCTGCGTTGCAGTTGTGGTACCCATGAACTCCATGTGCGCCCGGTCCTTGCGGCCAGGCGCACATTTGTTTTACCGGCGTCATGTCCGGTGTGGGGAGATCATCGCGGCGACGCGGCATCCGTAAAGTGCGGGTGCTGTATTAACTGCACCCATTAGGGAGACAGACATGGCTACCGGAACCGTGAAGTGGTTCAACTCCGAAAAGGGCTTCGGCTTCATCGAGCAGGACGGCGGCGGCGCTGACGTCTTCGCCCACTACTCGAACATCGCCACCCAGGGCTTCCGTGAGCTGCTCGAGGGCCAGAAGGTCGAGTTCGACGTCACGCAGGGCCAGAAGGGCCCGCAGGCCGAGAACATCCGCCCTCTCTGAGGCACCCCTGAGCGCTCATCGCGCCCAGTAGCGAGAGGCCCGCACCGCACGGTGCGGGCCTCTCGCGCGCAGCGGAAACAAAACAAGTGCGGCGCTCTTCAGGGAGCACCGCAGGACGCCGGTCCGCAGGCGTCGAAGAGGCAGTCCGCGATCCGCCGGACCGCCCCTGGCGCCGAGGGACCTCCCTCGTCTCCGTCCCGAGGAAGGTTCCCCCTTGAAGTTGTTCTCCGAACTCTCGATCTCGCCCGCGCTGGTCACCGCGCTGAACGCCAACGGCGTCACCGAGCCGTTCCCGATCCAGGCCGCGACGATGCCCGACGCGCTCGCCGGCCGGGATGTGCTGGGCCGTGGCCGTACCGGCTCCGGCAAGACCCTCGCCTTCGGGCTCCCGATGCTGACCCGCACCGCCGGGCAGCGCGCCGACTCCAAGCGCCCGCTGGCGCTCGTCCTGGTGCCGACGCGTGAGCTCGCGACCCAGGTCACCGAGGCGCTCGCGCCCTACGCCCAGGTGCTCGGTCTGCGCCAGACGACCGTGGTCGGCGGCGCGTCCATCACCCGCCAGATCGCCGCGCTGCGCAACGGCGCCGAGATCCTCGTCGCCACGCCCGGCCGGCTCGCCGACCTCATCGACCGCCGGGCCTGCATGCTCGACCAGGTCGAGATCACGGTCCTGGACGAGGCCGACCAGATGGCCGACATGGGCTTCCTGCCACAGGTCACCCGGCTGCTCGACCAGGTGAAGCCGAACGGCCAGCGGATGCTCTTCTCCGCCACCCTGGACAAGAACGTCGACCGGCTGGTCAAGCGCTTCCTGCACAGCCCGGTCACGCACTCGGTCGACCCGTCGGCCGCGACCGTGACGACCATGGAGCACCACGTGCTGCACGTGGACGACGACACCAAGCGCGCCGTGACCGCCGAGATCGCCGCCCGCGAGGGTGGCGTGATCATGTTCGTCGACACCAAGCGCGGTGCCGACCGGCTCACCAAGCACCTGCTGGCCGCCGGCGTCACCGCCGTCGCCCTGCACGGCGGCAAGTCCCAGCCGCAGCGCAACCGCGCGCTGGACCAGTTCCGTACCGGCAAGGCCACCGCGCTGGTCGCCACCAACGTCGCCGCCCGCGGTATCCACATCGACGGGCTCGACATGGTCGTGAACGTCGACCCGCCCGGCGACCACAAGGACTACCTGCACCGCGGCGGCCGTACCGCGCGGGCCGGCGAGTCCGGCACCGTCATCACCCTGGTGCTGCCCGCGCAGCGCCGCGAGAACGCCCGGCTGATGGCGCTGGCCGGTATCAAGCCGCACACCGCCCGGGTGCGCCCCGGCGACCCCGAGCTGGTGCGCGTCACCGGTGCCCGCAAGCCGTCCGGCGCCGCCGTCACCATCCACGACCCGGTGCACGCCGCCGCGCAGGAAGCCGCCAAGCCGAAGACGAACAAGGTCTCCGGCACCCGCGGCCGTGGCCGTCGCCCCGCCGGCGCGGCAGCTGCCGGAGCCAGCACTGCCGCCGCACCGACGGGCACGCCGCGCAGCGGCGGCAACACCCGCGGCGGCCGTGGCGGCCGTCCCCGTACCGACGCCGAGGGCGCGGCGGCGGGCTCCGGCCGGGCCGGCGTCAACGGCCGGGGCGGCACCCCCGGCCGCCCCGCCGCCGGCAGCCGCACGGCCGCGGGCCGAGGCGGCGCCGTGGGTCGTCGTGCCCGTCGCGAGGACGGCGCGGGCGGCGGCCGCCGCGCGGCCTGACCATACGGTCCGACCGCACAGCAGCAGCACCACCGACGAACGCGACGGCCGGTACCAGGGAGTCCCTGGTACCGGCCGTCGCGTTTTGGCGTGCGCCGTGTGACGTGCGCCGTGTGCCGTGTGACGCGCTAGCGGAGTATGCCCGCCGTCATCCCCTCGGATTCGGCGGGAGTGGCGATGAGGCCGAGCTCCGCGGGGGCGGCGAGCAGCGGGTGGGTGGGCAGGACGCGGACGGTGTAGCCGAAGGGGCCGGTCCGGTCGAGGGTGAGCGGGCCCTCGTACAGGCGGCGGCCCTCGATATCGGGCTGGGAGGCCGGTTTGAGGGAGACGATCGCCGGGTCGGAGATGCGATCGGCGTCGTCCACCCGCCCGGACAGGACCTGGACATCGACATCGCCGGGGTCGAGGTCGCCCAGGGTCACCTGGACCCGCAGGGTCAGGGTGGAGCCCAGCTCGGGGGATCCGCCGACCGAGCCGGTCTCGACATGGTCGACGGTGACCCGGTGCCAGTCACCGCGGACCCGGGCCTTCCAGGTGGCGAGTTCCCGGGCGGCGTCGCCGGCGATGGCCCGGTGCGCGAGGGCGGCCGGGGCGTAGAGCTGCCCGACGTAGTCACGCACCATGCGTCCCGCGAGCACCTTGGGCCCCAGGGTCACCAGAGTGTGCCGGACCATCTCGATCCAGCGGGCGGGCAGGCCGTTCGCGTCATGGTCGTAGAAGCGCGGGGCGACCTGGTTCTCGACGAGGTCGTAGAGCGCCGCGGCCTCCACATCGTCCCGGCGGTCGGGATCGTCGTCCGCGAAGCCGTCAGCCGTGGGAATGGCCCAGCCGTTGTTGCCGTCGAACCACTCGTCCCACCACCCGTCGAGCACGGACAGGTTGAGGCAGCCGTTGAGGGCGGCCTTCATGCCGGAGGTGCCGCACGCCTCCAGGGGACGCAGCGGGTTGTTGAGCCAGACGTCGCAGCCGGGGTAGAGGTGCTGGGCCATGCCCATGTCGTAGTCGGGCAGGAAGACGATGCGGTGGCGGACCCGCGGGTCGTCGGCGAAGCGCACCAGTTCCTGGACGAGCCGCTTGCCGCCGTCGTCCGCCGGGTGGGCCTTGCCCGCCACGACGATCTGGATCGGCCGCTCGGGGTGCAGCAGCAGCTCCATCAGCCGGTCCTGGTCGCGGAGCATCAGGGTGAGCCGCTTGTAGGAGGGGACGCGGCGGGCGAAGCCGATGGTCAGGATGTCGGGGTCCAGCACCCCGTCCACCCAGCCGAGCTCGGCCTGGCCGGCGCCGCGCTGCCGCCACGAGGCACGCACCCGGCGCCGTACGTCGTCCACGAGCTGCTCGCGCAGCACCCGGCGCAGCTCCCACACGGCCGGGTCCGGGATCTCGGCGACGGGTTCCCAGCGCTGGGTCTCGCCGATCATCAGGGCGTCCTCGGCACGCTGCGCGCCGATCTGGCGGGCGCCGAGCCGGAAGACCTCGGGGGCCACCCAGGTGGGGGCGTGCACCCCGTTGGTGATGGAGGCGATCGGTACCTCGTCGGCGTCGAACCCGGGCCACAGCCCGGCGAACATCTGCCGGCTGACGGCGCCGTGCAGCGTGGAGACGCCGTTGGCGCGCTGGGCGAGGCGCAGCCCCATCACCGCCATGTTGAAGACGTTCGCGTCGCCGCCGGAGTACGTCTCCATGCCCAGCTCCAGCACCCGCTGGATGTCGACACCGGGCAGTTCGCCGCCGTCGCCGAGGTGCTGCCCGACCAGCTCGCGGTCGAAGCGGTCGATCCCGGCGGGGACGGGGGTGTGGGTGGTGAAGACGGTGCCGGCCCGTACCGCCTCCACGGCCGCGTCGAAGCCGAGCCCTTCGCCGCCGAGTTCGCGGATGCGCTCCAGGCCGAGGAATCCGGCGTGGCCCTCGTTGGTGTGGAAGACCTCGGGGGCCGGGTGCGCGGTGAGCCGGCAGTACGTACGGACGGCGCGTACTCCGCCGATGCCGAGCAGCATCTCCTGCAGCAGCCGGTGCTCGCTGCCACCGCCGTACAGTCGGTCGGTGACATCGCGTTCCGCGCGGTGGTTCTCCTCGACGTCGGAGTCGAGGAGCAGCAGCGGGACCCGGCCCACCTGGGCCTTCCAGATGTGGGCGGTCAGCGACCGGCCGCCGGGCAGGGCGAGGACGACGTGGGCGGGGGTGCCGTCCTGCTCGCGCAGCAGGCTCAGCGGCAGTTCGTTGGGGTCGAGGACCGGGTAGTGCTCCTGCTGCCAGCCCTCGCGGGACAGGCTCTGGCGGAAGTAGCCGTGCCGGTAGAGCAGTCCGACGCCGATCAGCGGCACTCCGAGGTCGCTGGCGGCCTTGAGGTGGTCCCCGGCCAGGATGCCGAGACCGCCCGAGTACTGGGGCAGGGCGGCGGTGATCCCGAACTCGGGCGAGAAGTAGGCGATGGCGGCGGGGAGTTCCGAGGACTGCCCCTGGTACCAGCGCGGATTGGTGAGGTAGTCGGTCAGGTCCTCGGCGGCGGAGGAGAGTCTGCGCAGGAATCTGCGGTCCTGGGCGAGGGCCTCCAGCCGTTCCCGGGAGACGGCGCCGAGCAGCCGTACCGGGTCTCCGGCAGCGGCCCGCCAGCCCTCCTCGTCGACGGTCTGGAACAGCTCCCGGGACTCCGGGTGCCAGGACCAGCGCAGATTCTGTGCCAGTTCGCCGAGCGGACGCAGCGGTTCCGGCAGGACAGTTCGCACGGTGAAACGACGGATTGCCTTCACGCTACGACGGTAGCCGGGTCCCGCCCCGCGATCCGTCCGCTATCCACGATCCGCTCGTTCAAACGCCCGAACGGACGTGCGCCGGGGCATTCGGCCGCGCGTGTCCGCGCCGGGCGGCGCGGGGGCAGCATGGGGCGGCGCGCGGACCGCCGGGGCTGACAGAGGTGCCGGTTAGCATCGCCGTATGACCTCCACGACCTCCCAAGTCCAGCCCGCTCACGTCGACGCTCAGCGCACCGCCCGGACGGCTCGGACGGGGCGGACGGGGCGGACGGGGCGGACGGGGCGGACGGCTCCGATGTCGTACGGCGAGCCCTGGTTCACCGTGGCCGGGTCGAACGCGCCGGCCACGGCGTAGCTCCTGGCGATCGTCTCCAGTTCGCTGCGCGGGATCACGTCGTGGATGTCCGTGAAGCCGTCGGGGGCCCGCTCGTGGACCATGTTGATGACCACCTCCGGGCCCAGCCGGCGGTTGGAGCGCTGCAGTTCCGTCATGGGCGGGCGGCGCTCCGCCTCGTAGGCCAGAAGGGCCCGCGCGGGGTCCTCGTGGGCGGCCATCGCATGGGCCAGGGCGCGGCCGTCGATGATCGACTGGGTGGCGCCGTTGGAACCGATCGGGTACATCGCGTGGGCGGCGTCGCCGATCAGCGTCGCCCCGCCGAAGGTCCAGCGCACCAGCGGCTCGCGGTCCACCATCGGGTACTCGAAGGCGGCCTCCGCGGCGTCGATGACCTCGCCGACGTCCACACCGTCGAATGTCCAGCCCCCGTAGTGACGGCGAAACTTGGCGGTGGGCACCGGGCGGTTCCAGTCGCTGCGGTCCGGCGCGCCGCCCTGCTCCGCCGGCATCGCCAGCGCCCAGTTGACGAGCACCTTCTCGCCGGGCGCCGCGGGGATCGTCATCGGGTAGACGACGGCCTTCTGCCGGTCGTTCCCCGCGATGAACATGAAGGTGCCGACGCGGTCGGCCGGCATCCAGGAGACCCCGCGCCAGACCAGCATGCCGTTCCACGGCGGCTCGCCCTCGCCCGGGTACATCGCCGAGCGGACCGCCGAGCGGATGCCGTCCGCGCCGATCAGGATCTCTGCGCCGATGTCGGTGCTCGCTCCGCTTGCCCGGTCCCTGATGGCGACGCGCAGCCGGGAGCCGGGCAGCTCGGCGAAGTCGTCCACCCGCGCGCCGGAGACGACCGCCGAGCGGCCGAGCCGGTCACGGACCGCGCGCGACAGCACGCTCTGCAACTGACCGCGGTGGATCGACAGCTGCGGCCAGCGGTATCCGGCGCCGGTGCCGCGCGGCTCCTGCCAGACGAGGCTGCCGCTGCTGTGGTAGTACCGCAACTCGCTGGTGGGCACCGATACGGCGGCCAGTTCCTCGTACAGCCCCAGGGCCGCCAGTTCGCGGACCGCGTTGGGCATGATGTTGAGTCCCGCGCCGACCGGCTGGATCTCCGGGGCGGCCTCGACGACCATCACGTCGGTGCAGCCGACGGCGTGCAGGCTGAGCGCGGCGGCGAGGCCGGCGATGCCGCCTCCCGCGATGACGATGCGGTTCATCGTTCCCCTTCGGTGGAGCGCCGGACCAGCGTCTCGTTCTCGCGGGTCAGGTCGAGTACGGAGCGCAGCAGTTCGACGGGAGCGCCGCCGCTCCCGTAGTCGTACAGCCGCACCTCGTCGCTGTACGCCTCGCGGGCGATACGGATGTGCCGGGCCCGGAAGGTCTTCAGGATGCGCAGCACCCGCGCCAGCGCGACGGCGCTGGCCCGCAGGGTGGGCGGAAGCCGGTCCGCCTCCTCCCAGCTGATCGCGAAGGAGAGCTTGCCCACGGCGGAGGGGCAGTCCTTGTACCGCGCGTGGAAGGTGCGCCAGGCGGGGAGGCTGTAGGGCACCGACTCGGCGAGGAAGGACTCGTACCGCCCGGTGGTGCGGTCGGACTGCCAGAGCGTCAGATCGACCAGCCAGAGCGGGACCTGGGCCGCCGCCGGGCCGAGGTACTCCCGGCCGTCGAGGGTGATCTCCTCGAAGTAGGGGCGCAGTACCCGCGCGAAGAAGACCGGCGAGACGTTGGCGATGGTGAAGTCGATCGAGTCGACCATGGCCTGGACGAGTCCGGCGAGCCGGTCGAGGCAGGACGAGAACCGGCTGTCGTGCGGTTCGAGGGTGGCCAGTTCCGAGCAGGCGTCCAGCGAGGCGCACAGGCTGGGGAAGACCATCCGGACGGCGTCCTGGAGGCAGGCCTCCATGGGGTCGCCGGTGTACATGCGCTGGCGGCCGCCGACCGGGTTCCAGGCCGTGTAGTGGTGGACGGTGTCCCGGGGGACCATGCCGGTGCGGCGGCCCAGCGCGCGCAGCACCGGCAGCGCCTCCGGTACGGCGTCGAGCGGCTCGGTGCCGTGCCGCTTGATGGAGCCGAGGAAGATGCCCAGGTCACGCATGGCCGCCAGGTTCTCCACCGTGGAGAAGTCGTCCAGGACGGCGGTCTCCGGGAGCAGTTCGCGCAGCGAGGTGACCATGCCGGACACATCACCGTCCGCGTTCATGACGCGGAGCTTCTCGCAGGCCTCGTCCGCTCCCAGCGGGTCGACGCCGCGTATCTCCTCGATCCGGTAGTAGGGCTCTTGCCCTTGGAGCACGTGGAGCACAGACATGTGGGGCACCGTCATTCCGAGGGTCACAGGGATGTGTGTGTGCTGGGCATGGGGTCGGCCTTCTCCCGCGACGGGCTGCGCAGCAGCAGCGTCAGGAGGGTGGCGGCCGCGGCGAAGGCGGCGCCGACGAGCAGCGCGGTGCGGAAGCCCGCGGCTTCGGCGGCCGGGCCGGTGCCCGCGGTCCGGGTGTGCGCGGCGGCGACCGCGACGAGTACCGCGAGACCGAGGACCGAGCCGAACTGTTGGCTGGTGTTGATCAGTCCTGACACCAGGCCGGTCTCGCCGGCTCCCGCCTGCGCGGTCGCGGCGACATTGGTGGTCACCATGACCAGCGGCAGCCCGATCCCGATCAGCAGGCTGGGGGCGAGGACGGTGGTGACGAACGATCCGTCCGCCGTCAGCGACAGGGCGAGCCAGACCGTCGCGGCGGCCACCAGCGCGAAGCCCGCGGTCATCACCGGGCGCAGTCCGAAGCGCGAGACCAGCCGCCCGGTCTGCGGTGCGGTCAGCACGACGACGATCGACAGCGGCAGCAGTCCGAGCCCGCCGGCGACCGGCGCGTACTCCAGTACATGCTGCAGATAGAGGCTCACCAGGAAGAACATCGGGAAGAGCGCCATCTGCGCGAGCGCGCCGAGGATGTTGGCCAGCCGCAGGGCGGGCCGCCCGAGCACGCCGGGGGGAACGAGCGGATGCGCGGCGCGGGCCTCGATGGCCGCGAACGCCGTCAGCAGGAGTACTCCCGCGGCTCCGGCGAGGAGCGTGCCGGCGTCGGTCCAGCCCGCGCTACCCGCGTCGACCAGCGCGTACGCGATCAGGCTGAGTCCGCCGGTGGCGGTGAGCGCGCCGCCGAGGTCGAACTCCCTGAGGGTTCCCGACACGGTCGCGCCCCGCTCGCGGCGGGGGAGGACGGGGGCCGGCGCTGCCGGCGTCAGGGCGATGAGCGCCGCACCCACCACCACGTTCAGGACGAACGTGGAGCGCCAGCCGAAGCCGGAGGTGAGTACGCCGCCCAGCACCGTGCCCAGCGCGCCGCCCAGCCCCCCGAGCGCCGCGAACACCCCCAGGGCACGGTGCCGTTCCGGTCCGTCGGCGAACAGCAGCAGCACCAGCGCGAACGCCGCGGCGGCCGCGCAGGCCGCCCCGACCCCTTGTAAGGCACGGGCGGCGACGAGCAGCCCGCTGTCGCCGGCGAAGGCGCCGCCGAGGGAGGAGGCGGACAGCAGGGCCAGTCCGGCCGTGAAGAGCCGGCGGTGGCCGACGAGGTCGGCGACCCGTCCGGCCAGCAGCAGGAAGCCGCCGAAAGTGATCAGATACGCGTTGGCGACCCAGGACAGGCCGGCGGCGTCGGTGCCGAGGTCCTCGCCGATGGACGGCAGCGCCACGTTGATGATCGCGGTGTCCAGGATCAGCAGCAGTTGGGTCGAGGCCAGCAGGGCGAGCGCGAGACTGCGTCGATGCACCATCGCCTCAGGCCCGGGGCAGCGGCTGCAGTTCGTACCCGTCGAGGCAGGTCCGGGCCAGGCTCTCGCAGGCACCGGTGTCGCCCTCCCACGCCTGCTGCAGCAGATAGACGTGCGGGGCGCCGTGGTAGAAGCGCTCGTACTGCTCGTGCCGTCCGGCGAACTCCGTACCGAGCGCGTCCCAGGCGAGCTTGAGCAGCTTGACGCGGTCCTGCGCCGGGTGTCCCGGCGAGCGGATGTACTTCGCGATGACGGGGCCGATCTCCGGGTGCAGCAGGTCCTGCGCGGAGGCGGGGAGCTGGATGACGCCGCCGCCGGCCAGCAGCTTGATCTCGCCGATCGCCCTGGGGTAGATGTCACCGGCCATGATCCGGTGGGCGTAGGAGATCTCCTTGTCGGGCATCACGCCGCCGCGTCCGCCGTCGACCTGCTGGAAACCGGCCTCTGCGGCCAGCACCATGGACCTGGCCTGGGCCACCCAGCCCATCAGCCGGCCGATCTGGGTCTGGACCGGCGGCAGCTGGTAGGTGTTGTTGGCCTTGGCGAGCAGGATCGCGACGCCGGTGAGGAACTCCAGCTTGGTCCAGAAGCGGGTGGCCGCCTGGTGGACGAAGTTGACGTACGCGGGGGTCTGCCACCACTGGCCGAAGCAGACGTCGACATTGCGGTACGCCAGGACGTTCTCCCACGGGACGAAGACGTCGTCGCAGACCAGCAGGGCGTCGTTCTCGTCGAAGCGCGAGGAGAGCGGGTTGTCGAAGACGCTGCGCGCTTGGGCCTCGTAGGAGGTGCGGGAGATGAACTTCAGGCCCGGGGTGTCGATCGGCACCGAGAAGCAGACCGCGTGCTCGACGTCCTGCGGGGCCAGCGGCTCGATGGTGCCGACGAGGACCTCGTTGCCGAAGACCGCCGCGGTGCCGATCATCTTGGCGCCGCGCACGACGATGCCGCCGTCGCGCTCCTCCACCACCCGGACGACGAGGTCGTCGCGCTCCTGCTCGGCCGCCGACTTCGTCCGGTCGATCTGCGGATTGGTGATGGTGAACGTCGGGTACAGATCGCCCTCCGACATCCGCCGGTGGTACGCCGCGACGTTCGGCGCGCCGTCGAACGTGTCCGTCGTGAAGAGCTGCGGCGCGGCCGCGAAACCCGCTATCCCGGAGGCCATGTAGTCGGGGGTGCGGCCCAGATAGCCGAAACTCGCCTCTGCCCAGACCTTGTGTGCCTTGCGGCGGGCGACCAGGTCCTCGTACGAACGGGGTATCAGGAAGGCGCGGTGGACGCCCCCTTCGGTGAGTACCGCGGAGTGCCCGGAGTCGTGCGACAGGTCGTAGAGCCCCGCGATGGAGTCGACGGTGTTGCGGAAGGCGGGGTGGCGGGTGATGTCCTTGACCCGCTCCCCGTCGATCCAGATCTCGCGTCCGTCTCGCAGCGAATCCTTGTACTCCTGGCCGGACCTGGTCACCGTGTCTCCTCAACGATCTTCGACGCGCCGTTGAAGAGACTGCCTCATACACGTGTGCTAATCAATGAACGTCCTGCCGGTCCCGTTTATGAACCGGCCAGTTGCCCCTGTATTCACCGGGCGTTGTCCCGAACCACTTGCGGAACGCCAGATGGAAGCCGACGGCGCTCTGGTAGCCGACCCGGGGCGGCACTGCGGCCTGCGGAACGGCCGTTTCGGTCAACAGCCGGGCGGCCTCCTGCATCCGACGACCGGTCAGATGCCGGGCCGGCGCCTCGCCGACCAGCTCCCGGAACGTGGCGGTGAACGCCGACCGCGACATGCCGACCTCGCGGGCCAGCGCCTCGATCGTCCACGGCTCCGAGAAGCGGGTGGAGACGATGACGAGCGCCCTGCTGATACCCGGGTGGCGCAGGGCGGGCAGCACCGCCGGGTTGTCGGACAGCTCGCGCAGCAGCGGGCGCAGCGCCAGCACGAAGGCCATCTCGAACGCCCGCAGGGTGACCAGTTGCGACCCCGGCTCGCCGCGCCGCTCGGCGGCGGCCAGCGAGGCCAGCGTGTCGCGCAGCAGCGGTTCCTTGTCGACCTGCGTCCGGTCCAGCACCAGGGACCACGGCAGCGCCCGGTACAGCGAGGTCGCGGCCGTCGCGTCGTAGTGCAGCCCGGCGCACAGGATGCGGCTCTGCTCGCCGGTGCCCTCCACGACGAGCACCCCGGACGTGCCGGGCTCGCGCTCCGGGAGCACCGCCCTGAGCGGGACGCCCTGCCTCCCGGGCAGATCCGACAGCCGGTGGGCGGTCCCGGTGGGGAAGACCGCCAAGTCCCCCTGGCGGAGCTGGATCGGTGGGCAGTCGCCCGCGCTGATCCAGCAGTCGCCCTCCACCATGTAGTGCAGGATCGCGCAGCTCTGCTCGGAGTCTCCCTCGATCGCCCAGGGCGCCCGCAGCGTCCAGAGGCTGTCGAACACGCCGGTCAGACGCAGCGGCCTGAGCAGTTCGCTGAGGAGGTCGTTCCCGCCAGATTCCATGGACGAACCCTTAATCCCCGTCCCGGTTTGCTTATTGCCGCCCCTGAGCGCCCCGTCCAGCCTGAGGTGAAGGCGGAATCGCTGATTCATTCTAGCGAAGGGCGACACACCGATGTCGGAGGAGATTCACCAGCGTTGCTTGGTCGTGGGAGCGACCGGCTTCCAGGGGGGCGCCGTGGCCCGGCTGCTCGCCGGACGCGGGCACCGGGTCCGGAGCCTGACACGGCGGCCGGCAGTAGCGCGCCCGGACATCGCGGGGGTCTCGTTCGTGGCCGGCGACCTGGGAAGTCGGGATGACGTGATGTGGGCGTTCAAGGGCGCCACGCACGCAGTGGTGACCATGCCATTGGAGTACGACCCGATACGTATTGAGACGTATGCGATCCACATCGCGGAGGCCGCTCTCGAATCCGGGGTGACCCGGATCGTGTACAACGCGAACACCCGCGTGCCGACGGACACCGCCGGAGTCGCCGCGTTCGAGACCCGCCGTCTCGCCGAGGCGGTGCTCGCCGACTGCGGGGTGCCGTTGGTCGTACTGCGACCGCCGGTGTACCTGGACAACCTCTTCAGTCCCTGGAACGGCCCTGCCCTGGTCGACGAGGGCGTGCTGGCCTACCCGCTCCCCACCCACCAGCGGGTCGCGTGGATCTCGCACGACGATCTGGCGGTCGCGGTGGCCGCCGCGCTCTTCAACGACGGCCTCGACGGCCGCGTCCTGGACATCGGCGGCGGACAGGCCGTCGACGGGAACGAGCTCGCCGACGCGTTCGCCGAGGGCCTCGGCCGGCCGGTCGAGTACCAGGCACTGCCGCCCGCCGCCTTCGAGGCCGCGCTGGCCAAGGCCATCGGCCCGAACGCGGCCGCCGGCGTCGCCGGGATCTACCACTACATGGCGGACGGCACGGACGAGCGGCTGATGGACGGCGACCCGCGGGAGGCGGAGCAGGCGCTGGGCATCAAGCTCACCTCCGTCGCCGACTGGGTGGCCACGCAGCCCTGGCAGACCTGGTCCAGCCGCCCCCTCTGACCGCCCCCCGACACGTTCACCGACCAGCCGCCCGGCCCCTCCCGTCCTGCGGGGCCGGGCGGCTTACGCCTTTGTACGCGAGGTCGATATCCAACTCCCCGCAAAGTACGCGCCAGTACCCCTTCACGGGAGCTTTTGACTGCCTTCCAATGGGAAGGCTCCCGGCAATGCGGAGTCTTCCGAACCCCTCGCGACTCCGCCATTCGCCCGACCCTCCAACCGAGTGAACGCGGACAGGAGCGGCCATGCACGCGAGAACACGTCCACAGGAGCAGATACAAAGAGCGGGAGCACGCAAGGAAGCCGCCCGCCGCGCCGCCGCCCGCCGGCGCAAGCAGCCTCCGGAGCATCCCCCTCCTGTCCATCCCCCAGCGCTCCCAGGTGAGGCAATGATCGGTCGCATCCCCGTCCTCGACGTCCGCCCGCTCGTGGACTGCGGCCGCCGGCCGGCCAAAGCGGTCGCCGGCGAGACCTTCCAGGTCACCGCCACGGTCTTCCGCGAAGGCCATGACGCGGTAGCCGCCAATGTCGTGCTGCGCGACCCGAACGGCCGCTCGGGACCCTGGACCCCCATGCGGGAACTGGCCCCCGGCACCGACCGGTGGGGCGCCGACATCACCCCGCCGGCGGAGGGCCGCTGGACGTACACGGTGGAGGCCTGGAGCGATCCGGTCACCACCTGGCGGCATGTCGCGGGCATCAAGATCCCGGCCGGTATGGACACCGCCCTGGTCCTCGCCGAGGGTGCCAGGCTGCACGAGCTGGCCGCCGCCGGAGTGCCCAAGAACGACGGCCGGGCCGCCGTACTGGCCGCCGTCGACCGGCTGCTCGACGAGAGCAGGACCGCGGCGGAGCGGCACGCCGCGGCAGTGACCCCCGAGGTCATCGCCGTCCTCGACCGGTTCCCGCTGCGGGAACTGGTCACCGCCTCCCGTCCGATGCCGCTGCAGGTCGAGCGCCGGCGGGCGCTCTTCGGCTCCTGGTACGAGCTGTTCCCGCGCTCCGAGGGCGCCGTCGTCAAGGAGGGCAGCCCGCCGCGGTCCGGCACCTTCCGCACCGCCGCCGAACGGCTGCCGGCCGTCGCCGCCATGGGATTCGACGTCCTGTACCTGCCGCCGATCCACCCGATCGGCACCGCCTTCCGCAAGGGCCCGGACAACAGCCTCGTCGCGGGCCCCGACGATGTCGGCTGCCCCTGGGCGATCGGCTCGCCGGAGGGCGGGCACGACGCCATCCACCCCGATCTGGGCACCATCGAGGACTTCGACTTCTTCGTGGCGCAGGCCCGCGACCTGCGGCTGGAGATCGCCCTCGACTTCGCCCTGCAGTGCTCCCCGGACCACCCCTGGGTCGACAAGCACCCGGAGTGGTTCGCCCACCGGCCCGACGGCACCATCGCCTACGCCGAGAACCCGCCGAAGAAGTACCAGGACATCTACCCCATCGCCTTCGACGCCGACATGCCGGGGATCGTGCACGAGACGCTGCGCGTCCTGCGGTACTGGATGGAGCACGGCGTACGGATCTTCCGGGTCGACAACCCGCACACCAAGCCGGTGGTCTTCTGGGAGAAGGTCATCGCCGACATCAACCGCACCGATCCCGACGTGATCTTCCTGGCCGAGGCGTTCACCCGGCCCGCGATGATGCACACCCTGGCGAAGATCGGCTTCCAGCAGTCGTACACGTACTTCACCTGGCGCACGGCCAAGGAGGAGCTGACCGACTATCTGACGGAGCTGTCCGGGGACGCGGCCAGTTACATGCGGCCGAATTTCTTTGTCAACACGCCGGACATCCTGCACGCGTACCTTCAGCACGGTGGCCGCCCCGCGTTCGAGGTGCGCGCCGTGCTGGCCGCGACGATGTCACCCACCTGGGGGGTCTACGCGGGCTTCGAGCTGTTCGAGGGCGACGCCGTGCGACACGGCGGCGAGGAGTACCTGCACTCCGAGAAGTACGAGCTGCGTCCCCGCGACTGGGCCGCGGCCGAGGCGGAAGGACGCTCGCTGGCCCCGTTCATCACGCAGCTCAACCGGTTGCGGCGCCGCCATCCGGCCCTGCAGCAGCTGCGTGAGCTGGCATTCCACCCCACGGACAACGACGCGGTGCTCGCGTACTCCAAGCGCAGCGGCGACGACGTCGTACTGGTGGTCGTCAACCTCGACGCGCACCACACCCAGGAGGCCACCGTCTCGTTGAACATGCCGGAACTCGGCCTGACCTGGCACGAGTCCGTCCCGGTGCGCGACGAGCTCACCGGCGAGACCTACCACTGGGGCAGGGAAAACTATGTGCGCCTCGAACCGGGCCGGACGCCCGCGCACATCGTTCACCTGCGACCGTCTCCTTCGATCGGAGGGTCACTCAGTTGATCGTCAACGAACCCGTTCCTGACACCTTCGAGGACACACCGGCAAAGGACCGAGATCCCGACTGGTTCAAGCGGGCGGTGTTCTACGAAGTCCTCGTGCGGTCCTTCCAGGACAGCAACGGCGATGGTGTCGGTGACCTGAAGGGCATCACCGCCAAGCTCGACTACCTGCAATGGCTCGGCGTGGACTGCCTGTGGCTGCCGCCCTTCTTCGCCTCGCCGCTGCGCGACGGCGGCTACGACGTCGCCGACTACACCGCCGTGCTCCCGGAATTCGGCGACCTCGCCGACTTCGTGGAGTTCGTGGACGCGGCACACCAGCGCGGCATGCGCGTGATCATCGACTTCGTCATGAACCACACCAGCGACCAGCACGAGTGGTTCCAGCAGTCCCGATCCGACCCGGACGGCCCGTACGGCGACTACTACACCTGGGCGGACGACGACAAGGAGTTCCAGGACGCACGGATCATCTTCGTCGACACCGAGACGTCCAACTGGACCTTCGACCCGGTGCGCAAGCAGTACTACTGGCACCGGTTCTTCTCCCACCAGCCGGATCTCAACTACGAGAACCCGCAGGTCCAGGAGGAGATCCTGGCCGCGCTGCGGTTCTGGCTCGACCTCGGGATCGACGGCTTCCGGCTCGACGCGGTGCCCTACCTCTACCAGCAGGAGGGCACCAACTGCGAGAACCTGCCGCAGACCCACCAGTTCCTGAAGCGGGTCCGCGCCGAGATCGACCTGCACTACCCGGACACCGTGCTGCTCGCCGAGGCCAACCAGTGGCCGGAGGACGTCGTCGACTACTTCGGCGACTTCCAGCGCGGCGGCGACGAGTGCCACATGGCGTTCCACTTCCCGGTGATGCCACGCATCTTCATGGCGGTGCGCCGCGAGTCCCGCTACCCCGTCTCGGAAATCCTGGCCAAGACCCCGGCCATCCCGCAGACCTGCCAGTGGGGCATCTTCCTGCGCAACCATGACGAGCTGACCCTCGAAATGGTCACCGACGAAGAGCGCGACTACATGTACGCGGAGTACGCCAAGGACCCGCGGATGCGGGCCAACATCGGCATCCGCCGCCGGCTCGCCCCACTGCTGGACAACGACCGCAACCAGATCGAACTCTTCACGGCACTGCTGCTGTCGCTGCCCGGCTCGCCGATCCTGTACTACGGCGACGAGATCGGCATGGGCGACAACATCTGGCTCGGCGACCGGGACGCGGTCCGCACCCCCATGCAGTGGACGCCCGACCGCAACGCGGGCTTCTCCTCGTGCGACCCCGGCCGGCTCTACCTACCGACCATCATGGATCCGGTCTACGGCTACCAGGTCACCAACGTCGAAGCGGCGATGAGCAGCCCGTCCTCGCTGCTGCACTGGACCCGCCGCATGATCGAGATCCGCAAGCAGAACCCGGCCTTCGGGCTCGGCTCCTACACGGAACTGCCCTCCAGCAACCCCGCTGTTCTGGCGTTCCTGCGGGAATACGGCGACGACCTCGTCCTGTGTGTGCACAACTTCTCCCGCTTCCCCCAGCCCACCGAGCTGGATCTGCGGACGTTCAGCGGCCGGCACCCTGTCGAGCTCATCGGCGGGGTGCGGTTCCCCGCCATCGGCCAACTGCCGTATCTGCTGACCCTGGCCGGCCACGGCTTCTACTGGTTCCGGCTGCGCCGCGACCCCGCGTAGCCCCCCAGCTGCCCCCGGGCCGCCAGGCTCTCCGGGCCGCGGGCCCGTCCGGAACATGCTCCGGGCGGGCCCGTACGGCGGTTTCCTGTCACCCGGCCGGGGCAGGCTCCCCGTGTCGCCGGACAGCCACCGCCCGTCATCCGGGAGGCTTACGCGCACTCCCCGCCGCACGCTCCGGGCAGGGTGCGCGATTCCCCGGGGAAAGGACGTCATGTCGGACAGCTCCTGGACCCGCACCTCTCCTACCACCGGCCGTTCACCGGCCACCGCCCCCGGGCTGCTGCACTCGCTCAGTCCACTGCTGCTGGAATGGCTGCCGCGGCAGCGCTGGTTCGCCGGCAAGGGCAGACCCATCACCGGCTTCGGCCTGGTGTCCGCGACCGAACTGCTGCCCGCGGGCGGCCGGCTGGGCACCCCCGGCCTGCTCCATCTGCTGCTCGACGTGGAGCAGACCGGCCGCCGCGCCGACTGCTACCAGCTACTGCTCGGCACCCGCACGCTGCTGCCGCCCTCGCTCGCACCGGCCGCCGTCGGCCAGGCGACCGGCGGACCGCTCGACGGTCTGACGATCTACGAAGGGCTGTACGACCCCCGGCTCACCGCGCTGCTGCTGGAACGTCTCCGCGCCCCGGGCCGCACCGGGCGGCTGCGCTTCCTCACCGAGCCATCGGCCACCGTCCCGGCCGGGCTGCAACCGCGGCTCTCCACCGCCGAGCAGTCGAACACCTCGATCATCTACGGCGACGAGTACATCCTCAAGGTGTTCCGTCGGGTCTCCCCCGGCGCCAACCCGGACCTCGAACTGTCCCTCGCCCTCGCCCGCAACGGATCGCGGCGGGTCGCGGCGCCGGCTGCCTGGTTCGAGGCGCTGGAACTGCCCGGACCGCCCGACACCCCGGACGGCATCGGCGCGGAACCCGCGACGCTCGGCGTCCTGCAGCGTTATCTGCCCGGCTCGGCCGACGGCTGGGAGTTGGCCCTGCGGGCCATGGACGACGGTGCGGAGTTCACCGCCGACGCCCGTGCCCTGGGCGCCGCCACCGCCGAGGTCCATTCCGCGCTGGCCCGCGCGCTGCCCACGAGTTCGCTGGACCGCCGCAGGATCCAGCTGATCGCGGCCACCATGGCGCAGCGGCTGGACACCGCCGCCGCCGAGGTCCCCGAGCTGCGCCCGTACCGCACCCGGCTGCGGGCGGCCTTCCACGACCTGTCCGAACTCGGCGCCACCGGGGCGCGGGTGGCCGCGCAGCGGATCCACGGTGACCTGCACCTCGGCCAGGCGCTGCGCACCACCGACCGGGAGTGGCTCCTGATCGACTTCGAGGGCGAGCCCTCGCGGCCGCTGGCGGAGCGCCGGCTGCCCGCGCCGCCGGTCCAGGACGTCGCGGGCATGTTGCGCTCCTTCGACTACGCCGCCCGGCACCGCGATCCGGCCGCACCGACGGCCGGCGCGTGGGCGGAGCGGCAGCGGGACGCGTTCTGCACGGGTTACGCGGTGACGTCGGGCACCGATCCGCGCGACCAACCCGTACTGATACGCGCCTACGAGACCGACAAGGCCGTCTACGAAGTCCTGTACGAGGCCCGGCACCGCCCCGCCTGGCTCCCCATCCCGATGTCAGCGATCGACCGTCTCGCTGCCAACCCCCCTCCGAGAAGGATCACACCGTGACCGAGCGTCAGCCGTCTCCCCTCACGTCGGGCGTGCCCGCCGCCGTGTCCCCCACCGCCGTACCTCCGGTGGAGAAGACGCCGGGCGAACCGCTCGGCCGGCCGCAGGATTCCGTGACGCCGGCCGCGCCGACGCCCGCGCCCAAGGCCGCCCCGGCGGCCGCGCCCGCCCCGGCCCCGGCTGCGGCGCCCGCTCCGGCCGTATCGGAAGCCGCCGCACGGGGATACGAGTCCGGGGTGAGCCGTCCGCCCGCCTCGGGGACCGCGCCCCGGCAGCCGGCGGACGCCGTGCCGCCGTCCCGTGTCGAGACCCGCGACCCCGGCGCCATCGCCGCCCCCCGGCCCGGCCCCCCGGCCGCCCCATCCGCTCCCGCGGCTCCCGTCGTGCCGGCCAGGCCGGTAGCGACCCCCGCCGCTCCGGCTCAGAACGCTGCTCCGGAGAACGCCGCTCCGGCCCAGGACCCCGCTCCGGCGCGGGTCGCAGTGCGCGGCGTACGGCCCGCCGACCCGCTGGAGGACGGCGAGCGCGGCAGGCTGCTGGACGGGGCGCACCACGATCCGCACGGCCTGCTCGGCGCCCATCCGGTGACCGGCGGAGTGCTGTTCCGGGTGCTGCGGCCGTATGCGCTGGGGGTGGCGGTCACCGCCAAGGGGCTGCGCGCGGAACTGCTGGACGAGGGGGACGGGCTGTTCGCCGGGGTGCTGCCGCTGCGGGAGATCCCGGAGTACGAGCTGCTGGTGCGGTACGAGGACGGTGAGCACGTCCTCCACGACCCGTACCGGTTCCTGCCCTCGCTCGGCGAGCTGGACCTGCACCTGATCGGCGAGGGCCGCCACGAGCAGCTGTGGCAGGCGCTCGGCGCCCGGCCGATGACGCACCAGGGCGTCACCGGCACCCGGTTCGCCGTGTGGGCGCCCAACGCCCGCGGGGTGCGGGTGGCGGGCGGCTTCAACTTCTGGGACGGCACCGGCTTCCCGATGCGCTCGCTCGGCTCCACCGGCGTGTGGGAGCTGTTCGTGCCGGGAGTCGGCGACGGGACGGCGTACAAGTTCGACATCGCCCGCCCGGACGGCGGTCGCACGCTCAAGGCCGACCCGATGGCGCGCAGCACCGAACTGCCGCCCGCGACGGCGTCGATCGTCACCTCCTCGCACCACACCTGGAACGACAGCGACTGGATGGCGCGCCGCGCGGCGGTCCCCGTCCACCAGGCGCCGTTCTCGGTCTACGAGGTGCATCTGACGTCCTGGCGGCCGGGTCTGAACTACCGCGAGCTGGCGGAGCAGCTTCCCCCGTACGTCGCCGACCTGGGCTTCACGCATGTCGAGCTGATGCCGGTGGCCGAGCACCCGTTCGGCGGCTCCTGGGGCTACCAGGTGACGTCGTACTACGCGCCGACCTCGCGGCTGGGCTCCCCCGACGACTTCAAGTTCCTCGTCGACGCGCTGCACCGGGCGGGCATCGGCGTGATCATGGACTGGGTGCCCGCGCACTTCCCGAAGGACGACTGGGCGCTGGCCAGGTTCGACGGCGTCCCGCTCTACGAGCACGGCGACCCCAGCCGCGCCGAGCACCCGGACTGGGGCACCCTGGAGTTCGACCTCGGCCGCACCGAGGTGCGGAACTTCATGGTGGCCAACGCCGTCTACTGGTGCGAGGAGTTCCACATCGACGGCCTGCGGGTCGACGCCGTGGCCTCGATGCTCTACCTGGACTACTCGCGTGAGCACGGCGAGTGGACGCCCAACCAGCACGGCGGCCGGGAGAACCTGGACGCGGTGGCGTTCCTGCAGGAGATGAACGCGACCGTCTACCGGCGCTGCCCGGGGGTCGTGACGATCGCCGAGGAGTCCACCGCCTGGGACGGCGTCACCCGCTCCACCGACTCCGGTGGTCTCGGCTTCGGCCTGAAGTGGAACATGGGCTGGATGCACGACTCGCTGGAGTACGTGGCGAAGGAGCCCGTCCACCGCAAGTACCACCACCACGAGATGACGTTCTCGATGGTCTACGCCTACTCCGAGAACTACGTGCTGCCGATCTCCCACGACGAGGTCGTGCACGGCAAGCGCTCGCTGGTCTCGAAGATGCCCGGCGACTGGTGGCAGCAGCGCGCCACCCACCGCGCGTACCTCGGCTTCATGTGGGCGCACCCGGGCAAGCAGCTGCTCTTCATGGGGCAGGAGTTCGCGCAGGGCGCGGAGTGGTCGCACGACCACGGGCCGGACTGGTGGCTGCTGGACGAGACGTACGCGGCGGCCGCCGACCACCGCGGGGTCCGCGATCTGGTCCGGGAGCTGAACCGCACCTACAACGCCACGCCCGCCCTGTGGCAGCGTGACACCGACCCGGGCGGCTTCGCCTGGATCGACGGCGGCGCGGCCGAGGACAACTCCTTCTCGTTCCTCCGCTACGACGCGGACGGCGAACCGCTGGTGTGCGTCAGCAACTTCTCGCCGGTGGTCCGCCAGAACTACCGGATCGGCGTTCCTGACCGGGCCTGGCAGGAGGTGCTCAACACCGACGACGCGCGCTTCGGCGGCAGCGGCACGGCCACCGGCAGCACCGGGCACCCGCTCAAGGCCGAGCCGGTGTCCTGGCACGGTCAGGAGCAGAGCATCACCCTGACCCTCCCGCCGCTGGCCACGGTCTGGTTGCGACCGGCCTGACCTCCGAACTCGTACGTTCCTCCGAACCGGTGGCGTATTCACGCGCCCCGGTTCGGCGGTCCGCACCATGGGGGTGCGGCACCGCCGCACCTACGCTGACCCCGTGCACCGACCCTCTTCTGATCCGCCCCGGCTGCCGTTCGACGCCTCAGCGATCAGACGGCTGCGTGCCCAGCTCGGGATGAACCACTCCCACATCGCCCATGCCATGTGGACCTCCTACGGCACCCCCGTCAGGCCCGAGACCATCGCTGCCTGGGAGCGCGGTGAACTCGTGCCGCGCGCCTCCGAGCTGCCCGCTCTGGCCGGCGCCCTGTGGTGCGACCCGTCCGATCTCATGAGCACGCCGACCACCTTGCTGGAACACCGCTGGGCCCGCGGTATCGCCCCTTCCGACCTGGCGCGGGCGGTCGGCATGCCGATCTCCGACTACGACCGCATGGAGGTCCAGGGCCGCTGGACCGGCAACGAGCGGCAGACCGCCGCACTGGCCGACGTACTCGGCCTGTCGCTGCCGGAACTCCTGACGGTCACCGGCGGCGACAAGCGGCTGGACGCGCTGCTGCGGGAAGCCGTGGCGACCCGCTGGCAGGCGTACATCAAGCCCGTCACCGCCCTGGTGCCGCTGCCGCGGCACCGGATAGAACCGGTGCTGCGCACCCTGCACTCCGAGTACCAGTCCGTGATGGTCGCGACCCTCAACTGGGGCAACGACGTACCCGCGTCGGGCGGCGCGGGCGGCCGGGCCTTCCTCGACACCGTCACCGAGCGCTTCTGGGCCGGACTGCAGAACCCCTAGGCCTGACCCGCTTGCACGGTTTCGTGCCCCCTGGGGGCGGGCAGCGCGTCGGCGGTGTCCTTGTCGGACGGGGAGCCGGCGTGGTCGTCCACGAGCGTGGACTCGTCGAAGGGCAGCTTCCCGGCGAAGACCTGGGTGGCGCGGTCCTTGTCGAACTCCTTGGTCCAGGTGCCGACGAGTACGGTCGCCACCGCGTTGCCCGCGAAGTTGGTGAGAGCGCGCGCCTCGCTCATGAAGCGGTCGATGCCGATGATGAGGCCGACACCGTCGACCAGCGCCGGCTGGTGCGACTGCAGACCGCCGGCCAGGGTGGCGATGCCCGCGCCGGTGACACCGGCCGCGCCCTTCGAGGCGATGATCATGAAGAGCAGCAGGGAGATCTGCTGGCTCACCGACAGCGGGTCGCCCATCGCCTCGGCGATGAACAGCGAGGACATCGTCAGATAGATGGCGGTGCCGTCGAGGTTGAACGAGTAGCCGGTCGGCACGGTGATCCCGACCACCGGGCGGCTGACGCCCAGGTGCTCCATCTTGGCGATCAGCCGCGGCAGCGCCGATTCGGACGACGAGGTCGACAGGATCAGCAGGAACTCACGGCCGAGGTACTTCAGCAGGTCGAAGAGGTTCACCCCGGCGACCAGCCGCAGCAGGGTGCCGAGCACCACGAACACGAAGAGCGCGCAGGTGACATAGAAGCCGATCATGATCACGGCCAGCGACTTCAGTGCGTCCGTGCCGGTCTCGCCGACCACCGCCGCCATCGCGCCGAACGCGCCCACCGGCGCCGCCCACATGATCATCGACAGCACCCGGAAGACGAGCTTCTGGATGTGCCCGACGCCCCGCAGCACCGGCTCCCCGGCCTTCCCGAGCGCCTGCACGGCGAAGCCGACCAGCAGTGCGACCAGCAGCGTCTGCAGCACCTGGCCCTCGGTGAAGGACGACACCATCGTCCTGGGGATGATGCCGAGCAGGAAGTCGACGGTCCCCTCGCTGCCCGCCGCCTGCTTGTGCCCGGCCGCCTTCGCCGCCGAGGTCAGATGCAGGGTGCTGCCGGGGTGCAGCACATTGCCGACCACCAGGCCGATGGCGAGCGCCACCGTCGACATCACCATGAAGTAGCCGAGCGCGAGCCCGCCCACGGCGCCGACCTTGGCGGCCTTACGGACCGATCCGATGCCGAGCACGATCGTGCAGAAGATGATCGGCGAGATCATCATCTTGATCAGGTTCACGAAGCCGGTGCCCAGCGGCTTGAACTCCTTGGCCACACCGGGCGCGGCCAGCCCCAGCACGATCCCGGCGAGGACCGCCGCGATCACTGCCAGATAGAGATAGTGCGTACGGTCCTTCTTGCGGATCTGCGGTGTCACATCGCGGCTCTGCGTTGTCACGTCTGCCTCCCGAGGTCTTCGTAACTTCGGTGACTATGCGCGGCCGCGTGACGGAGGTCACGTTTGCGTTCATTGAGTTCGCGGCGGGGCGTGCAGACTGTGGAGCATGCCGATAACCCGGCGCGCACCCTCGCGTCCCCGCAGCCTCGCCGGCCAGCTGTTCGCCATGCAGGTGGTGATCGTGGCCGTCGTGGTCGCGGGGTGCGCGGTGCTGGCCTACGTCCAGGCGCACAGCCGCGCCGAGGACGCGGCGGACGGCCGGGTGCGGGCGGCGGCCGCGTCGATCGCCGACTCCCCCACCGTCCGGCAGGCCGCCCTCGCGGCGCCCGGCACGGATCCGAGCACGGTGCTCCAGCCCTACGCGCAGCGGGTGGTCGCCGACGCCGGCGTGGACTTCGTGACGATCATGGCCACCGACGGCATCCGCTGGACGCACCCCGATCCGCGCCGGATCGGCGAGCCGTTCCTCGGCCACACCGCGCGCGCCGTGCGGGGCGAGACCTTCACCGAGACGTACACCGGCACGCTCGGCCCGTCGGTGCGGGTGGTGGCCCCGGTCCGCGACGGGTCCGGCGGCCGGGTCATCGCGCTGGTCAGCGTCGGCATCAAGGTGGACGCGATCAGCCATGAGGTGCGCGGGCAGCTGGCCGTACTCATCGGCGTCGCGGCCGCCGCGCTCGCCATCGGCGGCCTCGGCACGTACCTCGCCAACGCGCGGCTGCGCCGCCACACGCGCGGTATGGCCGCCACCGAGCTGAGCCGGATGTACGACTACCACCAGGCGACCCTGCACGCGGTGCGCGAGGGGTTGATCCTGCTCGGCGCCGACCGCCGGGTGCTGCTCTGCAACGACGCGGCCCGCGAGCTGCTCGGCCTCACCGGCGAGGTCGTCGGCGGCTACGTGGACGGCCTCGGGCTGCCCGCGTCCCTCACCGGCGCGCTGCTCGCCACCGAGCCACGGGTCGACGAGGTGCATCTGACCGCCGAACGGGTCGTGGTCGTCAACACCTCACCGGTGCTCGGCGGGGAGCGCCGCGGCACCGTCGTCACCCTGCGGGACCACACCGATCTGCAGGCGCTGACCGGCGAACTGGACTCGGTGCGGGGGTTCGCGGAGGCGCTGCGCTCCCAGGCCCACGAGGCCTCCAACCGGCTGCACACCGTGGTCTCGCTCATCGAACTGGGGCGCGCGGACGAGGCCGTGGACTTCGCGACCGCCGAACTGGAGCTGGCCCAGGCCCTCACCGACCAGGTCGTCGGCGCCGTCGGCGAACCGGTGCTCGCCGCGCTCCTGCTTTGCAAGGCGGCCGAGGCCAACGAGCGCGGGGTCGAGCTGACCGTCACCGAGGACAGCCGGATCGACGACGGCGTCCTGCCCGAAGGGTTCGCGGCGCGCGACCTGGTGACGATCCTGGGCAATCTGGTCGACAATGCCCTGGACGCGGCCGTCGAGGGCGCCGGTCGCCCGAAGGTCGCCGTCACCGCGCGGACCGAGGGGAACGAATTGCTGCTGAAGGTCACCGACACCGGCCGCGGCGTGGACCCCGAGGTGCTGCGCGAGGTGTTCCAGCGCGGCTGGACGACGAAGAGCGAGGGGCGCGGTCTCGGCCTGGCCCTGGTCGAGCAGGCCGCGCGGCGCGGCGGCGGCACGGTGGAGCTGGGACAGGACGACCGGGGCGGTGCGGTGTTCACCGTCCGCATGCCGCTGCTGAGGGAGGCACGGGCATGAGCGACACCGCGAACCTCGGCCAGGACCCCGCACACGGCGCCGGCACCAGCCGGGTCCTGGTGGTGGAGGACGATCCGATCGCCGCCGCCGCGCACCGGCTGTACGTCGAGCGGGTGGCCGGCTTCACGGTCGTCGGGACGGTGCACTCCGGCGGGGACGCGCTGCGCTTCTTCCGGCAGCACCCGGTGGACCTGGTACTGCTCGACCTCCATCTGCCGGACGGGCACGGTCTGCAGGTCGTCCAGGCGATGCGGGCGGCCGGTCACACCGCCGATGTCATCGCGGTGACCTCCGCCCGCGACCTGGGGGTGGTGCGGCAGGCGGTCTCCGCCGGCGTGGTGCAGTACCTGCTCAAGCCGTTCACGTTCCCCACGCTGCGCGACCGGCTCGACCGGTGGGCCCGGTTCCGCCGCGAGCTGGCCGGCGGCGAGGCGTCGGGGCAGGACGAGGTGGACCGCGCGCTGGCGTCGCTGCGCAGCCCGGAGTCGCCCGTGCTGCCGAAGGGGCTCAGCGCCCCGACGTTGGAGGCGATCACGGCCGCGCTGCGCGAGGCGGAGAGCGGGATCTCGGCCAACGCGGCCGCCGCCGCGGTCGGCGTCTCGCGGATCACCGCCCGGCGCTATCTGGAGCATCTGGTGGACACCGGACGCGCGGCGCGCAGCCCGCAGTACGGGCAGGTGGGCCGGCCGGAGCTCAGCTACCGCTGGTCCCCCGGACCCGGCCGGGACGGCCGCACCGGCGGCTGAGCGAGCACTCTTTCACGGCAATAGGAAACTTTCCTAACCAATCTCTTGTCGCGAGCATGCAGGACCACTAGCGTTCACGCAGCGTTCCCAGAGCCAACTCCCGTACACGCTAGGAGTTCTCCCCCATGCTCTTCTTCCCGCACTCCCGCCGCGGCCGCATAGCGCTGGCCGCGACCGCAGGGCTCGCCGCGGCGACAGCGCTCGGCGCGACCGCCCAGGCCACCCCCTCTCCCACGAAGTCCGCCCCGCAGGCCGTCGCCGCTCTCCCCAGCGGAATCGCCGCTCCGTACCTGTACCTCGGCTGGGGCACCCCGCCGTCCGCCACGTCCGTCATGTCGGCCACCGGCATCAAGCAGTTCACGATGGCCTTCATGCTCTCCGACGGCGGCTGCAACCCCAAGTGGGACGGGAGCCGCGGTCTCACCGGCGGCACCGACCAGTCGACGATCAACGCGATACGCAACGCGGGCGGCGACGTCACGGTCTCCTTCGGCGGCTGGAGCGGCAACAAGCTCGAAGAGAAGTGCACCTCGGCCTCCGCACTGGCCGGCGCCTACCAGAAGGTGATCACCGCCTACAAGCTGAAGTCCATCGACATCGACATCGAGGCTTCCGCGGTCGAGAACTCCACGGTCCGCAAGCGCACCGTGGACGCCCTCAAGACCATCAAGACCAACAACAGCGACGTGAAGGTCTACGTCACCTTCGGCACCACCCCCACAGGGCCAGACTCCAACGGCAAGGACCTGATCAAGAAGGGCGCCGCGGCCGGGCTGAACGCGGACGGCTGGGCGGTCATGCCGTTCGACTACGACCAGGGCGCCGTCGACATGGCCGCCACCACCAAGTCCGCGGTCGACGGCCTGAAGAGCGCCGTCGCCAGTGCCTACGGGCTCTCCTCGGACGCCGCCTACCGCAAGGTCGGCTTCTCCTCGATGAACGGCATCACCGACAGCGCCGGCGAGAAGGTCACCCTCGCCAACTTCAAGTCGATGGTCTCCTACGCGACCAGCCACCACCTGGCGCGCGTCAGCTTCTGGTCCGTCAACCGCGACCGCAAGTGCGGCTCGGGCAGCGACCCGGACTCCTGCAGCGGCATCAGCCAGAACGCCTGGGACTTCACCAAGGCGCTCGCCGTCTACACCGGCTGACCACTCCCGTTCCGCTCCTGAACTCCGCGCCCCGGCCCGCAGCCCCGAGCTGTCGCCCGGGGCGCGGTCATGCCGTGCCGGAGAGCGCGCCACGGAACCTCCGGCAGCCGCGCACCACCACGTGCGCGACGGCGGCCGCGGCCAGCGCGGGGACGAGCAGCATCGGAAGTCCCTGGCCGCCGGAGAAGAACTGCTCCACAGCGCCCTCGGAGGTGAAGGCGTCGACGGTGCCCAACTCCAGTACGAGCACCACCGCAGCGGCGGCGGAGGGCGCCGTCCACGGGGCGAACGCCCAGCCCGGCGGCAGGCAGACCAGCACCCCGCCGGCCAGACCACCCGAGACGGTGCCGAGCGCGCCGCCGACGATCGGTCCCAGGGCGAGATAGGTGTACTGCCCGTACTCGCTGAGTTCGAAGAGGGTGCCGCCCAGCGCGCCCCCGAGGAGACCCGCCGCCGAAAGGCAGAAGAAGAGCGTCCACCGCCAGCCGTCCGCTCCGTGGTGGGAACCGTGGCCGGAGCCGTAGCCGGGGACCTCGTCCGCTGTCGTCGCCACGCGGCGCGCCCTCCTTCATCCGCCCCCGCCGTCGAGTGGATCAGAGTGCACCGTGCGTGCCCGCCGGATCAAGTACTTGGTGCGTTCGGAGTACTTCTGCGGAATCGTGCGTCAAGCAGCCGTGATGTCCCCCGCGGAACGGGCCAGTGCGGCGGCCTCGCCGCGGGTGCCGACGTCGAGCTTGTTGAGGATGTTGGCGACATGGAACTTCACGGTGGACTCGCTGATGTGCAGGTCCTCGGCGATGGCCCGGTTGCGGTGCCCCTGAGCGAGGTGTTCGAGGACTTCCAGCTCGCGGGCGCCCAGCGCGGCGAGCGGGTGGGCGGCCGGCGCGGCGGGCGGGGCCAGCGGGACGGTGCCGGTGACGGTGGTGCCCCAGCCGGGCACGGCGTCGAGGACCAGTCGGCCGCCGAGCGCCCTGAGCCGGTCGGTGACACGGTGGACGGTCAGCGCCTCGGGGGCCAGTGACCCGGGGCCGTCGTCGCGGACGGTGACCCGCAGGACGTCGTCGTCGATCTGCCAGCCGGCGTGGATCCGGCGCAACTCGTCCTGCTCCAGCATGGCCAGCACGACCGCGCGGGTGGCGGCGCGGGCGGCGTGCGCCGTGTCGACGGGCAGTGTCCGCCCCGAGTCCGGTGCGCGCAGGTCGAGTTGGACCGGCCCGTAACGCACCAGCGGCTCCAGCTCGGCGGCGATCCGGGCGAACGCGGCGTCGGCGGGCTCCTCGTTGAGGTCCTGCTCGCGGTCGGCCGCCGAGCGCAGTTCGATCATCGCGGAGACGGCCAGGTCGGTGGCGGTGCGGCGGGCGGTGGCATCGTCCAGGTTCCTGGAGCGCAGAGTGCCGAGAAGCCCGGACAGGACCGCCGCCTGGGCCTCGCCGAGTTCGGCGATGACCCTGGCCCGCTCGCCTGCCGTGGCGCGGGACCGGGCGGCCATCTCGGGCGTCGCCTCGGCGGCCCGGTGGTCCAAGTGGACGCAGACCAGGTCCCACAGCCGCTGGACGACCCGGACGGCGGCCTCCGGCAGGGGCTGCGCGGGGGTGTCGACGAGGACCAGCAGCGCCCCGTTACTGCCCGCGGCGGCGGAGGCCGCCGCGAAGACCCGCCGGCCGGCGCCCGCCACGACGGCCTCGCCCTGCCACGGGCGGCCGACCGGAACGACGCCGGCCAGTCGGCTCAGCTCCGCGCTGGTGATCCGCTCGGCGACCTCGGCCGCACCCGACGTCTTCATCGGGTAGTGCGCGCAGTAACCGGTGAGCTTCGCCGCGGCCCGGTGCGGGATCAGGCCGTCCTGTGCCCCGGAGAGCGTCGGCAGGGTCTGGCCGAGCGGGGCCCGGATCACGTCCAGGGCCACCGTCAGGGAATGTTCCGGGTCGGACCAGGCGCTGGATTCCATAGCGTCAAAGGTACTGGGCACGGCGCGGGAACAGCCTGGCCTTTCGGACAGGTGGGACTGTCCGAAAGGCGGGGCGGGTTTCTCTTACACGGGGACCAGGCTGTGACCACGACGACGAGGCCTGCCACCGGCCGGCCCACCACTTTGAGGAGTGCGTTCCCATGACGAAGGCCATTGCGTTCGCGGCTTACGGCGACGCCGACGTTCTGCAGCCCACCGACATCGAGGTGCCCGCGCCCGGGCCGGGCCAGGTGCGTCTGACGGTGCACGCCGCCGGAGTGAACCCGCTCGACTACAAGATCCGCAGCGGTGCGGTGTCCGCCGTCTTCCCGGTGGAGCTGCCGCACGTACCCGGCCTGGAGGCGTCCGGCACCGTGGAGGCGGTCGGCGAGGGCGTCACCGGCCTGGCGGTCGGCGACGAGGTCTTCGGCCCGGTCGCCGGTGCCTACGCCGGGCAGCTGGTGGTCGACGCCGGCCGGCTGGCGGTCAAGCCCGCCTCGCTGTCCTGGGTGGAGGCCGCGGCGCTGCCCGTCGCCGCCGAGACCGCCTGGCGCACCCTGGAACTCCTGAACGTGACCGCGGGCGAGACCCTGCTGATCCATGCTGCGGCCGGTGGCGTCGGAACGCTGGCGGTGCAGTTCGCGGTGGCCCGCGGCGCCCGGGTCATCGGAACGGCGAGCGAGGCGAGTCACGAGTACCTGCGCTCGCTGGGCGCCACCCCCGTCACATACGGCGACGGCCTGGCCGAGCGGGTCCGCGCCGTGTCCGATGGTCCTGTCGACGCGGTCCTGGACGCGGCGGGCCGGGACGTGCTGGGCGTGTCGGTGGAGCTGGCCGGCGGCCCGGAGCGGGTGGTGACCATCGCCGACGCGATGCACGCCCCCGCCCACCAGGTGCGTTTCTCCGGCGGGGGTCCCGGCCAGGACCGCACGGAGGCGGCGCTGGCCGGCGCGCTGGCCCTGCACGCGGAGGGCTTGCTGCAGGTGCGCATCGCCCGCACGTACCCGCTGGCCGATGCCGCCGAGGCGCACCGTGCCAGCGAGCACGGTCACCACACCGGGAAGATCGTCCTGACCGTCGGCTGAACCGCGGTCCCGGCACCGGGCGGGGACCGGCCGGCTCAGAAGACCGACTCGGCCTCGTCCATCCGCTCGTCCGGGACCCGCTTCAGCTCCACGACCGCGTCCGCGAGCGGCACCATCTCGATCTGGGTGCCGCGCAGCGCGGTCATGTGCCCGAAGGCGCCCTTGTGGACGCCTTCGACGGCGTGCCAGCCGAAGCGGTTGGCCAGCACCCGGTCGTAGGCGGTGGGGACGCCGCCGCGCTGGACGTGGCCGAGGATGACGGGACGCGCCTCCTTGCCGAGGCGCCGCTCCAGTTCGACGGCGAGCCGGGTGCCGATCCCGGCGAACCGTTCGTGGCCGAACTTGTCGACCTCGCCGACGCCGTAGTCCATGGTGCCCTCGGCGGGGTGGGCTCCTTCGGCGACGCAGATGACGGCGAACTTCTTGCCGCGGGCGAAGCGCTCCTCGACCATCGCGACCAGGTCAGCGGGGTCGAACGGGCGCTCCGGGATGCAGATGCCGTGCGCGCCGCCGGCCATGCCGGACTCCAGCGCGATCCAGCCGGCGTGCCGGCCCATGACCTCGACGACCATGACGCGCTGGTGGGACTCGGCGGTGGTCTTCAGCCGGTCGATGGCCTCGGTGGCGACCATGACGGCGGTGTCGAAGCCGAAGGTGCGGTCGGTGGCCGAGATGTCGTTGTCGATGGTCTTCGGTACGCCGACGACCGGCATTCCGGCGTCGGAGAGCATCTTGGCGGCGGTCAGGGTTCCCTCGCCGCCGATCGGGATGAGGGCGTCGATGCCGTACTGGCGGCACAGTTCCTCGGCGTTGTCCGCGGCCTCGCGCAGTCGGCCGCGCTCCAGGCGCGCGGAGCCGAGGATGGTGCCGCCGCGGGCCAGGATGCCGCTGACCGAGTTGAGGCCGAGCGGGCGGTAGCGGCCTTCGAGCAGCCCGACGAAGCCGTCCTCGAAGCCGATGACCTCGTCGCCGTGCCCGGTGAGCGCGCGGTGCACGACCGATCGGATCACGGCGTTGAGGCCGGGGCAGTCGCCGCCTGCGGTGAGGACTCCGATACGCATGGGCTGGTCTCTCCTGGATGGTTACGGGGCCTGGGGTGTTACGGGGCGCCGGCCGGGCTCGTGGGGAGCTTCGGGGGCTTCGGCACCAAGGTGCCGGCATTGACGCGGCCGGCCAGGAAGTCGTCGACGTTGCGGACCGTGGCCGCGACGATCTGGTCGAGCGCGTCCACGGTGTAGTACGCCTGGTGCGAGGTGATCAGGACGTTGGAGAAGGTGAGCAGACGGGCGAGGGTGTCGTCGGTCATGATCTCCAACGATCTGTCGAAGAAGAAAACACCGGCCTCCTCCTCGTAGACGTCCAGGCCCACACCGTCGAGCCGGCCGGCCCGCAACGTCTCGACCAGGGCCGCGGAGTCGATGAGCCCGCCGCGGCTGGAGTTGATGAGGATCGCGTCGTCCTTCATCCGGGCCAGCGCCTGCGCGCCGACGAGGTGATGGGTGTCGGGGAGCAGCGGTACATGCAGGGTGATCAGGTCGGACTCGCTGAACAGCCGGTCCAGTTCGACATACTCCATGCCCAGCTCGACACAGGCTGGATCGGGTGCGATGTCCCAGCCCAGCAGCTTCATCCCGAAGCCGTGCGCGATGGTGGTGAACGCGGCGCCGATCCTGCCGGTGCCGACCACACCGACCGTACGGCCGTGGAAGTCGCGGCCGAGCAGGCCGTCGAGGCGGAAGTCGAAGTCGCGGGGGCGGGTGGCGGCGCGGACGATCCGGCGGTTGAGCGCGGTGGCCAGCGTCCAGGCGAATTCGGCCACCGAGTGCGGGGAGTAGTGGGCGACGCGCGAGACGCTGAGGCCGACGCGTTCGGCCGCGTCCAGGTCGATGTTGTTGAATCCGGTGGACCGCTGGGCGATCAGCTTGGTGCCGCCCTTGGCGAGCACCTCCAGGACGTCGGCGTCCAGCTGCGCGTTCACGCTGGTGCTGACGATCTCGTAACCTGCGGCGAGCGGCACGGTGTCGATGGTCAGGAAGGTCTCCAGGCAGCGCACCTGGTAGCGAGCGGCGAATTCCCGCTCCAGCAGGAGCCGCTCGTCCTTCTGCACCCCGGTCGCCAGGATCTCCACCGGCACTCCTCCCTCATCACCTTATTTCACCCTATGGGAACTGTGCAGGGATGCGTACCGCCCCGCGCCGCCCCGTGAGCGCGCTGCGGCGCCGAGCCGATTCGTACTTTCCCGCGCCGGGCTTGTGGAAGGGCAAAGCGTCTGCCCCATGCCACCGCCGGGGGCATTGTCCCCGGTGAGCGGGCCGATGGCATCGTGAGGCGGGCCGAAAGTCACCGCGGCGCGGGCCCGGTGTCGGCAAGCGACGGCACCGGCGTCGCGTTAGCGTCTTGGGGTAGGCACGAACCGGAAAGCGGCGGCGGGAATCGGCCGGATCGGGAAGCGGCGAGAACAGTAGTGATACAGCAGCGATGAAGAGCAACCCAGCGCGACGATGGATCGGAGAACGCGCGTGACGCGCAGCGTCTATGTAACGGGGATCGGCCGCGGCGACGGCCGCCAGGTGGTCGAGCTGGGGGTGATGGAGCTCCTGACCCGCCAGGTCGACCGGGTGGGGGTGTTCCGGCCCCTGATGCACGACGGACCCGACCGGCTGTTCGATCTGCTGCGCAGCCGGTACCGGCTGTCCCAGGACCCGTCCACGGTCTACGGCATGGGGTACGAGGCGGCGGCGGCCCTCCAGGCCGAGCAGGGGCGCGATGCACTCACCGCCCGGCTGGTGGACCGGTTCCACGAGGTCGCCCGAGAGTACGAGGCGGTGCTGATTCTCGGCTCCGACTTCGCAGAAACGAATCTTCCGGCGGAGCTGGGCATCAACGCCCGGCTCGCCAACGAATGCGGCGCCTCCGTGCTGCCGGTGGTCGGCGGCATCGACCAGACGGCCGAATCGGTGGTCGCCGAGGTCCGCAACGCCTACCTCGCCTACACCAACCTCGGCTGCGACGTCATCGCCGTGGTCGCCAACCGGGTGGGCTCGGCCGAGGCCGCCGAGGCCGGCCGGCGGCTCGCCCGCCGGCCCGAGGTGCCCGTCTACGTCATCCCGGAGGAGCCCGCGCTGTCGGCGCCCACCGTCGCCCAGATCGTCGAGGCGCTCGGCGCGGACGTCCTGCTCGGCGACGACGCCGGGCTCTCCCGCGACGCGCTGGACTTCGTCTTCGGCGGCGCGATGCTGCCGGCCTTCCTGCCCGCGCTGACCGCCGGCTGCCTGGTGGTCACCCCGGGGGACCGCGCCGACCTCATCATCGGCTCGCTCGCCGCGCACTCGGCCGGTGCCCCGCCGATCGCGGGCGTGCTGCTCACCCTCGACGAGCGGCCGGGTCCCGACATCCTGGCGCTGGCGGCGCGGCTCGCGCCCGGCACCCCCGTGATCGCCGTCGCGGCCGGCAGCTTTCCCACCGCCGCCGAGTTGTTCGCGCTGGACGGCAAGCTCGGCGCGGGCACCCCGCGCAAGGCGGAGACCGCCCTCGGACTCTTCGAAACCCACGTGGACACCGCCGAGTTGACGCAGCGGCTCTCCGTCGCGCGCAGCGAGCGCGTCACCCCGATGATGTTCGAGCACACCCTGATCGAACGGGCCCGCTCCGGGCGCCGCCGCATCGTCCTGCCGGAGGGCACCGAGGAGCGCATCCTGCGCGCCGCGGAGGTGCTGCTGCGGCGCGGGGTCTGCGACCTGATCCTGCTCGGCGACGAGGACGCGGTCCGCAAGAAGGCCGCCGATCTGGGCATCTCCCTCGACCAGACGGGCGCCACCGTCGTCGACCCGCAGACCTCACCGCTGCGGGAGCGGTTCGCCGAGCTGTACGCGAAGCTGCGCGCCCACAAGGGCGTCTCCTACGAGCTGGCCTACGACGTCGTCGCCGACGTCTCGTACTTCGGCACCCTGATGGTGCAGGAGGGCCTGGCCGACGGCATGGTGTCGGGCGCGGTGCACTCCACCGCGGCCACCATCCGCCCGGCCTTCGAGATCATCAAGACCGCGCCCGGCGCGGCGATCGTCAGCTCGGTGTTCTTCATGTGCCTGGCCGACAAGGTGCTCGTCTACGGCGACTGCGCGGTCAACCCGGACCCGGACGCCGAGCAGCTGGCGGACATCGCCGTCCAGGCCGCGGCCACCGCCGCCCAGTTCGGCGTGGAGCCGCGGATCGCGATGCTGTCGTACTCCACCGGCACCTCCGGTTCCGGCGCGGATGTCGACAAGGTCCGCAAGGCCACCGAGCTGGTGCGCGAGCGCCGCCCGGATCTGGCCGTCGACGGTCCGATCCAGTACGACGCGGCCGTCGAGCCGTCGGTCGCGGCCACCAAGCTGCCGGACTCGGCGGTGGCGGGCCAGGCCACCGTGCTGGTCTTCCCCGACCTCAACACCGGCAACAACACCTACAAGGCCGTCCAGCGGTCGGCCGGCGCGGTCGCCGTGGGACCGGTCCTGCAGGGCCTGCGCAAGCCGGTCAACGACCTGTCGCGCGGCGCCCTGGTCCAGGACATCGTGAACACGGTCGCCATCACCGCCATCCAGGCGCAGGGCGAAGGAGAGACCCAGTGAGCAACCCCGCCGGCCCGGCCGGCAGCCCCTCCCGCGTCCTCGTGCTCAATTGCGGCTCGTCCTCCGTCAAGTACCAGCTGCTGGACATGGCCGCCGGTCCCGGCGGGGACGCCCGGCTCGCCTCCGGGCTGGTCGAGCGGATCGGCGAGGGGGAGGTCGCCGACCACGACGCCGCGCTGCGCATCATCTCCGGCGAGCTGGGCGCGCAGGGCCTCGGCCTGGACTCCCCCGCGCTGGCGGCGGTCGGCCACCGCGTGGTGCACGGCGGTACCCGCTTCACGGAGCCGACCCTGATCACCGACGAGGTCGTCGCGGCGATCGAGAAGCTGGTGCCGCTCGCCCCGCTGCACAATCCGGCGAACATCACCGGCATCAAGGTCGCCCGCGAGCTGCGGCCCGACCTGCCGCAGGTCGCGGTCTTCGACACCGCGTTCCACTCGACGATCCCCGAGCACGCCGCCCGGTACGCGATCGACACCGCGACCGCCGACCGATTCGAGATCCGGCGCTACGGCTTCCACGGCACCTCGCACGCGTTCGTCTCGCGGGCCGCCGCGGAGCTGCTGGGCAGGGAATCGTCGCAGGTCAACGTCATCGTCCTGCATCTGGGGAACGGTGCGTCCGCCTCCGCCGTGGCGGGCGGGGTGTGCGTGGACACCTCGATGGGCCTGACCCCGCTGGAGGGTCTGGTGATGGGTACCCGTTCGGGGGATGTCGACCCGGCGGTAGTCTTCCACCTGGCGCGCGTAGGTGGAATGACGGTGGACGAGATCGACACCCTGCTCAACAAACGCAGCGGCCTGCTCGGCCTGTGCGGTGACAACGACATGCGCGAGATCGGACGCCGCATGGCCGAGGGCGACAAGGCCGCCCGGCTGGCGTTCGACATCTACATCCATCGCCTGCGCAAATACATCGGCGCGTACACCGCCGTCCTGGGCCGGGTGGACGCCATCGCCTTCACCGCCGGGGTCGGCGAGAACTCCGCCGCGGTGCGCGAGGCGGCCGTGCAGGGCCTGGAGACCCTCGGTATCGAGGTCGACGCCGTACGCAACGCCGTCCGCGGGCGGGCCGCGCGGCTCATCTCCACGGACACCAGCCGGGTCGCGGTGGCCGTGGTACCCACCGACGAAGAGCTCCAGATCGCCCGCGCCACCTACGCGCTCGCCAAACGTTGACCGCGCTTCATACCCACGACGCCCCAGGAATATTCCGGAGCGGAACAAACCCGATAGGATTGCGCCCATGCGCCGAGCAAAGATCGTTTGCACCCTGGGTCCCGCCGTTGACTCCTACGACCAGCTGAAGACGCTGGCCGAGGCCGGCATGAACGTGGCCCGTTTCAATTTCAGCCACGGAACACACGCCGAGCATGAGGAGCGCTACCAGCGCGTGCGCAAGGTGGCGGAGGAGACCGGCCGAGCCATCGGCGTCCTCGCCGACCTGCAGGGCCCCAAGATCCGGCTGGCCAAGTTCGCCGACGGACCCGTCGAGCTGGTCTCGGGTGACGAGTTCACCATCACCGCCGAGGAGGTCCCCGGCGACAAGACCATCTGCGGCACCACCTACAAGGGCCTGCCCGGCGATGTCAGCAAGGGCGACCCGATCCTGATCAACGACGGCAACGTCGCGCTGCGCGTCATCGAGGTCGACGGACCCCGGGTGCGCTGCCTGGTCGTCGAGGGCGGAGTGATCTCCGACCACAAGGGCATCAACCTTCCCGGCGCGGCCGTGAACGTCCCGGCACTGTCCGAGAAGGACATCGAGGACCTGCGCTTCGCGCTGGCGATGGGCGTCGACATGGTCGCCCTGTCGTTCGTCCGCGACGCCTCGGACGTCAAGGACGTCCACCGCGTCATGGACGAGGAGGGCCGCCGGGTTCCCGTCATCGCCAAGGTGGAGAAGCCGCAGGCGGTCGAGAACATGGAGGCCGTGGTCATGGCCTTCGACGCGGTCATGGTCGCCCGTGGCGACCTCGCCGTGGAGTATCCGCTGGAGAAGGTGCCGGTCGTCCAGAAGCGGCTCATCGAGCTGTGCCGCCGCAACGCCAAGCCGGTGATCGTCGCGACCCAGATGATGGAGTCGATGATCACCAACTCGCGCCCGACGCGCGCCGAGGCCTCCGACGTCGCCAACGCGATCCTCGACGGCGCGGACGCGGTCATGCTCTCCGCCGAGTCCTCCGTGGGCAAGTACCCGATCGACACGGTCAAGACGATGTCCCGCATCGTCGAGGCCGCCGAGGAGGAGCTGCTCAAGCGCGGCCTGCAGCCGCTGGCGCCCGGCAAGAAGCCGCGCACCCAGGGCGGCGCCGTCGCCCGCGCCGCGGCCGAGCTGGCCGACTTCCTGGACGCCAAGACGCTGGTCGCGTTCACCCAGTCCGGCGACACCGCCCGCCGGCTGGCCCGCTACCGCGTCCCGGCCCCCGTGCTGGCGTTCACCACCGACCCGTCGACCCGCAACCAGCTCGCGCTGACGTGGGGTGTCGAGACGTACGTGGTCCCGTACGTCGACAACACCGACGCCATGGTGGACGTCGTCGACTCCGAGATGCTCAAGCTCAAGGAGTACAACGCGGGTGACACCGTGATCATCACCGCCGGCTCGCCCCCCGGCGTCCCCGGCAACACCAACATGGTCCGGGTGCACCACCTGGGCGGCGACGCCCGCAAGTAGCCCCGCGGCACGCTGCTCCGCACCACGGCACCACGAAAAGCGCCGAGGGCGCCGACCCCACTGGGGTCGGCGCCCTCGGCGCTTGTGCGGCTCCCGGACGGGCTTTACGGGTACGTGCCCTGGGTGATCGTCGAGCGCATGTTGCTGATGTGGAGCGTGCCGCCGAACTGACCGGCCTGACGGATCTTGACGTTGGTGAAGACCGCCAGGGGCACGTTGATCGGGGGCGGGGTGTCAGGGCTGAAGGTGACCGGGATGAGGCCGAAGAGATTGCCCTTCAGCTCCTCGGTGTACATGGTCACCGTGCCGTTCTGAATCGTCGACGTCGTGCCGGGACCCTGGACGTGATAGAGGATCCCGTTCGCGTTGACGATCTGGTGCAGGTCCTTGATGTCCAGCGAGCTCGCGGTGAACTTCAGAACCTTCTTCACCACACCGCCGGCCGTCTTGACCTCGACGATGCCCTTGTAGTCCAGGCCCTTCAGCGTCAGCACGCTGGACTCCAGGTACCAGGGCTGGTCCGGCAGCGGCCCGGGGGTCTTCTCGTACTGGGCGTCGGCCAGGGCCTTGGCGTCGTGCGTCGGGCACGGGAACGGCGTCTTGCCGTCCGCTGTGCTCGGGGAGGCCGACGGCGTGGCGGTGGCGGACGTCTCGGCCTTGGTGACCGCGTCTGCCGCTGCCTTGACGGGCTTCTTCTCCGTCACGGCGGCCGGGGACGACGGCTTCGCCACCGGCGCCTTGGTGGGGGTGGTGCTCGGCGCCTTGGTCGGCGCCGTCGTGGGCGCGGTGGTCGGCGCGGTCGTCGGCGCCGTGGTGGGCGCGGTGGTGTTGTTCAGCCCGAGGACGTCCTTGATCGCGTCTCCGACGCCCAGCGGGTCCCACGGGTTGGTGGACTTCGTCGGGCTCGGCGTCGCCGTCGGGGTCGTGCTCGGCGTGGCCTTGGGCTCGCTCTTCGGCGCGGTCGTGGGCAGGCTCTTCGGCAGCGCCTTGACGGCGGTCTCCGGATCGACCGTGCTCGCGGACGGGCTGGGCGAGGAGCTCGGCTTCGTCGTCGGCGCGGAGCTCTCCGCCGCGGAGGGCTTCGTGGCCGGCTTCGTGGTGGTGGCATCCGGAGCCGGTGTGTCGGACTGCGAGACACACGGACCGGGAGCGTACGGGTTCTTCGGCATCTCGTCGGCGAGCGCGAGATGCGGTGTTATGCCCATGCCCATCAGCACCGCTGTGGGCATCGCGGCGATGGCTATCGCCTTGCCCGCGGGCATCTGCAGCTTGGTGAAGAGCGACTTTCTCGGCGCCGCGTGCCGCGGCACCAGTCTCGTACGGGGTCCGTCGCCGTGGGCCGGCAGAGCCTCGTCACCCCGCACTACGCCCTCCTATGGTCGTTGGTTGTCGCGTCGTCCGTTCCAGTGCCCGACGATGACGCGTGCTTCTCCAGCTGCGGTTCGTACGACTGCTGCGGTACCGCGGCGCCACCGTTGGCCGGCTCGCCGCCCGACAGCGCAGTGGCTGCGTCCGGCTCGGCCGTCACCGGAACGCCGGGCGCCCAGGCGACAGCGAGCGATCCGCCTATCAGTGCCAGCAGGAAGCCGATCAGGAACCCGCCGAAGTTGGACACCGGGATGGACACCAGTGCCAGCAGGATCGCGGCCACACCCGCGAAGATGCGCACGAGCGGCTGGAACCACATCGACAGGCCGAGCACCACCAGCAGGATGCCGATGACCAGCGAACTGGAACCGGTCGTCGTGGACATCCGCACGGTGAGCTGACCGAGGGTCATGTTCGCGTAGGGGAAGTACGCGATGGGGATACCACCCAGGAGGGTCAGCAGGCCCGCCCAGAACGGCCGCTGCCACCGCCAGTTGCGGAACGCCGTGTGGACGGTATGGAAGGCGTTTGGTTGGTGACCCTGCAGCCCTGGCGACTCGGCACTCATGGAACATCTCCCTGGGACTGACTTTTGCGCAAGAAAGTTGGAGAGGAACCGGGTGCGGGGCGCAATGCCCCGCACCCGACCCGTCAAGTGCCTAGTAGCACTCGTGGACGCCCGGCTTGACCGACATGCTGAGGCCCTTCAGCTTGAAGGTGCCCGCGCTGGTCGCCCAAGCGGTCTGCTTCACGTCGGTCAGGGTGGCCGTACGGGCCTCCTGCGCGAAGCTGTTCGGCAGAGCGGGCCCACCGTTGCCAGGCGTCGTCGCCGGGCCCTGGGCCTTGTTGGTCGACCCCGCCGCGACACCGATGTTGATGTCCTGGAACTCGGCGTCCGCATCGAGCTGGTTCAGGTCGATGTAGAGGTTGTCGGCCTCGACTCGCTGATCCTTGTTCGCGCCGTTGTCGCCCTTCATGCCCGCGTTGAGATTCAGCGAGACGCTGCCGAATCCGGGGACGGGAACGACGACGGACTGGCACATCTTGGTGATGTAGGCCTTCTTGAAGCCCGAGACGGCGACCGCCTCCGGGGCGCCCCCGCCGGAGTGGGCGTCAAGACCGCCGTACTGAACGAAGCCCTCACCGTCGAGACGCTCGGCGGAGACCTTGAAACTCTGGCCCGACACCGCGAACGACGCCGCGAGCGCGCCCTGGGCGAGCGCCATGCCGATCACTGCCGTGGCAGCAACGCTCGGCACCATGACAACGGCGAACCGCTTCCACTTGGTGCCGCCTCTAACGACCGACTCCATGACTTTCCTCCTGATCGGACGTACACATCCGGCCGGATATGGAGATCCGGGGCCGGGATGGGGAGAAGAGCTACGTCCTCGGGAAAGGGAGCGCCGTCATCGACGGCCGGCCCGCGGGTATGCGGACGGCACAGTCCGAATCATCAGCGATCACCCCCGAGCGACAACCACTGGCCACGCTCTCGCGCAACCTGCTGGACAGGCTCTGCTGGGTGGGCAGAGACCCCCCTGTCCGGAAGCGGCGGCAATGTGCGCCGTCCACTCCCACTCGGCGGGGACCCTCCCTCAGTGATTCCGAGGGTGCCCCCATCCGTGCCGACTGGCTGTCGGATGGTTGGGGGAACAGGACCGAGCTTGGCCGATGGTGGTCCATTCCCAGCCGCTGCACAAGAGGTCTCGTTACCAGCGAGTAACGGAAGGATGTCGAGAGCGCGATCATCAAACGTCGCGATCTCACGCAGCGTAGTTACGACGAGGGTGTGAATGTCCGACAAAGGAGAAGATTTCCGTAAGAAAAGGGGCCACTCTCTTACCGGAAGTAACAGCGACCGCACTTCATCACGATTGCGTAAAGTGCGGTCGCCGTATCGATGAATCAGCCGCGGTCAGAACAGCACGCGAGCCAGTGCGACACGCGCTGTAACCACCCGGGGGTCGTCGGTCCCGATGACGTCGAAGAGCTCCAGCAGTCGCAGCCGGGCCGCGTCCCGATCGTCACCGGCTGTGCGACGTACGGTCTCCACCAGTCGCCCGAAGGCGTCCTCGACATGTCCGCCGACGAGGTCGAGATCGGCCACGGCGAGCTGGGCCGCCACATCGGCGGGGTTGTCGGCGGCGGCCTTGCGCACCGCCTGCTGGTCGGTGCCCTGCACCCGCTGCAGCAGCTCGGCCTGGGCCAGGCCGAGCTTGGCCTCGGCGTTGGCCGGCTCGTCCGCCAGCACATTCCGGTACGCCTGGACGGCGCCGCCCAGATCGCCCGCGTCCAGCGCGTCGTGCGCGGCGGACAGTGCCAGCTCCTGCGGGGTGGCGGGCCGGGGCTCGGGGGCAGCGGCGGCGGCCGGAGCCGCGCCCGCCTGGACCGGAGCGCCGACGATGCCGAACCGCTGCTCGCCGACGGCGATCAGCTGGTCCAGCACCTCGCGGATCTGCTCGTCGGCCGCCGCGCCCTGGAAGAGCGGCATCGCCTGACCGGCGAGCACCGCGAAGACGGCCGGTACGCCCTGGGCGCCGAACTGCTGGAACAGCAGCTGGTTGGCGTAGACATCGGCGCGGGCGAGAAGGAACCGGCCGGCGTACTCGCCGACCAGTCGCTCCAGCGTCTCGTTGAGCTGCTTGCTCTGCTCGGCCTGTTCGGCCCAGAAGCTGATGACGACCGGGACCTCGGAGGAGCGCTGCAGGACGTCGCTCTCGAAGGTCTCCTCGGTGACATCGATGACGAGCTGGGAGGCGGCGGAAGGGGCGGGGGCGTCGGCGTCCTGCCGTTGCGCCCTGGCCTGCTCGGCCTTCGCCTTGGCCTCACCGGCCGCCTTCAGCGCGGCGAGGTCGACCACGCCGCTCATGGACATGTTCCGTGGCTGCATGAGGTCAATCCTCCCCCCTCGTCGTAAAAAAGTGTGAACGGCCCCGGCCCATCCGCTGGAACGCGGACCGCCGGGAGCCCCCACCGCTGTTCAAGAGTGTCCTTCTCGGCGTGGGTCCCCACCAACGCCAGTGATCATCGCTCTTTCGCTACGAGTCGTAGCGTAACTCCTCACTGTCCGGTCCCCGCAAGTCCCAATCCCGCCGAGGGGCGTGATCCCGGTCACTGGCGCGGCCGCGGGCGACCGGACGTACTGGCCGGTATGGTCCCAGCCATGCACAACGGCACCCCCCACGACACTCCAGCGAAGAAGACCGGCCGCCCCCGCAGTACCGACGCCGACCACGCGATCCTGGAAGCCACCCGGGACGCCCTGGTCGAACTGGGCTGGGGCCGGCTGACGATGGGCGATGTCGCCACCCGGGCCGGGGTCGCCAAGACCACCCTCTACCGCCGCTGGGCGGGCAAGAACGAACTGGTCGTCGACGCGGTCGCGGTGCTCTTCGACGAACTGGAGCTGCCCGACCGGGGATCCCTCCAGGCCGACATCGAGGACGTGGTGCAGCAGTTCGCGGCGCTGCTGGCGCTCCCCGAGGCCAGGACCGCCCTGATGGCCGTCGTCGCCGAGTCCACCCACGACGACGCCCTGCGGCTGCGGATCCGCGAGGCGATCGTGGACCGGCAGAAACGGCTCGTGGTCCTCGGCCGGCAGCGCGCCCAGGAGCGCGGCGAGCTCCCGCCGGACGGGCCGGAGGACGGGCCGGGCGGCACGGACGCCGCCACCCAGATCGACCTCATCTTCGACGTCATCGCGGGCGCCGTCGTGCACCGCACCCTGGTCAGCGGCGAACCGGTGGACGCGGCCTGGGCCCGGACCTTCACCACCCTGCTACTGGGCGGCCTGGCCGCGATCCGCTGACCCGGGCCCCCGCGCCGGGCGGCGCTACACCTGGTAGCGGTCCGCCGCGAAGAGGGTCAGGTTCTCCGCGACCCACTCCGAGGTGCGGCGCAGTCCCTCCTCCAGGGACACCTGCGGCTGCCATCCCGCCCACTGCCGGGCCCGCGAGTTGTCCGACAGCAGGCGCTGGACCTCGCTGCCCGGCGGGCGCAGCCGAGCCGGGTCCACCACGATCTGCGCGTCGCGGCCGGAGGCGGCGATCAGGGAGCGGGCCAGGTCGCCGATGGAGACCTCGTGTCCGGTGCCGAGGTTGACGACCTCGCCGAGCGCCCGGTCGCAGCCGGCCAGGGCCAGGAAGCCGGCGGCGGTGTCGGTGGCGTAGGTGAAGTCGCGGGTCGGCGCGAGGGATCCGAGGCGGATCTCCCGCGCGCCGGAGTGCAGTTGGGCGAGGATCGCCGGGATGACGGCGCGCGCGGACTGCCGGGGGCCGTAGGTGTTGAAGGGCCGGACGACCGTGACGGGTAGCTCGAAGGAGTGGAAGTACGAGAGCGCCGTCATGTCCGCGCCGATCTTCGAGGCGGAGTACGGGGACTGCGGCTGCAACGGGTGGCTCTCGCTGATCGGCACGGTCAGCGCGCTGCCGTAGACCTCGCTGGTGGAGGTGTGGACGAGCCGCCGCACTCCGTGCCGCAGGCAGGCCCCGGCGACGTTCTGGGTGCCGGCCACGTTCGTCTGCACGTAGGCCTCGGGGGCCTGGTAGCTGTACGGGATGCCGATCAGTGCCGCGAGGTGGAAGACGGTGTCGCAGCCCTCGACGGCGTCCATGACGCGGCCCGCGTCGCGCACGTCGCCCGCGACCATCTCGACGGGGCTGCCCGCCCGGAGATGGCGGGCGAGGTGGCCGCGCTCCCCGTACGGCTTGTAGTGCACCAGGGCGCGGACGTTCGCACCGCGCTCGACCAGCAGGTCCACCAGAGTGCTGCCGATGAAGCCTTCGGCGCCGGTCACCAGGACGGTACGGCCGGTCCAGTCATTGGTGTTCGTCGTCATGCGGCGTTCCTCACTTCGAGAGTCTTGGCGGCGAGCAGGTCGGCCGCCTGTGCGTGGGTACCGGGGTCGGCGGCGCCGCTCATCGCGGCGAGCCGGCGGGGATCACGCAGCAGCGGCTCGACCAGCGCCGCCAGCCGGTCGGCCGTCGCGTCGGCGTCGGGGAGCAGCACGGCGGCTCCGGCGTCGGACAGGACGCGGGCGTTGTGCGTCTGGTGGTCGCCGGGCGCGTGCGGATACGGGACCAGTACGGCGGGCACCCCGGTCGTGGCCAGCTCGGCGATGGTCGCCGATCCGGCCCGGCAGATCACCAGGTCGGCGGCCGCGTAGGCGAGATCCATCCGGTCCAGGTACGCGACGGCCTCGGCGACCGTGCTCCCGGCCAGCCGCGTCCTGGTCTCCGCGAGCGTGGCGGGGCCCGTCTTGATGAGCAGCCGCACGTCGTCCCGGTCCCGCCAGCGCCCGGCGAGTCCGACGGCCGCCTCCGTCAGCCGGGTTGCGCCCAGGCTGCCGCCGTTGACCAGGACCAGCCGGGCCCCGGCCGGAACGCCCAGTTCCGCGCGGGCCCGGCCGCGCAGCGCGGCCCGGTCCAGGCCGGCCAGCGGCCCGGACAGCGGCATGCCCACGGTCTGCGCGGTGCTGCCGGACGGCAGATGCGAGCGGCTGCGGTCGAAGGCCAGCGCGATGTGCGGGGTGAGCCGTGCCGCGAACCGGTTGGCGCGGCCCGGTACCGCGTTGGACTCGTGGACCAGGCTCGGGAGCCCGGCCAGCCGCGCCCCGAGGATCACCGGCGCGCTCGGATAGCCGCCCATCCCCACCGCGATCTGCGCGCCCTGCTCGCGCAGGATCGTCCGGCAGCGCACCGCCGAGCTCAGCAAGGCGGCGGGCAGCAGATAGCAGCGGGCGCCGAGCGCCCGGTCGAACGGGATCATGTTGACCGTGTGCAGCCGGTAGCCGGCTTCCGGTATCAGCCGGGTCTCCAGGCCGCGCTCGGTGCCGACGAAGGTGACGACCGCCCGTGGATCGGCCCGGCGCAGCGCGTCGGCGAGCGCCAGCCCTGGATAGATGTGCCCACCGGTACCGCCCGCCCCGATGACCACCGACAGTGGAATGTCCTGTGAGGTCCGCATGGCCGCAACGCTGACGGAACGGTCTAAGAGGGTTGTAAGAGCCCGGTTTGGGACCCTTGGGCCCATGGACACTGCACATCCGCCCGCCCGCATCCTGGTCGTGGACGACGAACCGGAGGTACGCGCCGCCGTCGAGGACGGCCTCACCGTCGAGGGCTACGCGGTGCGTGGCGCCGCCGACGGGCTCGCCGCGCTGTCGGAGGTGGCGGCCTGGCACCCGGACGCGATCGTGCTGGACGTGATGATGCCGGTGCTCGACGGGCTGGCGGTCTGCCGAAGGCTGCGCGGGCTGGGTGACCGTACGCCGGTCCTCGTCCTCACCGCGCTCGACTCGGTGAGCGAACGGGTCGACGGCCTGGACGCGGGCGCCGACGACTATCTCGTCAAGCCCTTCGCGCTGGACGAACTGCTGGCCCGGCTGCGGGCGTTGCTGCGCAGGGCCGCGTCGGGGGGCGGGGAGGAACCGGAGCTGTCGTACGCGGATCTGGTCGTCCAGCCCGCCACCCGCACCGGCAGCAGGGGCGGGCGCCCGCTGGAGTTCAGCCGGACCGAGTTCGCGCTGCTGGAGCTGCTCATGCGGCACCCGGGCCAGGCGCTGCCGCGCGAGGTGATCCTGGAGCGGGTCTGGGGCCATGACTTCGGCCCGGACTCCAACTCCCTGGCCGTCTACATCGGTTATCTGCGGCGCAAGCTGGAGGCGGGCGGTGAACCGCGGCTGGTGCAGACCGTGCACGGCGTCGGCTACCGGCTGGACCTGGGGTGACGGGGACCCGTGGGATGGCGCGCTGGCGCCGGAACCGGCCGCTGCGCACCCGGCTGGCGGTCGCGGCGTCCGCCGCCGTCGCCCTGGTCGCGGTCGGGGTCTGCGCGGCGGCGTTCATCGTCATCCGCTACGAGCTCGTCCACCAACTGGATCTGCATCTCACCCAGTCGGCGACGCTCGTCAAACAGCAGCACCGCGGCGAGAGCCCGCAGGTGGTGGCCGGCGAGTGCGTGTTCCTGTCGGCGCCCGCCTGCTCGCAGATCGTCCCGGCGGACCCGGCGGCCGATCCGCGCGACCCGTACCCGCTGCCGGTCTCGCCGGCGGTGCGGGAGGTCGCGGCGGGCCACCGCCCGGCCTACTTCAGCAACGTCACGCTCTCCGGGCACCCGGCGCGGATGTTCACCAGCGGCTTCGGCGGCGGCCGGGCGCTGCAGGTGGCGGTGCGCTCCGACACCGTCGAGCAGGGCGTCCGGCAGGCCGCCTGGCTGCTGGCGGGCGTCGGCGGCACGGGGGTGCTGCTGGCCGCGATCCTCGGCTACTGGGTCTCCCGCACGGGCCTGGCCCCGGTCGCCCGGCTGACGGCCACGGCGGAACGTATCGCCGCGACGCGGGACGCCCGGCACCGGATCGAGATCCCGGCCGGCCCGGCCCGCCGCCAGGACGAGGTGACCCGGCTCGCCACCGCGTTCAACACCATGCTCGGCGAGTTGGAGCAGTCCGTCGCCGCGCAGCGCCGGCTCGTCGCCGACGCGTCGCACGAGCTGCGCACCCCGCTCACCGCGCTACGGACCAACGCCGATCTGCTGGCCCGCGCCGACCGGCTCACCGGCGCGCAGCGGGACCGCGCCTCGGGCGCCCTGCAGCGGCAGTTGCGCGAGGTCACCCAGCTCGTCAACGACCTCATCGAGCTGGCACGGGACGAGGAACCGCTGCCACTGGTCGAGGACGTGGGCCTCGCCGACCTGGCGGAGCACGCCGTACGGGCCGCCCGCGGCCACTGGCCCGACGTGCCCTTCACCCTGGCCGCGGACCCGGCCACCACGGCGGCGCACGTCCCCGGCGTCCCTGCCCGGCTCAGCCGGCTGCTGACCAACCTCCTGGACAACGCGGCCAAGTTCAGCCCGCCGGGGGCACCGGTCGAGGTCGCCCTCACCCGGTCCGGCTCCGGCTCCGGGGCGGCGGTGGAGCTGACCGTCCGCGACCACGGGCCGGGGATCGCCCCGCAGGACGCCCCGTACGTCTTCGACCGCTTCTACCGCGCGGACTCCGCCCGCGCGCTGCCCGGTTCGGGCCTCGGCCTCGCCATGGCCCGGCAGATCGCCCACGCCCACGGCGCCACGATCACGGCAGAGCCCGCTCCGGGCGGCGGCGCCCTGTTCCGCGTGAGCTTCCCGGACCCGCCCGGGGGCACCTCCCAGCGGTAGCTGGGGGACGGAGAAGCCCTAGGCCGTGTCGGACTGGGCCGGGTCGGAGGCGCCGTCCGGCTCCTCCGCGAACGCGTCGAACTCCCCCGCCTTGACGCCCTTCACGAACGCCTCCCACTTGGCGGGACTGGTGACGGCCACGATCTCCGGCTCGTCCGTCTCGCGGATGTAGATCATCCCGTCGTCTCCGACGGTCGCCTCGAGTGCCACGGGCTGTGCCTTCCGGTGGTGCGGTACGAAGCGCCATCGTCACCCGCCCACCAGGGCGCACGCAACGGCGCGGGCCGTCGCGTGCGCCACCACTCCGAGGTACAGGAGGGGTCTCAGAAGCGGGCCGGCTCCGTGTACGTGCCCCATTCCTCGCGCAGGACACCGCAGATCTCGCCGAGGGTGGCCTCGGCGCGGGCCGCGGCGAGCATCGGGACGATCATGTTCGAGCCGTCCCGGGCCGCGGCGAGCATGGCGGCCAGCGCGGCCTGGACCGCACTGTCGTCGCGGGCGGCCTTGCGGGCCGCCAGGACGCGGACCTGCTCGCGCTCGACCTCGTGGCTGACGCGGAGGATCTCCAGGTCGCCGGTGACCGAGCCGTGGTGGCAGTTGACGCCGACGACGCGCTTCTCGCCCTTCTCCAGCGCGCGCTGGTACTGGAAGGCGGACTCGGCGGTCTCGCCGGTGAAGTACCCGTCCTCGATACCGCGCAGGATGCCGCTGGTGATGGGGCCGACGGAGTGCCGTCCGCTGGGGACCGCCTTCGCGCCGAGCGCCCTGATCTTGTCGAAGATCTTCTCGGCGTCGGCCTCGATCCGGTCGGTGAGGGCCTCGACGTACCAGGAGCCGCCGAGCGGGTCGGCGACGTTCGCGACGCCGGTCTCCTCCATCAGGACCTGCTGGGTGCGCAGCGCGATCTCCGCGGCCTGCTCGCTCGGCAGCGCGAGGGTCTCGTCGAGCGCGTTGGTGTGCAGGGAGTTGGTGCCGCCCAGGACCGCGGCCAGCGCCTCGACGGCGGTCCGCACGACGTTGTTGTAGGGCTGCTGGGCGGTGAGCGAGACACCCGCGGTCTGGGTGTGGAACCGCAGCCACTGCGCCTTGTCGGTCTTCGCGCCGTACTCATCGCGCATCCAGCGCGCCCAGATGCGGCGGGCGGCGCGGAACTTGGCGATCTCCTCGAAGAAGTCGAGGTGCGCGTCGAAGAAGAAGGAGAGCCCGGGGGCGAACGCGTCGACGTCCATCCCGCGCGACAGCCCCAGCTCCACGTACCCGAAGCCGTCGGCGAGGGTGTACGCGAGCTCCTGCGCGGCCGTGGAGCCGGCCTCGCGGATGTGGTAGCCGGAGACGGAGAGCGGCTTGTACGCGGGGATGCCCGTCGCGCAGTGCTCCATGAGGTCGCCGATGAGGCGCAGGTGGGGCTCGGGCGCGAAGAGCCACTCCTTCTGCGCGATGTACTCCTTGAAGATGTCGGTCTGCAGCGTGCCGTTGAGCAGGGCCGGGTCGACGCCCTGCCGCTCGGCGGCGACCAGGTACATGCAGAAGACCGGGACGGCCGGGCCGGAGATCGTCATCGACGTCGTGACGTCGCCGAGCGGGATGCCCGCGAAGAGCACCTCCATGTCGGCGGCCGAGTCGATGGCGACACCGCAGTGGCCGACCTCGCCCAGCGCCATGCTGTCGTCGGAGTCGCGGCCCATCAGGGTCGGCATGTCGAAGGCGACGGAGAGACCGCCGCCGCCGGCCTCCAGGATCATCTTGTAGCGCTCGTTGGTCTGCTCGGCGTTGCCGAACCCGGCGAACTGCCGGATCGTCCACGTCCGGCCCCGGTAGCCGGTCGGGTGCAGACCGCGGGTGAACGGGTACTCACCGGGCCAGCCGATCCGCTCGAAGCCGTCCACGGTGTCGCCGGGGGCGGGCCCGTACACGGGCTCGACCGGATCCCCGGAGAGCGTGGTGAAGTCCGCGTCCCGCTTGCGAGCCGCGTCGTACCGGGCCTGCCAGCGCTGGCGGCCCTCTTCGATGCCTTCGGCGTCCATACCCCCGAATTTACTAGGACGTCCTAGTAAATGTCGATGGCAAACCGCCCAACCCTTGCAGGAGGGGCGGTGCGATACGTCACGTGCAATGTGTCACACGCGGTACGTCATGCCTGAGCAGGCTCGCCCTCGGCGGCGATAAGCGGTGCGAGCTCGCGCGTCACCTTGCGCTCGACGAAGAAGGCGGCGGTCGGGACCGTGCCCGCCAGCAGCACCCACGCCAGCTTGCCCATCGGCCACTTCGCCTTGGAGCCCAGGTCGAAGGCGAAGACGAGATAGACCACGTAGAGCCAGCCGTGGGCGAACCCGACGGCGGTGACGAAGCCGGCCGCCCCGTTGACGTCGAGGAGGTATTTCGCGATCACGCCCACGGTGAGGAGGACCAGCAGGACACCGGTCACATAGGCCATCACGCGGTAGCGGGTCAGCGTGCCTTGTTTCATGACGTTGAGCGTAACCGTTGCGAATCCGGCGCCGTCACGCCCCTCCTCGCTGCGGTGCCCCTCCTCGCCTCAGTGCCCTTCCTCGAAGTCGCCCGCGGCTATCCGCAGCGGGCGCAGCAGCGCGAAGACCTCCGCGCACTCCTCGGAGTCGTAGACACCCAGGCCGAAGTCCATCGCCATCAGGTCCCGGGTGGCCGCGTCGACCACCTCGCGGCCCTTGTCGGTGATGGAGGCGAGGGTGCCGCGTCCGTCGTTCGGGTTGGGGCGCTTGGCGACCAGACCGGAGCCGACGAGGCGGTCCACGGTGTTGGTGACCGACGTGGGATGCACCATCAGCCGCTCGCCGATCTTCGACATCGGCAGCTCGCCGGCCTTGCTGAAGGTGAGCAGCACCAGCGCCTCGTACCGGGCGAAGGTCAGCCCGTACGGCTTGACGACGGCATCCACCTGGCCCAGCAGGATCTGCTGCGCCCGCATGATCGAAGTGATGGCGCCCATCGACGGAACGCGTCCCCAGCGCTGGGTCCACAGCTCGTCGGCGCGGGCGATGGGGTCGAAGGGCAGGCTCAGGGGCTTCGGCACGCCCATGAGCCTACCCGTCGGTCACATAGTGGGAGGGACTGTCTCGTCCATCGGAACCGGAGTCACTCGGACCGGTTCGGCACCGGGTTCCGGAACGGCTTCGCGGACAGGATCAGGACAGGGCGCTCAGCTTGGCCCACGCCTCGGGGGTGAGGTTCCAGTCGCCGTAGCCGTTGCCCTTGTCGACGGTGGCGCGGGTCGATCCGGAGACCTCGACGACATCACCGCGGACGGCCTTGTCGAAGAACCACTTGGCGTCCGCGTCCGACATCCCGACGCAACCGTGGCTGGTGTTCGCCTTGCCCATGTTGGCGTTGTTCCACGGAGCGGCGTGGACGAAGGTGCCCGAGGTCGTCAGGTGCACCGCCATCTTGACGTCCTTGTCGTAGAAGTCCGACGAGTCCTTGCTGGTGGCGATGCCCACCGAGGTGGACGTCATGTGGATCGTCGACTGCTTGCTCAGCACGACCATGCGGCCGTTCCACGTCGGGAAGTCCGCCTTGCCGGCCGAGATGTTGATGACCTTGACGGTCGTGCCGTCCTCGGTCACCGTCATCTTCTTGGCGCCGATGTCGACCTTGGAGACCCGGGCGGTGCCGATGGTGAAGGTGGAGGTGACATCGCGGCGCAGGTAGCGGCCGCCGCCGGTGTCGAGGCCGCTGAGCTTGGCCGTCATCGTGACCTTGGTGCCCTTGGTCCAGTACGCGGCGGGGCGCCAGTCGGCGCGCTGGGTGCCGGTCAGCGGGTCGGTGATCCAGCCCCAGCTGCCCTGCACGGCGGGCGTCGTCGTCACGGACAGCTGCTTCTCGACGGCCGCGCGGTTGGTGACCGGCTTGTCGAAGGCGATGGAGACCGGCTGGCCGACGCCGACCACCGCGTTGCCCACCGGGGTGACGGTGACGCCGTTGGTCTTGGCCGCGGTCAGCGTGGTGAAGGTGCTGGTCTGCTCCTTCTGAGCACCGGACTTGTCGGCCGCGGTGACCTTCACCGTGTACGCGGTGCCGGGGGTCATCGTGCGGTCGGACTGCCAGCTGTGCTTGGTGGCGTCCAGCTTGCCGGTGACCGCGACGGCCTCGACGCCGTCACTGCTCTTGGCCGCGGCGGTGACGGTCACCGCGCCGAGGGTGCCCTCGGTCAGCGACACCTTCACCGGGCTGCCGGGGTCGACCCCGGTCTTGCCGTTGGCGGGCGTCACGGTGATCGGCACGGCGGCCGGGGAATTGGCGTCCTTGCCGTTGCCGCCCTTGGCGGTGTCACTGCCACCGCCACCGCCGCCGCAGGCGGTCAGCGCGACGGCCAGCAGGGCCGGCACGGCCAGAGTACGTATACGGGCGAAAGGAAAGCGGGACGTACGTATGGGTTTCACGGTAAAAGTCCTCATCAGCAGCGGTCAGGAGAAGTCGGGGTGACGTAGTTCTGCGGAAACTTCGGATCGGGTGGCGGGTCCGTGGGAAGCCCGACCCCGGTGGCCGGTTCCGCACCGGCCGAGGTGCCGGTGCCCCCGGCGAGTCCGGAAGGTGAAGAGGGAGCGGTGCTGGGGGTGCCGACGACGGCCCCCGACGGGGAGGAGGGGGCGAGCCTGTCGAGGGACCGGGTCATGCACTGCAAGGGGCTCCCGTCGAGGAACGGCGGACTCGAGCCCGTGCCCGTCGGCGTGACCACCTGGAGGATCGTCATGAAACGGCCCTGGGCCGCCAGCCAGACCTGGCTCAGCTGACCGTCCCGCTTCTGGATCCCGTATCCGCGGAGCGCGGCCTTCATGTCCACACCATCCTTCCCGCTCCTATATGACTCCATAAGTCCACATTTACCCAGGAGGTTGCCTACACGGTCGAGCTCCGCGGCAGCCGCCGCCCCGTCGGGCAGAGCACGGATGACGTAGCGCGCGCTGCCGCTCTGCTTCCCCTGATACGAACGGACAGTCGCCGAGGCCGGATCGTACAGCGACGGGTCACACGTCAGGAGCGGGACCTTCCGCACAACCTCCGGCGCGACGGTCCTCCAGTGCCAGATGGAGTCCCAGGGCAGGGCGGTCGGCGGGAGCAGTTCGCCGGTCAGCCCCCCGGTCGGCAGCGGGTCGGGCGAGAGGGAGCCACCGACCGACGGGGTCTGCGCACCGGTCTCCAGCCGGGGCACGACCACCCAGGAAACGACGGCCAGCGCGGCCGCGGCCACCGCGGCCACCGCACCCACCCGGCGCCGGGCACGGCGGCGCTCCCCACGCCTGCGGACGTCCGCAGGACCGGCGAGGACGATCAGCGGCTCGGTGTCGCGGGCCAGGTCCCGCAGGCGGTCGTCGAGCGGGTCAGCCATGGAGGGGCACCTCCTCTTCCTCGGTCAGTCGGGCGCCCAGCGCCTTGCGTGCGCGGCTGAGCCGGGTACGTACCGCCGCGTTGGACACTCCGGTCTCCCGGGCGACCTCCTCGACCGGCAGGTCCATCAAGTGGTGCAGGACGACGGCCGTCCGCTGGTCCTCTCCGAGCTCGCGCAGGGCGGCGACCAGGGCGACCCGGTCGGGTGCCAGCGCGGGCGCGTCCGCCGGCACTCCGTACCTGAAGTGTGCCCGCACCCGGTTGCGCGTCTTGCGCCACGTGCTCACCGCCAGCCGCAGCGCCACCGTCCGCACCCACGGCGTCGGGTCGCCCTCGGCCGTGAGCTTCGCCCACCGCTGCCACGCACGCGCATACGCCTCCTGCACGGCGTCCTCGGCCTCGCCGAGATCGCCGGTCACCGCGTACACGGCGGCGACCAGGCGTTTCGCGGTGACCGCGTAGAACTCGTCGAAGTCGTCCTGCGGCGTCGCGTTCGGGCTCACACCCACCTCGGAGGTGCATGTGTCGTACGGATGTTCAATGTCCCTCCCGCTACCTACACGCTCGGCCGGCCCGAAAGGTGACAACGAAATCAGTAAAACTTTCCGCCGCCCGGCAGCCGCCGCAGGACCGGGGCGGCCAGGGATCGCACCTCGGTCAGCCGCAACGGTCCTGACAGCACCAGCACGGAGCAGCCGAGGGCGGCGGCGCCGACCAGCAGCCCGGCGCAGTCCCCCGCGAAGCCCGTGCCGAGCAGCCGCTCGCTGACCTGGGCGATCCCGTACGCGGCGGCCGCGCCCGGCAGGCACGCGGCGGCCAGCCGGACATGCATGCCCAGCACGTTGGGCCGCCACTGCAGCCGCCGGCGCAGCACCCACGTTGTGCACGCCAGCCCGGCGCAGCAGGCGATCGCGTAACCGCCCGCCATGCCGGCCACGGCCCAGCGGGCGGGCAGCACCGCGTACGAGACGAGGGCGAGCGAGGCGTTGACGGCCGCGATGACCACGTTGAGGAAGAAGGGCGTACGGGTGTCGCCGAGCGCGTAGAAACCGCGGGCCAGCAGGTACTGGCCGGCGAAGGCGGGCAGGCCGAGGGCGAACGCCGTCAGGATCCAGGCGATGGCCTGCGCGTCCGCGTCGGTGGTGCGGCCGTGCTGGAAGACGACACCGGTGATCTGCGGGCCGAGCGCCAGGAAGGCCAGGACCGCCGGCACGATCGCGGCGGCCGAGCCGCGCAGCCCGTACGAGAGGTCGGCGCCGATCCGCGCGTGGTCGCCCTCGGTGGCGGCCCGGCTCATCCGCGGCAGCAGGGCGGTGACGAGGGAGACGGTGATGATCCCCTGTGGCACGACCCACAGCAGGTAGGCGTTGCTGTAGGCGGCGAAGCCGACACCCACCGCGCTGCCCCCGGCCAGCGCGTGCGCACCGGCCGAGGTCGCGAGCCGGGTGACGACCCAGTACGCGATCTGGTTGACGAAGACCAGCAGCAGCGTCCACCCGGCAGCCCGCATGGGCTGCATGAGTCCGGAGCCGCGCCAGTCGAAGCGGGGCCGCCAGCGGAATCCGGCGCCGCGCAGCGCCGGGACCAGCGCCAGGGCCTGGACGGCGATGCCCGCGGTGGAGCCCAGCCCGAGGAGCAGCGCGTTGCCGCCGCTCATGGTGCCTGCGGCGGTCGTGTCGTGCGCGACCGCGAGGTACAGCCCGAAGACCGCGATGACGACGACGTTGTTGAGGACCGGCGACCACATCATGGCGCCGAACCGGTCGCGGGCGGTGAGGATCTGGCCGAGCAGGGTGAAGACGCCGTAGAAGAGGATCTGCGGCAGGCAGTAGCGGGCGAGCGCGATCGTGAGGTCGCGCTGCGCGCTGGTGAAGTCCGGCCCGTACGCGCTGACCAGCCAGGGGGCGGCGAGCGCGGCGGCGGCCGTGATCACCAGCAGCGCGGCCAGGCAGACGGTGAGCAGCCGGTCGGTGTAGGCGGCGCCGCCGTCGCTGTGCTCCTTGGCGGCGCGCACCAGCTGGGGGACGAAGACCGAGTTCAGCGCCCCGCCGATGAGCATGATGTAAAGGATGTTCGGGACGGTGTTCGCGACGCTGAACGCGTCACCGAGCAGCGTCGTGCCGAGCGCGGCCGTGATGATGCCGCTGCGCACGAAGCCGGTGGCGCGCGAGGCGAGCGAGCCCAGCGCCATGACGCTCCCGCTGCGTTTGAGCGAGGCCGCGGTGTCGGTGTCGGTTGAGCCGGTGGGGGTGACCGGAGCGGGAGGGGCTACGGCCTCCGGCGGGCAGGGCCCGCCGAAGGGGGCTCTCCGCACCCCGTCCGGGCCGCCGGGATCGTCGGTCCCCGCGTCATTGCCCACTGCTGATGTCACCCGTTGTGCTCCCCGGCCGGGCGCGGCCGGCCGCCGCGCAGTCGCCGAAGTCTGCCTGTCGCGGTGCCTCTTGGGAAACCGGTGGGCGCTGTCGCGAACATCTCTGTCACATCGGGGGTGGGTGGGGCGTGAGACAGGTGAGCGGGCCGCCAGGCCCACCGCACCGTGGAGGACGAGCCTTGACGATGACCACCCACCAGGACTCCGCCCGCAGCGTCTTCCCCGGCCCGGCGCCGCAGATCAGGCTGCGTCCCGTCACCGAGGACGAGCACCTCGCGTTCGTGCGGCGGCGCGGACCGCGCGCGGTCAGTTTCCTGCAGAGCCCGTCCTGGGCCCGGGTCAAACCCGGCTGGTCCGCCGAGAGTCTGGGCTGGTTCGACGACACCGGGGCGATGGTGGGCTCGGCGCTCGCGCTCTACCGGCAGCTGCCCGGCACCCGGAGATCCTTTGTGTACCTCCCGGAGGGCCCGGTGCTGGACTGGTCGGCGCCGGACCTGGAGCGGTGGCTGGAACCGCTGCTGGACCATCTGCGCGGCACCGGCGCCTTCGCCGTACGGATGGGGCCGCCGCTGCCGTACCGGCGGTGGTCGGCGCGCACCCTCAAGGAGGCGGTGGCGCCCGGCCGCCGGATGGGCGACGTCCTGCCGGACCTGGTGGACCCGCTGGGCGCCGCGGTCGCGGACCGGCTGCGTGAGGCGGGCTGGCGGCGCGGCGGCGAGGACGGCTACAACGGGGACGCCCAGCCCCGGCTGGTCTTCGAGATGTCCCTGGCCGGCCGCGGCCTGGACGACCTGTGGACCGGGCTGAACCAGGAGTGGCGGCGGAACATCAAGAAGGCCGCCAAGTCGGGGGTGGAGACCGGCATCGGAGGCGTGGAGGAGATGACGGCCTTCCATGAACTGCTGGGCGTCACCGAGCGGCGCGACGGCTTCCGGCTGGGGCGCGACCTGGCCTACTACCTGCGCCAGTACGAGGTGCTGAACGCGGAACGGCCGGGCTCCATGCGGCTCTACACGGCCCGCCACGGCGGCGAGATCCTCGCCGCGCACACCCTGCTCGTCTCGCCGGACGGCTCCCGGGTCTGGTACCAGACGGGCGCCTCCGCCGACCACCGCCGCGAGGTGCGGCCGAGCAACGCGCTGCAGTGGCGGATGATCTGCGACGCGCACGCGCTGGGCGCGTCCGTGTACGACATGCGGGGCGTACCGGACAGCCTGGACCCGGACACGCGCTCGTTCGGCCTGCTGCGCTGGAAGCTCGGCACCGGTGGCGATGCGGTCGAGACGCTCGGCGAGTGGGAACTACCACTGCAGGGCGCGGTCAACAAGACCCTGCACCGGGCGATGCACGCCTACCTGGCGCGACGTTGAACCGTGCGGCACTGAAACGCACAGCGCTGAACGTAGGGCGCCGGACCGTACGGCGCCGCTGAACGTACGGCGCCGGACCGTACGGCGCGGAACCGGCCGGAAGGGAACCGGCCGGTGCTCACGGGGGATGTTTACGCGCGTCGACCAGCGGCAAAGGTGTGGGGTCCGTCAGACCGCCTCCACGGCGCCGCGGCCGGTCGCCGCCACGGACCGCAGTACCAGCAGGGTGCTCACCGTGCCGAGCATCCCGGCCCCGGCGATCACCGCGAACGGCGGAGCCACCTCGGCGATCGCGCCGCCGACCGCCATGCCGAGGCCCTGGAGCGTCATCATGCCCGCGCCCAGCAGCGACATCGCCTGCCCGCGCATCTCCTCCGGCACCGCCTCGACGAACCACTTGTCCATGCCGAGCGCGTAGGCCGAGCACAACCCCACCACCAGCATGATGCCGATGGCCACCACGAGCGGAGGGTGGAAGGCGAACAGCGCCATCGGCACCAGGGCGAGGCCCGCCAGCGGCATCGCGATCCAGGTGCGGGCGGCCGGCGACAGCAGCGTGCCGGCCGCCAGCTCGCTGACCACCGTCCCGGCCGGCATCGCCGCCAGCAGCAGGCCGACCCCGGCGGAACCGGCGCCTGCCGCGGCGGCAAACGGGGTCGCCAGCCCCTCGGCCACCGCGAAGAACATCGGCGGCACCCACCACCACAGCAGCAGCGCCCGGATCCGGCGGTGGCTCAGCAACTGGCGGGCGCCGAGCAGCGACTGCCGCATCATCGAGCCGCTGCCGGTGACCCGCGCGGGCCGGTTCAGGGTGCCGAAGCGCAGCAGCGCGGCCGAGCAGAGGAACGTCCCCACAGCCACGGTGAGCGCGGCGCGCGGCGACAGCACCACCAGCACCAGGCCGCCGATCCCGAACCCGACGATCTGCGCGCTCTGCGAGACGATCCTGAGCAGCGAACGCCCCAGGACGTAGACATCGCCCTCCAGGATGTCGGCGAGGCTCGCGGCCCGCGTTCCCTGGAAGAGCGGCGTGATCATCGCGAGGACCGCGCGCAGCAGGAAGAGCAGCGCCAGCGGCGTGAACGGAAGCGCCAGAACGCCGACGCAGGCCGCGCAGAGCAGGTCGCACGTCACGAGTACCCGGCGGGCCGGGTACCGGTCGGAGACCCCCGACAGCAGCACGCCGCTGAGCGCGTACGGCAGCATGCCGAGCGCGAAGATCAGCGACGTCAGCAACGGTGACCCCGTCCGTTGGAACACCAGTACCGCCAGCGCGACCTCGGCGAAGAAGCTGCCGAACATGGACAGTACGTGCGCGACGAAGATCGGCCGGAACTCACGGACCGCGAATACCGTGCGATATCCGACGGGCTGCGGCGCGACGGGATCGGCCGTCGCCCCCGCTGTCCCGTCGCATGTCGGCTCGTCACTTTTCTGAAGTCCCGAGTCTGAGTTTTCCGTTGTCATGGACGCAGCCTGGCGGACATCGGGACATGGCTTCTACTGTTTCGGCTGAAAACGAAACTTGGGAGATGTCATGCCGTTCCACATGCACTTCCTGGCCGACGATCTGCTGTCCTCGCGGTTCGCGATCTCACCGCTCTGGGAGACCCAGGAGGCCATCCGCACCCTCCGGACACCCGCGCGCCAGGGGTGTCATCTGCCGTGGCTGCGCCAGGTCCGGTCGGTGGCCCGCGGGCTCGATCTCACTCCGTTCCAGCTGGTGATGCCGCGGCGCGGCCACAACCCCGATTTCCTGTGCCCGCCGCCCGACGGGGTCTTCGCGACGATCGACGAGGAACTGGCGCGGGTCCGCGGCACCGATCCGGCCGTGGCCCGCGCCGACCTGGCCAGGGCGCTGGCGGTCACCCCGGGCGCCGCCGACAGCGCGTGCGGCCGGGCGCTGCTCGCCGACCCGGCGCGGACGGTGGACGAGCTCGCGGAGCTGATGGCCCGGGTCTGGGACACGCTCCTCGCCCCGTTCTGGCCCCGGATGCGCTCCGTGCTGGAGGCCGATGTGGCCTTCCACTCCCGGCGGCTGGCCGACGGCGGCCCCGAGCGGCTCTTCGCCGATCTGCACCCCAAGGTCAGCTGGTCGGACGGCACGCTCACGGTGGACCGGCCAGCCGACCACGTCAGGGCGCTGGGGGGCGACGGCCTGCTGCTGGTACCCAGTGTCTTCGTCCGGCCGGACGTGGTGAGCGGCTTCGACCCGCCCTGGCAGGCCACGCTGGTCTATCCGGCGCGCGGCACCGCCACCTTGTGGACCGTGCCGGGGCCCGCGCCCGCCGAGGCGCTGATCCGGCTGCTGGGACCCAACCGGGCGGCGATCCTCACCAACCTCGACTCGCCCGCGACCACCAGCGCGCTGGCCCGCCGGCACGACCTGGCGCTGTCGTCCGTCTCCGCCCATCTGTCCGTACTGCGCGACTCGGGCCTGCTCACCTCGCACCGCTACGGCCACCGGGTGCTGTACGAAAGGACCCCGCTCGGGCTCACGCTCGCCACGGGCGGGGCGTAGCGGGCTCTTCGTCGGGCAGGGCCCTCGTCAGGGGGCTACGGGGCGAGAGGGCGTTACGGGGCGAGGTACCGCTCGACGGTCTCGACCTTCGACGTCATCCCGTCCGTCACGCCCGGCCGGATGTCGGCCTTCAGCACGAGGGAGACCCGCGGGGCGCGGGCCTCGACGGCGGCGACGGCGCGCTTGACGACGTCCATCACCTCGTCCCACTCACCCTCGATGGAGGTGAACATCGCATCGGTGCGGTTCGGGAGACCGGACTCCCGGACGACGCGGACGGCGTCGGCGACGTACTCGCCCACGTCCTCGCCGACACCCAGCGGGGAGACCGAGAAGGCGACGATCACGCGACGACGCCTTCCTGGCGGGCGCGGGCCGCGATGATCTCCGACTCGGCCTCGCGGCGCAGCATGCGCTCGGCGAAGAAGCCGCCGGTGGGCAGCACGGACAGCACCGCGTAGAGCGCGGCACGGCCGAAGGTCCACTTCGCCCGGTTCCAGGCGAACGCCCACAGGACCACATAGAGGACGAACAGCACCCCGTGGACCATGCCCATGACCGGGACGGCGTTGAAGTCGGTGGTGCGCTTGAGGATCGAGCAGACCAGCAGCAGCAGGAAGGAGACCGCCTCGGGGGCGGAGACCAGGCGGAGCCGGCGCAGGGCGGAGGCGGTCTTGATGTCCACAGATTCCTCATCATCGACGGGGGCGATTCTTGTGAACGTGATCACAAGGCCCGTCCATTATCGCCGCCGTCTCCCCCTGGCCCGCCCCGGGGGTCGAGAACCGGAGGGAGGGCGATAGCGTCCCCCTCCACGTAGAACACGCGAAAGACACCGACGGACGACGACAACCGGGGGAATGGCACCGATGAAGTTCGACTGGGACCGGCGCCACTGCTCGCGCCGGGGCCACATCACCTACGCGCCGGACGAGACCCACCTGCGCGAGCGGCTGCACGCCACCACGGCCGTCGGCGAGGTCTGGCGCTGCCTGCGCTGCGGCGACTTCGCGCTCGGCGAGCCGCACGGCTCGGGCCCGGCCGACCGGGCGCCCGAGGTACCGCGCGGGCGGGCGCTGCGCGATCTGTTCATCCTGCGCTTCCTGGCGGCCGAGCGGATGGTGCGCGGGGTCTTCATCGTGCTCGCCGCGTGGGCGGTGTGGAAGTTCAGCAACTCCCAGGACTCCGTCCGCAAGCTCTTCGAGGACCAGCTCTCGGTCTTCGGCCCGGTCGCGAGGCACTTCCACTACGACCTCGAGCACTCACCGGTCGTGGACACCATCCGCAAGACCTTCGACTACAAGCACTCGACGCTGGTGATCGTCGCCGTCGCGCTGCTCGTGTACGCGCTCATCGAGATCGTCGAGGCGTTCGGGCTCTGGTGGGGCAAGCGCTGGGCGGAGTACCTGACGGTCGTCGCGACCGCCGCCTTCCTGCCGCTGGAGATCTACGAGCTGACCGAGAAGGTCAGCTGGGTCAAGATCGCGACGCTGACGCTCAACATCCTCGCGGTGCTGTGGATCGCGCTGTCCAAGCGGCTGTTCGGGCTGCGCGGCGGAGTCGAGGCCTTCGAGGCCGAGCGGCGCGGCGCGTCACTGCTGGAGGTCGAGGTGGCCGCCGGAGAAGAGCCGGTTCATCCGAAGCCGGTGACGGCTCCCGTACGGACGGATAGTTTCTGACCGTGGCCATGTTCCGATTGCAGGGCAGCAAGGTACTCGCCGTGGAGATGACCGGCGATGCCGTCAAGGCGAAGAACGGCGCGATGGTGGCCTACGACGGCCAGATGGCGTTCAAAAAGATGTCGGGGGGCGGTGAGGGGATCCGCGGCATGGTGACCCGCCGGCTCACCGGCGAATCCATGGAGGTCATGGAGGTGAAGGGGCACGGCACGTGCTATTTCGCCGACCGTGCGAGTGAGATCAACCTGGTGCGGCTGAACGGCGAGAAGCTCTACGTCGAGGCCAGCAACCTGCTGGCGACCGACCCCGCGCTGCGCACCGGCACCACCTTCACCGGGCTGCGCGGCGCGAGCCAGGGCAACGGCCTGTTCACCACGACCGTCGAGGGCGTCGGCCAGGCCGCGATCACCTCGGACGGTCCGGCGATCGTGCTGCGGGTCTCGGCGGGCATGCCGCTGCAGGTCGACCCCGGCGCCTACGTGGCGCACACCGGCAACCTGCAGCAGCACTTCCAGACCGGCATCAGCTGGCGGACGGTGATGGGCGAGGGGTCCGGGGAGAGCTTCCAGATCCGTTTCGAGGGCGAGGGGCTGGTCTACGTGCAGCCCAGCGAGCGCAACACGATCGGGGGACAGCTCTAGTGCCGTTCACCAAGATCAATTCCAAGATGGTCGAGGCGCAGATCCTCCCCGGCCAGCGGCTGTTCAGCCAGCGCGGCGCGATGCTCGCCTACCGCGGCGAGGTCTCCTTCACACCGAACATCCAGGGCGGCCAGGGCGGTATCGCCTCGATGATCGGCCGGCGGGTCGCCAACGAGGCGACGCCGCTGATGACCGTCGAAGGCCAGGGCTCGGTGATGTTCGGGCACGGCGGCCACCACATCCACACCATCGATCTCAGCGGCGAGACGCTCTATGTCGAGGCGGACCGGCTGCTGGCCTTCGACGGGACGCTGCAGCAGTCCACGATGTTCATGGGCTCGCAGGGCGGTGTCATGGGCGTGATCCGCGGCCAGGTCACCGGCCAGGGGCTCTTCACCACCACCCTGCAGGGCAAGGGTTCGGTCGCCGTCATGGCGCACGGCGGCGTCATCGAGCTGCCGATCACCCACCAGGGCCCGGTGCACGTCGACCCGCAGGCGTACGTCGCGCACCGCGGCGACGTACGCAACAAGCTGTCCACGGCGCTGGGCTGGCGGGACATGGTGGGGCGGGGCTCGGGCGAGGCGTTCCAGCTGGAACTGTCGGGCCAGGGCACGGTGTACGTACAGGCGTCGGAGGACAAGCTGTGAGCGCGATGGCCGGTGGGCCCGTCATTCATGATCCGCACACGCTGCCGGTCGACGACAACGTCAACCCGTACGCGTTCAGCGTCGAGCTCAAGGGGCAGTGGTTCCTGCAGAAGGGGAAGATGATCGCCTATTACGGGCAGATCGACTTCCACGGCATCGGCCACGGCCGGCTCGACCGGCTGGTCGCCGCCAACTTCCACTCGCCGATGCACGCCGCGGACTGGGTGGTCGCCGAGGGCCAGGGCAAGCTGCTGCTCGCGGACCGGGCGTACGACATCAACTCGTTCGACCTGGAGGACGGCAACCTGACGATCCGCTCGGGCAACCTGCTGGCCTTCCAGCCCGGCCTGGCGCTCAAGCAGTCGATCATCCCCGGCTTCCTCACCCTGATCGGGACCGGCAAGTTCGTCGCCGCCTCGAACGGGGCGGTGCACTTCGTGGAGCCGCCGATCCGGGTGGACCCGCAGGCGCTGGTCGGCTGGGCGGACTGCCCCTCCCCCTGCCACCACTACGACCACGGCTACATGCGCGGCGTCCTCGGCGGCCTGCGGGCGCTCACCGGGATCGGCGGGACGTCGGGCGAGGAGCACCAGTTCGAGTTCGTCGGAGCGGGACAGGTGCTGCTGCAGTCCACCGAGGTCCTGATGCCGGAGACGGCGACCGGGGGCGTACCGGCCTCCGCGGGGCCCGGCGTGCCGGGCGCGGGCGTGCCCGGCCAGCAGGGACAGCAGGGACAGGTGCCACGGCTGCCGGGGCAGCTGGGCGATCTCCAGCGGCGCTTCGGGCTGTGAGGGGTGTGCTCGTTCGGGCCGCTCGCGGCCCGAACGGCGCGACCGTCCGGGCTGTGAACGGCGCGACCGTCCGGGCTGTGAACGGTGCGACCGTCCGGCCGCGAGCGGAGTGACCGGAGGGTAACAATGCCGGGCTGTGACCGGTTGACTACGGGGCCCGTTCATACGGGTTTCAACTACCTGTAGAATTTCTCCCATGGAGACTGAGAACGGCACCAAGTGGCTCACCGAGGACGAGCAATGCGCATGGCGCACCCATCTCGACGTCAGCCGACTGCTGATGCACCAGCTGGAACGTGACCTGCAGCCGTTCGGCCTCACCAACAACGACTACGAGATCCTGGTCAATCTCTCGGAGTCCGACGACCGGCGCATGCGGATGAGCGATCTCGCACGCGTCACTCTTCAGTCCAAGAGCCGGCTCTCCCACCAGATCACCCGGATGGAGACCACCGGCCTGGTCCGGCGGGAGAACTGCGAGTCCGACCGCCGGGGGCTGTACGCCGTGCTCACCGAGCTCGGCTGGGACACGATGCGCAAGGTCGCGCCTCATCACGTGGCATCGGTCCGGGAGAACTTCATCGACCTGCTGCCGGCGGAGAACCTGGCGGCGCTGCACAAGGCGCTGCTGCCGATCGCCGAGCATCTGCGCGCGGCGCGCGGCCGGGCGTAATTCCCTGCCGGAGGCGGGGGTCGTTGGTGCGGTCGGGGCCGGGCTCTCCGGCGTGGGGGTCCGAAATCGTATATTTACGTGCCTGGCGGCCCACAAATACACGGCAGCATTTCGGACCCCCACGCCTGCGATCCCGGCCCCCGCGTTGGAACCGGGCGGCCGCTTGGGACCGTGCTACGCCTGCGTGACGCTCTTGATCAGCTCGTCCGCCGCGCCGTACGGGTCGAGTTCGCCCGCCATGATCCGTTCGGCGAGGGCGTCCAGCCGCCTGTCGCCGTGCAGGTCGCCGATCCGCTCGCGCAGCGCGGTGACCGCGATGTTCTCCACCTCGTTGGCGGCCCGGCGCCGGCGGCGGGCGTCCAGGACGCCGTGCTCCTCCATCCAGGCGCGGTGCTTCTCCAGGGCCTCGACGACCTCGTCGATGCCCTCGCTGCGGGCCGCGATCGTCTTGATGATCGGCGGACGCCAGTCCCCCGGGCCGCGCGACTCGCCCAGCCCGAGCATGTGGTTCAGCTCGCGCGCGGTGGAGTCGGCGCCGTCCCGGTCGGCCTTGTTGACCACGTAGACATCACCGATCTCCAGGATCCCGGCCTTCGCGGCCTGGATCCCGTCACCCATGCCCGGCGCGAGCAGCACCACGCAGGTGTCCGCCTGGGCGGCGATCTCCACCTCGGACTGCCCGACGCCGACCGTCTCGACGAGGATCACCTCGCAGCCGGCCGCGTCGAGCACCCGGATCGCCTGCGGCGCCGACCAGGCCAGCCCCCCGAGGTGGCCCCGGGTCGCCATCGAGCGGATGTAGACGCCGGGGTCGGAGGCGTGCTCCGACATCCGCACCCGGTCACCGAGCAGGGCTCCGCCGGAGAACGGCGAGGACGGATCCACCGCCAGCACCCCGACCCGCTTGCCGCGCTTGCGGTACGCGGTGACCAGTGCGGACGTCGACGTGGACTTGCCCACGCCCGGCGAGCCCGTCAGACCGACCACGTACGCGCCGCCGGAGAGCGGCGCGAGCGCGGACATCACCTCACGCAGCTGCGGGGACGCCCCCTCCACCAGCGAGATCAGCCGGGCCACGGCCCGCGGCCTGCCCTCCCGCGCCTGCTCGACCAGCGTGGCGACGTCCATCGCTTCGCGCTCCTCATTTTTCGGGGCTCGGTTCGCCTCCGGGGCGCTCCAGCCGCTGTCGACAGTCGACCGTGCTCGGTCGCTCGTTCCTCGCGACCTCCGCGCGCTCTCCTTTTCGACAGCGACGCGCCCCTTCGGCTCACTCGCCGGAGGGTGGTGCCAGTTGCGCCGTTGTTCGACTACTTGCCGGGGACCCGGATGATCAGGGCGTCGCCCTGGCCGCCTCCGCCGCAGAGCGCAGCTGCGCCCGTTCCGCCGCCGCGCCGCTTGAGCTCCAGCGCGAGGTGCAGGACGACCCGCGCCCCGGACATCCCGATCGGGTGACCCAGGGCGATCGCACCACCGTTGACGTTCACCTTTTCAGGTGTCACGCCGAGGTCCTTCATCGACTGCACGGCGACCGCGGCGAACGCCTCGTTGATCTCGATCAGGTCCAGATCCTGCACGGTCAGACCGTCCTTGGCCAGCGCGTGCGCGATGGCGTTGGAGGGCTGGGACTGCAGCGAGTTGTCCGGGCCCGCGACGTTGCCGTGCGCGCCGATCTCGGCGATCCACTCCAGGCCCAGCTCCTCGGCCTTCGCCTTGCTCATGACGACCACCGCGGCGGCGCCGTCGGAGATCTGCGAGGAGGTGCCGGCGGTGATCGTGCCGTCCTTGGTGAAGGCGGGACGGAGTTTGGCGAGCGATTCCGTGGTGGTCTCGGCGCGGATCCCCTCGTCCTGGCTGAAGATCACCGGCTCGCCCTTGCGCTGCGGGATCTCGACGGGGGTGATCTCGGCCTCGAACAGGCCGTTCTTCTGCGCGGCCGCGGCGCGCTGGTGGGACTGGGCCGCGATCTCGTCCTGGGCCGCACGCCCGATGCCGAGGCGGGTGTTGTGCTTCTCGGTCGACTCCCCCATCGGAATGTTCTCGAAGGAGTCGGTGAGGCCGTCGTACGCCATCGAGTCGAGCATTTCGATCGCGCCGTACTTGAAGCCCTCGCGGGACTTCGGCAGCAGGTGCGGGGCGTTGGTCATCGACTCCTGGCCGCCGGCGACGACGATGTCGAACTCGCCGGCGCGGATCAGCTGGTCGGCGAGGGCGATCGCGTCGAGGCCGGAGAGGCAGACCTTGTTGATCGTCAGGGCCGGGACGTTCATCGGGATGCCGCCCTTGACGGCGGCCTGGCGGGCCGGGATCTGGCCGGCGCCGGCCTGCAGTACCTGGCCCATGATGACGTACTGCACCTGGTCGCCGCCGATCCCGGCGCGGTCGAGTGCCGCCTTGATCGCGACACCGCCGAGGTCGGCGCCGCTAAAGGATCGCAAGGATCCGAGCAGCCTTCCCATCGGAGTTCTGGCACCTGCGACGATCACGGACGTACGTGGCTGGCTCATGGTGCGGCCCCTTCAGCAGAGGAAGAGAGAAGTTAACGAGGGTTACCGTCAATGTACTGAGCGGTAAGCGCGCGGTCATCGGGCGGAACGTGTGATCGCGCGCACGTTGCGTTACCGGGTCCGGTAGCGGTGCACTGTTCCCATGCTGACTCGCATCGACCACATCGGTATCGCGTGCTTCGATCTCGACGCCACTGTCGAGTTCTACCGCGCCACGTACGGCTTCGAGGTCCACCACTCCGAGGTGAACGAGGAGCAGGGTGTCCGGGAGGCCATGCTCAAGATCAACGAGACCTCCGACGGCGGCGCCTCCTATCTCCAGCTGCTGGAACCGACCCGCGAGGACTCCGCGGTGGGTAAATGGCTGGCCAAGAACGGCGAGGGCGTCCACCACATCGCCTTCGGTACCGCGGATGTGGACGCCGACGCCGCGGACATCGCCGGGAAGGGCGTCCGGGTGCTCTACGAAGAGCCGCGGATCGGCTCCATGGGGTCACGGATCACGTTCCTGCACCCCAAGGACTGCCATGGTGTCCTCACCGAGCTGGTCACCGCCGCCAAGGACCACTGACCCCAGCCCCCCTTGGGCCGGTAGAGTGGCCCAGCCGACCGGGGTGGGCGTGGGGTACCGGCCCGCTCCACGGCGTGGATCAGACACACTTCTCCATAGGGCTCTGCTCAAACAGGGCTCCGGAGAGTCTCACCCGGTTGGCGGGTGAGAACGCCAGGGGACGGATGGGACCGCGGAGTGCGGGGCAACGACCGCTACGAGGCCGACGATCACCTCTCGCTGTTCGAAGCCGAGATGGAGCGGCTTCGCACCGAGCGGGGTAAGGCCGTCGAGCACGCCGACGACCTGGGCTACCAGGTCGAGGTTTTGCGCGCCAAACTTCACGAGGCACGCCGCAATCTGGCCTCCCGTCCCGCCTACGACAACATCGGCCACCAGGCCGACCAGCTGCTGCGCAACGCCCAGATCCAGGCGGACCAGCTGCGGACCGACGCTGAGCGAGAGCTGCGCGAGGCGCGGGCCGCCACCCAGCGCCTGCTGCAGGAACAGGCCGAGCGGCAGTCCCGCTTCGAGGCCGAATGGCACGCCGAGGCGGTGGCCAGGCGCCGCCAGCTCGACGAGGAGCTGGGCGAGCGCCGGGCCACCGTCGAGACCCATGTCAACGAGAACGTGGCCTGGGCCGAGCAACTGCGGGCCCGCAGCGAGTCCCAGGCCCGCCGGCTGCTGGACGAGACCCGCGCCGAGTCCGAGGCGGCGCTCGCCGCCGCCCGCGCCGAGGCGACGCGGATCGCCGAGCAGACCCGCGAGCGGCTCACCGCCGAGGCGGAGTCCGCGAAGTCCGAGGCCGAGCAGCTGCTGCGGCGCGCCAGGACCGACGCGGAACGGCTGCTCAACGCCGCCTCCAACCAGGCGCAGGAAGCCAGCAGCCAGGCCGAGCAGCTGCGGACGTCCACCCTCAGCGAGTCCGACGCGGCCCGCCAGGAGGCCACCGAGCTGACCCGGCTCGCCCAGGAGCGGATGCGCGAGGCCGACGACTCGCTGCGCGAGGCCCGTGCGGAGGCCGAGCGGCTGCGCGAGGAGGCCAACGCGGCCGCCACGAAGCGGCTGTCCACCGCCGAGGCCGAGAACGAGCAGCGCACCCGTACCGCCCGCGCCGAGATCGCCCGCATGGTGACGGAGGCGACCAAGGAGTCGGAGGCCGCCAAGGCCGAGGCCGAGCAGGTCCGCGCCGACGCGATCGCCGACGCGGAGCGGGTCCGCGCCGAGGCCCAGGAGAGGGCCAGGTCCGCCGCGTCCGAGGATGCCGCGGCGCAGCTGGCGCAGGCCGCCAGGAGCGCCGAGGAGGTGCTGACGAAGGCGTCCCAGGACGCCCAGTCCACCACCAGGGCCGCCGCCGAGGAGGCCGAACGCATCCGCGGCGAGGCCGAGGCGGAGGCCGAGCGGCTGCGCGGCCAGGCCGAGGCGTCCGCTCAGGAGCTGCGGGGCGCCGCGCAGGACGACACCGAGGAGTACCGGGCCAAGACCGTCGAGCTGCAGGAGGAGGCGCGCAGGCTGCGCGGCGAGGCCGAGCAGCTGCGGGCCGACGCGGTCGCCGAGGGCGAGCGGATCCGCGGCGAGGCCCGCCGTGAGGCCGTCCAGCAGATCGAGGAGGCCGCCAGGACCGCCGAGGGCCTGCTGGCCAAGGCGAAGGCGGACGGCGACGAGATGCGCCAGGGCGCGTCCACCGAGGCCGACCGGATGCGGGCCGACTCCACCGAGCGTGCCTCCCTGCTGAACAAGAAGGCCGAGGAGGCCCTGGAGCGGGCCCGCGCCGAGGCCGAGACGCTGCGCGGCGAGGCCGAGCAGCAGGCCGGCCAGGTCAAGGAGGACGCCGAGGCGGACGCGCTGCGCCAGCGCGGCGAGGCCGAGCAGACCGCGCTGCGGCTGCGCGCCGAGGCCGAAGCGGAGCTGGTGCGGCTGCGCGAAGAGGCCGAGCAGCGCGTCACCACCGCCGAGCAGGCGCTGCGCGACGCCCGCGGCGAGGCGGAACGGCTGCGCCGCGAGGCCGCCGACGAGGCGGAGCGGCTGCGGAACGAGACCGCCGAGCGGGTCCGGGTCCTGCAGGAGCAGGCCGAGGCCGAAACGGTACGGCTGCGCGACGAGGCCGCGGCCGACGCGTCGCAGACCCGTGCCGAGGCCGAGACGATCGCGGTGCGGCTGCGTACCGAGGCCGCGACCGAGGCCGAACAGCTGCGCGCCGAGGCGCAGGAGACCGCGGACCGGCTGCGCGCGGAGGCCGCCGCGGCCGCCGAGCGGACCGGCACCGAGGCCGCCGAGGCGCTGGCCGCCGCCCAGGAGGAGGCGGCCCGCCGCCGCCGCGAGGCCGAGGAGCTGCTCGAAGCCGCGCGCGGCGAGGCCGATCAGGAACGGGCCCAGGCCCGCCGGGAGAGCGAGGAGTTGCTCGCGTCGGCCCGCACCCGGGTCCAGGAGGCCGGGGTCGAGGCCGACCGACTGGTCGCCGAGGCAGAATCGCGTGCCACCGAACTGGTCGCCGCCGCCGAGCAGACCGCCCAGCAGGTCCGCGACGCCGTCGCACATCTGCACGAGCAGGCCGACGAGGAGATCGCCGGACTGCGCTCCGCCGCCGAGCACGCCGCCGACCGGCTGCGTACCGAGGCCCAGGGCGAGGCCGACCGGCTGCACGCGGACGCGAACTCCGAACGGGAACGGGCCGCCGAGGACGCCGCGCGGATCCGCCGCGACGCCAAGGACGAGACGGACGCCGCCAAGTCGCTGGCGGAGCGCACCGTTTCCGAGGCGATCGAGGAATCCGAGCAGCTGCGCACGGAGTCCCGTGACGACGCCAACCGCCGCCGTACCGAGGCAGCGGGCCAGGCCGACCAGCTGATCACCAAGGCCCGCGAGGAGGCCGAACGCCTCGGCATCCTCGCCAAGGACGCGCTGGACACCGCCGAACGCGAGTCGGAGGCGACCCGCGCGGAGGCCGACCGGATCCGCGACGAGGCCCGCGAGGACGCCAACCGCCGCCGCAGCGAGGCCGCCGAGCAGGCCGATGAACTGATCGCCAAGGCGCAGGCCGAGGCGGTACGGATCGGGGCGGCCGCCGAGGAGCAGTCCGACACCATGGTCGGCGCCGCCCGCACCGAGGCCGAGCGGATCTTCGCCGAGGCGACGTTGGAGTGCAACGGCCTGGTGGAGCGGGCCCGTACGGACGCGGACACCCTGCTCGGCGAGGCGCGCCGGGACGCCACGTCGATAAGAGAGCGCACCGAAGAGCTCCGCACGCGCGTCGAGTCCGAGGTCGAAGAGCTGCACGAGCGGGCCCGCAAGGAGTCCTCCGAGCAGATGCGGACGGCCGGCGAGCGCGTCGACAAGCTGGTGGCCGCCGCCACCGAGCAGCTCACCGAGGCCGAGGAGAAGGCCGAGGAGCTCAAGTCCATGGCCTCGTCCGAGGCGAGCAAGGTACGGATCGCCGCCGTGAAGAAGGCCGAGGGGCTGCTCAAGGAAGCGGAGCAGAAGAAGGCCGACGCGGAGCGCGAAGCGGAGCGGGTCAAGGGGGAGGCCCGGGCCGAGGCGGAGCGTACCGTCACCGAGGGGAAGCGCGAGTTGGAGATTCTGGTGCGCCGCCGACAGGACATCAATGCCGAGATCTCCCGTGTCCAGGACGTCCTGGAGGCGTTGGAGTCATTCGAGACCCCTGGAGCCGGGAAGAACGCGGTGACCGCCGGTGCGGGGGCCGGAACCACCCGTTCGGGGGGCAAGCGCAACGACGATGCTCCACTCGATTGAGCGGACATTCTCCATACCTAATAGGCAATGGCTCGGTGACACGCCGTCCGGGCCCCTAGGATTCCCTCTATCACCTCACCCGGTCTGAATTGACAGGAACCCCATGAGTGACACCTCCTCCCCCTTCGGCTTCGAACTCGTTCGGCGCGGATATGACCGCGGTCAGGTGGACGACCGCATCACCAAGCTCGTCGCCGACCGTGATAGCGCACTGACCCGGATCACCGCGCTGGAGAAGCGCATCGAGGAGCTCCACCTCGAGACCCAGAATGCGCAGGCGCAGGTCAACGACGCTGAGCCGTCGTACGCCGGCCTCGGCGCCCGCGTCGAGAAGATCCTCCGCCTCGCCGAGGAGGAGGCGAAGGACCTTCGTGAGGAGGCCCGTCGCGCCGCCGAGCAGCACCGCGAGCTCGCGGAGTCCGCCGCCAACCAGGTGCGCAACGACGCCGAGACCTTCGCCGCGGACCGCAAGTCCAAGGCCGAGGACGAGGGCGCCCGGATCGTCGACAAGGCGAAGTCCGACTCCACGCAGCTGCGTGGCGAGGCCCAGAAGGACGCCCAGGCCAAGCGCGAGGAGGCCGACGCCCTCTTCGAGGAGACCCGCGCCAAGGCCGCCCAGGCCGCAGCCGACTTCGAGACCAACCTGGCCAAGCGCCGCGAGCAGTCCGAGCGTGACCTGGCTTCGCGTCAGGCCAAGGCCGAGAAGCGCCTGGCGGAGATCGAGCACCGCGCCGAGCAGCTCCGCCTGGAGGCCGAGAAGCTCCGTACCGACGCCGAGCGCCGCGCCCGTCAGACGGTGGAGACGGCCCAGCGGCAGTCCGAGGACATCGTCGCGGACGCGAACGCGAAGGCCGACCGGATCCGCAGCGAGTCCGAGCGCGAGCTGGCGGCGCTCACCAACCGCCGCGACAGCATCAACGCCCAGCTGACCAACGTCCGCGAGATGCTGGCCACCCTCACCGGCGCGGCGGTGGCCGCGGCCACCGGCCCGGCCGACGAGGAGCCGATCTCCCGCGGCGTCCCGGCGCAGCAGAGCCGGTAACACCTGAAAGCGGGCACACCCCACCCCGCTGATCCCCCATCACCAGAAGCCCCCGTCCTCCTCGGATGGGGGTTTTTGGCGTGACGGACGCCAATGCGGACATTACATTTGACAAATGATCGAACTGCAGGGGCTCACGAAGCGGTACGGGGACAAGACCGCTGTCGACCACCTCACGTTCACCGTGCGCCCCGGCGTGGTGACGGGCTTCCTCGGGCCGAACGGCGCGGGCAAGTCCACGACCATGCGGATGATGCTTGACCTGGACAACCCGACCGCCGGCACCGTCCGCATCGACGGCAAGCACTACCGGGACCTGAACGAGCCGTTCAAGTACATCGGCGCCCTCCTGGACGCGAAGGCGATCCACGGCGGCCGCACCGCCTACAACCACCTGCTGTGCCTCGCGCAGTCCAACCGCATTCCGACCGCCCGGGTCGACGAGGTGCTGGAGACCGTGGGGCTGTCCTCGGTCGCCAACAAGCGGTCCAAGGGGTTCTCGCTGGGTATGGGGCAGCGGCTCGGCATCGCGGGCGCCCTGCTCGGCGACCCCGAGATCCTGATGTTCGACGAGCCGGTCAACGGGCTCGACCCCGAGGGGATCCACTGGATCCGCAATCTGATGAAGGATCTGGCCGCCCAGGGTCGTACGGTCTTCGTCTCCAGCCATCTGATGAGCGAGATGGCGCTGACCGCCGAGCATCTGGTCGTCATCGGCCAGGGCCGGCTGCTCGCGGACACGTCGATGGCCGACTTCATCGCGACGAACTCCCGCTCCTACGTCCGGGTCAGGACCCCTGATCCGGAGCGGCTGCGGGACGCGCTGGCCGCCGCGCAGATCACCCCTGTGGTCACCGGCGACGGCTCCTTCGAGATCGAGGGCGGCGATCCCGCGCGGATCGGCGAGCTGGCCGCGAAGCACCAGCTGACCCTGCACGAGCTGAGCCCGCAACGGGCCTCACTGGAAGAAGCGTTCATGCAGCTCACTGCGGACTCGGTGGAATACCACGCGGGCGGGCACCTCGCCGCCGACCCGGCCGGTGTGGTACCCGTCACGGGCGCCGCCGCCCCGCAGTGGGGCGCCGGCTGGTCTGCCGGCGCCGACAACGCTCCCCGTACCGGAAAGGAGTCCTGACCATGGCGGCTCCCGGCGCGGTCCTGCAGTCGGAATGGACCAAGATCAGGACGGTACGGTCCACGGTGTGGACCCTGGCGCTGGCGTTCATCGTCACCGTCGGGATCAGCGCACTGATCTGTCTCGTGTTCAACAACACCTTCGACAGCTTGGACGAGAACGAACGGCGCACCTTCGACCCGACGAACGCCAGCTTCTTCAGCATGCAGTTCGGCCAGCTCGCACTGATCGTCTTCGGTGTGCTCGTGATCTCCTCGGAGTACAGCACCGGCATGATCCGTACGTCGCTCGCGGCGGTACCGCAGCGAGCCGCGTTCTACATCTCCAAGGTCGCCGTGGCCGGCGTGCTCGCGCTGGTGGTCGGGATGGTCACCAGCTTCATCACGTTCTTCCTCGGCCAGGCGCTGCTCGGCAGCCATGGTGCGGCGATCGGCGACCCGGGAGTCCTGCGGGCGGTCTTCGGCGCCGGCCTCTACATGACGCTGCTGGTGCTGTTCTGCGTCGGCGTCGCGACGATGCTGCGCAGCCCGATGCTGGGTCTCGGCCTCCTGATGCCGTTCTTCTTCCTCATCTCACCGATCCTGTCGGCGGTGCCGAAGGTGAAGACCGTGGCGAAGTACTTCCCGGACCGCGCCGGCCAGCAGATCATGACCGTCGTGCAGTCGAGCGACAACGCGGCGCCGTACGGCCCCTGGGCCGGGATCGGGATCATGGCGGCATGGGTCGCCGCCGCCCTCATCGGCGGATACGTCGTCCTGAAGAACCGCGACGCGTAAGCGGTACCGGCGCTACCGGCAGGGGTACCGGACGTACACCCCTGCTGGAACCGTTCATGCCCCTGTACCCTCCTAAACCTCACGGGGGCACGTGCCCCGGTTGAAGGCGAGGGGCAAGCATGATCGAGGCAACGGGCCTCACCAAGCGCTATGGCGCGAAGACGGCTGTGTACAACCTGTCGTTCCAGGTCCGATCGGGTGCCGTGACCGGCTTCCTCGGACCGAACGGCTCCGGCAAGTCCACCACCATGCGGATGATCCTGGGCCTGGACGATCCGTCGGCGGGTCACGTCACCATCGGCGGCCAGCCCTACCGGCAGCTGACGAACGCCCCCCGCAGAGTCGGCGCACTCCTCGACGCCAAGGCCGTGCACGGCGGCCGCAGCGCTCGCCAGCACCTGCTGTGCCTGGCGCAGTTGTCCGGTATCCCGGCCCGCCGGGTGGACGAAGTGCTGGGCGTCGTCGGGCTGCAGGACGTCGCGTCGCGCCGCTCCAAGGGCTTCTCCCTCGGCATGGGCCAGCGGCTCGGCATAGCCGGCGCCCTGCTCGGCGACCCCGAGGTGCTGCTCTTCGACGAACCGGTGAACGGCCTGGACCCCGAGGGCATCCTCTGGGTCCGCAACCTCATGCGGAAGCTCGCGTCCGAGGGCCGCACGGTCTTCGTGTCGAGCCACCTGATGAGCGAGATGGCGCTGACCGCCGACCACTTGATCGTGATCGGACGCGGGCAGCTGCTCGCCGACATGAGCGTCAAGGACTTCATCTCCCGCAACTCGACCGCCCACGCCACGGTCCGCACCCCCGACGACGCCGGGATGCGCGAGAAGCTGTCGAAGGCGCTCAGCGAGGCCGGCGGCCACGTGCAGCCCGAGCAGGACGGCGCCCTGCGCGTCACCGGCCTGGAGCTGCCGCGGATCAGCGACCTCGCCCACGAGATCGACGTACGCCTCTGGGAGCTCTCGCCGCACCAGGCCTCGTTGGAAGAGGCGTACATGCGGATGACCAATGGCGCGGTGGACTACCGCTCCACGCAGGACCTGCGCCAGGGACTGCAGCAGCCCGCCCCGCACCCGCAGCCGGGTTACCAGCAGGGCGGCTACCCGCCGCAGGGCCAGTACCCACAGGGCGGCTACCCGCCGGCCGGTTACCAGCAGCAGGCGCCCGCCGGCTGGGGCCAGCCGCCCACGCAGCAGGCCCAGCAACAGCTGTACACGCAGCCGCCGGCGCAGCCCGCCCAGCCCTACGCCCAGCCGTACGGCCAGCAGCCCGCGGGACCGCCGCCGCAGCCGTACGCGGCGACCCCCGCCGTGCCCGCGCAGCCGCCGGCCGCTCCGGTCGCGCCGACGGCGCCGCCCGCTCCGCCCGTGACTCCCCCCGCTCCCAGCCTCAACAAGTCCGACAGCGAGGACGCCCGATGACCGCCCCCGTCCCCGCCCCCGGCGCCCCCTACGCGTACGCCCAGCAGTACACGTCCCCGATCCCGGTGCAGACCACCACGCTCGCGCACGCCCTGAAGTCCGAGTGGACGAAGATCCGCACGGTGCGCTCCACGGTGTGGACGATCAGCGTGATGCTCGCCGTCGTCATCGGCATCGGCATGCTGGTGACCCTGGCGATGAGCCACAGCGACTACGTCGGGGCGCCGCTGCTCAGCGGCGGCCTGTTCGGGCTGATGCTCGGCCAGCTCGCGGTGATCACGCTCGGCGTCCTGGTGGTGACCTCCGAGTACAGCACCGGCATGATCCGCACGACGTTCACCGCCTGCCCGAGCCGTTCGCGCGTGCTCACGGCCAAGGCGATCGTCTTCTTCGGCCTGTCGTTCGTGACGACGACCGCGGCCTGCGGGATCACCGCGCTCATCAACTCCGCGGCCCTGTCGGACCAGAAGGTCCCGTCCTCCGCCCTCGACGACTCCGCCATGCAGGGCTCGATCGAGGCCGGCAAGGTCGTCGCCCACGGCGGCCAGTGGCTGGGAGCCACCGTCGGCGCCGGTCTGTTCGTGGCGCTGCTCGGCCTGCTCTCGCTGGCCGTCGGCACCCTGCTGCGGCACTCGGCGGGCGCGATCACGGCCATGATGGGCGTGGTGCTGCTGCCGCTGATCCTCGCGCTGTTCATGTTCGCGGAGAGCATGCACTCGCTGCGCGACTTCCTGATCAAGTACTCGGCGCTCAACGGGCTGGCGTCGATGTACCGGATCCCGATGGACGGCGGCACCAGTACCGGCTGGCCGGGCCTGGGCCTGCTCGCGATCATCACCGCGCTCGCCCTGGCCGGCGCCTACGCCGTACTGGCCAAGCGCGACGTCTGACGGCGCTTCTTTCTAGTAGCGCGGCGCGTTACGGGACCGCTGCACCCTCGTGGTGCGGCGGTCCTTCGCGTTCCAGCACGCCCGGTGCCAGTGCCGGCGGTCGTCGACGCCACCGCCGTACTCCGGCCAGGCCACCAAGTGGCCGACTGCGGGCGGGATCTCCTGGTCGCAACCGGGGCACCGGTAACTCTTGCCCGCGGCACTTCCGGCGATTGGTCTGACGGACCACTCCTCACCCTGCCAGGTCTCGGTACGCTCAGGACCACGGCCGGAACCCGATTCCCCGGGACGATCGGCGGGGCTGTCACCACCGCGCGGGTGGTTTCGACGCGGCGACATGGGACACCTCGCGGTTCGGTCGGATCGGGGCAGCTCGTCCCAGAATACGCGGCGGGTCACCAGGCGGGCGTACCGCCGATTACGCCCTGGTCCGCACCCGTTGCCGAAAATCATGAAATCGCTGCGGGAGGCCGTGCCTTTGGCACGTGTCAAGCGTTAGTGCCTGTAGAGGAGGGAGTGACCAATGCGTGTTGGGACTTTTGTTCTCGCGGCTCAGTTCCCCGGTCAGGGCCAGGGGGAAGTGCTGCACCGGGCGGTGCGATCGGCGGAGCTCGCCGAGTCCGCGGGGCTGGACGCCGTATGGCTGGCCGAACACCACTTCGTTCCGTACGGCGTCTGTCCGTCCGCGGTGACGCTCGCGGCGTTCCTGCTGGGCCGTACCAGCAGGATCGGGGTCGGCACGGCGGTGAGCGTGTTGCCGACCGCCCATCCGGTGGCGCTCGGCGAGCAGGCGGCACTGCTGCACATAGCCTCCGGCGGCCGGTTCACCCTCGGCGTCGGCCGCGGCGGCCCCTGGGTGGATCTGGAGGTCTTCGGCGGCGGTCTCGAAGCGTACGAGCACGGCTTCCCGGAATCACTCGACCTGCTGACGCGCTGGCTGCGCGAGCCCAGCGTCGGGGCGGACGGGCCGCGCTACTCGTTCCGCGAAGTGCCCGTCGTACCGCGCCCCGACGAGCTCGACGAGCCGGGGCCGCCGGTCGTGGTCGCCTGCACCTCCCCGAACTCCGTCCGGTTGGCCGCGGAGCGCGGCCTGCCGATGCTGCTCGGCATGCACTGCGGCGACGAGGAGAAGGCCGGGATGGTCGAGCTCTGGCAGCTCACGGCGCGGGCCACGGGGCTCTCCCCCGAGGTCATCGCGGCAGCCGGCGCCGAACATGTGTCGGCGGGCGTCGTCCAGATCGCGGACAGCCGCGCGGACGCGGTCGAGGCGCTGGTGAAGGCGATGCCCGGCTGGCTGCAACGCGGGCTCGCCGCACATCAGACCGTGGACGGCAGCGCCCGCGCGATGCGGAACCCGCTCAGCTACACGGAGTTGCTCTGCGATCTGCATCCGGTGGGTACGGCGCAGCACTGCGCCGACCGGCTGGCGGCCACCTCCGAGCGGACCGGGATCACCCGCTTCGCGCTCCTGGTGGAGGGTTCGGGAGATCTGGCCGTCACCGAGGAGAACGTCGTGCGACTGGGCAGCGACGTGCTCCCGCAATTGGCCTGAACCGGAGGCGGGAGCACGTGAACCGCTGCCACATGAGAATCAGCAGTCCCTGAACTCCGGTGACTGGTTGAGCAGTTGGGAGCGAACGGACGTAAACTTCCCGTAACTCCCGTCAACGGCCGGGTCGAGCGGGAAAACCGCTACCCGGTGGCAGTTCTGGAACGCGAGTCGGACCCCGAAATGGCGCTGCAGGGCACCGCGTATCGCGTCACTCGCCAGCGCGCGCAGCAGCTGACCACGCGCCTGCTCGTCCGGCGGCGGCACCTGGTTGTCGGCAAAGGAACCACCGTCAACCTTCAGTTGCGCCACCAGTGAACTGATCATCTCCCATGCGTACGGCAGGGAGGTCCGGACGCAGTCGACGAATTCCTTCTCGTCGACCTCGCCTCGCTCGGCCTGTTCGAGGAGGGCCGGTGAGACGTCGAGCGACATGGGTACTCCTCTCGTGACCCCGCGACGTGCGGAGCCAGACGGACATGGACCGGAAACCGGCCGAGCTTCTCCCGCACGACGGCTTCCACATACAACGGTAGGCGGCACGGTCCTGGCGCACCAGGAGGTAGCGCCCACAACCGGCCAATTTTCAACAGTCGCCCGGACCCTCCTCTTGAGGGCGAATCGCGCGCGGGGCGGGGCGTCGAGTAGCGTTGCCGACCATGCGCCTCGTCATTGCCCGCTGCTCCGTGGACTACGCGGGCAAGCTCTCCGCCCACCTTCCGTCGGCGACCCGTTTGCTCCTTGTGAAGGCTGACGGTTCGGTCTCCATCCACGCCGATGACCGCGCCTACAAGCCGCTCAACTGGATGTCCCCGCCGTGCACCCTCAAGGTGGGCGACGACGGTGTCTGGACCGTGGTGAACAAGGCCGGTGAGCAGCTGATCATCACCATCGAGGAGGTCCTCCACGACTCCTCGCACGAACTCGGGATCGACCCCGGCCTCATCAAGGACGGCGTCGAGGCCCACCTCCAGGAGCTGCTCGCGGACCGCATGGAAGTGCTGGGTGCGGGCTGGACCCTCATCCGGCGCGAGTACATGACGGCGATCGGCCCGGTCGACATCCTGTGCCGGGACGCCGAGGGCGCGACGGTCGCGGTCGAGCTCAAGCGCCGCGGCGACATCGACGGCGTCGAGCAGCTCACCCGCTACCTCGAACTCCTCAACCGCGACCCGCACCTCGCCCCGGTGAAGGGCGTCTTCGCCGCCCAGGAAATCAAGCCCCAGGCCCGCGTCCTGGCCACCGACCGCGGCATCGGCTGCGTCGTCCTCGACTACGACGCAATGCGCGGCATCGAGGACGACAAACTCCGCCTGTTCTGATCGCAGGCCGTTCCGCTCACGAGCGGATACGGGTAGGCCCCTGCTACCCCCCGGTGCCGCCGGTGGTGGTGCCGGTCGTCGTGCCGCCGTCAGTGCCGCCGGTGGTGGTTCCGGTCGAAGTGCCGCCGGTCGTGGTACCGGTCGAGGTACCGCCGGTGGTGGTGCCGGTCGTCGTGCCGCTGTCAGCACCGCCGGTGGTGGTTCCGGTCGAGGTACCGCCGGTGGTGGTGCCGGTCGAGGTGCCCGTCGACGTACCGCCGGAGGTGCCCGTCGAGGTGCCCGTGGACGTACCGCCGGAAGTGCCCGTCGACGTTCCGGTTGAGGTACCGCCGGACGTGCCCGTCGATGTTCCTCCCCCAGCGGTCCCCCCGGCACTGCCGGACGTTCCGCCGGATGTTCCGGTGGAGGCGGATCCGCTGGTTCCGCCGGAGCCAGGCGTGCTGGGCTTGACCGTGCCCGGTCGGCCCGACGTCGCGGGCGCGCCGCCCGGGGTCGTCGGGGCGGTGCCCGTTGTGGGGGTGCCCGGCTTCGGGGAGGTGCTGCCGTCCGTGGTCTGCTGGTCTGCCGGGAGGCCGGCGTTCTGGTCGTCCGGCTGGGCGGACTCGACGGGCTTCACATTGTTCGGCACATTGCGGTTCTCGCTGTTGCCGGCCGAGGTGCCGAGCGTGACGACCGTGCCGACGACCGCCGCCAGGACGGCGCCCGCGCCCGCGGCGAGGAGGTTGCGGCGGGAGTTGCCGAAGACGGTCCGTGCAGTCCTGCGGGCCGGCGGGCCGGCCGCGGCGAGCCGCTTGCTGATGACCGTGACGGGAGGTTCGTGGGAATCGCCGCCGGAACCGGCCGGCAGCGCGAGGTGCAAGTCCGGGCCCGCGCCGGGTATCTCCACTCCGAGGCCGGGCACGGTGAGGGCCCCGGAGCCGGTGGAGCGGTCGTTGACGAGCGCGAGGGTCCGTCTGCCCACCAGGGTGCCCTGGCGGTCGGCGAGCGCCCCGCGCAGGGCTATGGAGGCTTCCAGTTCGGCCCGGGCCCGGTCGAGATTGCCGGTGCAGAGCGCGAGGACTCCCAACTCGTGATGGAAGTACGCCTCTTCGGCCACTTCGCCGGCCAGCCGGGCCGATTCCTGACCGATCCGCAGCGCCCGCTCCCAGGCGCTCCAGTGCAGCGCGCCGGCGAACGCGGGGGCCGCGGTGCGGGCGAGGAGGACGGCGTTGCTGGGGTGGCCGGCGTCGCGGCAGGCGGCCATCGCGGCGAGGATCGCCTCGGCCTCGGTGGCGGCCCGCGCGGGGGCGACCGAGGGGTGTCCCGCCCACCAGGTGTAGTGCTGGGCCGCGGCGAGCGCGCGGGCGGCGTCCTCGGCTTCCGTGGCCAGTCCCACGGACAGCTGCTGGCGTACGCCGGCGGCGAGCCGGTAGTGCGAGGCGACGGGGACGGCGAGGCCGCAGGAGGCCATCTCGCCGAGCGCGGCGTCACCGTGGGTGTCGCCCACGAGCGCGGGCAGGTGCGAGGGGTGCGGGCATTCGCCGTCGAGGGCGACGGCGAAGTCCAGCGCCAGCTGGGCCGCCTCGCTCAGCCGGGACGCGAGCAGTTCGGCGGGCGCGGCGCTCTCGGCGAGCGAGGGCAGCGGTATGCGGCCGGCGGGCTCGGCGTCGAACGGGCCGTCCGAGTCGGGGCCCGAGGTCCAGACGGAGTCGTCCCACTCCCGCTCCGCGTCGATCGGGTTGCGCAGGACGTCGCGCTGCCGCAGCAGCGCACCGGCCTGGAAGAAGCGCAGTGGCAGGCCCTCGGACTCGAACCAGAGGTCGGCAGCCCAGGCGGCCTCCTCCTCGTCGAGCGGGCGCTCCACGACGTGCTCCAGCAGGGCCAGGCACGCGACGCGGGTGAGGCCGGGCAGGAAGACCTCTTCGATCAGCGAGTCGGACGCGGGGGCGGCAACGTCCGGGGTCGCGGTGATCAGGAAGGCGCACTCCGGCACGGCGTTCAGCAGCTCTTCGAGCGCGGCGCCGCCGAATTCCAGGTCGTCCAGGACGACGATCGCGCCGACGTCGCTCAGCAGCTCCAGCAGCCGCGGGCGGTCGGGGCGGTACCCGTCGGCCTCGTAGACGAGGGTGAAGAGGTCCTGCAGCAGGTCCGCGGAGGTGCGGCGGTAGCCGGACAGCCGCAGTATCCCGTCGGGCGCGAGATCGGCACAGGCGGCCGCGACGACGTCCAGCAGCGAGCTGCGGCCGGCGCCGGAGGGGCCGGTGACCCGGACCGAGCGGCCGCGGGCGAGCAGCCGGACGAGCCGCTCCCGCTCCTCGTCACGCTCCAGCAGGGGCAGCTCGGGCGCGCGCGGGCCCGGGGGCAGCTGCGGACGGCGGGCCTCGGCGTGCCGCTGCCGGTCCTGCGGGGTGCGGCGCACCGGGGTGCGCCGCTCCTCCGGCGGGCACTGCGCGACCTCGCTGCCGTCCACCGGATTGACGGTGAGCAGGAAGTCGCCCGCGACCACCTGGACGACCCGGGCGGGGCCGGGGCGACCCGCGTCCGTATCGGGCCACAGGGTCTCGCCGCCGAAGACGGGGGCGGGTTCGCGCTGCGGGCGCGTGACGCGCGCCAGCGCCTTGGTCTGGTCGGCGGCGCCGGCCTCGGGCTCTGGCGTCGCGAGATCGTCTGGTCGACCGGAGTGTGGGTCCATTGTTTCCGCCCCCCATATGCGTCGCGTACGGGGTCGTGTCGGACCACCGTAGTCCGCGTGTCGGACCGGTCCGGTTCCCCTGCCTCGACCCGCCGTGTGGCGGGCCGGAAACCGAACTCTAAAGCCCCGGACAGTATTGCCGAAGGGCAGGGGCATTGCGCTGCCCTTACATCACCTTTCAGCCTCGATCGCCAGGATTCTGTGCAGTCGTGTGGCTACGAGCAGCCGCTGCATCTGCGGCGGCACGCCCCGCAGCACGAGCCGTCGGTTGACCCGGCCCGCCCTTCGGTGCGCTCCCATGATCACGCCCAGTCCCGCGGCGTCCCACGAATCCAATGCTGTCAGGTCCAGCACAAGATCGCCGCGACCGGAGTCCACGGCGGTGTGCAGGACGGTGCGGGCGTCCGCCGCGCTGCGGACGTCGAGACGGCCTCCGACGACCAGCTCGGCATGGTCGCCCTGGATATGCATAAATCGCTCCCGGTGGAGTGATGGTGTGATGGGATCCGCGATGACTCACCACAACTGACGGTTCGTCGCATATAAACGTTGCCGTCTGTGAGCGAACCGATACGGAATTCACTCGTGGGAGTGAAGCGGCTTAGTACGTGTAGAAGCCCTGTCCGCTCTTGCGGCCCAGGTCGCCGGCGTCGACCATGCGACGCATGATCTCGGGGGCGGCGAACTTCTCGTCCTGCGTCTCCGCGTAGATGTTGCCGGTGGCGTGCAGCAGGATGTCGACGCCGGTCATGTCCGCGGTGGTCAGGGGCCCCATCGCGTGGCCGAAGCCGAGCTTGCAGGCGATGTCGATGTCCTCGGCCGACGCGACCCCGGACTCGTAGAGCTTGGCCGCCTCGACGACGAGCGCCGAGATCAGCCGGGTGGTGACAAAGCCCGCCACGTCACGGTTGACGACGATGCAGGTCTTGCCGATCTCCTCGGCGAAGGCCTTGGCCGCGGCCAGCGTCTCGTCACTGGTCTTGTAGCCGCGCACGAGTTCGCACAGCTGCATCAGCGGCACCGGCGAGAAGAAGTGGGTGCCGACGACGCGTTCCGGGCGCTCCGTGACGGCCGCGATCTTGGTGATCGGGATGGCGGAGGTGTTGGAGGCGAGGATGGCGTCCTGGCGGGCGATCTTGTCGAGCGCCCGGAAGATCTCCTGCTTGACCTCGATCTTCTCGAAGACCGCCTCGACGACGATGTCGGCGTCGGCGACGGCTTCCAGCTCGGTGGTGGTGGTGATCCGGGCGACTGCCGCCTCGGCGTCCTCGGCGGTCATTCTGCCCTTGGCGACGAACTTCCCGTACGACGCCCGGATGCCGCCCAGACCGCGGGCGAGCGCCTCGTCCGTGACGTCACGCAGCACCACGTCGTAACCGGCTGCCGCCGATACCTGGGCGATGCCGGAGCCCATGAGACCGGCTCCGATGACGGCGAGCTTCTTCGCCACGACACACACCTTTACGTTCGGGGATTCTGGCCGGACCTTAACGCCCGCTCACACCCCGGCGCAGTAGGAAGAGAGGCGGGTCACTCTGTGTCTTTCGTCGCATAGTTGAGGGTCTCGTCGCTCAGCAGGGCTTCCATGGCGTCCAGTTTGACCAGAACCACCCGCGAGACCTGGTTGGGCTCGCCGCCCTCGGCCATCGCGCGGCCGATGGTGCGCATCACGGTGTTCTGCAGCCAGGCGATCTGACCGGCAACCAGTTCGGGCATCAGATCGCCCCGGTCCGCGCCGGTTTCCAGCTCCAGGGTGCGCGTCAGGTCGTCCTGCGCGAGGTTCTGCATCCGCCAGACCTTGGCCATCAGGACGGGCGAGGAGTGGCAGATCCGCATGAAACCGGCATAGCCCGGAATAAGGCCGAGCGCGGGCGAGACCATGACCAGCTCGTCGCGGAGCGCGCGGATGACGGCCCCCGCCGCGGACTCGCCTGGCCGCCGGCCCCGCACGATGCCGGAGAGCCGTTCCACGACCTCGTCATGGCGGTCGAAGAACAGGTCGGCCTTGTCCGGGAAGTAGTTGTAGACGGTGTTGACCGACACGTCGGCCGCGTCGGCGATCTCGGCGATCGTCACCTCGTCGAAACCGCGCTCGAGGAAGAGCCCGGTGGCCACGTCGGAGATGTACTGCCGGGTCCGCCGCTTCTTGCGCTCCCGCAGCCCCTCGGCCCGCCCTTCTGCCGACCCCTCGGTCAGTCCCCCGGTCCGCCGCTCGCCGGCCCGCGCTGTCCCGTCGTCCATGCCCACATCCTAGCTTCGGTGGCGCTATGGCAATTTTGGAGTCATTGCAATTTTTCCATCACTCTGATTTTCTGGGGCCATGCCGACCCCGATCATCAGGACCGCCGGGCTCACCCGGACCTTCCAGACCAAGCGCGGACCCGTCGAGGCCGTCCGCGGCATCGATCTCACCGTCGAACGCGGCGAGATCATCGGCTTCCTCGGGCCCAACGGCGCGGGCAAGACCACGACCCTGCGGATGCTCACCACACTCCTGGCGCCCACCGGCGGCAGCGCCACCGTCGCCGGACGCGATCTCGCCCGCGACCCCTCGGGGGTCCGCGAGCGGATCGGCTACGTCGCCCAGTCCGGCGGCGTCGACCCGGCGATCTCGGTCCGCGAGGAGCTCGTCACCCAGGGCCGGATGTACCGGCTGGCCAAGGACGAGGCCGCCGCCCGCGCCACGGAACTCGCCGGCCAACTCGGCCTCGACGGACTGCTCGACCGCAAGTGCGCGGCCCTGTCCGGCGGCCAGCGCCGCCGGCTGGACCTCGCCATGGGCCTCACCCACGGACCCGAGATCCTCTTCCTCGACGAGCCGACCACCGGACTCGACCCGGGCAGCCGCGCCGACCTGTGGGACCTGGTGCGCACCATCCGCGCCGAGCACGGCACCACGGTCTTCCTCACCACCCACTACCTCGACGAGGCGGACGCGCTCGCCGACCGGCTGGTCGTCGTCGACCATGGCCGGATCGTCGCCGAGGGCACCCCGCAGGCCCTCAAGGCCGAGTACGCCGGCGCGCCCGGCGCGACGCTGCAGGACGCCTTCCTCGCCATCACCGGGCGCAGCGCGCCCCAGGACACCACGCCCGTCGCCGTCTGATCCGGAGCCCCGCCATGTCGTCCACCACCGTCACCGCACCTGCCGCCGCTTCCCGTCGCTCGCACCTGTTGTCCGACACCGCACTGATCTTCAACCGCTACCTCCGACAGACCGTGCGCTCCCGCCTCGGGCTGGTCTTCGGGCTTCTCATGCCGCTGCTCTATCTGTTCTTCTTCGGGCCGCTGCTCCGGGACCTTCCGCTCGGCGGCGAGGGCGACGCCTGGCAGACCCTGGTACCGGGCCTGATGATCCAACTCGGCCTGTTCAGCGCCGCGTTCTGCGGATTCGCCATCCTGATCGAGAAGCAGAACGGCATCGTCGAGCGGATGCGGGTCACGCCGGTCAGCCGGCTCGCCCTGTTGCTGGGGCGCACGCTGAAGGACGTGCTGCTGCTGCTCGTCCAGTCGCTGGTCCTGGTGCTGGCCGCGGTGGCGCTGGGCCTGCGGACCCCGGTCCTGGGCGCGGTCGTCGGCTTCCTGTTCACCGGGGTGCTGACGATCTCGCTGGCCTCGCTGTCGTACGCCTTCGCGATGCGCGTCGACACCCCGCAGGAGTTCGCCCCGGTCATCAACGCCGTCAACATGCCCGCGATGCTGCTCTCCGGGCTGCTGCTCCCGATGTCGCTGGCCCCCCAGTGGCTGAACGTCGTCTCGCACTTCGTGCCGTTCCGCTATCTGGTGGACGCCGTCAGGGCCGCCTTCGTCGGCGACTACTGGACGGGGACGGTCGGCGTGGGCGCGCTGGTCGCCGTCGGTTTCGCGGCGGTGTCCGTGACGGTGGGCACACGGGTCTTCACCAGGGCCGGTGCGTGACTACGCTCGGTCGTATGGTCAATCTGACGCGCATCTACACCCGCACCGGGGACACCGGCACGACCGCCCTCGGCGACATGAGCCGCACCGCCAAGACCGATGTCCGGATCTCGGCCTACGCGGACACCAACGAGGCGAACGCCGCCATCGGGGTGGCCATCGCGCTGGGCTCGCTGCCTGCGGAGGTGTCCGCGGTCCTCACCCGAGTGCAGAACGATCTCTTCGATGTCGGCGCCGACCTCGCCACACCGGTGGCCGAGAACCCGGAGTACCCGCCGCTGCGCGTCGAGCAGTCGTACATCGACAAGCTGGAGGCCGACTGCGACCGCTTCCTGGAGGACCTGGAGAAGCTCCGCAGCTTCATCCTGCCCGGCGGGACGCCGGGGGCGGCCCTGCTGCACGCCGCCTGCACGGTGGTGCGGCGTGCGGAGCGCTCGACCTGGGTGGCGCTGGAGCAGCACGGCGAGATCATGAACGCGCTCACCGCGACGTACCTCAACCGGCTCTCGGACCTGCTGTTCATCCTGGCGCGGACGGCCAACAAGGAGCAGGGCGACATCTTGTGGGTGCCGGGCGGCGAACGCTGACCGCCGCGGAGGACGGCGGGATCGAGGGCGCCGGAGGGTGAGGGCCCAGCCGCGGACCGGGTCCGCGGCTGCATCCTTCGATGTACCGGCCTCCGCCCGGCAGACGACGCCCGGACCCCCTGCGGCGTGCTGTGATGGACGCATGTCGCTCGCCGCCCTCCCCCGCCCGCACCGGGACGATGTGCGGATCGCCGCCGCCGGCCTGCTCGGCGGCCTGGTGATGTGGTCGTTCGGCCTCTACACGTATTCGGGCCGGGCGGCGCATGTCCCGGCCTGGGTGACGCTGGTGCCGCTGACGGTGATGGCCGGCTGCGAACTGCTGCGCCGGGTCGCGCCGCCCCGGGCGATCATCATCGGCGTCATCGCCCTGACCGCCGACATGATCCTCGGATCCCTGCTGGTCACGGTGTTGATGTTCACCGACATCGTCTACGCGTCCGTGCTCTACGGGCCGAAGCGCATGACGCGCTCCGTGCCCGTCGTGAGCGTCATCGTCACGGCGGCGATCACCATCACCCTCGCGCTGACCCAGCGCAACGCGCAGGCGCTGTCGGGCGGCCTGATCTGTGCGCTGATCTCGGTGGCTCCGGCCTGGAGCGGGATCATCGTCCGCCAGCACCGCGACACCGCGGACGCGGCGACGCTGCAGGCCGAGCAGACCTCCCTGCTGGCCGAGTTGGACCGGCGCCAGGCGGTGACGGCGGAGCGCGCCCGGATGGCGCGGGAGTTGCACGACATGGTCGCCAACCATCTCTCCGCGATCGCCATCCACTCCACCGCCGCGCTGTCGATCGACAGGCGCGAGGGCCCGGCCCGTGACGCGCTGGGGGTGATCCGGGAGAACAGCGTCCAGGGGCTCTCCGAGATGCGCCGGCTGATCGGGCTGCTCCGGGACACCGAGGGGGACGCGGCGCCGGCCGCCGCGCCCACGTTGGGGGCGTTGGACGCGCTGCTGGAGCACGCGCGTGCCGGCGGCGCCGAGAGCGGGCAGACGTTCGCGCTGCGGGACGACCGCCCGCCCAACGCTCCGCCCCTGGCGACGCCCGTCGAGCTGGCGGCGTACCGGATCGTGCAGGAGTCGCTCACCAACGCGCTCAAACACGCGGCGCCCGGCGAAGTCCTCGTCGTCCTGGAGCAGGACGAACGGGCCCTGATCGTCGCCGTCAGCAGCCCGTTCGGCGACCGGGACGGGCCGCGGGCGCCCGGCTCCGGATCGGGGCTGATCGGGATGCGGGAGCGGTCCGAGCTGCTCGGCGGCTCCTTCGAGGCGGGCCTGGAGCAGGCGGCGGACGGCGACGGCAAGGTGTGGCGGGTGCGGGCGGTACTGCCCGTCGACGGCGGGGGAAGAGACCGATGATCCGTGTGGTGGTCGCCGAGGACCAGAGTGCCGTGCGCGCCGGGCTGGTGATGATCCTGCGTTCCGCCCCCGACATCGAGGTGGTCGGCGAGGCCGCCGATGGCGAGGAAGCGGTGCTGCTCGCCCGCGAACTGCGGCCGGACGTGGTGCTGATGGACATCCAGATGCCGCGCCTCGACGGCGTCGAGGCGACCCGGCGGGTGGTCGCCGAGCAACTCGCGGACGTTCTGGTGCTGACCACCTTCGACCTGGACGAGTACGTCTTCGGAGCGCTGCGCGCGGGCGCCGCCGGCTTCCTGCTCAAGGACACCGACGCGGATCGGCTGCTGGAGGGGGTGCGGCTGGTGGCGCGCGGCGACGGGATGATCGCCCCGGCGGTCACCCGCCGGCTCATCGGGGCGTTCGCCGGGCAGCCGGCGAAGCGGACCGCCGACCCCGCCGTTCTGGACGTACTGACGCCGCGCGAGCGCGAGGTGCTGGCGTGTCTCGGCAGCGGCCGCTCGAACGCCGAGATCGCGGTGCGGCTGGAGATGGCCGAGGCGACGACGAAGACGCACGTCAGCCGGATCCTGGCGAAGCTGGAGATGCGCAGCCGGGTCCAAGCGGCCGTACTGGCACAGGAGTTGGGTATGGTCCAGACCTCTTGACCTATGGTCCAGACCTTTCTACTCTCACCATCACAACAGATGGTGAGCGGACCATGACAATCACGCGATGAACAACCGTCGGAATGACTGTCGGGCGTGCTCTCCGGGCGGCGCAGGTTCCCCCCTTCCCCCCAACCTCGAGGAGCACCCTTGAGAACAGGAACCGCACAGCTCTTCCGGCGCAGACTGGCCGCGGTCGCCACCGCGCTGCTGCTCCCGCTGGCCGCGATCGTGGGTCTGGCCACCCAGGCGAGCGCGGCCGCGGCCGCCACCGCGACCTACGCCAAATCGTCCGACTGGGGCACCGGCTTCGGAGCCGGCTGGACCATCAAGAACACCGGCACGACGACCATCACCTCCTGGACCGTCGAATGGGACTACCCGACCGGCACCTCGGTCACCTCCTTCTGGGACGCGACCGTCACCCACTCCGTCAACCACTGGACCGCCAAGAACGCGGGCTGGAACGGCACTCTCGCCCCCGGCGCCAGCGCGAGCTTCGGCTTCAACGGGGCCGGCTCCGGCAGCCCGAGCGGCTGCAAGGTCAACGGCGGTTCCTGTGACGGCGGTACGGTGCCCGGCGACAACCCGCCCTCCGCCCCCGGCGCCCCCACCGCCAGCGGCATCACCAACACCTCCGCCACCCTCTCCTGGACGGCGGCCACCGACGACAAGGGCGTCAAGAACTACGACGTCATCCGCGACGGCAACACCGTGGCGACCGTCACCGGCCTCACCTACACCAACACCGGTCTGACCGCGGGCACCGACTACGTCTACACCGTCAAGGCCCGCGACACCATCGACCAGACCGGCCCGGCCAGCAACGCGACCATCGTCCACACCACGGGTGGCGGCGGCGGCGACCCCGGCGGCACGTACGCCAAGGTCGGCTACTTCGTGCAGTGGGGCATCTACGGCCGCGGTTACACCGTCAAGTCCCTCGTCAGCACGGGCGCGGCGGCCAGGCTCACGCACATCAACTACGCCTTCTCCAACATCGACCCGACCAACCTGACCTGCATGAACGGCGTCACCAAGGCCACCACCAGCAACCCTCAGGACCCCAACCAGGGTGACGGCGCGGGCGACTCCTGGGCCGACTACGAGAAGGGCTTCAGCGCCGGCGAGTCCGTCAACGGGACCACCGACACCTGGGACCAGCCGCTGGCCGGCAACTTCAACCAGATCAAGCAGCTCAAGGCCAAGTACCCGAACCTCAAGGTCAACATCTCGATCGGCGGCTGGACCTACAGCAAGTACTTCTCGGACGCCGCCAGGACCGCGGCCTCCCGGCAGAAGTTCGTGCAGTCCTGCCTCGACATGTACCTCAAGGGCAATCTGCCCTTGAGCAACGGACGCGGCGGTCCCGGCTCCGCGGCCGGCGTCTTCGACGGCGTGGACATCGACTGGGAGTGGCCAGGCTCGCCCGACGGCCACCCGGGCAACCACTACGCCGCCGCCGACAAGGCCAACCTGACCGCGCTGCTCGCCGAGTTCCGCACCCAGATGACCGCCCTCACCGCGACCACCGGCAAGAAGTACCTGCTCACCGCGTTCACTCCGGCCGACCCGGCCAAGGTCGACCTCGGCTGGGACATCAGCGCCAACGGCATCTTCAAGTCGATGGACTTCGCCAACGTCCAGGGGTACGACTTCCACGGCTCCGGCAGCGACAACAGCTGGGAACCGAACCGCACCGGCCACCAGGCCAACCTCTACGCCGACACCCAGGACCCCTACACCACTCACTTCAGCGTCGAGGGCGCCGTCAACAAGTACCTCGGCGCCGGGGTCAACCCGCGCCAGCTCACCGTCGGCCTCGCCTTCTACGGGCGCGGCTGGCAGCAGGTCACCGACGGTGGCGTGCACGGTGAATGGCAGGCGGCCAACGGGGCCGCGCCCGGCCAGTTCCCCGAGGAGTCCGGCACCCGCGGCTACAGCAACCTGATCGCCTCGGTCGGCGGCCTCACCGTCTACCACGACGAACAGTCCGTGGCGACGTATGGCTACACCGGCGCCAACGGCCAGTGGTGGAGCTTCGACGACACCTGGTCGATCGGCAAGAAGAGCGCCTGGATCAAGTCCAAGAACCTGCTCGGGGCGATGATCTGGGAGATGTCCGGTGACACCGGCACGCTGATGTCCTCCGTGGACAGCGGGCTCAAGTAGAAGCCCCCCGGCCGGGGAGGACACGCCGCCCGTCGCCCCCGGCCGGGGACAGACAGAAGCCCTCGACTGCCGCGCGCGGCAGTCGAGGGCTTCCTACGTATGACGAGGCTCTACGCCACATTCACCCGCTGGCCGGGAGGCGCTGCCTCCAGCCAGGCCAGGAAGCCCGTCAGGGCGTCCTCGCTCATCGCCAGCTCCAGCCGGGTGCCGCGGTGCGCGCACAGCAGCACGGTGGCGTCGGAGAGCAGTGCCAGCTCCTCCTGGCCCTGCGGGGGCCGGCGGCTGAGCACCTCGATCGCCGGACGGTCCAGCACGCGGCGCGGCCGGGGCGAGTAGGAGAAGACCCGGAACCACTCGACGCGGTCGCCGCTGTAGCGGGCCACCCCGTACACCCAGCCCTTGCCGGTGGACTCGACCTCTTCCCCGTCGGCCGGGGCCGGTCGCAGACTGCAGTCGAAGGTGCCGCCGGGGCGCTGGATCAGCCGCCGGCGGAGCCCGAAGACGAACAGTCCCAGCAGCAGCGCCGCCACAATCCCGCCGCACACCTGAAAAGCGAGGATCACGCCCACCGACCTCCTCGCCTAGGAATGGCTACTGCCCTTACTGTGCCGGAGCCGCGGACCGCCCCATGGGCTGTCCGCGGCATCCAGGTGTATCCGCTCAGTGACCGCTCGAAACGGCGGCCAGCCGGACCTCGGCGCGCCTTTCGGCGGCAGCGTCGGTGTCGGCCTTGGAACGCTCCAGAGCCCGCTCGGCGCGCGCGACATCGATCTCGTCGGCGAGCTCCGCGATCTCGGCGAGCACCGAGAGCTTGTTGTCGGCGAAGGAGAGGAATCCACCGTGCACGGCGGCGACAACGGTGCCACCGTCGCTCGTACGGATCGTCACAGGACCGGACAGCAGCACACCAAGCAGCGGCTGGTGGCCCGGCATGACGCCGATGTCACCGGACGGGGTGCGCGCGATGACCATGGTGGCTTCGCCGGACCAGACACTGCGGTCCGCTGCGACCAGCTCGACGTGCAGCTCAGCCAAGACGGCTCCTCGGTTCGGCACCCACCGCTTCCGGCGGGTGTTGGGTCAAAGAATAGTGGAGGTTTCCCCGGCGTTACCGCCAAGGACCCGCTCCCGCGGGTGCGCGGAGGGTGAAAGGTGCTGTCCTACGCACCGTCCACCCCCCGCGCGATGTGCCGCCGGGCTCAGCTGACGCCGAGCTCCTTGGCGTTGCGCACCAGGTCCTCGATACCGCCGCACATGAAGAACGCCTGCTCGGGGAAGTGGTCGTAGTCACCGTCGGCGATGGCGTTGAACGCCGTGATCGACTCGTCGAGCGAGACGTCGGAGCCGTCGACACCGGTGAACTGCTTCGCCACGTGGGTGTTCTGCGACAGGAAGCGCTCGATCCGACGGGCGCGGAAGACGGTGAGCTTGTCTTCTTCACCCAGCTCGTCGATGCCGAGGATCGCGATGATGTCCTGGAGGTCCTTGTACTTCTGCAGGATCCCCTTGACGCGCATGGCGCAGTCGTAGTGGTCCTGCGCGATGTAACGCGGGTCCAGGATGCGGGACGTCGAGTCCAGCGGGTCGACCGCCGGGTAGATGCCCTTCTCCGAGATCGGACGCGACAGAACGGTCGTCGCGTCCAGGTGGGCGAAGGTCGTCGCCGGGGCCGGGTCGGTCAGGTCGTCCGCGGGAACGTAGATCGCCTGCATCGAGGTGATCGAGTGACCGCGGGTCGACGTGATGCGCTCCTGCAGGATGCCCATCTCGTCGGCCAGGTTCGGCTGGTAACCCACCGCGGACGGCATACGGCCGAGCAGGGTGGACACCTCCGAGCCCGCCTGGGTGTAACGGAAGATGTTGTCGATGAAGAAGAGCACGTCCTGGCCCTGAACATCGCGGAAGTACTCCGCCATGGTCAGACCGGCAAGCGCCACGCGAAGACGGGTGCCCGGGGGCTCGTCCATCTGGCCGAAGACCAGCGCGGTCTTGTCGATGACGCCGGACTCGGTCATCTCCTCGATGAGGTCGTTGCCCTCACGGGTACGCTCACCGACACCCGCGAACACCGACACACCGTCGTGGTTGTTGGCGACGCGGTAGATCATTTCCTGGATCAGCACGGTCTTGCCGACACCGGCACCACCGAACAGACCGATCTTGCCGCCCTTGACGTACGGGGTCAGCAGGTCGATGACCTTGACGCCGGTCTCGAACATCTCGGTCTTGGACTCGAGCTGGTCGAAGGACGGGGCCTTGCGGTGGATCGGCCAGCGCTCCGTGATCTCGACCGTGGACGGGTCCACGTTCAGGATCTCACCGAGGGTGTTGAAAACCTTGCCCTTGGTGACGTCGCCGACGGGGACGGTGATGCCCGAGCCCGTGTTGATCACCGGGGACTGGCGGACCAGACCGTCGGTGGGCTGCATCGAGATGGTGCGGACCAGGCCGTCACCCAGGTGCTGGGCGACTTCCAGGGTCAGCGTCTTCAGCTTGCCGTCCTCGGCCGGGTCGGCGACCGTGACGTGCAGAGCGTTGTAGATCTCCGGCATCGCGTCGACGGGGAATTCCACGTCGACGACCGGGCCGATGACCCGAGCGACGCGGCCAGTAGCCGTGGCCGTTTCAACAGTGGTGGTCATAGTGGTTAGTCACTCCCCGCGCTAGCGTCGGCGAGGGCGCTCGCGCCACCGACGATCTCGCTGATTTCCTGGGTGATTTCGGCCTGGCGGGCCGCGTTGGCAAGCCGGGAGAGCTTCTTGACGAGGTCTCCGGCGTTGTCGGTCGCCGACTTCATCGCGCGACGGCGGGCAGCGTGCTCGGAAGCCGCGGCCTGCAGAAGCGCGTTGTAGATCCGGCTCTCGACGTACCGCGGCAGCAGGGCGTCGAGGACGCCCTCAGCCGACGGCTCGAAGTCGTACAGCGGCAGGATCTCTCCCTTGCCGTGCGACTCCTCCTGCGCCTTCAGCGCTTCCGCGTCGAGGCTGAGCGGCAGCAGACGGTTCTCCACCGGCGACTGCAGCATCATCGAGACGAACTCGGTGAACACGATGTGGAGCTCGTCCACACCGCCCTCGGCCGTGTCCTGCAGCACCGACGCGATCAGCGGTGCGGCGATCGCCTTGGCGTCCCCGTAGGACGGCTGGTCGGTGAAGCCCGTCCAGGACTCCACGACCTTCCGCTCACGGAAGTTGTAGTACGCGACGGCCTTGCGGCCGACGAGGTACGAGTCGACCTCCTTGCCCTCCGAGCGAAGCCGCTCGGTGAGCCGGTCCGCAGCCTTGATCGCGTTGGACGAGTACCCGCCCGCCAGGCCGCGGTCGCTCGTGATGAGCAGAACCGCGACCCGGGTGGGCGACTCGACCTCGGTGGTCAGGGCGTGCTTGGTGTTGGAGCCCGTGGCGACCGCGGTCACCGCGCGGGTGAGCTCGGTCGCGTACGGACCCGATGCCGCCACCTGACGCTGCGCCTTGACGATGCGCGAGGCGGCGATCATCTCCATCGCCTTGGTGATCTTCTTGGTCGCGGTTACCGACTTGATGCGACGCTTGTAGACCCTGAGCTGGGCTCCCATGCTCAGCCCTCACCCAGGAGCTTGCCGTCCGACGTCTCAAACTGCTGCTTGAAGGTGGCAACGGACTCGGCAAGCGCCTGCAGCGTGTCGTCGGACATCTTCGCGCCCTCGACGATGCTGTTCATCAGGCCCTTGTGCTCGCGGCCCATGTAGTCGAGGAGCTCCCGCTCGAAGCGGCGGATGTCCTCGACCGGGACGTCGTCCATCTTGCCGGTGGTGCCGGCCCAGATGGAGACGACCTGGTCCTCGACCGAGTACGGAGCGTACTGGCCCTGCTTCAGCAGCTCGACCATCCGCTTGCCGCGCTCCAGCTGCGCCTTCGAGGCCGCGTCCAGGTCGGAACCGAAGGCGGCGAACGCCTCCAGCTCGCGGTACTGGGCGAGGTCGACACGGAGTCGGCCGGACACCTGGCGCATGGCCTTGTGCTGCGCGCTGCCGCCGACTCGCGAGACCGAGATACCGACGTTCAGCGCCGGGCGCTGGCCCGCGTTGAACAGGTCGGACTCCAGGAAGCACTGGCCGTCGGTGATGGAGATGACGTTGGTCGGAATGAACGCCGACACGTCGTTCGCCTTGGTCTCGACGATCGGCAGACCGGTCATCGAACCGGCACCCATGGCGTCCGAGAGCTTCGCGCAACGCTCGAGGAGACGGGAGTGCAGGTAGAAGACGTCACCCGGGTACGCCTCGCGGCCCGGCGGGCGGCGGAGCAGCAGGGAGACGGCGCGGTAGGCGTCGGCCTGCTTCGACAGGTCGTCGAAGACGATCAGGACGTGCTTGCCCTGGTACATCCAGTGCTGGCCGATGGCCGAGCCGGTGTACGGGGCGAGGTACTTGAAGCCGGCCGGGTCGGACGCCGGAGCCGCGACGATCGTCGTGTACTCGAGAGCGCCCGCCTCCTCCAGCGCACCGCGCACGGACGCGATGGTGGAGCCCTTCTGGCCGATGGCGACGTAGATGCAGCGGACCTGCTTCTTCGGGTCGCCGGAACGCCAGTTGTCGCGCTGGTTGATGATCGTGTCGACAGCCAGCGCGGTCTTGCCGGTCTGGCGGTCGCCGATGATCAGCTGACGCTGGCCACGGCCGATCGGCACCATCGCGTCGACGGCCTTGAGGCCGGTCTGCATCGGCTCGTGCACCGACTTACGCACCATGACGCCGGGAGCCTGCAGCTCCAGGGCGCGCCGGGCGTCCGTCTCGATCTCGCCGAGGCCGTCGATCGGGTTGCCGAGCGGGTCGACGACCCGGCCCAGGTAACCCTCGCCGACTGCGACGGACAGGACCTCTCCGGTGCGTCGCACCGGCTGGCCCTCCTCGATACCGCTGAACTCGCCGAGGACGATCGCGCCGATCTCGCGCTCTTCGAGGTTCAGCGCGAGACCGAGGGTCCCGTCCTCGAACTTCAGCAGTTCGTTCGCCATGGCCGAGGGAAGACCCTCGACCTTCGCGATGCCGTCACCGGCCTCGCTGACCGTGCCGACCTCCTCGCGCGAGGCGGCGTCCGGCTGGTACGACTGGACAAAGGTCTCCAGCGCGTCCCGGATCTCCTCCGGCCGGATCGTGAGCTCCGCCATCTGGGTTCCCTGCTCTCCTTGTTGGGCCCGAAGTTTCATGCGGGTGCCTGGGGGTCGTCCCCCGGCAGGCACCGCGCTACGGCCCAACTCGGGCCGCGGTCATGCTCTTGAGTTGGTGGCTTCTCAGCCGGCCATCCGCCGCGACGCCTCTTCGAGGCGGTCGGCGATGGTGCCGTTGATGATCTCGTCACCGACACGCACCTGGATCCCGCCGAGGACCGTGGGGTCCACGTCGAGGTTGAGGTGCACCTGCCGGCCGTACAGCTTGGCCAGCGCGGCGCCGAGGCGCTGCTTCTGCTGGTCGGTCAGCGGAACGGCCGAGACCACCACCGCGACCATCCGATTACGGCGGGCGGCTGCCAGCTTGGACAGGGCTTCGAGCCCTGCTTCCAGGCTACGTCCCCGCGGGTGGGTGACAAGCCGGCCGACCAGCCGCTCGGTGACCGGGTTGACCCGGCCGTCGAGCAGCGAGCGCAGCAGGCCGGCCTTGGCCGGGGTCGTGGCGACCTTGTCGGTCAGTGCGGCCCGCAGCTCGCTGCTGCCGGAGACGATCCGGCCGAAGCGGAACAGCTCGTCCTCGACGTCGTCGAGAGCGCCGGTGCGCTGGGCGGCGACCAGGTCGGCGGCGTAGGAAAGCTCCTCCACCGCGTCGGTCAGGTCACGCGACCGGGACCAGCGGGAGCGGACCAGGCCCGACACGAGGTCGAGGGTCTCTCCGCCGATCTGGCTGCCGAGCAGCTGCTCGGCCAGTCCCGCCTTGGCCTCGCCGGTCTTCGCCGGGTCGGTCAGGGCGCGCCGCAGCGATCCCTCGCGGTCGAGCAGCCCCGTGACGGAGGCCAGCTCTTCCCCGAGCTTCGCCGCGTCGACGGACGTGTTGTCCGTCAGCGCGTCGAGCTGCTCGCGTCCGGCGGCCAGTGCCTCGCGGCTCGCGCCGTTCATCGCGTGGCCTCGGCCTTCTCCTCGAGCTCGTCGAGGAAACGGTCGATGGTGCGGCTCTGCCGGGCGCTGTCCTCGAGGGACTCACCGACGAGCTTGCCGGCCAGGTCGGTGGCGAGCTTGCCCACGTCCTGGCGCAGCGACTGCGCGGCGGACTTGCGGTCGGCCGCGATCTGCGCGTGGCCGGCCGCGACGATGTCCTCGCGCTGCCGCTGGCCCTCTGCGCGCATCTCGGCGATGAGCGCGGCACCCTGCTCCTGCGCCTCCTGGCGCAGTCGCGCGGCTTCGTGCCGGGCCTCGGAGAGCTGCTCGCGGTACTGCTCGAGCGTCTGCTGCGCCTCAGCCTGGGTGGCCTCGGCCTTCTCCATGCCGCCTTCGATGGCCTCGCGGCGCTCGTCCAGAACCTTGTTGATGTTCGGGAGGAGCTTCTTGGCGAGGAAGCCGAAGACGATGGCGAAGGCGATCAGGCCGATGATGAGCTCGGGGATCGGCGGGATGAGGGGGTTTTCCGCCTCCTCGGCCGCCATCTGTACCAGGGCGATCACATCAGTGCCTTCCGTCGAAAGGGGCTAGTGCCGTAATCAGCTGGTCGGGTAGACGAACGGCATGACCAGACCGATGAGGGCGAGTGCCTCACAGAAGGCGAAGCCGAGAATCTGGTTGGCGCGGATCAGGCCGGCAGCCTCAGGCTGACGAGCGAGGGCCTGGGTACCGTTACCGAAGATGATGCCGATGCCGACGCCGGGGCCGATCGCGGCGAGGCCATAGCCGATGGAGCCCAGGTTGCCCAGGATCTGAGTAGCGGCGAGGTTCACAGCGGACATGCTGTTTCTTCCTTCTCTTTCACGGACCGATGGGGGTTGGCCACCGGACATCTTTTGGCGGGAGGCGCGGGTGCGTCAGTGGTGTTCGGCTAGCGCGCCCTGGACGTACGAGGTGGCCAGGAGCACGAAGACGTACGCCTGAACGGCCTGGATGAAGAGCTCGAAAGCGGTCATGACGATCGTCATGACGAACGAGACGCCCGCGTACGCGATGCCGATCCCGTTGAGCAGGTACCAGCTGGCGATCGTGAACAGCAGCAGCAGGGTGTGGCCCGCGAACATGTTCGCGAAGAGCCGGACCGCGTGCGTGAACGGACGGACCAGCACGTTCGAGAAGAACTCGATCGTCATCGACAGCGGCAGGACCTTGCCCAGCGTCGGGTCGTAGCCGGTGATGTTCTTCAGGCCGCCCATGAAGCCGTGCTTCTTGAACGTCAGGTACATCCACAGCACGTACACGATCGCGGCCAGGCCGACCGGGAAGGCGATGATCGCCGTCACCGGGAACTGGGCGATGGGGATGATCGACCAGAGGTTCATGACCCAGACGACGAAGAACAGCGAGACCATCAGGGGGACGTACTTCTCGCCCTCCCGCTTGCCCAGCGTCTCGTAGACGATTCCGCGGCGGACGAAGTCGTAGCCCGCCTCGCCCACCATCTGGAGCTTGCCGGGGACCAGCTTCGGCTTGTTGAAGGCCGCCCAGAAGAACCCGACGATGAGCACGGTGCTCAGCAGAGCCAGCAGCATCGGCTTGTTGAAGTCAAAACTGCCGATGCTGAAGATCGGCTCGAAAAGGAAGGAGTGCAGGCCGGGAGCCGGGAAGCCGCACCCGTCGAAGATGTGGCAGTTGGTCTCGAAGGCGAGAACCTGGTCAGCACTCACCGCGAGCTCCTTCAGCGTGGCGCATGGGTACGGCAACCTCGATGTGTCGGCGCGGCGTACAGCCACGGAACGGCACTGGACTGGTCTGGCAGAAATGGGGGCGGCTCATCGGCTTGACGCCGAGAGACTGTGCAGGCAGCTCCGCCACCCGCGCCAGCTGTGCCGCAGTTGAGACCGGACGATAGCAAATGAGCGGGGACGTCTTTACACCGGCCCTACGATTCACGACGTGGACCCGGCGGAGTCGGGCTCGACGTACAGGATCTTCGCCTTCATATGGGCTCGGGCCTGTGCGGCGATCCAGACAAGGGTGGTACCGAGGAGCGCGAAGGCGAAGGCTCGCAGGTTGAACAGCGAGGTGTTCTTGAACACCGCGAGGACCACCGCGAGCAGCAGAATCTGGGTCGTGTACAGCGCCAGCCCCATCATCTGGAACAGCGCCGGGTACGACTTCGCCACTCGCTGCAGCACCAACAGGCCGATCGACATGAACGCGATCACCACGAACGTGCCGAAAGCGGCGCCGAGCGCTCCCTTGCCACCGGCGACCACGCTGCTGACAACGACGGCGATGACACCGGCGGCGGCAGAGGGGACAGCACAGTTGAGGAACATTCGGACGTCGTTGGACTGCATGGTGGCAGCTCCTCCGGCGGGAGTTGGGGGAAAGCGGCTGGTCGTCGGAGACGAGCGTAGACCCGGACCGAGGACGTGCCTCACGCCGGAAGACCGTCGCACTAGGGTCTTTCGGCTTGTTTCCCGGGTTTCGTGAACGGTATCACAAAGTATTTGATCCGGTCTTTACCTTGTTCGTGTGCTGCCTGTCACACGGACGGAGTAGTCGGCGTGTCATTCCGCTGACGTCCAACTCGGCGTCTGCTAGAGGCGAACAGCTGCTTACCTGCGGCTGTCGACCGGGCGTCGGTCGGGCAGCCGGGAGCGGTCGCCGATGGCTGTCGAGCCATGGACGCCGGCGGCCGCGCCGGAGCTGATCAGCTGCTCGGCGGCGAGCTGCGCGGCCTGCGTCGCCCGGCGCTTGCGGCGGTAGCGGGGCGGTACGAACGACTCGGCCCAGCGCGGTGCGCGCGGCCGGAACCGCGGCAGCAGCAGCACGACCAGGCCGACCGCGCTGAGGACCATGATCACCAACACGATCCACAGGCTGGAGGAGTTGAGCGAGAAGGCGACCGCGCCGAACGCGATCAGCGCCGACCAGAAGTACATGATCAGCACCGCCCGGCTGTGCGAGTGCCCGATCTCCAGCAGCCGGTGGTGCAGGTGGCCGCGGTCGGCCGCGAACGGCGACTGCCCGTTCCAGGTGCGGCGCACGATGGCCAGCACCAGGTCGGCGGCCGGGATCGCGATCAGGGTGAGCGGCAGCAGCAGCGGCATGTAGACCGGCACCATGAAGTGCACGGTCTCCCGGGTCGACCCCGTCATGTCGGTGATCGCGTCCGGGTCGACCTGGCCGGTGATGGAGATCGCGGACGAGGCGAGGACCAGGCCGATCAGCATCGAGCCGGAGTCGCCCATGAAGATCCGGGCCGGGTGGAGGTTGTGCGGGAGGAAGCCCAGGCACATCCCGATGAGGATCGCACTGAAGAGCGTCGCGGGGGCGGCGGCCTCGACTCCGTAGCCGTACCACATGCGGTACGCGTACATGAAGAACGCGATGGCGGCGATGGCGACCATGCCGGACGCCAGGCCGTCCAGACCGTCGACGAAGTTGACGGCGTTGATGGTGATCACGACCAGCGCGACGGTGAGCAGCGTGGACTGGATCGGCGACAGCGAGACCGTGCCCACACCGGGGACCGGCAGCCACAGGATCGTCAGACCCTGCAGCACCATGACGCCCGCGGCGATCATCTGGGCGCCGAGCTTGATCAGGGCGTCCACGCCCCACTTGTCGTCCAGCACGCCCAGCAGCCAGATCAGGCCCGCCCCGGAGAGCAGCGCGCGCGGCTCGTTGGAGAGTTCGAAGACGCTGCTGAGGTTCCACAGATGGGAGGAGACCAGCAGGCCCGCGCAGAGGCCGCCGAACATCGCGATTCCACCGAGCCTGGGTGTCGGCTCCCGGTGCACGTCCCGCTCACGGATCTCCGGCATGGCGCCGGCCGCGATGGCGAACTTCCGCACCGGGCCCGTCAGGAGGTACGTGACGGCGGCGGTCACACACAGCGTCAGCAGATACTCGCGCACAGGGCTGCCTCCGGCAGGGTCGGCCGGACGAAGCGGTGCTTCATGGGCGTCGGGCAGGTCCTCACAGCGTCACACCTTAGTGGCGTCCTACTCCCAGCTGCGAACATCTGCAAAGACTCACAGGGACCGGCCCGTGGTTCCAGCGCCCCGGGACGGCCCGTCACGCCGGGTACGGCGGGAAGCCTCCGACGAGTTCCGCGACCTCGGCGGCGAGCCCCTGCTCCTCGCGCAGCGCTCGGGCGATCAAGGGCGCGACCTGCGACATCTCCGGTTCCGTCATGCCCTGGGTGGTCACCGCGGCGGTACCGATCCGGATCCCGGACCCGATGTCGGACGGCTGCGGGTCGTACGGCAGCGCGTACTTGTCGAGGACGATTCCGGCGGCGGCGCAGCGCCCTCTGGCCTGGACTCCGGTGACACCCAGCGGAGTGACATCGGCGGTGATCAGATGGGTGTCGGTACCGCCGGTGGTGATCACCAGCCCCTCGGCGGCGAGCGCGTCGGCCAGCAGCCGCGCGTTGGCGACGACCTGGTGGGCGTAGACGGAGTACGCCGGGGTCGCGGCCTCCGCGAAGGCCGCCGCCTTCGCGGCGATGGAGTGCAGATGCGGGCCGCCCTGCGAGAACGGGAAGACCGCCCGGTCGATGCGCTGCGCGAGATCGGCGCCGCACAGGATCAGCCCGCCGCGCGGTCCGCGCAGCACCTTGTGGGTGGTGGCGCACACCACGTCCGCGTACGGCACCGGGCTGGGCGCGGCACCTCCCGCCACCAGGCCCAGGGTGTGCGCGGCGTCCACGATCAGATACGCGTCGACCTCGTCGGCGATCTCCCGGAACACCCGGTAGTCGATGTGCCGTGGGTAGGCGATGGCACCGCACACGATCGCCTTGGGGCGGTGCTCCAGGGCCAGCGACCGCACCTGGTCGTAGTCGATCAGACCGCCGCCGTCCGGGGACCCGGGCGGCGTCACCCCGTAGCCCACGAAGCGGAACCAGCGGCCGGAGAAGTTCGCCTGCGAGCCGTGCGTGAGGTGGCCGCCGTGCGGCAGCGCCATCGCGAGCACCTTGTCACCGGGGACCAGCAGCGCCGCGTACGCGGCCAGTACGGCGGAGGAGCCGGAGTACGGCTGCACATTGGCGTGCGCGGCGCCGAAAAGGCCGGTGGCGCGCTCCACGGCCAGCCGCTCCGCGACGTCGACCAGCTCGCACCCGGAGTGGTGGCGGCGGGACGGATAGCCCTCGGCGTACTTGTTGGCGAGGGGCGAGCCGAGCGCGGCCAGGACGGCCGACGAGGTGAAGTTCTCCCCCGCGATCAGCTGCAGCGTCGTGCTCTGCCGCTGCAGTTCGGCGAGGAGCGCTCCCGCCAGCTCGGGGTCCTGCCGACGCAGCGCGTCAAAATCCGGTTGCCACGTCTGGGCGGCGGGCCGCAGCGAGGTCATGGAGGGGGTTTCGGCGACCGGCATGGCAGGACTCCCGCAGGAGGGTCGGGTAACTGCACCCAACTGTAGGGGCGCTGCTGCCACGGCGCCCGGCGAGCGTGGCAGCACGCGCCGGATCCAGCCGCGCCCGGTCTACCGGGGGGTCGGGGTGCGGATTCCGGTCAGCGCGGTGACGACCGGGTCGAGGGAGCTGTGGATCTCCTCGCCGATGTTGCGGAAGAAGCCGATGGGGGCGCCGTAGGGGTCGTAGACCTCGTCGGCCTCGGCGCTGGGGGCCAGCAGCCAGCCGCGCAGCGCCGCGGCGGCACGGACCAGCGCGCGGGCGCGCTCGGTCACGCTGCCCTCGGGGAGGGTCGCCGGGTCTATGGCCCGCACCAGCCGGGTGAACTCCTTCAGCGTGAAGGTGCGCAGCCCGGCGGCGTGCCCCATCGAGATGACCTGCGCGCGGTGGTCGCGGGTCGCGGTGAGCACCAGGTCGGCGTCGATGACGTGGTCGTCGAGCAGTTCACGGCCGATGAATCCGGACGCGTCGGCGCCGTACTCGGTGAGGACGGCGGCGGCGTGCGCTTCCATGGGCGCGCCTTCGTGCCCCCAGGTGCCGGCGGACTCGACGAGGATGCCGTCGGCACCGTCGCCGAGGCGCAGCGTCAGCTCGTGGCGGGTCAGCCGCTCGGCGATCGGCGAGCGGCAGACATTGCCGGTGCAGACGTGGAGGATGCGGAAGCGGTCATCGCGCTGACCCGGTATGCCACGCCTTTCGGGCGCGGTCAATTGCGCTCCTCCAGGTCGGGTACGACCTCTCGGAGCTGGTCGGCGCTGATCGCGCCGGCCCGCAGCAGCACCGGGATCTTGCCGGTCACGTCGACGATGGACGACGGGACCGTGGCGGGCGTCGGCCCGGCGTCCAGGTACACCGCGACGGAGTCGCCCAGCATCTCCTGCGCGGCGTCACAGTCCTCGGGGGAACGGTGACCGGTCAGATTGGCGCTGGACACGGCGAGCGGCCCGGTGGCGGTCAGCAGTTCGATCGCGACGGGGTGCAGCGGCATCCGGACCGCGACGGTGCCGCGGGTGTCGCCGAGGTCCCAGCTCAGGGACGGCTGGTGCTTGGCGACGAGGGTGAGCGCGCCGGGCCAGAAGGCGTCGACGAGCTCCCAGGCCTGCTCGGAGAAGTCCGTGACCAGGCCGTGCAGCGTGTTCGGGGAGCCGACCAGCACCGGTGAGGGCATGTTGCGACCGCGGCCCTTGGCCTCCAGCAGATCACCGACTGCCTGCGCGTCGAACGCGTCCGCGCCGATGCCGTACAGGGTGTCGGTGGGCAGCACGACGAGCTCACCGCGCTTGATGGCGGACGTCGCCTCGCGCAGTCCGGCGGCGCGGTCGGTCGCATCCGAGCAGTCGTAACGCCGTGCCATTAGCTGACCTCCAGGCTGTGCGCCGCTGCGGCGCCGTGCGTGCAGTTGACCCGCGTCATCATGGCGTCGCCTTGCGGGCAGTCGTGCTGTTTTCTCCCGGGGGACGACCCCCGTACCCCCGGCAACAGGCCCCCGGCGCGAGCCACGGTCATCATGGCGTCGCCTTGCGGGCAGTCGTGAAGCGGGGCCGGTTGTTCAGGTCGGGGTGGTCGGCGGCGTCGGCCCAGCCGGCGTCCTCCTTGAAGATCCACGGAACCTGACCACCCTGGGAGTCGGCGTGCTCGATCACGACGACGCCGCCCGGCCGCAGCAGGCGGTGCGCGGTGCGCTCGATGCCGCGGATGGTGTCGAGGCCGTCCTCACCCGAGAAGAGGGCCAATTCGGGGTCGTGGTCACGCGCCTCGGGCTGCACGTACTCCCACTCGGTGAGCGGGATGTACGGCGGATTGCTGATGACGAGGTCCACCTGGCCGTTGAGCTCGGGGAACGCGGTGAGCGCGTCGCCGTGCTCCAGCTGGACCTTGCTTCCTTCGATGTTCTTGCGCGCCCATTCCAGGGCCGCCTCCGACAGCTCCACGGCGTGCACGCGCGACCGCGGCACCTCCTGGGCCAGCGCCAGCGCGATGGCGCCGGAACCGGTGCAGAGGTCGACGATCAGCGGCTCCGCCACGTCCATGGCCCGGACGGCGTCTATCGCCCAGCCGACGACCGACTCCGTCTCCGGGCGGGGCACGAAGACGCCGGGCCCGACCTGCAGCTCCAGATACCGGAAGAAGGCGCGTCCGGTGATGTGCTGCAGCGGCTCACGGGCCTCGCGGCGGGCGACCGCCTCCCAGTAGCGCGCGTCGAACTCGGAGTCGGCGACCGAGTGCAGCTCGCCGCGCTTGACGCCGTGCACGTACGCGGCCAGTTCCTCCGCGTCGAAACGCGGGGACGGCACGCCGGCGTCGGCCAGCCGCTGGGCGGCCTGCGCCACCTCGGCGAGCAGCACGTTCACTGATTGCCCTCCTGTTAGCTCGCGCTGTGGCTGGTCAGCCGGCGCTTCGACCGGTGTCAGCCGGCGTCGCCGGCCGCGGCCAGCTTGGCGGCGGAGTCGGCATCGACACACGCCTGGATCATCGCGTCGAGGTCCCCGTCGAGGACCTGGTCCAAGTTGTACGCCTTGAAGCCGACGCGGTGGTCCGAGATGCGATTCTCGGGGTAGTTGTACGTCCGGATCCGCTCGGACCGGTCCACCGTGCGGACCTGGCTGCGGCGCGCGTCGGAGGCTTCCTGATCGGCTTCCTCCTGCGCGGCGGCCAGCAGCCTGGAACGCAGGATACGCATCGCCGACTCCTTGTTCTGGAGCTGGCTCTTCTCGTTCTGGCAGGAGACGACCAGACCGGACGGCAGGTGCGTGATGCGCACCGCGGAGTCGGTGGTGTTGACGGACTGGCCGCCGGGGCCCGACGAGCGGTACACGTCGATGCGCAGGTCGTTCGGGCCGATCTCGACCTCGACGTCCTCGGCCTCGGGCGTGACGAGCACGCCGGCCGCGGAGGTGTGGATCCGGCCCTGCGACTCGGTGGCGGGCACCCGCTGTACGCGGTGCACGCCGCCCTCGTACTTCAGCCGCGCCCAGACGCCCTGGCCGGGCTCGGTGGCACCGTTGCCGCCCTTGGTCTTCACCGCGACCTGGACGTCCTTGTAGCCGCCGAGGTCGGACTCGTTCGCCTCGATGATCTCGGTCTTCCAGCCGACGCGCTCGGCGTACCGCAGGTACATCCGCAGCAGGTCGCCGGCGAACAGCGCGGACTCCTCGCCGCCCTCTCCGGCCTTGACCTCGAGGATGACGTCCTTCTCGTCGTGCGGGTCCCGGGGTACGAGCAGCAGCCGCAGCTTCTCGGTCAACTCGGCGCGCTGCTTGTCCAGCACCTTGAGCTCGGCCGCGAAGTCGGGATCGTCCTGCGCGAACTCGCGGGCGGTCTCGATGTCCTCGCCGGTCTGCTTCCAGGCGCGGTAGGTGCCGATGATGGGCGTCAGTTCGGCGTAGCGCTTGTTGAGCTTGCGGGCGTTCGCCTGATCCGCGTGGACCGCGGGATCGGAGAGCCGCTTCTCGAGGTCGACGTGCTCGCCGATCAGTTCCTCGACTGCCTCGAACATTGCTGTGCCTCTCCTGAACAACCCTGGACTGCTATCGGTACCGGACGACAAAGCGCCGGTCCGGTCCCCCGAAGTGTCGGGAGACCGAGAACCGGCGCTTTCGGGTCGCTACTTCTGGGCGGACCCGGCGGCCTTCTTGCCGAAGCGGGCCTCGAAGCGGGCCACGCGGCCACCGGTGTCGAGGATCTTCTGCTTGCCCGTGTAGAACGGGTGGCACGCGGAGCAGACGTCGGCGCGAATGACGCCGCTCTTCTCGGTGCTGCGGGTCGTGAACGACGCGCCACAGGTGCAGGTGACCTGGGTCTCGACGTACTCGGGGTGGATTTCGCGCTTCAAGGGATGCTCCTAGGTTCGGGAGGGCGCCGGGTCGTGGAGCGGGTTTGCGTCACGTGAACCGGGGCCAGCGGTCCAGTCTGCCAGGACCGGCCGCATCTCCCAAAACGAGCGACGGCCGGATTTCATTCCCGGTGCCCCCGCGAGGCCCGCAAAGGGCCCGGGAAGGGCCCAGGACCCGTGCGGGAGCCCGTGACGGGGCGCCGGGGACCGGTTTTCAGGAACTGACTCCGACGACGCCCTTGGCGTCGGTCTCGTCGGCGGCGGAGCCCTTGGTGGCGGCGGCCGGTATCGGCAGGTCCGCCTTGAGCGCCTGCCAGACCAGCGCGGCCTGTGCGTCCATCGGCTCGACGCGGTTCGCGTCGCTCTTGGCGTACTGCACCGGCAGCGTCACCATGTCGATGTTCTGGGACTTGAGGCCCTTGAGGCTCTCCGCCAGGCCCTTCAGGCCGCTGATCGAGGCCAGGTCCGAGTCGGTCGTGATGGCCTTGGTGGCCCGGTCGGCGACCTTGTAGAGCTGCGTGGGGCTGGAGAGCACGCCCAGGCCGTTCACCCGGTCCATGAGCGCCTTCATGAACGCCTGCTGCAGCTGTATTCGGCCCAGGTCGCTGCCGTCGGCGACGCCGTGCCGGGTGCGGACCAGGCCGAGCGACTGCTCGCCGTCGAGCGTGTGGGTGCCGGCCGCCAGGTCCAGGTGGCTGGAGGTGTCGTGGATCGCCTTGGTGGTGGTGACGGGAACCCCGCCCAGGGCGTCGATCAGGCCCTTGAAGCCGGTGAAGTCGACCTCGATGTAGTGGTCCATGCGGATCCCGGTCATGGACTCGACGGTCTTGACCGCGCAGGCCGGGCCACCGACCGAGTACGACTCGTTGAACATCACCTTGTGCACCTCGGGAGAGGTGCCGCCGCCGGTCTTGGCGCACTCCGGGCGGGTGATGAGGGTGTCGCGCGGGATGCTCACCACGCTGGCCTTCTTGTGGCCCTCGTAGAGGTGCACGATCATCGCGGTGTCGGAGCGGGCGCTGCCCTCGTCGGTGCCGTACTTGTCGTTCACACCGGCGCGGGAGTCGGAACCGAGGACGAGTATGTCCTCCGAGCCGTTGTCGACCTCGCTGGGCCGGTCGTCACCGAGCGCCTGGTTGATGTTGACGCCCTTGATGTTCCCGCTGAACTTGAAGTACAGGTATCCGGCGCCGGCGCCGCCCACCACGACCAGTCCCGCCACGGCCCAGACGGCTATTCGCAGCAGGCGGCGGCGCGGGGCCGTCCGCCGGCGGCGGCCGGAGGCGCGCGTTCCGGCGCGCCCGCCGTTCGTCCCCCGCGTATCGCTCGTGTCGTCCGCCATGGCCCCTCAGTCCTCGTCCGTCGTCGGTGTGGCTGCTACCCCCAGCTGTGTCGCTCAGGCGTGGCTTGTCTTGAATGTCAGACGGTGAATCGCCTGACGTGGTTCCTGGCGAGTGTGCACGCCGAAAATAAGAACGGGCTCTCAGGTGCCCCTTTCGGGGAGCCTGAGAGCCCGTTCTCCGCTTCCTGAGGCCCCCTCTGTGACATACGTCTCAGCGGGGCCCGAACCCGTCAGTCGTTGCTGTTGCCCGGGGTCGTCTTCGCGATCTGCATCAGGAACTCGGCGTTCGACTTCGTCTGCTTCATCTTGTCCAGCAGCAGTTCGATCGCCTGCTGGGAGTCGAGCGCGTGCAGCACCCGGCGGAGCTTCCAGACGATCGCGAGCTCGTCGCGGTCGAGCAGGATCTCTTCCTTGCGGGTACCGGACGGGTCGACGTCCACCGCGGGGAAGATGCGCTTGTCGGCGAGCTTGCGGTCGAGCTTGAGCTCCATGTTGCCGGTGCCCTTGAACTCCTCGAAGATCACCTCGTCCATGCGCGAGCCGGTCTCGACCAGCGCGGTGGCCAGGATGGTCAGCGAGCCGCCGTCCTCGATGTTGCGCGCAGCACCGAAGAAGCGCTTCGGCGGGTAGAGCGCGGTCGAGTCGACACCACCGGACAGGATGCGGCCGGAGGCCGGCGCCGCGAGGTTGTACGCGCGGCCCAGGCGGGTGATCGAGTCCAGCAGGACGACCACGTCGTGACCCAGCTCGACGAGACGCTTGGCGCGCTCGATGGCCAGCTCGGCGACGGTGGTGTGGTCCTCGGCCGGGCGGTCGAAGGTCGAGGAGATGACCTCGCCCTTCACCGACCGCTGCATGTCGGTGACCTCTTCCGGACGCTCGTCGACCAGGACGACCATCAGGTGGCACTCGGGGTTGTTGACGGTGATCGCGTTGGCGATCGCCTGCATGATCATGGTCTTACCGGTCTTCGGCGGGGCCACGATCAGACCACGCTGGCCCTTGCCGATCGGCGCGACCAGATCGATGATCCGGGTCGTCAGCACACCCGGGTCGGTCTCCAGTCGGAGCCGGTCCTGCGGGTACAGCGGGGTCAGCTTCTGGAACTCGGGACGGCCGCGGCCGGAGTCCGCCGCCATGCCGTTCGCCGAGTCCAGCCGGACCAGCGCGTTGAACTTCTCGCGGCGCTCGCCGTCCTTGGGCTGGCGGACGGCGCCGGTGACGTGGTCACCCTTGCGCAGGCCGTTCTTGCGGACCTGGGCGAGCGAGACGTACACGTCGTTCGGACCCGGCAGGTAGCCGGACGTCCTGATGAACGCGTAGTTGTCGAGAATGTCCAGGATGCCCGCGACGGGGATCAGGACGTCGTCGTCGTTGACCGTCGGCTCGTTGCCGAACTGCTGCTGCTCCTCGCGGCGGTTGCTGCCCCGCCCGCGGCGGTCGCGGTAACGGCCCCGACGGCGGCCGCGGCCATCGCCGAACTCGTCGTCGTCCTGCGCGTTCTGGCCCTGACCCTGGTCGCGGCCCTGACCGCCCTGGCCCTGGTTCTGGCCGCCCTGGCTCTGACCCTGCGGGCTCTGACCGCCCTGGCCCTGGCCGCCCTGGCCGCCGCCGCGGTTCTGGCGGTTGCCGCCGTCCGCGCCACCGCCGGTACCGGCCGCGCCGTTCTCGTCGCCACGGTTGTTGCGGCGCTCGCGCTGCCGCTCCTGCCGCTCGCGGCGGTCGTTCTGCCGGTCACCACGCTGGCCGCGCTGCCGGTCCTGGCGCTCCTCGCCGGACGCGGACTTGCCGTCGGTGGCGGGCTTGCCCTCCACGACGTCGGCAACGGCCTCGGCGCGCTCGCCGGCCCGCTCGTTCCTGGCAGCCTTGGGCTGCTCACCGGCGGGCTGGCCGGGAATTTCGATCTGCTTCGCCTCGGACGGCGCGGCGGCGGCCGGAGCCGCGGCAGCGGGCTCGGAGCTCTCCACCGTGCGGGCCCGGGAGGTCGCCCGGCGCTTCGGCTTCTCGGCAACGGCCTCGGCAGTCGCCGTACCGGCGACCGCGGCGGCCTTGGGAGCACTGGAGGCAGCGCCCTTACCGGCCTGCGTCTCCTTGATCGTCTCGATCAGCTGGCTCTTGCGCATCCGCGCGGTGCCCTTGATACCGAGACCGGAGGCAAGCTGCTGCAGCTCTGCCAGGACCATGCCGTCGAGGCCGGTCCCCGACCGGCGGCGCTTGGGGGCAGCACCGGTGGCAGGCGCGGCAGCGGCGTCCGGAGCGGGCGCGGCGTCTGCACGCACGCCCATCAGATCGGTGGTGTCGCTCACGAAGGGTCCTTCCCTGGAGCGGACGTCGGCCTGTCTGGCTCGGCGACCGGTTGTGCTGTCCGGATCTGGGCGTTTCCGCTGCTCAGAGCCGGGGCGATGGTCCGCCTTGTGGCGGCAGAAATACATACATGGTTCCGGCGCGAAGGGTAAAGGAGATAGTTCGCGCCGACTCCGGAGCGTGCTCGCCACTGCTTAGGCAGGGTGCTGAGGCAGGGTGGGAGGCTCCCGGAAGAGTGGCGGTCCCCAGAAGGGACACAGATCACTTCTGCGTGCACTTCGGCACCATTCATATGCATGGTCCGTCGAGTGCAGGCTTGACATTAACACTACCGGATCCAACAAACATTCCCCCTCTCTCCAACCGGCAATCGTGTCACTGCTCCACTGTCAGAGGCAGTACACAGGCCCCTGCCGCGTCGAGGGCCAGACGGTTGGCCGCCCATCCCTCGCCCGCGAGCCGGGAGACTTTGTCCGCGGCGCCCTCCTCGGTGAGCGCGAGGACCGTGGGCCCCGCTCCCGAGATGACTGAAGGGACGCCGTCAGCACGCAGCCGGTTCACCAGAGCCACACTTTCGGGCATGGCGGGAGCGCGGTAGTCCTGGTGCAGCCGGTCCTCGGTGGCGGGCAGCAGCAGCTCTGGGCGGCGGGTGAGCGCCTCCACCAGCAGCGCGGCACGGCCCGCGTTGACCGCGGCGTCCACATGCGGGACGGTGCGCGGCAGAAGTCCGCGGGCGACCTCGGTCAACACCGCCTTGGCCGGCACGAAGACCACCGGGACGACGGAGGCCGCCGGATCCATCCGGATCGCGTGGGCGGCACCGGATTCGGTCCAGGCGAGGGTGAAGCCGCCGAGCAGACAGGCGGCGACGTTGTCGGGGTGGCCCTCGATCTCGGTGGCCAGTTCCAGCAGTGCGGCATCGTCGAGACGCTCCGGGCCGCCTATCGTCACCGCGCGGGCGGCCATGATCCCGGCACAGATCGCGGCGGACGAGGAGCCCAGGCCGCGGCCGTGCGGGATGCGGTTGGCGCAGACCACCTCGAGGCCGCGGGGCTGTCCGCCGAGCAGGTCGAAGGCGGTCCGCATCGAGCGCACGACCAGGTGCTTCTCGTCGCGGGCCAGGTTCTCGGCGCCCTCGCCCGCGATGTCGACATGCAGCCCGGAGTCGGCGACCCGGACCACGACATCGTCGTAAAGGCCCAGCGCCAGGCCGAAGGCGTCAAAGCCGGGGCCGAGGTTGGCGCTGGTCGCGGGGACGCGCACTCGGACAGCGGCGGCGCGGAACGCGGGACCGGCCATCGTTCGACGATTCTCCTTGTGCTGGTGCTTGTTCTTGTGCAGAAGTGCGGTTCTGCCCCGGAATGCCGAGCCATCGGCGGAGTACGGCGGGGCTGTGGTGTGGCAGGAGCGGCAATGCCTGTGGCATGAGCCGGATCGGCGCGCTACGGCGCCGGTGGGGCCAGCCTATCGAAGGAAGGTTCTGCTGCGACATAGGGCGCACGAACAGCGCGTGATGCGTGTCGCGAGCTTCTTCGTGCGCCCCTTCGCCACGGCGCCGCGTCAGACCAGCCCGAGCTTCTCGGCTGCGGCGTCGGCGTCGACCTCGACGGTGACCGGCTGGGGCGCTCCGGCGACCGCCCAGTCCGGGTCCTTGAGGCCATTGCCGGTGACCGTGCAGACGATCCGCTGGCCGGGATCGACCTTGCCCTCTTCGAGCGCCTTGAGCAGACCCGCGACCGAAGCGGCCGATGCGGGCTCCACGAAGACGCCCTCCTTGGCGGCCAACAGCCGGTAGGCGGACAGGATCTGACGGTCGGTCACCGCTTCGATCAGACCGCCGGACTCGTCCCGCGCCTCCTCGGCGAACTGCCAGGAGGCCGGGTTGCCGATCCGGATCGCGGTCGCGATGGTCTGCGGGCTGCGCACCGGAGCGCCGTTGACGATCGGCGCCGAACCGGACGCCTGGAAGCCCCACATGCGCGGCTTGCGGGTGGAGACACCGTCCGCCGCGTACTCGCGGTAGCCGCGCCAGTACGCGGTGATGTTGCCCGCGTTGCCCACCGGAAGCAGGTGAATGTCGGGCGCGTCGCCGAGCGCGTCGACGATTTCGAACGCCGCGGTCTTCTGGCCCTCGATACGTACCGGGTTGACCGAATTGACCAGCGCCACGGGGTACTTCTCCGACAGTCCGCGGGCCAGCTCCAGGCAGTCGTCGAAGTTGCCGTCGACCTGCAGGATCTTCGCGCCGTGGATCAGCGCCTGGCCCATCTTGCCGAGCGCGATCTTGCCCTGCGGCACCAGAACGGCGCAGACCATTCCGGCGCGCACCGCGTAGGCGGCCGCCGAGGCGGAGGTGTTGCCGGTGGACGCGCAGATGACGGCCTTGGCGCCCTCCTCCTTGGCCCGGGTGATCGCCATGGTCATCCCGCGGTCCTTGAAGGAGCCGGTGGGGTTGGCGCCCTCGACCTTGAGGTAGACGTCGCAGCCGGTCAGCTCTGAGAGCAGCTGGGCGGGAACGAGCGGTGTGCCACCCTCCAGGAGCGTGACGACCGGGGAGTCCGCCGAGACCGGCAGCCGGCTGCGGTACTCCTCGATGATGCCGCGCCACTGGTGGGTGCCGGACATTCGGGGATGGTCGGTGACAGCGTTCATAGTGGGTTACTCCCCTTCCACGCGCATGATGCTGGCGACGCCGCGTACGGTGTCGAGCTTCCGCAGCGCTCCGACGGTCGCCGAGAGGGCGGCGTCGGGCGCACGGTGAGTGACGACGACGAGGGACGCTTCGCCGTCCTTGCCCTGCTGGCGGACCGTGTCGATCGACACGTCGTGTTCCGCGAAAACAGTGGCGACCTGGGCGAGAACGCCAGGTTTGTCCGCCACGTCAAGGCTGATGTGGTAGCGGGTGACCACATCGCCCATCGGGCTCACCGGCAGTTGCGTGTACGCGGACTCGCCGGCGCCTGTGGTGCCTGCCAGTTTGTTGCGGCAGGCGGCCACGAGGTCGCCGAGTACGGCGGAGGCGGTGGGTGCGCCGCCCGCGCCGGGACCGTAGAACATGAGCTGACCCGCGGCCTCCGCCTCGACGAAGACCGCGTTGTACGCCTCACGGACACTCGCCAGCGGGTGGCTGAGCGGGATCATCGCCGGGTGGACCCGGGCGGTGACGGACCTGCCGTCGGCGGTGCGCTCGCAGATGGCCAGCAGCTTGACCGTGCAGCCCATCCGCTTGGCGGACGCGATATCGGCGGCGGTGACCTCGGTCAGGCCCTCGCGATACACATCGTCCATGGTCACGCGGGTGTGGAAGGCGATCCCGGCCAGGATCGCGGCCTTCGCGGCGGCGTCGAAGCCCTCCACGTCGGCGGTCGGGTCGGCCTCGGCGTAGCCGAGCGCGGTGGCCTCGTCGAGCGCCTCGGAGTAGCCGGCGCCGCTGGAGTCCATCCGGTCCAGGATGAAGTTGGTCGTGCCGTTGACGATGCCCATCACCCGGTTGATCTTGTCGCCGGCCAGCGACTCGCGCAGCGGGCGGATCAGCGGGATGGCACCGGCCACGGCGGCCTCGTAGTAGAGGTCGACCTTGTGCGCGAGGGCGGCGGCATGCAGCGTCGCACCGTCCGCGGCGAGCAGCGCCTTGTTGGCGCTGACCACGGACGCACCGTGCTCGAAGGCCGTGGTGATCAGCGTGCGGACCGGCTCGATGCCGCCGATCACCTCGATGACGACGTCGATGTCGCCCCGTTTGACCAGGGCGGTGGCGTCGGTGGTGAGCAGCTCGGCGGGCACGCCTGCGCGCACCCGGTTCGGGCGTCGCACCGCGATTCCGGCCAGCTCGACCGGGGCTCCGATCCGCGCGGCGAGATCGGCGCCCTGCGTCGTCATGATGCGCGTCACCTCTGAGCCGACCACACCACAGCCCAGCAGCGCCACCTTCAGCGGACGCGTACGCATCATCCGACCTCGTTTCTCACAGCTCTCGGGGTGGGACCAGTCTCACGCACCGGACGCGAGAATCCATCTCCTGTCCGGTGTGTGAGACCAGCCCCGCTATTTTTGAGATTTCACGTCAGCCGACGTCGAGACGCAGGAGATCGTCCTCCGTCTCACGTCGCACGATCACCCGCGCTCCGCCATCATTCACGGCCACCACCGGCGGCCGCAGAGCATGGTTGTAATTGCTCGCCATGGAACGGCAGTACGCCCCGGTCGCCGGAACGGCGAGCAGATCGCCGGGCGCGAGATCGGCGGGCAGGAACGCGTCCTTCACGACGATGTCGCCGGACTCGCAGTGCTTGCCGACGACCCGCGCGAGCATCGGCTCGGCCGTGGACGTCCTGGACACCAGGGAGACGCTGTACTCGGCGTCGTACAGCGCGGTGCGGATGTTGTCGGACATTCCGCCGTCCACGCTCACATACGTCCGCAGCCCCTCCAGTGGCTTCACGGTGCCCACCTCGTACAGCGTGAACGCCGTCGGGCCGACGATCGCCCGGCCCGGCTCCACCGACAGCCGCGGCACGCCCAGGCCGTTCGCCTCGCACTCACGGGTGACGATCTCCCGCAGCGACCTGGCGATGTCGTGCGGCTCGGCCGGGTCGTCCTCCGAGGTGTACGCGATGCCGAGGCCACCACCCAGGTCGATCTCGGGCAGCTCCACGCCGTGCTCGTCGCGGACCTCGGCGAGCAGGGCCACCACGCGGCGCGCCGCGACCTCGAAGCCGGCCATGTCGAAGATCTGCGAACCGATGTGGGAGTGGATGCCGACCAAATCCAGCGCATCGAGCTTCAGGACCCGGCGCACCGCCTCGGCCGCCTGCCCGCCGGCGAGCGCCAGCCCGAACTTCTGGTCCTCGTGCGCTGTCGCGATGAACTCGTGCGTGTGCGCCTCGACACCGACGGTGACCCGGATCTGCACCCGCTGGCGCTTCCCCAGCCGCTCGGCGATGTGCGCGACCCGGACGATCTCCTGGAACGAGTCCAGAACGATCCGCCCGACACCCACCTCGATGGCGCGCTCGATCTCCTCCAGCGACTTGTTGTTGCCGTGCAGCGCGATGCGGTCGGCCGGCATGCCCGCCGACAGCGCCACCGCCAGCTCACCGCCGGAACACACGTCGAGGTTGAGCCCCTCCTCGAACAGCCACTTCACCACCGCCCGGGACAGGAACGCCTTCCCCGCGTAGAACACGTCCGCTTCCTCGCCGAACGCGTCGCGCCAGGCGTGGCAGCGGGCCCGGAAGTCCTCCTCGTCGAGGAAGTAGGCGGGCGTGCCGAACTCCTCGGCGAGATCGCGTACGTCCAGCCCGCCGACCTCGGCCGCGCCGTCCGCGTTGCGGGTGACCGTACGGGCCCACACCCGCGGGTCGAGGACGTTCAGGTCTGCGGGGGGTGCGGTGTAGTGCCCCTCGGGCATGACATCGGCGTAGCGGGGCCCGGCGGGGTGGGCGGATCTACTCACGGGACTCTGTCTCCTCAGAGGTGTTCTGGCGCGCTGATGCCGAGCAGGTTCAGGCCGCCCGCGAGCACCGTGCCGGTCGCTTCGGCGAGCGACAGCCGGACACGGTGGGCGGCCAAGGGTTTCTCGTCGCCGCGCGGCAGCGGCGGGCACTCGTCGTGGAAGCGGAGGAAAGCGTCGGCGAGCCGCTCCAGGTGGCGGGCGACCCGATCGGGGGCGCGGTGCCGGGCAGCGGTCTCGATGACACGGGGATAGTCGGCGATCAGGCCGAGGAGGTCCGTCTCCGCGGGATGGTGAAACGTACCGTCCGAAGCGTCGGAGGAGGGTTGGATGCCCAGATCGTGGGCGTTGCGGAGCAGCGCGCGGGTGCGGGCGTGGGCGTACCGGACCCGGAAGAGCGGATTCGCGGCGCGCTGCGAGAGGAGAACGGCCGGGTCCAGCGACGGCGTGTCGTCGGCCGGGGGGCGGAGCAGCGCCCAGCGGGCGGCGTCGGGGCCGAGGCGCTCGCAGAGCTGGGTGCGGGTGAGGCCGGCGGGACGGACGACGACGGGTTCGGGGGGGCCGGGGTGGGCGGGGTCGGGGACTTCGGCGTCGCTCGGGTCGGCGGCTTCGGTTTGGCCGGCCGCTGCGGTGTCGGTTGAGTCGGCCGCTCCGGTGTCGATCACTCGCACCCCGGCACCTGCTGGGACCCCGGCGCCGCAGGCGCGCAGCAGCCGCTCCAGCACCTCCGCGGTGACCGCCGCGCGCGGCTCGCCGTCATGGACGGGTGTCACGTACGTGCCGGCGAGGGCGTCGCTGTGGCCGTACGCCGCCCCCTGCTCCAGCACCTTGCGCACGACGTCCCCGTACGCCGCCGCATCGAGCGTGATGTTCAGGAAACCGGGCCCCGCGATCACCACCTGCGCGATGCCGGGTTCCGTCGCCAGCCGCTTGCGCAGCACCTCCGCGACCTCCCGCGGCGGGCACCCAGCGGCGCCCGCGAGCTGCAGCGCGACATTGGTCGCGTAGTCGCCGCACCCGGGGCGGGGCGGGCGCTGCACGCTGATCCGGTCCGGCACCTTCACCCGCAGCTCATCGGCCGCGACGGCGCGGCGGACCGTGCTCAGCACAGCACGGGAGAGCTCGGCAGGGGTCACACGGAAAGGGTAGGCGAGGAGAGGGGTACCCATGCGACCGGGTTTCGGCGCCCTCCACCCTTCCGCGAGGGGTGGGAGCGGCGAGCGGGGCGGCGAGCGAGGCAGCTGACAGGCCGGTGCGCAGGGCTTGCGGGCGGGGCCAAGATCACCCTGGTCGGAACCCCGGGAGCAGCCTGCGCGGCAACCTCGGTCTCAGCCGCAACCGGTGCCCGGCGCCGCTGCCGCCTGGTCCTCGGTGGGCGCGCCGGCGGACGGCTCGACGCCCGTGGCACCCGATCCGCTGTGAGCCAGCCGCCGCACCATGTTCACCAGATCGGAGGGCTCGAACGGCTTCCCCAGGAACGCGTCCACCCCGGCCGCCACGCCGCGCTCGACCTCGAGCTGCGTGCACGCGCTGACGATCGCGATCCGTATGTCCCGCGTCCGCGCGTCCGCCCGCAACCGGGCCGCCGTACGCAGCCCGTCGAGCCGTGGCATCACCACATCGAGCGTGATCACATCGGGCCGCACCCGGTGCACGATGTCCAGGCACTCGACACCATCGGCCGCGGTCACGACCTCGAAGCCCTCCAGCTCGAGATTGACCCTGATCAGCTGCCGGATGACCTTGTTGTCGTCGACGACAAGGACCCGGCCGGACATGCCCGGCACATCTCGAAGAGTAGGCGGGGCCATCGCGATCCGTCCGCGTTTTGCCCACTTCTTCCCCGTGAGAGGGAGCTTTCCGAACCCGCTCCCGCCCACCGCACCCCATGCGCTAAAGCCCTCTCCCCACCACCCCCGCCCCCTCCGGGCCAACACCCCAAAACCCTGTACCCAGGCACCATGCACAAGCTGGTAGGGTTTCACCCGTCACCGCTACAGCGGACGACACGCCCCCGTAGCTCAGGGGATAGAGCATCGGCCTCCGGAGCCGGGTGCGCAGGTTCGAATCCTGCCGGGGGCACCTTGTAAGAGGTGTCCGAGGACCCCGTAACCAGCGGAAACGCTGGGGACGGGGTCTTCGCGTATCTACCGTCATATGCAGCCGAACGCCCCTCTGTGCAGCCCTATGTCGGATGCTGCGGCGTATTCGCGGGATGGATCTTGCGACGTTTTCGCAGGTCAACACCCGGAAATGACGAAGGCCCCCGGAAGACTCCAGGGGCCAGGCTACGACGTTCATCTCACCTGTCACTCACTCATACTCACGCAACAGATCCTCGATCCGACGGTTGGCCACCTCCTGCCGCCCGTCGATGCACTTGGCGTACCGGCTCAGCAGCACCTCGACACTGTTGCCCGCGCGTTCGGCGACCTCCGTGGCGTCCACCCCGGCGTTGAGCCACGTCGACAGCGCCGAGTGCCGCAAGGCGTACGGGACATCTGCGAGCGGCGACGCGACCGCGGCCGGCGACAGGGCCAGGAGCCGAGCCTCCCGCCACACCCGGGAGTACGTAGAAGCGCCGACCACTCCCCCGCGCTCATTGGTGAACAGCCGCCCATCCTTGGCCGCGCCGAACGTCTCCAGGTGCTCGCGATAGATGTCCACAAGCTGTGGAGGAATCGGCACGGGCCGGACCTCTTCCACGGGCCGGTTCTTCAATCCACCGGTCGTCGTGCGTGAGCGCCTTGCGCAGAAGCTCATCGGACGGCCGGCCAGGGCGGTCGGCCAGGTGCGCCATGGTCACGACGACCAGGGATTCGTTCATCTCGTCGCGCGTGTTGGGAGCGGCATGCGGCCACTTCATGGCGAGGTAGCGCAGAGCGAAGGCGTACCAGGTCACCGACGCGGTCTTTTCGACCAGGGAACCGGGAAGGCCGATCTCGGTGTCGAACTCCTCGCCGTCGCGGGTCGCGCGTAGCAAGTTCGAACGGAATTGGTCCGCCAGAGCCTTGGTTCTACGCGTCTGAGAGAACGGATTACCGGCGACCATCCAGCGGACTTCATCTGCCGGATCGACCACACGCGTACGTCCGTTGACTTCATGCGGCAGCCCTTTCCAGCTTGTTGAGCCACGCAGTGAAGTCGGAACGCCACACGCGAAGTTCACCGTTGGGGAGCTTGAAGGCGGCAGGCCCGTGTCCGAGTTCGCGCCAGCGATAGAACGTCCGACGCGACACCTTTCCCAGTTCGTCAAGGATCTGCGGAACGGTCATCAGCTCATCTCTCATGCCGCCTCCCCCATCGAGTCACGGAGATCCGCCAGAGCCTCGCGAGCGGTTTCGCGGTTGATGCGCAGGTCCCGGGCGACGCTGGCAGCGAGGAGGGATTCACCGGGGGTGTGGCCTTGGCCGGCGTACTGCCAGTCGGCCATGACGAGCACGGTCGGATCGTGGGTGATGTCGGGCAGGCCGAGGGCTTCGCGTTGTTCGGCGGCGCGGTAGTCGGCTCGGACCTGGCGCAGGGCGCCGAGGGTGGTGGAGTAGCGGCGGGACTTGGACGAGAAGTGCCCCCGGAAGCCGAGCATGTGCGCCCACGCTCAGAGCCGCCGCTCGGGATAGATCGAGTCCAGGTCCCAGCAGGGCCGGGATCAGCCGCTGAGCGTGATCGGGCACGCCGTGCCGGTCGAGTTCGTGCAGCTCCCCGATGCGCCGGTCCAGGGTGCCCGTGGTCTCGGCGGCTTTGGTGGCGTACTTCGCCACGTAGGAAGCGACAGCCTTTCCACTCACGTCCTCTCCGGCGCCGAATGCCTAGATGGGCCGGATGTCGAGCTGGGTGCCCCATCGCAGTACCCAGGGATCCGGGTGTCCGGCGTCGGGCTCGGCCGGCACGGTGATGGTGGTGTACCGGTGCACGGCCGCAGTCCGGATGCAGTCGGTCATCGACACCAGCGGTCTGCCGACCGAGAGCCGGACCAGGCACCACCTGGGGCGTCAGCCGGCGAAGGCCCAGCCAACCCAACCGCAAACTGGCTCCGCGCCTTTGGAAATCACTTCCGCTTGGGATGTTCGATCCGTAGCGTGCAGTCCGTGCACACCAGCTACCAGCGTCTCGTTGCCTCCGACGTCGACTTCCTGGCCAGTTTTCTGATCGACGAGCCATGGCCGTTTCACGGACCCGTAGCGCTCGACCGCGACACCGTGCGGCGGCGGGTCGTCGACGGCTTCTACGACGGTGACGAAAGCCGGACCTTCTGGATCATCGTCGGCGGCGACAGAGTCGGCTTGATTCGTCTGTTCGATCTGGCCGACGTGCCCGAAGGTGGCACGCCCCTGTTCGACCTCAGGGTCGGCGCAGCCCACCGGAGTCGAGGTCTCGGCGGGCAGGCCCTCGCCTGGCTGACTGGGTACCTGTTCACTGAGTTCCCCGACCTCCAGCGGATCGAAGGCACTACCCGCCAGGACAACCGCGCAATGCGCCGTACGTTCCTGTCCAGCGGGTATGCCAAGGAAGCGCACTACCGGCAAGCTTGGCCAGACGAGCAGGGGCACGTCCACGACGCAGTCGGATACGCGATCCTGCGCCGCGACTGGCTCTCCGGCACAACGACCCTGCCCGACTGGAACGACGAGGAACCCGCCACCTGAGTGCCAGTCGGCGCAGCCTTCGGGAGCTGGCAGCCCCACGGTCCGGCGGTGCGCGGTGGGAGTTTCTCTACTAGATCAAGGCGCCTCGCTGCGCTCGCCGCTGGCCCGTAGCCGGGCCTCCAGGTCTGCAAGGCAGTCTTCTCTCAGAGAGATCAGGGCCGCGCACAGCGCGCCGGGCGGCGCGACGGTAGTCGGATCCGCCGGGGCCGAACAGGTTTTTCGCAAAGGCAGTTGCATTCCCCTGTACAGAATCTCCGTATGCCGCAAATTATTTGAGGGTCCGCCAGATAGGTGAAAAGCACGTTCGGGAACATAACGATATGTCACTCTCATGGGCCTTTCTTCTGATTTACCTCTTATGCTTCTATTGCCGCCATCAGTGAATGAGTGACGGCCCATCACCTCCTCCGGCAGGAATGCACCCTGCTGTCAGGTCTGGCCAGAGCTCACACGGTGCTCGGAATGCCCACGCCGGCGCGACCGAGCTCAACGGCGACAGGAAAGGTCATGTCCCATGGCAGTGGCTGCCAGTCCGTCCAACCCAGCATTCGGGGGGCGTTGTCGTACTCAACTCAAGGGAACCGTCCGCTGGCTGATGCCGGGAATAGTGTTGCTGACGGCGACCACTCTGGTCACGAACGTCGCGTACGCTGCGGAAGCCCCTGTGACCTTGGGTACCGACACCAGTTACGCGGTTCTGGCCGGTTCGACGGTCACCAACACGGGCCCCAGTGTCATCAACGGTGACCTAGGCCTCAGCCCCGGCTCTTCGGTGACGGGCTTCCCGCCCGGACTCGTCAACGGCGCACAGCACGTGGGCGACGCCGTAGCCCTGCAAGCCCAGTCCGACCTGGTCATCGCCTACAACGACGCAGCCGGCCGGGCACCCACGGCCCTTGTCTCGGGCGATCTCGTCGGAAGCACGCTGTCGCCCGGCGTCTACAAGTCTTCGGGACCCCTGGGACTCACCGGCACCGTCACTCTTGACGCCCACGGCGACTCGAGCGCCGTCTTCATCTTCCAGATCGCCGAGACCCTGATCACGGGTTCGGCGAGCAACGTCAGTCTCGTGAACGGAACACAGGCCTGCAACGTGTTCTGGCAGGTGGGCAGTTCCGCCACCCTCGGAACCCATTCCTTCTTCAAGGGCAACGTCCTGGCCCTGACCTCCATCGCCGCCCAGACCGGAACGGCGATCGAAGGCCGTGTGCTGGCGCGCAACGGCGCGGTCACGCTGGACGACAACACCATTACGCGGGCGGCCTGCACGGTCGGCCCGCCCGGCCCGCCCGGCACCACGGGCCCGACCGGCCCTCCCGGCCCGACCGGTCCGACCGGCGCCACCGGTCCGACCGGCGCCCCCGGCGCCGCCGGTGACGCCGGCACTCCTGGCGCCCCCGGCGCCCCCGGTCCGAACGGGGCCCCCGGCGCCAACGGCGCTACCGGCCCGAACGGAGCCCCCGGCACGGCCGGCACTCCCGGTGCCCCCGGACCCGCCGGCGCTCCCGGCACCCCTGGTGCAAACGGTGCCCCCGGAACTCCCGGTGCAGCTGGCCCGAACGGAGCCCCTGGCACACCGGGCACGCCCGGCGAGAACGGTGCCCCCGGAACTCCCGGTGCAGCTGGCCCGAACGGTGCGCCTGGCGCCCCCGGTGAGAACGGTGCCCCCGGAACTCCCGGTGCCCCCGGCCCGAACGGAGCCCCTGGCACACCGGGCACGCCCGGCGAGAACGGTGCCCCCGGAACTCCCGGTGCAGCTGGCCCGAACGGTGCGCCTGGCGCCCCCGGTGAGAACGGTGCCCCCGGAACTCCCGGTGCCCCCGGCCCGAATGGGGCACCCGGCACACCCGGTGCGAACGGTGCGCCTGGCGCCCCCGGTGAGAACGGTGCCCCCGGAACTCCCGGTGCCCCCGGCCCGAATGGGGCACCCGGCACACCCGGTGCGAACG
>NZ_JBWKIQ010000011.1:340483-365645 GCF_056432645.1 Streptomyces sp. NPDC045021
CGGTGCCCCCGGCCCGACCGGCGCTCCCGGCCCCACAGGTTCCGCCGGACCGGCAGGACCCGCGGGACCGGCAGGACCGGCAGGACCGGCAGGACCGGCAGGACCGGCAGGACCCGCGGGACCTGGAGGAGGAACGGGCGGTCCGGGCGAGCACGGCGGCCCTGGCGAGCACGGCGGTCCCGGCGAGCACGGCGGTCCCGGTGCACCTGGCGATCACAGCGGTCCCGGATCAGGCGATCATGGACCGAGTGACCATGGCCAGGGCGGAGAGGGCCAGGGCGATAACCACAAGGGTGAACTCGCCGAGACGGGCGCGGAGCAAGAAATCGCTCTTGCGGCCGCCTCAGCCACCGCACTCGCAGTGGGAAGCGCGATTCTCCTCTTCGTGAGGCGGAAGAACCAACGCCGCGCAGCCCGACCGTAGTCAGTGGTCAAGGCCGGCTCCGGTCGATCAGTCGAGGGACTGATCGACCGGAGCCGATCCGCGTCGGCCGGCAGGCACAGCAGTACAGCAGCGAAGTACAGCAACCATCACGGCCGTAACGAACCCTCAGCGACCGCAGGCCCACGACTGACCAGCCCGGCAGACCTCAGCGACCGTCGCGCCGGTAGTTCGTATCGAAGTGCAGGGGTTCACGAGCGAGCGCCCTCTCTCGGGCCGTCGTGGGGCCGTAAGAGGGCGCTCAATGGTGACCAACGATGACAACGGCCGACACCTCAGTCGCAGGTCACAGGGGTGATCAATAGCAAAGCCGCACGTAGCAGCCCTGCCCAATCAGTTGTCTGTGATGTGCTGGGTGGATGCGGTCTGTCGCAGCTTCTCCGAAGCCTGACGAGTGCCCGCGCTATCCGCCGGAGCTGTTGTGTGCTGCTTTTGGCTCTCTCTGTGCCGCCACTTGCGCCGCATCCAGCTCGTGCCCAGGAAGGCGACGGTGATCACGAGTAGGACGATGCTGCCCACGACCACTGTCACTCCCCCCGACACCACCAGCCAGACCGCGATGACAACCCAGAGTGGTGGATCACCCTGCATGCTCACTCCCTTGATCGTTACCTGTGACGCCAGGGGTCAGGGGGCGGTTCCAACGTCGAGTTGCAGGGCAGGAGATGGTCTGTGGACCGAGGAACACTGACGCTCGCAGCATCCCCTGGCCACGGCGTATTCGCGGGATGGCCGGGGCCGTCCGGCATAGAGGTGCCTGCCTGAGCTGCGGAAACCCCTGGGACGCCATCGGCCTCCGGAGCCGGGTGCGCAGGTTCGAATCCTGCCGGGGGCACCTTGTAAGAGGTGTCCGAAGACCCCGTAACCAGCGGAAACGCTGGGGACTGGGTCTTCGCGTATCTACGGCCGTATGCAGCCGAAGGCGCGCTCGGTGATTGTGATCATCGTGTGATCGTTTATGCGTTTGGACCTGGCAGGATCCGGTTCATGCTTCTGCACCTTGCCGCCACCGAGTCGGCCTCAAGCTCGGGCGCGGGCGCCCTCATCTTCACGCTGGTCTTCGGCCTGGTGGCCACCTGCGGTGGCGGGGTGGTCGCTCTGAACATTCGGGGGTCGGCCGACGCGATGTCCCGACGCCGCCGGGCGGCGCAGGAGTTCGGGGGCCAGCAGAGGATGGACCTGACACTCGCGGACCGGCGGGATCTTCCTCCGCTGGCCTTTCGTCTGGGGGGCGGGATCGTCCTCGCCGGCGGCTTGGTCATGCTGCTCGTCTTCGCGGCGATGGCCACCCGTCGCTGAGTGGGGCCAACGCGGGCGGACCGTAGGGTGCTTGACTCGGTCGGCGCTCGGCGATCTACTCCGAGCCATGCCGCAGAGCGATGACAACACGTCGAATTCCACAGGGACTTACGAGGCCTCGGCCGCCGAGCCCATGACCCCGCAGCGGTACATCGAGACCAGGCTGGCGCAGTATCAGAAGTGGTACGACCGGAAAGCGGTCAAGACCAAGGCCATGCACCTGAGGATGCGGACGCTCTCGGTGGTGGGTGGGGCGCTCGTGCCCGTGCTCGTCAATGTCGATCTGCCGTTCTCCAAGCTCACCGCCACGGTGCTCAGCCTGGTCGTGGTCGTGTCGGTCTCGCTGGAGAGCGTGTACCGGTACCGGGAGCAGTGGAAGAACTACCGGTCGACGGAGCAGCTGCTCGGTCATGAGCGGGTGTATTTCCAGACCAAGGTCGGGCCGTACGCCGGGCTGCCGGACGGGAAGGCGTTCGTCACGCTCGTGGCGCGGGTGGAGAAGGCCATCGCCAATGAGAATTCGGCGACCCTGAACGTCATGACGCTGGGCGGCCAGGTCAACGCGGACCTGCAGATGCCGATCGGCATCCCGGAAGCCCGCCAGGAGCAGCCGGATCCCGGGCGATGAGGGGCGGACTCGCTTCAGAGCGTCGGGGTGAGGCGGGGGCCGCAGGGGTGGGTGGGGGTGGTGGTGCGGAGGTGGATGGACCGGGGAATGGCGGGGAGGGTGGTTCGCTGGAGGGTCGCGAGGCGGGTGGGGTCGGGGACCGCTGCGCGGCGGATCCAGTCGCCCGTGTCCGTACTCGTGGAGAGCGGGACGTAGCCGTGGGCGGTGAGCACCCCGGGGGTGAGGCCGGAGATGGTCGACCACGGGCTGTGGACGTGGATGAAGGTGGGCCGTACGTGGTCGAAGACGTACGTGCGCAGGCGCGTCGTGTCGTTCGCCGCGTAGGCGTCCGCGATGGCGGGGTCGGTGAGGCCCGCGAGGTCCGTCACGCGGAGCCGGCTGGTCAGGAGAGTGCCGCCGAGGTCGGGGAGCAGGAGGCCGGCGTCGGGCAGGCCGAGCCGGTCGGCGTAGGTGTTGAAGAGCCTGCCGTAGCGGTCGGCGACGAAGCACATCGACAGCGTCGGGTCCGCCTGGAACTCCTCGGCGCGGGGCCGCTGTCCGGCCACTGACACGACGGATCCGACGAGAAGCGCGGATGCCAGGACCGCGCGCCCGCGCGGCCGTTCGCGGTCCCAGACGGTGACGGCGGCCAGCGAGCCGGCGAAGGCCGCGAGCGTCCACACCGGGGTCGCGAAGCGGTAGAGGGCCATCCAGTCACGCTGCAGCATCCCGTAGGCGGTCAGGGCCAGGGACAGCGGGACGAGTACGGCGAGCAACGCCCGGCGGGGGGTTCCCGGACGGGCGAGCGCGGCGGCGGTGCAGGCGAGCGCGGCGAGGACGAGGGTCCAGCCCGCGAAGGAGAGCAGCTCGGTGGTGTGGGCCAGACCGGCCAGGTCCGGCGCCCGCTGGGACTTCGCCACCGCGGTGTTGGGCACCCAGCGGCCGAACTCCGCGTGCCGCCAGAGCAGATGGGCCGCATAGAAAAGAGCAAAGACCGCCGTCGACAGGGCGACCGCGCGGACGGATCGAGCGAGGCGCGAGTGAGCGACGCACGGGCGAGCGAGGCGCGAGTGAGCGACGCACGGGCGAGCGACGCGCGGGTGCCCGAGGCGCCGGCGGCCCAGGAGCAGCAGCACCGTCACCGGGTACGCGGCCGCGTAGACGATGCCGTCCGGGCGGGTGAGGGCGGCGAGCAGCGCGAGGAGGCCGGCCACGACGGCGGTGCGCGGCCGCAGCAGGTCGTCGCGGGCGACGGCACGGGCCAGCGCGGCCGCCAGGGCGGTGACGGCGAGTCCGTACAGCGGGTTCTCCAGGCCGGAGAAGAGCCAGACCACCAGCGAGAAGTTCCCGGCCATCGCCACCCCGGCGAGCAGCGTCACGGCCCACGCCCGCCCCGGCAGCACCGCCCGCGCGGCGATCGCGACGCCGGCGAGCATCCCGATGACGCACAGCAGCGCCAGCGCTTTGGGGAACCACACGAGGTCCGAGACCCCGAACAGCGCCCCGTGGTCGAACAGCCGCAGCCGCCGCCCGGCCACCAGCAGTGCCAGCCATGCCGGGTTGGAGTACCCCTCCACCGGCGGGGCGCCGGCCTGCTGGGCCGGGCCGTACCCCTCGTCGATGCTGCGCGCGTAGGCGTACGTGATGGCCGCGTCGTCGACGATCCACTGCCCGAGCCGCAGCGCCTGCACCCCGACAAGGCCGGCCCCCGCCAGCACCGCGGCCGGATCGGCGAGCGACCTCAAGAGAGGGACGAGGAGGTTGAAGCGCGGGGGCCGGGCCTGCGAGGTTCCGTTCACATGGAGATGAACCCCGCAGCGCCCGTCACGTCACGCCCTCTCCCCCGGCCGGGCGGCCGGGCGCCCGGCCGCGATCAGTAGCGGTAGTGGTCCGACTTGTACGGACCCTCGACCGGGACGCCGATGTAGGCGGCCTGTTCCGGGCGCAGCGCGGTGAGCTTCACGCCGAGGGCGTCGAGGTGCAGGCGGGCAACCTTCTCGTCCAGGTGCTTGGGGAGCACGTAGACGCCGATGGGGTAGTCGGCGGTCTTGGTGAAGAGCTCGATCTGGGCGATCGTCTGGTTGGCGAAGCTGTTCGACATCACGAAGGACGGGTGGCCGGTGGCGTTGCCGAGGTTCATCAGGCGGCCCTCGGACAGCACGATGATGGTGTGCCCGTCGGGGAACTTCCAGGTGTGGACCTGGGGCTTGACCTCGTCCTTGACGATGCCGGGGACCTTGGCGAGGCCCGCCATGTCGATCTCGTTGTCGAAGTGGCCGATGTTGCTGACGATGGCCTGGTGCTTCATCTTGGCCATGTCGGCGGCCATGATGATGTCCTTGTTGCCGGTCGTCGTCACGAAGATGTCGCCCTCGGAGACGACCTCCTCCAGGGTCGTGACCTGGTATCCGTCCATCGCCGCCTGCAGTGCGCAGATCGGGTCGATCTCGGTGACGATCACGCGGGCGCCCTGGCCGCGCAGCGACTCCGCGCAGCCCTTGCCGACGTCGCCGTAGCCCAGCACGACGGCGACCTTGCCGCCGATGAGGACGTCGGTGGCGCGGTTGAGGCCGTCGATGAGCGAGTGGCGGCAGCCGTACTTGTTGTCGAACTTCGACTTGGTGACGGAGTCGTTGACGTTGATCGCGGGGAAGAGCAGGCCGCCGTCCCGCTGCATCTCGTAGAGCCGGTGGACGCCGGTCGTGGTCTCCTCGGTGACGCCCTTGATGGAGGCGGCCGCGGTGGTCCACTTGCCGGGGCTCTCGGCCTGGGTGCGGCGCAGCAGGTCGAGGATGTAGCCGTACTCCTCGGAGTCGCCCTCGGCGGAGTCCGGGACCGCGCCGGCCTTCTCGAACTCGACGCCCTTGTGGATCAGGAGCGTGACGTCGCCGCCGTCGTCCAGGATCATGTTCAGGCCGCCGTCGGGCCAGGTCACGGCCTGCTCGGCGCACCACCAGTACTCGGCCATCGTCTCGCCCTTCCAGGCGAAGACGGGAGTGCCCTGCGGGTCCTCGGGAGTGCCGTTCGGGCCCACCGCGACCGCCGCGGCGGCGTGGTCCTGGGTGGAGAAGATGTTGCAGGACGCCCAGCGGACCTCGGCACCCAGCGCGACCAGGGTCTCGATGAGGACGGCGGTCTGGATCGTCATGTGCAGCGAGCCGGTGATCCGCGCGCCGGCCAGCGGCTTGGACGCCGCGTACTCGGCGCGGATCGACATCAGACCGGGCATCTCGTGCTCGGCCATGATGATCTCCTTGCGGCCGAAGGCGGCAAGGGAGAGGTCCGCGACCTTGAAATCAGCGGCGGTGAGGGACGGCATCTGCGCTCCTTGTGTTCTGGTGGATCTCAAGCGTCGCGGTGGACCGGTTGAGGGTGATGTAGTGCAGTCCGGGAGCGCCGGCGTCGAGCAGGCGCTGGGCCAGGCGCGTCGCGTGGTCGACCCCGATCCGGTGGGCGGTCTCCGGGTCGTGCTGCGCCGCCGCCAACTGCTCGGCCAGATCGGCCGGGAAGGTCGCGTCGCTGAGCTCCGCGAAGCGCCGGATCTGCCGAACGTCGGTGGCGGGCATGATCTCCGGGATGATCGGCGTGTCGCAGCCGGCGGCGGCCACCCGGTCCCGCAGCCGCAGATAGTCGTCCGCGTCGAAGAACATCTGCGTGATGGCGTAGTCGGCGCCCGCCCGGCACTTGTCGACGAAGTGCCGGATGTCGTCGTCCCAGCTCGGCGAGCGCGGATGACGTTCGGGGAAGGCCGCGACGCCGATGCTGAAGTCGCCTATGGAGCGCACGAGTTCGACGAGGTCGGCCGCGTGGTCCAGGCCCCCGGGGTGCCGCTGCCACGGGCCGCGCGGATCGCCCGGTGGGTCGCCGCGCAGGACGAGGACGTCACGGATCCCGGCGTCCGCGTACCGGCCGACGATCTGCCGCAGCTCCGCCACCGTGTGGCCGACCGCGGTCAGATGGGCGACCGGGCGCAGCGTCGTCTCGGTGGCGATACGCCGGGTGACGTCCACGGTCCGGTCACGGGAGGAGCCGCCGGCTCCGTAGGTGACGGAAACGAAGGTGGGCCCGACGGCCTCGATGCGGCGGATCGCGTCCCACAGGACGCGCTCGCCCGCGTCCGTCTTCGGGGGGAAGAACTCGAACGAGAACGTGCGCTGCCCGGCGGCGAGGACATCGCGCAGATTGTTACTGGTCGTAGGCGCGTTCACCCTGGTAGGCGCGTTCACAACGGTGGTCATGGCGGGGACGGTCCTCCTCACGCCTTGTAGTAGCTGGCTTCCGGGTGGTGGATGACGATCGCGTCGGTGGACTGCTCCGGGTGCAGTTGGAACTCCTCGGAGAGAACGACGCCGATACGTTCCGGCTTGAGCAGGTCCATGATCTTGGCGCGGTCCTCCAGGTCCGGGCAGGCCGGGTAGCCGAGCGAGTAGCGGCACCCCTGGTACTCGGTGCGGAACATCGCGTCCAGGTTGTCCGGGTCGGCGCCCGCGATCCCCAGCTCGGTGCGGATCCGGGAGTGCCAGTACTCGGCCAGGGCCTCCGTCAACTGGACCGACAGCCCGTGCAGTTCGAGATAGTCGCGGTAGGCGTTGGCGGCGAACAGCTCGTTCGCCACCTCGGAGACCCGGTTCCCCATGGTCACGACGGTGAGCGCGATGACGTCGGGCTCACCGCCGTCGGGGCGGAAGAAGTCCGACAGGCACAGGTGCCGGTCGCGGCGCTGGCGGGGGAACGTGAAGCGGTGGCTCTCGCCGCCCGTCTTCTCGTCCAGAATGATCAGGTCGTCGCCCTTGGACACGCACGGGAAGTAGCCGTAGACCACGGCCGCTTCGAGCATGTTCTCGGTGTGCAGCCGGTCGAGCCACATCCGCAGCCGCGGCCGGCCTTCGGTCTCCACCAGTTCCTCGTACGAAGGCCCGCCCCCGCGGGCGGCCTTCAGTCCCCACTGGCCCATGAACGTGGCCCGCTCGTCCAGCCAGGAGGAGTACTCGGCGAGCGGGATGCCCTTCACGATCCGCGTCCCCAGGAACGGCGCCTTCGGGACGGGGTTGTCGGCCGCCACGTCGGAGCGGGCGGGCAGCAGTTCCGGGGCCGCCGGGACGCGGGTGGGACGGTCCACGGCGGCGACGCGGCGCTGCTTGAGCGGGGGGAGGGTGGCGCCGGGGACGCCGCGCTTGACGGCGATCAGCGCGTCCATCAGCCGCAGGCCCTCGAACGCGTCGCGTGCGTAGCGGACCTCGCCCTCGTAGATCTCGTGCAGATCCTGCTCGACATACGCGCGGGTCAGGGCGGCGCCGCCGAGGATGACGGGGTAGTCGGCGGCCATCTTGCGCTGGTTGAGCTCCTGCAGGTTCTCCTTCATGATCACCGTGGACTTCACCAGTAGGCCGGACATCCCGATCACGTCGGCCTTGTGCTCGGTCGCCGCGTCCAGGATCGCCGCCACCGGCTGCTTGATGCCGAGGTTCACGACGTTGTAGCCGTTGTTGGACAGGATGATGTCGACGAGGTTCTTGCCGATGTCATGGACGTCGCCGCGCACGGTGGCCAGCACGATCGTGCCCTTGCCCTCCGCGTCCGACTTCTCCATGTGCGGTTCGAGGTAGGCGACCGCGGTCTTCATGACCTCCGCGGACTGCAGCACGAACGGCAGCTGCATCTGCCCGGAACCGAACAGCTCACCGACGACCTTCATGCCCTCCAGCAGCGTGTCATTGACGATCTGCAGGGCCGACTGGACGGTCAGGGCCTCGTCGAGATCCCGCTCCAGGCCGTTCTTCTCACCGTCGATGATCCGCCGCTGCAACCGCTCGTCCAGCGGCAGCGCGGCCAACTCCTCCGCACGCCCCGCCTTCACCGACTTCATGTCGACGCCCTCGAAGGCCTCCAAGAAGGCCTGCAGCGGGTCATAGCCCTCACGACGCCGGTCATAGACGAGATCGAGAGCGATCTCCCGCTGCTCCTCCGGAATGCGCGCGATCGGCACGATCTTGCTGGCGTGCACGATCGCCGAATCCAACCCCGCATCCACGCACTCGTTCAGGAAGACCGAGTTCAGCACGACGCGGGCGGCCGGATTCAGCCCGAAGGAGATGTTCGACAGTCCGAGGGTCGTCTGCACCAGCGGGTGGCGGCGCTTCAACTCCCTGATCGCCCCGATCGTCGAGATCCCGTCCTTGCGGGACTCCTCCTGACCGGTGGCGATGGTGAAGGTCAGACAGTCGACGAGGATGTCCGATTCGAGGATGCCCCAATTGGCCGTCAGGTCCTCGATCAGCCGCTCGGCGATGGCGACCTTGTGCTCCGGAGTACGGGCCTGGCCCTCCTCGTCGATCGTCAGCGCGATCAGCGCGGCACCGTGCTCCGCCGCCAACGCCGTGATCTGCGCGAAACGGGACTCCGGGCCGTCACCGTCCTCGTAGTTGACGGAGTTGATGACGGCCCGGCCGCCGAGCTTCTCCAGCCCGGCGCGCAGCACCGGCACCTCGGTGGAGTCCAGCACGATGGGCAACGTCGACGCCGTCGCGAAACGGCCCGCGACCTCGGCCATGTCCGCGGCGCCGTCGCGGCCGACGTAGTCCACGCACAGGTCGAGCAGGTGCGCGCCCTCGCGGATCTGGTCGCGGGCCATCTCGACGCAGTCGTCCCAACGGCCTTCGAGCATGGCCTCGCGGAACTTCTTCGACCCGTTGGCGTTCGTCCGCTCGCCGATCGCCAGATACGACGCATCCTGCTTGAACGGCACCGTCTGATAGAGCGAGGCGGCACCAGGCTCCGGACGCGGACTGCGCGGCGACAGCTCCAGGCCCCGCACCCGCTCCACGACCTGTCGCAGGTGCTCGGGCGTGGTGCCACAGCAGCCGCCCACCAGAGACAACCCGTACTCCCGCACGAACGACTCGTGCGCGTCGGCCAGTTCCTCCGGCGACAGCGGGTAGTGCGCGCCGTTCTTGCCCAGCACCGGCAGGCCCGCGTTGGGCATGCAGGAGACGGCGATACGCGCGTGCCGGGCGAGATAGCGCAGGTGCTCGCTCATCTCCGCCGGTCCCGTGGCGCAGTTCAGACCGATCATGTCGATGCCGAGCGGCTCCAGCGCCGTCAGCGCCGCACCGATCTCCGAACCGAGCAGCATCGTGCCCGTCGTCTCCACCGTGACCTGGCAGATCAGCGGCAGCTGGATGCCCGCGGCGCTCATCGCCCGGCGGGCGCCGACGATGGCGGCCTTGGTCTGCAGCAGGTCCTGGGTGGTCTCCACCAGGATCGCGTCGGCGCCGCCCTCGACGAGACCGGCCACGTTCGCCTCGTAGCCGTCCCGCAGCAGCGCATAGGGGGCGTGGCCGAGGGTCGGGAGCTTGGTGCCGGGGCCGACGGAGCCGAGCACCCAGCGCGGGCGGTCGGGCGTGGCGAAACCGTCCGCCACCTCACGGGCCAACCGGGCACCGGCCACCGACAGTTCATGAATGCGGCCCGGGATGTCGTACTCCCCCAGTGCCGCGAGGTTGGCGCCGAAGGTGTTGGTCTCGACGCAGTCGACACCCGCCGCGAAGTACTCCTCGTGCACCGACCGCACGATGTCCGGCCGGGTGACGTTCAGAACCTCGTTGCACCCCTCCAGGTTCTCGAAGTCGTCCATCGACGGGTCCTGCGCCTGCAACATCGTGCCCATCGCGCCGTCGCCCACCACGACCCGCGACGCGAACGCGTCACGCAGCAGCCGCACTCTCTCCTGGCTCACGCTCACAGCGACCTCGCCAGGTAGGACAGATGCGGTTCGAGCTCGGTGGCGGACGCGCTGCCGTAGCCGGTCCGCAGCCGGGTGAGCAGGTCGGTGCGGTCCAGGTGGTACTCCTGGGTGCCGACCGATTCGAGGACGACGGTGGCCAGGGCGCAGCCCAGCTCGGCCGAGCGCCGCAGGGTGAGATCCCAGGAGACGCCGGCGAGGAAGCCGGCCCGGAAGGCGTCGCCGACCCCGGTGGGTTCGGTGGCGCCGGTGGTCGGGGCGGCCGGTACGAGGATCGGCGCCTCGCCCGCGCGCTCGATGCGGACGCCCTGGGCACCGAGGGTGGTGATCCAGGTGCCGACGCGCCGGAGCACCTGTGCGGCGCTCCAGCCGGTGCGTTCCTGCAGGAGCGCCGCCTCGTACTCGTTGCTGAAGAGGAAGCGCGGGCCGTCCAGGAGCAGCCGTACGGACTCCCCGTCCAGCCGGGCGAGTTGCTGCGACGGATCGGCCGCGAAGGGAATGCCCAGCTCGCGGCATTCTGCGGTGTGCCGGAGCATTGCCTCGGGGTCGTTGGGCGCGACGACGACCAGGTCGAGGGCGCCGGCGCGTTCCGTGACGGGGGCGAGCTCGATCCGGCGGGCCTCGGACATGGCGCCCGCGTAGAAGGTGGCGATCTGGTTCTGCACCGAGTCGGTGGTGCAGACGAAGCGGGCCGTCTGGTGCTCGTGGGAGACCTGGACGGAGTCGGTGTCGACGCCGTGCTGCTTGAGCCAGACCTGGTAGTCGGCGAAGTCCGGGCCGACCGCGCCGACCAGGACCGGGGCGAGGCCGAGCTGCCCCATGCCGAAGGCGATGTTCGCCGCCACCCCTCCCCGCCGGACCTCAAGGGTGTCGGCGAGGAAGGACAGGGAGACGTTCTTGAGCTGGTCGGCGACCAGGTGGTCGGTGAACCGACCGGGGAAGACCATCAGATGGTCGGTTGCGATGGATCCTGTGATGGCGGTGCGCATCTCAGTCACTCACTCCTCCGGTGCTCTTCCTCGGCCGGCTGTCAGAGACCGGCGGCCTGGCGGAGTTTGGCGGCCCGATCGGTGGACTCCCAGGTGAAGTCGGCGTCCGTCCGGCCGAAGTGGCCGTAGGCGGCGGTCTGCGCGTAGATGGGGCGCAGCAGGTCGAGGTCGCGGACGATGGCGGCCGGGCGCAGGTCGAAGACCTGGATGACGGCGTCCTGGATGCGGGCCACGGGGATGGTCTCGGTGCCGAAGGTCTCGACGAAGAGCCCGACGGGGGCGGCCTTGCCGATGGCGTAGGCGACCTGGACCTCGCAGCGCGTGGCCAGGCCCGCGGCGACGACGTTCTTGGCGACCCAGCGCATCGCGTAGGCGGCGGAACGGTCCACCTTGGACGGGTCCTTGCCGGAGAACGCGCCACCACCGTGCCGTGCCATGCCGCCGTACGTGTCGACAATGATCTTCCGGCCGGTCAGCCCCGCGTCACCCATCGGACCGCCCACCTCGAACCGGCCGGTCGGGTTGACCAGCAGCCGGTACCCCTCCGTGGAGAGGGTGAGGCCGAGTGCTTCGAGCTCGGGCTCCACGACGAACTCGCGGATGTCCGGGGCGAGCAGGGAGTCCAGGCTGATGTCGGGCGCGTGCTGGCTGGAGATCACGACGGTGTCGAGGCGTACGGCCTTGCTGCCGTCGTACTCGATGGTGACCTGGGTCTTGCCGTCCGGGCGCAGGTACGCCAGCCGGCCGCTCTTGCGGACCGCGGCGAGGCGGCTGGAGAGGCGGTGGGCCAGCGCGATGGGCAGCGGCATCAACTCGGGGGTGTCGTCGCACGCGTACCCGAACATCAGGCCCTGGTCGCCGGCGCCCTGGCGGTCGAGGTCGTCCTCGCCGCCCTCTACCCGCGACTCGTACGCGGTGTCCACGCCCTGCGCGATGTCCGGGGACTGCGCGCCGATCGAGACCGACACCCCGCACGAGGCACCGTCGAAGCCCTTCGCGGACGAGTCGTAACCGATATCCAGCACCGTCTGCCGCACGATCGCCGGAATATCGGCATACGCGGACGTGGTGACCTCACCGGCAATGTGCACCTGGCCGGTCGTGATCAGGGTTTCCACAGCGACCCGGGCGGTGCGGTCCTGCCCGAGGAGTGCGTCGAGGACGGAGTCACTGATCTGGTCGGCGATTTTGTCGGGGTGTCCCTCGGTAACCGACTCCGACGTGAAAAGGCGGCGGGCCATGGATTCCTCCAGATGCGTATCCAACGCTCCGGCGGACATTGGAGCGATATCCACGAGAGCGTGCGATCGGCACCTTGCGAACGGCTAAAGCGAAACCTGGGCAGGAGTCGCCCGACGGGGGTAGCCTTTTTGGATGCCCTTGCGGGCCGCGGATCGCTTTAGGGGCGCTTTAGTCCCACCTGTCGCAATGGATGCGAGAAAGGAGCTATCCATGACCCGCTACCTCATCAGCTTCCTCCCGTGGATCGCCTATGCCTTCGTCGCCACGAGCGATGACTGGCGCAAGGGTGCACTGGTCGGGCTCGGGATCGCCACAGTGGTGATCTGGCGCGACCGCAAGTCCGGCAAGAACTGGGACGAGATGGTGATCGAGACCAGCGCGTTCGTGTTCTTCGCGGGGATCGCCTGGCTGTCCTACGCGCAACCGGACTCGGATCTGGTCCGTTACGGGCCGGCTCTTGTCGACGCATGGCTCGCCCTCACCGCCTGGGGCTCGCTGCTCATCCGTCGGCCGTTCACCCTCGGCATCGCACGCAAACTCGTACCGGAGAAGGTCGCCCGCACGGAGGCGTTCTACCGGACCAACGCCGTCATCACGCAGGTGTGGGGGCTCGCCTTCGCGGCCGCCGCCGTTGTGCTGGCGTTCATCATCCGCGCCGACGCGCACGCGACAACACCCATGATCGTCGTCAAGGTCGCCAGCTTCGTGATCCCCGTGCTCTTCACGATCCGCTACCCGAAAGCCGTCGCCGCGCGCCGCGCGCACCAGACGGCCTGACCCCCTGACCTCACTCCGCTCCCCCGCTCCCCCCACCGTCCCACCGCCTCAGCACGTGAGGCGGTGGGTTCAGTGCTGCGTGTCCCGCGCCCGCGGTGGTTACGGGGACATGGCCGTGCCCCGGATCCTCAGCGGATCCGGGGCACCGGCGGACGGTTCGTGGCTGTCAGCCGTAGGCCCAGGCGCCCGGCGGGCTGTAGCTGTCGGGGGTCCAGCGCGGGGGCCGGCTGCTCTGGCCGCCGCGCCCGCCCTGCTCGTCGTCGGCCACGGCCTTCTGCCGGAGGACGGCGAGGAGGGCGACCGTCGCAGCGGCCACCTGCTCGTCGTCGGGCTCGCCGCGGACGAACTGGATGAGCAGCTCATCGGCGGGGTTGCCCACAGCGGAGCCCGCCGCTTCGACTGCTGCCGCCGCTTCTGCTTCCGGTGCGCTCGGTGTCGGTGCGTTCGATGTCGGTGCGCTCGGTGTCGGTGCGCTCGGTGTCGGTGCGCTCGGTGTCGTCATGCCCGTCACACCGGCGGGTTTCCGTGCTTGCGGGACGGGAGCGTGGCGTGCTTCGTGCGGAGCATCGCCAGGGAGCGGATCAGCACCGAGCGGGTCTCCGCCGGGTCGATGACGTCGTCGACGAGGCCGCGCTCCGCCGCGTAGTAGGGGTGCATCAGCTCCTCCTGGTACTGCTTGATGCGCTCGGCTCGGACCGCGTCCGGGTCGTCGGCCGCGGCGATCTCGCGCCGGAAGACGACGTTGGCGGCGCCCTCCGCACCCATGACCGCGATCTCGTTCGTCGGCCAGGCGAAGGACAGGTCGGTGCCGATGGAACGCGAGTCCATGACGATGTACGAACCGCCGTAGGCCTTGCGCAGGATGACCTGGATGCGCGGCACCGTGGCGTTGCAGTACGCGTACAGCAGCTTCGCGCCGTGCCGGATGATGCCGCCGTGCTCCTGCGCGCTGCCGGGCAGGAAGCCCGGTACGTCGACCAGGGTGACCAGCGGAATGCTGAACGAGTCGCACATCTGGACGAAGCGCGCGGCCTTTTCCGAGGCGTTGATGTCCAGGACGCCGGCCAGCGAGGCCGGCTGGTTCGCCACGATGCCGACCACGTGACCGTCCAGACGCGCCAGCGCGCAGACGATGTTGGTGGCCCAGGCGGCGTGCACCTCGAAGAAGTCGCCGTCGTCGACGATCTCCTCGATCACCGGCCGGATGTCGTAGGCGCGGTTGGCGTCGGCCGGCACCAGTTCCAGCAGGGACTCGTTCCGGCGGTCGGCCGGGTCGGCCGTCCCGACGGCCGGCGGCAGTTCACGGTTGTTCGACGGCAGGAGCGAGAGCAGATAGCGCACTTCGGCGAGGCACTCGGCCTCGTCCTCGTAGACGAACTGGGCCGCGCCGGAGATCGACGCGTGCACGTCGGCGCCGCCGAGCTGGTCGTGGGAGATCTTCTCGCCGGTGACGGCCTGCACCACATCGGGCCCGGTGATGTACATCTGCGAGGTGCCGCGCACCATGAAGACGAAGTCGGTGAGCGCCGGAGAGTAGGTGGCGCCGCCCGCGCACGGGCCGAGCATCACGCTGATCTGCGGGATGACGCCCGACGAGCGGACGTTGCGACGGAAGATGCCGCCGTATCCGGCGAGCGCGGTGACGCCCTCCTGGATCCGGGCCCCCGCGCCGTCGCTGAGGCTGACCAGGGGTGCGCCGGCCGACTCGGCCAGGTCCATCACCTTGTGGATCTTCTCGGCGTGGGCCTCGCCCAGCGAGCCGCCGAAGATCCGGAAGTCATGGGCGTAGACGAAGACCGTGCGGCCCATGACCTCGCCCCAACCGGTCACCACACCGTCGGTGTACGGGCGCTTGTTCTCCAGGCCGAAGCCGGTGGCACGGTGCCGGCGCAGCGGTTCGATCTCGGTGAACGTGCCCTCGTCGAAGAGCAGTTCCAGACGCTCGTGGACGGTCAGTTTGCCCTTGGCCCACTGCTGTTCTGTCGCGCGCGGGCCTGGTCCGTCCCTGACCGTCTGTTTGACCAGGTTGAGCAGCGCCACCCGGGACCTCGGGTCCTGGCGCGGTGGCGGGAGCTGTCCCGTCACCGGGGCCAGCGTCTGCGGCCGGGTCGAGGTGATGTCCTCGGCAATGGTCATGGTTCGGTTCACCCATCCACTCGGTCAGGCGATTGAAGCGATTTATGAAACAGCCTGAACCTCATTGAAGCCGCGGCTTCGAAGCAGGTGCCACAGCGTCGACCCCCTACCCTCGGACTGCCCACCCCTATTCCCTGTCCGGTATGGGTGTTGCTAAGGGGCGCGGGCGGGGAGACATAGGGGTTACTCCCCCTTGCGACAGCCCGTAGAAAAGAGCGGACGAGGCCAGTTCGCGACAAGGCGGGTTTCAGCGATGACTACGGCAATGGTGTTTCCAGGAATGGGTCCCACCCGTTTCTCCGACCTGGGCAGGTTCCTGCTTCTGAATACCTTTGCCCGCGATCTGCTGCCGATCGCCGACGAGGCCCTGGGCTACTCGGTGTTCGACCGGTTCCGCGAGTCCGGCGAGGACTATTCGGAAGCGGCGCAGGTGGCCTTCATGGTCGCCTCGACGGCGCTCGCCCAGTGGGCCCGCGCCGAACTCGGCGCCGAGGCCGAGATCTGCGCGGGGCCCAGCTTCGGTGAGAAGCCGCTGATGGCGTTCTGCGGCGCCCTGGACTTCCCCGACGCGGTGTTGATGACGGCCCGGTTGGCCCGTTGCACCGCCGACTACTTCGCCACCGAGCACCGGGACGTCGTCACCCAGTCCTTCGTACGGGCTCCCGTCGACGGGCTGCGCGAGCTGCTCGCCGGGATGGACGAGCGGGGCGAGTGGTACGACCTGTCCTGCCGCCTGGACAAGGGGTTCGAGATGATCTCGCTGCGCGAGGAGCATCTGGAGGCGTTCACCGGCCGGCTGCGGAAGATCGGCTCGCTGCCGCTGTACGCGATGCGCCCGCCGATGCACTCCTCGCTCTTCACCGGGCTGCGCGACCGGGCCGCCGTCGAGGTCATCGACGCCCTGCCGCTGCGCGACCCCGATCTGCCGGTCCTCGCCGACCAGGACGGCCGGCTCATCGACACCGCGGAGGGGCTCAGGACCATGCTCCTCGACCACTTCGTGAAACCCGTGGACTGGCCGGCCGTCCTCGCCGAGCTGGGCCGGCGCGAGGTGACGCGGCTGGTGGTGGCCGGCCCCGACGCCCTGTTCAGCCGGGTGGAGTGCGCGGTGCGCAACTTCGACGTCGTACTGGCCGATCCGAAGCACGCGATGCGTCCCAAGGCAGGTGTCTGACATGAGCGTGATCACGGAGACAGCAGCGGCGGTTCCGGCGGACGGGGCGGGCGCGGGCCGCTCCCTCGATCGCACCCTGCACGGCCGGTTCCTGCGCGGTCTCGCGATCGCCCCCGACCGCCCCGCCTTCCGGGCCGGCGGCCAGGAGGTCACGTACACCGAGGCCCACGAGCAGGCGTTGGCGTGGGCCGGCGCCCTGCGGCACGCGGCCCCCGCCGGGACGGACGGACCGCGCGTCGTCGCGATTCTGGCCACCAAGACCGCCGAGGCGTACATCGGGCTGCTCGCCGCCCTGTACCTGGGCGCCGTGGCGGTTCCGGTGAATCCGGACTTCCCCGCCGCCCGCAACCGGTCGATCCTGACGGCGGCCGGCGCCGACGCGGTGATCACCGACCGGCGCGGACTGGCCGTCCTCGAGGCCCTGTTGGAGGGCTGGGACCAGCGGGACGCCGCCGAAGGCCCGCTCCTCGTCCTCGTCCCGGGCGCGGACCCGCGCCCGGACGTCATCACGGCCACCCCGCCGGAGACCGCCCTCGCGGCGCCGCTGCCGGCCGAGGCCGAGGACACCGCCTACATCCTGTTCACGTCCGGCTCGACCGGCCGCCCGAAGGGCGTGCCCACCAGCCACCGCGCGGCCGACAGCTACTTCCGCACGCTCGACGCGCGGTACGGCTTCGGCCCCGACGACGTGTTCTCGCAGACGTTCGACCTGACCTTCGACTGCGCCATGTTCGACCTGTTCTGCGCCTGGGGCGCGGGCGGCTGCGTGGTCCCGATCCCGATGCAGGCGTACCGGGCGCTGCCCGAGTTCCTGGCCGAGCAGCGGATGACGGTGTGGTTCTCGACCCCCGGCGGCATCGCGCTGGCCCGGCGCACCGGCGCGCTGTCGCCCGGCGCGCTGCCCGGTCTGCGCTGGAGCCTGTTCGCGGGCGAGCCCCTGCACCGGCAGGACGCCGAGGACTGGCTGCGGGCCGCACCGGAATCCGTGGTGGAGAACCTGTACGGGCCGACCGAGCTGACGATCACCGTCACCGGGCACCGGCTGTCGCCCGCGACACCGGACGAGCGGTACGTCAACGGCGTCGTCCCGATCGGCCCGGTGCACGACTCGCTCGGCCACCTGCTGCTCGCCCCGGACGGGTCGGTGGACGCCGGGTCCGGCGCCGGCGAGGGCGAACTGTGCATCACCGGGCCGCAGATGTTCTCCGGCTACCTCGACCCGGCCGAGGACGCGGGCCGCTTCCTGGAGCACGACGGACGGCGCTGGTACCGGACCGGTGACCGCGTACGCCGCTACCCGGACGGCGAGATCGCCTACGTGGGGCGGGCCGACGACCAGGTGCAGGTGCAGGGCTGGCGGGTGGAGCTCTCCGAGGTCAGCCACAGCGTGCGCCGGCTGGAGGGGGTCGAGGACGCCGTCACGGTGGCCGCGGCCGTCGCCGGCAGCCATGAACTGGTCACGTTCTACACCGGTGAGCCCGCCGCGTCGGCCGATCTGGCCCGCCGGCTGACCGCTGACCTGCCCAAGGCGATGGTCCCCCGGCTCTTCCAGCACCTGGACGAGTTCCCGATGAACCCCAACCGGAAGATCGACCGGTCCACTCTCAGGTCCCGCGCCGAGGCGCTGCTGGACCGCGGCCGGATTCGCAGCTGACAAGGAGATGACCGTGACCACCGTGGACACCGTGAGCAACCACACCGACCGAGGCGCCGACACCGCGCGGCTGCTGCATGAACTGCTGGACGCGACCGCCGCCCTGCGGCCCCAGAACATCGCCGTACGCGACTCCAGGGACGCCTGGACCTGGCAGAACCTGGTCCAGCAGAGCCACACCGTCGCCGGCTGGCTGCGCGAGCAGGGGGTGGGCGCCGGCGACCGTATCGTCGTCCGGCTGCCGAACGTCCGCGAGATGGTGGCGCTGCTCTACGCCGCCTCCCGGATCGGGGCGGCCCTGGTGCCGATCAGCGCGGAGATGAAGGAGTTCCACCTCAAGGCCGTCATCGCCAACTGCGAGCCCCGCGTGGTCGTGGTCGTGGACGGCCTCGCGGAGGGCGTCCAGGCACTGACGGAGGTGCCCGTGCACGAGGTGGGCGCCGTCTGGGCCGCCGCCACCGACACCACGGTCCGCGTCACCTCCGAGGCAACGTCGGTCGACTCCCCCGCCGTCCTCATCTACACCTCGGGCAGCACCGCCACCCCGAAGGGCATCGTCTGCCCGCACGCGCAGATGTCCTTCGCCGCCGACGCGATCAACCAGGTGCTCGGCTACCGCGCGGACGACGTCGTCTTCTGCCGTGTCCCGCTCTCCTTCGACTACGGCCTGTTCCAGGTGCTGCTGACCTGCCTGTCCGGTGCCGAACTCGTCCTCGCCGACGGGGAGGCCGACCCCAAGCTGCACATCCTGATCCGCGAGACCGGCGCGACGATCCTGCCGCTGGTCCCCTCGCTCGGCGGCCCGCTGATCCGGCTCGCCGAGCGCGACCCGCGGCCGACGAAGCTGCGGATGTTCACCAGCACCGGCGCCGCCCTGGAGCAGCGGATCATCGACGGGCTGTGGCGCTGCTTCCCCGACGCCCGCGTCGTGCGGATGTACGGCATCTCGGAGTGCAAGCGCATCACCGTCATGCCGCCCGAGGAGGACCGTACGCGACCCGGTTCGTCCGGCCGCCCGCTCCCCGGCACCCAGGTGACCATCCTCGACGAGGAGGGCAACGCGGTCCCGGCCGGCAGCAGCGGCGAGATCACCGTCACCGGCCCGAACGTCATGGCCGGCTACTGGCGGCTGCCGGAGATCACCGCCCGCACCTTCCGCACCGACCCGGAGACGGGCGTCACCCGCCTGCACACCGGTGACTACGGCTCCCTCGACGCGGACGGCTACCTGTACTTCGAGGGCCGCCGCGACGACATGTTCAAGCGCAAGGGCATGCGGGTCAGCACCATCGAGATCGAAGCCGCCGCCATGGACATCCCAGGGGTGCGGAACGCCGCCGCCCTCAAGCCCACCGCCGACCGCGACCTGCTGCTCTTCGTCGCCGCCGACCTGCCGCCGCAGACCGTGCTGCGGGAGCTGGCGCAGCGGCTGGAGGCCGTCAAGGTCCCCTCACTGTGCAAGGTCATCGACGACTTCCCGCTGACCGCCAACGGCAAGAACGCCAAGCAGCAGCTCGAGGCGCTCCTGGTGGCGGAAGAGCTGGCCGCCGGATGACCATCACCGAGGCCACCGGGGGCACCGCCCTCGACACCGCCGCCGTGACCGACGAGGAGTTGGTCGCGCGCTACGGATCCCCGCTGTACGTCTACGACCTGGACCGCGTCATCGCCGCCCGCGAAGATCTGCAGGCCGCCCTGCCGGAGCAGTTCACCCTCTTCTACTCCCTCAAGGCCAACCCGCACCCCGGGCTGGTCCGCGCCCTCGGCGAGGGCGAACGGCCGTGCCGCGCCGAGGTGTGCTCGACCGGCGAGCTGGCGTCCGCGCTCGAAGCCGGCCACACCGCCGACCGGATCCTCTACTCCGGGCCCGGCAAGACCGCCGAGGAGATCTCCGTCGCCCTGACCGCGGGCGTCCGCACGTTCTCGGTCGAGTCCCTCGGCGACCTGCGGCGGCTGGGCGCTCAGGCGGTCGTGCACGGCACCACCGCCGACGCCCTGATCCGCGTCAACAGCGCGGCGGCCGCGGCGACCACCAGCATCCGGATGACCGGCACGCCCTCACAGTTCGGCTTCGACGCGGAGGGTCTCTCCGACCTGCTGCCGGAGATCCGCGCGGTGGAAGGGATCCGGGTCGCGGGCGCGCACTTCTTCCCCCTCAGCAACTCCAAGGACGAGGCGAGTCTCATCGCCGAGTTCCAGGAGACCATTCGCGGAGCGGCCCGGCTGGAAGCCGAACTCGGCACACCGCTGCGCCTGTTGGACATCGGTGGCGGTTTCGCGGCCCCGTACTCGGTGCCCGGCACCCGGCCCGTCTACGGGAATCTGCGCGCCGCACTGGAGCAGACCCTCGACGAGCACTTCCCGCAGTGGCGACAGGGCGTCCCGGAGATCGCCTGCGAGTCGGGCCGCTACCTGGTGGGCGACAGCGGACGGCTGCTGACCACGGTCACCAACGTCAAGCAGAGCCGCGGCCGGACCTTCGCGGTGCTGGACGCGGGCATCAACACCCTCGGCGGAATGGCCGGACTGGGGCGGCTGCTGCCGCTCTCGGTCGAGCCGAAGGGGGGCGGGCAGGACGGCGACGGCGAACCGGCGGAGGCAACGGTCGTCACCCTCGCCGGACCGCTGTGCACCCCCGGTGACCTGCTCTCCCGCGCCGCCAAGATGCCCCTCCCGCACCCCGGCGACGTGATCGCCGTACCCAACGTGGGCGCATACGGGCCCACCGCGAGCCTGCTGCTGTTCCTCGGCCGTCCCGCGCCGGCCGAAATCCTGCTCAGAGCCGGTGAAGTGACGTCGGCATCGCGCCTGATCTCTTCCCGCGCAGAAATCGACACTGGAGTTCAGTGATGAGCGAGTCCGCATCCCACGAGTCCACCGCAGACGGCCCCGCCGTCGATCCGGCCGACCGGGCCGAGCTGGTCGATCTGGCCGAACTGGCCGGCCTGGCCGAGGCGGAGCAGTACCGACGCCTTCTCGCGGTGGTCCGAAGGGAGGCGGAAGCGGCGCTGCGCAAGGCCGGTCGTGAGGGACAGATCCCTCTCGACCTGTCGCAGCCGTTCCTGCGGCTCGGCTTCGACTCCCTGGCCGTCGTCGATCTGCACCGCAGGCTCAGCGACGCGACGGGCCTCGACCTGCCGATCACCATCGCCTTCGACCACCCGACGCCCACCGCGCTGGCCAAGCAGCTGATGTGGGAGATCTTCGGCGTCCGGTTCGACGGCCGTACGGCAGGCGAGGCCGGTGCGCGTCCGCAGGGCGATGCCGCCGCCCCGGCCGCCGGCTTCGACGAGCCGATCGCGATCGTCGGCATGGCGTGCCGCTACCCGGGCGGCATCAGCTCGCCCGAGCAGCTGTGGGAGCTGGTGGTGTCGGGCCGGGACGCCATCGGCTCGCTGCCCACCGACCGCGGCTGGGACGTGGAGGGCCTCTACGACCCGGACCCGGACGCGCCCGGCAAGACGTACACGCGCGAGGGCGGCTTCCTCTACGGAGCTGCGGAGTTCGACGCGGACTTCTTCGGCATCAGCCCACGCGAGGCCGCCTCCATGGACCCGCAGCAGCGGCTGACCCTGGAGACCTCCTGGGAGGCGTTCGAACGGGCCGGCATCGACCCGGCCGGGCTGCGCGGATCGGCGACCGGTGTCTTCGTCGGGGCCGAGCCCCAGGAGTACGGGCCCCGGCTGCACCAGGCCCCCGAGGGCTACGAGGGCTATCTGCTCACCGGCAGCGCCACCAGCGTCATTTCGGGGCGCGTCGCCTACACCCTGGGCCTGGAGGGCCCGACGCTGACGGTCGACACCGCCTGCTCCGCGTCGCTGGTCGCCCTGCACCTCGCGGTGCAGTCGCTGCGCGCCGGTGAGTGCTCGCTCGCGCTCGCGAGCGGCGTCGCCGTGATGTCCAGCCCCGGCGCCTTCACCGCGTTCAGCCGCCAGCGCGGACTCGCGCCCGACGGGCACTGCAAGCCGTTCGCCGAGGCGGCCGACGGAACGTGCTGGGGCGAGGGCGTCGGCGTCCTCGTCGTCGAACGGCTCTCCGACGCGCGGCGCAACGGCCACCGGGTGCTGGCGGTCGTCCGCAGCAGCGCGATCAACCAGGACGGCGCGAGCAACGGTCTCACCGCTCCGAACGGCCCCTCGCAGCAGCGCCTCATCCAGCGGGCGCTGGCCAGTGGCGGGCTGACCGCCGCCGATGTGGACGCCGTCGAGGCACACGGCACCGGAACGAAGCTCGGCGACCCGATCGAGGCACAGGCTCTGATCGCCACGTACGGGCAGGGTCACGACGCCGACCGACCGCTGTGGCTGGGCTCGGTGAAGTCCAACATCGGGCACACGGCCGCCGCCGCGGGCGTCGCGGGAATCATCAAGATGGTGCAGGCGATGCGGCACGAGACGCTGCCGCCCACCCTCAATGTCGACACACCGACACCGCACGTGGACTGGTCGGCGGGCTCGGTCGAGTTGCTGACGCAGGCGCAGCCGTGGCCGGCGGGCGAGCGTCCGCGTCGTGCGGGCGTCTCGTCGTTCGGGATCAGCGGCACGAACGCGCATGTGATCGTGGAGGAAGCCCCCGTCGAGGTCGTGGCGGACGCGGTTTCCTCGGCTGAACTTCCCGTGGTGCCGTGGGTGGTGTCGGGCAAGACGCCGGAGGCGTTGAAGGCTCAGGCGGCGCGCCTGCGGGACTTCGTGCTGGCCGATGCGGGTCTGGACACGGTGTCGGTGGGTGCGGCGTTGGCGACGACGCGTGCGGGGTTCGCGCACCGTGCGGGTGTGGTGGCGGCTGATCGTGACGGTCTGCTGGCCGCTCTGGGTGCGGTGGTGGACGGCGAGGCCAAGACCGCTGTGGCCGGCGCCGGTGACCTGGCATTCCTCTTCACCGGTCAGGGCAGCCAGCGGGCGGGGATGGGACGCGAGCTGTACGCGGCGTTCCCGGTGTTCGCGGAGGCGCTGGACACGGTTGCTGCGGCGTTCGACGAGCACCTGGACCGTCCGCTGCTGGATGTGCTGTTCGCCGACGACAGCCGGTTGAACGAGACGGGCTACACCCAGCCCGCGCTGTTCGCACTGGAAGTGGCGCTGTTCCGGCTGCTCACGTCGTGGGGCGTGAGTCCGCAGGTGCTCGCGGGCCACTCCATCGGCGAGCTGGCTGCCGCGCATGTCGCGGGAGTGTGGTCGCTGGAGGATGCGGCGCTGCTGGTCGCGGCACGCGGCCGGTTGATGCAGCAACTGCCCTCCGGTGGTGCGATGGCGGCGCTTCAGGCCACCGAGGCCGAGGTTCTGCTCCAGCTCACGGAGCGAGTGGGGATCGCCGCCGTCAACGGGCCGACGTCGATCGTCGTCTCCGGTGATGAAGAGGCCGTTGCTGACGTCATCGCGCACTTCGACGCGCTGGGACGGAAGACCAAGCGCCTCACCGTCAGCCACGCCTTCCACTCCGTGCACATGGAGGCGATGCTCGACGAGTTCCGGCGCTTCGCCTACATCCTGGAGTACTCGGCACCGTCCATCCCGATCGTCTCGACGCTCACCGGGCAGGCAGCGACCACCGACGAGCTGACCGACCCCGAGTACTGGGTCCGGCACGTCCGCGAGGCCGTGCGCTTCGCCGACGCCGTCACCACCCTCCAGGAGCAGGGCGTCACCACGTTCCTGGAGCTCGGCCCGGACGCGGTCCTCACCGCGATGGGCGCCGAGAGCGTCACCGACGCCGTCCTCATCGCCACGCAGCGCCGCAGCCAGGACGAGGCGCTGGCCCTCGTGTCGTCCGTCGCCGAACTGCACACGCAGGGCGTCGAGGTCGACTGGCGGGCCTTCTTCGGCCCTGCCGCCACGCCGCTGCTGGACCTGCCCACCTACGCGTTCCAGCGGGAGCGCTACTGGCTGGACGACGTGGCCGGCTCCGCCGACCCCTCGGCCCTCGGGATCGAGGCCGCCGTCCATCCGCTGCTCGGCGCCGTCGTCGCGGTGGCCGGCTCCGACCGGCTGGTGCTCACCGGCCGGCTGTCGCTCCAGACGCACCCGTGGCTCGCGGACCACGCCGTGGGAGACACGGCGCTGCTCCCCGGAACCGGCTTCGTCGAACTGGCCGTCCAGGCCGGCGACCGGGTCGGCTGCCCCGCACTGGAGGAGCTGACGCTCCAGGCGCCGCTGCTGCTCGACGGGTCCGGTGCGGTCGAGTTCCAGCTCGTCGTGGAGGAACCCGGCCAGGACGGGAGGCGGGCGCTGGGGATCTTCTCCCGCCCCTCCGGCGCGGACGACTCCCTCTGGACCCGGCATGCCGAAGGCCTGCTGCGCTCCGAGGACGCGGCTGCCGCCGCCCGACCGGCCGACAGCGCGTGGCCGCCCGCCGGTGCCCGGATCATCGAGGTCGAGGGCGCCTACGACCGGATGCGCGACCAGGGATACGGCTACGGCCCGTCCTTCCAGGGCCTGCGGGCCGCCTGGCGCCTGGGCGAGGAGGTCTTCGCGGAGGTCGCCCTGCCCGATGGTGTCGACGCCACGGGATACGCCCTGCACCCCGCGCTTCTCGACGCCGCCCTGCACGCCATCGGCATCGACCGGCCCGGCGAGAGCGCCGAGCTCCCCTTCGCCTGGACCGACGTCGTTCTGCACGCCTCCGGCGCGACCGCCCTCCGGGTCCGCGTCACCCCGGCCAACTCCGGCTACTCGCTGCGGCTGTCCGACGTCCAGGGCGGTCCGGTCGCCGACGTCGGCGCGCTGGTGCTGCGGCCGGTCGTGGCCGGTGAGTTGAAGGCCTCCCAGTCCGCCGGTGGTCGGGACCTGTACCACGTGGAATGGTCCGGGCTGCGGGCCGGCGGGACGGAGCCCGCCGGCGAAACGGTGCTGGTGCACGTGCCCGCCCAGGTCGAGCCGATCGAGGCGCTGACGGCCGTACTCACCGAACTGCAAACGCTGTTGGCTGCCGATGACGACCGTCGGTTGGTGGTAGTGACGCGGGGTGCGGTGGCTGTGTTGCCGGGTGAGGATGTGACGGATCTGGGTCGGTCGGCGGTGTGGGGTCTCATACGCTCCGCGCAGTCCGAACATCCCGGCCGTATCGTCCTTCTGGACACCGACTCCGACACTGGGGAGATCCCGG
>NZ_JBWKIQ010000012.1:0-291812 GCF_056432645.1 Streptomyces sp. NPDC045021
TCCGCGCTGAGCCTGGTTGCCCACAGGCCTTCGGTGTCCTGAGGGAACCACCCCTCACGAGGCACAAACCGGAACCACACCTTGATCCGGTCACCTGCGATCTCAACCTCCGACGCACTGTTCATGGGACACATGTTCGCGCGGACCTCAATGCCAGCTCACGTCCCCCCACGTCCGGCGAATACCCAGGTGAGCGAATCCGTTCGAGATGCCATTCGAGACCGTGGCGCCATGGACCGCATGACGACGAACCGAAAGGTCCATGCCGCGTAGGCGGCCAGGACGGATCCGTGACGGCGCCGCCGGCAGCCACCGGACAACGGGTGCACGGCCGGTCATCGACGGCCCGTCTTCACGTGCGCTGTCCGAGATCATCGGACTCGAGCGCACCCCAAACTATCTGCAACCGGGCGACGTCAGCACGGCTGTCGGCCTGTGGAAGGACTACGTCCGCCAGCCCGAGCGTGCTCTGTGGCACGACTACGAGTGGGGCAACGTGCACTGGTACTGCTGCGGCGACCCTCTCGAAGCCCGAGTTCTCCTCGACACCGTGATGCAGGCTGTATCGCCACGAAGCGCCCGCGAACTTCGAAAGATCGTCAGCCGGTCAGACTCCGTCTGGAACCTTCCGTCCCCGCCCTACGACGCGGACGGAAGATAAAGACCAGCGGGCAGGCCCAGTTCATCTCCACCCCGGTGCCCAACCCCGGCAACCACCCGCTCGCCGAGCTCTTTCCCTGGACCCTCCAACGCCTGGACGAGCCGCTCACCGTGGAAGACCTGGCCCGGCAGGCACGGATGAGCTCGCGCCACCTGTGCCGCCACTTCAAATCACTCACCAGCACCACGCCGCTGCAGTGGCTCCACACCCAACGCATCCGCCACGCCCAAGAACTCTTGGAGACCACCGACGACACCACCGCCACCACCACCGGCATGGGCATGGGCACCGCCACCACCCTGCGCCGCCACTTCCACCGGACCGTCGGCGTCCCCCCGGACACATACCGCCGCACCTTCCGCCCCTAAGAGCCTGTGAACAGACTGATCATTTCCGGTGTCTGGCGGTGGTGGAGCGTGAGGCCGCTCGTTGTCGACGCCGGAGTGCGGAGGTTCGCTGACGCGTGCATGCCGAGAGCGTGACCATCGCGACACGGCATGTTCATGTTCGATTCACATGGTTATCGCTTCAGTCCTCAATCCTCGCGATCATGAAATCTCGGAAGACCCTGAGACTGACCCTGCCCATGATGTTCGCCGCCCTCATGCTCACCGTGGCGGGCTCGATGTCCAGTGCGTTCGCGGCGACCGACTGGGTGTACAAGAACGCCTACGAGGGCAACTGCCTCACCGGCTCCACCACGACCAGCAACGTCTGGTCGGGCCCCTGCGACCAGTCGCCCGGCACCTACTGGAACTGGGGCAGTTCCTATACCGCCTACCCCAGCGGGATTACCTACCGCCAGCTGAAGAGCTCGTCCACCGGCAAGTGCCTCACCACGGACGACAAGACCGCCACGAACGCCGTGTGGCTGAGCCCGTGCGACAGCGCCCTCAACGCCGGGCAGCTGTGGAACGGCGACTACAACGAACTCTCGACCTACAGCGGGATGAATGACCTGCGCACCTCGGCCAACGGCGATGCCGTCTATTCCACCCCCTGGGGCCAGTCCGGCATCGAGGTCGGACGATGGACCTGGAACGGCACACACTACTGACCACTCCGCGACGCAACGAGGGCCCTGCTGGCCCCGTCGCGAGGAAAAGCGGTCGCGCACAATGCTCTGCCCCGCCACTCCAACCCCCTAAACAACTGATCGTCGAGGACGGGTGGGAATCGGCGAAGTGACCTGCACGGCCAGGACCTCTTGGCAGCAACTGCGGTGTCGAAGCCCAGTCGCGCCAAGAAGTCCTGTCGTGCCGTGATACGCCCCTGCAACCCCCGCTGTAGCCCCGGACAGGCAAGCCGACTACCCGTGCCTGACCTGCCGGTTCGGTCACGACCGCCGTCATCCGGCCGGGTCCCGCCGCTACACCTCGGACACCACGGACACGGAGTGGCAGGTCATCGCGGCGGAGTTGCCGTGGCCGACGTCGCTGGACGGCAACGGCGGGCGGCCGGAGGAGTACTGCCGCCGGGATCGCGTTCTCGGTCTCCCGCATGTCGTAGGCGCCCTGATGACCGCTCACCGAGCGGTGCCGGTCCTTCCACGCGGTGATCACCGGCTCGATCAACGACCACTGCTTGGCCGATAAGTCGCTGGGATGCGGCTTGCGTTCACTCACCCCCCAACCCCAGCAGACCCCGCACCGCGATCCCGTGGATGCCGCCCACACCCCACACCATCAGGCGACCACAGAACGCCTCAAAGGCTCGCGAACCGCCCACTAACGCCCGCGACCTCTTCGCTTCCTGCGAGACCCACATTCAGCTTGCCCATCACAGTTGGGTGGACGTCGACCCTTGGTGCAGGGCTCGCACACGCACGGCCGATTGGGCGTTCTTGAGCGCCCAGGATGCTCCTCGCTCCGAGTAGTACCATGTCACATATGACGATGCTTGACGCACTGGGCTGCTGATGAACACCGGCAATACACGGGCACCTCACAGCGACGTCTCCTTCGGAGCGCGCCGGGCGGACGCCAGTTCCGCCGCGACACCTGGGTGCCTGCCTCCGAGGCGCTGGCGCCTGATCGGTCGGGACACCGAGAGGGCCGCTCTCGACGAGCTCCTGAGTGCCGTTCGCTCCGGGGAGAGCAGGGTTCTGGTGCTAGCGGGTGATCCGGGTGTCGGCAAGACGGCGCTTTTGGACGCTGCCAAGGCGAACGCCGGTGACCTGCGCGTGGTGACTGTCTCCGGCGTCCAGTCCGAGATGGAGCTTGCGTTCGCCGCGTTGCATCAGCTCTGTGCTCCCTTCCTTGGCCGGCTAGAGGAGCTGCCCGAGCCGCAGGCGCAGGCCTTGCGCGTCACCTTCGGGGTCAGCGTCGGTCCCGTTCCCGACCGCCTTCTGGTTGGCTTGGCGGTGCTGGGTCTGCTCGCGGAGGCGGCCGCGCAACAGCCGCTCCTGTGCCTGATCGACGATGCTCACTGGCTGGACCGTGCCTCCGCCCAGGTCATGGCCTTCGTCGCACGCCGCCTCGGAACCGAAGCCCTTGGGCTGGTCTTCACCTCCCGCACTGTGAGTGCCGAATTCACCGGCCTCCCGCATCTGGAACTCGCGGGTCTGTCGGACCAGGACGCAAAGACCCTGTTCGACTCAAGGGTCTCCGGCAAGGTCGATGAGCGCGTGCGAGATCAGATCATCGCGGAAACCCAGGGCAATCCCCTGGCCCTCGTGGAGTTGCCGAAGGACATCGCCGCCAGCCGGATGGCGGGTGGGTTCGGAATACCGGGAGCGATAGACCTGCCCGACAGCGCGGAGGAGATGTTCCGCCGCCGCAGCGATGCCCTGCCCGCCGAGAGCAGGCTCCTCCTGGTACTCGCCGCGGCCGAACCGCAAGGGGACTCGACCCTGCTGTGGCGATCCGCCGCACGGATGGGGATCCACCCATCAGCATCACAGGCGATCGCGGAGGCTGGCCTGATGGAGTTCGGCGCCCGCGTGCGCTTCCGGCACCCAACGGCGCGCGCGGCCGCCTACCGCTGCGCGACGGCCCGCGAACTGCGCGAGGCCCACGCGGCTCTCGCCGAGGCGACAGACCCCGACACCGACCCCGACCGCCGCGCGTGGCACAGGGCACAGGCGGCTGAGGGGCCGGATGAAGAAGTGGCAGGGGAACTGGAACGGTCCGCGGATCGGGCCAGGGCACGCGGGGGCATGACTGCCGCGGCCGCATTTTTGGAGAAGGCGACGCTGCTCACCCCGGACCCGGCGGAGCGGACACGAAGGGCACTCGAAGCGGCGCGCACGAAGGTCCCTGCAGGCGACCCCTCAGCGGCTCATGATCTGTTGACGATCGCCGAGTCGGGGCCGATGAGTCCAGCGGACCGGGCTCGCGCTGAGCTGGTGCGGGCACGATTGGTCGCACACGTGAGCTGGGGCGGCGAAGTATCGGCAAGGCTCCTGGACCTCGCGCGGCGGCTCCGGCCACTCGACCCCGAGTTGTCCCGCATGACGCACCTGGACGCGATCTTCGCCGCCCTCTTCGCAGGAACCGCCGCCGCACCGGAGGCAAATGTCCCGGCGGCGGCGCGCGCCGCCGAGAGCAGCGGACCGCTCAGTGCCTGGACGCCAGATCATCCACACCACCTCGCACCTCCGGCTGGCGCGCACGAGCCGCAGCGTGATCGGCTCGCCGAACTCCTGCCGCCCATGGACGGCATGGTCGCCCCGTTGGCGGAGCTCACCGGCGCCCTGAGCAGGCTCAGCGGCCCTGGCATGCTCCTTGGGACAGAGATCCGGTGGCTGTCTTTGGCCATGGCCGCGGCCGCCGGCGCACGGGACGAACTCCGCTGGGCAGCCCTCACCGACCGCCTGGTAGAGCTCTGCCGCCGTGAGGGGGCAGCAGCCGAGCTGCCGATCGCGCTGATCTCCCGTGTGGCCCTGCTGGCGTGGGGCGGCGACCTGGATGCGGCTGCGGTGATGGCCGATGAGCTGATCGTCACCTCGAACAGCGCGGGGGGGACCCGCGTCCTGGCTTCGTACGGCCCGGTGATCGTCGCCGCGTTCCGCGGCCAGGCGGCCGAACTCTCCGCCCTGCTGGAGCCGTTGCTCCGCGACGCCGGCCCACGCGGGGAAGGGATCGCACAGACCATCGGTGCGTGGGCGGACGCGGTGCTACACAACGGCCTCGGCCTGCCCCAGGCGGCACAGGCCGCGGCGCAGCGGGCGGCTGAGAACCCCAACAGCGTCGCCGTCCGGCCCTGGGCCCTCGCCGAACTGGTCGAGGCCTCCGTACACAGCGGGCACCCCGAGACGGCGCAGGACGCCTGTCGCGAGCTCGGCGACGCCGCACACAGCAGCGGCACCAACTGGGCGATCGGCGTCTACGCCAGGGCCCGCGCACTGACCACGCCGGGAGCGGACGCCGACGGCCACTACCGCGAGGCAATCGAGCGCCTCACGCGCACCGGCGTTCGGGCCGAGCTGGCCCGCGCCCACCTGGTCTACGGCGAGTGGCTGCGCCGGCAGCGTCGACGCGGTGAGGCCCGCGACGAGCTGAGAACGGCGCACCGGATGCTCGAATCGATGGGCATGGCCGCGTTCGCCGAGCGCGCCAGACGTGAGCTGTGGGCGACCGGCGAGAGCGCTGCTCAGCGTCGCGCGGCAGATCACGGGGAACTCACCCCGCAGGAGCAGCAGATCGCGAAGTTGGCGCGAGAGGGCCTGACGAACCCGGAGATCGGCACCCGGCTGTTCATCAGCGCCCGCACTGTCGAGTACCACCTGGGGAAGGTCTTCACCAAGCTCGGCATCACCTCGCGCACCCAGCTGGGCGCCTCACTGGGGTGAGGCTGCCCAGGCACTGGGCATCTGCGCCCGGGAGTCCCGGATGTGCCCGGGCCACCCCGACGAACAGCATGGGAACCGTCAACGTTCCGCCGCCGGCATCGCCTGGCAACGAGCAGACGGGAAACCCGAACCCAGCATGTCTCAGCCACTCCAGCCCACGGTCGTGCTCGTGCACGGCGCCTTCGCCGACGCCTCCGGTTTCGGCGGCGTCATCCGCGAACTGGCCACCGCCGGATACCGGGTGGTCGCCCCCGCCAACCCGCTGCGCGGCCTTGCCGGCGACGCTGCGGCAATCGCCGCCGTCGTGAGCGCCATCGAGGGGCCCGTCGTGCTCGTCGGCCACTCCTATGGCGGCGCGGTGATCACCCAAGCCTCGGCGTCGCTGCCCAACGTGGTCAGCCTCATCTACCTGGCCGCCTTCAGCCCCGATGTCGGCGAGAGCTGCGCGAGCGTCCAGGCACCGTTCCCCGCCTCGATGCTGGCCGCCACCGCGGAGCCCACGCCCTACGACGCACCCGGCGCCCAGCACGGACCGGACTTGTTCATCAACGAGGACGCATTCCGTGCGACCTTCTGCGCCGACGTCCCCACCGATCTGGCCCGCATCATGTACTCCGCCCAGCGGCCCCTGGCCGTCGCCGCCCTCACCGAGAACGCCACCGCCGCCGGATGGAAGACGCTTCGCTCCTGGTACCTGGTGGCCGACCACGACAACGCGATCTCCCCCGATGCGCAACGCTTCATGGCCAAGCGGATGAACGCGACAGTGGAGGAGGTCAACGGCTCCCACGCGTCCTTCATCGCCCAGCCCGTGCGCACCGCCGACTTCATCACGACGGCACTCCGCGCCCTGTAACCGTGACCGCGCTCCCCTGAGCGCCGCCACCTACCCAAAGGAAAGCTCCTCATGAAGCACATCAAGTGGATCGCTGGTGCCCTCCCTCTCGCCGCGGCATCAGCCGCCGCCCTGTCGCTGGTCGCCTGGGCCACGCCTGCCAGCGCCCATCGCGACACCCCCGCAGCCCAGCCACCCGCCGCTGCCGCCCACCGACCGGCGGTGAAGCCGACCGTGGTGCTCGTGCACGGCGCGTGGGCGGACGCGGCCGGCTGGACCGGCGTAGCCAAGCGCCTGCAGAAGGACGGCTATCCGGTGGTCGCACCCCCCAACCCGCTGCGCGGGCTCGCCTCGGACGCCGGCTACATCTCCAGCGTGCTCAGCCAGATCTCCGGCCCGATCATCCTCGTTGGCCACTCCTACGGCGGCGCGGTCATCACCAACGCTGCCGTCGGCAACGGCAACGTCAAGGCGCTCGTGTACATCGCAGCCTTCGCGCCAGACAAGGGAGACTCGCTGCAGAGCCTCAACAGCAGCGCACTCGGCACCCAGATCCCAGCCGTTCCCGCAACCCCCACCAGCTACCCCAAGAACGACGGCACCAAGGGCACCGAGCTGACGATCGACCCCGCCAAGTACGGCGAGGTGTTCCTCGACAACGAACTGCCCCGCGCACAGGAGCAGGCGCTGGCGGTGGAGCAGAGGCCACTGAGCCTGGATTCGGTGACGCAGACCTCAGGTTCACCTGCCTGGAAGTCGATCCCTTCCTGGTACCTGGTCGCGAAGCAGGACCGGTCGATCGCCCCGAACCTGGAGCGATTCATGGCGGCCCGCGCCCATGCGCACACCGTGGAGGTGAACGCACCACACCTGGTGATGGCCACCGACCCCAAGCCGGTCGCGGACCTGATCGAGACCGCCGCCACGAGCCTTCGCCACTGACGATGAAGGATCAACTACTACCGCTACGAAGGACAGGGGCCATCTCGTGAGCACCACCGACAACGTGCCGCCGCCGATCCCCGCGCAGCTTCAGATGCTGCAGCTGATAGCAGGATTCCAGGTTTCGCAGGCGCTGTACGTGGTGGCCAAGCTCGACATCGCCACCATCTTGAGCGGCGGGCCGCGTACGGTCGACCAGCTCGCCGCCGAGACGCACGCCAACGCCGACGCGCTGGGGCGAATCATCCGTTTCCTGGCCACGCTCGGTGTCTTCCGCACCAACGCTGAGGAGGTGGAAATCACTGAGCTGGGCGCGACTTTGAACGAGGACCGTCCCGACTCCGTGCGGTACGGCGCGCTCTACTGGATGGAGACGCACTATGCGCCGTTCGGTGACCTGCTGCATACGGCGCTGACCGGGGAGACCGCGGCCACGCGATACTACGGCCAGCCGTTCTTCGACTGGATCTCCACCAACGCCGAGAAGGTGGAACTGCAGAATCGTGCCTTCGCAAACGTCACCAGCAGCCTGAGGGCCGCCATGTTCGAGGGGTACCGACTGCCGGAGGGTGCCGTTGTCGCCGACATCGGCGGCGCGGACGGCTCGATGCTCGCACAGCTACTGGCCGACGACTACCGGCGCGGCATCGTGTTCGACCGTCCGGAGGTCGTGGCGGCGGCGCAGAAGACCCTGGCCGCCCACGGCCTGGCCGACCGCGTCCAGGGTGTTGGCGGCGACTTCTTCCAGGCCGTGCCAGCCGCGGACGTATATGTCCTGTCCTACATCCTCCACGACTGGGACGATGAGTCCTGCCGGCAGATCCTGCGCAGCATCGCGGAAGCGGCCAAGCCCGGCGCCCGGGTCGTTCTCGTCGAGGCCGTGATCCCGCCCGGTGACGTACCGCACCCAGCCAAGGTGATCGACCTCACGATGCTGGCGATGCTGACCGGACGCGAGCGCACCGCCGAGGAGTACCGGGCACTCCTGGACTCGGCCGGTTTCACCATGGACCGCATCGTGCCACGCCCGACGCCGTTTTCGTTCATCGAGGCGACGCTGCGCTGACGCGCCACTCACCCATATGGCTGGACCTTCCGACCGGAGGTCCAGCCATATGGCCTGACCGTTCTTGCCAGACGCGCCCGCTGCCTGATCCGGACCTTCCGCCCGTCCTTGATGCCAGCGGGGACCTGACCTAGGTGCGCTGTGCGTGGACGGCCCTGCCCTCCCCCTTGCAGGTGGTGCAGGCGCCCGCGCGCGCCGAACTCGACACTGTCACCTGGTAGCTGAAAGCCGGCCGGGGAAGGGGCGTCCGTTCCCCGGCCGGTGCGGGTGCTGTGGCGCACCGGCCTCGGTGAGGTGCGCGCCTGGGTGCCCTACCTGTTCGCCCGGTACACCGACGGCACCGGCCTGCTGGCCGACTGCCCCAGCCACCTGGACGCCGGCGGCCCACGGGCGGCGGCCGCCGCGGCCACGCTGAGCGCCGCGTGCACGCAGGTCGGCCGGAGCTACCGGCGCCTGCAACCCCTGGACCCGGTCCCGCAGGCGAACCTGCGCTGGCTGGCCGGCTACCGCCACCCCCGCAACAACGGCCACCCGGACCTGACAGCCGCCGTCCTCGAGACGTTCGCTTCACCCAGGCCGCTGATCGAGAGGGTTCAGGCGGTCGGCGACCCGATCGAGGTCCTACCCGCGCTCTTCCACGCCCTATGGCACGGACTGCTGGATGTCTGCCTGGACATCCCGTTGCACGAACGGGTCCAGGTCTCCCCCGGCACCACGGCCGGCCGGGCTCGCCCTTGGTGGCGCCACAGATCAGTTCATCGCCCACCCGCTGTGGGTCGACGACAGCAAGGCGGCCGGTGCCGCCTGTTCGTGCCCGTCGGGCTGGTTCCCGCGTGTGTCACTGTGTTCATCGGCCGCGGTGTCAGGCACGACGCACCGTCGTGCAGGCAGCAGTCAGGCGACGGCCGATTGCGACAGTTGCCCGATTGCCTTGCTTGCGGCGAGTTGTCCGTGTCCCGTGACTCGGCGTGTCGGATAGTGGACGTGCAGTAGCACTCCCACGATTGGACGCTCATGGACCGCTATCCGCCGATCGCTGACCACGGACTGGTGGGAGACCTGCAGACCGCCGCTCTGGTGTCCTCGCAAGGCGTGGTCAACTGGTTCTGCTCGCCGAGGTTCGACTCGCCCAGCGTCTTCGCCTCGCTGCTCGACCACGACCGCGGCGGGTACTTCCGGCTGGCGCCCGTCCACTCGGACGTGTCGTGCAAGCAGCTCTACTACCCGGACACCGGGGTGCTGGTCACGCGGTTCATGTCACCCGAGGGCGTGGGCGAGGTCCTCGACTGGATGCCCGCGAACACGAGCCGCACTCCAACTGACCGGCACAGCCTGATGCGGGTGATCCGGGCGGTGCGCGGCACCGTGCGCTTCACCTTGGAGTGCCGGCCGCGGTTCGACTACGGGCGGGCCGAGCATGAACTCGATCTGAGACCTGAGGGGGCCGTCTTCCGCGGTCCAAGGATCGCCGGCCATCTGCAGGCGAGCTTCCCGCTCGAGCGGGACGGGAAGGACGTGAAGGGCAGCATCACCCTGGAAGCCGGGGAGACCGCCGCCGCCGTGTTCACCACGTCCGCCGCCAACGGTGGGGCGCCGCCTCCCCTCACGGTCGAGGACATCACGGCCAAGCTGTGGCAGGAGGTCGACTTCTGGCAGAAGTGGCTGCACACCTCGCACTACCGTGGCCGATGGGCCGAGATGGTCAACCGCTCCGCTATCACGATCAAGCTCCTCACCTACCACCCGACGGGGGCACCGGTCGCCGCCGCCACCATGGGCCTGCCCGAGCAGGTCGGCGGGGAGCGCAACTGGGACTACCGGTACTCGTGGGTGAGGGACGGCGCTCTGTCGGTACGGGCGCTGCTCGACCTCGGGTTCACCGAGGAGGCGTCAGCGTTCACCAAGTGGCTGGGTGACCGGATGCATGACCGGGCGGACCTGCCCGGTGAGCGGCTGCAGATCATGTACCGGGTCGACGGCGACCCGCACCTGACCGAGGAGATCCTCGACCACTGGGAGGGCTACCGGGGATCGAGACCGGTCCGGGCGGGCAACGCCGCCGCCGACCAACTGCAGCTCGACATCTACGGGGAGGCCCTCTACGCGATGGCCGAAGGCATGGATGTCGGCGTGGAGCTGGGCTATCACGGGTGGAAGGGGCTGGCCCGGACGCTGGACTGGCTGGCTGACAACTGGGACCGCCCCGACGAGGGCGTATGGGAGACGCGCGGCGGCCGGAAGGACTTCACCTTCAGCCGGGTGATGTGCTGGGTCGCCTTCGACCGCGGGATGCGGCTGGCCACCGAGCTCAGTCGGCCCGCGGACATCCCGCGCTGGCGCCAGGCGCGCGACAACATCCTCGATCAGGTCATGGACAAGGGCTGGAGCCAGAGCGAACAGGCCCTGGTGCAGCACTACGACGGCGACGTCCTGGACGCCTCCCTCCTGCTGATCCCGCGCGTCGGCTTCCTCGCCGCGAAGAGTCCGGGCTGGCTGTCGACCCTGGACGCGATGGAACGCAAGCTCGTCTCGGACAGCCTGGTGTACCGCTACGACCCTGCAGCGTCCCCGGACGGGCTGCGTGGCTCGGAGGGTACGTTCAGCCTCTGCACGTACCTGTACGTCGATGCCCTGGCGCGGGCCGGACGCATCCGTCCGGCGCGGTACACCTTCGAGAAGATGCACACCTACGCCAACCACGTGGGCCTGTTCGCCGAGGAGATCGGCCCCAGCGGTGAGCAGCTCGGCAACTTCCCGCAGGCGTTCACTCACCTGTCGCTCATCATGGCGGCGTCGACCCTGGACGAGGCGATTGAGCGGCAGCGTGGGCGGCAGTGAGGTGACGCCGTCAACGATCGAGGTGATCATGGGCGTTCTGTGACGCCTCGGTGCGGAACGGCCGAAAGGGTGCCGGCAAGAGTCCCGTCGCAGACGGGTTGGGCGTCCGCCTCCCTACGGGCCGGGCATCCCAAACGGCAGAGTGGCGGGTGGTGCGCCCTACGGGCGCCGTCCGCCGCCGATGCCCTGAGGGTCGGGGGTCCGGGCCCTGCTCTTCCGGGCGGAGTCGGTGAATTCCCGTGCGACCGCGTCGTCGAGGAGTTCGAGCTCGGCGCGGACGGCGGGCAGGTACTCCTCGGGCAGCGCCGTGAGCAGGCCGTCCAATAGAGCCCGAAGTCGTCGGCACACCTGGGTGGACGTCGCGCCGTAATCGCGGATCTCGGTGACGGCGAGATCGAGATAGTCCTCCCAGGCTCGGCCGGGTACCACGAGGCGTGGCCGGCCACGGTCGTCGGCGAGCACATATCGGCTGCGGAGGCCGGCATGGCCGACGGCGTGCAGGAGCGCCTCGATGTGGTTCAACACCTGGACGGCGGTGGTGGGGTCGTTCACGGCGGGCGAGAGCGCGCGGATGGCGATGTCGACCAGGATGCGCAGGGCGAAGGCCGGGTCCTGCTCGATGGTCCGCTCGGCCCCGAGGGCGAGGAGGTCGGTCACCCGGCCAGGGTCGGGCGGGGATCCACCGTGGTGAACCTCGACGATGGTGGCTCCGGGGGGCACAAAGTCGCCCACGGACGCGGCCAGGACGAGGACACAGCCGTGTCGTGTCGCCAGTGCAACCATCCCGCGCGCGTTGAACGCCTGGATGACACCGCCGCGTTCGGACCGGATACGGGTCACGGGGCCGGCCGGCCGCTCCGGCCCACCGGTCCCCGCTTCCTCCGCTTCACCCGCGTACCCCCGTAGGCGGGCCGCGACTTGGACGAGGACCCGCTCGCCCAGGCGTCCCACGATGTCAGCGATGGCCACCGGTCGCAGATTGTGGGTGAAACGGTTGAGATAGATCAGCAGCAGAAGAAGACTGACGGCGACGGCGACTCCCGCCAGGGTCACACCGAGGTTCGGAACGGAGTCCGTCTCGATGCTCCGCAGCAGGGTGTAGGCGAACGCGAAGGTGCCGGTGAAGGTGGCGAGGACGGCCTTCTGCAGCCGGTCGCGGTACCAGAGCCGCATGTAGCGCGGGGACAGGGTGCCGGTGGCCTGCTGGATGACGAGAACGCCGATGGTCACGACGAATCCGAGCAGGGCGATCATGGATCCCACGACGGAGCTCAGGACGCTGCTGGCGGTCGTCGCCGAGTACTGCCAGGTGCGTGGCAGCCAGGACGATCCGTCGGCGGCGGCCGCGGCCTCGGCCAGGGCGACACCGAGCACGAGCCCGAGCAGCGGGACGATCCACAGACTCGCCTTGGCGTACTGCCGCACCCGGAAGCGGGTGGCCCAGGACATCATGCGGGGCCCAGCAGGACGGCGGTGTCGTCGGGCAGCGGGGTGATCGTCCTCGTCTCGGTGACCGGGTCCAGTCGGCCGTCGAGGCGGACGACGAAGAGGATGTCGTGGTCCGGCGGGACCGGTTGGGAGCCGGGCTGCAGCAGGAAGCGGGCGCCCCGTTGGTAGCGTGCCGCGATGAGGTGACGGACGAGCGGCCGGCCGAAGAGGATGTCGCCTCCGGTGTACGGGGCGACCACGCCGTGGCTGTCGCGGGGCGGGCCCACCCGGTAGACGGGCCCCTGGACGTTGTCCTTGACCACGACCGAGGCGAGCGCGTTGAAGTCGTCGTCGTTGGTGAGGAGGAATACCGCCGTGACGCCTTCCAGACGTGCCCGGGGGTTGGTCGCGGTCGCGAGCATCTCCCCGTGCGCGAGTTCGATCCCGGCCGCGGTGATCCGCTCGCGTTCCTCCTCGAGCCCGGCCCACATCAGCACGTCGAGCCCTGCCGAATCCAGGGCCTTCCCCAGGGCGATCACCCACGGGTCTCCACCCACCAGGAGCGGCCGGGTCCGCGTCGGCCGGACGACGCCCAGCCGCCGGGCCACGGGCGCGGCGGTCAGGGCGTACAGCAGGACCGTTCCGACGATCACCAGGAAGGTGATCGGGAGAATTTTGGCGGCGCCCGGCAGCCCCTTCGCCACCAGGGTCGCGGCGAAGGCGGACGCGGTCGAGGCGGCGACGATACCGCGCGGCGCCATCCATCCCAGGAATCCCCACTCCCCACCGGTCAAAGTGGATCCCCGGGCGGCGGCGTACGCCACGAGTGGCCGCACGACGAGGACGAGGATCACGATCAGTACCAATGACGGGACGAGCACGGGCACCACCGACGCGGGGGTGACGGCCGAGGAGATGGAGATGAACAGCAGGCCGATGATCAGCTGGACGAGCGTCCCGAGGAACGGCCTGCGGGCCGGCATGTCCAAGCCGGGAAGGTTGGTGACGGCCAGTCCGGTGACGATCGCCGCGATGAGGCCGGTGTCGTCACGGGCGATGTCACAGCCGGCGGACACGACGACCACCGTGGCCAGTTGCGCCAGAGTGCCGAGCGTCTCGCCGAGCCGGAGCACGCGCAGCGCCAGCCAGAGGAGAGCGGTACCCACCGCGCCGCCCGCGATTCCCACGCCCATGCTGATGAGGAACTGCCCGGTCTGGTAGCCCCGGCCGATGTCGATCTGGCCGCTGGTCGCCACGGCATGGAACACCACGGCCCCCAGGATGCCGCCGATCGGGTCGGTCAGGGTGCCCTCCCAGATCAGGATGCGCCGTACCTTCTCCGTCGGCCGGACATACTCGAGCAGCGGCCCCACGACGGTGGGGCCTGACACGACGAGGATCACGCCGATCATCGCCGCTACCCGCAGTGGGATACCGAACAGCGCCGGCCCGATGCCCGCAACGACGAAGAACGTGACCACGATGCCGATGCTCAGCAGCCGTCCCACGATGCTGCGGGTCTCGCCTTTGAGGTTGCGCAGGTCAAGTCCCAGACCGGCGTCGTACAGGATCACCGCGACGGACAGCGACACCAGCGCGGGGAAGTCCGCCCCGACGAGCCGCGCGGGATGGATGATGTCCGTCATTGCGCCCACGGTGAAGCCGACCGGCAGCAGCAGGATCAGGGCGGGCACGTGCAGCTTGTTCGCCAGGATCTGCGAGCCGGTGGCGAGGGCGACGGTCAGGGCGATCCCCAGGAGGATGTCCTCGCCGGTCATGGCAGTCCCCTTCCTCCGTGCGTTGTGCGGCCGGTGGGATTCAACCGCGTCCACAGCTCCCGCACCCGGCTGCCGTGGCCGGACACGGTTTCTGTCACCTGATCAGCTCTGCTGGCATTCAGTGGCATCCGGGGCCGGGGCGGTCGGCGCGGCTATGCGGTGACCGAGATCGTCGACCGTGCGGCCCCACAGCTCTCGGCTCATACGTATGAGCTGAGTACTGTGCCGAGCGTGGACGAACCGAAGGTGACGGACTCCAACAGGCAGACGCGGCTGGGCCGGGCCCCGCCCCGTGAGGTGTAGGTACCAGCCCCGGCCGGCGGATGTTGCCCAGCCTGCGATGGTCTCCCAGGTCACAGCGTCGCTGCGGCTCGCGTCACCGCGTTCGCTGTCGAGGACGCCAAGACGGCGCCGCATGACGCGCTGCGCCGCGGGGCGGTCACGGAGGCCGCTCTGGAATGAGGAACCCACTGAGTCACTCGTGGGCTGCGCCCTTGCGGACCGGAGTCGCAGGCGGGGAGCAGGGTTGGTCCGGCCGCCCGCACCGGTCTCCTGGGGTCCATCCCCGCGCGGGCGGGGAGTAGATGACGCACGCACTGGTCAGCACGACGACAGCGGGTCCATCCCCGCGCAGGCGGAGAGCAGCGTGCGTCTGGGGTCGGCCGCGAGCCGTGCCCGGGCCCGCGCGGGGAGCAGCGTCGATGGAAGCGGCACGCCGTCTTGGCCCACCGCGGCCCGGCATCCCCGCCGAACAGCACTACCTAGAGGCAGCATGGCGCTACGAGTGATGCCTCGACGGCCGCTGACGTTCCCCACCCGGTATTCCCGGCGCTCATGAGTGACGGGAATACCGCACGCTTTGCATGACGCTCCCCGCGAGCTGAGCGATCCCTGGTGCGCGCCCCGCCGCCAGGCATACGCCAATCACCAAGGAAGCCCCCACACCCGCTGACCGGTGCGGGCGGGCTGTTGCAGCAGTTGACCAAGCCGCACCGTCATCTGCTCGACGAACGCCATCGAGTCCGTCAACGCGCGGATACGCAAGGCCGTCCGGGCCCGCGGCCACTTCCCCACCGAGGCCGCCGCCCTGAAGTGCGTCTACCTGGCACTGATGAGCCTGGATCCGACCGGCAAGGGCCGCAAGCGCTGGACGATGCGCTGTAAGGCGCCCCTAAACGCCTTCCAGATCGCCTTCGAGGGCCGGCTAACGCCGACCAACAACTGAACCTCAACAACCACGATCAGCCGTCAAGTTGACACACCCGCACCGGACAGTGCTGGGACAACGCGCTGGCCGAGTCGTTCTTCGCCACCATCAAGCGCGAGTTGCTCGGAACTACCGCCTGGCCCAGCCGGGCCGCCGCCCACACCGCGATCTTCGATTTCATCGAGGGCTGGTACAACTTGCACCGTCTGCACAGCAGCCTCGGCTACCGCAGCCCCGCCGACTACGAGTCCGCAACCGCCGCCTGACCACCACACCGAGGGTGTCCGTCAAAGCGGAACAAGCTCACTGAGCCTTGCTCTGACTGGGCGATGGCTCAGCAACTGCGGGCGGGTCGGCTGCCGTCAGGGCTCCGACACCGGCCGCGGCCGACCGCGGGCCGAGGTGGAATCATCAACTACCCCTGCCCGTGCCACCGGACCGCCGCGGCTCCGGCGAAGTCCCCGGCGTGGGCGAACCCGCCCAGCACCACGAGACTGCCGTCCTTGACGTGTCCGGAGCGGATGGCGTGGTCCAGGGTGACCGGGATGGCTGCTCCGAACAGGTTGCCGCATCGGTCGAAGGTGTCCGGGTGCCGATCGGGGGCCAGTTCCAACGCTTCCCGCCAGTTCCGCAGGAAGGTCCGGTTGGGCTGATTGGTCACCAGCACGTCGATCTCGGTCGTGGCTTTCCCGAGCCGCCCGCACAGGGTGGTGACGACCTGTGGAACGAGCCGGTTGCCGCGGGCCAGCACCTGCGAGAGGCCGGCCTCGGTGAACCCGATCCGCAGCGGAGACGGCCCGGGTTCCCAGTACCTGCGGCCGTCGTCCCGCACCATCGTCATGTCCCCCGCGTACTCGCCGACGTGCAGGGTTTCCACGCCGAGTAGCGGGGCAGCGTGTGATGTTGTCAGATATCCCACGCCGCACCCGTCGCCGGGGACTGCTGCCTGGGCGAGGCCGCGCACCTCGGACTGGGTGAAGAGCCGGCCGGCAGCGCTCTGCGCGTTGCAGACCAGGGCGGTCCTGGCATCCGTGGTGGCGAGGATCTGCTGGGCCAGTCCGAGCATGAAGACGAAGGACGCGCAGCCGGCGTTGGCCACGTCGATCAGCCACTCGGGATGCAGACCCAGCCGGCGTGCCACCTCCGTGCCGGCGCCCACGAACGGCATGTCCGGCAGTTGACTGTGCACCAGGAGGACGTCCACGGACCGGATCTCGTCCCGGCCGTGCCGCTCGATCAGCGGGAGTACCGCACGCTCGACCATGTCGACGTTGGTCTCGTCGGCGGCCACGTGGTGGCGCAGTGGCGGGACCCGGAACATCGGGTTGTCGCGGAGGGTGTCCTGCGCGCCCTGGTAGCCGGTGTAGAACTCGGCGGGAACTGGCTCACCGGGCAGATAGCCGGCGACGTCGATGAGGCTCACCGTCGTCACCGGGTCACCGTCCTGCCCGGCGGCACGCTGACCGGCAGGCCGCCTCGGTGTCGGTGCTCCAGGATCGCTGTGAGGTTCGCCATCTCCACGGTGTGGCCGGCGTAGAACAGGTCCCAGTAGTCGCCCACCCATGGCCGGTCCGCGCTGGGCGCGAGTTCGGGGCGCGGGTTGTCGTCGTAGGACGGGTGCCGGCAGTTGGTCCAGGTGATCACCGAACCCGGCTTGTCGAGCACCAGCGGTGCGGGCAGGACACGCATCAGGTAGATCATCCAGAGCTTGTCGCCCTGGTCCCAGGCACAGTGATAGTCGACGGTCATGGCCTCGGGGTTGGCCACCACCGTGCAGTAGATTCGGGTGTCCTGCGCCAGCAGGTCCCAGCCGGCCCACAGCCCCGGGGTTTCGGTCGGCGCGAAGCCGCGCAGGCTGAAGGTCCACTCCTCCAGGTGGTGTCCCTGGCTCAGGTACTCGTAGGTCTGCTCCGGCGGGCAGTCGGCGTACGCCTGGATGGTGCAGTACTGCCCGTAGACCTGTTGGTGCTGGTGGACGTCAGGGGTCATCTCCAGGCAACGGGCGGCCATCTGCTCGGTGCTGGTGTTCTCCACCCGTATCAGTCCGGGGACATCAGCCAACATGGACCGGTCCGCGTTCATCTGCAGTCTCCTCAGTGTCGATCGGCTTGCGACCAGGGGCGGTCAGGAAGGGAAGGAACGGTGGGATTTCGCGGCGGTCGACATCCACGGCGACGAATGCCGGACCGCCGCCGGTGTTGCTCCTCAGCAGCTCCTGGCGCAGCTGCGCCGCGTTGCGGGCCCGGGTCACGTCGAGAGTCGGGAACATCGCGGCGACGCCGGCGGCGATGTCGGACGGGAGGAACACGTTGTCCTCGCGGGCGCCGCCTTGGAACAGGTGCTCGCGCGTGACGCACATCCCGTGCGCGTTGTTGTTGAGGATCACGAAGGTGACGGGCACGGCGTACTCCACCGCGGTGTGCACTTCCATCCCATGCATGAAGAACGCCCCGTCCCCGGCGAGCACGTAGGTGCGCCGCCCGGTGGCCAGCGCGGCGCCGATGCCCGCTCCGAAGGTGTAGCCCATACCGCCCATGCCGACCGCGACCACGAAGCGGCCATGCCGTGGGGCGGGCAGCAGGTGGATCGCGCCGGCTCCCGTGTTGCCGGCATCCACGAAGACATGCGCGTCCTGCGGCAACGCCGCAGCGATTGCGGCGAACGCATCGGCGTGGGACGTGCTGCCACTGTTGGCCGGCGGCAGTGGCAGTGGCAGCCGGGTGGGGTCTATGTGCGCGGGGCAGGCGCGCGCAGCCGGTTCCAGCCGACGGGTCAGTGCACGCAGGGTGTCGCGCACACTGCCGTGCAGCGCGATGCCCGGCACGAACGGCGGTTCGGGGTCGACGCAGATCAGTGGGATGTCTGCCAGCGCCCGGTCCAATCCGCCACGCGCCATTGCCGGCAGCCGGGTACCCACAAGGACACACGCCTCTGCCCGCCGCAGACAGTCCTCGACGCTCGGATGTCCCATCACCCCGGCCACTCCGACGAACCGGGGATCGTGGTTGTCGTACACGTCCTTGGCGTCCGGGGTGACTGCCACCCAGGCGCCGAGCCGCCTCGCCACCTCGGAAAGCTCGGCCCGCGCGCCGGCCGCGGCCACCCCTTCACCCGCGATCAGCAACACGCGGTCCGCGCCACGCAGCACGGCCGCCGCACGGTCCAAGGCCGCAGCCTCCGGCAGCGCCGCCGGCGGGGTGTGCGCCGCCACGCGTGGCCCGGGAACCGTGACGAACGCCTGCTGCACATCCTTGGGCAGAAGCAACACCGCCGGTCCCTTGGGATCCCTCCGCGCCACCGCGACCGCCCGCGCCAACAACGAGATGATGGAGTCCGGTTCGACGACCCGGGCGCAGAAGCGAGTGACGGGCCCGAACAGCTCGAGCGCATCGAAGGAGCCCGCCTGACCGCTGGAGTCCTGGAACGCTCCCCGCCCGGCGAGAACGGTCGGCGGTTCCCCCACCAACGCCAGCACCGGAACCCGCGAGGCGTACGCTTCCGCCAGCCCAGGCACCAGGTTCATCGCACCGCCGCCCGAGGTGGCCGCGACGACGCCCAGACGCGTCGTGGCACGGGCGTACCCGTCGGCCATGGTGGCAGCGGAGAACTCGTGTTTCGCCACAATGCCGCGGACCGATTCCGTCGCGCCATGGACGGCCTCGTACAGGTCCTCGATGTTCGCACCACCTACGCCGAACATGTACGTGACACCGATCCGGCCCAACTCCGCGGCAAGGTAGTCGACAAGGCGCACTCGGGCTGTCATACCGCGCTCCTCTCGGCCCGGTCCGGCTCGACAATGAGACCTGACGGCGAAATGGCCTGGAATCGCTGTCGGTACTCGCCCGGAGTGGGCCCCACCGCACGGCCGAACGAGCGGCAGAATGTTTCGGCGTTGGGGAAGCCGCAGCGGCGGGCGATGTGGCCGACCGGCAGATCGGTGGTCTCCAGCAGTTCGCGGGCCCGCACGATACGCATCCGCGTCACGTACCGGCCAGGTGTCGTGCCCACCTCGCGCAGGAAGACGCGGGCGAAGTTTCGGGGACTCATGTTGGCCCGCTGTGCGAGCTCGGAGACCGGCAGCCGACGATCGAGGCCGGCCAGAACCCATTCCTGCGCGGCCCGCACCGGCGCCCGGTCGGCCAGCTGAGCGTCCAGAATCGCGCTGAACTGCGGCTGCCCGCCGTGCCGTTTGAAGAACAGGACCAGGTACCGGGCTATCTCCAGCGCGATCGCCGCTCCGTGATCGGCCTCCACCAGTGTCAGAGCCATGTCGATACCGGTGGACACCCCGGCGGAGGTCACGTACCGGCCGTCCCAGACGAATATCGGTCCCGGATCCACCGTCACCTGCGGATATCGGCGGCCCATCTCCTCGCAGTACGCCCAGTGGGTGGTGGCGCGCCGCCCGTCCAACAGCCCCGCCTCCGCCAGCAGGAACGCTCCCCCGCACACCGACGCGACCCGCCGCGACCGGGCGGCGGCCTGCCCGATCCACGAGATCAGCGCCCGGTCCGCCAACGCCTCCTTCAAGCTCCAACCACCGGGAACCAGGAGGGTGTCGATCGGGCCTTCGCCCGCGTCCAGCGGCTCGGCCTGGATCACCAACCCCGAGGAGGTGCGCACCAAGGGCGCGTGGGCGGAGACCCACTCGATCCGGTAGCCCGTCCCCGGCTCGGCCAACAGCCGGTTGACGGTGTCGAACACTTCGATCGGACCGGCGATGTCCAGCGCCTGCACCCCGGAATAGACAATCACCACAACACGTCGCATCAGCACGGTCACAGCCTGTATCCGCCGCGGGGACGGCCGCAATGACAGTCTGTTGACGGATCCTGCCAGGCTCACCGGGAAAACCCGGCGAGACGCCGCTGAACAGGAAACTGACGAAGCTTCAGCCAGAAAAGGGTGAGACAGGTCACGCCCGTGGAGGACTCTCCCGCGGAGTCCAAGGACTTGCGAGGAATCAAACCACGCAGCTTCCGGCCGCGGTGGCTCGTTACTGTGCATCGATCCGCTGGGTACGGATCCGCTCCAGTGCATCCCACAGGCGTTGCGGGCCGGTCTGGTGGACGGTGGGAGGGTCGCGGTGGAGTCCGGTGGCGCGGGCCCAGGAGCCGTCGGGGTGCAGGATCCAGGCGGTGCGGGTGCCATCGGGGTCCTGGATGTAGTGGTGGGTGGTGTGCGGGGTGGTGAGTTCGTACATGCTGCGGACGTCCCAGGCATTGTCGACGTCGAGGACGGGGTAGCGGCCGGTGGTGATCTGCTCGCCGTCCAGGTCGCGCACCGCGGCGAACTGCTCGCCGTGGCCGGGCGGGTAGTCGTTGGTGGTGCGGGCGTGCATGAATCCGGCCTGGTCCCACTCGACTCGGCCCAGGGCTCCGCCGTCGGGCTGCTTGTCCGCGGTGATGATCAGCGAGGTGCCGGTAAGGGTGGTGACCAGCCGGCCGCTGGGCCGCAGTGCGACCAGCCAACTGGTGGGGATGGGGCTGACGGCGACGGTCGCGACGATGCGGTCGTAGGTGTGGGGCAGGGGTCCGGTGGCGTCGGTGGTCCATCGGCCGGTCCCGCACCGGTCTGTTGGGGGGCTCTGACCCCAAGGCCTGGTCCCTGACGTACGAAGGCTCCCGGCTGGTATGGTCTACCGGCCGGGAGCCTTCGCAGTTGCGCCGCCTCGTGTCAGGCGCAGTTGGACGAAGCGGGACGGCCCGCGAAGCGGTCCGCGATCCAGGCCAGGTACTCCGGCTCCGCGACGTTGGGGATCGTCTGGTGCGTGGCCCCCTGGTACTTCGTGTACTCGACCGGCTTGTTGAAGCTGCAGGCCCGCTTCACGTACTCGTCAGTCGAGTTCGGGTTGATGACGGTGTCCGCCGTCCCCTGCATCACCAGGATCGGTGCCACCGAGGCCACCAGGCCCGCGGTGTTCTCGCTGAAGCGCTGGTGCCAGGCCTCCGGCACCATCGTCAGCGGCTGGAACAGGGTGTCGAGCTGGCCGACGTTGCCCACGTTGTTCTGGATCACGTCCGAGAAGTGCTCGATGCACGCCACCCCGTCACCTTGCAGCGCCTGCAGACCAGCCGGCTTGAGCACGTCCGTGGCCTTCAGCTCGGGGTAGGCCGCGAGGAAGCCCCGGTAGACGTTGGTGCGCAGCGCCGCGTTGTGTGCGGCCGAGGTGGCATCGGTCGGGCCGGGTAGCACCAGGCCCCTGAAGTCCGGTCCCAGGTTGGCCGCAGGCGCCAGGGCCGCGATGCCCACCAGTTGGGTCTCGGGGGTGTACGCGCGGTAGTTCTGGGCGATGAACGCCGCCGCGCCGCCGCCCTGCGACCAGCCCAGGACGGCCGCCTTGCGGTTCGCGTGGGTGGCGGTGATCCGGCGGGCCGCCCGGGCCGAGTCCAGGACGTTGTTCGTCTCGGTGACGGCGACGGTGTACTGGTGCACACCGGGGGTGCCCAGGCCCTGGTAGTCGGTGCCGACCACGACGTCACCTGAGCGCAGGAACTGTGTCAGGGCCGGTACGCCGACGTCGATGCCCCAGGGGCTGTCGTAGGTGAAGTAGTCCACCAGGTCGGTGGCCGGGTTCGGCACCGCGGAGGGCGCGCACTGCCGCGGTCCGCCCACGGTCCCGTGGGCCCACGCCACGACGTTACGGCCGCTGCGCGGCGCGGGGGCGTCGGGCCAGGCCACGATGCCCGAGACGGCCACGGGCTTACCGGTCTGGAGGGTCGAGCGGTACAGGATCCGGCAGGCGCTCGCACCCTTGGGGGCGTCGACGCGGCGGGCCCAGATCAGGTCGCCGTGGTTGCCCTTGGGCAGCGGCGACGGCGGGTCGTAGAACTTCTCGCCCTCCGGGCCGATCGGTACGCCCGGGGCACACAGGCCCTTCGCTGCCTTGCCGCCGTCCAGATTCGTGCTCGCGGTGGTGGCGGTGGCAGCGGTGCCACAGCCCAACGCGATCACCGCGGCCACACAGGCCGCGGTGATCGCCGATAGCTGTCGTCTCATGCTCAAGTCCCTTCACTCGATGCCGGACGAGAGACTAGAGAGAAGAAACCACAATGTCACCAACTGTTACTATTTATACCTTTTGTGTCGCACCGGCTCCGACCAGCGACCCGGCACCCGGCCGCACCTTCGGACGTGCTCCCCACACCCAGCACCAACCCGGCCGGCGCGCCCACCCAGGCACCCGGCTCACCGCCGGTCACGGTCACGGCCGGGAAACAGTGCGGCGACAGTAGCCGCCACCACCACCCCGAACAACAACCCGCCCCAGGACAGCGCCCCGACAGGCCGGTGCGCGACCAACCCATATGCCAGCATGCCCAGAGCACCGCCCACGAGGAAGAACCCACCACTACGCATCGCAACCCGCCACCGCGGGCGAACCATCCCTGACGTCACGACGCACATCATCCACCCCCGGCAGCAGCGCCATCTCCGACCGCATGACCGGGCACCCTCAGCGCCCGGAACCTGGCATGATCGTGCCCCGACGTGCCCGTCGGTTCAGAGTCGGGGGAAGGACCGCTGTGCGCGTGGCTCTTCGGGTTCTGCTCGGCGTGGTGACGCTCCCGGAATACGGCTGTGGCATCGCCGCTCTCACCACCGGCCGTGTATGGGCCCCCAGGGCCCGGCACCGGGTCCTGCGGCCGAAACCCTGGGGATGGGCACAGCTCCTCGGAGCCGCCATGCTGAGCATCTACCCCCCGCACTTCGGCCTGCGGTGATGGCTGTTCTGGCCTTCTCACTGATCCTCATGGTCGCCTCCACCATGCTGAACCACTTCGCCCTCAAAGCTCCCCGCACTCCACCACCTCCCGCCTGAGGCCAACGCGGCCCATGGAGCGGGAGAGCAGCGGCTTGGCACCACGTTCCGCAGCCGAGCATCCATGAGCCTCAACCCCGGTACAGCTCCCGCTGCCCTGCGGCCGGTTGATCCTGCGCACTACGGCGGTTTCGACCAGGCCTGAGCGCACGATCCGCACGGCCTGCGTCCGTGGAGCGTGTCGGCCGGCAGCGCCCGGCACCAGCTCGATCCGATCCGCGCCGAGGCCGGGAGGCGGGGCGTCACCGTACCCGTGCTGCTGGACTTCGTGCACGTCGCGGAACATGTCTGGGCGGCGGCGCATGCCTTCCACGAACCCGGCAGCGCCGAGGCGCAGGGGGCCGCAGACAAGTCGGCAGCATTCCCACTCATCCGATCGTGCCGCTGGTGGCGTCCGCCGTGCGTTCGGCGGACGCCACCAGCGGCAGGGCGGTCAGGACTGCAGGAAGGCCAGCAGGTCGGTGTTGATGGTCTCGGCCTGGGTGGTGGGCATTCCGTGGGGGAATCCGGGGTACGTCTTCAGGGTGCCGTTCTGCACGAGCTTCGCGGACAGTGGCCCGGAATCGGCGTAAGGAACGATCTGGTCGTCATCACCGTGCATCACCAGGACCGGAACCGTGATCTTCTTCAGGTCCTCGGTGAAGTCGGTCTGGGAGAAGGCGACGATGCCGTCGTAATGTGCCTTCGCGCCACCCATCATTCCCTGGCGCCACCAATTCGCGATGATCGCCTCCGAGGGCTCCGCACCGGGTCGGTTGAAGCCGTAGAAGGGCCCCGACGGCAGCGCCCGGTAGAACTCCGAACGGTTGGCGGCCAGCTGAGCCTGCAGGTCGTCGAAGGCACTCTTGGGCAGTCCGCCGGGATTGGCGTCGGTCCGCACCATCAGCGGGGGCACCGCGCTGATCAGCACCGCCTTGGCGACCCGGCTCTCGCCGTGCCGGGCGATGTAGTGCGCGACCTCGCCACCACCGGTGGAGTGCCCGACATGCACAGCGTCATGCAGATCGAGATGCGCGGTCACGGCGGCGAGGTCGTCGGCGTAGTGGTCCATGTCGTGGCCGTCACCGCTCTGGGTGGAGCGTCCGTGCCCACGACGGTCATGAGCGATGACCCGATAGCCGTGCCCCAGGAAGAACAGCATCTGAGCGTCCCAGTCGTCCGATGACAGCGGCCAACCGTGACTGAAGACGATGGGCTGCCCGGAGCCCCAGTCCTTGAAGAAGATGTCGATGCCGTCGGGTGTCGTGACCGTGCCCATGGTTCGCCTCCGCGGATTCCACGATGTGGTGAGGTGCCGGAACATCATGTGACTCTGGTGCCATATCGATCCTGGACCATAGGGCCGGTTCCCGCGAACGCTGCTCATCCCAGAGTGGTCAGGCCATGACCAGGCCCATTTTGAATGCAGCGGCGGCGCGCCTTCCGCAGCCACCGGCCTTGCCCTGCACGCTCCTGCCGGGCGAGGCGTCCGGTCTTTGCGGGCACATACCGGCCAGCCGCACAGCACAAGCCAGCGTCCAGGTCGCCGGTATCCCTCGCACTCCCAGGCGTCCACCCGGCCGAGCAGCCCGGACCCACCCGCACGGCCCCGGCGCCCCACACCCCGTAGCCGGCTACTGGCGGCGCAGCGTAGCTGCGGACCGGGCCGGCGTCCGTTTCTCGGGCCGTCAGCCACTGGCTGACGCCCCACCCCACATCTGGCGCAGCCCCCACCCATGACCCGACCCCCGGCCACCACCCCTCCACCCACCTCCATCAACACCAGGAACAGGATCAGGGGGACACAGCCGAAGGGAAGCGAGCACACCAACCACCGGAACGGGGCCTCCCCTGAGAAGCCGTATCTCAACCGATCTTGGAACGAGTAGGTCGAACAGGGTTCCTGATCACCTTCGACGGCCGACTCTCAGCGGCCCGTCAGTAGCCCAACCACCCTGGTTACACCGTTCGATCGATTGACAGACCCTCTCTGGTATGCCCCATCTGGGACGCCGGCGACATCTTCCACCACAAGCAGTCCGTGATCGTCCCGAGCTGAGGTGGGCGGCTACGCAGGGGTCAGTGCGGGGGCACAGCCCCGGTCATCGGCCGGCGCTGGAGCAGACGGAGACTGTCGGCGACGAAGGCCCACTCCAGGTCCTGCGTCCCGCCGAAGACCTGCTCGCAGCGGGCGGTGAGTTCCCGCAGGCTCTCCAACCGCGTGTCGTCGAGGCAGAGTCGGTGGATTCGGTCGGCGGGGACCGGGACCTGGCTCGTTCCGCCGGCCGGTGCGGGCTGCACGGCCAGGTCCTTCATGCCCGCCGTGCGCTCGATCACCCGGCCGTCGCGGCGGACCCGGTAGTGATCCGGTACGACCAGGCCGCTGACCACGGCTTCGCCCAGGCCCCAACTCGCCTCGATCACCAGGACGTCGGAGCCGTCGAGGGGGTCTCGGGAGAACAGGACTCCGGCGCACTCGGGTACCACCAACTCCTGTACCACCACTGCCACTCTGGGCCGGCCGGGCAGCCCGAGACGCTCACGGTAGGCGAGCGCGGCGGCCGAGTGCGCCGAATCTCTCACCATTCGGACCGCCTCGGTCAGCCCGTCCGGACCCCGTACGTTGAGGCAGGTGAGGTGCTGTCCGGCGAAGCTCGCCGCGGCCGAGTCCTCGCCCGGCGCGGATGAACGCACGGCCAGTCCGCTGCCCTGCAAGTCGGCGGTCGACACGTGCAGGGCGGCGAGCGTCTCGTCGTCGCCTGCTGCGACGGCGTCGACGAACAGCCATTCCAGAGCGATTCCTTCCGGTACCGGTAGGCCCGCCCGGGTGGCGGCCGCGAGCTGCGAGGATTTGCCGCCGTACCGGCTCTCGTCGGTGGCCAGGCGGAGCGGCACGGGGACGGACCACGTGCTCGGCGACAGCGGACTCGTCATCGGACCACCGCCGCCTCTCCGGCCCGGCCGTCGACCCGCACCCAGGCGCCGTCGGGTATCACCGCCGTGGCATCCGTGCATCCGACGACGCCGGGGATGGCGAACTCCCGGGCGACGATGGCGGCGTGGGAGAGTGCCCCGCCGCGATCGGTGACGATCGCGCCGAGCAGTGGCAGGACGATGTTGAAGGCCGTGGTGGTCGCGTCGGTGACCAGGACGTCGCCGGGCTGGATGCGGTCGAACTCGGGCACGCCGCTGATCACCCGTGCCGTGCCCTCGTACACGCCCGAGCTCGCGCCGAGCCCGTGCACGGTCCGCCCCTCGGTCCGGGCTGCCGGGTTGGTGAACATGGCAAGGACGATGGCCCCGAGGGCGCGTTCCAGGCGTGCCGCGGCGGGCGGCAGCCAATCAGGCGGCAGCGGGTCGCCCGGCGGTGGACCCAGCATCGGCGGCGCGTCCGCGTACCGGGCGTGGTCGCGGTAGTGCGCCCGGGCGGCGAGTTCTGCGGCGTCGGGCCCGGAGCCCGTACGGACCAGGGCGCGCAGCTCGGCGTAGCCCGCCTCGGCCAGGTGGGCAGGTGCGTGGATCCGGCCCTGCTCGGTGAGCCGTCGGCCGGCCGTCAGGATGGCGCGCCGGGTGAGGCCGATGGCCGGCAGGTCCGCGCACGACCCGCGCTCGTCGCGCAGCCGGGAGACCAGCCGCGCCTCGGCGAGCAGCTCGTCGAAGCGGGAGCGGTGCGATGCGGGTACGGCGTCGCGAAGGTCGGCCGCCGCGTCGGCGCGCTGGTCGGCGCGGGCGTCCGCCTGGGGCCTCGTCGAGGAGGAGACCGCCGAGCGAATGGCCGCGAGCACGACGGCGGGCAACTCCGCCACGCAGGGATCGCCCACGTCCTCGCCATTGACGGGGCGCCAGCCCGCCGTCTCCAGGTACTCGGCGAGGGCGGTACTCGTACGTCCCGCGACGGCCCCCAGCGCCGCCAGCAGGTCCTGGGGTCGCGCCGGGGAGGCGAGCAGCTCGCTCGCCCGGGGGTCCGCTGCTACGGCGGCGGCCAGCTCGGACAGTTCCTCCCGGTCCGCCAGCGGGTCGGGGCTCGATCCGGCCAGCGGGGCCAGGATCTCGCCGGTGGTGCGCCCGGTCCACTCCTGACAGTGTGCGAGCAGATCGCCCATCGGCAGCAGTGCCGGCATGTTGAACAGGTGGTGCAGGTAGCCGGCTCGGCGCTGGTGCTCCCGGCACCGGTCGAGGTACGCGAGCAGACTGCCGGTATCGAGGAGAGTGGGCTCGACCTGCTGTAGTTCGCGCCGCTCGCGCTGTAGCCCGGGTCTGACCTCCTCGTCCCAGCGGCGCAGGTCCTCGCGCCACAGCTTGCGCTCGAAGACGGTCGCGCTGGTCGCGAGCCTGGTGCGGATCTCGGGATGATCGGCGGCAAGGCGTTCCCAGACCTCTCTCGGCGGGTGGTCTGTGGCGTCCGGCGGGGCTCCCAGCGGCTGGGGATGGTAGTAGCAGAAACCGTTGACGAAGGCCCAGTCCAGCCGTTCGAGCAGCGACCCGTACCGGCGGAGGCTCTCTCCGAAGCCGCGGTGCAGCTCCTCGATGAAGATCTCGGCGTGGAACCTGGTCACCGGGCGGGTGAAGTGGGTCGGGTCCAGGAACCAGGTACCCGGCCCCGGTGGAGCGAAAGTGCGTTCCGTGGCGATGCTCATGGCTCTCCTCCTCGCCGGTCATCTGCCCGGGTCGCGTAGCGGGCCGTCCGGGTCTCGCCGCAGCTCGTCTGTGAGCACCCGCACCGCCCAGGCGGCGGCCTTGCCGGCCTCCGCCCCGTCGAGCCCCGCCTGCAGCCGCATGGCCTGCCAGGCCGGGGCGCTCACCAGCAGGTACACCACGGCGACCGCGCGGCGGCGGGCTACCGGGTCGGCCTCGGCCGTGAGCTCGGCCAGCGCCGCCTCCACCGAGTGGAACCGGTGCCTGCGGCCCTGCTCCCGCAGCGGCCGGGCCGCCTTGGAGTTCAGCATGGCGAGGATCAGTGGCGCGTGCTCGTCGTACGAGCGGTAGAGCTCCGGCGCCACGCGGCGCAGCCCGTCCAAGGTGTCCGGATAGGACTGCATGAGCACGTGCAGATTCTCCTGGGCCCACCCGCTCCAGGCCGCGAAAAGCGCCTCCCTGGTCGGGAAGTGCCGGTAGACGGTGCGGACGGCGACGCCTGCACGCTCCGCCACGAGCGGGATGGTCAGCTCCTGGACGCTTTCGTCGGCGATGGCCTCGGTGAGCGCGGCGAGGATCAGCTGCCGGGTCTGCTCAAGCTGCCCGGCACGCAGCGGACTCTCGTACGCGCGCTTCTCTTTCATGGCACGTTGACAGTACTCCAATTCACGCCAAACTGTCAAGAAATGGTATAAATCTTCCCCCAGGGAGGGATGGAGGCCGAGAGAGATGTTGGACGGACATCCCGTTCTCGCCATCCTGCCCGCCGCCGATCTGGACCGGGCCAGGGCCTTTTACCACGACCGCTTGGGCCTCACGCCGGCCAAGGAGATCAGCAGCGCCCTGACCTGCGAGTCGGGCGGCGCCCACTTCGTGCTCGCCACCAGCTACGGCAAGAGCGACGGGGCCACCCAAGCATCCTGGGTGGTCGACGACATCGATGCCGAGGTTGCGGCCCTCAAGTCGCGTGGCGTCACCTTCGAGGAGTACGACCTGGCTGGGCTACCGAACGGTTGACGGCGTCTGCCGGCTCGAGGGCGTGGGCCGCGCCGGGTACTTCAAGGACAGCGAGGGGAACCTGCTCGGCCTGGTCCAGTTCGGCTGACCGCCTCGGTTCTCCGGCGGTCCCTACTGAAGTGGAGGTCGAGTTCCTCCTTACCGGTCCACTACTCGACGATCACCTGCGATGTGCAGGTTTGGTGTCAGAAGCCACATCTCAACCGATCTTGGAACGTGCAGGTCGAACTGGGTTCCTGGTCGGGTGATGTTCCGGTTGTACGCGCATGAAGGCAGGGCCTCTTGGTAGCTCGGGGGTGCGAACCAATCCGAGCAGCTCCAGGAGGCCCTGTTGTCGCTGTTGTACGCGCCCGCGCTCGTTCACATCAACTCGGCCGCACCATCGTGTGATTGCCTCGCGCACGTGTGCGGGAACGCGGCTGATCATCCGGACCGGGTGCGCCGGTACCCCTCGGATATGACGGACGCGGAGTGGGCTGCGGTGCGGCCGCTGGTTCCGGTGCCGGCCTGGCTGGAGGGGCGGGGTGGGCAGCCCGAGGGCTACTGCCACCGCCAGATGCTCGACGCGATCCGCTACCTGGTCGCGGGCGGGATCTCCTGGCGGGCGATGCCCGCGGACTTCCCCGCCTGGGGCCGGGTCTATGCCTTCTTCCGCCGCCTGGCCCGGCCGCCGGCTTCCGGTCGGCGCTGAACATCCCCGACACCTCCTGGACCAGCTACCCGCGCTCCGCCAGGCGCCTGGCCTTCGACCGAACCCCCTCGACCTTCGCCCGTCGGCTCCAGCCCCAGCACCACCGCGATCTCCTTGGCCCGCACCGGCTGTTGGCCCGGCCGGCCCACGAGCACGCCCAGGATCCGCTGGTAGTCCAGCGCGAGAAGCGTCGTGGGCAGCTCTTCCCGCCAGGTCGGCACGGTCGTCCCCGGCAACGGCGCGGGCACGGGCAGGGCCTTCTCCTCGCCCCCGGACTCTGTCACGGCGGTGGTCACGCAGCGGACGCGGCCAGAGCCTCGCCGAGCTCTTCCCGCGCGATCACCCGCCGGTCCAGCTCGATCTCGGCCACCTCCAGTGCCGCAGCCGCCCGGGCCGCCTCCTCCCGCAGATCCTCGACCCGCTCACGGGCCTCCGCCTCCCGCGCCTCCAGCAAACCCAGCATCGACGCCACCACGACACCCCTGACGATCAAGCAGCAACCGGACACCGGAACCCTCCCTCACCCCGACCGAAACCATGCCTGACGAGCGGAAATCAAACGATCATGTTCGGTTGAGATACGGCTTCTGAAGGGCCATCCACACCGGCCTCGGAACATGGCGATCTCTACCATCACCGCATGACTGACGCATCAGCCCTGGCCCCGTTCCACCTGGACGAAGGCAGTGGATCCGACGGCTCCCACTGCCTCTATCTGTTCGACGGAGACATGGAGCAGGTCGCCGGAGTCTTCGAGGAGCACAACGCCGAAAGCCACGGTCATGGCTGGGAAGGCCTGGCCGAGTCACTGGCCCGCTCCCACATGCCCGAAAACGTCGACAAGCTCCACTTCGGATCAGAGGCTGGCACCTTCGTAGTCACAAGCCCTGACCTCAAGGCCCTCACGGACCTGGCTGTCCTCCTGCACTCCGCCTTCCACAACCGCGAACTCCTCAGCCACTACATCCAGACGGCCGACCCACGCTTCCTCGACCGATAGAACCCGCGAGCGGGGCCAGAACAGACCGGAACCCGGGGCCACCGCAAGCCGTTCCGACAGCACCAGATCCCTCTCAATGGCGCCATCTCAGACCGGAAGAGTGGGGCCGGAAGCCGACCGTATACGGCCACTTCCGAGTCTGGAGGGACGCCGGTGTCTTCGAGGCCCTGCTGGAGGGGCCGAACGCGGAGGCCGCGAAGCGGGGCGCGGTGGACCTGTCGCTGGTCAGCGTGGACTCCACCCCGCGGTGGGCGGCGCGCAGGATGTCGAGGGCGAGGGTGCTCCGCCCCGGGCCCGGGCCTGCCGGCCTTCGCAGCCCCGGGCCCCGCCGGGTGGCCGCTCTCCTCGCCCCTGTCCCGTACACCTGGCCCCCTGCCCACAGCCCGGCCATCCTCGTCACCATGTTCGCCGCTGCCGGGACCACGGTCACCGCCGTCTCCGTCCTGAACGCAGCCGTCGCCCTGCCGCTGATCCTCAAGGTCACCACCCCGCTCTGACCGCCCGACAGGGGAATCGACCGGTGACGGTGGGCCCGGACGGGTGCAATTCGGCGTGGACCCAGGAGGTATCCGTCAGGATCGGGCCGCCAGCACGTTGCATGAGCCTGCGTCTCGGCCCCGGGGCGTACCGGCGCTCCTCCCCCGGAGCTGCCGGCTTCGACAAACGACGGGGACCACATGGCACACCGAAACTCCCCCAAGTCCACCGGCCACCGGGCACTGCTCCGCGGGCTCGCCGGCGGCGTGCTCGGAGCGATCCTGGCGGCAACCGCGATCGTGCCCGGGCACGCAGCCGCACTGACCGCACTGCCGCCCGGCACACAGTTCACCCCGCTCACCGCAGCGGTGCTGACCAAGCCAGCGCCGTTCGACGCCACCGACGGCAAGGTGCACCTCTCGTACGAGCTGCTCACCACCAGTGCGCTGCCCAGCAGTGCTCAGGTGCGACTCGACCGGGTGGACGTCCAGGACGCGAACACCCACCAGGTCATCGGCTCGCTGAGCGGACCGGCACTGGGCGGGGCCGCCAACCCGGTGGGCGACCCCCTGCCGGGGGAGGACGCGTACACGCCGCCGCCACCGCCGCCAACAGAGACCGTCATCCAGGGTTCCCAGCAGTGGATCATCTGGATCGATCTGACCCTCGACCACGGGCAGCCCGTGCCCGACGTCCTCGAACACCACCTGGTGGGCGCTGTCCTGACCGCATCAGGCGTGTCGCCGTTCGAAGAGACGGTGCAGTCCACCCCGACCGCCCGCACATCTCCGCTCGACCTGCGCCCGCCGGTCCTCCCGGGCACCTGGTACGCCAGCGAGTCGTGCTGCGGCAACACCCACCACCGGCGCGGTTTCGCGCCGATCAACGGCCGCTTCTACGTGCCGCAGCGCTTCGCGATCGACTGGTACCGAGTCGGAGGGCAGGGACAGACCTGGGAGGGTGACCCCACGCAGCTCACCAGCTACCTGAGCTACCGCCAGCCGGTCGTGGCATCGGCACGCGGCCGGGTGGTGGAGGTCCAGGACGGTCTCCCGGACAACCCGCCGCCCGTGTCACCCCCCGTTCCGCCGATTGCGGACACCGTGGGCAACCACATCACGCTGGAGGTCGCACCCGGCCGGTACCTCCTCTACGGCCACTTGCATCCCGGTTCGCTGAACGTTCGGGAGGGGGACCGCGTCGAACCCGGCCAGACCCTCGGGCTGATCGGCAACAGCGGCAATTCCACCACCCCTCACCTGCACTTCCAGGTGCTGACGACGGCCGAGTTCTTCCCGACCGACAGCCCTCCCTTCACCTTCCGAAAGTTCCGGGTCGCCGGACACGTCGCGCCCCGGCTCTGGGATGACAATCTCGGCCGGCAACCGACCGGTGTCCTGCCGATCCAACCCTCGCCGTACGACGGCGTGCACCGGTCGGAGTACCCGCTGGACCGCGAGGTGGTCGACTTCTGACCGTCGGCCGCCGCTCTGCCGCGCGCCTCGCCGTTGCCGCTCGCAGGCCCACCCTCTCCCGCCTAAGGCCTGTGAGATGTTGTGATCAGCCAGCGGTCAGCAAGAGATCATCGATCCAGATCATCGAGGCGCGAAGGTGGAGGCCGGCGAGGCAGCTCTCCGGGGTCTTGTCGAACCGGGCGGCGATGCCTCGCCGAGCCTTCAGCTTGTTGATCAGGCGCTCGACAGTGTTCCGCTCCTTGTAGAGCTCGGCGTCATAGCTGACAGGCCTACCGCCCTTGCTGCCCTTCCGGTTGGCGGCCTGGTCCTTCATCTCCGGGATGACCGCTTTGATGGACCGGTTCCCTAGGTGGGCGCGGTTGCCGCGGGACGAGTAGGCCTTGTCGCCGGCGACCGCGTCGGGTCGGGTGCCGGGACGGCCGACCGGTCCGCGGACCCGTACCTTCTCGAGCAGGGGGATGAATTGCGAACTGTCGGCGGCCTGGCCCTCGGTCAGGACGAACGCCAGCGGGCGGCACTTCCGGTCGCCGCCGCAATGGATCTTGCTGGTCTGCCCGCCCGTGGAGCGCCCGAGCAGGGCGGCCTTCAGCCGTAGCTTGCGCCGACGTCGGCACAGTCCTCGCCACCGGTCAGGCATACGCCCGACCCGCTCACCACAACAAGGGCACCAAGCCGCGACGAACACGACAAGCAACCAGCGCCCGGCGCCCTGGACCAGCAACCCCGATGGGAGGATCTTCCCGACAGTTCTGCGCCAGGAGGCACCGTGGACGACCGCTCGACGCATGACCACTCAGGGTGGGACGAGGTCGTCCTCGCGGCTCGCGCCCGCGCCCGCGCTCGACAGGCCCTGATGATCGAACGCTTCGCTCTGTCGGGTGATGTGCAGTACCAGTGGTCGATGGACGACGCGCAGATGACGTGGTCGCGCGATGGGAAGGTGTTCCTCACCGGCCGGCTCACGATGATCGGCAGCGTCAGCCTCGCCCAGCAGTCCTGGCTGTGGTCCTGGGCGAACGAGTCACTGCCGCACGCAGTCCTGGGCGACATCGAGCGGGTCCGGCAGTTCGGCGAGGAGAACGACTACCCCGTCCTGCCGTGGCCGGGCTTCAACTACGACCCCGAACTCGTTGCCGAGGCTCGGATGGTCGCAGCATCCGTGCTCGACGCCGAGGGGCTGTGGGCGGAGTCCACGGACGACGGGCAGCTCCACTTCCTGGTCCACGACTTGGTACTCAGCGCTGAAGGACGGTGACGAGCACCCAGGCGCCAGGGCTGCCGATACCGGCCGTCGCAGGTTAAACGGCAAGTTCAGAGCTTGTTTTTGATCCCAGCGAGTCGCGTGATCGGGCCCTACTTGAGTCGACGATGGTGGGCGGTTTGGCATCTTCGGGATAGTGCGGCAACGGACCCCGGCACGATGACAGCTGCCCTGCCGACTAGGGGAGTTGGTGCGCGACATAAGCTCTGGGCATGGAAATCCTGACGCCCAAGCCCGCAGAACTCCTGATAGGTCTGCTCGGCTTCCTGATCGTCTTCGGGATACTTGCCAAGGTCCTGCTGCCTCGGATCAACAAGGTCCTCGCTGATCGGTCCGACGCGATCGAAGGCCGGCTCGAACGAACCGGGCACATCGCTGCCGAAGCGGCCCGCACTCTCGCCGAGTACCAGCAACAGGCCACGGAAGCTCGGCATGAAGCGGCCCGCCTGCGCCAGGACGCCTTGGAGCAAGGGACAGCGCTGATCGCTGAGATCCGAGCCGAAGGGCTGCGCGAGCGCGAGGCCATCGTTGCCGCGGGGCACGATCAGATCGCCGCGCACCGGTCCCTCGCCGAAGCCGAACTCCGCGGTGATGTGGCCTCATTGGCTACTTCCTTGGCAGGCTTGATTGTCGGTGAGCCGATCGAAGCCGCCGCCGGCACCAGTGCCGTAGTTGACCAATTCTTCGCTGATCTCGACACTCAAGACACCGCCACTCCACAGAACATCAACAGCTGAGCTCTCTCACCTCCATGAACGTGGCAGTGGCCCCATCGCCGGGGCCACTGGTGTGGGTGGGCGGTCAGCTGACATCGGAGGCAAGCCCGATCCTTCAGGGCCGGCGAGTGCCTCGGAGGCTCTCCGGAGGTTCTGATCGCCTTCGACCAGCTGACATGCTGGGCATCCTTTCGGGTCAGGCGTCTGCTCGTAGTGACACCTGGCGTGACAGCTACAGATCACCCAGTGCTATCCGGTGACAGCGAACCTGACCGATTGCCAGTGACGTTAGACGGCCAGCGGATCAGAGCCCGAAGCGACCGGATTCTGTGAGCTGCGGCGTCCGACACCGTGCAGCCGAGACCGCTCACGACTCGGTCAACGACCAGCGCCGCCGCTTTTGATCACTTGCCCTCGGGGTCCAGTGCACCGAGTTGGAGCTTGACCGCGTCGATCTCGGCCTGCACCTCTTCGGGACTCGCGCCATCCGCCTTGAGTTGGGCAGTCTTGCTCTTGAGGCCGTTGGCCATGCTGATGATCTCATCGAGGGAAGAGTCGACCGGGTTCCATGCATCGGTGCTCATGAGTCTCCTATCCACTGCGGCACCACGCCGCTTCCGTGATCACGCCAGCACCGAATGCCACGACATAGCCAACAGGCTGCTTCCAGCCCCCCCCCGGGCGGCAGGTGCTGCACAGGGCGGCCGACGATGACGGCCACCGACTTCCGCACCGTCCCCCGCAAGCAGGACCGCGAGGACCGGCGCGCCGCCGACGCGGCCCGCCTGGAGCGCGAGCGCGCCCGGCGGCCGAGCAGCAGATGGAGATCCGGCGCGGCAGCTACAGATCGTTCCGCATCCGGCGCAGCTCCCCGTGTAGCCCGCGGTTGCGTGCGGCCCGGTTGAGGCGACACGGGCCACAGTAGACACCGTCCTCGGGTAGGACGTCGATGTCGATCGGCCAGTCCACCGGCATGTCGACCAGCCGCTCGCAGTCCGCCGTCGCACACGGTGCGACGGTCGGTGCTGCGACTTTGGCTTCGGCTGCTTCGTCCTCGGCCCATCGCTGCACCACGGCCCGCTGCGCTGCCCGCTCGGCCTTAAGGCGGGCCAGGTCCGCCGCACGCGATTGCCCCTGTTCAGGCGGCGGTGTGGTGGGCGCGGGTGCGGAGTTGTTCGTTGAGGGCCAAGGCTTCCTCGAGTTGGTCCTGCAGCGCCACGATCCGGCAGGCGGTCTCGATCGCGGTGCCCTGGTCGACGAGTTCACGGACCCGGGCAGCGATGCGTAGCTGGTAGCGGGAGTAGCGGCGGTGGCCGGCCTCGGAGCGCAGCGGGGTGATCAGACGGGCTTTGCCGATCGCGCGGAGGAAGCCGGGGTTGGTGCCGATCATCTCGGCGGCACGGCCGATGGTGTAGGCGGGATAGTCCTCGTCATCAAGACGGCCGAAGGAATCGTCTGCTGTCATCTCACCTCACTGGGAAACAAGCAAAGGGGTTGGGAACGTGTGGAGGGGCCCTGGCGCCGTATAGCGCCAGGGCCCCGAAGGACGGAAAACACCACCTGCCGGCCCTAGTACTGCGCCGGCCTACTGTGTCCGCACCCAACCCGAAAACACTCGGGGGTGCGGGGATCGCGAATGCGTGACCGGAGACCACCTCACTATCGATGTCCTGCGGTACCCGGGCCCACAACTTCGCCCGGGCGATCCCGATGGCGCTCAACCCCTCCGTTCCCTCTGCATCGAATCACTGACCAAACCGGTACTGCGAACTACTGTCCTGCGAACTGCTGGTGGCCTTCACCGCACCACCGTCCGGCAGCCAGCCCCGTCGCCCGTCCTGCAACCGCTCTGGCTTAGAACCCCACTGCCGAACCTCCCGGCACGCGCGCCCGCAGCCCGACGCCTTCACCGAGAAACCACTGATCCACTCACTGCTGGTCCTGCTCTACCACTGTGGTGCGGGTACTGCTGGTGGCCTTCACTACACCACCGTCCGGCAGCCAGCCCCGTCGCCCATCCTGCAACCACTCTGGCTTAGAACCCCACTGCCGAACCCCTCGGCACGCGCGCCCGCAGCCCGACGCCTTCACCGAGAAACCACTCATGTTGCACTGCTGGTACTGCTGTCCTGCGTAATGCGGTACTGCTGAACTGCTGAACTGCGGATACTGCGTGTCAGAACTGCACATGCCGTACTGCGTTACTGCGGTCTTGCGCGGCGGCCCCTCCCGGGGCGGCCCGGCCCGGCAATCAACCCTGCGACCCACCAGCACTGCACTGGCCGCCGGATTCCATCACCGTGCCACCTGCTCTGCACGGCAGTTCATGTCTGCCGCGCCCTGCTTCCTTCTTGGCTACGAGCAGAACACTACCCACACCCAGAAGCGAATGTCTACTTCACACGCGATAGATTTTCGGGGCAGCAGCCGACAGGCATCCTGACCCCCGCCCGGCAGGCACCGGGGGCACGACACGGCACGGAAAGGGCAGGACAACCCCATGCGACCCGACCACCCACCGCCCATCCCGCAGACGGACATCTGCAACGTGTGCGCCCGACACCTCACCGACGGATGCCACCTGGCCGTCGTCCCGGACTCCTCCGCGATCCACGCCCGCGACCCCGCACGCGACGGCCTGCGCCTGATCGCCACCTGCTCCCCCGAACACCTCACCGCCCTGCACGACGAGTACCGCAACCGCCCGTTCGTCCCCGAGGAACTATGGGCCGGGAAGATCCTGCGCGCCCTGGCGCAACAGCCCGACGGGCTCACCACAGAAGCCCTCTCCGCAGCCACCGGGCTGGACTACCCGCAGATCCAACGCGCCATGACCTGGGAACAGCACCGCACCCGACAGGCCCAGGGCTCCGATCCCCACCCGGGATCCCCCGGACCGGGCTGACGGTTCACGTTGCCGGCCGGGCATGCGTCGAGGTCCGCTTCGCGCCGGGATGCTGCTCGGCGGCTTGGCGCACCGGCGCTGCGCCCCGGAATGAACCCTGCGGACACCGCTTGGTGAACCCGGGCCCGGTTATCACTGCGGTCTGCGGGCTACCAGGCGCCCAACCTCGCCTGGGCAAGCCAGCGTCTTTCACGCGCCGCTCACCCGGGCTCAGCCGCGTGCGGGTCAAGGTCGTGGTGAAGGCGGCTGCGCAGGAAGAGCAGGGCGGCCGGTTCGGCGACCTGCGTCAGGTCGTCCAGCAGGTGTTGGACGCAGGGACTGTCCGCGGCGCGGACCGCGTCCACGATCCCCTCACGCGTGCGCCGCGAAGGCGTGGGCGACGGCACCGCCGCTGAAGACGATGGTGCTCATCGGCTCGATGGTGAGCGGCGCGCGGAAGAGCCGCTCACCCGCACCCAGGACGACCGGGTGGATGACAAGGCGGTACTCGTCGAACAAGCCGGTCTCGACCGGCGATCGGGCGAACCGTGCCGCCGTGGGCGAGCAGGTATCCGTCGGAGCGCTCCCGCTTGAGCTGCGTGATGGCTTCGGCCGGTGAGGCCATGCGCTGCTTCCTTCCCGGTATGGACGACACGAACTGTTCGAGTCCCTGGTGGTGCACAGTGCCGGTGAACGCTTGTTGGGCGATGCTGAAGATGCCGACGGGTCCGGCACTGAAGGTGCCGATCACCGAGAACAAGATCGCCCCACTGGGGTGGTCCCAGCGGGGCGTTTGTCGGCGAGGTGCCGCGGTCGTCGGCAAGGTGCCGAGGCACAGTCAGTCGAACTTCATGCCGAAGTATGGGTCGGGTTCGCCTGTGTAGGGGTCGACGCCGGACTCCCACCGTCGACCGAGACAAGCGTCCGCTGCCGCTGCGGCCACCCAGGACGCGCCATCATCACGCCAGAGGCAGGTGGCCGTATCAATGGCCACCCAGGGGTCATCGTGCACCCGCGCCACGGCTGTTGCCTTCCCCGCCTGGCATCACCGCCCGGGGCGCTGCGCCCCGTCAGTGCCCCCGGCCCGTCCCACAGAAGAACCCGACATGCCACCGCCCCACTAACGGGCTGACCCGCGATTGATCTTGGGGCGTGCTGGTCTGGGGTTCGGCGGGCTGGTGGTTCAGCGAGCGCAGGTCGGCCCGTTACTCGTACCGGTACTTCAGGGAATCCGCCTCCGCCTGCTCGATGTCAGCGATCGTCAGCTCCGACATCCGCAGCTGGGCCAGCGTCACCTCGGCCGAGGTCGGCTGGGCGTCCGCCGGCAGCCACTGCTCCGGCTTCCAGGCCCCGCTGCGCAGGAGCGACTTGGGGCAGTGCGGGTAGACCTCCTCGATCCCCAGAACCAGCGCACTGGCCGGCGGCTTGCCCACGGCGGTCAGCTGCGACAGCAGGTCCGGGCGGGTGGAGACGCATGCCCGGCCGTTCACCCTGAGCGTCGTGGTGCGCCCCGGGATGAAGAACAGCAGCCCGGCCCGTCCGGTGGCGATGACGTTCTGCAGGGTGTCCAGACGCTTGTTGCCGGTCGCGTCCGGTATCGCCACCGTCCGTGTGTCCAGGACGGCGACGAACCCGGCGGGGCCGCCGCGCGGGGAAACGTCACAGTTGCCCTCGGCGTCCGCGCTGGCGACCAGGACCAGCGATGAGCAGCCGATCAACCGCTGTGTCTGGTCGGTGAGTTCGGTCATCTGCTTGCGCACGGCCGCGTCGCTGGGGAGTTCGTAGGCCCGGCGCAGCGCCTCCTGGTCGGGCACGGCGTCGAGTCGGAGCGAGTCGAAGGCGCTGCTGGCAAGGGGTGTCGTCATGCTCCCGACCCTAATGGGCCGACCTGCGATTGATCTTGGTCGGTGAGTGCGGGGACATAGAGACCGCCTCGCGAGTTGTCTGGTGTGTGAAGATCAAACAGGTCCGCGCGTAAACGCGCGGAGGCTGAGCAGATGCCGCGACCAGCGCCGCCAGTGATCGATTTGCCGCCACCGGCCTTGCCGCCCACGAAGATCTCTGTTCGGACACGCGATCGGTACGCAGACATCCACCATTTACTGGAGGCGGGATGGACCATCTCCGCCATCGCCCGCCGCCTCAACCTGGACCGCAAGACCGTGCGGCACATCCGCGACGCCGAACTCGACGAACTCCTGGCAACGGCTCGCGACCGCCGCCCCAACGGGGTTCTGGCGCCGTTCAAGGCATACCTGACTTCCCAGTTCACCGCCGGAACGACCAGCGGAACCCAGCTCTTCCACGAGATCCAGCGGCTCGGATACACCGGCAGTGTGCTCCCGGTCCGGCGCTACCTCGCCGGGCTCCGTACCGGAACCGCCGACCCCGTTCGAGCCGACATCCCCAGCCCTCGGAAGATCACATCGTGGATCATGCGGCCCTGCGACCAGCTCTCCGCCAACGCGGAGGAGAAGCTCCTCGCCGTCCGGCTCGCCTGCCCGGACATCGCCCGAGCCTGCGACCTTGCTCGCACCTTCCACGACCTCGTCTCCCACCGCCTGGGCCACCTGCTGATGGAGTGGATCCGCGAAGCCGAAGGTGACGCGCCCGCAGCCGTCCACTCCTTCGCAGGCTTTCCGGCACGACATCAACGCCGTCACCACCGGACTCACCCTCCCCTGGTCGTCGGGCATCGTCGAAGGACACGTGAACAGGGTGAAACCATCACAAGAGCCATGTACGGGTGGGTCTCCTTCCGGCTCTTCCGCATCCGAATCCTCACGCGACCTTGAGCCGGGAGACGATAACGCTTCGTCAGCCGCTACACCGCCAGATAGGTTCGTACCGTGTGCTACTACGCCGGGAAGTCCTACAAACTCCACTATGCGTGCGTGGCATGCCGCGTTGCGTTCAAGCAGCATCCCGGCCTCGCGGAGCACCGATGCTCCAAGTTCATGCTCTGTGCTGGTCGCGACTTCGCGGCACCACGACGCCGAGACACCAAGGCATGGACCGTGGTAGCCGCGGTCCTGAATGCCGGATTGCGCTACGAGGGTCGGGAGCCCTGCGGCTGCGGAAAGGAACCCAGGTTCCGCCCCCGCACCCGAGCACAATTGCGAGCACGCCGCATCGAAGCCGCACGAACGGGCACCCCATTGGCTGAGATGCTGGGACGTCCAGACCTACAAACACCGGCATGACTTGCCCCGGCGGGCCCGCCTGACCACAAGATCATTCACGGAATCGCGGTCAGAACCAATTTCAGATATCGCCATCAACCGCGCACGGCTACCCGAGGCCGTCGCGCGACTGCTGCGCCATGGCCGGGCAGCACAGGGGGTGACCGGCGTCGACGACCTCCTTGCGGCTCTCGCCTGACCCGATGCCCGGTCCAGCCCCATCTCCGGGTCGGGCGCCGCCCGCCCTCGCCGCCTACGAGAGGAGGACGACAGGGACTGCGCGTGCGAGTGGGAGGAGCAGCAGCCCCTGACCAGCTATAAGGGCGGTAGTAACGTTGCGGCGGCACGCATTCGCTGGTCAGTGAGACGGCCCGCCCTCGCCGATCCAGGATCTCGGATCCACCAACGGCATCGCGGTAGACGCGCACCCCACCACCCGCGCTACGGTCCACCACGCCTCGCAGTACCGCAGAGAGCGTGAGGGAGGACAGCCCATGGAAGCCGACCAGAACACCCCCGCACTGGACATCCGCATCGGCGGATTCCGTATGACCCTTCAGCGCATCCCCGTACGGCTCCTAGCGGCCCTGGGGACGTGTGGCGGGTCAAGGCCCTCACGGCATGGCTGACAACCCGCTAGAACGGGGTGTTCGTAGCCCCAAAGTCCTCGCGGGTCTTGAGCCAATGGCAGCTACGACAGAGGGTCTGAGCGTTGCCGTCCGTGTCGGTCCCACCAAGGGCCAGAGACTGTATGTGGTCCACATCAACGCACTCGACAGGCACAGCAGGCACAGCGTGCCGAGCCCGCCTTAGTGCGTCCGCCAGTAGGTGAGGCAGCTGGGCAGGTAGAACGCGCGGGAGTTCGGTCGGCCGCTATCGGCGGCGGGCCCTACCGTGTGTGCACCTGGTTGGTGGCCTGGATCTGCCGCCAGGATCGCGGCTCCATCAGACGGAGGCCGGCGGACCGGAGAGCCGGGGCGTCGGGCTCGGGCTTGGTGGCGGTGAACAGCCAGGTGTGCAGCAGCGCGCCGAGCGGCTTGCCCGAGATCTGCAGAGGTCGAACCGGCTGATCGCGAGAGTGGCGAGGTAGCTGGCCTGGGGCGGCGGTGCTGCACGGCTGCACGATCGAGGACGACGTGCTGGTCGGGATGGACGCCTTGGGCTCAACGGCGCGGGTGGGCGCCGGTTGCTGAAGCGGCCGGCGCGGTGGTGCCGCAGGCATGCAGATCCCGCCCAGTTCGCTGGTGGCGGGCGTCCCGGCCAAGGTCAGGCGCGAGCTGACGGAGGCGGGAGCGCCTGGGCATCAAGGCCATCAGCGAGGGCTATCTGCTGCTCGCCCAGGCGCACTCGGAGCTGTTCGCGGAGGGCGGCGAAACGGATCTCGACTGAGCGGACTCTTTGTGGGTCAGTGCCAGAAGGAGGGCGAAGACGATCCGGAGCCGTTCCAGGAGATGACCAGGAGAATGACGATGATCGCCAACGGGACGGCGACGAGCAGGGCGCACCCGATGGCACCGGGCAGGTTCTTCCTGCGGAGGCGCTGATCGAGCAGCTTGGCCTCGGGGGTGTCGTTCCGCCAGTGCGGCTGGAGCTCCGCGGTGCCGTCGGCGATCGCCCCGGCCACCCGGGCGACGTCCGCGGGGTGGTACGTGCGCCACTTGCTCTCGCCCCAAGTGGAGTGCGATACATGGAGGTTGTTGCGGACGCCGTTGGCATTCGCGGTGGCGTGCAGGCAGTTCGCCCGGATGATCGGCCAGGCTCGGGCCAGCTGCCTCTCGGCCAACCAGGCGACGTGCTCCGGTTCGGCTGCTGCCACGGGCGCACCTACTCTCGGCTCGCAAGCAGTCTCTCCCCGCTCCGGCCGGATAGGCAACACCCTCTTCTCGTAACCGGCTTGGCTCCTCGTGCTGCCAGTATTGACTGGACGTCTAAGAGTGGCCGCCAGTGGGTCATCGGACGCGGGGGCTTCGTGGGCGGGTCTCCCAGCGATGGAGGGGCCAGGCACGTCGGATCAGGCAGCGGACGGTGATGATTGTGCTGGCCAGGGCGATGAAGAACTCGACGGGGGCTCTTCGTCGCTCGGTGCAGCGGCGGAGCTTGCCGAAGCTTTTCATCCAGGAATTCGTGCGCTCCACCACCCACCGTCCGCCGGTCTGGATCGAGGTATTCGCGCCGCGCTTGGCGATCTGGCCTGTGATTCCTCTGGCCTTCAGGTCGAGGTGGACCATGCTGTAGTCGTATCCGGCGTCCAGGCTCAGTCGCGGGTGCTGGGGCAGCGGCCCCAGGGATGCTTCCAGGTCGGTGAAGCGGTCGAGGGTGGCGGGCAGCAGGGTGTGATCGCGGGTGTTGGCCGGCGCGGGGTCGGTGACCAGCGGTATGCCGTATCCGTCCGTCAACTGCGAACGTTTGACGCCGAGTTTGGCCCGGTCGACGGGGCTCCTGCCGGCGCTTTCGCCGCCGGAGGGAGCCTTGGCGATGCAGCCGTCGGCGGAGGGCTGCTCGAGTTCGACGCCGATCATGCGGTCGTAGCAGGAGAGCACGAGCAGACGCAAGGTCTCCATCACGCCGGCAGCGATCCATTCATCTCGGCGGCGACGCAGCGTGGTGGCAGAGCACAGGTGATCGGCCACCCGCTCGTATCCGCAGCCGAAAACCAGGACCTGCACCAAGCGGTCGAAGACCACCTGGTCACTGATGCGCGGATTGTGGCAGCCCCACGGATGGCGCTCCTCCCGTACGGGCAGCAAGGCGAGAAACTGGTCTGGGATCGGGTCGAGAATGCATGATGGGACGGCAGGCACGGATCCCCCGGTGATCATGAAGCGTAGAGAACTCCATGATCGGGCGAGCCGGGCCTGCCCTGCTACCGCCACCCACCTCATCACCTACTGGCGGACGCTCTTACAAATCATCTTCCAGAGCCGTGCCGCAGCACTGTTCCCGGCCGCTATGACCGCTCGGCACTCCCTGCGGGCACGCATCGGCCCCCTTGCTCGTCCCCCAGGTTCGAACCGGGAACCTCGCGGGTATGGGCCGCACGCCTCGGCCAGCCTCCCGCGCCAAGTCGGCCGACACGCCGCCATCGTGGTTAACGTTCTGTGGCTCAGGTCCCAGCCCTGAGCTGCGGCTGCACGCCCACCGGCCGGGCACTCTGCTTAAGCTCAGCAGCTACCTGCACGACCGCACCGGCGGCATGAACGGCAGTCTGTCTCACCTCGTCCGCGAAGCCGCCCTGGACGCCATCCTCGACGGCAGCGAAAGAATCACAAAGGTGTCGCTGGAGCGGGTCGACCTGGACGACAGCGCCGAGCAGCAGAACCTCCCCCGCGCACGCCGGCACCGGGCCCGCAACGAGAAACGCACCGCATGACCACCCGGCTGCGGGCTCTGCCGCTCACGCCACCGCCCGTTCACGGCGAGACGATCGGCTCCTACCTGAACCGGCTCGCCGACGCCAACCACCTCACCATCGGGCACCTTTCGTGCCTGATCGGCCCGTCGCGTCAGCACCGCCGTGACGACAACCGAGTCGGCTACTGGACCTCTGAGGGGCTGGTGCGACTCGCCGCCCTGACCCGCCGGAGCCCAGCCTCCCTGATACACGCGATGCCCCCGCTCGGCACGATCGGCGAACCGATCCGGCGGCTGCCGCCGTCCGCCACCGAGGAGGTCACCGAGCCGCGGCGCCGCCCGGCCTGCCGGCATGGCCCGCCGCCACATCCGCGGTCTCGTCATCCGCAGCACTCCGCACCATGAAGGCGTCTGTCCCTGGCACCACCGCTGGCTCCTCGGGAACGAACAGCATGCCCCCACGCGGCTGCCCGAGGTGCCTCGCGCCAACCGCCAGCACAAGCGGATCGTCCGCCGCGGCATCCATCCCTCCACCACGCTGGCCTACGTCGATGCCCGAGACCGCCTGATCAAGTGGTTCACCAACAAGGCCGGCAGCCCGCCGCTTCTGCAGCGTTGGAACCGTCGCCTCGACGTACTGGGCGAGGACCCGTTCGGTGACCCTCACCGCCCCTCCGAAGCCCGGATCGAACTGGCCACCTATCCCGAAGCCGTCATTCTCACCGGCCTGTTCGCCTCGCCGCACTGGCGAGACCACCCCCAACTGCCCACTGAAGCGGCACGGCGACTCGGCATCGCATCGCACCAGCCACAGCACACTGGAAGAATGAAGGTCTTGCACTCACCACCAGGGGGAATTTATCTGTGAAGGTCGGACTGGCACGTTCCGCCGCGGTCCATTGGGTCACCCAGCATGCCCAATCTGATGCCGGCTATCGGGGCGCCTACTTCAGCGGCTCGACCGTCGGGTTGCAGGACGATGCCGAACTGCCACCCTCCTCCGACGTCGACATCTTCGTCGTCACCGCCGCCGAAAGCCCGTCGGCCAAGCCGGGCAAGCTCAGCTACCAGGGCGCCCTGTTGGAAGTCAGCTACCTGCCCTGGACCGAGCTCGCCTCCGCCGACGAGGTCCTCGCGTCCTACCACCTGGCCGGCAGCTTCCGCACCGACACGATCATCGATGACCCCACCGGCCATCTGCACAAGCTGCACGCACACATCTCGCCCCGGTTCGCCGCCCGGCCCTGGGTTCGCCGCCGATGCCAGGATGCCCGCCACCGGGTCGAAGCCCGCCTCGCGGCGATCGACACCTCGGCACCGTTCCACGAGCAGGTGACCGCCTGGCTGTTCCCCACCGGCGTGACCTGCCACGTGCTTCTCGCCGCCGCCCTGCGCAACCCCACCATCCGCCTGCGCTACCCAGCCGCACGCACGGCCCTCACCGACTACGGCCACCTCAGCCTCTACCCCGAACTCCTCGGTCTCCTCGGCTGTTCACACCTGTCCGCACAACGCGTCCAGCACCATCTGCGCGAACTCGCCGCGACGTTCGACGCCACCACCCAGGTGGCGAAGACCCCGTTCTTCTTCAGCAGCGACATCACCCCCACCGCACGGCCGATCGCCATCGACGGAAGCCAGACCCTCATCGATGCCGGCGACTACCGCGAGGCGGTCTTCTGGATCATCGCGACCTTCGCCCGCTGCCACACCATCCTGGCCACCGACGGTCCCCAACTGCACAACTCCCTCGCTCCAGCGTTCCAGGCAGCGGTCGCCGACCTCGGCATCAGCTCCAGCAGCGACCTCCTCCACCGGGCCGAAGAAGTCACCCGGTTCCTGCCCCGGCTCTGGCAGACCACCGAGGACATCCTGACCAGCAACGCCAAGATCACCGAATAGCGAAGGAAGAACGTCGCCTCGTCCAACGAGCGGTGTCAGTTCTCGCGGACCATTCACGTTCTAGTGATCGACGAGGGGTGGCCGTTCTCACTTACCAAGCCCAGCCACCGGTCCTGACCCGGAAACTGCCACCTTCAGTGCGAGCCCCGACAGCAACCGTCCCACCGTCCTGACACAGCCCAGCTCAGGACACATCGGCACGGCCATGATCGATGAGACGCGTGCTCGGCGACGGAGTCGCGACCGCAGATGACACCCTGCGCTCCCACCACGAACCCCACTTCCATCTGTCACCCCGCAGGTCAACGCCCCTATCTCTGCAAGATCTAATGAGACCGGACAGCTTTGGCCCGTTCCGGCGAGGTCTTCAGGGTCTGCCCTCGGGCTGTTGCGGCGCTAGCGGGCGACTGCCGGTATTCGTTGAGCGCTGGTGGCATCATCAGGGCATGGCTCTGATCGAGGTTGTTCAGGGTGACATAACCCTCCAGGAGACGGACGTGATCGTCACTGCGGCGAACGAGTCGCTCATGGGCGGTGGAGGCGTAGACCGCGCGATTCACCGAGCGGCCGGTCGACGCCTCGCGGACGCAGCTGCCGCGATCGGTCCCTGCGAGCCGGGCGACGCGATGGCGACGCCGGCCTTCGATCTCAATCCGCCGGTGAAGCACGTGATCCACACCGTTGGTCCGGTCTGGGAGGGCGGCGACTACGGCGAGACCGAGGTGCTTGCCTCCTGCTACCGCCGTTGCCTTGAGGTCGCGGATCAACTGGGAGCCAAGAGCGTCGCGTTTCCCGCGATCGCCACCGGCGTCTACGGGTTCCCGGCTGAGGAGGCCGCGCAGATCGCTGTCACCCCCCTCAGGACCTCGTCGACCGGCGTCGAGCAGATCAGCCTCGTGGCCTTCGACCAACAGGCACATGACCTGCTGGTCGCGGCGCTCGCTTCCTAGCCCCAAACGACCCGACTGCGGAGCAAAGGGTTCACCGTGTCACCCGCATGGCGTACCCCGCATGGACGTCGGACACCCTTCTGAAGGATTCTTGGTTTCAGATGGCCCCGGCCATCCGCCTCGGGCCGAGTCGACGGATTCGGAGGGCGAACGATGCCCAGCATCCCTCCCCAGGACCACGCAGTCCCGCATGTCTCGACGATCCCCGCAAATGTGCACGAGAACGTCAACCTGTTCGTCCGCGAGTACAACGGGACCAAGCCGCACCACGACACTGAAGCCGTCCTGATGCTGCACGGCCGCAGCGCCCCTGCCCTCGCGGGGTTCGACCTCCAGCACGGCAAGTACAGTTGGGCCCAGAATCTGGCGCAAGCGGGCTACGACGTGTTCGTCATGGACCTTCAGGGCTCCGGCCGGTCACCGCGCCCAGCGATGGACAATGCGTGCAACGCGGACCCGGCAAAACAGCAAACGGCCCTGGTCCCCAACCCCCTGGCGGCCCCATGCCCCCCGAGTTACCCGCACCAGCTGGGTAACTCGCAGAGCGAATGGGACGAGCTGGACGCGGTCGTCGAATACATCAGAGCACAACGACACGTGCGGCACATCGCGTTCGTCGGCTGGTCCGCGGCCTCGTTCGTGATGGGACCGTACACACTTCAACATTCCAACAAAGTGAGCAGCCTGCTGCTCCTCGCGCCGATCTTCCCGCCCCAAGGAAGGGCCAGCAAGCCCGCCACCCGCTTCGGCGCGCCGGACCCTCTCCCGGTCTCAACCCCGGCTCGACAGTTCGGCTTCCCGATGAACCTCTCCATGAAAGCGGAGTTCACCCAAGCGTGGGACGTCGAGGTGAACTGTCCGGACCAGCGCGAGAACGGCATGGTCGACGTAGTGTGGGCGGCCATCATGAACAATGACGCCATTGGCAAGGCGTGGGGGCCGCTGCACTCCGGCGTGCCGGAGGGCGTGTCGCGGGTCCGCAACTCCTACTGGTGGGGCTGGAACAAAACCACGGTGCCGTTCGACAGCACCCTGGGCACGCTGGTGCCCGTATGCATCGTCTACGGGGAGTTCGACACCCAGGCGAACCACCCGTCGCCCAATCCCCTGACCGACTTCTCGGTTCCCGCGCTCTACACCGCCATCGCCGGCGTGGACAAGCTGATGATCAAGGTGGCCTGCGCCGGGCACTGCATGCCCTGGGAGAAACGCGCCAAGGACCTGCACCAAATGACCCGGGAATGGCTCAAGAACACCGCTGTCGCCGGCCACAAGAGCGGCCGCTACGCCCTCGACGTGGACGGCAACTACACGAACCTGCCCTAGCCAACTACCTCGTGCGGGCGGTCTTTCGAGGACATCGATGAGCTGTCCGCCGAAGTCCTGGCGGCACCTCCCGCAGGACAGCACGGATAGGCATCAAGGCATATCCTGTTGAAGGCCGCATCAAGGTCCTCATCAAGCGAAGACATTCGCTGGGCCGAGAGATTCTCAGAGAGGTTCGTCATGGGTGACATCACTGCTCATACATCGGACACCTTCGTGATTCCCGACAGGGGGATGTACGGGATCGAGTCGATAGAGATCAAGAAGCATGTCCTCCTGCCCGGGCATGACATACTCCGCGGCGCCATTCTGCAAGATCAGAGCACCGGCAGGCGCTTTTTCGTCACCGAGGCTGATCTGGCCGGGTACAAGCTTCCGGAGCCGACACCCGAACTCGATGAATGATAACGGAGTCGTAGAGCAGAATATGGCGTCGTCGCGACTCGCCCGGCCCCGCGCAAGGTGTGGGGTGAGCCAGTCGGACCGCCCGTCCAGCGCGTCACCGTCGCCCTGAAGCCCCGGGGTCCGATGGGTGCGCAGCCCTCGCAACCGGTGGCGGCGACCCGGATCAGGGGTCGCCCCGGAAAAGCTGTGTCAGGTGCACCCGATCGGCCCGGCCGGCGCGGGTGTGGTCGTGCTCGTGCTGTCCGATGAGCTCGACTACGACATGGAGCAGGTGCTGGACGACGTTGCGGACCGCGCCCTGGACGATGATGGCGGCGGCTGATCCTGGAGTGTGCCGGGGTGACGTTCTGCGGCGATGTTCTCGAACGCGTCCGCCAGCTGGTCGGCGTCGGACGGATCGAACTCCAGGCGGGCCATCCGGAAGGCCGCGCCAATGGGGAGCGGGGTCACCGGGGGCCCGGAAAACCACCGCCTTCCAGATGTCGGTCACCGTGGTCGACGCGAACGGCGCGATCATCGCGGTGCGACGCTCGCGGAGGCGCTCATCACTGGCCTCCTGGCTCTTCTTCTCCTCCCACCACGTGCCCACCACGTGCCCACCGCGAGCTTGCCCAGCTCTCGGTCGACCATCACACCCATGCCGCGGAAGCCGGGCTCACCCGACACCAGATCGCGTCCTTCGGTGCTCAGCGTGTCGACGACACCCCGGAGCTTGGCCGGATCGCCTGTCGCGTAGATCGTACGAACGTACGTAGCCCATCCCCGTCGTCGGGCGGCGCACCCGAACGGCGCACCGCCGGGCACAGGCGAACCCCGGGTCGGATCTCACCCCACGCTCCATGCGACGGCAGGAACGGATGCGCGGCAAGGCGACCGGGGCGTTCGGGTGCAACCCCGTGGGCGGAGCCTGCTCATTCGGCCCGGTCAAGCCAACGACGGCTCATACGGCATGCGGGTGAACGCAGCCTGTCGGTCCGCGCGTCCGGGCCAGGCACCGGAATCGACCGGTGATGCTACCCCCAGGCACATGTTCGTCCCAATAACACCAGGGGCGGCCCCTGCAAGGAGGCGTTAATGTCCATCGAGGACAACAAGAGCCTGGTCCGCCGCTTCTATCGCGAGATCGACGAAGGCAACCTTGACGCGATGGACGAACTGGTGGCCGAGGACTACATCGACCACTCCCCTCCACCGTTCCCCTTCCCGCCAGGCCGTGAAGGCCTCAAGCAGGCGTTCCGTCTGTTCTGGGAAGCCACCCCCGGCACGCACGAGATCGAGGACCAAATCGCCGAGGGCGACAAGGTGGCCACCCGGCTAACAGCTCGAGGTAGGCAAGACGGCGACCTCCCGGGGATCCCCGCCACTGGCAACCAGATGGAGATGACAGCCACGGTGATTCACCGCATCGAGAACGGCCGCCTCGCCGAGAAGTGGTCGGACAAGGACAACCTCCGCCTTCTGCAGCAACTCGAGGTGCTCCCACCCCTTGGCGGTCAACCGGAATAGCCGCTGAATCGGTCGTTGAGACCACCGAGGCTGCGGTCGGGGGGGTGCCGGTGTGGATGCTGGCGCAATCCGCCCCGTGGTCCGCGTTCAGGCGAACGCGAGCGGCTACCGCGCTGACACCGACACCCTGCTGCACCTCCTGGCCACCGGCGTCTTCCACGACGACGGCACACACGACAACAAGTGGATCAACGCCGCACAGCGGCTGCTGCGCGTCCGCGAGACCACCATCACCGGGCAGGTCTACGAGAACTTGGACGAGCTCCGGCACTACCCGGCACTGCTCGCCACCTGGACCATCGGCGTGTCCGCCATCCTCGCCCGCCGCGAAGGCCTCCTGCACCGCCTGCTGACCGACCCGGTCTTCGTCTCGCCCTCGAACTCGAACCGGCCGCTCAACGCCGCCTACTGCCTCAACCCCTGGCGGGTCCTTCACACGCCTGGCATCCACGAGATCTCCCGCCCCAGCCCGGGCAAGAAGTGGAAATACCCGCACTCCGAACTGCTCCGTCGCGAAATCCGTGAACCCCTACGCGCCGTTGCCCCCGACGACCGCCCCTACCAGGCCGCCCGCAGCCGCTTCGAACTCCTCACCTCCCTCGTCGCCCTCGACCAGCCGGACGGCGACGCGTGGGTCGGCAAGTTCGCCAGCGACAGCGAGTGGGGCTACGACGACAACGGAATCGGCGGTGGCGGCTTGCTGGAAGGCGTCTACGGCCTCATCGAACCGTCCCAGCTTCCAAAGTGGCGCGCCAATATGCAAAAGAGCGCGGCTTGTCCGCGGGGATCATCGATTTCATTGTATATATTCAGAGCCTTCTTATGGGCATCGATAGCCCGTTCGTACCTGCCGAGCAGAGTTGGAGAAAGGCCAAGTCGGTTGTGGGCCAAACTCTCGCCACGACGGTCATCGCTCTCCGCATAGAAGGCTGCGGCCGGGACTTCTGCGTCTGCGGCCTCCGAAGCTCTCCCTGCCGCCAGTAGGCTTAGGCCAAGGTTGCAGCGTGCCTGACCCACTCCGTGGTGATCGCCAACCTCTTCAAATGCTTTCGCAGCCTCCCTGTGGGTATCGGCGGACTCATCAAGCCTGTTCATCCTTTGAAGATCCGAACCAAGATTGTTCAAGGCTGAGGCCTCACCATGCTGGTCGCCGACGCTGTGCAGTATTACATATGCTGCCTCGTGGGCGGCCGCAGCCTCACCGAATCTATTTCCGTCCCGCGACATAGTCCTAAAATGTTGCAGTAAATTGCCTCGCCATGGCGGTCGCCAAGGCGTCGCACGATTGCCATGCCGCGTTGGAGGACCTCTATGGCCTCCTCATCTCGATCCGCCTTATGAAAAGCGAGGCCAAGGTTCTGGAGGTCACCGCCTCGGTAGAGAAGGCCGTACAGACCCGCGCGAGGTCTGCGCGCTGATCGAGGCGGGCGCGGCGGCCGGCTCCTTGACCTGCTCACCGGGTGCGAGCAGACTCGTATACGAAGTACGTGTGCCTCGTATGCGTACAGCGTAGGTGGACCGGCACGCAGGGTAACCCGCGAATCCTTCCTCCGGCGCACTCCCACCGCAGTCCGACACTGCGGATCGAAGCAGTCCCCTCCCGCGGCGACCACGCCCCCGACCGGCGGCGCCGACGGGAGCAGCCCCCGACCCGGGCCGGCCCGGCTGGGTCGTGCCGCCGCAATGCGGCGGCACGGGAACGGCGCGCGCCGCGTCATGGCGCTGCTCGGGCGGTTGGAGAAGGGGAGGCGCAGTGATGCCCTTCCAGCAATCGAATCCGGTCCGGCCCCGCTTCTGGCTGGAGACGGCCCTCGGTGGGCTGTCCGGAGTGCTGTTCCTGCTCACCCTGGTGTGGCCGCAGTGGATCGAGACACTCCTCGGCCTCGACCCGGACGCCGGCAGCGGCGCGGCGGAGTGGCTCGTGGTCGCAGTGGCGGCCGCCGTCACCGCCGCCTGTGTGTTCGGTGCCCGGATCGAGTGGCGCCGGGCGCACCCGTCCTCGGTCCGCGCCGCGCGGTGAGGGAGGAAGATCGTCATGACGGATACGACACGGGCATCGTCGAACGACGAACTGACAGAACTGGTCCGGCGGGCCCCGCTGAGCTTCGTGGGTACTGTCACCCGGGCCGGTGGCACCTCGCTCGCGGCCATCCCGGTCGAGGCCCGCAACGAACGAACGCTTGTGGTCCGAGTGGACGAGGTGCTGCACGCGCCCGAGGCCTTCCGGCAACTCGCGGGCGGCGAGGTCACCGTCCAACTGGCGGCCGATGGCGACCTGATGGAGGTCGGTGCTGCGGCCGCATTCTTCACCGAGGGCATGGTCTACGGTGACGGCCTGGGTGTCGTCGAAGTGGCCCGGCTGCCGGTCAGCGCCGTCCTGCGGCACATTTCGATGGCGGCGACCTCCGCCGACGAGCTGCCCTTCTCGTCTGTGCAGCGCAAGATCCGCAACCAGGACATCGCCGCGCACGCTGCCGAGGCGGACGCCGTCGTGGTCGGCACGGTGGTCGGACTGGAGGATCTCGGCCTGACGAACTTCTCCGAGCACGCCCCGCACTGGTGGCGGGCCGCCATCGAAATCTCGATCGTCGAACACGGCGTACTCGAGGCCGGACCGAGCACCTTCCTCTATCCGAGCAGCATGGACATCCGCTGGCGCGAGGTGCCCAACCCGCAGGCTGGGCAGGAAGCCTTGTGGCTCCTGCACGAGACGGAGGGCGAGCTGGCCGTGTACGCGCCGTTCCGGTTGCTCCACCACGACGACGTCCAGCCGGTGCAGAAGCTCGCCGTGCTGCAGGAAGGGACGTGAGCCGACATGTCCACCATCAAGGTCGTCAACATCACCCCCAGAGCGCTGAGCGGCGACCGGAGCCTGGACAGTGAGCCCAGCCTCGCGGTCAACCCGGAGAATCCGAGGGAGATGGTCGCGAGCGCCTTCACCCCCGATCCGATGGGCGGCCCGTTCGCCCCCATCTACGTCTCGACCGACGGCGGGGACACCTGGGTGCTGAACAGCGTCGTCCCGGGCAATGGCAGCCGTGGCACCGGGGACATCAGCGTCGGCTTCGGAGGGCATGGAGGCACGCTTTACACCGGCATCCTCAACGGTGAGACCAGTGACCTGCAGATCCTGCGGATGCCGGACGTCACCGCGACCGTTTCGATGGCCGAGATCGTCGACCGGGGCGACGAGGACCAGCCCTGGGTGGTCGCCACCAGTGCTGCGGCGAATGGCGTCACCAGCGACCGGGTGTACGTCGCCAACAACGACGCCTCCGCTGAGCCCCAACCCGCTACCGTGGATGTGGCGAAGAATGGCCGCACGGCCGCCGGTCAGGCCGACTTCAAGACCGTCCGGCTCGACCGGCGCAGCGACACAGTCCACGACGGGCCGCCGATCCGGATCGCCGTCCACCCGGATGGGACGGTCTACACCGCGTACCAGCGCTGGACCGACTTCACGGGAGGAGTCGTCACCTTCGACGTCGTGGTGACCCGCGATGACAAAGGCGGGATCGGACAGAAGCCCTTCGAGGACCTGCTGGACCCGGGCGACGGCGAGGTCGGCCTGCGTGTGGAGACCGGCTTGAGGGTGCGGTTCAATGTGCGGGTGCCGACACTGGGCCAGGAGCGCACCGGGGCTGACCTGGCGATCGCGGTCGACCAGACCGACTCCAACAGCGCGTGGATCGCCTGGTGCGACAATCACGGCGGCACCGCCCCCACGGACTACGTGCTGCACATCCGGCACTCGGCGAACCGCGGGCATACCTGGACCGCACCGCACCAGGACATCGTCAACGGCAAGAACCCGGCGCTGGCGGTCAACTCCGACGGCCTGGTCGGGCTGCTCCACCAGCAGCTGGTCCACAACCAGTGGTCGACCGTGCTGGAGCTGACCGGCGACGACTTCGCGACCGTGGAGAGGCAGGTGCTGCACCAGGCTCCGGGCGACGTCCCGCCGGCGGGGTTCAACCTGCCGTTCCTCGGCGACTACCTGCGGATGATCACCGTCGGGAAGGACTTCTACGGGATCTTCTCCGGCAACAACACCCCCGACCTGGCCAACTTCCCGGTCGGCGTGACATACCAGCGCAACGCCAACTTCACCACCCACCAACTGCTCAGTACGGACACCGTGACCCGAGTGCCGCCGTCCATCGACCCGTTCTTTTTCCACCGGGCTGCCTGAGCACGCACACGGCCTGAGCACTTCCACCGGGCTGCCTGAGCACGCAGCACGCACCCGACCCGCAGTGCCCACAGCCCAAGGCGCCCGCCACGACCGGTCGTGGCGGGCGCCCTGCTGTCGGGCACTGTGGCTACTGTGGCTTGGGGTGGGTCAGGCGGTGGCCAGGCAGAACTGCACCAGCCCGGCGTCCACGTCGAGGACGATCTGTTTCATCTCCGCCCACCGCGGGTGGAATTCGGTTCCCCACTCGACGGTGAAGCCGAGTACCTTGCCCTGGCCTGGGTCGGCGAAGTTGCGGGAGTAGACGTAGTCGTCGCTGGTCCCGCTGGTGGGGTACAGGTGGAAGCCGGTCATCGGCTTGTACTCGAGGCCGCGTACGCCGTTGACGCCCTGGCAGAACGCCTCGGCGAGCTGCACGGCGGCGTCCTCGTCGTCCTTGGGGATGTACTCGGAGTACGTGAGGTGGTCGTTGGGTCGGCCGCGCTTGCCGTCGTACTCGGAGTTGCGGAAGTTCATGTCGGGGTCGACCGACTGGTTCTCGTCGTCGCCCCAGTTGTAGAGCATGTCCTGCGAGTAGCTGTGCACGTCGACGAACCACTGGGTCTGCGGGAGCTGGTCCAGCAGCCAGCGGACGTTGCGGGTCTCCGGTTCGGAGAACGCGGCCGGGCCGGCGTAGACCATCGGGTCGCACGGGTCGGCCGACACCTGGGCGTCGGCGTTCGGGTCGAAGGCGGTGACGAAGTCGAAGAGGAAGTCGTAGTTGCGGTTGAGGTCGATTCCGACGCAGTCCGGGTGCGGGTTGCCGCCGGCGTTGGCCGGGTTGCGGTTCTTGCGCCACATCGGCCGGACGGTCTGGCTGTAGTGCCGGCCGTCGGGGTTGACCAACGGGTAGAGCACCAGGTCGAGCCGATGGAGCAGGCCGCTGACCTGGCCTGCGGTGAAGGTGGTGCCCCCGTAGCCGAGGCCGGTACCGTCGCGGTGGGCCTCCAACAGGTCGGCGGCGAGATGGATGAGGATCTCGCAGCTGCCCCATTCACGGGCGTGGACGCCGCCGATCATCATGACGCACGGCTTGGGGGTCGCCGCGGGCTCACCGATCAGCAGGGCGTGGGCGGTGCGGTCCTCGAACGAGTTCTCGGGTAGCTGGACGAGCTGGGTCAGGTCGGGATAGGCGGCGGCCAGGCTGGCTACGGCGGACTCGACCTCGATGACGTTCAGGTACGGCATGACGGGCCTCCCGGGTCAATCGGCGAGCTTGGCGGCCAGGCCGCGCGGGACGGCGTCGGCGGGGGCGAACCGGTCGCCGCTGCCGACCTCGGCCTGGGCGGCGCGCCCGGCCTCACTGGCGTTGCCCGTCCGGGTGACCGTGACACCCTCGCGTTCGAGGTCCGGGATCCGGTCGGCCGTGGCGTAGACATCGATGCCGATGCGGCCGTCCTTGTCGACGTGCGGGCGTCCGCCGACGTCGGAGCGGGTCTCGCGCAGCAGCGCGCGCAGGGCCTCCAGGTCCTTGGCGGTGACGTGGAGGCGCAGGATGTCGTCGTGCGGTTCGTTCGGAACGGCGGACATGGGGAGCTTCTTCCGGGCGCCGTCAGAGCGTGGCCGGAGCGGTCTCCGGCGGCTCGCCCGGCGGCGCCAATCTGAACGGATATGTCCGACATGTACCTCGTATCCTCAGGATGCGTCGTCGCCATAGAACGCGTCAAGGGGCGGCTGCGGCATTCCGTCCAGCAGGCTGTCGAGGCCGCGGATCATCTCCTCCTCGCCGTCGAAGTCGGCGAAGCGGGGCACCAGGGCGCGCAGCCGCGGGTACTCGGCGGCGGGCAGCCGGTGCAGGCCCAGCCGCAGGGCCGGGTCCGGCTCCTCCGGGTTGTCGACCACCTGGCGCTTGTCCATCAGCAGGCAGCCGAGGTTCCAGGCGACGAAGGCGCGGTAGACGGTCAGCGCGGTCGCGTCGTCGAAGCCGGCTCGCCCGAGCACGGCGAGGATGTGCTCGGTGAGTTCGAGCACCGGCGCCGGCCGCCGCGCCACGGGGACGGTCAGCGGACGGGTCGCGACCAGCGGCAGGATCTCCGGGTGGGCGTTCGCGACGGCAGCGAACGCCCGGGCGATCCGGCGCAGTTCCAGCCGCCACTCGGGCCGGCGCCGGTCGGTCGCACGCTGTTCCGGGCGGCGTCGCCCGGGCCCGGGCGGGTCGTCCGAGGCGCTGGTCCGCAGTCGGCTGTTGACCTCGGTGGCGTATGCCTCGGTCAGGCCGTCGAGCAGGGCCTCCTTGCCCGGGGTATAGCGATACAGGGCCATCGACTCGACGCCCAGTTCGGTGGCCAGCCTGCGCATGGTCAGCGCGGCCAGGCCTTCGCGGTCGACCAGTGCCACGGCGGCGTCGAGCACCAGCGGCCGGCTCAGCCGCCCCCGCCTCGCGGTGCCGTCCCGCTCAACCATGTCCGCACACCTCACGGTCGGTGCCAACGTCGTCGGCCGCGCCCGAGACGGTCGGGCGGACCGGCGGGGCCCTGCGGCGGCTCTTTCCGCAGTGGCGGTCAGACGCGCGCAGTGGCGGAGAGACCCGTCGCGAATGTAACTCAGCGAATACAGAACCAGGATACAAGGTAGGAATCAGGCGTAAACGGGTGTTGGTCCGTCGATCTGGCGCTCCGACGATTTCCGCTGGTCAGCCCGCCAGTAATCGGACGGCGAGCCCGGCGACCAGGGCGGAGGATCCGAATGCGGTGAGTAGTCGGCCGCGCGGGCCGGTCGGCGCGCGGCCCAGCAGCGCGCCGCCCGAGGCGAGCAGCAGCTACCAGCTCGCGGAGGCGGCGAACGCGGCGGCGACGACCGCCTCGGCCCACCACGCCATCAGCAACTCTTCTTCCAGACCCGGCGCGACGTCGGCGGCGGTGGGCGGCTCACCGACCGCGAGCGTCCGCGCCGGCGAACGAAAGACGTCACCATAGAACGCCATCGCGATCACTTTGGGCGAACTGCCGGCCGCCCGCGCGTCGCAGCCCATCATGCAGCACGGGCCACCAGTCCTTCAGCAGCGCCTCTTCGCCCAGCACCTGCTGGCCGACACCGTGCACCGCAACAATTCGAGCCATTGCCGCCCCCCAACCACAATTGCGCTTACGGCACTTACGGCACACCGAAGAGCGTTGAGGTGGCTTCGTTGATCACTAGTACTCCAGGCGTGGTCCTCCATTTGCCCTGGTTGCAGGCTCTTTTGGAGTCTAGCGAGCTGATGCTCCGTCAGAATAGCGGTGGTTCGTGACTCATCCGATCGGGGCGCGTGCGGCGCCGGTAGTGGTAGCGCCGGACGATGGCCTGGTGGCGTCGGCGCCAGCATGACCAGTGGAATCGGCCCGTGGGTGACTGGTGCCGGGTTGCGGGGGGATGGGCAAGGTCCAGGAGCCGTCGGATTTCTGCCACGGCGAGGGCAACGAGGCCGTTCGAAGCGATTGTTCGGCCCCCATTTCGAGGGCGTGGGCGGTCATCGCGGCCAGGAAGGCATGCGCGAGCATGGCCAGGGTGATGTGGCGATACCAGCCGACATAGCGACGGACTTCGTACTGGTCCAGGCCGCATTCGTTCTTGGCGGCCCGAGAGCACTCCTCGATGGCACACCGGGCGCCAGCCACGCGAACCAACGCGGCGACGGTGGCGTCCTCCTGTCCGCCTTCGCCAGCGGCTGACAGCGGCTTGTTCGAGTGGAGCAGAGCACGACCCGCTGTCGCTTGGCCCCGATCATCCGAGTCCGCTTCGTGCGCGGAACCCGCTACGAGTAGCAATGTCAGTGGCCACCGCGACACTATGAGGTGATCACCGACTGGGGAGGGGCGGATGGCATTCCGGGCCGTGCACGCCGAGTGGGGAACCGTGTTCTCGCACCTGCCGGACCTTGGGTGCGGGCAGACGTGGGAGGCGGTGTGGAAGGTTCGCCCACCCGCCCCGATCGCCTGCGTGGAGTGCCGGCACCCGATGTACGCGAAGATCTCCGAACGGGGCCTGCGCTTCTTCGCCCACGCCCCGCAGGCCCCCGACTGCGAGATCGCCCGCCAGGGCGAGTCCGAGGCCCACCACCTCCTCAAGCTCGAACTCCTCGGTGCCGCACGTCAGGCCGGAGCGCACGCGGAGCTGGAGGTGCGGGCGCCGGATGGCTCGTGGCGGGCGGACGTGCTGGCGAGCGACCCGGCCGGGAGGTGGCGGATGGCGCTGGAAGCCCAGCTCTCACCGATCACCGCCGGGGACATCACCGAACGCACCGAGCGGATGCGCGCGCACGGCGTGACCTGCTGCTGGTTCAGCGACCGGGCCCGCCCGCCCTGGCTGGGAACCGTGCCCTCCTTGCGGCTGGCCACCACGAACGGCGGTGTCGTCGTCGCCGAGGGCCTGGTGAAATTCGCCCAGGGCGGGTGGGTTGCGGCGCCGCACGTGCCCGTCGCCGACTTCCTGCGCTGGGTGTTCACCGGCAAGGTCACCCCGCACGCTCCGCGTCGGCATCTGCCTTACCCGCAGCGTCAGCTCGCTCAGGTATGGACGGCACCTCAGTACACGGTGGCCGAGGAGGCCTACCTGGTCGAGGAGGAGAAGCGGCAGCGGGAGCTGGAGGAGCGCCGGGTACGGTTCCAGGAGAAGGCGGCGATCAAGCGGGCCGGGATCGACCGGAGGAACGCCGCTTCCCGCCGCGCCGCGCTGGAGCGGGCCGCTGCCGCCGAGGCGGATGCGCGCCGCGCGAATCTCGGGCCCGCCGGGGCCCAGTGGCACAGCAAACTCATGCGCCGGCCCGGCGTTGCGCAGGCCGTGCAGTACATGGCCCGCGAGCACCACATCGACGTGGCGGTCGCGATGAGCACCACCGAATGGCGGTGGGGCGGCGGAACGCTCCTGATCGGCCCGGACGGCACCCCTGTCGCAGTCCTGTCCCCCGTGTCCAGACTCGTACGTCGTGAGGCTTTCCTGCTGCTGGCGGGGATGCTGCTGCTGTTCGAGACGGCCGCCGAGCAGCAGCGTTTCGACCGCAACACCCGACGTCGGCGCAAGGTCCCCATCGAGGGCTGGCGAATGGAACACCTGTCGACGGCGCCTGCCAAGACAGCCGCAGTGCCGGCACCCCGCCGAGCCCGCCCGGTGCCCCGGCGTACGGGCGGCCCGTGCTCATGCGCGGAACCGGAGTTGACCGCGGTCATCCTTGGACAGCCGCACCCAGCCGAGCCCGCCGAGCAGATGACGCCCGCCAGCGCCGTCTACACCGCGACCTGCCGTGGCTGCGGTGGCTCGTACGACAAGCCGTGGCGCCGCAGCGCAATCTGACCGATCCGCCCGCACCACTGCGGTGCAGGCGGCGGGGGCGCGGGCCACTGATGGTGGATCGTCCTTGGCTGCCGGAGCCGGCTCCCCGGCTTTTCCCCGCCGGGGAGCCCAGCCGGTGCCGTGCGCGGTGCCGCGGCCGTCTGCGGTTCACCGGATGGTGATCTGCCCGATCGTCCACTTCTGGCACGGTCCGCGCTCGATGTCGAGGACATCGTCCACAGCACCGTGCGTGCCGAACCGGTAGAGGCCACCGACCCGGCGCGGGCCGGCCTGCAGGCGGTCGCTGATGAGCGAGCGGGTGGGGGTGCCGTACGACGCCGGGCGGGCCCGCAAGGTGGCCGAGGAGGCGATTCGGGCCGAGGTCGCGTCGAAGGACAACCCGGCGGACGGGCCAACGTGGCGCCGGAACAGTTGGTGCGGGCCGGCCTGGAACTACTGGCGTTCTCCACGCAATCTCCGGCTTGCGGGAATGCAGGCGGAACGGCGTCGGCCGGTCCAACGCGCCGGACGGCTGCCGCCGCGTACGCGTGCCGGCTGGTCCGCCAAGGGCCGGGTGCTGGCGATGATCGCGGCCACCCCGGCGGAGGCGGCCGAGCAGGCCCGCGCCACACTGGCCCGCCCCGCGGCCGGGCGCGCCCGCCGGCGCGCCGCGCACGATGCGACCCTGCTGGTCTTGGAGGACAACGGCAAGGCGCTGCGCCGACTCGACCCGGAAGATGTCCTGCAGGGCGGGACCGGATCGCTCCGGCGCCCGGGAACGGCGTATATGTGGGGGCCTGGTTCGACCATCAGGAGCACAGCGAGTCCGCCCAGCAGGACCGATGCCCGGCCTGTGGCCAGGCCCAGGGCATCGATCCTGCTCGGCCGTTCCGGTAGGCGTGTGTCCCGCTACACGGGCCGGTCGGCTGTCGTGGGCTGCGGTGCGGAGTTCGACTTTGGGCTGCTTTCGGTGCGGACCTTGAGGGCCTGGTTGAGGGCGGCGAAGTTCTGCCGGGTGGCGGAGATCGTCTTGCCGAGGAAGGGGACGAGCAGGCCGGAGAACTTCTCAGATTGCACGAGCTGGGTGCCGCCGGTCGCGGTGGTGGTGAGCGTGAAGCGGTGCTCGCCGTCGAAGATGCCGGGCATGACGAAGTGGCCGATCCAGCGCAGTTCCAAGCCCGGGTCGGCGGCCAGGACGCGAGGGTGGAACATCACCGGCTTCCCGTCGACGGGGAACATCCTCAAGCTGAGCCGCCCTCCGACCTCGACCTCGCCGGACGCCTCGCGGATGAAGGGATTCCAGTCCGGATAGGCGGCCAGGTCGGTGAGCACCTTCCAGACTTCCGCAGCCGGGGCGTTGATGTCGATCGAGTGGGAGATCGTCTTCATGGCAGGGCCTCCATCGAGCCAGAACCAATATACTTGTTTCTGATCCGGTATAGTGGACGCACTGGGAGGTGGTGTCAATGGAGGACCCGGCTGAGATCGTCGGACGGACGCTGGCGGCGAACCTGCGCGCGATGCGGCGGGCGCGCGGCTGGCGGCTGGAAGACCTCGCCTCGCGGTCAGGGGTCAGCCGGGGGATGCTGCAGCAGATCGAGACCGGCCGCACCAACCCCAGCGTCGCCACGCTCGCGCGGATCAGCGCCACCCTGGGCACCTCGATCGGCCGTCTCGTCGAGCCGCCCGAGGAACTCGGCCAGGTGGTGCGCGCGGCCGACGCCGAGGTCCACCGCGCCGGACAACACGGCGTGGGGCGGCTGCTCGTCAACGACGGCCAAGCCCCCTTCATCGAGTTGTGGGACTTCCTCATCGCCGAGGATGACGAAATGGGCTCCCCCGCACATCCCCCCGGGACACGGGAACTGCTCCACCTCTACGAGGGGCGGCTCGAGGTCGAGGTCGGCGGCGCCGACTTCACCCTCGAAGCAGGCGACGCCCTGCGCATGCGCGGCGACCGCGACCACGTCTACCGCAACCCCGGCCCCGGCCCCGCCCGCCTGACCATGACCGTCATCTATTCCGGCGACCGCGACCCCCGCTACGCACCGCCTCCGGCCCCGTGACAGCAAGCCGGCCCGGGGGGGCAGCCCCCGGGCCCACTCACCTACCACCGAAGGAACCCCGTTTCTCACGTGGCGCTGTCGGGGCTCCAGCGGTCCAGGGCCGCGTAGGCGGGCTGCCATTGGGCGGTGTAGGCGGCGCGCGCCGGTTCGGGGAGCGGGGCGAGGATCGCAGCCACGCTCTGCTCGCCGGCGCCGTCCAGCAGCCAGGGCAGGATCCGGGGAGCGTCGGGGCCGATCCGCTGGCCGTGGACCTGGCCGAAGTGGGCCCATTGCTGCGGGGTCGCGACCGCTTGGATCAGGGGCAGGGCCTGGTCCTCCTCGTGCTTGAGGTGTCCGTTCAGGCCGATGACCAAGGAGTCGGTGAGGTCGCCGAGCCGGCCCCGCGCACAGTCGGGATCCGCCAGGGCCGCGTCGATCGCCTCGATGACCTGGTCTATAGCGACGTGTTCGGCCTCCATCGCCTCCAGCAGCGCCAGTTCGTCGGGCCGCTGAGCCAGGGACTGACGCAGCGCCGGCCACAGCGCGTCGTCCTCAGCGGTGTGGTGGACACGCAAGGACGTGGTGAACAGGTGCCAGCCGGCGGCGGTGCGCAGGACGGTCGCGGGATCGCTGTCGACGCGGGTGGCGATGCGGGCGAGGTGTTCGCCTTCTCGCCGCAATGCGTCGTGCATCGCATACATCGCCGTCATGTCGAGTGTGTCGCTCACGGTCTTCTCCTCAGGCCGAGTCTGGTCGCGGTCGTATCAGGTCTGCTCAGGTCAGCCCCACGTGGTGCCCGCCGGTTCCTTGATGGCGGCGTTGAGCCGGTTGAACATGTTGGTCACGCCGATCAGCAGGATCAGCGCGGACAGCTGCTTCTCGTCGTAGTGGTCGGCGACTTGGTCCCACAGCTCCTCGCTGACGGCGTCGGTGGAACGGTCGGCCAGCCGGGTGACGACCTCGGTCAGCTCCAGCGCGGACCGCTCGGCGTCACTGAAGAACGGGGCCTCCCGCCAGGCGGCGATCGCCGCGATCCGCTCGGCACTCACCCCGTCCTTCGCCAGGTTCTGGTTGTGGGCGTGCACGCACGCCGAGCAGCCGTTGATCTGGCTGGCGCGCAGCCCGACGACCTCCTGCAGTTCGGGGGAAATGCCGCCCTGATTAATGGCCTTGAAAATGGCACCGATGCCCTTCATCCCGTCGGGCAGCACATAGGCCGGGTTCGTCATCCGCGCGTGCATGATCGCTCTCCTTCACTGGTGTGGACGTCCTCAACCTTGCAGCGGCGGCACTACCTGCATCAACGCCAGATCCCGTATGAACGCCATAATGCGCGGCTTATGAGACCGGAGTAGGTGGCCATGGAACTACGCGACATCGAGATCTTCCTGACCCTGGCCGAGGAACTGCACTTCGGCCGGACCGCCGCCCGGCTGCATGTGTCGCAGGCGCGGGTCAGCCAGGTGATCAGCCAGCAGGAACGCCGCCTCGGCGCCCTCCTGTTCGACCGATCCAACCGCCGCCAGGTGCGTTTGACCCCCGTCGGCCGGCAACTCCGCGACGACCTGCGCCCGGTCTATGCGAGTCTGCGCGACAGCCTTGAGCGGGCCCGTCTGGCCGCCTGTGGCGTCGACGCCGTGCTCCGCGTCGGCATGGTCTCCATCAACGCGCATGACCTGCGCCCCTACTGGGACACCTTCCGCTCCCGTCACCCGCAGTGGGGGCTGCGGATCCGGTACGCATCCTTCGTGGACCCGTTCGCCGGTCTGCGCCGCGGGGACATCGACGTCCTGGTCGCCTGGCTGCCCGTCGAGGAACCTGATCTCACCGTGGGACCCGTCCTGTTCGCCGAGCACCGGGTGCTGACCGTGGCCGCCGACCACGAACTCGCGCGGCACACCACGGTCTCCCTGGAGGTGCTCGCCGACTTCCAACACTGCGACATCGACGCGCCGCAGTACTGGTGCGACGGCTTCGTACCGTCCCACACACACCAAGGCCGCGCGATCAAACGCGGCCCCCTCGTGCACAACACCGAGGAAATCTTCGCCCTGATCAGCACGGGCGAGGTCGTCAACCTCTTTCCCGACCACATGCTCCGCTACTGGGCCCGGCCCGACATCGCCTACCTGCCCGTCCGGGACATGGATCCCTTGCCGTACGCAGCGATATGGCGCACCAGCACCGAAACCGACCTCATCCGCGCCTTCGCCCAAACCGTCCGAGACCTCGGACCACACACCCCCCGATGACCAGCGAAGGAACCGCCCGGCCGGTCGTGCCAGACACGGCGCTGATGTGCTGTCACATGAGGTAGTCGCTATTCGGCGTACCCTCATGATCTTGTTTCTGGCCCGCATTCGACAAGTTTGTTCACTTCGACATGCCCAAAGCGCCGCAGTTCGCAGTCCAGTCCCCTCGAGATACTTCGTACGGGCGTTTGGGAAGGATCCCGGGTTGCTTGCTGGCAAGCTCTTGGGGCTTGGCAGTTACCTAAACGGCTGCAGTGTGCGGGGGCGCGCGTGTCACTTTCGCTGGTCGACGCCGTCGCTCGCCATCGCGAAGACGTCGACCCTCATGCCCCTCAAGCGCCGGCCAACGCGCACGGGTACCCGATGAGGCCCCTAATCCGCGCCGGGTCCGCCGCCGTCGCCGCTACCTGATAAGTACCCACTGGTGCTGTGCCTGGTAACTGTCCTCAGCCGTAAAGGTCTGCCATCACGCCCGTTGCCGCGATCGGCCGGGGTAGCGAGCCGTTCCCAGTAATGGGTCATCGCTCGCTGTGATCGGGATGCTGCGGGCCGTGTGGCCACCAAGTCCGGGAAGGCGCAGGGCCCCTGGCAGGAACGATCTTGCGACAGATTGTTCCGACCGAGGGGCCTCACATGTCGACCAGTGTCACATGCACCGCCGTGCTCGATGTGAAGCGGTCCACCGCCGAGCACCTGGCCCAGCTGCTGCGCGAGCACCGCATCGCGGCCAGGACTCGCAAGGGCCAGCGGGCGCTGGGCTGCTTCCGTCAGCGCTGCTCGTCCTGCACTGGTTCATCGACGGCTCACGTCTTGCTCAACTCGCCGGAGAAAACGGCCTGTCGACCGCCACCGCCTATCGTTATCTCCACGAAGGGTTGACCGTTCTGGCCGCCGGGGTGCCTGACCTGGCCACCACGCTGGAGCGTGCGAAAGAGGCCGGGGGCTGACGCGCCTGAACCTCGATGGCACCGTCATCCGCACCGACCACGTCTCCAGCCCCGGCCCCCACGGCGCAGACCTCTGGTGGTCCGGAAAGCACAAGCACCGGGGCGGGAACGTGCAGGTCGTCGCAACCCCGGACGGCTGGCCGCTCTGGGTCTCACCAGTCCGCCCGGGCACGGAGCACGACACCACCTGCGCCCGCCACCACGGCCTCATCGACCACCTCGACCGCATCGCCGCCGATCTGGAGATGCCGACTCTGGTCGACCTCGGCTACGAGAACGCCGACGACGGCTTCCGTCACTCGCACAGAAGGCCCGCCGGAGGTGAACTGACCGAGGTCCAGTAGACCTACAACAGGGTCATCCGCGGCGTCTGCGTGCGCGCCAACTCCCTGCTCAAGACCACCTTCAAGGCCCTGCGCCGGTCGGCCTCGACCCCAGCCGCATCCCGAAGATTGCCGCCGCAGCCCTCGTCCTGCTCCAATTCGAGTACGACCGCACCATCCGAACGATCACGCAAAATCATTACTGGGAAGGCTCACTGTCAGCCGAACAGCCCCGACATCACCCGATCAAGTTGAGTAGCTTCCTCGGTGGAATTTCGGAGGTTGCACGCGCCCTGCCTGCGGACGTCAGTAGTCTGGGGTATCCGAACGCGAGCAAGGATGTGCGGGAAGGGCGGCGTGGTGCTGGGCGTGGTCTTCGTTCACGGTTTCAGATCATCGCCGGGGATGTGGGACTCGTTCACGCGTTTGATGGCCGCCGACGCTGATTTGTTCGGAGTCGCGATCCTCCGGTTCGGATATGCCACGAAGTTGACACAGCCGAACCCTCTGCGAAGGATCCCATCCTTCGACACGGTGGCCGACAGCCTGAAGGAGTTCTTGGACACCGAAGCCAGGAATTTCGAGAGTCTCGTGTTGGTCAGCCACAGCCAAGGCGGACTGGTCGTACAGCGCTTCCTCGCCCGTATGCTGGCTGAAGGGCGTGGACGAGATCTCGGTCGTATTCGGAGAGCGGTGCTGCTGGCTTGCCCGAATACCGGCTCACAACTGGGCCTACTGCTCCGACGCGGTGTGTTGCGATCGAATCCTCAGGAGCGACAGCTAAGGCCCTTTGACGAGCAAATCGCCGATACCCGGCGCACGGTATTGCGCGATATTGTGAACGCTCGCGAGATCTCTGACCGGACGTGCCCGATTCCCTTTTCGGTCTATGCTGGGGAGAGCGACGGCGTGGTGACTCCGGCCTCGGCGCGCGACACATTCCCCGATGCGTCGGTTCTGCCCGGTGACCACTTCACCATCGTGCGCCCGGACTCGGCGGCACACCGCTCCTACACCACCCTCAAACGCCTCCTGTTAGCCGCAGCGGACAACGGCCCGCCCATGGCCTCGGCGCTGAGTCCCGATCCGGCTCGCTCGCAGTCGCCATCCCCGGCGGTGGCGAAGGTGCAGTTCGCCGAGGCGCCAGGTGCGTTGGTGGCTGAGCAAGCGGGGAGCGCGGTCGATGCGGCAGCGAGGCCGGTGAAGGGCGCCATCGAGGCGGTCTCTCCAGGTCACCCTCCTGATGCTACGGATCAGCCGAGAGTCCTTCTGCCGCGGCGAAAGCTCCTGATCGGGTCCGCGGCGGCAGTCCTGGCCACGGGGACGGGAGGGATGTTTCTCCTCCTGGAGAACGATCGGAAATCACCCCCATCGGACCTGGTGTCTGTGCGCCCTCGCAGTGTCACTCCGTATCCAGTGCATTCTGCTGCTCCGATTGAACCACCGCTCACCGGACACACGGACCTAGTGGTCTCGCTGGCCTTCAGATCGGACGGGCGCACGCTGGCCAGCGGGAGTTGGGACAGAACCATCCGCCTGTGGAATGTGCGCGACCCCACGCATGCCCGGCCGTTGGGGCCTTCCCTCACCGGCCAGGTGAACCATATTGAATCGCTGGCGTTCGCTCCTGACGGCCGCACATTGGCCAGCGGCAGCGACGACACGACCATCCGGCTCTGGAATACGGCTGACCCCGCGCACACCACGGAGATCGGGCAGGCGTTGTCCGGGCACGCCGGTGCCGTGAACGCGGTGTCATTCTCTCCTGACGGCCGTACGTTGGCGAGCGGTAGCGACGACACGACCGTCCGCGTATGGAACACGACGGATCGAGCGCTCGTCGCATCCCCGTCCGTCATGCCGAACCAGCGCGGTAGCAACGATGTTGTCCGCTCCGTCGCCTTCGCTCCGCAAGGGAATCTGCTGGCAAGCGGTAGCGAGGACGGAGCAATCCGCCTTTGGTTCATGAGAAAGTCCGCCGGACCGAATCCGGCCGGGCAGCCCATTTCCGGTCATACCGACATCGTCAATGCGGTGACCTTCCGTCCGAAGGGTCTGATTTTGGCAAGTGCCAGTAGCGACAAGACTGTGCGCCTGTGGAACCTGAACAACTCCGTTCAGCCGGAGCCTCTGGGCCCGCCGCTGCAAGGTCACACTGCTGTCGTCACGTCCGTGGCATTCAGTCCCGACGGAAACACGCTGGCTAGCACAAGCTACGACGCGACAATTCTTCTGTGGGACGTGAGCGATCCCACCAGGCCGGTTGCGATCGGAGGACCGCTAATGGGTCACTCGCACGTCGTCTTCTCGGTGGCCTTCAGCTACAACGGCCGCACGTTGGCCACCGCGAGTGGTGACAGAACCATACGGCTGTGGGCTCTGACATGAAGGAGCAACGGCCTCGCGCGAGCGGTGCGCCGCCGCCTCCATCCCGCACAACTTGGAGAACGAGAGGAATGAGATGAGAATGCGCTGCCGATCTGGGAACACCTGGGGTGGCAAAAGAGAAATATCTGCGGATTTAGGAGGCCAACGACAGCAGGTGAGATCTAGACGAATTATGGTCCTGTCGACGTCTCGGGTTGCTCTCGGCGTGGCGGCTCTCGCTGTCGTGCTGTCAAACTGCGGCGGCCCCATTTCGTCGGACCCCTCGCCGACGCGCCAGCCTTCCGGCGCTGCCAACAGCTCGGCTTCTGCGGCGCCCGCATCAGCCCCCGCATCGAGTGATGGCGTGGATTCGAACCTTGCCCACACCGAATCCGACGGGTTGAGGTTCGGCGGTTCGGTCGATCAAGGATTGGGATGTTCTCCGGACGCCGGGGACGTGTACCCCAGCGCCGACTCTCCTGCGCTTACGACGTCGATGCAACCGGGCACCGGACCAAAGCATGGGGGCAAGACCTGGGATACGGCACCCGAACTCTTCGGTGCGGTGCCGGCCAGTCCCGCCGAAGTACAGCTTGCCGTCACCGCACCGACCGACCATGCGGTCACCCTGACGAGGCTGACATTCCATGTTCTGTCCCGCCGACCGCAAGTGCAAGGATCGCTGTTGAACAGACAGGGCCAATGCGGTGGAGGAGGCGACCCTCTCTACGGAGTAGTGGACTTCGACACAGCAGCGCCATACTGGCTTCCAGTGAACGCTTTGCCGACCTGGTACCAGCGCGCACCACTGATGTTCCCGATCACGATCAGGGCAGCAAATCAGCAGGCTCTCCTCATCGATGTACAGATGGAGCACTGCGAATGCACCTGGAATGCCGTACTGACATGGGTCGACGGCGAAGCCAGGGGATCCTGGACCCTCGACGACAACGGCAAGCCATTCGACACCACGTCAGTCACAGGCTTGAAAGGGGTAACCTGGGACGGCAGCTATCCTCCAAGCTGGAAGGCTATGCCTATGATCACCAAGAAATGAGAAGCCGTCGTTGTGTCGGGGGCCAGGCCAGGGCTTCGGCGTAGTCGCGTGACGTCCGGTTCGTGATCATCCGAGACCGAGGAGTGCCAGGGGGCGGCGAGGGTCGCGGGCGTTGCGGCGGAGGCTGGCCGCGATGTTCTTCACTCCGGCCGTGCGGAGGGCTCCGATGGCAAGGTTGCGCCAGGTGGCCATCGCACGGGGTGCGTTGCCGGTCCGCAGCTGGGAGGCGTCCTCGGCGAAGGTGGTGTCGCGGACATGGTGCAGGGCCTCGATCTTCCAGTGGTCGCGGACGAGTTCGGCGAGCTGGGCCGCGGTACCTGCTCGGCGGTCAGGCTGGTGACGGCGTAGACCGTCGTGACGGTGGTCTTGCCGGTCGTGCGGTCGGTGCGCCGGCGCTTGATCTGGACGGCCTGGCGGGCTCCGGGGAAGAGGAGGCTGTTCACGGTGGCGACCTTGATCCGGCGGATCTCCGAGCGGCCGTGTCCGATGCCCTGGGTGCGTCCCTGGAGCGGAATGCTCTTCCAGGGAAGGGACTTGAGCTGGCGCCGCAGCTTCTTCTGGTTGCCCTTGACGATCACGATGTAGTGAGCGCCCCGGGCGAGGAGGTAGTCGGCGTGCTCGCGCTGGGTGTGCATCGCGTCGCTGGTGACCACGGTGCCGGCCAGGTCGGCGACGGTGTCCAGCAGCGGCTGGAAGCACGTAATCTCGTTGGTCCTCTCGCCGACGTCCAGCTGGGCCAGGACCAGGCCGGTGGCGTGCTCCAGTGCGGCGAGCAGGTGGATCTTGCGGCCCTTCGCTTTGGCCGCGCCGCGCAGGCTCTTGCCGTCCACGGCCAGACCGCGCAGCCCGGTCGCCTTCGGTCGGCGGTCGGCAAGCCAGCTCCCGACAGCCAGGTCCAGCGCGTCGCCGTCGACGCGGGCCAGCAGCCGGCGGACCGTGGTCTCGGCGGGAAGGACCCGCCTCGGCAGAAGCGGATCGAGGTCGGCACCGACCTGTTCCAGCACATACCCGGGGGCATCGGCGATCCACTCGCCGACCGCCAGCAGCGAGGTCGCTCCGGCCAGCACCGCGCACGCAGTGAGAGCAAGCACGACGGCGCCAGGCGGTGGCGCACTCCGCGTGGGTCACGTGGGTCCGGCACCTCGGCCAGCCGCTCCAGCAGGCCCGGGACCTCCTCACGTCCGACCTGCGGATTCTCGCGCAGTTGGTCAAGGGCAGGCGAGATCAGAGATGATGCGTCGGCAGGCACGGTCTTCCACTTGAATCACGGGGCGTAGAGAACTCCATGATCTCGGAAGCCGTGCCTGTCACGTTCCGAGAGCACCGCTGAGCTGGTAGTTCGCCACGAACTGGGCGTTAGGCGACTACGCCGAAACTCTGGGTAGAGGCCGTCACCGCGGATCTCCCGGACCATGAGCACGAACAGCACGCATGCGGCGAACTGCACGGTGGCGTAGAAGACGAATCGAGGGGAGTGGTACTGCTGTTCCTACCCTCGCGACTGGCGGTCGGCGTATCGCCCAGAGGACGATCGAACAAGCGAACTGCGGCCCGGGTCCGCAGCGCCACAGGCACGGCACAGTCCGAACCGGAGACAGTCATGACTGGCAAACCGGACTTGAACGCACGCATCATCCACGAGTTCCGTGCCAACAAGGGAGTTGTCGGTGGTAGTTTCAGCGGGGCGCCCCTACTCCTGCTGCACACCGTCGGCGCGCGCTCGGGCAGGTCCCGCTTCAATCCGATGATGTACCTGGCCGACAGAGGCCGCTTCCTCGTCTTCGCCTCCCAGGCCGGCTCCGACCGCAATCCGGACCGGTACCACAACCTGCTCGCGCATCCCGAGGCACGCATCGAGGTGGGCGACGCGATCCTCGCCGTGCGCGCCGTCGAACTGCGGGGCACGGAGCGCGACACGGCGTTCGCCGAGCAGGCTCGCCGCTCTCCCGGCTTCGCCGGCTATCAAAGCAAGACCGAGTGGGTCATCCCCGTGATCGCGCTCATTCCCCTCGGCGAAGGCGCCGAGTCCGCCGATCACGCAGAACGGACACCGTCATGACCATGGCCTACCTCGCCCAGCCCGAGCAGCAGCAGAGGCTCGAATGGCTCGACGGCGGCGAGTTCGCCGTACTCCTGGACAGCGTGGCCACCGGCGGACAGTTGACCGTCGGACGGTTCTCCGTCGGCAAGGGCGAGGCGCCGCCTTACCACACGCACACCCGTGAGGACGAGATCTTCATGCTGATCAAGGGCAGTGCGCTGCTGTGGTGCGACGACCAGGAGATGGAACTGTCGGAGGGCGGCATCGTCTACCTCCCCCGGAACGTCCCCCACGGCTACCGGATCACTTCCGACACCGCCGACCTGCTGATGATCTGCACCCCCGGCGGCATCGAAGGCATGTTCCGCCACGCCGGACGTGACCTGGCCACCCCGCGCCCCGAAGGCTTCGAGATCTCACGGGACCTCATGGCCGAAGCCGCCGACATGTACGGCCAGATCATCGTCGGGCCGCCGCGCTGACCGTCGGCAGGTCCGCAGCGATCACCGTTCCGCCGTACGGCACTTACCGGAACCACGAAAGGCACTGCCATGTCTCGGCAACAGCGCCAAACCCTCGACGACCTGCTGCGGCACGGCCCGCTCGACGTCGGAGGCGACGTCGCCGAACAGCGCGCCGTCTTCCACGGCATGATGACGTCCCTACCGTTGCCCCCCGACGTCTCGACCACGGCAGGCGAGTTGGGCGGCGTGCCCGTCGTCACCGTGGAGACACCGGCGAACGACCCGGCGACCGTGCTGCTGTACCTGCACGGCGGCGCTTATGCCATCGGCTCGGCGGCCGACGCCGCGGGCCTGGCCGGGGACGTCGCCCGGCGCACCGGTGCACGCGCCGTGTGCGTGGACTATCGACTGGCCCCCGAGAACCCGTTCCCCGCAGCCGTCGACGACGCGCTGGCCGTCTACCGCGCTATGCTCGACGACGGTGTTCCCAGCTCCGCCATCGCCTTCATCGGCGAGTCGGCAGGCGGCGGTCTCGCCCTCGCGACGCTGGTCGCCGCCAAGGACGCTGGCCTGCCCCAACCCTCGTCGGCCGCGGTCTTCTCCCCGTGGGCCGATCTGAGCGTGTCCGGCGACAGCGCGGTCGGCAAGGCCGCCGTCGATCCCGCGCTGACCCCCGAAGGCTTGCGCACACGCGCCCGCGACTATCTGCGGGACACGGATCCCGCCACGCCGTATGCCAGCCCGGTCTTCGCCGATCTGACCGGCCTGGCGCCCCTGCTCATCCAGGTCGGCTCTCACGAGATCCTGTTGGACGACGCCGTACGGCTGGCAGCCCGCGCCGCCGAACACGACGTCCACGTCGAACTGCAGGTCTGGCCCCAAGTACCGCACGTCTTCCAGGCGTTCGCCGCCATGCTCGACGAGGCCGACGCCGCGCTGCGGGCCGCCGCCGCCTTCACCCGCGCACACTGGGTCGCCACCGACGACGCGTCCGGCGAGGCGCTGCCGACGAGTAAAGAGTCTGTTGTGCGGCAGTAGAAGCACCATGCGGTCCAGGGCATCTGGACGACGATGACCTGCATGGCAACGACGAACCACTTCGGCATCGCGCTGCGGGGCTGGCGCGAGCGCGTGTCACCGCAGGACAGCGGGCTGGAGGCGGGCGAGAACCGGCGCATCCCCGGACTGCGCCGAGAGGAACTGGCCCGACTGGCCGGGCTGTCCGTCGACTACGTGGTTCGGTTGGAACAGGGCCGCGCTCGGCACCCCTCGGCCCAGGTGGTCGCCGCCCTGGCCAGAGCGCTGCACCTCGACCCGCCCGAGCGTGACCATCTGTTCCGCTGCGCCCGTCTCGCACCGCCCGCCACCGGGAACGTGTCCCGGCAGGTGCCCGCGAGGGTGCACCGACTGGTATGCCAACTGGGAGACAACCCCACCGCGGTCTTCGCCGCCGACTGGACCCTCGTGGGCTGGAACGGGATGTGGTCCGCCGTGGTCGGCGATCCCCGTACGTACGGCTGGGACGAGCGCAATCTCGTCGCCGGGATGTTCCGGTCGAGCGGTGGACGAGCGCGGGAACCGATCGCGGCATGGCCCGTTCTGTCCTGGGCGGGCGACGAAGTGGAGGAGGAGGACCTCGTCGCGGACCTGCGTGTGACAGCGGCCGCCCATCCCCACGACGGACGACTCACCTCATTCGTCGACCACATGCGGCGGAACAACCCCCGCTTCGCCCGCCTGTGGTCCAACGGCACCGCCCGCACCCATGTCGGTGACCGCAAGACCATCGAACATCCGCTGGTGGGCGACATCGCCCTCGACCTCGACGTCCTGATGGCCGCCGGCACCGACCTCAGGATCGTCACGTACACGGCCGAGGCCGAGACCACCGACGCGGAGAAGATGAACGCTCTGCGTGCCGCCTGCCATCAGCCGGGCAAGAGCCCGTGCCGCCCCACGTCAGAGATCTCCAGCCCCGGCTGATGACGCCGATCCCAGGCTCAGGACGATGTGCCGGAATCTCGGCCAACCGGGCCAGCAGTCCGGGCAGTTCAACCTCGGCAGCGTCAGGCTGATCACGGAGTTGGTCAAGGACGGGCGGGATCGGAGAAGATGCGACGGCGGGCACGGACTTCCGTAGGGATCACTGGACTCGACACCCACATGATCTTGGAAGCTCGCGCCTGCCCTACGTTCCGGGCTCATATCGGGACGAACTCGCTCAACCCGCGACTACGCCGAAGCCCGGGGGCCAAGCTGCCTCCAGGATCTGGTCTTGGAAGTGGCGGAATGCGACCAGCCGTGCCGGTGCAGGACACCGGACTGCGGTCACGGTGAGCGGTGTGAGGCCGAGGACCGCGAGGGCTATGACCGGCGCACCATGCGTCATCCGACGGCCGAGGGCGACGCGATGGCCTGGCAGGACTCGTTGGACTGCTGCGAGAGCTGCGGTTCCTCGTTCCTGAACCGCCCACTGCCAGAGCAGCCGTGGGGAACCTTGAACGGTGCCAGCACCGTGACGGTGTTCCACGGCGTCAGCCACTACGAGCTCGGCGTGTAGCCCGCTTCGATGAACCAGGGGCGACAAGGCATGACTTCGCGATCCGCGTTGAACGGTGCGACGGGACTGTAGGAGACGTGCCTCGTGACCAAGAGGTTTGACCGGGCGTCACCAGCGCTGCCACGCTGGCGTCCAGCACCACAGCTGAGGTCTCAGATTTACGAGCTCTTCTAACCTCGCGCTTTCATAAGCGTGCTCGTCCATGCCTTGATCAAATCAGCGGAGAGTGCTTCTGCCCTGCAACGATGGGACTTGTCTAGGGTCCTGTTGGCTGCACGGAATGAAGCACTCTCCAGGTGAGCAAGCGTATCGGGTTGTACCCGCGTGTCCGCGTCGAGGGCGGTGGTAGCGGGGTGGTCTCGCAAGCCGGGGCGGTGCTGCTGGTCGAGACGGTCCGCAAGTCCGGCCTGGACACCGCGATATCGGCGGCAATGGCGCCGTGGCGCAAGCCGCGGGCAGTGCACGACCCGGGCAAGGTCCTGCTGGATGTCGCGCTCGCGACGGCTCTGGGCGGGGACTGCCTCGCCGATGTCGCCGTGCTGCGGGCCGATCCCGACGTGTTCGGCCCGGTAGCGTCGGACCCCACGGTCTCCCGGCTCATCGATGCCCGCGCGGCAGCAGGCCCGAAGGCCCTCACGGCGACCCGGTCGGCGCGGGCCGAAGTACGCTCGCGGGTCTGGGAGCTGGCCGGGGCGAACGGTCCGGCCGCCGACGGTCACGTGATCGTGGACATCGACGGCGTGCTGGTCCCTGGCGCACTCCGAGAAACAGGACGCCACCGCGACTTGGAAGAAGACCTTCGGTCATCGTCCGCTCGTCGCGTTCGTCGACCAGGGAGCGGCTGGGTCGGGAGAGCCGGTGGCCGCGCTGCTGCGGCCCGGCAACGCAGGCTCCAACACCGCGAGCGATCACATCGAAACCACCCGGCTCGCCCTGGCTCAGCTCCCCAAACACCTGCGGCGGGGCCGGCAGACACTGATCCGCACCGATTCCGCCGGCGACACCCACGCCTTCCTCGACTGGCTCTCCAAGCCGGGCCGGTGGCTGTCGTATTCCGTCGGAATGACCATCACCGACGCAATCCACCAGGCCGTCCTGAAGATCCCGAAGAAGGCGTGGACACCGGCCTATGACGCGGGCGGCACCGAGCGGCCTGGCGCCTGGGTCGCGGAGATCACCAGCATGCCCGACCTGAGCACCTGACCGAAGGGAATGCGGCTGATCGTCCGCAAGGAACGGCCTCACCCCGGCGCCCAGTTGCGTTTCACCGATCTCGACGGGCTGCGGCTGACGTGCTTCGCGACCAGCACCAAGGGCGGCCAGCTCGACGACCTGGAACTGCGTCACCGCAGGCGGGCCCGCTGCGAGGACCGCATCCGAGGCACCCGCGACACAGGCCTGCGCAACCTGCCCCTGCACGACACCGCGCAGAACCGGATCTGGCTGGAGATCGTCTCCATCGCACTCGACCTCCTCGCCTGGATGCCGATGCTCGCCCTGACCGCAGAAACCCGCCGCTGGGAACCCAAGAAGCTCCGCCTGCGGCTGTTCTCCGCCGCCGCCCCGCTGGTCACCACTGGCCGCCGCCGCTGGCTCCGCTTCACCACGAGATGGCCCTGGTCCGACGAGATCACCCGGCAATCGACCGGCTCAATGCCGTGCCGAGCCCCGGCTGACCAGCCACACCGACCGCCCCAACGATCCGCACCACCACACCGGGAAAGTGGAACCCGGCGCCCACCCGACGCGACAACCGGGCCGCCAACGCGCCCCAGACCGAAAAGACCGCACCTCGCAAACACAGAGTCCCCGTCAGCACACCAACGAAGACTCATGAACGATCGAAGCGAGAGCCACTGACAGTGGTGCCGCGGCATCAACACCGTTTCCCGCGGTGCCCGGCCGGTCCCCGACCCGTGACAGGCGGGCCACGAACAGTGGTGCATCCTTGGCACCGGGCCATGAAGATCGAATCGGGGGACTTGAGATGTGGGCAATGGTGTCGTCGAGCGGACTACCCGCAACAGAACGCTTCGACTGGTTCTCCGACATGGTCTCGCGTGAGGTGATGCCCACTGCGATCAGCAGCGAGCAGCCCTCCTCTTTCCAGGCCGAGGCCGCCGTCATGGATCTGGGAGAACTCCGTGTGTCGAGACTCGCCTACTCGCCCATTCGTTCGCGGCGTACGCCCGCGCTGATCCGGCAAAGCGATCCGGAACAGTACCAGTTGGCGATGGTGAGCAAGAGCTCCATGTCGATGTCCCAGCACGGGAACGATTGCAGCGTCGGCGTCGGGGACCTGGTGTTCTGGGATACCTCGCGGCCCTCCGACGCCGGGGTCCACACCGCCAGTGACCCGGGCGAGCTGGTGATCCTACAACTTCCCCGAAGCGCCCTGCCATTGCGCCCTCAGCGGCTCGACCGCCTCCTCGCCCGCCGTATACCGGGTCGCTATGGTACGGCGGCAATCCTGGCCTCTTTCATGAGGACCCTCGTCGACCACGGCGACCAGTGCGCGCCGACGGAGCTGCGCCATCTCGGTACGATAGCCACCGACCTGGCGGCCGCCTGCTTGGCCCAGCACCTGGACGCCGAGGAGCAACTCCCCTCCGAAACCCGTGCGCAGGCCCTGTTGCAGCGGATCTGCTCCTTCATCGAGCACAACCTCGGCGACCCGGAACTGACCCCTTCCACTATCGCCGCCCGCCACAACATCTCGGTGCGCAGTGTCCACCAGCTCTTCCACGACCAGGAGGAGAGCGTCCATGCCCGGATCCGCCGACGCCGCCTGGAGCGGTGCCGCTCCGATCTCGCCCGCCCGGATCTCCTCACTCACCCTGTACAGACCATCGCCGCCCGTTGGGGCTTCAGCGGACCTGCGGTCTTCAGCCGTTCCTTCCGCGAGGCGTACGGCCTCAGCCCCACCGAGTTCCGCGCACAGAGCCTCAAGGCGTCCTGCACCGACCGCGCATCGCCGTGATTCGCTCCGGCCCGATACCAGCTGTCCGCAACAGACGGGGCAGTGGGAGAGGCATCCGCCTGTCCCCACTGCCCCATTGGCCCATTCGGTCAGCTCACAATCCTCGACACCCACGACTGGTTGGCGCCGCCGTGACAGTCCCACTGGCGGACTGGCGCACCCGCGTCGATGCGCCAGTCCGCCACCTCCATGCACTTTTTGCTGGCTACATTGTGGTAGACATCATTCTGGGGGCCACCCAGGGACCAGCGCTGGTTGTCGCCGCCGTTGCAACCCCACTGGACGACGGCGGTGCCGTTGGCGCCGGAGTAACCCGGAACCTCGGCACACAGCCCGGTGGCCTCGTTGCGCAGCACAGGGGTGTTGTTGACGTAGGCGAAGTAGAACGTCTGGTTGGCGCCGCCGTTACAAGGCCACTGGACGAGCTGGGTACCCCACACCCCCGTGTTGCCGGGCACGTCCAGGCACATGCCGCTGACCTGGTTCGTCAGGACGAAGTGGGCGGACTCATACTCATATGCTGACGCCGAGGTGAGCGGGGTCAGCAAGGTGATCCCAACGCTGGCGAGCAGCGCCAACAAGATTCGGTAGGGGGACTTTCGGGCTATGTGCATGTCTGCCGGATTCCTCTTGAGTATGTGTCGCGCCGATGGATGATCGATATCTGACCTTCGAGTCCGGAGCCTAGAACCGGGCAAGTCCCCGCGGGTTTGCCCTGCGTGCACGGTTTCTTGACGATGCGTGCAAAGAGGTTTAGGGGTCTGCCCCGGACACCACGAGTCCGGCGGCCGCACCAAGAACACCACGGTCCGCCCGGGCAATCCGTATCTCAAAGGGCGCCCTCGGGCTGGCGGCGTTCGGCGCGGCGAGAACCAAGGACACCTATCTACAGGCCCCCTACAAGCGGCTGACCGCTCGCCAAGGCCCACTGCGGGCCCTGGTCGCTGTCGAGCACTCGATCATCACCGCGATCTGGCACATGCTCACCGAGAACACCTACCACGAGCTCGGCGGGGCCTACTCCGCCCAGCGCGACCCTGAACGCGCCACCCGCCGGGCCATCAACGCACTCAACCAGCTTGGCTACGCCGTCACTCTCAACCCACGGGAAGACGCCCTCTGACCAACAGCCCCGACCACCTGGTGACCCAACGGCCACCCAGTACTACCCACCCCCACCCTGACCTGCATCTATTTACGCGCCAGAGGCCAGACCTGGAGTTCACCATCGGCCGCCTCGGGATTCGAAGCCGAGACCTACGCATCTTCGAGACCGTCAGTGACCATGTGGCATGGTGCCGCCTCGTGTCGCGGAGTGAGTTCGTGCCTGATCAGAGAGTGTGCGGCCGGCTGGTTCGTGCTGTCTTGTAAGGCGTCCGGCCACCGGCAGGCCACCGAGACGAGCACGGCCCGTTGGCACGGGGTCGGGCCTGCGGCCCTGGCGGCGCAGTCGGCAGGGCAGATGCCTGCGCCGACCGGAGCGAAGCGGGGCTGCTTTCGGCTGCGCCGCGCGGAACACAGCGGCGGTGCATAGTGGAAGTCATAGGCGTTTCGCGGTTCTCCGGCGGAACCCATCCTGTGCTCTCGGAGACCGCCGCGCCAGCCTGGTGGGCTGCCCGGAACCGCTGCGGGCGCGCGGTAGCGGCCGTTCCGGTGTGAACCCGGGCCGGGGTGGCTTGGCTCCGCCCGGCCGCTACCTGCAGGAACCCGCTCCCCCGCGGATCGGGCCGACGGTCGACGGGCCGCGGAACACGTGTGGGGCAGTGCACCTGGGGTCGTCCCGCTCGGAGTGGTCCCGAGGAGGCACGGATGAGCACTGGCAATGACGGCGCCGCCCGCCCACTCAGCGCGGACCCAGCGCCAGGGGCCCGGCTGGCCGTGGACAGCCGCGGGATCGTGGTCGAGTGGAGCCCGCAGTCGGAGGCGCTGCTCGGCTACTCAGCAGAGGAAGTGCTGGGACGACCGGTGACGGTCCTGCTGACCGGAATCGACGAGCAAACGCCTGCGCACTCTGCGGGAGCGGAGGCACCCTCCGCTGGAGCGGTGACTCGCCATTGCTCCAGCCACCGGCTGGACGTGGGAGTCCAGGTGCGTCCCACCGTGGGTGAGGGCGGCGGCATGGTGTGGTCCATGCTGTTGACCCCGACGGACGGATCCGGTCCGCCGGACCTCGACGACGCGGTATTGCGGGCGCTGCTGACGCAGTCCCCGCTCGGCCTGCAGGTCCTTGATCCCGACCTGCGGGTCATGTGGTTCAACACCGCCGCGCCCGGCCTGCGGGGACTGCCGCGCGACGAGGTCGTCGGCCGACCGGCACGCGAGGTGGCGCCGGGCCTGCTCGACGACGCGATGGAGCAGAAGATGCGGGAGGTCCTGGACACGGGCCGACCCGTCGTCGACCTCGAGCACGCGGGCCGGCCGCCGTCCGATCCCGAACACGAGCACGTCTACTCCGTCTCGCTCTTCCGCCTCCAGGACGCCGTGGGGCGCGTGCTCGGCCTGATGGTGGCGTCGACCGACGTCTCCGAGCGGCACCGCGCCCTCGCGGACCTGGATCTGCTCCTCGACGCGGGCACGCGCATCGGCACCACGCTGGACGTCACGACGACCTGCGGGGAACTGGCCGCAGCAGCAGTCCCCCAGCTGGCCGACATCGCCGTGGTGGACATCCTCGACGACGTGCTCCAAGGACACGCCCTTCCCCTGGGCCCGGTGAGCTCCCACACGCTCCTGCGGCGTGCGGCGTTCCAGTCCGCCGAAGGAGCGCCTATGGAAGGCGCCTACCGTGTGGGCGAGGTCGACGTCTCCTACCCCCGGTCCTTCCGGGAGTGCCTGGCCGATCTGCAGCCCCGGCTGGTGCAGCATCTGGAGATCGACAGCGAGTGGGTCACCCACGACGCCCGGCGCGCCGAGTTGATCCGCCGGTTGGGGGCCCACTCACTCATGCTCGTACCGCTGACCGCCCGCGGGAGCGTCCTCGGCCTGGCCGGCTTCTACCGGACCGCGGCACAACAGCCGTTCGACGAGAACAGTCTCGCCCTCGCGGCGGAACTCTGCGCACGGGCGTCCGTGTGCATCGACAACGCACGCCGGTACACCCGTGAACGCGCCGCCGCACTCATCCTGCAGTCCAGCCTGCTGCCGCAGACGCTGCCCGACCAGAGCGCCGTCGAGGTCGCCGAGCGCCACGTGTCCTCCGCCGCCACGGGAGACTGGTACGACGTGATCCCGCTGTCCGGGGCACGCGTGGCCCTCGTGGTCGGCCACGTACCGGGACACGGCATGCACGCCGCCGCGGCCATGGGCCGACTGCGTACCGCCATCAACACCCTGGCCGCCCAGGACCTGGCCCCCGACGAACTCCTCGCGGCTCTCGACGACCTGGTCACCGGCCCCGGCAGAAGCGGACCACCCGCCCCCGGCACCCAGGGCCCGAACGAAAATGCGGTCGGCGCGACCTGCGTCTACGCGGTCTACGACCCGATCACCGGGCGCTGCACGCTGGCACGCGCCGGCCACCCGTCCCCCGTCATCGCCTCCCCCCACGGAGCAGTGCACATCCCCGACATCCCGCTCGGACCGCCCCTGGGAAGCGGTCAGCCACCCCACGAGCCGATCGAGCTGGAACTGGCCGAGGGCAGCACCCTCGCCATGTTCTCCGCCAGCCTGACCGACCGTCACGACGGCGCCTCCCAGGACGGTCTGGACCGACTTCGCCGCCTCCTGGCCAACCCGCTCCCCGTCCTGCAGGACACCTGCGACGCCGCCGTCGGCGCACAGCATCCCAGCTCGCCCGACGACGGCATCGTCCTGCTCCTGGCCCGCACCCGCACCCTCGACACCGACCAGGTCGCGTCCTGGACCCTCCCCAACGACCCTGCCGTCGTCACCACCGCCCGCGCCCTCACCAGTAGGCAACTGACCACCTGGGGACTGCAGGACCTCGACTTCACCACCCAGCTCGTGGTGAGCGAACTGGTCACCAACGCCATCCGCTACGCCACCGGTCCCATCCAGCAGCGCCTGATCCTGGACCGCACCCTCATCTGCGAAGTCACCGACGGCAGCAGCACCGCCCCCCACCTGCGCCACGCGGATCTCGCCGACGAGGGCGGCCGCGGCCTTTATCTCATCGCCCAACTGACCCAGCGCTGGGGCACCCGCTTCAGTGCCCGTGGCAAGACCATCTGGGCAGAACAGGCCCTCCCTGAGAACTGAGCCGCCCGAAGTGCTCCGCTGCCCGTTCGCACCGGTCGGCGTTGCCGGGTCCTTGACCCCCAACGTTGTCAGGGCCGGGGGTCGCCCGGGGTCGGGGTGAGGATCTCGCGCTTGAGGATCTTCCCGGTGGCGCCCTTGGGGAGTGCTTCGACCAGCCAGATCTGGCGGGGGTACTTGTAGGGGGCGACCTGTGCCCGTACAAACTCCCGCAGGTCGTCAGGGGTGGCCTCGGCCCCCGGGAGCAGGGCCACGGCGGCGGCGACCTCCTGGCCGAGAGCCGGGTGGGGGATGCCGATCACCGCGGCCTCGGCGACGGCGGGGTGCTCGTAGAGGACCTCTTCGATCTCGCGGGGGTAGACGTTGAAGCCGCCACGGATGATCAGGTCCTTCTTGCGGTCGACGATGTAGTAGTAGCCGTCCTCGTCGACGGTGGCGAGGTCGCCGGTGCGGAGCCAGCCGTCGAGGATGGTGTCGGCGGTGGCCTCGGGGCGGCCCCAGTACCCCTTCATCACGTTGTGGCCGCGCACGCAGAGTTCACCGACGCCGTCCTTCTCGTCGGCCAGGCGCAGTTCGACGCCCTCGATCGGGGTGCCGATGGATCCGGGCTTGCGGGGGCGGTCGGGGTGGTTGAAGGAGGCCACGGGTGAGGTTTCGGACATGCCGAAGCCCTCCAGTACGGGACAGCCGAAGGCAGCCTCGAAGCCGTGCAGGACCTCCACGGGCAGCGAGGCGCCGCCGGACGCGCACAGTCGTAGCGAGGAGGCGTCGTAGGTACCCGGCTGCTGTGCGTGTGCGGCGAGCATGGCCGCATACATCGTCGGCACGCCCTCGAAGACGGTGACCTGCCGCCGCTGGATGGTCTGCAGGGCCAGGGCGGGGTCGAAGCGGGGCATCAGGGTGAGGCGGGCGCCGGCGGTCACGGCGGCGTTCATGGCGCAGGTCTGGCCGAAGGTGTGGAACAGCGGCAAGCAGCCCAGCAGGATGTCCTCCGGTCTGAGCCGGAACAGCGACTTCGTGATGATCTCGGCATTGCGGACCAGGTTGGCGTGGGTGAGCTCGGCGCCCTTGGGCACTCCGGTGGTGCCGGAGGTGTAGAGGATGACCGCGGTGTCCTGCTCCTGGGCGGTCCGCGCGGTCGCGGGCTCGGGGTAATCGGCGAGCAGCTCGGTGAGCGAGCCCGGTCCGACGGGGACGATGGCGGTGTTCTCAGACCCGGCGGCCGCCTCGCGTGTGGACGACTCGTGGGCGAAGAGCAGCACGGCACCGGAGTCGCGCAGGTAGTGGGCGATCTCGCGCGCCTTGAGGAGCGGGTTCATCGGGACGACGATGGCGCCCGCTCGCAGTGTGCCGTAGTACAGGGCCGGGAACTCCAGCAGGTTGGGCAGCATCACACCGACCCGGTCGCCGGGAGCGACGCCGCGGGCGGCGAGCAGCGCGGCCACGCGGCCGGCGAGAACGTCGAGTTCGGCGTAGCTCAGTGACTGGTCGCCGAGCTCGACGGCGATACGGGACCCGTGCGTGGTGGCGGTACGGCTGAGGAGTTCGGCGAGGTTCACCTTCGGCCTCTCCTTTTCTGGTGGTGGCTCAGAGGACGGGGTGCAGGTGCGGCGTGCAGGCGGCGGGGTCAGCCGCGTAGGGCGAGGGCGAAGATGGCCGGCAGCTTAGCGATGCCGGGGGCGGCGGTGAAGCGGACGAGGCGTTCGACGGTGCTCCGGGCGGTGCGGTTGGTGACGAAGTACGGCGGGCGGGGGGACAGCGAAGGCGAACCGGTGAACAGTCCACGTGGGGCGGGCGCGAACGGCGCGCGCAGCACGGTCTTCTCGACGTCCTCGAGCATGAAGGCGTTGTGGACGAAGCCGATCCCGCTCCCGATGTCCTGCCGGCTGTGTCCGGGGTGGGCGCCCCAGGGGGTGTAGCCGAGCAGGAAGCCGAGCGCGGACCAGCAGTTGACGCCGAGGGTGCCGTAACGCAGCGCGGCCATGGCCGCTTCCACCGCGGCGCGGTGGTTCCGCTCGGTCCGCGGGTGGACGATCAGAGTGGCGCCGAGGGTGCCGGGGAGGGTGTCATTGGCGAAGTCGACGGCGTGGCGCAGGAACTCCTCCGGGGTATCGCCCGGCAGGCGTACCACGCCGAGTGCGCTGGCGAAGACCTCGGCGGTGATCATCACGTCGTCGTGGTCGGTGATGTCGGGGACGACAATCCGGCAGCCACCGCGGTTCTCGGCGTCCGGGTGGGCCGTGAGCACGGAAGCAAGGCGCTGGTCGGCGCCGGGGTAGTAGTCGGTACGTGGCGGCAGCTCACACAGCACCGCCCGGATCTCGGCGAGCAGCCGCTCGGTGCCGTCCCAGGCCCGAGGCAGGACCAGGATCTGGCTGGCGATGCAGTTGTGGCCGGAGTTGTTCATCTTGCTGCTGACGATGTGCTCGGCCTGAAAGCGGAAGTCCGCCTTGCTCCAGGGGCCCGGTGCCACGATGCACGGGCTGACGCCGCCCAGTTCGCTGCTGAACGGCTTGCCGATGAGTGGTGTGTCCTCGCGGCGGCGCTGCGCGGCAAGCTCGTCGGTCCCCCACACGATGGCGTCGTGGGTGCGGTTGCTGCCGGTGACGTGGATGGCGTCCACGCCCTGGTGCGCGGTGAGATAGCCGCCCTCGGCTGCACCACCGTCGACGAACCGCACCCAGCCGTGCGTGATGAAGTCGGCGAAGACCTGCTCGAAGTGCGGCCGGAGGTAGGCGTTGACGGGGTTCATCTTGACGATGACGACCTGGCCCTCGACATAGAGCTTGTGCAGGATGTCCAGGGCGGTAATGGCCGCGACGTTGCCCGCGCCCAGCACCAGCGCGACGGCCGGGAGTCCGGGCCGCCCGCGGTACTCGCCGGCGGCCCGGTCCCGCACCTGCCGCGCGTTGACGCCCGCGCGTATCCACACCTGGGCCTTGAAGCCGTTGAGGAGCAGGGTGTCCCAACCGGTGGCGGGGAAGACGTCGACCCGGGTGCGCCCGTCGCCCTCGCGCACCGCCCCGGGCTCGACCGGCTCCTTGCCCGTGGCGATCCGGCGGAGCACATGCAGATAGGCGCTGACGTTCTGGGCGAGCGCCCAGGGAGCGCCGATCCAGTCCTCGGCCGCCCAGGCGGAGTCGGGGGCGTAGCCCTTGGCCCGGGCGCCGGCGGCGGCCATCTGCTCGGCGCCGTCGACGATGCGCGGCATCAGCCGCTCGAGCAGCACGATCCGCTCGCCGATCGGGGTGGCGGTCCACGATCCGGCGCCTTCCCGCAGCTCGGCGACGGCACGGTCCAGCAGTTCGGTGGCGAGGGCAGGGGCCGTCACGGGTTCGCTCCTAGGGCAGCAGGGTGGTCGAGGCAGGTGCGGCGGTTCAGGGGTTCAGCAGTGCAGGCGAGTGATGTCGCGAGCCGGGTCAATCAGGGTGAAGGCCGCGACAGCGCCCACCAGCAGGAGAACACCCGAGGCCAGGACGGCGGTCTGATAACCCGTCACGCCCTGGCTGTCGACCAGCTTTCCGACGACGGCCGGGGCGATCAGGCCCGCGGTGGTGACCACGGCATTCATCGTGCCCAGGGCACCTCCACGCCGGGCGGGCGGGGCCAGTTCGGCGATGGTGGTGGCCGCGATGGTCGGGAAGGACCCGCCCAGGCCGAAGCCGACGACCAGCAGCGCGGTCTTCGCCACGGCGCCGTCCACGAGAGGTAGGGCCAGGCAGGCAGCGGCTCCAAGCAGCAGCAGGCCGGCGCCGACCCGGCCGCGCGCCCAGCGGCTGCAGACGCCCCGGCGCATCAGCCGGCCGGCGAGGGCCGCCTGGCCGAGCAGCACGACGGCGCCCAGCGCCCAGGGCAGAGCGACCAGCTTTCCGGAGGCGGCGGCGGAGTGGCCGAGACCGTCGCGCAGATAGGACGGCATCCAGACGAGCATCAGGGCGATGCACCAGTAGCTGGTGAAGTACGCGGCGGTGGCGCCGATCCAGGTGCGGCTGCCGAAGATGCGGCGGTAAGCGGGCTTCGCCGCGGACTCACCGGACTCAACGGATCGGGCGGACTCGGCGGAAGGTGGTTCCGGGGTGTCGGTCCGGTGCTTGGCATCGGAGCCCAGCAGCGCCCACGCCAGGGCCCAGACCGCACCGGCGGCCGTGACCACCCAGAGCGCGGCACGCCAGCCGTGGTGTCCGATGACCCAGGTCAGGCCGGGGGCGGCGGTGATCACGCCGAGCGTGACACCCAGAGTCACCAAGGCCGAGGGCAGGTTCCGGCGGTGGTTGGGGAAGAAGGACAGCGCCGTCTGCTGGGCGACCGGGAAAGCGGGGCCCTCGGCGGCCCCGAGCAGGATCCGCGAGCCGACCAGCACGGCCAGACCGCCGCCCAGCGCCGCCGGCGTCTGCGCCACCGACCAGAGCACAGCCATGAACAGCAGCAGCCACTTCGGGCGCACCCGGTCGGACAGCAGTCCCACAGCGACGGCCGCAACCGAGAACAGCAGGAAGAAGGCGCTGTTGGCGAGCCCGAACTGAGTGGCGGACAGTCCCATGTCCGCACGGATCTCGTCGGCCGCGAGTCCGAACACGGACTTGTCCGCGAAGTTGACCATCATGAAGGCCACGAGCAGTCCGGTCACGAGCCAGGCGCGAGCGCCTGATCCCCGATCCGCTGCTGGGGCTGCGCTGAAGGGTCTGGCAGGGGTTTCCGCGGCGGTCACTGGAGTCCTCCGAAGGATGCTGGGCAGGGGTGTGGACAACGCGGGAGGAGCACGCGCGGCGGGCCGGACGGCCCGCGGGTCGGATGGCACCGGGGCCGCAGCGGCCCGGCTCTGGACACGGCTGCCGGGCCACCGTGGAGCTCGTGACCTCAGGACAGCGGGACTCCCGCGATCGCGATGCGCTCCATGACGCGGCGCTGCGGGTAGTAGTCGTTGATCGCGTAGTGCTGAACCGCGATGTTGTCCCAGATCGCGACGGAGTCAGGCTGCCAGCGGAAGCGCACCTGGAACTCGGGGATACGGGCCTGCAGGACGAGCTCGTGGAGCAGATCCTGGCTCTCGGCGTCGGAGAGGCCGACGATCCGCGTGGTGAACGGCTCGTTGACGTACAGCACCTTCCGTCCGGACTGCGGGTGGCGGACGACCACCGGGTGCTGCACGGGCGGAAGGCTCGTCCGGAGCGCGGCGATCTGCTCCACCGTCATGAACGAACCCCAGGTGGGCACCCAGTCGTGCTCCGCGGTGAGCCCCGCTATTCGAGCCTTCATCTCCTCGCTGAGGTTGTCGTACGCGACCGCCATGTCCGCCCACATGGTGTCGCCGCCGGCTGCGGGCACCTCGACGGCGCGCAGGACGGAACCCAGAGCGGGCGCGGCCATGAAGGAGTGGTCACTGTGCCAGATGTTCTCGTTGCCGACAGCCATCTCGTCCTTGGCCAGACGGGACACGCCTGCGGTCTCGGCCTTGGGGAAGAAGGGGTTCGCCTCCGGCTCGCCCCAGACACCGGCGAGCGCCAGGTGGTGCTCCGGTCCGAAGTCGTGCTGGTCGCGGAAGAAGATCACCTTCCACTCGAGCAGCGCTGCTCGCAGTTCCCCGGCGAGATCCTCACCGATCTGCTGGGACAGGTCGACACCGGCGACCTCGGCACCGATGTGCGGGGTGAGCGGCGAGACATCCAGGATCCGGTACACGGTCTTCGGGGTGCCCAGCGCGGTGCGGTCCAGCACACGGCGCCCGAAGTGGATCAGCGGCTTGTCCAGGATGGACGCGGTCGCGGCAGCAGATGTGGCCATGGAGTACCTCCAGGAGGCGATCACTTATTCGTTACCGGTAGTATCGATATTGCCGGGCACCCGGGCAAGGGTCTGCGGGGTTCAATTTCGTCCCTCACACAATGCACACGCCCGGAAACCCGTGAGGCGTACGGCCGCCTGCATTGCCCCTTCGCCCCGGATCACCGCTGACTACGGCCGACACCGGAACTGTGCCTGAGGTCTGCCCAGTTGGGGCTGCCGGCCCAGACCGCCGGGACCCGTCGGCCGGTCAAGGGAGCGATTCCTGCGCCCTGCCAGGACGGCAGACCACCGTCGGGCGCTCACGAGCGATAGATACTCCTGGTGCTGCCGTGTCTGCACCAGACCTTAAGCTCGGAGCATGGTTGGCACACCGGCGCGGAGAGCCGAGCGGGGACCGGGGCGTCCTAGGGAGACACGGGTCACGAGCGCTGCCCTGAACGCAGTGATCGAGCTGATAACCGAGCAAGGCGTCGATGCCGTCACGATGGACGCGGTCGCTGCGCGTGCCGGCGTGAGCAAGCCCGCGATCTATCGCCGCTGGCCCTCCAAACAGGCCCTGATCGTCGCGGCGGCCGAGACCCGCGTCGGACCGCTCTCAGTGCCGGACTACGGCGATCTCCGGGCCGAGCTGCGCGAAGTGTTCACCGCGCGGTTGGCGTCGTACCGACTGCCGGGGACAGACCGGCTGCTGGCCGAGCTGATCAGTGCGGCCACGGCGGACAGTGACACGTCGGCGGAGTACAGCGCGTACACCGATCGAGTGATGAGCCAGACCCGGAGCATTCTCGAGCGCGGGATGGCCCGCGGTGAGGTGAGGCCGGACGTCGACATCAGGTCCGCGGCCACGCTCGTGGCGGCGCCGCTGGTCTACCGCCTATTGGCGGAACGCGAGCCGCTCGACACACGCTTCGTGGACGACATGGTGGAGTTCATCGTCCGGGCCGTCGCCCACCAGGTCTGAACAGGGCAGCCTCCACGACCGACCTGGCTCGCGGTCCCGATCACCCAGGTCAGGCCCTGTTCGATGAGTACCACCCTGACGGCTGCTCGGGCTCCACGGCGCCCCGTCCGCGAAACGCCCGCGGGCCGCGAAATGTCCGATGTCGGCGAAACAGGCTAATGCCCTCCCCAACGGTGCCTATATACACACGAATTGAGGAATTCAGCACTAGGGCAGCGCGGCGTAGTGGGCTCGTTTCGGTCCACCGGCTGTTGACCTCCACCGCTACCGGCCCACAGCCGAGGCGTGGCATCCCTGGATGCTGCGCATCCTCGACCTCCCCGAGGCCATTCGCCTGCGCGGTTGGCCGCAAGACCTCGAAGCTGTGCCCGCCGCGATCGAAAACGAGGCCGGTGACGGCCTCGACCAGTACAAAGACGGTGCCGTGGGAGCCGGGCGGGCTTTGATCGCGCGCGCTGCCGAGGTGCTGTTCTCCTTGTCGCCGCAGGCGGCCGACTCCCAGTGACGCCTCCTGCAGCGTGCGACAACGACGGCGGCACAGGCGTCGGCTGCCTGCGCCGAACCGACGGCGCAGCCGCCAGTTGAGCCCCCTGGGACCGTGAGACAGGGGCCGATTCACACCGTCACGGCCGGGAAGGAACGGCTCGGGCGCTTGCCGAGCTTCGGCCGGCGGGCAATGGCGGCCAGCGCACTTCGGACTTCTCGCCCGCTCCAGGCCGCTCGACGGCGGCCACGGCGTTCCCGCCGTCCCAGCCTCGCCTGCTGCACGGCCATCATGACGAGTGGCTCTTCCCCGGCCGCCAGCCGGAAGCGCCCATGAACCCGGTCAGTCTCCCGGTCCGCCTGCGTGAGATCGGCGTCCCTCCGCAGCGCGGCAGGATCTCCGCGATTCGTCGCTGGATGGAGCGAGTTCTTGCAGACGACCTCTCAGCCCTCCACTCGCTGGTCGCCGACCTGCGAGGTACCTTCGCCGCCGTCAGCGCAGGTCTCTCCACACCGTGAAGCTCCGACTTCTGATGCCCGAACCGGTACCGGGAGTCAGGCCGCGACGAGCTCCTGCTCACGGTCCGGAGTCGTGACCTTGGGCTTCTTGTTCGGCAGCGAGAGCCGCAAGACCTTGTGCCACGCGGAGTACACCTGCTTGGGTAGCGGCCCGGTGACGTACTTCAGCTCGTACTTCTCGAACAACGCGCGCACCTTCACCGCGACCTCGGCGTACCGGTTGCTCGGCAGGTCCGGGAACAGGTGGTGCTCGATCTGGTGCGACAGGTTGCCGGTCATGAAGTGCATGGCCTTGCTGCCGCTGATGTTCGCCGAGCCCATCATCTGGCGCAGGTACCACTGGCCGCGCGTCTCGCCCTTGATCGACCGGCGCTCGAAGACCTGCACGCCCTCGGGGAAGTGCCCGCACATGATCACCGAGTGGGACCAGATGTTGCGGACCAGGTTCGCGGTGAACGTGGCGGCGAGCGTGGTGAGGAACGACGGGCCCGAAATGAGCGGGTGGATCACGTAGTCCTTGAGCACCTGCTTGCGGATCTTGCGGCCCACGGCCCTGGCCCGCGCGCGGAACTCCGGGTCCTTGCGGCGGCGCTTGTCCAGGTTCTTGCCGAGTTCCAGGTCGTAGGCGGCGATGCCGTACTCGAAGAAGCAGGCGTTGATGAAGTTCCACAGCGGCTGGCCGAGGTGGAACGGGTACCACTTCTGGTCCTCGTCGACGCGCATGATGCCGTAGCCGAGGTCGTTGTCCTTGCCGATCACGTTGGTGTACGTGTGGTGCAGCTCGTTGTGCGAGTGCTTCCACTGCTCGGCCGGCGAGACGTGATCCCAGTCCCAGGTGGTGGAGTGGATCTTCGGGTCCCGCATCCAGTCCCACTGGCCGTGCAGGATGTTGTGGCCGATCTCCATGTTGTCCATGATCTTCGCCACGGACAGGCCGGCGGTGCCGATCAGCCACGCGGGCGGGAAGATCGAGAACAGCAGGACGCCCCTGCTGACCAGTTCGAGTTTGCGCTGCGCCGAGATGACCTTGCGGATGTAGGCGGCGTCCTTCTCGCCGCGGCTGGAGATCACCTCGTCGCGGATCGCGTCCAGCTCGCGGCCGAGCTCCTCGATTTGCTCCGCGGTCAGGTGGGCGGTGGGGTCGATGGCGGTCAAGGCGCTCCTACCGTTCGATGTCGCAGGGGCCCGCCGCGGCGGACACGCAGGTCTGGATGAGGACGCCCGGCTCGGCTTCGGTGATCTCGCCGGTGCGCAGGTCGCGGACGGCGCCCGCCGTGAGCGGCGTGACGCAGCCGAAGCAGATGCCCATGCGGCACCCGGACGGCATGAGCACGCCGGCCTCCTCGCCGACGTCCAGCAACGGCGTGGCGCCGTCCGCGTCGACGGTCTTGCCAGTGGTACCGAACGTGACCTCGCCACCGTCGCCGGCGACGACGATGCTGGGGCGGAAGCGTTCGGTGTGCAGGCGCTCTGGGACGCCGTGCGCGGTCCAGCGCTCTTCGGCGGCGTCGAGCAGGCCAGCGGGCCCGCATGCCCAGGTCTCGCGCTCGGCCCAGTCCGGCACGAGTTCGTCGAGACGGGCGATGTCGAGCATGCCGTCCGTGTCGGTGTGCAGCTCGGTGAGCCGCAGCTTCTTGTCCGCGACCAGGTCGTGCAGGTCGTTGCGGAAGATCACGTCGTGCGGCTGTGGTGCGGAGTGGACCATGACGACGTCGTCGAACTCGATGTCGCGCAGCATGCCCATCACCGGCGTGATGCCGCTGCCGGCCGTCAGGTAGAGCACCTTGGCGGGCTTGGCCTCCGGCAGCACGAAGTCACCGGTGGCCTGGTCGAGCTGGATCAGCGTGCCCGGTTTCGCCCTGCGAACCAGGTGATTGCTGACCTTGCCGTCCGGGATCGCCTTCACGGTGATCGTGATCCGGCCGTCCCGGCGGTCCGTCGGCGAGGTTACCGAGTAGGCACGCCACAGGCGCACCCCGTCGACGTCGACCCCGATCCGCACGTACTGACCGGCTGTGTGGCCGCGCCAGCCCCTTCCCGGCCTGATCACGACGGTCGCGGCGTCACCCGTCTCGGGGTGCACGGCCTCGATGCGCCCCCGCAGGTCGGCACCCGCACGCAGCGGGCTGACCAGGTCGAGGTAGTCCGACGGCAGCAGCGGCGTCGTGAGCATCTCCAGCAGTTTCCACGCCCTACTGCGGAGGGCTGCACTCGTCATGACCCCAGCTTGATGCACCCCTGGGGGTAAAGTCCTGTCCGTAGGATGTGAATCTTGCCGGCTGAATTGTTCGCAGGGAACAAAAACATGAGTCACGCAATCCGGAGGGCCAGCGAACTGGTCCTCGACGAGACGACGGTCACCGCGCTTCGGGCCGCGCTGAGGACCACCGCCGACGAGGTCGTCCAGGCGATCATCGACGAGGTCCCTCCCTACGCCAACGCCCTTTCGGGCCGCATGGGCTCCACCATCCGCCGAGCCGTCCGCACCGCCCTGGGCCTCTACCTGGACCTCGCGAGCGGGAACGCCACGGGCGGCGACGCCAGCGACGCAGCCTACGAGCTGGGCCGCGGCGAGGTCCGCGACGGCCGTTCAATGGACGCCCTGCTCAGCGCCTACCGGGTCGGCGCCCGCGTGGCCTGGCGAGGCCTGGCCGCAGGTGCCGTGCCCGCAGGTCTGCCCGCCGCCGAGGTCGCCAAGTTCGCCGAGCTGACCTTCGCCTACATCGACGAGCTCTCCGCCGCGAGCGCCGCGGGCCACGCCGACGAACTGGCCGCCCGGGGCCGCGCCCACGAGCGCCACCTTGAACAACTGGCCCGCGACCTCCTCGCCGGCGCGAGCCCGGACGCGCTCCTTGCCGCTGCCGGGCGGGCCGGGTGGCAGCCGCCGGTTTCGCTGACCGCAGTCCTGCTGCCCGCCGCCCAGGCCCGGCCCGCCTACCGCGCGCTCGACCCGGGCACCCTCGTCCTCGACGATCTGCCGGACGCCTCCGGCGTGCTGCTCGTCCCCGATGCCGACCGAGCACATCTCCTGAGGCAGCTGCCCGACCGCACCGTCGTGGTCGGCCCGGCCCGGCCATGGACGCGTGCGTCCGCCTCGTACGCACGAGCCGTACGCGCGCGCTCGCTCTCCTCCGACATCCGCGACACCGAGGACCACCTGCCCGAGCTGGTACTGAGCGCCGACGCGGACGCGTTCGCAGACCTGCGTGCCCGAGCCCTCGCACCGTTGCTGACCTTGCCTGCCGCGACCGCGCGACGCCTTGAGGAGACGTTGCGGGAGTGGCTGCTGCACCAGGGCAGGCGGGACGAGGTGGCGGCGGCGCTGTTCGTCCATCCCCAGACCGTCCGGTACCGGATGTCACAGGTGCGGGAGCTGTTTCCCGACCTCGGGTCCCCGCACCGGGTCCTCGAACTGACGCTGGCGGTCGGTCTCCGGGTGGGCTGACGGGCTCTTCGACCGTCCATGACCGCGTCCTCGAACGGTCCAGGAATCGTGCCTCGCCCTGGTGCGAGAGATTCGCCCGTTGCTGGCCGTGCGTGGCTTCGCAGGTGGATCCGCACCCACCGTCGATACACTCCCCCAATAGATCGCGATCACCCGCGGTGAGACCGGCCGCCGGTGGGACGCGCTGCCCCTGAGGTCACGTCCGTTGGCGTGGTGTATCGACGGCCAATCGGTGATTCGTTTTGAGGTTAGGCGGTCAGGGCTGTCGTGCTGATCTCGTCGGTGGCTTCTCCCTCGATCGGGTGGAGGCGGCAGCGGGCGAGGATCTCGCTGCCGATGTAGCGGCGGGCCTCGATCCATTCGTCGGTCTGCTCGGCCAGGACCGCGCCGATCAGCCGCAGGATCGCGGGCCGGTCGGGGAAGATGCCCACGACATCGGTGCGGCGTCGGATTTCCTTGTTCAGCAGCTCTTGCGGGTTGTTCGACCAGATCGACTTCCAGACCACCCCCGGGAACGCGGTGAACGCCAGGAGGGTCCTCGCGGGCGGCGTCCAAGTGCTCTGCTGCGGCAGGGAACTTGTCGTCGAGGGTGGTGATGACGGTGGCCATCTGGTGGCGGACGGCGTCGGCGTCGGGTTGTTCGAAGACCGTCCGCAACAGCGTGGCCACCCACGGCTGGGCGGACTTCGGGACCTTGCTCAGCAGGTTGCGGGCGTAGTGGGTGCGGCAGCGCTGCCAGCTGGTGCCGGGCAGGGCGGCGCCGATCGCCTCGACCAGGCCGGCGTGGGCGTCGGAGACGACGAGCTGGACCCCGGGCGGGGTGGGCAAAACACAGCTGGCCGCCGCCTTCGCCAGAGATGCATTCCAGAACAAAACCGTAGTCGCTGTTGTCGTTCCGAACTTGGGGGCGTTGTTTGCGCTGGTCAGGCATGGGGTCGGTGGTTCGGTGGGAGGTGTGGCCTGTCGGGTTGTCACTCGCCGGGGAGGCCTGGATGCCATCGGTTGTCGGACTGCTGGAACAGCGCGAGCTTGCTGCTCGTCGTCGTGTCGATGGGCTGCGGGAGGAGGTTGACCGCATCCAGGCCGAGCTGGCCGCGGCCGAGGAGGAATGGCGGGAGTGGACGGTCGCCCGTAGACGGGTTGATGCGGTACTGGCTCCTGGCGCCGGCACCGCCGATACGGAGGTCACCTCGGATCTGCCGGGCGCGGATGTGCCGTCGCCGCCCGCGGCTGGGGTCCAGCCCAGGTCGCAGGTCCCGGTATGGCGTGAAGGCCTTGCCCGGTCGGTGCTGTCGGTGGACTACCAGCGCATCGTGCAGGCCCTCGCGGACCGGCACCGGCTCCATCAAGGGCCGCTGACCTGCCAGGAGATGGTCGCGGCCTTCGGGATGGACGTGGTGCCGGCGCGGGTGGAGGCCCTGCGTTCGAAGGCGAAACGCCTGGTCGCGCGGGGCTGGCTGGTCGAGGCCGGTCCGGGCCGGTTCACGCTCGCGCAGGGTGGGGCTGGCCCAGACGCCGGGTCATGAGCCCGATCATCGACCCGCCCGGTGCCGCGCCCTGCCGCACAGTGACGTCTCCGCTGATCAGAATGGGTGCACCCGGGCAGATCATGCCGCCCCGTGCTGCCCCGTACAAAGGCGTCTGTCCACCGCCTGTCCACCGAACAGGCTCTCACCTGCTCACCTGCTCACCAGCGAGACCGAACCTGAACGCACGACGACCTGTCGACCGACCGGAGAGTCAAGCCGAACCCGCTGTATGACCCCCGCAGACGCTCCTGGAGTCCTGCGAGGGCCCTTTGGCTCACTGTGGCGTCTCGTCGGCGGCTGTGCGGGCCAGAGCGCGGATGACGGGCGTGTGGCCGGTGGTGCGCCAGACCAGGGCCCACTGGCAGTGTGGCGCGTCACGGATGGGCAGATACGCGATGGTGGGCCAGGGGTAGAAGCGGGCGGCCTCGGCCACCACCGCGCAAACGGTGTTCCCACCGGCGACAAGGGACATCTGCTCGTGCCAGCTCGACGCAGTGGGCCCACGCCGGATGGGACGCCCCGACGGTGTGCGCCGGGGATGGAAGGCCTCCTCCATGCCGGACGGGAGTGAGGGCGAGGCCAGGACGGTGCAGTCGCCCAGGTCCTCCAGGCAGACCGAGGCACGGGCGGCGAGCGGATGTCCGGTGCTGACCATCAGGACCACAGGAGAGATATGGGTGACGGGTCCGACGGTCAGATCGTCCTCGTCGACCGGCAGCCAGACCAGCGCCGCGTCCACCTTTCCTGCGCGCAACTCATCGAAGGGGGTGGTGGGTTGGATCTCGCGGTAGTGCAGTTCGACGGCAGGGTGACGGGCCCGGAACGGTTCGAGGACATGGCCGATCATCAGCGTCTCGGATCCCATGACGCCCAGCGACAGCGTGCCGCACACCCCGCCCGCGGCGGCGGTCGCGCTGTGGATCCCCTCCATGATCTGCCGGTAGCCGGAGGACAGATCGCGGTGGAGCTGCTCGCCGAGCGGCGTCAGCCGCACGGTGCGCGTGGTCCGCTCGAACAGTGAGGCGCCGATGCGCCGTTCCTGCTTCTTCACGGACTGGCTGACCCGGGCCTGGGTGACGTGCAGCCGCTCGGCGGTGCGCCCGAAATGCAACTCCTCGGCCAGAGCCAGGAAGATCTCAATGTCTCGCAACTCCATGTGCCCGCCCCTGGATTGTGAACCGTTCGGTTAACGAAACGGTACCGAGACGGCCATTGATGGCCATAGGCCGGACGGCGGATTCTGAGGCTGCGCCGCGACACCGCGGAGGCAAACCGAGGGGAGTGGGACCGATGGCAGTACTCACGGGCAAGGCCGCGCTGGTCACTGGTGCGTCGCGGGGCATCGGGCGGGGCATCGCCCAGCGCCTGGCCGCCGACGGTGCCCTGGTGGCCGTGCACTACGGACGGGACGAGGGCGCCGCGAAGGAGACCGTGGCCGCGATCGAGGCCTCGGGTGGGCAGGCGTTCGCGGTGCGGGCCGAACTCGGCGTGCCCGGCGACGCGGACACCCTCGTCGAGGCGGTCGTGGCGGGGCTTCAGGAACGTACGGGAAGCGACCGACTCGACATCCTGGTGAACAACGCGGCCGTCGACGAAGGCGGTGACGGCGAGACCCCCGAAGCCTTCGACCGCCTTTTCGCGGTGAACGTCAGGGCGCCGTACTTCCTCATCCGGCGCGCGCTCCCGCTGATGGGGGAGGGCGGCCGGATCATCAACATCGGTTCCGGCGTGACCCGCATCTCGGTCCCGGGCGAGCTGGCGTACTCGATGTCCAAGGCGGCGCTGGCCACGCTGGGCCGCAACCTCGCCAACCAGGTCGGCCCGCACGGGATCACCATCAACACGGTCGAACCCGGCACCGTCCACACCGACCGAACCACCTGGCTGTTCAGCCATCCGCAGGCGCAGCGATCCAGAGTGGAACGTATGAGTCGACAGAGTCGTCCTGCCGGGGGTTGACGGGCGGGGTCGTCCGTGGCGGGATCACCGCCAGGTGGTGAACGGGGTGCTGTGGCGGCTGCTCACCGGGGATCCATGGCGCAACCTGCCCGAGCGGTACAGTCCCTGGCAGACCGCCGAAGAGCGGTTCGCCCGCTGGGAAACGGACCGGACCTGAGCCAGGCTGCTGGAGCACGTCCAGATACGCGACGACGCGGCACGCCGGATCGCATGGACAGCATCGGTCGGCTCCACGGCCAACCGGGCCCACCAGCACGCCGCCGAGGCCCGCAAAAGAGGCGACACCAGCGGGGATAAACTGCAAGATCCGGAACGCTCAGCGACGCGGCAGGTCCTCGGCCGGTCCCAAGGCGGACAGACCACCAAGATCCATCTTGCTGTCGACGGCCACGGCCTGCCCCTGTCGATCGTGCTGAGCGCCGGCAACGCCCACGACGCCACCACTCTCGAGGCGGTCCTGAGACACCATCCGCATCCCCCGGACGGGAAAGGGCAGGCCGCCCCGGACCACATCCGACCGGGTCCTGGCCGACAAGGCCTACCCCATCCCGAGCCAAACGGGCGCCGCTCAAGCGCTGACGAACTCCCGGCGGTATTGCGATCGACCTCGGCATACCACGCATAGCCCCACCTAACGACTTGGTCCGCGGTTGAGGTTTGGGCGTGCTGGCCTGGCGGGTCGGCTGGTGGTTTATCAGCAGGCGGCCTGCCGGGCGAGCACGAGCTCGGTGCTCGGCTTGCGACGGGTCGGTCGGCGAGCCGAACGGTCCGAAACCAATGAAGCGATCGCCCGGTGGGTCGCGGCGTAGTCCTCGCGTGAGCCGGTGTAGCGCTGGAGCGGGCACCACTGCCGCAATTCGGCGTTGGCGTGCTCGACGCAGATCCGCTCCGAGGACTGCCGTCGGCGCATCTCCCGCCAGGCGTACTGCTCGCCGAGCGGCGCGTCGCCCTTCGGCTTCTTCGGAGGGGCGCTGATCTGGTCAGGGAACTCGTTGGCCAGCCCCCGGTAGCCCTCGCCGACCTCGGCCGTCACCTTCGAGTGGAGCCGGAACTGCTCGGCGATACCCTCGGTGCGCATCGCGGTCTGGTCGTGCATGCGGCCCCGGGCGGTCCGCACCCGACCACAGCAGACGGCCCTGGCCGTCGCTGATAGTGGTGGTCTTGATGATGTTCTGCTCCTTCTTGCCGGAGACGAAGGCCCGCCGCCCGGGCCTGCCTGCCTTCGGGCGGCGAACCTGGGTCTCGGCGCCGTCGATCCGCAACCGGATCCCCGCGGCCTCGGCGTAGGCGAACACGTCCGCCAGGGTCCGAAGTCGCACGCCGGAGTCGTCGGGGACTGCGAAGCCACGCACGGCCAGCAACGGGCGAATCTCCCCGATGGCGCGGGAGATCGTGGAGCGGGCGATTCCGTACAGCTCGGCGAGCGCGACGTGCGGGAGCCCGGTGCGTAGGTGGACCAGGGTGACGAGCAGGCGGTCGGTGAAGACCAGGTCGTGCTTCGGGCCGGTACCGGCCTCCCGGTGCCGCTCGGCACCGCGCCGCTCACGAAGCTCCGACTCGCGCCGGGCGAGCCACACATCGGCCAACGCTTCGATCACATCGGCGAGATGTGCACGCGAGACGCCGCAGAAGGCAGGATGGGTCAAGGCCGCACGGGCCCACTTCTTGGTCACACTCGAAGAATCCGTGCGGCCACTGCCACGTCACGGCTGCCCGCCGATGATCAATGGGTGTGGCTCTTCAGCGGGAACTGTCCGAGCTGGGAACTTCCCTGCAGAAGAGCAAACGCAGCCGGCGAAGCATCGGCCCGAGCATCAGGGCCTCAGCAGTCCGCCCACCCACCAGTCGTGCGGCTTGCCATCGTTGGCGATGCTGCGATTGCGCAGTGTCCCTTCGACGGTGAAGCCGAGTTTCTCGGCGACGGCACGCGAGCCGGTGTTCCCGGCCATGGCCCACCACTCGATGCGGTGCACATCGAGCGTGGCCCAGCCCCAGTCGCACAGGGCCCGAGCGGCCTCAACCGAGTACCCGCGTCCGCGCTGATCCTTGACCGCCCAGTAACCGAGCTCCCAGACGCCGCGGCTGATGAGGGTCAGGCAGTACGAGCCGACCAGGGCGCCGGTCTCCTTGCGGAACGCGCCGAGGGTGTAGTCCTTGTCCTCGGCCCACTGGACGGGCAGCTTCTCGCCGACGAGCTTCTCCGCGTCCGCACGCCGGTACGGCACCGGCACCGGGGTGTAGAACTGGATGTCTTCGTCCTGGCAGGCTTCGTACACCGCATCCACGTCGGCAGGCGTGAAGGCCCGCAGCAGCAGACGGTCGGTCTCGAGAGTCACTGGATCCATCGCGGCAGTATGACCACCATCAACAGGCGGCGACCATCGAATATCCCGACAGAGCACCGCCCATCACAACACCCCCGGGCTGGTCAACGGTCCTCGCACACCCCAGATCGGCTGCCCCCGAGACGGAGCTCCTCTCACCGTCAATCGCGGACCGAGCCGTAAGCCCACCCGGGGTCCACCCATCGGTTCACAGATCGATGCCGTGATTGAGCAAATCCACCGCTGGCATCCGCCGGTATCAGTGCGGCTCAGCATCCGACCTGCCGACTTGGAGTCGCTGGCCTGGGGCTGCGACTTCCGTGGCGAACAGTTCGCGCTGAGCCCAGGCGGAGACGCCCTCGTCCTGGACTCGCGGAGCAACGACGGTCCCGGTAGCCACACCGTCATCTCCCACCGGCACTGCCTGGCCGAGCGAATCCGCCCAGAACATCGGAGAGCGGGCGCGAGCATTGGAGATCGGGAAGATGTGCTGAGGGTCGTAAGCTCCGTGCCTAACTGCCCACCGGCACACTGGCATGGCGCCCGACACGCAGCGGGGCCTGCCGGACGGTCGTCCGGCAGGCCCCGCTTCCGCGTCACTCGGGCGACGACTCGACGCAGGATGTAACATCCGCCGCCGGCCAGCGCGTCATAAGAGGGACGGGGTGCCGCACCCCGAGCCTGGGGGATACGACGTGGCTGTCGGCATACGAGTCGGAACTCTGCTCATCGGCGCGGTATCCGCGCTCGTCATCGGCGGGGGGCTGCCCGCAACCGCGGAAGCGGCCCCCGCGACCGCCGCGGCCGCGCCGCGCTGGAGTGCGGCCGAACTGCCGGACGGCGACACCGTCCTGAGCGGTTCGATCCGACCTGACGCACACACCACGTGGACGGCCGGCTTCCATCTGGGCGACGAGGACGGCAGCGGCTCGTTCCAGCCGGTCGTCTACACGCACGACGACCGCACCAATGGGCCCTGGACCGCGATGCCGACCGCGCCCGAAGCAGTCGGCCGGGTCAACGCCCTGGCGGCGACCTCGGCCCGCGACGGGTGGCTGGTCGGCGACGCCGACCGCGAGGGCGATCCCGTCATGACACAGCACTGGAACGGCCACACCTGGCGCGTCGAACCGGCGCCCATGCCCCAGGACTCGATCAGCGGTGGCCTGCTGGGCGTCGACGCGCTCACGCCGGACAACGTGTGGGCGGCGGGCTGGGCCCAGGTCCTCGACGAACGGATCCCCGATCCGGACGGCGGCCCGACCCAGATCATCGACCATTCCGAGGGCCTCGTCGAGCACTGGGACGGACACGCCTGGCACCGTGTGCCCCTGCCCAAGCAGTACGCGAACTGGGGGCTCAACGCGATCGCGGCATCCGGCCCGAAGGACGTCTGGGCGGTCGGCAGCGGCTACGGCGACGACGACCGGCCGGTCGTCCTGCACTACGACGGGCGTTCCTGGACCGCACTGCCGACACCGCCGTACGGCGGCCTGTACGGCGAGTTCAACGACGTCATCGCCAAAGGCCCGCACGATGTGTGGGCGGTGGGCCGCACCCTCCTGGACGAGGACGACCGCGGCCACGCACTGATCATGCACTGGAACGGCCGGACATGGACACTCCTGGACCGGCCCGCCGACGCCGGCCCACTGACCGGCGCGGCCGCCACCCGTGACGGCATCGTCGCCGTCGGCATGACCCACGACCGCGACAACGGCTACGCACTGCAGGTCACCGGCACCCGCGTGACATCGCTGGGATTCCCCGCAGGAGCGGACGGGACGAGGTACTCGCCGTGGAAAATCTCCACCGCCGGGCGTGATGTGACGGTCAGTGGCTCCGTCTCCTCACCGCAGGAGCAGTTCCCCCGGCCATTGCTGCTGAGCACCCACCCCTGACGCGGCCGCCGTGCCCCCAGCGGTCCTGACGACCGCAGGGGGCACAAGCGTAGGTGCGGGCGGGGACCAGGGCAGGGACGCCGAGAGCTACTGGACGAACGTCCCCCCGAGACCGGGCACTTCGTGCTGGGCGGCCCTGGCCTCCAGCGATCCGGTAGTGATGGCCTCACTATCCAGGCCGCGGAAATTCCGGGAAAGATCCGTCGCGACCTGGCATCAATCTGCGGGCAGGGAAGCCGTGTAGGACACGCGTCAGCTCTTGGTCCGTGAACCTGTGGATGGCGATGGGCGCCATGAGCACCGTGAGCCCGGCGGTCCAGGCGAGCGTGATCACCAGGCCTTGGGCGATCGGGACGCCGATCATCAGGCCGCGGGCCGCGTCGGCCAGGCCCGACATCGGGTTGTACTCAGTGAAGTTGCGCAGCCATCCGGGCGTCGACCGGGTCGGGGCGAAGATGGAGGAGCCGAACTGCAGCGGCATCATGACCAGGAAACCCATGGCTTGCACATACTGGGCGTTCTTCAGGGTGACGCCCAGCACCAGGAAGATCCACATCGTGGCCGAGCCGAACAGGCCGGCCAGCCCGACGGCGACAAACAGGCCGGCCCAGTTGGTGAACTCGAAGTCAACCAGGGCGGCGACGATCATCAGCATGGTGGTGGCGACCAGCATCCGCAGGAGTTCCACCGAGATCTTGGCGTTCAAAACGGAGGAGCGCCCGATGGGCATCGTCCGGAAGCGGTCCATGATGCCGTTGTGAAAGTCCTCGTTGAAGCCGGTACCCACGCCCTGGGCGATGGTCATGCTCGTCATGGCGAGTCTGCCGGGGATCACGTACTGCACGTACGGGTGGTGGCCGCCGCCGAGGGACTGGCCGATGGCGCCGTCGAAGACGTACACGAAGAGCAGGGTGAAGACGACGGGCATCAGGACTGCGTCGCCTTGAATCCGGTGGCTGTTGCGGTGTGGGTGGTCTGGTCCTCCTTCTTGAAGTGACGACCGCACCTGGTGCGACGGTCAGCGTGGCCGGGCTGAACAGGAAGTCCTTGATGACGATCTGAGCCGCCCCACCCGCGGATTGGGAAGCCGGCGCGCTGCTGGACGGTGATCCGCCACTGGAGCTGGAGCACGCGGTGAGAGCCAGCAGCGCGCAAGCGAGGCCTGCGACACCCATTCGGGCACGCCGGGGGTGTACGCGGGTCGCGATCATGCGCAGGCCCATGCCTTCCGGGAGGAGCAGGAAGATGTGGGGGGCGAAGAGGTCGGCAGTCTCGTCCGGACCCGATCGGCTCCGGACGAGACTGCTACCAGGTCGGAGGTTGCCCTGGCCTTGGTACCAGGCAGAGGGCGGCACCCATGGGACGGTGCGCCGCTGCACCGTCAGGAGGGTGGGGCCGGCGGCCTGGTCGACGGGTAGGAAGTCCGGGACGCGGTACGGACAGGCGGGTGCCGTGGCCCTGCGCTAGCCTGAATTGGTGATCCCGTCGCGGGCCCAGTTGCGATGCGGTTCTCCACATCATTTCGGCCTCGCTCTGCTGAGGGCCGACCGGCCCACAGAGCTGGCAATCCGCTCCGAATTCAGCTGGGAGTGACTATGGCCAGTTACGACAGCGCCAAGACCCAGGCATTCGCCAAGGCCACGACCACCGCCATCACCGGCGTACCGCTCGAGGTGTCCGCCGACTATCCGCTCCGACAGGCCGGCAATCTGCCGATCCAGGTCTGCGTGTGTGTGACCGATCCGTGCCCCTGCGACGACCACCCGATCATCTGGGTGGACGAATCCGCGGTCCGCGGCCGTACCGCGACGGGTCGGCGGACCACCAGCGGCGACGATCTCATCGAGTTCGCGATCGATGCGGAAGCGTCGGTGGTCGTCGAGTCCTTCCGTAGCGTCAAAGCCTCCGACGCCTCAAGCCTCGCCGGTCTCTCGCAGCCCGCGGCACCTCTGCCGGTCATCGTGAGGCGTCGCTCGGACGCGGGGCGTTCTGCGAATGAGGGCAGCCCCTGCCAGGAAGCACGTCCTACCACTCGCAGTGCCGATCGCGGCTGCAATGATGTGGAGATCTTCGAGAACGGCGCCGTCTACTGCTTCTACGAAGCCAGCGAGCACTACTGCATCTATCTGCCCTGCCGCTGAGGATCCGGCCCAAGGGCCGTCCCGTTAGCAAAGCGCACGGGTGGTGACGGTCCGTTCACAGACGGCCCCTCCGGGGATGAACCAGCCGCCACGGCGTCGCGCCCGCTGGGTCCCGGCAACCTCCGCATCAGGCAACAGCGGTGTCGTCACAACTGCGGCGTGCCGTTGAGAGCGCGGTACGCAAGTGGTGAGTGGCCGTGCCGGCGGCGGAAGGCGGTGCTGAAGGCACGGACGTCGAGATAGCCGCAGGAACGGGCCACTTCCATCACCGTGATGGTGGTGCCGAGGAGCAGGGCTGCGGCCAGGTCGAGCCGCATGTGGCGCAGCGTAGCCCTTAACGAGGCACCGGTCTCCTCCCGGAACAGCCGCACGGCATGCCGTGCCGACAGGTGGACGGCTGCCGCCACGTCCCGAACCGTCATGAGCTGGGACAGGTTGTCGGCCAGGTGCCGCTGCATCGTCGTCACCGCGAGCGAGAGCCCGCGCGCCGCGGGCGCTTGCGTGCCCAGGTCGTCGTCGGCCGCGAAGGCTCGCCCGGTGTCCACCACGAGTGCGGCCCCGAGGCCGGCCGATCCGGTCTCGCAGCCCGACTGGACGGGGGCCGCGTGGTCAGCGAGTGCGGAGACGAGGGACGCCAGCGATCCGATACGCCGCGACACCACCGGCCTGGTGGTGTCGGTGAGCCCGGACCACCAGCCCCGCTCCCCGGGGAGCGGGCCCTCGTTCACGGTCCCCAGGGTGAAGCCCTGGTGGGCGATGCCGAGGGGGTCGGTGTGACTCGACTCGATCTCGTGCACGTGCACCTGCCCGGGCCGGGCCGGGCCGGGTCAGGAAGACGTCACCGGTACCGACGCCGTGGCTTCCCGCGGAGACACGGAACCGTCCGGCCCTGCTGTAGGCGAGACAGACGTCATAGAACGAATGCCGGTGCCAGTAGTTGCGCCAGGGCGACGCGGGATGGAAGCCCCAGCTGACGAAGTCGGCCTGGAAGGCCCGACCCGGCAGGTGTCCAGCACGCCGGTCAACGCCGGCAGGATCCGGCGGAACGGTTCCCGGGCAGGTCCAGGTGTGGTGATCAGTGCCGCGCTTTTCGCCAAGTGCCCAAGGCGTGCAGATCATCCGCCCTGACCGGCGCTTCCAACCGGACCGACCTTCATCGGAGAGCCGCCGTCCTCCGTGACGGGCAGCGTGCCGGCGCCCGGCCATCGGAGGGTGACCGTCTTGGTCTCGTTCGGCGGGGTCACCAGCAGCGCCGTGACACGGACGCCGGAGCCGCCCGACCTGTTGACCGGGTAGTTGACGCCGAAGGCCACCGACTTCCCGCTCTTGAGGATGATCGGGTTGACCTTCTCACCACTGCGCTTGGCGGACAGCGACCCCGAGTTGGTCTTCAGGTCGACGCCCGCGTACCCGGTTATCGCACAGTCCCGGCCGCCGCTGTTCTTCAGCTGCACCGTGACGGTGCCATCGGGGTCGCCGGAGATGGTGTTGTCCGTCGCCGTGATCTTCAGGTCATCAGTGCGGCACTTTCCGACCGTGCCGTTCTCGCTGGAACCGGTCCCGGCGGCCGTGCCCTGCCCACCGGAGTCCTTCCCGGTCGAGTCCGTCCCACCGCCCTGATTGCTGCCCGCGGTCGACGAACCCGACGGGGTGACCGTCTTGTCGACTGGAGTGGCAGACGAACTGCTCTGCGCGGCGCCCGAGTCCGTGCCCTGGCACGCCGTCATCAACATGGCGCCGCCGACGAGGGCTGCTGAGACGAGAAACGCCTTGCGACGGTTGCCGAACATGTAAGACCCCTTGGTATCCAGTAGTTGAAGCCGAAGCACTATCAGCTCCTCGGTACTTGCTTGATCACTATGAGGGGGCTGTGAACCGTGGGGATCCCGACGGCGTCGTTCCACGACACCGCTGTAGCAGACGGGTGACATCGTCACGGCGCAAGGGCATAACGGTCATCCCGGTACGCCCCGTTCGGCGCCCTGGCAACAACAGGCTTGCCTTGTGGCAGCCATCCCGGTTCGGCTCAGTGAAGCCGACCGCCGGCTCCTGCTGGGGTGAGAAGAGCCGCCTGCCCGGACGTCGGCCCGATCTACGTGATCACGCCCACCTGCGCCGGCGCGATTGAATCGCCCGCCGGCCGGACGTCCCTGGACCAGCGCAAAGGGCTGTCAAGCAGATCAGCTCGGTTCATCAGGCGATGCGAGCTGCCGCACCGATAGAAGGAGCCGACCACACGCCCCAGCAGATCCGAGCCCTGGCCCAGCCAGCCGTGGCACGGGGCGCGGTACGCCGCCGTTGCCACGTCCACGTCAACGGCCTTGCTCAGCCGCATCCGCGTGCGCGGCTCGTCGCAGGCAGGACGTGCGCCGCGTCGCCGGCTCTCGGTCGCTGGGCCCGTCGTGCTCCCCGAGCGGGCGTCGTTGATTGCGGTAGTCAGCCCATACCCTCAGCAGCGCCAAAGCCAGTTGGAGTGCTCCGCTGATCACTGGGGCGACTTCGCTGATGATTTCCATGACATGTCCCTTCGTCGACGACGACGGGGCGCCACGCGGCCCCGCCCTGCACCTCGACGAAACCGCCGAACCCGAGAGGGCGGATACGGCGGGAGGCGGATCCGGACTCTGATCCATCGGCGTCGTCATGACAACCCCGGTCACGGGCATGGTCCGCGGCTTTGCGTGGCACCATGGCTACGCCCGCCGGGATGTCCGGATGGGCGGTCCGGAGTGACGGAGCCTGACGTGGCCGATGTGTCGACCGTTGAGACCATGGCAGAGTTACGCGACGCCGTCGCGAAGCTGGCTGAACGCCGGCACCTGTCGAAAGCGGATTTGACCAGGGCTGCTCAGGCTGCCGGGGACGTCCTCGAACGCGGCACGCTCAGCGACTTCTTCGGCGACCGGTGCACCATTTCGGAGCCGAAACTGCGGATCCTGCTCCACGCGACCGGCCTTTCCGACGCCGATGCCGTCCCCTACCTGGAGGTGTGGCGGCGTGCCCGCGGGATGACGAGCGAAGGCGGCGTCCGAGCCTTCTTCAGCCACCTCATCGACGCTCACACACACCTCTTCGCAGGCCGCGACGCCGAGTTGGCGCAGATTCTCGACTTCGCCACCGGCAACAGCTCCGGATACATGTTCGTCGAGGCACTGTCCGGATACGGAAAGACCTCCTTGATGGCCGAGCTGGCCAGGCGAAACCGTGAATTCCGTTACCACTTCATCAGCCAGGCATACCGGCGGCCCGGCGCCGGCTTCGACTCCACACGCCGCGCCGACATCCTGGACAGTCTGTGCGAGCAACTGAACCCGGAGCACATCCGCGGCACTGATATGCGAAGCCTGGAGGAGGAATTCGTCAGCCTCATCCAGAAGCCCCGCAAGATCAGGACCGTGGTGCTGCTCGACGGCATCGACGAGCTCGGCCCGGACGACAAGCTCCATGGGCTGCTGCCGAAGCGGCTTCCGTCGGGACTGGTCGTCGTCCTGTCGGCCAGGACTCGTGGCGACGGAACCTACCTCGGCGACATCGGGCTGACTCCCGGGGACATGGCGTTGAGAGTGACTCTCGCCGGACTGGACGAGCCCGCCGTCGGAGCGCTGCTGCGGATGGCTGGCGCCGCCCGCCTGGCCGGCCGGCCCGAATTCCTGCAGACGCTGGTGGGCGTATCCGGTGGGGACCCGTTCTACCTCCGCTTCCTGGTGGAGGATGTGGGGGCTGGCATCCTGACCGCGGGCAACGTCGAACAGACGCCCTCAGGGCTGGCCGCATACCTCGACAGTCAGTTCGAGCAGTTACGGCGCAGCAGCCACAGGCCCGAGCACGTGCAGATGCTCGGCTACCTCCTGGAGGCCGAGGCGCTGTCCCGCGAGGACCTCATAGCGCTGGTCGACGGGCTGGACGGCTTCAGCTTCGACGACACGATCTCCGGTATCCAGCGGTTTCTCCTTGTCCACGACGGGCACTTCCGCTTCTGCCACAGCCGCTTCCGAGAGTACTTTCGCGCCAAAGCAGCAGGTCGGTGCAGGGCGTGACATCGGTCAGCGAGGAAGTGGCGGCGTTCTGGACCAGCGGCCGCCCCCGCACACGTCTGCGGGAACACTCCCGCAACTGGAAGCAGGTCCGCACCTCGTACGCCGTCTCCCACGCCGTCAGCGACGCTGCCGCTGACGGCCGGGGGCACGACCTCGTCACGACCCTGCTGGACGAGGACTTCCGAGACCTGCGGCGCAGAGCCTCCAGCACCGACGAGCTGCGCGCCGACATCCGCACCGGGCTCGACTACTTCAGCACCCGCTCTCCGGACCTGCTGCGATACGTGCAGATCCTGTTGGCTGAGCAAGAGGCCACCGATGCGGATCTGATGGCGACCCAACGGCAGCACTGCCAGGGACTGGCCGACTTCCTGCAGTTGGACGTGCCCCCCGACGAGCGGCAGCCCGCCGGCCTCCACAAGGTTCTCCAACGTCTCTTCACGGCGCTGCCACCTTCGTCAGCCGACAGCCGCGCCCAGATCACCCTGGACGGCTACGAGTTGGGAACGTGGCGCTGCGCCTGCGGAGCCCTCACCGGGCTGGAGGAACGGTATCGCTTCGCCTGTGCCTGCGCGGCGGCGAATGGCACTGGCAGGATCGCCCCCGACTCTGCGTCGTGCCCATCCTGCGGAGAGCCTCCGACGTACCGGACGTGCCCTTCGTGCCGTGAGCGCGTCACTCTGGAGAACCTGTGGCGGCTGCGCGACGGCGAGGGCCACCCGTCAGTCCTGCAGATCCCGCTCACCCTCCACCTCCTCCTCGAGGAATCCGGCACCCGCACCGGGCACACGCTGCCCCTCATGCTGCTCCCGATACCGCTGGGCGTCAGGGACCGTGACGGCACCATCGTCTTCGGCGCTCCAGCCGTGTTCTGGTTCGAGGACATCCCGCCGGCCGACGGTTTCGATGTCCCCGGGGGCTTTCTCAGTCTGACCGACACCATCGCCTACGACCGGCAGACCGAGGCCCGCGGAGCGCTGGAGTCGATGTTCCGCCGGGTGCTGCTAGGCGTCGACAGCCGAAACAGCTACCGCGGGTTCCACAACTACCTCCGCCGGCGGATCCACCACCGATCCGTCCGTCGTGCCGACTTCCACCTCACTCGGACCTTCCAGTTGCGCATCGGCAGCAGGCTCGTCGGCGGCAGCAGAACGAACGACTTGCTCCGCTTCATCGACCCCACCACCGAGTGCACGGTCGCCGCGAGCGCATCGCTTCGCGGCGACGCCGCCTGGGTGTCCAGCCGGTTCGCCGGCTCGGCGACCGTGAACGTTCCGCGTCTGGTGGATGTCAACACCACGGTGACTCCAGGATCACGCCTCACCCCGACCCCCGCCGGCATCGGTGGACGGATGCTGGACGGCGGCGGCCTGATACGCCTGGGGTCGAGGGCCGAACCGGGCCAGGTCCTCGCCGGCATCGAACGCGTCCTCACCGACAGTGACGACCAGTCCCACGAAGAGCGGCTACGGCGTGCCATTTTCCCGGAGAAGGAGATGGTGCGCGACGAGTCGCTGCGCATGGCCGGACGTTCCAGCGGGCGAGTGCTTGCGCAGCGTGTCACGCTTTCCGGCGGCGCTGAGGATGAGGGCTCCATCGAACCCGCGCCCGGTCGTCGCATCGACAGGACCGGTATGTACGGCACCGGAATCAGCATGACCGTCGCCGTTGACCGCCCGCTGTCGGTCGGGGACACGATCTACGCCGCAGAAACGGAGGGCTCCGTCGTCGTGTGCGCGGTCCGCAGCGGCTGGACGCTGCGGAACACCACGTTGCTCGACGACGAACCGGATGTCGTGGTCGCGTCCGATCACCCGTGGGCACCGGCACCCGGCGAGCGCGGTACCCGCCGCATCACGGTCCGCATCGACAAGTACGCTCCGACCGGCCACGGCACGCCCTCACTTGTCCCCGGCCCCCACTCACTGCTCACCGGGCAGCCGATGGCTGCCACCGAGTTCACGGAGGGGGCGCAGACGCTCACCGCCCGGCAGCTGCGCTGGCTCGTCGCCACCGGTGCGCGATGGCTGGCCCTGGAGCTGTACGGGCCGCGAAGCGAGGCACCGTGGGGCGTGGAGCTCTACCAGTCGATCCTGTCCGACAGCCGGGAAATCACGTTCCCCACCAGCGGGCTTCCGCTCAAGGAATGGAGTGGCCTGTCCGACTCCCCGTCTCAGGCGATACGCCGTATGGACCGGCTCCTTGCCGGCGCCAGAATCCGGGCACGTGTCGGCCCGGCCGGAATCGGCCTGCATCTGATGACCGACGAGCAGGTCCGCGCCGCCTCGCACGGTGCGCTGAGTCCGCCGCTACCCTCGCAAGCGCCCATCGAGCCCCTCTTCGACAAGCGGGTGTTCGGCCCGGAACGTGATGAGTGCGCGTGCGGGAGGCGGGGGTTCAGTTGGTCCATCGGGAGCACGTGTACGGGGTGCGGCGAGAAGGTCATCGCCGCCTCCGAGCGCATGTCCAGGCTGGGCCACATCGACCTTCCCGTTCCGATCGTCCACCCCTGGTTGCTCCACGGCGGCATCGGAGCGGAGCTGGCCACACGGCTCGGTGTCACGCCCGAGGAGCTCGCAGCGGTCGTGGCGTGCGAAGCGTATGTCGCCACCGACCGCAGAGATTTCGGGGTTCTTCGCGGCCGGATCCTTCCGACGGAGGACGTACGCGTCGATGACGGCGACGATTCGGCACGGCTGCCGACCGGCGGCGAGGCCGTGGAGACACTTCTGGACATTTCGCGCCGGGCTGATCCGTCCAGCGCCGTCGGTCTGGCGAACGCCCAGATCGTCATCCGTACGCTCCCCGTTCTCCCGGCCGGGCTGCGGCCGTACAATCACGGGCCGCTGACCGGTGCGAACGCGAGGTACAACGCCGTTCTTCAGCGCATCGGCAGGATCCCGAGCATGCGGAAAGCCGGATTCTTCGGCATCGAGAAATTCCGCCTGGAATGGTGTGGCTCGTTCCAGCGGACCGCGAACAGCCTGTTCGGTTCCGAACCCCTGGGGGAAGTCGGCTCCCCAGCCGACGGCGCACCAGCGTCTGTCGCCGACGGCCTGATCCCCCGCTCCCGTCATGAATCCCTGCGCGACCATCTCATGACCCGGAACGTCGCCTACAGCGGGGCAGCAAGGGTGGTGCCCAACGACAGCGCCATCCCGGACACCGTGTACCTCCCGAAGGAGATGGCGCACCGGCTGCTGTGGCCGGCCGCAAGCAAGACGATCCGGCGCGACGGTACGGCGTCAGGGACCGCAGCGTGGAAACTCGCCCGGGATCACCCTAACAACATCGGCGGGGCGTTCGAGGCTGCGTACGCGCGAGTGGTGGTGCTGGTCGCATTGCCCACAGGCCCCTGGCCGCTGGTCGCACTGCGCGTCCAGCCGGCCAACGACCCGGCAGTCGCCCTGCATCCCAGCCTCCTCGACCACGTCGGCTGGAGCAACTTGGGTCAGGTCGCGAGGATCTTCAGCATCCTGACGGACACCGCTCAACGCGAAGCCCTCGAGCTGCTGACCCCCTCGCGGCTCCGTACGCTCGATCACGTTCCGGATGACCGGCCGCGTCGAAAGTCGATCTTCGACATCACACCGACCACCGCGATCGAAGATCTCGTGCACGCCGCACTCACGGGCACGGACCTGCCGCTGGCCGGCGACGAGGACCATCTCCTGCTGTGCTCCAAGGAGTGGACCGACAGCGCACCGGACGTGCGGTAAATCGCGACCTGTGCACACGGAAAGTGGGTGTTGCCGTCGGCCGCGCTCGCGCACGCTGCGCGTCGTTGAGGAAGCATGGAAAAGCGGGGACGGTAAGCTGCGGCTGATGGTCTTCATGGGGGCGGCCACCTGCGCCGCACTCACCCTCGGTGGTGGTGCCTGGCTCGCGGGTCTGCCGTAGCGGTGCTGAGGTGCGATCCAGATTTTTCGGAGTTCGGCGGTCTGCGGATGTCGAGAACGTGCCACCGGCTCCGTCCCAGGGACATCAGCGGCCACCACCGGCCGCGCGAGGAAGAAGGAGAAACCAGCATGGCGATTCAGCGGATGGACAACGTCGGCATCGTCGTCGAGGACATGGACGCCGCCATCGCGTTCTTCGTGGAACTCGGTATGGAGCTGGAGGGCAGGGCGCAGGTCGAAGGCCCCGTCGCCGACCAGTGCACCGGACTCGACGGCGTCCGCTGTGACATCGCCATGGTCCGGACCCCGGACGGTCACAGCCGGCTCGAGCTGGCGAAATACCGCAGCCCCGCGGCGATCAGCGCCGGGCCGCGCAACCGGCCGCACAACATTCTCGGCACGCACCGCGTCATGTTCGCCGTCGACGACCTCGAGGACACCGTGGCCCGCCTGCGCCCCCACGGCGCTGAACTCGTCGGCGAGATCGCCCGGTTCGAGGACAGCTATCTGCTCTGCTACCTCCGCGGCCCGGAAGGCATCATCGTCGGACTGGCCGAGCAACTGCGCTGAGAACAAAGAACCGAACCATACAGCCGAACAAGATCATCGAGGTTCTCAACCGCCCGATCAGCCAACTGAACTGCAAGGACGCCATCCTGCCGGCCATGGCCCGCACAGTGATCTGCATCATCACCGACGAGCTGGCCCGCGCGGGAGTCACAGCCTCACTGTCCACACCACCCGAACCGGCATAGACGAGACATCTCAAACAGTCCACCATGTCCCTGACGGGACGCCTCGCCGACGTGAAAATCGGTTCTCCGGGGTCGGCTTACGGACCGCCCAGGTGCTGCTGGCTGGGCTCGGACCGGACATGCACGTCTTCCCCACTGCCGACCACCTGGTCTCGTGGGCGAAGTTCGCCCCGCGGACCCTCCAGTTCGGTCAGTGGCCGTGGGGGTCGTGGAAGGGGTTGATGACCTCGCAGGTGACGTCCATCCAGCGCTTCAGCTCCTGGCACATGGCCTGGTCGCCTGCCTGCTCGAACGCCTTGACCAGGTCCCGGATCAGGTACATCCAATGGCGTGAGTTGGCCACGTGCCACGCCGTGACGTCCTCGGCGAGAGCCAGTGAGGACGCGTACAGCAGGTGCGCCTCCAGCCCGAGCGTGGCCACCAGCTGCGGATGCCGCTCCAGCGGTGCCACGATCCGGGCCAGTTCCTTGGCCGAAGCGGCCCACTGCGACTGCGGGCAGCGCTGGTTGGTGGTGAACCTGCTGCGTGCGTTGTCCGGGCCACCGAGCAGCAGGACCTCGTCCGGCACCTGCCCGACGCCGAGCAGCTTGCGCGCCTGGTGCAGTGCCGTGCCCATGGTCATCGGTCCGATCCCGATCCCGAGCCAGTTCTGCTCGGCGCGGCCGGCGACGTCGGCGTCCACGCCGCGCGCGAAGTGGCGATAGCGCTGCGACAGTTCCTGCTGGCCGAGCGCCTCGGTGAGCTTGCCGTAGTACGCCGCGGCCCGGACGATCGAGACGCGGTACATGGACGGCATCTCGCGCATGTCGCGGATCAGCTGCGGAAACTGTGACCGCTCGACCTCGGTCCAGGTATCGACCGCGATCCGCCCGGCCGACGCGGCTATTTCGGCGCGCCCCTGCCCGGCGTGCTCGCGCATGGCGATCGTGGCGGCGCTGCGCAGCACATCGATGTAGTAGTCGCGATCGCCCTCGAGCGTGTTGACCTTCAGGCCGTTCGAGGTGATCAGCCGCACCACGGTGTCCGCCGAGCTCAGGATCAGATCCGGGTCGCCGTACTGGCCCAGCACCAGGGCGTTGGTGTACAGCAGCCGGCTGAGCCCCAGCTCGAACTCGAACACATCGCCGTCCGGACCCGCCAGCACAGACGCCCGGACCACACCGTCCATCTCGAGGATCGAGTCCGTCACCCGGCCCAGCTCCTGGAACGTTCTGGCACGGCGCACCTGCACATCCGTAATCCGCTGCACCATGTCCCGCCTGCCGGCGTCGAGCACGTCGCCGTAGGCCTCCTCGGCCGCATCGAGCGCGGCCAGTGCGTCGTCGGGACGGTCCACCGCACGCAGACTCGAACCCAGCCCGTACTGCAGTGAGCCCAGCATCACCAGGTCGTCGGGGGTGGGCCCGGCCTGGGCATCGATGATCGCGTGGACAAGCTCGACGGCCCGTTCCTGCAGCGGCACGGCCTCGCCCGTGCGGCCCTGCTGAAACAAGGTGAGCGCCTGTTCCTCCAGCAGTGCCACCTGCGCCCTCAGTGCGTCGTTGGAATTCTGGTCCCGTGACGTGCGTCCCCATCGCATGGGCAGGATGCTTCCACACCGTCCGACAAGGGACCATTGCCCGAGCCCAGCAAAGTGCAGGGGTTAGTCAGGGGTCCAGCGCCGGCCGGTGGCCTGCCGCGTTCCAGGGTCCGGCACAGGGCTTCCATCAGGTCCATGAGGCTGGGGGCGCAGGCGCCTTCGGCGACGCCGTGGTGGCCTCGGGGCCGCTGATCGGGGTCTCCGGCCACGTTCCGGGGACGCCTCGGGCCGGGTAGGCGATGGCAGGCTTGTCCGTTCGCACGGCCAGGCCGTGCCATCGCTGGAGCCGGTTGGCGCCTCGGTCGCCGGCACCCGCAACCACCTCAGTCCCCGTCGACCCCGCCCCCGCCGACGACGGTTCGTCCGCGACCTGCACGAGATGAGGCGGGGCCGCGGACACCGCCAGCGGGGTGCGGCGCGGGTCAGCCGAGCGAGACCAGACGTGCTCCCCCGTCGCTTTCGATGACCGTTCCGGTGAGGTTCCCGTTGGTGGCGGCCAGGGCCACCACTTCGGCGACCTCCTGGGCGGAGGCGATGTGACGGACCGGCAGAACGGCCGCGACCTGGGCGAAGTACTCCCGCTTGGCGTCTTCCGGCAGGCCGTTCCACCAGGGCGTGTCGACGAGCCCCGGGGAGACGGCGTTCACCCGTATCGGAGCGAGCTCCGCGGCCAGCGGCTTGACCAGGGCCTCGACCGCGCCGTTGAGAGCGGCGACGCCGGCGGTGCCTGGCATGCCGGTGCGCGCGGTGATGGCGCTGAGCAGGGTGATGGAGCCGTCCTGCGCGAGGTGCGGTAGGACCGCCTGGATGGTGGTGATGTGCGGCCAGAACTTGGCCTCGAACGCCCGCCGCAGCGCCGTCAGGTCCAGCTCCGACACCGGCCCAATGCCTTCGCCCCCGCTGGCCGCCAGGACCAGCCAGTCGACCCGGCCGATCGCCTCGGCGAGTGCTGTCATCTGATCAGGGCTCCCGGCGTCGGCCTGGTGCCCGATCAGTCCGACGTCGGTGCCGGCGAGTTCGTCGAGGCGTTCCTTGGTGCGGCCGGTGACGTGCACCGTGGCTCCACGCGCCTGGAGCAGGCGGGCCGTTGCGAGCCCGATACCGGACGTTCCCCCGACGATGAGGGCAGTGCGCTGGGACATGGCGTCTCCTCAATTCGAACCGTCGCGTCTCGTATTACACTAAGCCCCATGGTCATGGACGAGCAACCTCCTTCAGAGTCACGCCCGGGGCGCAAGCGCAGCGAGCACAGCCGGATGGCCATCCTGGTCGCGGCGTTCGAACTGATCGGCGAGGTCGCCTATGCGAGGCTGACCATCGAAGGGATCGCCCAGCGCGCGGGATGCGGCAAACAGACGATCTACCGCTGGTGGCCCTCCAAAGCCGCCGTCCTCCTCGAAGCGCTCGCGGTGAAGGCCGACCTGTACGTCACGAACACCGACCACGGCTCCTACCCCGACGACCTGCGGGCCTTCCTGCAGGACACCTTCCGGCTCGGCGGCCGGCCGGCCGTCACCGACATCCTGCGCGCCCTGATGGCGGAGGCCCAGATCAATGAGGAGTTCGGCCGGCTTTTCCGCGACACCTTTCTGCAGCGTCGGCGCGACGCGCTCCAGGTCGTCCTCGACCGGGCCCTGACACGAGGCGACCTGCCGCCCCGCCCTGCCCCGTCCACCGTCCTGGACATCGTGTTCGGCGCCCTGTGGTACCGCCTCCTGGCCACCCGCCGCCCCCTGGACGACGACCTCGTCGAGGAGCTCACGGCCACCCTCACCCAGACCGCACACCCCTGACCGCCCGCCACACATCTGCTGGGCGGCGTGTGCGAAGTCGACGCCGAAGTCGGTGACGGTCAGGGCCTGCACCACGCGGGTCTCCAGGCATCCATGAGCGGTGGATCGGTCGTAGAACTTCGCCGTCGCCTCATCCCAGGGCAGGGTCCGAAGCTGCTCGTGCAGGCCCTTCTGGTTCTTCTTCACAGTGAACGCGTAGTGCGCCTTCCTGATCTGGACGAGGCCACCACCAGACCAGGCCACGACGGGTACGCCTGTACCTAGCCCATCCGCTCGCGCCCGTCGCGCCGGACCACCCGGTCGTGCGCGGCTTCGGCTGGGCACTTGCCGCGGCGTTGAAACGGGTGCCATTCGAGTGAAGGTGCGGTGTGGTCGAACGGTGGTGCGGGGGAGTCGGGCGGTGGGTGTGCGAGGTTGAGGGCCGATCTGACCGCGAGCGGAGGGGCCGACGCCATGACTTCAGCGGGGATCCGTTGCCTTGCCGCCGCCGTGCTGGTCGCCGCGTTGGCGGCAACGGCGGGCTGCAAGGAGGACTCGGGTTCGGACGGTGGCCAGGAGACCGGAAACGCCACGGGGACGCCGGAGGCGGCACAGACGCTCGCCTCAGTCTTCCCGGGCAGTGACGCCGAGGGTGGCTCCGGGCCGACGATCCACATGTCGCAGGCGAGGGTGAACCAGCCGGCCACGGGCAACGTGTCGATCAAGGTGCGGGGCGGCGATCAGCCCTCGCCGCTGCAGGACCTCGCCTACAGTGCCCACAGCAACGGGCAGGGGGAGATGAAGGGCACGGACTGCCTGGGCCCGCATCCGCCGAACCCGTGCGCGGCGACCATCGAGCACACACCGGAGCATCCGGGGTCGTACTCCGGAGAACTGGTCATCACGGACGCGGACGGCACCACCGCGACCTACCCCGTGGTCGGTTTCGCGGTCGGTGACACGGCCTCGACCACGCAGTCCCCCACTTCTGAGACCTCCACCCCTGAGAGCCCCACAACGACGGCGTCACCTACCCCCTCCGAACCCCCGACCACGCCGCCGCCTCCCACCGAGGACGACACACCGACGCCGTAGGCCCTTACATCACGCCGCGGATCTCCACCCACACGGTGCCGTCATCGGGCAGCGCGACGACGACGCGGTCGTTCCATCGGGATGTGTGGGAGACCAGGTAGAAGCGGTTCGGTGCCTTCGCGATGATGCGGAAGCCCTGGTACTCGTAGCGATAGGGGCCGAGTCCGGGGCCGCGGTCCCTGGGGGTGATGCCCGGCGCATAGTGGGCCAGGGGCACCCGCGAGTGGACCACCACCCACTGGGTGCCCTGGTAGCCCCCGTCGGTCTTCGACCTCGCGTCGCCGCGGCCGACCGCCGCCACGTACTGCGTCATGTCGTAGAACAGGCTCAGCGTGAGCAGGGCCAGGAGGAGTGTGCCGCCCGCCAGCCACATCCGGTCGCCGGGCGGGGGCCGGTTCCGGGCACCTGCGTTCGTGGTCAGGCGCAGGTGGACGGCGAAGACGGCCAGTGTCGCCCCCACGGCCACCGTCAGGGCCGGCACGAACTGCTGTGCCCGTTGCGTCGGGAGGACTTCCCAGACGAAGGCCCCGACACCCACCAGTACCACCCCCACCCCGAGGGCGAGCAGCCAGCTGATCGCCGTGCGGCGACGAGCAGCACGCCTCGGACCGTCCAGCCGCTGTGCCAGCCAGCCGAGCGCCAGAAACGAGATCAGGCCACCGATCAGGAACATGCACAGAGGCAGGAAGATCACGTCCGTGCTGTTGGCGACGGTGCCCTGGATCGAGAACCCGAGATCCTCGGGGAAGACGCCGAGAGTGGTGTAGTACGCCTTGATGTAGAGGCTGCCGAAGTAGTAGAGCAACGCGAAGACGATGGTCCCCGGGGCGGCGATGTACGCCGTCTTCCTCATGAGAGTCACCGCCGGCGAACGCGCGGGCTCCGGGCTGGGTGGCGGCTCCGGCGGGGTGGACATGCCCCCAGTGTCACCGCCGCCAGCCTCCTCTGCACCTGGTGGCATGCCGCTCGGCTGAGGCGCACGAACGGCGTACGAAACGTGTGCGGTAGGCATGCGGAGCTGAATGCTTTCCGCCCGGGCGGGGCTTGCCGCCGAACGATCCGGTGCCGTTCCCGGTAGTCGGGTTGATCCACTGCCCAGGAAGCCGTAGTCGATCTGGGCCTCCGAGCCCGGCTCGACATCATCCCGCCGCCGCCTGCTCGACCAGGGCGCGCAGCACGCGTTCCGCCTGGGCGCCGGACAGCCCGGACAACTCGATCCTGGTGTACTCGCCGTCATCGGCGGCGTCGACTTCGACCCGGGCGCGCGGCACGGTGGCGCCGCGCCCTGAGTTTCCTCGCGGTGCGCGGTCCGTGCCTTCCCATCCCAGGCGCCACGCGAACTGTGAGCGGTTGTGCGAACGGCTGCGTGATGCGGCGGACATGCCGGGTACCGCGGCGAACTGCCCGGCGACGGCCTTGCGGACGCCTCATGGGCGCGCAGGCGCCTCACCTTGCTGTGCCAGATGGCGTGCGCGGTCGTGAGGATCGGCAGCAGGCGGCGGGTGACGTCGGTTGCGATCTGCTGGGCGGTCTTCGTACCGGCCATCGTGATGCGCCCGGCCCGGATGTCCGTCGTGTAGGGCACGACGTCATCCGGGTTCTCCGGCAGGAGCCCGGTGGGGAAGAGCCGCCCGCAACTCCGCGCCGGTCGTGTCGGGGTTCGCTGTCAGGCGCACCTGACGGCCGTCGCGGTGGCGCAGGCAGTAGGCGCAATGACGGGCTGGATGTCCGGTCCGCCGGGCACGGTCAGGGACTTGGTGTTGACGCGCAAGACCTCGTACCAGCGCCCGCGGGAGCGGGCGCAATCACCCTTGGTGAAATCGGCCTTGCCCCAGACCTTGAATCCGTCGGCCTCGGCCTGGGCGATGACGGTGCGCCAGTACGTCAATTCCTCGGACGCCTTCGCCTCCTCACTGTGCAGCTCCGCACCCCCTCCGCCCGTCAGCGCCCGGGTGAAGCCGCCCTCGGACCTGCCATCCAGCCACTTGCGCCGGACCAGCGGTTACAGTCCGTCAGGCTTGAATGAACGCTGGCGTCAAAGGTCCCAGGTTCAATTCCTGTCATCCCGACAGTGTTTAAGCAGATCAGAGGTCGTCTCCACAGTGCGGGGGCGGCGGACGGCGTCGAGGCTGTTGCCCAGGTTCAGCGTGCTCGCGGGGACCCGCGCCAGCGGCCCTCCCACGGTCACCGCAGTCTGCGGCGGCGGTGCTGTGGGGCCCGCCGGTTCTTCATTGCTCATCCGTTCCGGAAGATCAGGCGGTGTCTCCTGGTGAAGTTGCCGCCGACCCAACCGGAGGTTGCCGTGTTTCACCATCCAATTATCTGTTTCGCTGCAACGTTTCGGGCGTGGAAATGGCCTGGTTGCCCGGTGGAGCCGGGCAACCAGGGCGAGGGGCCGTTCGGTCAGGATGTCGTGCCGGTTACCGAACCGCCGGACTTGGTCACGTGGTAGATGACGGTGGCGCCGCTGTAGTAGTGGAAGGTCAGTTTCACCGGTGCGTTGTCGTGCAGCGCGGCCAGGAAGGCGGAGGTGAGGATGATCGTGCGGCCCGGATAGTCGGGCGAGAACGCCTGGTTGAACTCCTGATACGGGGTCCAGGAGGTCTGGCCGGCGTTGCTGCCGTCGGCGTACGTGGCCTCCATGGTCGCCAGTGCGTCACCGCGGTACTGCGTGGGAATGGTGAACGCGTCGGCCGTTCCCGTGGAGTTGGAGAGCACCGGCGTGTCGTAGGTGACGATGTCGATGTTCCAGGGCAGTCCGCGGGAGAACCGCGCCTGGAGCGTCGAGTTGACCCCATAGTCGCGGTTGCCGGTCAGTCGGGTCAGCGCCCTGGCCGTGAGGGTGAGGCGGTTGCCGGAGAGCGTGTAGTCGCGTCCCGCGACGAGCTGGGTGCCGCCTTGCCACAGGCCCCGGAAGGCTGTGCCGTTCAGGTTCAGCGTGAGCGTCTGGGCCGCGATGGGGCTCGACTTCGGTACGTAGACCTTATCGAAGGATGCGGTTCCCGAACGGGTGGTCCAGCTCGACTTGATCCAGGCGAACAGGGCCGGGTCGCGCCACTGCATGGTGGCGCGGTTCAGGTAGGAGAAGGGATCCCACAGGGCGGTCGTGACTCCGGCGGTGCGCGCCGCGTTGGTGACCTCCTCGAAGTACTTCAGCGCCTCACCCCGCTCGACGCGCGGGGGATGGTTGTCGTCCGGCCAGCTCAGCAGCCCGTACTCACCGAGGTAGACGGGGATTCCCTTGGCGACGAACGAGTCGTGCATGCGGGCGAAGGAGTCGGCCAGGTCCTTCTGGGCGACGGCGTCGTAGAGAGTGCCGCCCGCGACGTTCACACTGAACGGGTACCAACCGTAGAAGTGCACGGTGGCCACCAGGTTGCTGTCGTGCAGCGCGCTTATCGTGGCGTTCAGGTCGTCCATGGGCTTCTGGTCGGGCGTGCAGTACTGCGTGGGCAGGACGAGCAGACGGTTGGTGTTCCCGCCGCCCGAGGCGCGGACGATTCGGTGGAAGGAAGTGTTGAGCTCGTTCAGGAACTGGGTCTTCTGTGCGTCAGTGGCGTTGTCGAACTGTGGCTCGTTGACGCTCTCGAAGAGCAGGGTGCGCGGCTCGTCGCGGAACGCCGAGGAGATCTGAGTCCAGGAGGCATTGAAGCGTGCGACCACGTTGTCGTGGTCGGTGGACATCTTGCTGATCCACTGCCACGAGTCGTGGTGGACGTTGAGCACGACGTACAGGCCGTCGGCGAGCGCCCAGTCCACCACCTGCTTCACCCGGGCCATGTACGCGGCGTCGATGGTGTATGGGGCGGTGGCCGACTGGTGGTCGGTCCAGGTCACCGGGATGCGTACGCTGCGGTAACCCTGCGGGCGGATGGTGTCGAACAGCGCTTTGGTGGTCGGCGGATTGCCCCAGGACGTCTCCTCGGGAAAGGCGTCCAGAGTGTTGCCCAGGTTCCAGCTGGGCTGCATCGCGGCGACGGCGTAAATGGGGTTGGCGGGAACTCTCACCTTGGACTGGACCTGGTGCGACGGGCTGTTGACTGTGGCCATCGCGGTGCTGCTGGACAGGCCCACGACGACGAGCAGCGTCATCAGCAGGGCAGCCAGGCGCCCGCGGCGACGGCCGCGGTGGTACTCCGGTTTCCGTATGTCCTTCACGCGTTCGTACCTTTCGCTCACTCGTGCGGATGCTGGTCGGAACGGTGCTCATGGTGCGGCGGGGCCGCCGTAGTGTGACGTGCGGTCCTGAACGATCCCGCCGAGGGAGGAGCCGCCTCGTCCCTCGGCGGGATCGCCCTCAAGCGACTGGTTCAGCGGCCGTTGGGCTCGTAGTCGAACCAGTCGAAGTGGGTGGTGCCGCTCGCCGCGTACATGCCGATGACGCGGCCGGTGAAGCCGCCCGCGACCTCGGTCGACAGGTAGCGGCCGTCGAGGGTGGCGAGCGTGGTGAAGGTGCCGTCGGGCCGTTCGAAGCCGAGAGAGACGGCGTCGGGTCCGGTGCGGGCGTCGTGCGGAGGCGGCGGGTCGGTGATCGTGATGCCCAGGACGACCGACCCCTCGGGCAGGGGCTCCGCGGCCACGACGTTGCGCAAGGTGCCGACACGCGCGATGACCCGCACCTCGGTGTCGGACGCCTCGATCGCATAGTGGTGCCGCTCGTCCAGCCGTACGGCCAGACCGCCGCATCCCTGCGAGGCGTCGATGAGGGTGCGCGCGCGGCACGCCAGGTGCTGCTGACGCCGGCCGGCGAAAATGACGTCGGCCTCATCCAGGGAGGCGCCCCGGGCGCGGAGCGTCAGCCAGCCCGGGCGTTCCTTGGTGGTGAAGTGATCGGCCGGGCGGTCGCGCAGCGAGATCCACAGCGGGCGCAGTTCGCTCAGCTCGAAGTCGTCCCGCTGCTCCTCCACGGGGCCTGGGAGCAGCGGCCACGGGAACTCCGGTAGATCCAGGGCGACTTCATCGACGACCGGCCAGCCGTCCACCCAGGTCACGGACGCCAGGAAGGTCTCCCGGCCGAGCACGTGCCAGCCGGGGGTGCCACCGCCCGGTCGTACCCCGAGCATGACCATCCACCAGGATCCGTCGGGGGCTTGTACCAGGTCCGCGTGCCCGGTGTTCTGCACGGGGTGGTCGGTGCCGCGATGGGTGAGGATCGGGTTGGTGGGGCACGGCTCGAACGGGCCGCTGGGCGCTTGGCTTCGGGCGATCGCCACGCCGTGGCCGCGCTCGGTGCCGCCCACGGCGATGAGCAGGTACCAGTACTCCCCGATGTGGTACAGGTGCGGCGCCTCCGGGGCCTTGGCGCCAGGCGCGCCCGACCACAGCTTCCTCGGCGGCCCGAACGTCTCCCCGGTCTCCAGGTCGATCCTGACCTGCGCGACCCCGGCGACGGTGCACCAGCAGGTGCCGTCCTCGTCCCAGGCCAGGTCGGGGTCGATCCCGGGTACGCCGGGGAGCCGGACGGGATCCGACCAGGGACCGGCGGGGTCGGTGGCGGAGACGACGATATTGCCTACGCCCTCGCGCACATTGGTGACGATCAGCCAGAAGCGTCCGTCGTGGTGACGCAGTGTGGGGGCGTAGGTCCCGGCGGATGACGGCATGTCGGCCGGCAGACTCAACTGGCTCGGCCGGTCGAGGGCGTTGCCGATCTGCGTCCAGTGAGCCAGGTCGCGGCTGTGGTAAACGGGGATGCCGGGGAAGTACTCGAAGCTGGAGCAGACCAGGTAGTAGTCGTCACCGACGCGGCAGATGCTCGGGTCGGGGTGGAAGCCGGGGATCACGGGATTGGTGGGGCGGGTGTCTGACACGCCACGAGGTCCTTTCGGGTAGCGGAGATGCGCAGCGGAAGGGCGCGCCGGTCAGGCCTGGCGGCGCGCGGTTCGGCCGGTCGGGGCACTTGCGGAGTCACGAGCTGCGCAGCACTGCGCAACCGCCGGGGAGCAGTTCGTGGGCGATGGTGTCGGTGAGCAGATCGTGGGCCGGGTTCGGCAGGCGTACGGCATCCGTGCTGTGGTTGATCAGGATCTGCCAGCTGCGGCCGTCGGGCGCGTGCCGGGTGACGGCTTCCACGCCGGCCGGCAGACCGGGAAGGTCGGGCGTGACTCCGGCCTCGTCGAGCAACTGGCGCACCAAAGCGCTGTAGTCGGCGTCCTCCAGGCGTGTGGAGAGATACCACCCCTGCCCGCTGCCGAGGCGGTGGCGGGTCAGCGCCGGACTGGCGTCGAGCAGGCCGTCGGTGTATGCGGCGAGCGTCTCGGCACCCTCGGTGTGCAGTAGTTCGCTCCAGGCGGTGGCCTGCGAGCCATCGGACAGCTGGATCAGCCCGCCGTGTCCCAGCGGGCGGTACTCCTCGACCCGGATGCCCAGCGCCTCGCGCAGCGGCTGTGCGGGGTAGCCGCCGAGGCGGCCCTGCATCCGGTCGTCCACGTAGGCGCAGGCGTACTGGACCAGCAGGGTGCCGCCGCCCTCGACGTAGCGGCGCAGGTTGGCGGCTGCGGCGTCGGAGAGCAGGAACAGCGCCGGGGCCACGACCAGCCGGTATCGGTCCAGCTCCTGCATGGGATGCGCGAAGTCGACGGTGACACCGGCGTCCCACAGCGCCCGGTGGGCCCGGCGCAGTGTGCCGTGGTAGTCGAGTTCGGCGGAGGGCAGCCCGTCGGCGTCCATGGCCCACCATGCGTCGGAGTCGTGCAGCACGGCGACATCGGCGTGGACGGTGGAGCCGGCGAGTTCGCCGAGCCGGGCGACGGCCTCGCCGGTCCCGGTGACCTCGCGGAAGATCCGGCTGTCGGGGCCGGCGTGCGGCACCATCGCCGAGTGCCACTGCTCGGCGCCCGCACTGGACTGGCGCCACTGGAAGAACAGCGCACCCTCGGAGCCCCTGGCGATATGGCCCAGGCTGTGGCGCAGGATCTCACCGGGCTCCTTGCCCAGGATCCGGTCGCCGGCGTAGACGGTGTTGGTGCCCTGCTCCATCAGAAGCCAGGGGGCGCCCCCTGCGAAGGAGCGGGCCCTGTCTGCGCCGAAGGCGGTGTCGGCGGCGGCGTCCAGGCCCGGCGCGACGGGGTAGTGGTCGATGCTGACGATGTCGACCTCGCGGCCGAAGGCCCACAGGTCGATGGTCTGGTAGCCGGGCAGCATCAGGTTGGTGGTCACCGGGCGGTCGCTTGCGGCGCGGATCGCGTCGCGCTGCTCACGGAAAGCTGCCAAGGTCTCGTCGGACCAGAAGCGGCGGAAGTCGAGCGCCTGCCCGGGGTTCTTGTGCCACTGCGTGGCTCGGGGCGGCAGGATCTCCTGCCAGGCGCCGTAGCGCTGGCTCCAGAAGGCCGTCCCCCAGGACTCGTTGAGGGCTTCCAGGGACCCGTACCGGGCCTGGAGCCAGAGCCGGAACGCCTCGGCGGTGTGGTCGCACCAGCACACTGACGCGTATTCGTTGTGGACGTGCCACAGCGCCAGCGCGGGGTGGTCGCCGTAGCGCTCGGCCAGTGCACCGGCTATGCGCCGGGCAGCAGCGCGGTAGGCGGGCGCGGCCAGGCAGTAGGTGTCGCGACTGCCGTGGGTGAACCGGGTCCCGTCCACCTGGACCGGCAGGGCGTCGGGGTGCGCGAGCGAGAACCACGGCGGTGGGGAGGCGGTCGGGGTGGCCAGGTCCACAGCGACGCCGTTGGCGTGCAGGCGGTCGATGTGGGCGTCCAGCCAGGCGAAGTCGTAGCGGCCCTCCTCCGGTTGGAGAAGGGCCCAGGAGAAGACCCCGACGGTGGCCAGGTTGACCCTGGCCGTGCGCATCAGCTCGTCGTCCTGCTTCCAGACCTCCTCGGTCCACTGCTCGGGGTTGTAGTCACCGCCGAAGGCGAGACCGCCGAGACGGTCCGTCAGCGCATCGGCGGCCGACGGGCGGGCGCTTTGTGAGCGGGAAGCCTGCGAGCGGGTGGTCATGGTCCGGTCCTCCGGTCAGGGCGTCAGTGGTCGGTTCAGGACGGGTTCGGTCAGGCCGGGTAGGGCAGGTCGATCCGGCTGGTGTCGGCCGGATTGACGTGGAGGGTGCCTTCCGGTCCGCCGACACGCAGGCTCCAGGGCAGGCAGCTGTCGGTGGTGACCTGGAGCCGGTCGCCCTCGCGGCGGAGCCGGAAGCGGGCGGACTCGCCCAGGCCGGCCGGGTCCGGGATCACCACGGTGCGTTCCGCGCCGTCGGCGAAAGCGTGGACGTGCAGTTCCACCGCGTCGGCCCAGACCGAGACGGGGCGCTGGTCGTCGGCGGCGAAGGGGATCACCGCGTCGGGGCGGGCGAGCAGCGGCAGGGTGTGGAAGTCGTGCAGTTCCCGCACCCAGCGCGGTCCGGTGACCTGGTCACCGGTCAGGATGTTGGTCCAGGTGCCGGCGGGGACGTAGTAGTCGACAGTGCCTTCCTCGGTGAAGACCGGGGCGACCAGCAGGTCGTCGCCGAGCAGGTACTGCCGGTCCAGGGTGGCCGCTGCGGGGTCGTCGGGGAATTCCAGCACCATGGCGCGCATCACCGGGATACCGGTGAGGTGCGCCTGCTGGGCGGCCCGCTGGAGGTAGGGGGCGAGACGGTGCTTGAGCAGGGTGAACTCGCGGGTGACCGCGACGGCCTCCTCGCCGTAGTCCCAGGGGACGCGGTAGGACTTGCTGCCGTGCAGCCGGCTGTGCGAGGAGAGCAGGCCGAACTGCACCCAGCGCTTGAACACGGTCGGGGTGGGGGTGCCCTCGAAGCCGCCGATGTCGTGGCTCCAGAAGCCGAAACCGGACAGGCCCAGGGAGAGGCCGCCGCGCAGCGACTCGGCCATGGCGTTGGCGTGCGATTCGCAGTCACCGCCCCAGTGCACCGGGTACTGCTGGCCGCCGGCCGTGGCGGAACGGGCGAACAGCATGGCCTCGCCCTCGCCGCGCTCCTCGCGCAGCAGGTCGAAGACGGCCTGGTTGTAGAGGTGGGTGTAGTAGTTGTGCATCCGTTCCGGGTCGGAACCGTCGTGCCAGACCACGTCGGTGGGGATGCGCTCGCCGAAGTCGGTCTTGAAGCAGTCCACTCCCTGGTCGAGCAGGACGCGCAGGTGGCCGATGAACCAGTCACGCGCGGCGGGCTTGGTGAAGTCCACCAGCGCCATGCCGGGCTGCCACAGGTCCCACTGCCAGATGCTGCCGTCGGCGCGGCGCACCAGGTGGCCCTCGCGCAGGCCCTCGTCGAACAGGTGCGACTTCTGGGCGATGTAGGGGTTGATCCAGGCGCAGACCCGCAGGCCCCGTTCCCTGAGCCGGGACAGCATGCCGACCGGGTCGGGGAAGGTATGGGCGTCCCAGGCGAAGTCGGACCACTGGTACTCGCGCATCCAGAAGCAGTCGAAGTGGAAGACGCTGAGCGGGATCCCGCGTTCGGCCATGCCGTCGACGAAGCGGTTGACGGTGGCCTCGTCGTAGTCGGTGGTGAAGGAGGTCGTCAGCCACAGGCCCAGCGCCCAGGCCGGGGGCAGCGCCGGGCGTCCGGTCAGTGCGGTGTAGCGGGTGAGGATCTCCTTGGGCGTGGGCCCGTAGACGATGAAGTACTCCAACGATTGGTCCTCGACGCTGAACTGCACCTGGCCGACGGCCTCGGAGCCGACCTCATAGCTGACCTTGCCGGGGTGGTTGACGAAGACGCCGTAGCCCTGGTTGGTCAGGTGGAACGGAATGTTCTTGTAGGCCAGTTCGCTACTGGTCCCGCCGTCGGCCTGCCAGATGTCCACGGTCTGGCCGTTGCGGATGAACGGGGTGAACCGTTCACCGAGCCCGTACACCATCTCCCCCACTGCCAGGGCGTGTTGGCCGACCATGTGGTGGCGCCCCTCGGCGTCCGTGACAAAGCCGGTGCCGCGCTCCCCGACGGTGGTCAGCACCCGCCCCTCTGCGGCGAACTCCAGCCGCCAGGGCCGCGAGGTGTCCACCCGCAGGGTCAGTTCGCCCGAGCTGAGTTCCAGCACCTCGCCGTCGCGGTGCACCTTGCCGACTGCCCCGCTCGCGCCGGGCAGGATGAAGTCCGGTCCGCGGCGCAGCGATCCCGCATGGTGGGTGGTCCGCACGCCGATGACGCCCTCGGCCGGGGACCAGCACTCGACTGTCAGCAACGGGCTGTTCAGGGTGTCGCCGCGGCCGCGGACGTTCTTCACCGGCGCATAGAGCGTCAGCCGGTGCTCCTCGGCGCGATGGTCCGCAACCTCGGCGGCATGGCGCGCGGTGCAGCCGGGGCGCATCAGCCAGTGGCCGTCGGTGAACTTCACGGCAGGTTCCTCACGTTCGCGGTCGGTGCGGTGATCGGGGAGAGCGGAGGGGAGGACTTCGGGGTCAGGGCTTCGGGGTCAGCCCGAGCCCGTCCAGCCACCCCCATTGCGCGGGCGGGTTGGATCCGTAGCCGCCGCCGTGGTCGCCGAAGGGCCAGACGGTGATGCCGCGGTCCTCGCCGGCGTAGTGGTTGAAGGCGGCATAGACCGTGGACGGCGGGCAGACCGGGTCCATCAGGCCGACGCTGAACAGGGCCGGTGCGGTGGCTCGCTGGGCGAAGTGGACGCCGTCGAAGTAGTCGAGGGTGGCGAAGGCCGATTCGACCCGGTGCCGGCTGTGCCAGCGCAGGTACTTGGCGACCTCCACATAGGGGCCCTCACCGCTGATCTGGACGGCACTGCGGAAGTGGCACAGGAACGGCACATCGGGCATGGCCGCCGCGACGCTGTCCCCGCAGAGCCCGGCCGCGGCCAGGGCCAGCCCGCCGCCCTGGCTGCCGCCGGCCAGCACGATCCTGGCGGGGTCGAGGCCGGGGAGCTCCACCACCGCGTCCACCGCCAGGACACAGTCGGTGATCAGGCGGCGGTAGTAGTAGGTCTCAGGCGCTTCGATGCCGCGGGTCATCAGACCCTCAACCCAGTGGGTGCCTTCACTCGCGCCCGCGCCTCGGTCCGGGGTGTCGTGGCCCTGGCCACGGCTGTCGACGATCAGCTGGGCATAGCCGACCGACGACCAGAAGAGGTGCTCAGTGGGCAGTCCCCGGCCACTGCTGTAGCCGAGGTAGGTGACCACGACCGGCAGCGGGCCCTCCGCCCCGCGCGGGCGCAGCAGCCACCCGGCCACCGGTTCACCGTTCCAGCCGGGGAAACGGACGTCGTCCACGTCGACGGTCCGCAGCCGGAACTGCTCGGTCACCCGCTGCACCCGCACTTCTCCGGCCCGTGCCCGGGAGTCGGCGAGGGTGTGTTCCCAGAACGAGTCGAAGTCGCCGGGCGCCACCGACTGCGGCCGGTAGTCGACGAGTTCATCAAGTCCGAAGTCTGTCGGCGGCATGGGTCTGCTCCAGGACGGGGTTTGTGGTGGGACGGGTCCGCGTGGCCGTCGAGCCCGACGGGTCAGGTTGCCTGGTCGACGGCCACACGGGGCAGAGGGGTTGCCTATCCGGCAACCTGCGCGATCTTCTCGAAGAGGAACTCGTGCTTGAGGAAGGAGACGTCGTACTCATGGCCCGGGCAGGGCGGTAGCAGTTGCGACGCCTGGAACAGCCGCCAGCCGTCCCGCAGCGCGTCTGTGCCCGTGACGTAGGGGGGGCACATCGCTGTCGCCGGTGGTCGGCGAGGTGTCGCCGGTGCCGTCGTAGCGCGACCAGCCGACGACGCGGGCATCCGGGTTCGATCGCCTGTTCCACCCGCTCCCGGGTGGGCGGAGAGATCGCCCGCTTGCCGCTGAGCACATAGCTCACCGTGCTCGGCGAGACGCCCGCAACCTCGGCCACCTGGGCCAGTGTCACCCTGCCGGTCAGCCCTTGACGGCACCGGTGAGCACACCGGCCCTGAAGTGCTTCTGCATGAACGGATAGACCATCAGGATGGGCACCAGCGTCAGTACCACCACGGCCATCTGCAGGGACAGCGGCGCGGCCTGGGCGTGCCCGGCGGAGGCGCCGTTGTCGACCGAGCCCGGCATTCCCATCCCCTGGGACACGTACTGCAGCAGCACGTACTGCAGTGGCCACTTCTCGCTGTCCACCGGCATGTAGAGCATGACGTTGAAGAAGGAGTTCCAGTAACCGACCGCGTAGAACAGGGTGATCACCGCGGTGACCGCCTTTGAGGTGGGCAGGACCACCGACCACAGGGTGCGCCAGTCCCCTGCGCCGTCGATCTTGGCGGCGTCGATGAGCTCGGCCGAGGTGCCGGCGTAGAAGTTGCGCAGCACCAGGATGTTGAACACCGATATCGCGCTCGGCAGGATCAGCGCCCAGTACTGGCCGTAGCCGCCCAGCCCGGTGACCACCAGATAAGTGGGGATCATGCCGCCGCTGAGGAACATGGTCAGGATCAGTACCAGCAGGATCAGCCGGTGGCCCAGTGACCCGGACCGGGACAGTCCGTACGCGCAGAGCACCGAGACCACCATGGAGACGGCGGTGCCGATCACGGTGACCAGCAGGCTCACCACCAGGGACTTGACGATCTGCGAGTTGGTCAGCATCTGCGTGTAGGCGTCCAGGGTGAGGCCGTCCGGCCAGATCACCAGGCCGCCGGCCCGGCCGATGGCGCCGGCGGTGGAGAAGCTGGTCAGCACCACCACCCACAGCGGCACCAGGACCGCGGCGAGCATCAGGAAGATGACCGTGCCCTTGCCGACCAGTCCGACCGTGCTGGGCGGCTCCTCCCACGGAGCGCGCCCGGAGGTCCTCACTGCGGGGTTGCGGCGCAGCCGCAGTGTCGTCGCCATGCTCATTTGCGGTACAACCCGTCTTCGCCGAAAACGTGCGCCAGCTTGTTCGCGCCCAGGATCATCAGCAGCGAGATGACGCTCTTGAAGAGCCCTGCCGCCGTGCCGTAGCTGAAGTTGTTGGTGGCGATGCCGTAGTAGAAGGAGAAGGTGTCCAGCACGTCGGCCGCACTGTGGCCGACCGCGTTGCGCTGGATGAGGAACTGCTCGAAACCGACGCTCAGTGCGTTGCCGAGCCGCAACACCAGCATCAGCACGATCACTCCGCGCAGCCCTGGCAGGGTGATGTGCCACATCCGGCGCCAGCGCCCGGCCCCATCGACGGCCGAGGCCTCGTAGAGGTTGGTGTCGATGGCGGCCAGCGCCGCCAGGAAGACGATGATCCCCCAGCCGGCCTCCTTCCACACCGCCTGGGAGGTGATCAGCAGCGCGAAGGTGTGCGGGTTCGTCATGAAGTCCCAGGTGCCCACATCGTGCTGGCGGAGGAACTGGTTGAGGATGCCCGCGCCGCCAATCATCTGCTGGAAGATCGTGATGGTCAGTACCCAGGAGAAGAAGTGCGGCAGGTAGACCACGGACTGGATGAAGTTGCGCAGCCGTTCCTTGATCACCGTGTTGAGCAGCAACGCCAGCAGGATCGGGATGGGGAAGAACAGCACCAGCTGGACCAGGCTGAGATACAGCGTGTTGCGCATCGACGCCCAGAACATCGGGTCCTGGAACAGCATCTGGAACTGGTCGAGACCCGCCCAACTGCTGTGCATGACGCCGACCAGCGGGTCGTAGTACTGGAAGGCGGTGACCAGGCCGAACAGCGGGACGTAGTTGAAGACCAGCAGCAGCACCACGGCCGGAACGGTCATCAGGATCAGGGACTTGTCCCGGCGCAGTCTGGTCCGCCAGGGCATTTTGGCGGACACCGCCCCGGTGCCGTCCGGCGCTGTCTTGCGCCTGCCCCTGCGCGGCTCGGCCGCGCCGGGCTCGGTGGCGAGTGATACTGCCACTGCTTCTTCCTCTCCTCGCCGGGTCGGTCGACTACTGCCCGGTGCCCAACTTGGCCAGGACGTTGTCCGAGTACCACTGGATCATCTGGGTCCCGCCGCTGGACTTCCAGGAGGAGATCGCGGCCTGCACGTCGGACACCTTTTTGATGCCGTGGTAGCAGTCCTTGATGGCGTCCTCGACGGCCTGGCCGGCGTTGGCGACGGCGAAGCGCGTCGGGACGGCGATGTTCATGTTGAGGAACACCGGCTTGTACGCATGCTGGGCGGCGGCGGCATTCCAGGCGCAGATGTCCTTGGTGACCTGGTCCGCTCCCTGGTTGCTGATGACCGAGGAGGGGCTGGCCAGAGCCGAGTAGCCCGAGTTCGCAACGTACTTCTTGCCGGCTTCGTTGGCGGTGGGGACACCGTTCGCCATGGTGTAGTGGGTGCCTTCGACGCCGTAGTTGACCATGGTGTACTCGGCCGAGCCGAAGGGTGCCGCGAGGTAGTTGGCCACCTCCAGCAGCTCCAGGATCTGGACCTTGGAGAGCTTGGCGTTCAGGTAGCTGGCCAAGGTGGTGGTGGCGCCGAGGAAGGTGCTGGGCGTGGACTTGCCGTCGGCCGCGAAGATGTTGAAGGCGCCGCGGCGGTAGCCCTTGCTGGCCGCGGTCCCGGTCTGGGCATCACCGAGGTTCCACGCGCCGAGGCCGTCCCCTGCGATCAGGGTGTGGCCCGCGTAGAAGCGGGTTTTGCCGCTGCCGTTGTTGCCCGCCAGCGCGTCGGGGTGCATGAGGCCGGACTTGGACAGCTTGTAGTGCCAGTCCAGTGCCTCCAGGAGCTGGTCCATCTCGTACTTGTGGACCAGCTTGCCGTCGGTGACGGTGAACTTGTAGGGCACGCCCCAGAGCGGGCTGGCATAGGTCCAGATGTCGTCGAAGGCCCAGACGCCGCCCTTGGCGTCGGTCAGCTCTTTACCCAGGTTGTAGAGGTCGTCGGCGGACTTCACCTGGTCTGCGGTGATGCCCTTGGCGTCGAGGATGTCCTGACGGTAGAAGGTGGCCCCGGGGAGCGCGAAGCCGTTGGAGAAGCAGGGGATGCCGTAGATCTTGTCCTGCCAGGCCCCGTCGGTCCAGCCCCCGGTGGGGATGGCTGCGAGGTTGGGGTACTGCTTGATCTTGTCGCCCGACAGATAGGGCGTCAGGTCGGCCAGCTGGGTGCCGACCAGGCCGCCCACGTTGATGCTGGCGTACCAGGTGGGCAGTTGGATCCAGTCCGGGAGCTTCTTGGCCGCCGTCATGGTCGGGATGATGGTGCCGTAGTTGATGCCGTCGACGGGCTTCATCTTCAGGTTGACGCCCAGGGCCTGGTTCATCGCCTGGTAGAAGGAGTTGCCCGGGTCCGGCATCGAGCCGAACAGCGGGGTGATCGCTGTGTAGCTGCCTCCCTTGCCGGGGACTCCGGAGACCGTCTTGACCGGATTGGCCGGGTAGGTGAGGTAGCCGGGAGCGGTCACCGTCCCGACTGCGCCGTTCACCGAGGGGATGTCCGGCTTGGCCGCGCTGCCCGCCACATAAGTCGGCAGGGCGGCCTTCAGGCCTTTCTCGCTGCTGGTTCCGCCCTTGCTGCCGGTGGTGTCGCTGCCGCCGCAGGCGGTCAGCAGCGGGGTCAGGGCGGCTGCCCCGGCCACGGCGGCGGCGCCGCTCACGAAAGTTCTGCGGTTCATTTCGGTGCTCATGGTGGGCAACCCTTCGCCGGTTGAGGTGATGTGTAGGGCGGCGGTTCCGATGGGGTGCTCGGGAACGATGTTTCGTTCCGGCCGAGTTGTCGAAGCGCTTCAATATTGCCGAGAGGTTAAGGGCCGTCTCGCATCCGGCGCAAGAGACGCGGCAGGAAACGCCGGGCTGAAATTTGGGTTACTTTTCTTAGAAAGTTTCGCTTGACAGCGTCCTGCTCCCATGCCAGCGTCGAAGCGCTTCAACGCTGATTCCCCGTCTGCCGAGATCTGCAAGGGACTACTACTTGTGAGTACCGCTGCCCCCACGCTGCCCTACCGCGATACCGGGCTCCCCCTGGGCGAACGCGTCGAGGACCTGCTCTCCCGACTCACGCCCAAGGAGCGGATCGCGCTGCTGCACCAGTACGCGCCGGCGATCCCCCGCCTGGGCGTCGAGGAGTTCCGCACCGGCTCCGAGACCCTGCACGGCATCGCCTGGTTGGGCCGGGCCACCACCTTCCCGCAGGCCGTCGGCCTGGGCGCGACCTGGGACGAAGGGCTGATCCACGCGGTCGCCGAGGCCATCTCGGTCGAACAGCGGGCCTTCCACCACCACCGCTCGCCGGCCATCGGAACGGGCCGCATCAGCCTGCAGGGCTGGGCCCCGGTGGTGAACCTCCTGCGCGACCCGCGCTGGGGTCGCAACGAGGAGGGCTACTCCGAGGACGCCCTGCTCTCCGCCCGACTCGGCAACGCCTTCTGCCGCGGGATGTCCGGCGACCACCCCGAGTACCTGCGCACCGCACCGGTCCTCAAGCACTTCCTCGCCTACAACAACGAGGACGACCGTTGCACCACCTCCTCCGGTGTGCGCCCCCGGGTGCTGCACGAGTACGACCTGGCCGCCTTCCGGCTCGCCATCGCCACCGGTGCCGCCACCGGCGTGATGGCCGCGTACAACCTGGTCAACGGCCGCCCCTGCCACGTCAGCCCGCTGATCGAGCAGCAGCTGCGCCGCTGGGCCGAGCCCACGGGGCATGACCTCTTCGTGGTCTCCGACGCCCAGGCGCCCTCCAATCTCGTCGATCCCGAGCACTACTTCGACGACCACGCCGAATCCCACGCCGCGGCCCTCAAGGCCGGCATCGACTCCTTCACCGACAACGATGCGGACACCCTGACCACGTTCCAGCGCATCAGCACCGCCCTCGATCGGGGCCTGCTCACCATGGACGACGTGGACCGCGCGGTCCGCCGGCAACTGTCGATCCGCTTCCGCCTCGGCGAGTTCGACCCGGAACGCGACCCATACGCCGACATCGCCTGGGAGGCCGTCAACTCTCCCACCCACCAGGACCTCGCCCTGCGCGCCGCCACCGAGTCGGTCGTCCTGCTCAAGAACGAGGGGCTGCTGCCACTGGTCGCCGAACGCCGCGTGACCGTCGTCGGGCCGCTGGCCAGCACCCTCTACGAGGACTGGTACAGCGGCAACCACCCCTACCGGATCACCGTCGCCGACGGACTCGGCGTCGAGAGCGTCGAGGGCGTGGACCGGATCGCCCTGCACACCCAGGACGGGCGCACCCTCACCGCGGTCGGCACGGACGGCCTGCTCACCCTGACGGATGCCCAGCTCCAGGACCTCACCGCTCAGTTCGACCTCTTCGACTGGGACCAGGAGGTGCTCACCCTGCGCTCGGCCGCCACCGGCCGACACGTCTCACTGCGCGGCGCGGACCAGGGCGTGGCCGCCGACCGCGACCAGCCGGGCGGGTGGTTCGTCCACGAGACCTTCGCCCTGGACCGCGCCGAGGGCGGAGGCGAACTGCTGCGCAGCGTGCTCACCGGCCGCTGGGCGCAGGCCGACGCCAGGACCGGCGTCATCACCATGACCGCGGACAGCGCCGACCAGGCACTGCGGTTCACTCGCAGCGTCGTCGTCGACGGCACGGCCGCCGCGGTCGCGGCTGCCCGTGCCGCCGACGTCGCGGTGGTCGTCCTCGGCAACGACCCGCACATCAACGGCCGCGAGACCGAGGACCGGGCCTCACTGCGGCTGCCCCCGGCCCAGGAGCGACTGCTGCGCGCCGTCGCCGCGGTACGGCCGGACACCGTCCTGGTCGTCATGTCCAGCTACCCCTACGCCGTGGACTGGGCCGACGCCCATCTGCCAGCGGTCCTGTGGACCTCGCACGGCGGCCAGGAGACCGGCCGCGCGCTGGCCCGGGTGCTCCGTGGCGAGGCCGACGCCTCCGGACGACTGCCGCAGACCTGGTACCGCGGCGACGACGAACTGCCCGGGCGCCTCGACTACGACATCATCAAGGCCGGCTGGACCTACCAGTACCACCATGCCGCGCCGCTCTACCCCTTCGGCCACGGGCTCTCCTACACCTCCTTCGAATACGGCGAGCTCAAGACCGTCGCAAGCGAACTGGGCCAGGACGGGGAGATCGCCGCGACCGTCAGCCTGACCAACAGCGGCACGCGGGCCGGCGTGGAGACCGTCCAGCTCTACGCCAGGGCCCTCGGCGCCCGCTACGCGGCGCCGCGGCTGAAGCTGATCGCCTTCCAGAAGGTGCGGCTGGCCGCCGGGGAGACCACCGAGGTGGAGTTCCGGCTCCCCACCGCGGAAGCGCTCAGCCACTGGGACGTGACCACCGGCGTGTTCACCGTCGACCCGGGACACTACGACCTGCTCGTCGCCCGGTCCGCTGCCAACCCGGTCGGCAGCGCCCGACTGACCGTCACCGGCCCGGCCCCCAAGCCGCGCGAGGTGCTCGGACGTCCGCTGCGCGCGGTTGATTTCGACGATTGCCAGGACATCGTCCTGACCGACGCCGATCGCATCGACGGCGACGCCGTCACCCCCGACGACACCCGCGGCGAGCTGCTGTTCCGCACTGTCGACCTGAGCGGCGCCCAGACGGTCACCGCCGAGGTGTCCCGCACCGCCGGCGGCACCGCGATGCTCGAACTCTGGTCCGGTGAGCGACTGCTGACCGCCTTCACCGTGCCCTCGACTGGAGAGCGGTACGCCTGGACCACCGTGACGTCGCCCCTCACCGAGCAGGCCGAGGGTGTGCACGACCTGCGGATCGTGCTCACCGGAGAGCAGCGTCTGACCACGCTGTCCTTCGCCCCCTGAGGCCGGTGGCGGCCCGACCTCCGGTGAGGCGAGGCCGGTCCGCCACCTGCAGCCCCTGACCTCTCCGGTGCGGAGCCACTCCCCTGGCTCCGCACCGGAGTTGCCTCCCCCTTCAAACAATCCCCCGCGCGTCCGCGTCCACGGAGGCCCTCCGATGCCCGCACTGCCGCCCCGCGTCCTGTTCGGCGCCGCCTACTACCCCGAATACCATCGCATGGACCGGGTCGAGGCCGATCTCGACCTGATGGCCGAGGCGGGCTTCAACCTCATCCGCGTCGGCGAGTCGGTGTGGTCCACCTGGGAGCCCGAGAACGGACGCTTCGACCTGGACTGGCTGGAGCCGACCCTGGACTCCGCCCGGATCCGCGGCATCTCGGTGGTGCTGGGCACCCCCACCTACGCCGTCCCGCCGTGGCTGGCCCGGCAGTACCCGGAGATCGCCGCCGAGGATGCCACCGGCCGCCGTGCCAACTGGGGCGGTCGCCAGGATATGGACTTCACCCACCCCGCCTTCCGCTTCCACGCCGAACGCGTGATCCGGCGCCTCCTGGCCCGCTACGCCGACCACCCTGCGGTGATCGGCTACCAGCTCGACAACGAGCCAGGATGCCGACTGCCGCACAACACCGGCGTCTTCCAGCGCTTCGTCGACGACCTGCGCTCCCGCTACGGTGACGTGGAGACGCTCAACCGCGCGTGGGGCCTGGTCTACTGGTCGCACCGGCTGACCGACTGGGCCGACCTGTGGACGCCCGACGGCAACGCCCAGCCCCAGTACGACGTGGCTTGGCGTGCCTTCCAGGCCCGGCAGACCAGCGAGTTCATCGCCTGGCAGGCCGACATCGCCCGGGAGTACGCCCGCCCTGACCAGTTCGTCACCACCTGCCTTCACTACAACCACGCGGCCCTGGACGACCAGCAGCTGGCGCAGAGCCTGGACGTGATCGCAGCCAACCCCTACTACGAGATGCAGGACGCGCTCACCCTGCCCGCCGACCTGGACCGGCCCTCGCACTCCTGGCTGGCCGGCGGGGTCTGGGGGCTGCTCCAAGGGGCGGACCGGGCCTGGGCCACGCGCCAGGAACCCTTCCTGGTCACCGAGACCAACGCGCAGAGCGTCGGCGGCACCTACGACACCGTCCCGCCCTTCGACGGCCAGTGGCGCCAGGCGGCCTGGGCGATGGTGGCGCGCGGCGCGCGCATGGTGGAGTACTGGCACTGGCACACCCTGCACTTCGGCGCTGAGACCTACTGGGGCGGCGTGCTGCCGCACAGCGGCCGACCCGGCCGTGCCTACGCCGAGATCGCCCGCCTGGGAGCGGAGTTCGCGGCGGCCGGGGAGGCCGTCGCCGGAGTGGAGCCCGACTGTGACATCGCCATGGTGTACTCGCTGCCCAGCAAGTGGCTGATGCAGAAGTACCCGCCACTGGCCGGCGCCGACGGCGGTCCCGACGGCGGCTCGTACCACGGACTGTTCGACCCCTTCTACCGAGGCGCGGTCGAGTCCCGGCGGCAGGTGCGGATTCTGCACGCCGGCCAACTGCACGACCCGGCCGACCCGTCGGCTGGACTGAGCCCCGAACTGGTCGCGCAGCGCCACCCGGTGCTGATCGCCGCCGGACTCTACCTGGCCGAGGACGGCATCCTGGACTGGCTCAACGCCTACGCCGAGGCGGGCGGCCACCTGGTGCTCGGCCCCCGCACCGGCTACGCCGACGAGGAAGCCCGGGCAAGGCCCGAACCCGCCCCGGCCAGGCTCACCGGCGCGGCCGGGGTCAGTTACGAGGAGTTCAGCAACCTCTCCGGCGAACTCACCCTGCACACCCCGGCCGGCAGCCCCCTGACTCTGCCGGCCGAGGCCCGGGCCACCCGCTGGGCGGACTCGCTGATGCCGTCCGATGCCACGGTGCTGGCCGAGTACCGGCACCCGCACTACGGCCGCTGGCCTGCGATGACCAGCCGCGCCCACGGCCGGGGCCGGGTGACCTATGTCGGCACCGTCCCCAACTCGGACACCGCCCGCGCCCTGGCCCAGTGGCTGGCCCCGGAGCCACGCGGCGGCTGGCAGCAGCTGCCCGCCTCGGTCACCGCCCTGACCGGCACCGCTCCGGACGGACGCCGCGTCCATATCGTGCACAACTGGAGCTGGGAGCCGGCCGTCGCCTCCGCCCCCTGCGCACTGGTGGACCTCCTCGCCGACGGTTCCGACCCGGCAGCGAAGGCAGCGCTCCCCGCAGGGGCGCCGGTCGAGCTGGGGCCATGGGATGTACGGGTGTTCGCCGCGGAATGACGGACCGCCAAGCAGCGTCCGCTGCTGGTTGGCGGCCCCGGTGCATGGCCAGAGCACCGCCTTCAATTCGGATACGGCCCCCCTGGCTGTGGAGGTCTGAGCGGGGGTCGTTTCGCGGTGTGCTCGTGTCCCTCCAGGAAGGCTCCTGACCGCAGGAAGCGAACACCCTTCTCTCTGAGCGACGACTGCGCTTCGACTTCCGCCGTGGACACGGACGCGACGGACACCCTGCTGCCGTAGGCAGTCGTCTCCAAGCTGGCAACCGTGTCGATGCTGGGCGGCATCTCCCGTTCACGCCCGGGCGTGAGCTTGAGCCCCGGTTCCCTCAGCTGAGATACCCGCCCGACCATGACCGGATTGAGCCCATATGATACAAGATGCGCGCAGAGTCACCTCCGGTCCGGGGTCACACAGCGGGGCCTCAGAGAAAGTTTCCATATTGCTTCCCTTTCGTTTCCCTGGAAAGATGTCTCCCGTCATGGGACGGTCAACGCTTCGGACACCACTCGCGTCGGCCGTGACCGGGAGTCCCGGGTCGGGTCAGGGATGCCACAATGGCCGCCCCAAGAGCGCCACCGGGACATCGTGACTGACGGGCCCCGGGCAGCCCGGCGGCGCAAGGGAATCTGGAAGGGTGAACGTGACTACGGACTACCGAGCGGGCGAACCGGCGGCTGACGAACAGCGCTCGCAAGGAGAAGGGTCCGGCTCGGTCACGATCGCCCACATCGCGGAAGCCGCAGGCGTCTCCATCCCCACCGTGTCGAAGGTGCTCAACCGGCGCACGGGGGTGTCCGACCAGACCCGCGCCCGGGTTGAAGAGCTCATCACCCTCCACGGCTACCGCAAGCCGATCGCCAATCGCAGCAATACGGTGGAGCTGCTGTTCCGCGAGCTGGAGAGCATGTGGGCGACCGAGGTCATCCGAGGCGTGGAACGGGTGGCCCGCAAGCACCGCTTCGGTCTGACGGTCACCGAGCTCGCCGCCCGCGACGCCCAGGCCACGACCCTGGACGACACCATCAACCGTCGCCCCAACTGCGTGGTGTCGGTCGCCCAACTGACGCCGGCCGAACGCGCGCAGCTGCACGCCAAGGGGATTCCCCTGATCGTCTTCGACCCGGTGGACGAACTCCCCGACGACGTTCCCTTTGTCGGCACCACCAACTTTCGAGGCGGCCACACCGCGACCCGGCATCTGCTGGAGCTGGGGCACCGCCGCATCGCCATGATCACCGGCCCGGACCACCCCGTCTGCCTGACCCGCAAGGCCGGCTACCTCTCCGCGTTGGCGGAGGCCGGCGTGACCGCCGACCCGACGCTACTGGTCCAGGCCTTTCTGCTCCGTGAGCATGGGCATGCCGCCGCGCTGGAGCTCCTGGCCCGCAGCGACCGGCCCACGGCGATCTTCACCACCAACGACATGCAGGCGCTGGGCGTCTACCAGGCCGCCAGGGAACTTGGTCTTTCCGTTCCCGACGACCTGAGCGTGGTCGGCTTCGACGACCTGCCGATCGTCGCCTGGGTCGAGCCGCCGCTGACCACCGTGCACCAACCGCTGACCGAGATGGCTGTCGCCGCCGCAGAGCTGGCGCTCACGCTGGGCCGCGGCGAGGAGGTGTCGCAGGCCGGAGTCGAAATCGCCACCACCCTCACGGTCCGCGGGAGCACGGCTCCGCCGAAGCGCGGCACACCCCGGACGGGTAAGTCGGCGCCGAAGTAGCCTGGTGCCGACGGGTGCGTTTCACCCGTCGGCGCCGCTGGTCAGCTGGTCAGCTGAGACTCCACTGCTGGTTGCTCCGCCCGTTGCAGGTCCACAGTTCGACCGGGTGTAGTTGGCGGTCGCGCCGTTGGTGACGTCCAGGCACAGTCCGGACTGCACACCGACGACGGTGCCGTCGGCGTCCAGCGTCCACGTCTGGTTCGGCTGCCCGCTGCAGTCCCGGATCTGCTGCCGAGCCCCGCCGGTAACCGAGGAGTTCGGGTCGTCCAGCCAGCGGCCCGCACCGACCGCGTGCAGAGCGCCCGAACCGGCACCACCCGAGCCTCCGCTGCTGTTGCCGTATCCGGCCTGGACGATAGTGGCCTGCACGACGGCGGCCTCCGTGGTGTCCGAGTCCATCGGGTTGCAGCATCGTCCGAACGACTGGTCCCAGCCAGATTGCTGGGTCAGGCCACGCGCAAGTGCTCACGAGGAACGCTGTCAAGCTCGGTCTCACCGCACCGTCCTTGCTCTCCTGCGGTGAGCGCCTGTTTGGGGCTTCACGGAAGAGACGAGCCGACGGCCGTGACGGCGGGGTGCCCCGGGAGGGTGGATCCGTCCCGGGGCACCCGTCCTTCTCGTACGGGTCAGGCGCAGGCTTCGAAGAAGCGGTCCTGGTCGTTGTTGTTGAATCCGACGTAGGCGGACAGGGAATTCGGCGCATCGGTCCACAGGCGGTGAACGGTGCTGTCCCAGACCAAGACCTCAAAAGCTGAGCCGCTGACCCATGAAGAGGTCTGGCCGGCGAAGTGGTAGTCCGCGAAGTCCATGAACTCGTCGCGGTGGTATGCGTTCCACTGGAGCCGACGTCCGGCCAGGTTGGCCACAGGCGGGGGCCCAGGGCTGCGGCCGCAGATCATCAGGCCCGGGTCACGAAGACGCGCGCGACTCGGAACTGACTGCCCGGTTCCCCCACCTACTTTGGCCGATAGGGGACCAGACGGCCTCAGCCTGGACGAGGGCTGCCCGAGCGAAACTCGCGCGGACAAGCCCCCGGGTGTGTTACCCGCTCGATCCCGTCGTGCAGCCCGATGAGCTCTCCTGGGTCTCGGTCGTACGGGCGGATCAGCGCAATCCGGCGAAGAGATCGTTCTCGGGTACGGCCGCGCCGGTGGCGTCCTTGACCCGTACAAAGGTCTCCATGCCCATCAATTCGCCGAACCTCTCCTTGCCCATCTTGAGGAAGAAGATGTTCTCGCCCTGACTGGCGTGCGCGGCCAGCGCATCGAACTTCTGACCGCTGAACGCGGTGGCGTCCACCCACGTGGAGATCTCATCGTCCGGGAGGCCGATCTCGGCCATCGCGGCAGCCTCGGCAGGATCCGGCTCCGGCATGTCCTCATGAAACTCGCGCATGATCTCGCCGAACCGCTGCATCATCGAGCGGGGCATCGTCGTCCAGTACACCTTCGGTGTCAGCGCGGTCATCTCCAGCGCCGCCATCGTGATGCGGTGGGCCTGGATGTGGTCGGGGTGGCCGTAGAAGCCGTTCTCGTCATAGGTGACGACCACATCCGGTTGGTAGTGCCGCATGAGTTCCGCAAGCCGGGCGGCGCCTTCCTCCACGGGGGTCTGCCAGAAGGACCCGGGGGCCTTGTTGCTCGGCCAGCCCATCATCCCGGAGTCGGCATAGTCCAGCACCTCCAGATCGCTGACCTTCAACACCTCACAGCTCGCCTCGAGTTCTTGACGGCGCATCACGACAACGGCCGCCGGATCATGCCCGGCATCGCCCGGCTTGACACCCCCCGGTCCGTCACCGCAACCACCGTCGGTACACGTCACAAGAACCGTGCGGATGCCTTCCGCCGCGTACCGCGCGAGGACCCCTCCGGTTCCGGTGGCCTCGTCGTCGGGGTGGGCGTGTACTGCCATCAGCGTCAAGGGCCGATCAGTCATTAAACAGTCCTCCTCCAGAAATAGAGTGCGCGGCAGGCATGCCGCGATCCCGGGGCCCGGATCCCGGCGGGGCGGGTGACCTTGTGGTCTCCGTGTTCCCCGCCCATGCGGCGCCGGTCCCTCGGTCGATGCAACCATGCCGGCCGGACTGGATGTTCCCGGCGCGGCCACCTGGCCCCGTCTCCTGGCTCTGACCGGTCAGTTGGGTTGCTACCGCCGGTTCGTTTGCACCGCCATGCGAGGGCGTCGGCGCGCTCCTCGCGGTAGTCGTCGCTCGGGCCCCCGACTCCAGTCACCGCGTAGTCGAGCATGCGGCGACCCCCGAGCAAGACGCCCTCACTGGCCGGCCGCCGCCCCAGGCCGCGACTCTAGGATTCACCAACGCGATCCAGCTCCGCTCCGAACTCCAGGACCTCGGCTACCGCGGCCGCTACCAGATCATCAGCGACAGTCTGCGGCCACGACGCCAACGCCGTATCCGCGTGGTCGAGCCCGCGCCACCAGGACTCCGACACATCACCGATGTGGATCACGCGTCACCCTGACCGGCTCTCGGAGAGTGAGGGAAAACAGCTGGCCGAGGTCCTTACCCGTTGCCCGGAGCTCGCGGAGGCCCACCGTCTCGTCCACAGCTTCACTGCCATCCTCACAACCCGCACCGGCCAGCATCTGAGGGACTGGGTTGTCAGCATGCGGGCCGAGGAACCTCCCGGCCTCCACTCTTTCGCCACCGTTTAGTGGTCGTAGGCGGTCAGTGCGCGCATGACTGGCTGGCCGCGCATGAACATGGCTCCCCTCATCAGGCCCCCTTGGAATCGATCATCCAGGGAGCCGGGAGACGCTCTACCGGCGGACGGCCGAGATCAGTCCGCCGGGCTGCTCCTCGCGCTGCGGCGGGGTGCTGATCGGGCGACCGTAGGCGGCAGCGCGCTCGCGCAGGGTGTGGCTGTCGGCCTCCCAGCCGTGCCCGGCCAGCCAGCCCACCGGGTCGTCGGGCATCTCCGAGATCCACAGGGACGCCGCCGATCCCGGCGCGGCGTCCGCGCCGAAGCGCTCGATCACGCCGCGCGAGCCCAATGTCAGCCCCAGCCGACTGCCTGCCGCCGACTGCGTGCTGATCCGGGCCAGCAGTAGCTCCACCGCATCCTCGGGCAGATAGATCAGTAGTCCTTCGGCGATCCACACGGTCGGCACGGCCGGGTCGTGCCCTGCGGCGGCCAGCGCGCCTGGCCAGTCCTCACGCAGATCCACCGCGACGGTGATCCGCTCGCAGCGCGCGACGGCCCGCTCCTGGCGCAGCACCGAGGCCTTGAAGTCCAGTGGCGCGGCGGTGTCGACCTCGAACAGCCGGGTGCCCTCGGGCCAGTCCATCCGGAAGGCCCGGCTGTCCATACCGGCGCCGAGCAGCACGACCTGCCGGACCCCGGACGCGGAGGCCTGCTGCAACAGGTCGTCGAGGAACTTCGTCCTGATGACGATGGAGAACGAAACGGCCAGCCGGCGGTGTCGCGCGGCCTCGTCATCGGGCAGCGGCGGCGAGGAGGGCCACAGGCCGCCGGCGGCGGCGAAGGCCTGTGCCAGTGGGTCGCGGAACAGCGCGTTCTCCCGCTCGGTCTCCAGCGCCCGCACCCTGGCCACCCCCACCGCCGTGGCCCACACTCCCGACGGCTGCACCGGCTCCTGCTCCTCAGTCACCGCGCCAGCCTAGATGATCGCTTCCAAGGGGCCCTCCGCGGGGTTTTCCAGCCCTCGAACAGTGCGAACTCGGCTCCACGGTGTAGGCCAGTGATCCGGCCCAGGCGAGTGCGCCGCCGAGCGCCGCGGCGGTGAGCATCCCGACACCCGCTAGGCCGGCGACATTGCGCAGCGCCTCCAGCCCGCCGCCGGCAACGGCGCGGCCACGGCTCCGAGCATCAGGGCGCCGACGGCGGCTCCGCTCAGCAGCAGGGCCGCGCCGAGAAGCAGCAGCGGCAGCCAGTGGCCGGTGGTCCGCTCGCTCTCGCCGAACGGGATCCGTGCGGAGACGGCGACGACCGAGGCGGCCCCGCACTCGATGAGCAGCAGCAGCTGCTGGGCGGTGTCACTGTCGCCCTGGATCCAGCGCAGTTGCAGGGCGACCTGCAACAGCACCGCGCGGTCCCCAGCGTCCAGCCGGCGGTGGCGGACCGTGCCGCCCAGCGCGGCAGCAGGGTGCTGTCCACCTGCTCGCCGACATCGCGTCGGCGGGTGGACCTGCGGTGGCTGTGGCACCGAACAGACCGTGACCTCAATGCGGCTCGTGTGATCCTCGCCGCCGGACAGGCGGAGAGGCTAAACGCCCCTGGAGGGCCTGTCAGACCGGAAGCGGCAATCCCGCGCCCGGCAGGGCCCGTCGAACGGGGAACCCACCGCAAGGCCCAGCCGGTACTCACCGGCAACCAGCCGGGAATCCTCGCCCTTTAGAGGGCGGGTGAGGATGTCAAGCGGTCCACATGCCGCGGCACGGGCCTGTGGTGCCGAACGTTTTCACGCCCGCCCTGGGGCACGTCATCCGTCCGCGGCGTCCTCGGCCTCCCAGCGCAGCAGGTCGCCCGGCTGACACTTGAGCACCTCGCAGAGTGCGGCGAGCGTCGCGAAGCGTACCGCCTTGGCGCGGCCGTTCTTGAGTACCGCCAGGTTGGCGGGAGTGATCCCTACGCGGTCCGCGAGCTCGCCCACGGTCATCTTCCGCCTGGCCAGCATCACGTCGATGTCGACGGCGATCGCCATCAGATCACCTCGTCCAACTCGGCCTGCATCTGTGCCGCTTCGACCTCGCGCACCACGGCCTGGGCGAGCAGCATTCGCAGCACGAGCACGATGAGCGCGACCCCCAGGATGGCCAGGCCGATCCCGCCCATGATCACGGTGACGCCCGGGTCGTCTCGCTGGCCCGGCGCATTGACGGCCGTGATTGCGAACCACACGAGGGCAGCGGCCACGATCGCGCCGATCACGCCGTCCACGTACCGGAAGGCGGCGTGGGAGAACACGGTTCCGCGTCGCACCATCGCCACCAGCCGCCATACGCAGACCAGGGCGACCTGGGCCGACACCATCCCCAGGATCGTGATCACGCGCAGCGAGGTCAGCGGGACCGACCCGTCCTCCGGGTCGTTCCCGCTGACCAGCGTCCACACCATCAACGCCTGTACCAGCACGGTGCCGGCGAGCACCACCACGAGCACGGCGCGCAGCGCACCCACTGCCAGCTTTCCCATGACCCATCCCTCCATCGAGTTGCGATGGGAATCTATCGATTTTCGATAGGTTAGGCAAGGGCTGGAACGGAGGATGGGCGGCGGTTTCGCACCGTGGCGGGACGCCGCCGCGTACAGGAGGCCCTGCTCTCCTGCCTCGACCACCGGAAATCACCGGCAGGCGCTGCTGGACAGCGACGAGCCGACCGTGTGGTCGCCCACAACTACGGGGGCATCGGCACCGCGGAAGCCGCCGCGGGCGTCAGGCGGCGGACCACCTCGCCCGGCAGGGCGTGCAGGTGACCGGGCAGCCGGTCGGGGCGGCCGCATGGCAGCAGGTGCCCTCGACGTACCTCGTCTGCGCCCGGGACCGGTACCCCGCCGCGCCTGCAGCGCGAGTTCGCCCGCCCCGCCGGCAGCGTCGTCGCACTCGACGCCGGCCACCACCCGTTCCTGTCCCAGCCCGCCGCGGTCCGGGACCTGCTGCTGAGCCGGTGACGGCGGCGACAAGATCATTCATGGAAACGCGGTCAGAGCCAGATTCAACGATCCCGATCACCGATGCCACCGGTTGGGCGGAGTGTGGCCGGCGGTGGGACGCGGTAGCTATTGATCCATGCACCCTCGGCCTGGACGCGCTGGTGGCGATGCGGGTCCGCACCCGCAGCGGCTACCCGGTCCTGGCCGACCTGCTGCGGGATGTGCTGTACGTGATGCTCGCGCCAGGCACCGGCCCGGCCTCCGCCGAGGTCCCGGGCGTTGGGGTGCTGTCCGCCGGCCGGTACCTGCTGATACCCATCACCGGCCACCGCAGCGTCTCGGCGCACTGGATCAGCGCCCCTCGAACCACGGATCCACTGCGCCTGGTCGATGTCCGCCGCCTCACGCATCACCTGCTCGCCCTCACCGCCACACACGAAAGAGCTGCCTCTTGACATCCTCGAAGGAGATTCGATGACTACCCGCACCGCCCAGGACAAGGCCGCCCGCGCGAAGCGGGACCAGCATGCGAGCGCGACCGGAGATGCGGCCGTAGCTGCCCTCAAGGCGGCGCTCGCCCGGGTCGACCTGGTCTTGCCGTCGCTGCACAGCGGGATGCCGGTCGATGGGACCGGTTATGTCGCCTTGGGCGGTTGCAGCGCGTCACTGGCGTCCCGGCTCGCCGAGGTCATCAACCTCGCGGCCGACGCTCTGCAGGCGCCGGGGAGGTGAGGGCGCCGTGGCCGCCGCGCCGCACACCGCGTGCACCGTGAAGAAGAACGACGTCGTGACCCTCGACGGCCGACAGCGCGTGGTCGACAATGTCCGCGACGACTTCTCCTGCCCCGCAGCACCCCGTATCGTCCTGGTCTTCACCGACGGCGGCTCCTACCGTGTGCACGCGGGCGCCGCGCTCGCCGTCGAACGCCCCGCGTAGGGGCCCGATCCCCCGTCCGGGCCCTCCCCCCGTGGGGCCGGACGGCACGAAGCCGCCGGTGCGGTCACCGCATTCCCCCCTTGCGGCCGCACCGGCGGCTTTTCTTGACATCCTCCCCGCCCTAAAGGGCGGAGATTCCCGGTTGGCTGCCGGTGAGTACCGGCTGGGCTTTCCGGTGGGTTCCCCGTTCGACGGGCCCTGCCGGGCGCGGGATTGCCGCTTCCGGTCTGACAGGCCCTCCGGGGGCGTTTAGCCTCTCCGCCTGTCCGGCGGCGAGGATCACACGAGCCGCATTGAGGTCACGGTCATGTTCGGTGCCACATTCCCTTGCGCAATGGTCAAGAATCCTTGACCATTGCGCTCATGCCTACCGATGATCTTCCCGAGACGTTTCACGTCACGACGGACGAGCAGCTACGCGCCGTCTCCAGTCTCACGCGCCACCGGATCATGGCCGTGCTCCGCTTCGAGCCGGCGACGATCACGCAGATCGCCGAGCGGCTGGGGCTCGCGAAGGGGAGTTCCAGCTATCACGTGCGGCTGCTGGAGCGGGCCGGCCTGGTGAAGGTGGTGCGGACGCGGAAGGTGCGGGGTGTCACCGAGCGGTACTACGCGATGGCCGCGCGGGCGATCGCGCTGCCGGATCCGGGCGAGGGAGGGCCGGATGTGCTGATGCGCCATGCGGTGGCGGACCTGGAGGCGTCGCCGGTGCAGGAGCGGCACGTGCGGATGGCGCATCTGCGGCTCACTGAGGAGCAGTTCGCGCAGCTGGGGGCGCGGCTGGAGGCGCTGGCGGACGAGTACCGGGAGCTGTCCGATCCATCGCTGCCGGACGCGTCACTCGTCTTCGCACTGTTCCACCCGACACCGCGCGAGCAGGTCGAAGGGGGCGCCAAGTGACCTCAGACGTTCCGACGTTGCCGACCGGGTTCGGACGGCTGTGGACCGCGCAGACGATCTCCTCGCTCGGTGACGGGGTGACGCATGCCGCACTGCCGCTGATCGCGTTGACGCTGACGCAGGACCCGATGGCGCTCGCGGTCGTCACGGCCGCCGGAACGCTGCCGTGGCTGCTCTTCGGAGTGCTCGGCGGTGCGCTGGTGGACCGCTGGGACCGCCGGCGCACCATGTGGGTCGCGGACACGGCACGTGCGGTGCTGCTCGCGATACCCGCGGCCGCGGCCGCGCTCGACGCGCTGAGCATTCCACTGCTCGCGGCCGTCGCCTTCCTGCTCGGCCTCGGCGGACTCTTCTTCGACACGGCCGCCACGGCCTATCTGCCGGATCTGCTCGGCCGCGACCCCGCACTCCTGGAGCGCGCCAACTCCCGCCTGCGCGGCAGCCAGACCGCCGCGTCCGGCTTCGCGGGACCGCCCGCAGGCAGTGCGCTGCTCGCACTCGGGCGGGCAATTCCGCTGCTCGCCGACGCCGTGTCGTTCGCGCTCTCCGCACTGCTCGTCCGCGCGCTGCCCGCCATGCCCCGGCCCGTGCCGGAGGTCCGCGAGTCGCTGCTTCGGCAGGCGCGGGCCGGCGCCTCGTACGTCTTCCGGGACCGGTTGCTGCTCGGGCTGGCGCTCCGCCCGGCGCTCGGGAACATCGCCTTCCTCGCTGTGGAGACCGTCCTCGCCCTCTTCGCGCACGACCGCCTCGGCATCGACACCTACGGCTTCGGCCTGCTCCTCACAGCGGAAGCCACCGGAGGCCTGCTCGGCGCGGGCATCGCCACTTTCCTCGGCCGACGACTCGGCACCGGCACCGCACTGACGTGCACGGCCGCGATCGAGGGACTTGCCATCCTGGGGCTGGCCGCCGCCCCGAACCCGTACGTGGCCGGGCTCGCGCTCGCCGTCTGCGGGGCCGGCATGGGCGCCACCATGGTGCTCGGGCCCTCCCTCCGGCAGTCCATCGTCCCCGGCCACCTGATGGGCCGGGTCGCCTCCACCTCCCGCATGCTGGCCATGTGCGCCGCCCCGTTCGGCGCCTTCCTCGGCGGCTGGCTGGCCACCACCTACGACCTACGCACTCCGCTCTACGCTGCCGCCGGCCTCCTCCTCACCATGACCGTCGTCACGGCGACCATGACCAGTAACCGCCGAGTCGATGCGGCACTGCGCGGCGCTGCCGCGCCCGGTTGCCCAGCTCACCCGGATTCCGAGCATGCCGTTCGGGAGCGTGCACCCGAGTTGTTGTGACGCTTCGCGCAAGGCGTCACCCCTCTCCATACCGGGAGGGCGCCAGGCTGGCCGGGCGTACGGCGCCGGGGCCAAAGCGGGCGTTGGCGCGGTCGATGGCCGGTTCGATGGCGAGGCGGTTCTCCCGGACCTGGTCCAGGCTCATCTCCTGCGTCGCGGTGTGGGCGGGGCGGAGTTGCTCGGCGCGCACGGTGAGGGATCGCACGCGGGCGCGCTGCAGTCCGAGCGCGGTGTACAGCCCGTACACGGCCACCCGAAGATCATCTCCATGGGCTGAGGCTTCAGGTAGGGATCGGGTTCTCGTGGTGGTCGATCGGTCGGCGTAGCGGGCGGTGAGGGACAGGGCGCCGGCGATCTGGGCCTGGGAGCGTAGGCGGGCGCCGAGTTGGTCACTGAGGCGGAGGAGGACGTGTCGGTGTTGGTCGGGGTCGAGTTCGTCGCGGTCGAAGTGGTGGTCGGCGGTGAGGGAGCGGGCGACCGGTTGTGGGGTGACGGGGCGGGGGTCGCGGCCGTGGGCGAGGTCGTACAGGGCCCGGCCCGTGGTCGCTCCCAGCAGCCGCTGGGTCGTGAGCAGCGGCGCATCGGCGAGGTCTGCGATGCGGTGCAGACCGTGCCGGGTCAATATCTTCGCGGTGGCCGGCCCGACGCCGGGCAGGGCACTGACGGGTTGCGGGCGCAGGAACATGGCGATCTCGTGCGGATCGTGGCTGATGACGGTGATGTCGCCGGGCGGCGTCACGGCGGCGGCCATGCCGGCCAGCAGCCGATTGCCCGCGATGGCGAGCGTCACCTGAACCCCGTGCAGGGCCACGACCCGTAGGCGGATCAGTTCCGCAATGTCGCGGGGGCTGCGGTCGAAATACCGCAGGGCACCGGTCAGATCCATCTGTGCACCGTCGGGTTCCAGGGCCTGCACGCGAGGGCTGATGTCCTGCAGGAGGTCCAGGAGGTGTTGGTACAGCTCGGGGTCGTCACGCGTGCGGCCATGGAAGTGCGCGTGCAGGATGTGGCGCTGTACTGGCTGCATGAGGGTCACCCGCCTGCGCTTCCCTGGCTGGTGTGGCCGAGTTTGGTGAGGTTCGCGGAGCGGGTGCCGGCGGGCTGCAGGTCGGCCCACGGGTGCAGGGCGGCGCCGCTGGTTCCGTTGGCGAGGGTGCGCTGCGGGGGCTGGGCGGGGGTGGGTTCGGGTCGGGTGGTGTCGCCCAGGAGGCGCAGGACGGCTTCGGGGCCGTGGTCGCGGCGGGCGGCGGCGAGGGCTTCGAGGTCCCAGACGCGGGTGCCGACCACGGTGCGGCGCGGTCCTCTGCGTTGGACGGTGCCGCGGACCAGGAGCAGGCCGCTGTGGAAGATGGTGTGGGCGCAGGCGGGGTGGGAGTCTTCGAAGAAGGCCAGGTCGACGAGTCCGGAGCCGTCTTCGAGGGTGACGAAGATGATGCGCTTGCCGGAGGCGATGGGTGGGGTCTGGGTCGAGGCGCGTACCCCGGCGACGAGGACGGTCTGGCCGGATTCGAGGGCGCCCAGGTGGGCGGCGTCGGTGGCGCCGACTTCGCGCAGCAGCCGGTGGTGGTAGTCCATCAGGTGCTGGCTGACGTCGATGCTGAGGGTTTCCAGCTCCGCGCCGAGGGCTTCGCGGCCGGTCATCTCGGGCAGGCCGCTGGGGGTGGAGCTGGTGCTGATGTCCTGCAGCGGCAGCTGACCGTCGCCCTGGTGGCCGCGGGCGTGGCGGTGGAGCTCGGCGATCTGCAGGAGCAGATCCCGGCGGGTCAGCGACCCGCGCAGGGTGTCCAGGGCGCCGACTTCCGCGAGGCGTTCCGCGGTCGGCCGTGCCGGGCGGGCGCGCTGCCACAGGTCCTGCAGCGAGGCATAGGGCTGGGCAGACACCAGCCGGGCCACCTGATCGTCACTGATGCCCTTGACCGCGGAGAACGCCAGCCGCACACCCCAGATGTCGTTGTCGGTCTTCTCCACGGTGTGGGTGGCCCCGGAGTGGTTGACGTCGACGCCGAGGACAGGAACGTTGTGGCGGCGGGCATCCGCGACGATCACCCGCTTCGGCCACATCCCCGGGTCGTGCTCCAGCAGCCCGGCGTACAGGGCGGCCGGATGATGCGCCTTGAGCCACGCGGACTGCAGCGCCGGCACCGCGAAGGCGACGGCGTGGGCGCGGCAGAACCCGTAGGCGCCGAACGACTCGATGATCTCCCACACCTCGTCCAGCACCGCCGGGGTGTACCCGCGGGCTCCGGCCTCCCGCAGGAACCAATCGCGAAGTTTCGGCAGCCGGCTCTTGTCGCCCAGGGCGCGGCGTGCGACCTCCGCCAGGGAGCGGTCGCAGCCGGTGAGGATCGCGAGCATGTCGATGATCTGCTCGTGCCAGATCGTCACCCCATACGTGTCGGCGAGCACCGGCTCGAGGTCTGGGTGCGGGTATTGGGGAGCGGCGCCATGGCGTGCGGCGATGTACTGGGCGGGCATGCCGCCGGCCACCGGGCCCGGACGGAAGAGGCTGATGTCGGCGATGACGTCCTGCGGGTCACGGGGCTGCAGCCGGGCCAGAAGATCTTGCTGGCCGGGGCTCTCCAGCTGGAACAGACCGATGGTGTCGGAGGCCTGGATCAGCTTGAACGCAAAGAAGTCATCCAGCGGCACCTGCTGGTTGTCATCGAGGTCGATGTGTTGGCCGGTGGTGCGTTGGATCTCGGTGACGGCGTGCGCCATCGCGGACTGCATCCGCACCCCCAACACATCCAGTTTGATCAGGCCGAGGTCTTCGACGTCCTCCTTGTCGGCCTGCACCATCGGGTAGCCGCCCGGGGTGGGTTGCACGGGGAGTCGGTTCAGGAGGGTGGCGTTGCTGACGATGACGCCGCACGGGTGCATCGCCATCCCCCGCGGCAGCGCGTCCAGGCCCTCGGCGAGCTCCCACAGCGGCCCGAACTGGCCCGCCACCGCGGCCAATTCCCGCAGTTCTGGCAGCTCGGCCATCGCTGAGGTGATGTCGCAGGCCCGGATGTGCGGAAAGGACTTCGCGATGCGATCCACCACGTGCGGGGCGATACCCAGAGCCATCCCGGTGTCGCGGAGCGCGTGGCGGGCCCGGTAGGTCTCGGGCATGCCGGTGACCGCGACGCGGTCGGTGCCGAAGCGTTCGATGATGCGGTCGTAGACATCCAGGCGGCGGGCGGACTCCACATCGATGTCGATATCCGGCAGCGAGGTACGTCGGGGGTTGAGGAATCGTTCGAACAGCAGGTGGTGTTCCAGCGGGTTGGCCGTAGCGATGTACAGGGCGTGGTTGACCATCGACCCGGCCCCCGAACCACGTGCGGCCACCCGAATGCCCATCTCCCGCACATCGGCCACCACGGCCGCCACGGTCAGGAAGTACGTGTCGTACTGCAAGCCCGCGATGACCGCGAGCTCCTCCTCAAGCCTCTGCACCGCGGCCGGGTCACGGTCCAGGCCGCGCCGGACCATGCCCGCCTCACACCGCTCCCGCAGCAACGCCGCCGCCTCCCCCGGGCCCGCCCCGGCGCCCACCACGGCCGGCTCGGGAAAGTGCGGGGTGCCCAGCCCCAGATCAGCCACCGGATCGACCCGGCACTGCGCCGCCGTGCGGGCGGTCTCCGCCATCAGCCGCTGCGCACGCTGCGGCCCGGCGCCCGCGGCTTCGGCGATGCGGTCGGCGGCCGCGGTCATCGATGCGGTGTCTTTCAGCCAGCGCTCCCCGGTGTCGAGGTGCCGGCGGTCGATGGGGCGCAGCAGGCGGGCGGCGTCCAGGACGTCGGCGAGCCGGTGCTGGTCGCGGTCGGCGTAGCGGACGGCGTTGGTGAGCACGGTAGGAATGGTGAGCCGGTCGGCCAGGGCCAGGGTGCGGCCGGCCAACCGCAGAGAACCGGGACCGGTGCCCTGCAGACCGAACCACACCACTTCCATTCGCAGGTTGTCACCGGCCAGGTCCCGCCACGGGGCGAGGAGCTGCTCGGCCAGGTCCTCACGGCCTGCGGTCAGGGCTCGGACAGGTTCGGAGACCGGGCCCAGCACAACCGTCAGCCCCTCCCCCGCGTACTGGGCCAGAGCCGACCAGGACACCACCGGCAAGCCCTCGACCGTCTCGGCGTACGCGGTGGAGATCAGACGGCACAGGCGCGCCCACCCGTCGACGTGCTGCGCCAGCAGCGTCACCCGCAAGGGCGCCTCCACTACGTGGGCACCACCGCGCACGGGGGTCCGACTACGAAGCCGTGCCTCGGTGGGGGCCTCGTGCTGGGGTGCGACGGCGATGTCGACGCCGAAGATCGGGCGGATGCCGTGGGTGTCGCAGGCCTTGGCGAAGCGTACGGCGCCGGTCACATTGTCACGGTCAGTGAGCGCCAAGGCACTCATGCCGCGCTCCGCCGCCCGGCGCACGAGGTGATCGACGTGCGCGGCCCCGTAGCGGGCCGAATAGCCCGACATGGCGTGGAGGTGCGTAAACGACGACATCCGCACCTCCAGTCCTCACCCACACGCCCTCCCCACCGGATGCACTCCGTCGCATCTCCACCATAACCCCCGGCCCGTACATTCGTTCGATTGATACTCTCCGTCGTCGCTTTCGCGTCGAGGTGGCTGTTGTGACCGTCCAGGCTTGTTGGCGGTTGTTCATCGAAGTTGGCGAGTTCTTGCCGCAAGCGATCACGTCGCGCTGAGTAACGAGCAGATGTGGTGATCTGCACCAGCGTCGGGTACGGCGGTGCTCCTGTTGACCCATGCGCGGAGTGATGAAGGCGAAGATCCGATCGGACTCATGCGGGCTGGAGCAGTTGATCGCGGCCTATGACGAAGGTTGCATTCGTGACCGGCTGGTGCTCGGGGATGGGTGGCCGCGCCGGTGGAGTGGGACGTGGCTGGTTGGTGAGGGTGAGGTGTCATGGCCGGTCCGTGACATGGGGTCCGTGCCGGTGTCTTCGTCGCAGCCGGTGCGGCAGTTCACGTGGCGGGCTCGGCAGGGGCACCGTCCGGGGCTGCAGTTCATGGTCTGCACGGGGCGGCATCACGGGTTCGAGTCCCTGGAGGAACAGAGGCTGCTGCTCGCGTTGGACTTCCTGGGGGTATCGGACGTGCTGCCGCAGCCGTTCTGCCTGGACTTCGAGCATAGGCAGGGCCGCAGCCAGCACATCCCGGACTTCCTGGCGGTACTGCCCGACGGCAGCCTGTGGCTGTTCGACGTCCGCCCGGGGAATCTGATCAAGGAATCTGACGCGCTGAAGTTCGCGGCCGCCAGGGAGGCGGCGGCAGCCTGCGGCTGGCACTACTCAGTCGTTACCGAGTGGCGCCCTCATGTCCACAGCGTTCTGGATCATCTGTCGTCCCAGCGCCGACCCTTGAAGGACCCCCTCGGGCTGCAGCAGCAGGTGGAGGGGGTGATCGGCTCGGGTCCGGTGACGTTCGCGGAACTGGCGGCGTCGACCAGCCTTCCGGTGGTGGCTCGCGCGCACGTCACGCACATGCTCTGGCATCGCCGGCTCGCGACTGACCTAGGTTGTCCGCTGGGAGACCGTTCGCTGGTCTGGCCAGGCTCTGCCACGCTGGAGTGCGGGTAGTGGGGGCCGGACGGGGGCTCCTGGGCCTGGCGCCAGGCTGCCGGATCCTGCTGAACGCAGTGGAGTGGACCGTCGAGTCGGTCGAGCCACAGCTCGGACGCTTCGTCCTGTCCCATGCTGACGGACAGGTCAAGTCGCGCTCGATCCGCTGGCTGATCAATCATCCCGACGCCCGGATGGCGAAGGAGGTGAAGGCAGTCGGTTCAGGGCACGGCACCCAACCTCGCGCCGTGGCCGATCTCACCCTGGAACAACACAGTCGCGCCCAGATCAGGGCTGAACACGTCCTGGAAGCAATGACGGGATTCCGCGGCGGCCACCCCTCGCGGGCTCAGCCCGGCGAGCCGAGGCCAGCCTATGACCCCGACCGGACGAATCTGACCGAGCGCCGGCTTGTGAAGGTCGCCGAGTTGAAGGCGATGCCTCCGCAGGAGGCGGACATGCTGGGACTGCGCTTCATGAGCCTGCGGACGCTGGAGCGCTTGTCAACCGCGACCGGCGAGAGCTTGCTGTTGGCCTGCGCGGACGGACGGTGGACCCGCCGGAGCGGCGGCCACCGAAGCATCACCGAAGAGGTCCGCGAGGCGATCTTCGCGGTGAAGAAGGAGTGCAAGGACCGCGCCCGCATCGGCATGGCGGCCAAGCATCGCCTTCTGCACCAGTACATGAAGGAGAAGTTCCCGCAGTTCCCGACCGAGAAGATCCCGTCGCGGCCGACTTTGTGGCGGGTCTGGCACGAGTGGTTCGGTCCCGGAGGCGGCAGGCAGCGCTATGAGCGGTCCGCGGATGAGGCTGAGGAGGCCGGCGTCGCCGGGCGGGTGGTGGTGCACCGGCCGGGCCAGGTGCTGGCCCTCGACTCGACTCCGATACCGGTGAAACTACGCGAAACGGTATTCGGGGACGCGGTCACTGCGACGCTGACCCTGGCTTTGGACCTCTATTCGCACTCCTTGCCGGCCTTTCGTCTGACGCTGCAGTCGGACACCTCGGTGGACGTCGCGATGCTGCTGCGGGACGTGATGCTGCCCCTGCCCATGCGTGAGGGCTGGGGCGAGGAGATGCAATGGCCCTACCCCGGGGTCCCGGCCGACATCATCGCCGAGTTCACCGGCTGTGGGGTTGCGGCCCTGCCGTTCTTCGCGCCGGAGACCGTGACCACCGACCACGGAAGCCCCTACAAAAACCACGACCTGGTGGACGCGGAACGCGCGCTGGGCTGCAACATCCTGCCCGCCCGCACCCTTCGCGCCAGCGACAAATTCGCCGTCGAGCGCGCCTTCTCCTCGATCAAGACGCTGCTGTTCGAGCACCTGCTCGGGTTCACCGGAACCGACGTCGCCGACCGCGGGGCAGACCCGGAAGGCGATGCGGTCTTCACCCTGGCCAGGATGGAACACCTGATCGCGAGCTGGATCGTCCAGATCTGGCAAAACCGCAAACTCGGAGAGTACGCGCCGGCCTGGGGGCCGGGTGAGGACCACAGTCCCAACTCGCTGTTCGCCGCGTCGATGCTCCAGGGCGGCTTCTCCCTGCAGATCCCCGAGCCGGAGCTCTACTACAAGGTCCTGCGCAAGCATCACGTGAAGATCCATCCGCGTCGCGGGGTCAAGATCCTCGGACTCTGGTATCACGCAGACGTACTCGACGAGCCCCGTTACCAGCTCCCGTCCGACCGAGGCGGAAAACACGCGGGCAAGTGGGTGGTCCGCAGTGACCGAAGGGACCGGCGCCAGGTCTTCTTCCAAGATCCCGTCGTCCACGACACCTGGCATGTCCTGCGCTGGAACGGTCTGCCGCCCGAGGGCGAGATCCCGGCCTTCTCGGACACGACTGCCGCGAATCTGCTGGCCTATGTCAAGGAGCACAAGCTCGGGCCGCGCTCGGACAAGGACCTGCTGCCGGTGCTGCTGCAGATCCTCAATTCCGCGACACCGGTCTCCCAGTGGCCGACACAGCCGCAGAAGCGGGAGCGCGCCGCGCGGTCGCGCGAAAGCAGCCGCGCGCAGGCCGCCGCCGCAGACCGGGCCGGGCATCGGGCCGCCGAGCCCGCGGCCTGGAGCGAGCAGTCCCGGACGGTCGCGAAGGCCGTCGACGCCTCCCGGCGCCAGCGGCGGGAGGCAGCCCAGCTTGGCGAGCCCGTCGCGCCGCCGCTGCTGGTGGACTCCCTGCGGCACCGCCGCCTGTTGCTGCTGCCAGACAGGCCCAACGGGGACGGCGATGACAGGTCGGAGGAGCACGGATGAGCAAGGACCCTTTGGCTGGCCTGCCGTCGCGGAGCCGGATCGCCGAGCTCATCCTGCGCAAGCACCCGCACCGCAACACGTTCGCCGGCTGGGAGCACTACCGCCTCACCCGCGGCCTGCTGGTGCCCGCGCCGATGCTGACAGCGGCCCAGTTGAGGGCGATCCCCCTGGATCGCGGGTCTGACTACGACCTCTACCGGCAGGTGACGAACGTGAACCTGCCGCTCCAGCAGACACCGATGCTGACCAAGGTCAACGAAGTGATCGACCGGCGTCTGCTGAGCAACCCGTTCATCCAGGACGACGCCACCCTGCCCGGGGTCATGGTCAGCGGCTTTGGAAACCACGGCAAGACCGCCGCCGTCTGCGCGCTGGCCGCCGCGTTTGAGGACTACTGGCTGGACCTGCACGGCCACCTCGATCCCGCGTCAGTCGAGGGCACCTGGGATCTGCACGCGCCCGTCGCCTACGTCTCGACGCCGGTCACCGCGACCCCCAAGAGCCTCTGCGAGTCGATCCTGAACTTCTTCGGCCCCGACATCCGCAAGATGACGCTGCCACAACTGCTGCGGCAGGTCGCCGACTCGTTGAGGGACCACGGCGTCATGGTCCTGATCCTGGACGACATCAACCGGCTCCGCATGCACCGCTCGGACGACCAGGACGTCCTGGACATGATCCGGGCCCTGATGGGCTGCGGGATCACCCTGATCCTGTCTGGCGTCAACATCCCCGGCACCGGCCTGCTGCGCGAGGCTACCTACGACCGCAAGACCAAGCAGTGGGTCCTTCCGCCGCTGGAGACCCACCGCGTCCACGGACTGGAGGTCACCCAGACCGAGCGCCGCTTCGACCTGGTCGAACTGGACCGCTTCCCCTACGGAACCCCCGCAGAAATGCAGCACTTCGTCAACCACCTCAAGGGGATCGAGGACCACTTGCGGCTGATGAAGGCCAAACCCGGCATGCTCACCTCAGGCAGCATGCCCGAGTACCTCTACGGCCGATGCGGGGGCGTCGTCGGCATCCTCGGCCGCCTGGTCAGGGACGCCGCCATCGCAGCCATGCAGAGCGGCAAGGAGAAGATCGACGAGGCACTCCTCGAGGGGATCATCATCGGCCGTGAGAATCCCGCCCACGGGATCGGCCAAGCCCCGGACGACACCGGTGAACCCGAAGCCCCCAGGCCGACGACCAACCGGACGAGGCCCCGCAAGGCCGGCAGGAACACAGTCTTCGACGACCACGGTCCGCAGCACTCCGATGAAGCCGCAAGTTGAGCGATGTCCCCGATCGAACCGCTGCCCAGGAGCCTGATCCCACTGCCCGGCGAGAGCCTGCACGGGCTGATCCTGCGGCTTTCTCATCGCCTGGGCCAAGCACCGGGCCACATCCTCTGGCGCACCGGCCTGACTCCGGGCAGGCGATCTATCGGTATCGCCCCGAAACGGCTGTTACTCATGCTCGACCCCAACGAACAGCAGAGATTCGCCGCCGCCACTCGCCTGGACCCCGAGACCGTCGACCAGCTCACCCTCCGGCCCTACTTCGCCACCCTCCCATCCACCGCTGAGGCCATAGCCCACCCCGGCCAGAACCCGCGGCAACGGTTCATCCCGCCAACGTGGCTGCTGTTCGCCAACCCGCGCCACTGCCCAAAGTGCCTGGCCGGAGACGGCAGCGGGATCCAACGCCGACACGGCGGCGCCTGGAAACTCCAATGGCACCTGCCGATCGTGTTCGCCTGCCTGGAACATCGGGTCTTCCTGCAGCACGGCTGCCCGGCCTGCCGCCAGCGCGGCGACAGCCTCGACCGCCGCATCAACACGCGGCTCATCGCCAGCCCCGGCACCTCCGGACTCCACCCGGCCCAGTGCAGAAGCAAGACCATCGAAGCGCGCCACGCCCCGGTCTGCCAGCACCGACTGGACTCCTTCGACCCGCCCCGCATCGAACTCCCGCCCGAGCTGGAACGACTCCAGCCCGAACTTCTCGCTCTCCTGGAAGACACCACCGATCCGAGCCGAAGCCTGGGCCGACTGTCAGACCTGCGTCACCTGTCAGCGATCATCTGCGCGACCTGGCCCCACAGCCGGCGCGGCGACCTCTCGCCAGCCGTGGCCAGGGCACTCTCCACGGACCTTCGCCATCCGGCCCAGCTCGGGCCCGACAGCAGGACCGGCCAGCACCGCTGGGACTCCGCCCCGCCCTCTGCCCCAGCAACGGCAGCGGTGCTGAGCATCGCCACCCAGCTGCTGAAACTGCCCCTGCGAGAGCTGCGGAAAGAACTCCAGGACCTGGCCAAACACGCTCCCTCAAATCTGGATCCGGCCTGGGGCAGGACCTGGAACCTACTGTCCCGCAAGCACTCGCCGATCATCGAATACGAGATCAAGCAGGCATTCCAATCCCAGCAGCCACGGATGCCTACCGGCGACGAGCCGGTCATTGCTCCCCGGCCACGCGGCTACCTTCCAGAACACATTCCGCAAGACCTGCCCGAGGAGTGGTTCGCCGTCCTCCGCGAAGCCTCCACTCCTCGCTCCCTCCCACGAAGTCTCAAGCTCCGCCGCATCGCCGCGGTCCAACTCGTCCAAATCGCCACCGGCCAGTCGATGGCCGAAGCGGCCGGCTTCCTGCAGATCCCCGGCGCCTGGTTCAACGGCCAGCCACGCCAACAACTGCCCCCGCTGAACATGGATCTCCGCACCGGCCCCTTCAATCTGACCAGGGCCTTTGAAGCTCTCGCCTCGCATATCAGCCAGGCCCCTGATCCGGTCGACTACAAGCAACTTCGCGAGCGGTTCGCGTCCTGGTCTCTGCCCCGCGAAGACTGGGCGGACCTGATCAGCGGTCTGCCTGGGGCGAAGCCCCACCGAGGCCTCAGCGAGACTCGGAGCCGGCTGGAGGAGTGCGCGTCTGCACTCGTTTGGTCGAAACTGACCGGCAGTGAGTGGCGTCTCGCCCCCACCATCGACCCGCTCACGGTCGGCGCCGCAGCAGCGCTCGCCCGTCGAAGTCCAGTGGGCGAGACGATGACGAGGCTCCTTGCCCGGCGGGACCCCTACGTCCGGTCCCTCGGAGCACGCCTGGATGAGTACGCAACCGGGCTCGCAGCCAAGGAAGGCAACCCTGCCAAACACTTTCGGGTGCGGCTCTTCCAGAGTGACCAAGGCGATCAAGCAAGGGTGCAAGTCTTTTGAGGGTGTCTGGCGCGAGCGTGACCTGCGGGTTCTTGACGCACCACGGCTACACCACGTCAGTGGCGCCGGGCCATACGGTGCCGACACAGCCGAATGAGTGCCGGGGAGACAGGCGGGCCGGTCGGCCGCGACGGCTCCGGCGCAGCGATGGACTCAATCCGTACAAAATCGCAGGTGGACGCAGAGCGCGCCTCTCCGACAGCAGTGGCCTTGGTGCACTCAGAGGGCAGTACGTGGGCGATGCGGGATCCCACTCGCGACTCAGGCATCTTGGACATACCGTCAGCTCATGACGCAAAACCCACCCGGCGGCGATGATGGGGTCTCAGGGTCGTCGCTGGAAGAAGAACTGCGTAGGCACGCGGCGTCCGGGGAGATGTTCGACCTCGAGCCGGGGAATGCGGTGGACAGGCGAGACATGCATACCTGGGGGCCTGAGCGAACCGTGTCTGCAGCGGTGCTGCGGGACCTGTTGGTCAACGTACAGCAAGAGCCTGTACACGCTAAGGGTGTGCGGCTGCGTGGGGCACGCATCGACGGCTCTCTCGACCTCGAGTCCGCCATCCTTCGTTGTCCCCTGGTCCTGGAAGACTGCTATCTGGGCTGCTCCGAACCACTCAATCTTAAGTTCGCCACTGCTTCTCAACTGAGCTTTGTCCGGTGCAACCTGGCGGGGCTTACCGGCGACATGCTCGTCGTCACGACATCATTCGATCTTTCTGGATCATGGTTTCTCACCGGCGTTGTGCGGCTTTGCGGTGCGCGCATTGCCGGTCGACTGACCTGCTCTGGGGCCGATGTCCGGGCTACTGACGACCGCGGGAACGCGCTGTTTGCCGAACTGATGACGGTAGGTGGCGATGTCCTCCTCGATGATGACTTCACATCGACCGGCGGTGTGAATCTGCGAGGTGCAGTTATCGGGGGGCAGTTAAACTGCTCTGGTGCCCAGATGGGTGTAGACATCGACCGGAACACTCTCGTCGCGGAGGGTGTGAAGGTTGGCAGCGACGTCTTCCTCCACAAAGACTTCACGGCGGCAGGCGCAGTCCGGTTTACTGGCGCGGACATCGCCGGCCAATTTAACTGCTCTAGCGCCCAGCTCAACGGTACGGATGCCGAGCATTGCGCACTTGTCGCCGAACTCGTCCACGTGCGCGGTCACCTACTGCTCAACGAGAACTTCAAGGCCGGCGGCGCCGTCCATTTGAACGGCGCGGTGATCGATGGGCAGTTGAGCCTCTCCGGCGCCCAGCTCACGGGATCCACTACCAAAGGCAACGCTCTGGAAGCCGACGGGATCAAGGTCGGGGGCGACGTCTTCCTCCACGGAGGGTTCAAAGCTGCCGGTGCGGTGCGGCTTCAGGATGCTGACATCACCGGTCAACTAGTCTGTTCCCGCGCCGAGATCACGGGCATGGACGCTGAGAGCTATTCTCTCGTTGCCGACGGAATCACTGTCGGTGGGCATGTTCTATTCAATGACGGCTTCAAAGCCCTGGGCACCGTGAAACTCTCTGGGGCAAGAATTAATGGCCACATCCTACTAGAACCCGCTGAACTAAGCGCTGCGAATGCGTTGGTGGCCCCCGGGATGCACGTCAGCCACGAATTTCGGTGGAAGCCAGCAACGCAGGTGACCGGTCTGGTCGATCTGGAACGGGCCTCGGTGCACCGACTTGTGGACTGTTGGGACGGTGATCACCCCAACGCCCACTGGCCACCACGTGGAAAACTGCGCCTGGTTGCTTTCACATATGAGACCTTCGGTGGCCCCTCTGCGGCAAGCGGGAAGCAGCGCCTGGAATGGATTCGCTGCAACCACGAGACGGCCAGCCAACTGAAGCCAGCGAGCTTCGCCTCCCAGCCCTACGAGCAGCTTTCCCGTGTTTACCGGCAGACCGGGCAGGACAATGATGCCCGCGATATCGCCATCGCCCGTCGCCAAGACTTGCGGAAGTACGGCGACCTCACCCTACTCCGCCGGGTCTTCAACTGGCTGATGGACAAAACCATCAAGTACGGCTACGAGACATGGCGCGCGGTTGCCGGGCTTGCTGCTGTCTACGTTCTCGTGCTTCTTGGTTCGTTGGTGGCCCAGCACTACGACACCGCAATCGTCCCCGCAAAGGACACCGCGAGGCTGTCGCCTGCGCCTACCGCGTCGAAGTGCACCAAGGACTATGCATGCTTCTACCCGGCGGCTTACGCCGCCGATCTGCTCGTTCCTGTCATAAATGTGCGCCAGGTGGAGAACTGGCGTCCCAACGGAGCCACCTCGTATGGCTGGCTGTACGTCAGCGGCGTGTGGATTGCCACCGGTCTGGGCTACATGCTGACAACCCTCATCGTCATCGGTTACACCGGTCTCGTTCATAGGGAATGACACGGTAGCTCAGCATGCCTACCTCGGCATCCACGGCTTCACCCCTAAGCACCCGCTCAAGCCCGGCGCTCAACGCGATATACAGCGGGGCGCCACGGGCGGTGCCACAGGCACGAGGCCAGCCAGGGCCTGAGGCAGCCAGGGAGCCGCACTGCCGCGGGCTCCGGCCGCATCTCGATCACCGGTTGGTGTACAGGGGTGCAGATCCTTTGAGGGTTTGATCCACCTGCGATTTTGTACGGATTGAGTCCATCGCTGCGCCGGAGCCGTCGCGGCCGACCGGCCCGCCTGTCTCCCCGGCACTCATTCGGCTGTGTCGGCACCGTATGGCCCGGCGCCACTGACGTGGTGTAGCCGTGGTGCGTCAAGAACCCGCAGGTCACGCTCGCGCCAGACACCCTCAAAAGATCTGCACCCATCAAGCAACGAAGTCGTATCCGTCGTGGTAGTGGGCCTGGCTCCGGTGCCTACAAAAGGCCGTACCCGGGTCAGGTTGCGGCAGTAAGTTGTGCCGATGACCGAATCCCTGCCGCCGGGCGGCGCTGTGCTCGATGTGGACGAACTGGAGGCCCGCTGGGCGGACGCCTGGCGTCCGGAACAAGTCGCGGAGCGGTTGGATGGGGTCGATGCGCCCTGGTTCATCGCTGCGGGGTGGGCGCTGGATCTATTCCGCGGGAAACAGTCGCGGCCGCACGGTGATCTGGAGATCGCGGTGCCTGCGGCGGGATTCCCGGAGATTCGGCACCGCTTCCCCGAGTACGTGTTTGACGCGGTGGGGTCGGGACGGGTCTGGCCGGGGGCGGGAGCTGAGGAGCTAGCGGCCACGCACCAGACCTGGCTGCGGGATCCGGCGAGCGGTCAGTTCCTGTTTGACGTCTTCCGCGAGCCGCACGAGAGCGAGACGTGGATCTGCCGGCGGGACGAGAGGCTGCGGCTACCGTACGGCGCGATCATTGAGCGAACGGCGGACGGGGTTCCGTACCTGGTACCGGAGTTGGTACTGCTGTTTAAAGCACAGGCGCCACGACCCAAGGATCAGGCGGACTTCCACGGGGTGCTGCCGCTGCTCGGCCGAGCGCGGCGGGAAGTCCTTAGTGGGTGGCTGGAGCTCGTGCATCCCGGGCATCCGTGGCTGGCGGAGCTGGCGGGATGAGTGGCACGGGCCGCCAGCTGGGTGGCCGAGCTCGTCCTGATCGTGCTGCGGGGCCGATCGATCCAACGTGGCCGCGCCGTCACAAGTCAGGCCGATGTGTGCGAGCGGGCCGGACGGATACGGCCTCATGGCTTGATCGCCCTTGGTCACCCTGGAAGAGCATCCAACACTTTCCGTGACCAAACACTTTCCGTGACCCAAGAAGCCCCTTCCTCCGCCAGCTATCGCGAACAAGACCCGCCAACCCGCGTGAACAGAAACCGCGCGAGCAGCGAAGCCACCCCGCCTCAATCGCCAACAACCGCGAACGGTCACAGCTGTGGCCGGGCTGGACGGTTGGCGAAGGAGCGCAGAGTTGCCGCACTGGCGAAGCGTCGCGCTCAGCCACAGCACGTGACTGCGCGCGAGGCGAGCAGAGGCGAAGAACACAACCTCCATGCCATCGGGGCGGCCGCCGAGCGCCGATGCGCTGCCTGGTCCGACTTGTGTGTGGCGTGCGGGTGGGCCGGTTTCCGGCCTGGGACTGCTGCCGTCTGGCCGAGATCCGCATATCGCGGTGTGCGGTGTGTTGTCTGATCGCTACCGTCCGTCAGGAAGAGCGGCGACCTGGCCTGTAAGAACGGTTGCTCGGCAGGTCGGATGGCATCTGCTGAAGGAGACGTCATGGAGATCTATGAGGGTCAGGGTCGGACGTTCATCAATCCGGAGTCGCGGCAGGCGAGGTACCTCATGCCGAGCCAGGTCAGCAGCGTGCGGGCGGCAAGTTCATCGCGGAGAAGAGCGGAGGAGTCAGCGACCGAGATGCGCCGAGTGACATCGTCAACCGTGAGTCTCCCCAAGACGGACAGCTGGCGAGCGCGAGCAACCCCTTCGCTTCCAAGCTCGACGGGATCCGGGACGAGTACGGCAACGAGTGGCCCACCACCCCGGTGACCAGCGGCCAGCCGCTGACCGTTGAGTTGCAGTTCGGCGGAGTCAAGATCCGCAGGGTCGCCGCCTACCTCACCAACACCCACTGGGACAACCTCCAAGTCCTGACCCGCGGCGAGCTCGACCTGACGTCTACAGCGATGCCCCTCTCGACCTGGCCCGGTTCTGGGCTGCAGGGCTGGTGTGACCGGTGCTTGGGGTACTCGTGCTGCTCGTCGGCGGGAGTCCGCGGGGAAGATCGTTCGTCAGCACGGTCGCGCCTAGGTCGAAATGTGCAAGAGCAGGATCATCTCGTGCAAGGGATCATGTGTGGGTGTCACCGATCGAAGCAGCCGCCAATGACCTGCAGGACCTCGCCGTTCTCTGGAGTATTGGCGAGGCCCGCGCGCACGATGTCGTTGAGGCCGCCTGCGCAGCACTCGTTGCCGGACTCGACGGCTCCACACTCCGCATTCTGGCCGGATGCACCCGCGCCGAGGCGGAGTACGACGTACCCGAACTGCTTCCCGTCGTACTCGATGAGCTGGACCTTGTGTTCTACCCGCGCGACGGCGAGGCCGTGCAGGAAGCTGCCGTGCGGGCGCTCGCGCACCAACTGCTGGCGGGCAAGGTGACGCCGCGAGAGCTTGCCTTGCGTATCCACCACCGGTTCGGTCATCAACTGCACCTGGCCGAACGTCTTGCCGAGCTCGATGACGAGTACGACATCGTCGAGTACGGAAACAGGACGTTGGCCCAGCTCGATGCCGAGGTCACGGCCGAAGCGCGGCGTCTGGCGTACGACCCGCCCGGGCACAATCGACTTTCGTAGCGATCGGGCCCTGCGCAAGCGGCCGACAGCAGAAGCAGGGAGCTGAACTGTCCGGTTCTTACTCGCTGCGGCTCGTCAAGCCTCTACGATCCGGTGCATCTGGATCCCGAATTGCTGGAACGGATCACCCGCGGCGCGTGGAACTGGACGAACTCGAAACAGCTGGCCAAGCGACTGGCGGAGGTGTGGGTCGAGCGGGACGAACTCGCCTTCGCCGAGCAGCTCGCCGGCGAGCGCGCCTCGGCCGCGCCGTCGCCCGGGCGGACAAGCGGTGATGCTAAGAGGTCGCCTCGTTTGGTGCTGAAGTGATGGGAGTTGGGCTCGATCGGTTCAGGTATTCAGGGCTGGCAGTGCCGTTGAGGGGTGACGTGGGCGGTTCAGCCGCCAGACCACGTCGATCCCGCTGTCTGAGGGGGCTGCGGGCGGCGTTACCTGTTCGCGCCTGACTTCGGTGAAGCCCAGCCGTTGCGGTATCGCGCCGCTGGAGGTGTTGGCCAGGTCGTGCGCGATTTCCAGGTACTCCACGTCCGGTAGTGAGAATGCCTCGGTGATCATGGCCGCTGTCGCTCTCGTGGCGATTCCCTGGCCGGTGGCGGCGGGGTGCAGCCAGTACCCCATGATCCGGCCCTGAGGTTCGGCCGCCCGGCGGGTTGAGCACATGCCGATGAGCGTGTCGTTCTTGGCGATGGCGTAGTTGTACGCGTCACCGCGGTCCCACTTCGCATGGGACCTCGCAAGGAAGTCTCGGGTGCTCTCCTGGCTGTGACGTGCCGCCCACGGCATCCAAGGGCGTAGGTGGTCCAAAGACTCCTCGATCAACCTGAACGCCGCCTCGAGATCGCCCTGTCCCCGCCAGCGTCGCAGGGCGAAGTCCCCGCACTCGATGATCTGTCTCGGCCGCCCCATAGCGGCCATGAATATCCCGCAGAACGGCTCACTGCAACGGGATATGGTACGACTGGTGGGGCCATCTGCCTGGCAAGACGGCGGTAGCAGATCCGGTGAGGCCAAGACGGACGCGAAAGACGCGTTCATCATCGCCGATACGGCCCGCGCGATGCCGCACACGCTGCGGGCGATCGACGGCGAAGGACGAGACAATCGCCAAGCTAGAGATGGTCGTCGGGTTCGACGACGACCTGGCTGGCGAAGCGACCAGGGTCGCGAACCGGCTCCACGGCCTGCTGACCCAGATCCATCCGTCGCTGGAACGGGTGCTGGGACCACGGTTGCATCACCCGGCCGTCCTCACCCTGCTGGAACGGTTCGGCTCACCGGCCCAGATACGCAAGGCCGGCCGACGGCGGCTGGTCACCCTGCTTCGGCCGAAGGCGCGCCAGATGGCCGAGCGTGACCGAGGAGATCTTCGCCGCCCTGGACGAGCAGACCGTGACGATCCCGGGCACTGAGGCGGCCGCCCTGATCGTCCCGAGCCTGGCCGCCTCGCTGACGGCCGTCCTCGACCAGCGCAAGCTGCTGGCCGGGCGGATCGAGGAACTCCTAGAGGCTCACCCTCTTTCCAAGGTCCTGACGTCGATGCCGGGAGTCGGCGTCAGGACCGGTGCCAGGATCCTGATCGAGGTCGGTGATGGCAGCACATTCCCGACCGCTGGCCACCTCCCCGCCTACGCGGGTCTCGCCCCGGCCACCCGGAGCTCGGGCTCCTCGATCCGCGGCGAACAGCCTTCCCGGAAGGGAAACAAGCACTCAAACGAGCTTTCTTCCTCTCCGCGTTCGCTGCCCTGGCCGACCCGGCATCTCGGGCCTACTACGACAAGAAGACCGCGCAAGGCAAGCACCACACCCAGGCTCTGCTCTGCCTGACCAGGCGTCGGGCCGATGTCCTGTTCGCCATGCTCCGCGACGGAACCCTTTACGAACCCAGCCCGCCGCGGCCAGGTGAGGAGTCCAGACCGCTCGTTCAGTCCTCCGGCCGAAGCCTCTGACGAGCGGCCTCGAGCCGCTGGTCATAATCGGATGCGAACAGTTCGGGAAGCGCCTTGTCGAGCGTTCCGGAGATCCGATGGATCGGCGCCCAGACCGCCGGATCATCTACAACCCGACTGAGATCCGTCATCTGGAGTTCCTCCAGCCAGTGCGACAGCACCAGTGCCTCGTCACTCGTGAGCTTGATCGTCACCTGGCTATCACACATGCACACCTCCACGGTTCGGCTCCACTCTCGACCACACGAAACTACTGGCCTTCGACCTTGACCAAACACGTAGGGGCACCCCCACAACGCATCGCGATCCTCATCGACCGTCGGAGTTGGTCGCCGGCAGTCGGCGGTTGATCCGATGCGTTGGGTGGGCTGGCTCACCAACGTCGACTCCAGCTCTGGTTCGAGCCACTCGCCGGCAGTGTCACGTAGAAGGAATGACGTCCCGAAGACCAGCTCCGCAGCACGATGATGACCGCGGCGGCCTGTCACAGGTCGGCTCGTGGAACTGGACATTCGTGACGCCGGTCCGCTGGATGTACCGGATGTACCGGATGTAGAGGCTGGCCCCAGCGCGGGCGGCATCGCGGCAGCGACGGTGGCTTCGCAGAAGGCACCCGCCCCGTCGGCGATGCCGACCTCGGGTCGACTCGATCGGACGGCCTTCACCGCTGCCATCAACCGGGGTCACCGCGCGGCGCGCGGACCTGCACTGAACCTTGGGCAATTTCACCCGTTCAGCCGCTTGCGGATAGCTGGGTCCGGTGCTTCGTGTGACCGTGGAGACAAGGGGGGTCGGTGCGCCGGAGAGGTGCGCCCACTGGGTCGAAGGTGACAATCGGGCATGTGCTCCCACCCCGGGAGCATGTGCCGTGAGCGGGGCGGCGATGTCCGAGGAACTGTGGTCGAACAGGCTGGCCGGGCCGGTGGGGCTTCTGGCCGCCCTCGCGTCCCTGGTGCTCATGCTCTGTGCGTCGCCGAGCCGCGCGCAGAGCGGGAGCCCCACCCCCATCCCTACCCCCACGCCCACCTCCACCTCCACCTCCACCTCCCTCCCCAGCCCGACCGCGCGCTCCCAGCCGGTGCTGTCTCTGGCACCCGACACAGGGATCCCGGGAACAGCGGTCGTCGTGTCCGGCACGGGTTTCGGCCCGTGCGCGGCGTCGGGGGTCTCGCTCTCCTGGGACGGCGTCCAGTCGGCATACGCGCCGGTCGATGCGGCCGGCGCCTTCAGCATCCGGCTGGCCGTCCCGACGGACGCGTCCGTCGGGCAACACGAGGCGGGGGCGGACTGCAACGGCGAGGCCTACGACTCCAAGCCCTTCACGGTGGTGAGTCCCGCCTCGCCGGCGCCCGCGGTGACCGATCCGCCGCCCCCCGCGACACCCGATTCGGAACAGCCCGCGCAGTCCGATCAACCCGTCGTGACCGACTCCTCGTCACTGCCGGCCGGATTGACGGTTCCGGCCTCCGGAGGGGGCTCTTCCCCGGGTGTCGTGTGGGCGGCCGGGGTCGCGGTGCTCGGTGGCCTGCTCCTAGTCGGTCTGCTCGTCTACGGAGGCCGCTTCAGACGGGGACCTCACTGGGCTCGTGATCATGTGCGTCCCGTTCTGCGACCCGGCGCCGCCTGGGTCGGAGTGCAGGAGGCGGGCGGTGGTTCCGGGCCGACCTGGACGGTGCGCGTGGAGCCCCGGTCAGACCCGGGCAAGCAGACCATCGAGGAGGTGGAGTGAATGACCGACGTCCTGCCACAACCCGCCTCCGTGCGCGAACTGTTGTTCGGCGCAGACGAGATCGGCGCGGAGGACACGCTCACCGGGTCGCTCCGTGACCGTGGCGTGGCCGCCATGATCGCGCATCAGGTCCACGGGCTCACCGGCGCGGCCGGGAAGGCCGTCGAGAGCGAGGTGGCCACGGTCGTGAACGGCTTCCTGAGCCTCGACCTGATCGACCTCGCGGTGGCCGGCTGGTCCAAGCACGCCGCGATGACCGCGGCCGCTCGTCGCACCCTTGCCTCACCCGGGAGCGAGGAGCTCGTCGCCCTGGCAACCCACCGCATCACGTCGAGCCACCGTCCGTCGGTGGACCTCTGCGTGGACGGCGTCAGGGTCGGCGTCCTCAACGTGGCGCTCACCGTCGCCTTCGACATCGAAGGGCTCGTGGCCGTCGTCCGGCAGGCCCGGCTGGCCTCACTGCGGTGCGGTACGTGCACGGCGACCGGGAGCCTCGCGCTGGAGGAGTCTGTCGTGGCCCACCGGCGCTGCCGGGTGGATCTCCCCGGCGCGCTCGGGCTCGGGGCCGGTCTGCCTCTCCTCCCCGCCGGGGAGACGCAGGCGCGGCCCGCCAGGTCCGCCCGTCGGGCCTAGGACGGCGCGCCTGGTGCATTGCCCGAGACGACACCCGGAAAGGTCCAGTCCCCGGGCGGGATGCGCAGGACTGCCGGCGACAGCAAGGGCGGATGGCTGAGGACGTTCGATTCGGCCACCGCCAACTCGATGTCCGGGTGCGCAATTCCGCCGATCTGGCAGTCACACGCATCCGCCTTCGAGACGTCACAGTGCTCCGCTCTGGGAGTGCCTCGCGTCTGGGAGTGCCTCGCGTTGATGACAGCGTCGTCCGACCGAAGAGATGGTGCCGGTGGGCAGCTGCGATCCTGCTCTGCCCCCTGGCAGGACGAAACCCCACAGCACGGCCGGCAGATCGATCGTGTGCTGCGAGAGAGCGAGCCAAGGGGGGTTCAAGTACCAGGTCCCGGTAACGGCCGGGAGGCATCGCCTTCCGGCCGTTACCGCGTCCCACTGCGCAGCCATGCGCGCCGTGAAGATCGATCCCTCAAGACGCCGGCCACCAGCGCCAGCCAAGCCGGCTACCCGGTCTCACACAGCGTCAGCAGCGCGCCGGTGTGGAAGAGCATCGCTCGGATCCCATCCGACAGGCACAGGGCGACCGAGTTGCCCGTGCCGGCTCGCCGATCCGCTGCGCCGGTCATGACCGTTCCAACGGTTGCGGCTCAACTCAGCTTCGGCCCGAGACCGCTGGCCGCTGACGTCGAGGCGGAGGAGACCGCCTGTCTGGCGGCACCTCATCGCCCACCCAACGACCGTTGTCGACGCGTGATGCATCGTGCGCGTGAACCGAGGTGGAATTCGGTTTCAGGACCTCGGCGGTCTCGGACTCAGTCCGTGCCAGGGTAGGGAACTTCAAGCCGGTCCCACGATGTGGGCCCCGGGATGCCATCGGCGTCCGCGCCGCGGTAACCGAGTGTTCGCTGCCACATGGCGTAGGACTCGCGGTGTTCCTCATTCCACTGCGTCTGGGGGCCGTCCGGCCCGTAACACGAACACCCCACCTGGATCAGGCGATAGCCCATCATTCCGATGATGGGGCTGTTCGGCCCGCTCAGGAAGAAATCCTTGCCCGGGAACTCAAGGAATCGCCCTTCTCCCATCTCACCTTTCCGCACGAGGAGCCTTTGCCCGATCTTGATGATGTTCGCATCCGGAATGTGGTTCCAGATCTGCAACTGATCGACGGTGGTTCCGTACCGTGCTGCGATGGTGGAAAGCGTGTCGCCTCCCACGACGGTGTAGTACATGTCCTGCGTTCTCTCTTGTGTGCTCATGCCTTCTATGCTAGGGGAATCCAGCGAGGCTCGCATGTGCTCGAACTGGCGCGGCAGACACGAGAGAAGGCCCCGATATCACCCGGCCGCTCCACGCTCTCCGCACCGGCATGCTCGGGCGATATTGCCGTCATACACTGGAATCAGGGCAGTCGTCAGAGGTGGAGGACTGATGGCGAACACAGAGAATCCGACGGTTGGTTCAACGGGCAACCGAACTACGGCGAGCGTACAGAAAACCCGCTCCTGGGCCGGCCTCCTGGTCGTCGTTTTGGGTGATCTCTCCATCGCGATTGCCGCCATATGGGGGGTGAGCAGCACGGACGGCACCCAGTCCGTTGCCATACTCACCAGCGCGTTCACCGCCGTGAGCACGATGACCACAGCGTATTTCGGGCTCCGCGCGATGTCCAACAGTGCCGAATCGACCAAGGGTTGAACAGTCTTCTGACGACGCATGAGGAATTCCGAGTCACCGACGGAAGCAGCGCGGGCAAAGAGCTCAGCGGGCCTTTTCGAGCGGGCGGCGACTTCGAGCGGCAAGGCGATTCGATCAGGGCCGGCGCCGCAACCTCTCTAGGCGTCTGCACACGAGTTCTTCGGGTGAGCGATGGCCACCTCTTGCGCCGGCCTCACCAACGCCTCCTTGAATGCATGGTTGCCTGTGAACAAGGACTCCTGGGTGTGACGGTCGCCAAAATCGAGGCACGCCGCACCGACGGTGGAGAAGCCGGCGTTGTTGCCCTCAAGAGAGATGATGACGAGGGCGGGATGGCGCGAGGATCCCGAGCCAGTCATAGTCGGCCGTGACACTGCGGAGTTGCCGAAAGCAGGGCCCACCTCTCGTACCAGCCCGTGAGGAAGGCGCGGCCAAGAGTGCAGCCCTGTCCGAACAGGTTGAACATCAGCAAGGCGGGCGTCGATTCCCTGTCGATCTCGACTCTCCCGGTGTCGAGGGCGAGGACCGCGAAGACGCAGCGGTGTCTCCCGTGGCCCTTTGGCGGCCCGGCGCCGACGTAGCACTTCATCCTGACGGAATTTGCGAGCTGAAAGGCGCCCTGCGGAAGTCCCGAGCCGGACTCGGTAGCCGCGCTGCGGTCCTCCCGCGACAGGGTGGGGCGGGGAAGGATGCCTTCCCCGCCCCTTTCACGGCTGTGACTTTCCTGGGACCTCGCGGATCAGCTCAGTGCGAACTTCTGGGCCGCGCTGCCGTTGCAGTCCCAGATCTGCAGGCGGGTGCCGTTGGCGGTGTTCCCGCTGGGGTCATCGAGGCAGCGGCCGGACTGCGGGTTGAACAGCGCACCGTCCGACTGCTGGTTCCAGACCTGGCCACCGACGCCGTTGCAGTCCCACAACTCCACCTGGGTGCCGTTGGCGGTGCCGTTGCCGTTGATGTCCAGGCATCTGCCAAGGGTGCTGAGCGAGCCGTTGGCGTTGTGGCGCCAGTGCTGGTCGACCGCCCAGCTCTGGCAGTCCCACAGTTGGACGGCCGCGGTGTTGCCCCCGATGTCGTCGGCCGCCACGTCCACGCATTTGGCACCGGGCCCCGCTATCGGAGCACCGCCGGACACTGCGAACTTCTGTGCCACGGTGCCGTTGCAGTCCCAGATCTGCAGGCGAGTGCCGTTGGCCGTGGCACCGTTGGGTGAGTCCAGGCAGCGGCCGGACTGCGGGTTGAACAGCGCGCCGTCCGACTGCTGGTTCCAGACCTGGCCACCGACGCCGTTGCAGTCCCACAGCTCTACCTGCGTGCCGTTGGCGGTGCCGTTGCCGTTGATGTCCAGGCACCTGCCAAGGGTGCTGAGCGAGCCGTTGGCGTTGTGTGTCCAGTGCTGGTCTTCCGCGTAGGACTGGCAGTTCCAGAGCTCGACGGCCGCGCCGTTGGCGCCGGTGTCGTCGGCGGCGACGTCGACGCACTGGTTGCCGGGCCCGGCAATGGTCCCCTGGGGGCCGTTGGGGACATTCGTCTCGCCGTTGTAACCGACCGAGACGATGTTCGCCTGGACGGCGTTCTCGGCTGCGTCGGAGGGGTAGCCGGCAACCATCACTCCTTCGAAGAACGTACCCATGTTCCGGTTGCTGTTGTCGCCGCCGGTACCCAGGATGATGCCGCCCTCCTGCTGCATCGGCCGGTAGCCGCCTCTGGTCGGCAGTGCGCCGTTCCACCAGGTGGACAGCCCGCCGGACTGCGAGTTGCCGCCCTTGAGGGCGTACGTCGTCTGCCCGTTGTTCTTCAGCACGGCGGTGACGAAGGCGCTGCCGTTGCCCTTGTTGGCCGTGTTGGAGCCGTTGTCGCCCTGGAACATACCGTTCTCCAGGTCGGCCTCGACCCACGGGCCCGAACCGGAGCACGGCTGAAAGTAACAGGTGGTGGCGATGGACACGGCGTCCATGTGGCCGTTGCCCGTGTCGGCCGGCGTACTCTCGGCGTTGCCGTAGTCGAAGCAGCAGTCGGAGCCGACGTGGGTACCGCTGGCCACCATGTAGGCACCCTCGGCCTGCCCGTTCACCGCCACACCCCTCGCTGCGCCGCTGGAGCGGTAGCCGACTCCCGGAGAGACCCAGATCCCGTAGACCTTGTGACCGCCGGCGGTGACGGCCAGTTCACTCGCGTCGGCGCCGCGGTCAGCGGCACCCGCGGTGCCGGCCGGACCGGGATTGAGGTCATTGTGCTGCGGCGACTGATCGTAGACCTTGCTGATGCTGCAGGTGGTGTTCGCACAGAAGGCGTCCTGCCGGCCGGCGTTGGCGTAGCCGCCCGCGGACAGCAGGCCGATGTCGCTCCTGGCACCATCCGAGGATCGCGTGACCTGGTATAGCGAGCCGTTGTACGAGGTGAACAGCGCGCGGGTCGTGCTGTGTGCGGCGACGCAGGGAGTACCGGCGGCCGCGTAGATGTCGCACGGCGCGGAGCCGGCGGCCTGCGCCGTGCCCGGCAGGCTGATCAGCACGCCCAACAGCAGGCCGACGCTCACCAGGGCGAACTGTACGGCGTTCTTGAACCGATGGGCCCCCTGCGCAGCCGGGCGCGGGCGTGCCGTCGCGCCGTCCATGGCACCTGCGCCGGCTTTTCTGCGTCTTTGCATGTCACGCTCCTGAGAAGTGGGGAAGGGAGCTGTGCTCGATCGAATGCCGACCGTTGGGCCCTCGTTCGGTCTCCGATCCGGAGAGGACGGCGTATCTGCCGGTCAGGACACGCCGGTAGGTCGGCGGCGGGATGTGCCGCGGACATCACCCGCCGAACGTGGACTGGACCGGCCGTCGGCCGACATATGGTCGTGATCGCAGTGGCTCTGTTCAACGATGTAAATACCGAGCAGCCAAATGACAGCACAGCACCCGGGGCGTGTCCATACCTACGACAGCGCTGACTGACTGCCGCAGCACAGCAGTTGGCCGCGCGCCGTCCGAACGAATGACCGAGGGGCCCGCTGTCGTGACCTGGCCCTACCGGCACAAACCCGGTATGGCCCGCCGAGGATGCACCGTAGTGCAAACGTCAATTTCCAGTGCCGCGAACCGGGGCACCAGGCGCCCGACAACGCGGCCCCTGAGCCTTCACGGAGCTCGGATGCTCATTCTCCCGAGCATTTCTACATCTTTGTACAGCTCAAAGTGCGGCCAGTCCGGCAGTGCCGAGATCATGGTGGGGGAAGCGGCGTACCAGGTGAGCCTTTTTGCCCGCGTCGGTTCCCTGTTGGAAGCCCTTCTTGCATGCCAGCCGCCCCTTCGGCCGCGAAGGCCGGGGAGGCTAGAGCCTGGGCTCCCAGGGTTCGGATCTCGGCCAGCAGCCGGGCGTTGGGGATGCCCTTGACGAGGTATCCCGCGACGCCGGCGGCAGCCATCTCATTGCGCGGGCCCTGGTCGCCGTAGGCCGAGAACACCACAATGCGCACGCCGGGGACGCTACGGACGATCTGCTGGGCGGTGTACGGGCCCCCGCCGGGGAAGCGTACGTCGAGGACCACCACGTGCGGGCGGTGGGCGCTGGCGAGAGCGATCGCCTCGTCGGCATCGGCCGCGGTGCCGACCAAGGTGAGGTCGTGCTGGGCGCGGACGACGTCGGCCAGGACCGCGCGCAACATGTCGTTGTCGTCGCAGATCAATACCCGCAACGGGTGCGGGGTTGTGGTGAGCTGGGTCATGAGGGCGCGTGGGGGGTGGTGGTGGCGTCGAAGCTCTTGGTGGGTGCGCCGGGCAGCGGTTCGTCCAGCGCAGCGGTGGGCAGGTCGGGCACCCAGAACTCCACGGTGGTGCCGGTGCCCGGCTCACTGCGCAAGAACCACCAGCCGCCGGCGGTCTCGGCCCGCTCACGCATCTCCATCAGCCCGAAGTGCTCGTTTCGCCGGTGCGTGATCGCCGCGTGCCCGGTGCCGTCGTCGACGACTCGCACGAGCAGGCCCTCATTTTTGGTGGCGACGCTGACGCGTACGGTGCGCGCTCGGGCATGCTTGCGCACGTTGAGCAGCGCTTCTTGCACGATGCGGAAGATGGTGATCGCGGTTTCGGGGGCCGGCTCGTTAGCCAGGGTGTGCTCGAGAGACGGCTCCAGGCCCCAGCTGCCGACCACAACATCGTTGAGGTGTTGCGACAGGGACTCGATCAGCCCGTGCCGGTCGATGCCGGGCGGCTGGAGCCGGAAGGTGAGGTTGCGCAGGCGGCCCACCGCCTCGCCTACCGACGCGTCGAGTTCGAGGAGTTCACCGGCATGCGGCTCCCCGGCCCGTTCGGCCAGGAGCTGCAGTCGCATGCCGACCGCGACCATGGCCTGGATGGAGTCGTCGTGCACGTCCCAGGCGATACGGCGGCGTTCCATCTCTTGTGCTTGTACCAAGTGAGCGAACAGGCGGCGGCGTTCGGTGAGCGCCTGCTCCGCGGCGCGGCGCTCGGTCATGTCCCGAGTGACCTTGCCGAAGCCGCGCAGTTCGCCGGTGGCGTCGAACAGGGGGGTGATCACCACGTTGGCCCAGAAACGGGACCCGTCCTTGCGGATACGCCATCCCTCGTCCTCCAGCCGGCCCTCCTCGATGGCCGCTTCCAACTCCCATTGGGGTTTGCGGGCGGCGATGTCCTCGGGCGGGTAGAAGACTGAGAAGTGCTGGCCGATGATGTCCGTGGCACGGTAACCCTTGATGCGTTCGGCGCCCGCGTTCCAGGTGGACACGTGTCCCCCGGGGTCCAGCATGAAGATGCCGTAGTCCAGGACGCTGGTGACCAGCAACGTGAACGCCGTCTCCGTCGGGGCCAGGGTGCCGCCGTGTTCGGCGGGGCTCATTCCACTCACCGCAGCAGACCCTCCCGACGGGCCACGGCGACCGCTTCCAATTGGGAGCGGACACCGAGCTTTTCCAGGACCCGCTGCACATGGTTCCTGGCGGTATTGACAGCCACGCCGAGCCGCCGGCTGATCTCCGCGGCGCCCAGACCCTCGCCCAACAGGCCGAGAGTCTCCCGCTCGCGCGGGGTGAGAGTGGCGCCCACATCGGCGGTCCGACCGGTCAACCGATCCAGTGCCCCGCCGAGCAGACCCTCGCTGAAAGCCACGTCGCCCGCCGCTACCCGGCGCACGCCGTCCTGCAGTTCACCCAAGTTACCGACCTTGAGGATGAGTCCCGACCCACCGGCCTCAACCACGCGCGCGGCCACGGATGGGCTCGCCTCCCCCGTCAGCACCAACACCCGGGTGCCGGGGGCTGCGGCCTTGAGCGGGCTGATCGCGGCTATCCCGTCACCGTCGGGCAGACGCCGGTCCAGCACCACCACAGCAGGACGTAGCCGGGCGGCATCGGCCAGCGCGTCCTGGACCGACAGGCTGCGGCCGACCACCTCCAGATCGTCGGTGCGGTCCATCGCGAGCCGGATTGCCTCGGCCACCATGTCGTGGTCCTCGACCAGCAGAATGCTGATACGACCACCGGCGGTACGTGGCACGGTGCCCGGTGCGCTGTGGGGGCTCGACGGCATCACACGGTCCTCGGGGGTAGTCGCGGCGCGGTGTCGGCGAGCACCTCGTCGACGCTCGCAAGGGCGAACAGACGCGCCACCTGCGCGCCGGCGCCCTCCACGCACAGCTCGCTGCCCAGCCTACCGGCCGTGGCCAGGGCCTCCAGCAGCACGTTCAGTCCCGCGCAGTCGCAAAAGTGCAGGCTCCGCAGGTCGAGCACGACACGGTCCGGCCGCCGCGCAAAGCAATCGGCGAGGGCGGCACGCAACTGCGCGGTCCCATCCATGTCCAACGCACCGACCAACCGCAAGGCACATACATCGGAATCGAGCACGGTGCTGACCTGAAACAACGGGCCTGTCACGGTAGGTCCCTCCTCATACGACCACCTCCTGACTGGGCAACAGACACCACTACAGGATAGTGAATTTGCACTAGAAGCAAACCCGCTCCGCCCAACGGGACTTCACCCAGCAGGGATGAATCGCCGAAAATGCCTGGAAGGATCAGTCCGCCGAGCAGGTGGATCGGCGCACAGCGCACGGGGGCCACCACACGTCGGCGCGCGAGGGGGAATCGAGGCGGGCACAAGCCCTTGACGGCAGGGCAACGCGAACACGTGAACGGCACGAACGGGCTGCGTACGTCCTGCGAGGGAACGCTCACAGAACCAGGATCCGGCAGCGCGACGGGGTCGCGGGGTCATCCGTTGGCACGGTGGGTGACGGGCAGCGGGGGCCGCCCGATCGGTGAAGCACACGGCGGAAGGGAATACCCCCGGCCGCCGCACTCCCGTCCCGACCGGCGGTCGCGGATGGCCCCTGATCCAGAGCCTGGCCTGCGACGTGCACGTCATCCCCCACCACGACGGCAAAAACCGTCCACACGGACTTCCAGGCCCCACCCGGCGCCCAGTTGAGCGCTTCGCCGATCTCGACGGACTGCGGCTGACCTGCATCGCGACCAACACCAGGGGCGGTCGCGGGACCGCCCCTGCCACCGGAGGGGCGAACGGGTGGGGTTTCACCGCCGAAAGGGGGCACGGCCGCGTGTCATCGGCCCGGCTCAGCCAAAGCCGCGACATCCTTCACTCGCTCTACCTCCCGGCGCCGGTGGGGCCACGAAAGGTTCGCGATGAAGGACAGCATGTGGGGCTATGGGCCCGCCTCAGGCCACGGGGCAGGAGTCGACCTGGGCAGCTACAAGGTCGCGGTCACAGACGGACGTATCGGCAAGGTCGACAAGCACGCGGATGAGCTCAACGCCGCCTGCCTCGTCGTCGACATCGGCGTGTGCAACTTCGGAAAGCATGTCCATCTCGAGAGGCTCGATGAGTCACGGCGCAGATGTCATCACGGAACTGACGGCCTACCACCGAAAGGTCGAGGAACTCCTGACGGCCCTGTCGCACCTGGCGGCCGACGACCCGGGCTTCGACGGACTGGTGAGTTCCGCAGCGCGAAGACGACACCTCTGACCCACCCGCAGCCCACCGCACCGGGACCTCCACCCGATGACGAACTCCTGGCCCCCAGTGCGGGCCCGGTAGAACAGGTCCGCGATTTCCACACCGGACGGGGTACGAAATGACGCCAAACCCGCAGCATCTGCCCAAGCCTTCGGGGCATCGGACTGCCCGTCAGCTCATGACGCCCGGCGCCCACGGGATCGGCGAGGACGAGACCGTGCTGCGCGCGGCGCGACGGATGATCGACATGCGTGTGGGCGCACTGCCCATCTGTAGCGGGGACGGGCGTGTACGGGGCATGCTTACCGACCGTGACATCGTCGCAGCCCTGGCCCGGGGCAAAAACCCCGCGGTCACCCTGGCCGGAGAGCTCGCCCAGGGCGACGTGGTCACCATCGGGGCGGACGACGACACCGACCACATCCTGCGCACCATGACCGCCCACAAGGTCCGCCGCCTGCCGGTCATCGACGGGACCCGGCTGATCGGCATCGTCGCCCTGGCCGATGTGGCCCGCGCCTTGCCCCATTCCCAAGTCGGCCAGCTTTTGGACGCGTTGTCCCGGGACTGAGGCGATCGGCAGCCCTCGATGGCCCCGGATCACCCCGGCCGTCTTCGGCGCTTTTCGCCGCCTCGCGCAGGCCTCGTGTCTGACGTGCACGGGGCCCGGCGCGGTTGCCGCCTGTTGCCTGCTCCCGGCGGGCTCCTGCCCACGATGGACACCGTATGGGTCCGAGGGGCCGCAGCGGCTACTGCGGTCAGGCGCAGGAACCTCAACGGCAGCCCGGTGGCCCCTGGGTCCGCAGGGCACCCAGCGTGACTCCGCCTGCTGCACGGCAGCACTCCGTCGCGATGGACTGGGGCCCACGAAGGGCCGTGCCGCGTGCGGCAGGCCCCTCGGTCGAATGGGTGACTGCCAGAGGCGGGCGTTATCCGGTGCACTCCGCGGGAACCCGGTAAGACATGGTGCAAATCGGCTACACGATGATGACCGAGCAGGCCGGCCCCCGGGACCTCATCCAGCATGTGGTGCGAGCGGAACAGGTGGGTTTCGATTTCTCCGTCATCTCCGACCATTACTCCCCTTGGCTCGACTCGCAGGGGCACGCCCCGTACGCGTGGAGTGTGCTGGGAGCGGCCGCCCAGGCGACCTCACGCATCCCCCTGATGACGTATGTGACGTGCCCGACGATGCGCTACCACCCGGCCGTGATCGCGCAGAAGGCCGCCACGATGCAGCTGTTGTCACAGGGCCGGTTTCGGCTCGGCCTGGGGTCGGGCGAAAACCTCAACGAGCACGTCATCGGCGGCGGCTGGCCCGCCGCCGATGTACGGCAGGAGATGCTCGCCGAAGCCGTAGGAATCATCCGGTCCCTGTTCGCCGGCGGATACGTCAACCATCGGGGCACGCACTTCGACGTCGAGTCCGCCAAGCTGTGGGACGTGCCCGAGCAGGCGCCCCCCATCGGCATCGCCGTCTCAGGTCTTCAGTCGTGCGCCCTTGCCGGCGACCTGGCCGACCTGGTGATCGCCGTCGAACCGAAGGCGGACCTGCTGGAAGCCTTCGACCGGCTCGGTGGGGCGGGCAAGCCACGCGTAGGTCAGCTGCCGGTCTGCTACGACCCCGACCGATCTGCGGCGGTCAAGCGCGCCCATGACCAGTTCCGCTGGTTCGGGGGCGGCTGGAAGGTCAACGCTGAACTGCCCGGTACCAGCGGCTTCGCCGCGGCCACCCAGTTCGTCCGCCCCGACGACGTCGCCGGGTCCATCCCGTGCGGGAACGACGTCGAGGCGTTCGTCGACGCCGTCCGCCCCTACGCGGACGCCGGGTTCACCGAGATCGCCTTGGTCCAGATTGGAGGCGACCAGCAACTGCCCTTCCTGGAGTGGGCCGAGCGCGAGTTGCTGCCGGCCCTGCGCGCACTCTGAACCATCCTTCGACGCGGCCGAGGGGGTGGCGGAGGCGGGAGTACTTTCAGCACGGTTACGGCCCGGCGACTGGAAATCCTCCCGCAGGCGCGAAGCCCTGCGGGCGGCGGCGCTCCCGCCGGCGGAGACACCGCCCCGCACTGGTGGCGGGTCCGGGAATGGCAACCACCAGTTATCTCCTGCAAGGGCGGCCTGATCCCACGGCAACAGCCTCGACCCCCAGAGAATCGACGTCCTCCTTGTCGGCCTGCACCATCGGATATCCGCCGCGCGTGGGCTGCACCGACAAGCGGTCCGGGAGGCGTGGCCTTGCTGACGATGACTCCGCACGGGTGCATCGCCATGCGGCGGAGCAGCGCGTCCAGACCTTCGGCGAGCTCCCGCAACGGCCCGAACTGGCCCGCCATCGCGGCCAACTCCCGCAGTCCGGCAGCTCGGCCATCGCTGAGTATGTCGCAAGCCCTGATGTGCGGAAAGGACTACGCAATGCGGTCCACCACGTGCGGGACGATGCCCAGGGCCATCGCGGTGTCGCGCAGGCGTGGCGGGTCCGGTACGTCTCCGGCACGCCGGTGACCGCGATGCGCCCCTCGCCACCCGGTCGTCGCACCGGTCACTTCCGGGCCGGGCGCAGATATTGCGTGCGCTTCGTCGCCCGCGGGCACTGGAAACCCCACATTGTTGGGGTACCGCATGCCTTCGGGCCGTCGAAGACTGGAGTCATGAACACCATCGATCAGAACAAGAGCACTGTATCCGCGTTCATCGAAGCCCTGTTCACCAAGGGCGACCTCGGCGCGGTCGACGACTACCTCTCCGCAGACTTCGTCGACCACGACCCGCCGTTTGGGGCGGTGGCCGACCGCGAAGGCATGCGCGGGGCGGGCGCGATGTTCCGCGCCGCCTTCCCCGACTGGCACAGCGACGCCGATCTCCTCATCGGTGAGGCCGACCTGGTCGTCGAGCACTTCACCGCCAGCGGCACACAGCACGGCGAGATCTTCGGCGTGCCCGCCACGGGGCGTACGGTCAGCCTTCCCGGGATCAACATCTTCCGTGTGCGCGACGGCCGCATCGTCGAGCGCTGGGGCCGTCTCGACGACCTCGGCCTGCTGCGTCAGCTCGGTCTGGTGACCCTCCCGTGATCGGAGTACTCAACGGCCTCATGTGGGAAACAGGCCCCGACGCCGGTTTCGGAGCGAGCCGCCGCCGCTGCTGGTGACAGTGGAAGCCGCAGACACCAGCGGGCGCTTCGCGCTCCGCCCGGCGCGCCCGAGCCACCTCAGCACATCCACCACGATGCGGCCGTCCGCACGCGCCGCCCGGCACCACAGCGCACTCGCCCACGGGCAGGAGTAGCGTCGTTCCTATGGCGGGAGCAGTAATGGAACGTCACGTCGCCAGCCTCATCGGGCGCTGCTACGCCGGGCTGGACGCCACCGCTCTGGGCGAGGACGTGCTCGGCCGGCTGCGTCGCTTGGTGCCGGTGGACGCCGCGTTCTTCGCCACCGTCGACCCGATGACGCTGCTGTTCACCTCGGCGGTCACCGACGAACCGCTCGGCGCCGTGACAGCGCAGTTCCTCGACAACGAATTCGGCCGCGAGGACGTCAACAAATTCGCCGCGTTGGCGGAGTCCGCCGATCCGGTCAGCTCGCTCGACCGGGCCACCCGCGAAGACCGGTCCGCCAGTGCCCGCTACCGGGAAATCATGGCCCCGCTCGGGCTCGGCGACGAGCTGCGCGCCGCGCTCATCACGGGGAGGGGCTGCTGGGGCGTGATGTGCCTGCACCGAGAGGACTCCTCCTACGGCTTCGACGAGCAGGAACTCGGATTGATCCGGCGCATTGCCCCGCACATGGCCGAGGGGCTGCGGCGCGCGGTCACTCTCGGCCCGGTCGCGGAGGCCGCTCCGGAGCCCGGGGCACCCGGCATCATCGTCCTCGACGCGGACCTGACCGTCGTTTCGATGAGCCCGGAGGCTCAGCAGTGGCTGGCGGAGACCGACCACACCCAATGGCCGGGATCGAGTGAACTGCCGCTGGCTGTCTACGCGGTGGCCGCCCGGCTGACCCGCATCGAACAGGCCCCTCCTGGTCCGCTGCCACCGCCCACCGTCCGGCTCCGCAGCCGGTCAGGGCACTGGCTCGCCCTGCACGCCACCCGCCTGCACGGCCCGCCCACACCCCAGATCGGGGTCGTGGTCGAACCCGCCCCGCCCACGCACATCGGCTCCCTGCTGCTCAGCGCGTACGGCTTGACCGACGCACAGACCCGCGTCGCCGGCCTGGTCGTCCGGGGGCATTCCACTCGCCAGATCGTCCAGGAGCTGCACATCTCCGCCAACACCGTCCAGGAGCATCTGACCGCGGCCTTCGACAAGCTCGGCGTACGCAGCCGGCGTGAACTCGTCGCCTCCGTGCTCACCGGACCGCCCTGACCGGGATCCGCACCGCCCTACTGCCGGCACAAAGTATGGGACTCATCCTTCCGTTGGGCGGATGCGGATGAAGATCCATGCGATGGGCAGCCACAACGCCGGCCGTGTCGATCTCACCGATGCCTCCCCACGCCGCTGACCTGCAGGCCGCCGACGTCGTGGGCACGATGGGCTGCGGCGATGCCTGCCCGTCATGCCCGTCCCGCCGTTATCAGGACTGGCTCGTCGTCGATCGCGAGGAGCCCCGATCGCCGTCGTACGCGGCATCCGCGACGAGGTTGACGCCCGCATCACCGATCCGCTCACCTCCCTGCCCGGCAGCCGGACCGCCTGATGCCGTGCGCCTGTTGCACCCCTCCATACGGCGCAGAGCCGATGTGCTCGCAGAAGACGCGCGACCGTTCGTGCTCGCCGGTCGTGGCAAGAGGTCCAGCCGTGACGTGAAGGGGCCGATGGGTAAACTTGGATGAACACCTCAGATACGCGTGTCACGCCGCGAAGTGCAGTGATCGGGGTCAGCATGGCGTCCACCGGTGCCGGCTTGGATGCGCATCCCTTCGGTGCTATGAGCGTCGAAGGCGCTGCGGAGCGTGACGATGTGCTGGTGGATGCCGTGCTCAGGGCCGTCGAGGTGACCGGTGCCCATGCCGGGAGTGTGTTCCTGGCCTCGCCCGACGGCAGTACGTTGGTGCTGGCCGCGGCGGCCGGGATGCCGCCCTCTCTGCTGGGCGGCTGGCGGCGGATCGCGGTAAGCAGCGCTATTCCGGTGGCGGAGGCACACCGCTTGGGGCGGACGGTCCATCTGGCAGACGTCGAAGCGACCATGCGGCGCTTTCCCCAGCTCGCCGTGGCTCTGCCCTACCCCTTCGGCTCGGCTTCCGTTCCGGTCAGGGCGGGACACCGGAGCCTCGGGGCAATGGCCGTGGTCTGGGCTGCCCGGCCTGATGGGCAAGGGCTGTCCAAGGCGCAGCGGCGGCACCTGCGCACCACCGCCAGCCGTCTGGGGACCTCGCTGGCCCGGCTGCAGGAACTCGGCGCCGGAGTGGGCAGCCAGGCGGATGCTCAGCCGGTGGAGGTGGCGATCCCGGCCGCCTCCGCGGTGCGGGTCGGCCTGTTCGACTGGAACGTGGCCACCGGGGCACTCGACGCGGATGCCGCGGCGTGCCAGATCTTCGGCCTGGCCTCGGACGCGTACGACGGACGGGCGGCCACGCTCGCGGCCCAAGTACACCCGGCGGACCGTCCCGGTCTGCGGGCCGCCGCCCGCACCGCGGTGCAGGAAGGCCGGCCCCTGGCCCGCTGCCTGCGCATCCCTGAGACGGGCGGCGGGTACCGCACCGTCGAGCTGTGGGGTCGGGTGCCGGACGGGGGCGACGGCCGGGAGGAACCATCCCATCTGGTGGGCGGGGTTTTCGAACTGGGATCCGGGATGGCCGCCGTGGCGGCGCTGGAGCGGCTCGCGGAGGGATTCTTCGCGCTCGACTGGGAGGGGCGGATCATCTACGCCAACCACCGTCTCGTGCGGCTGGTGCACGTGCGCCGGGGTGAGCTGGTGGGCCGCCGGCCCTGGGACGTGCTGCCCCAGCTGGCCGATCCCGCCTACGAGGACCGGTTCCGCGCCGCCCAGGTTTCACAGCAGCCCGGCTCCTTCCTTGCCCCGGGCCCGCACCCTGACCCTGGGCTGGTGTTCCGCCTGTGCCCGGACGCCCAGGGCATGACCGGATGGGTGACCCCGGCCGAAGAGTCACATGGCGCCACAGCCGAGCCTGCAGCCGCGCCTTTTGCGCCCGAGGTGTCCGCTGCTGTTGCCCTGCAGCCGGCGCCCACCAATGTGAGCGCGCTGTATCGGGTCCTGGAGATGAGCAGCGCGCTGACCGAGGCGGTCACGGCGCGCGAGGTGTGCGGGGTGGTCGCCGACCAGCTGCTGCCCGCCTTCGGCGGCGACCGCGTGGCGATCTACGTGGTACGCGAGGGGCGGGTGCGCCTGCTGGTGCAGCGCGGCTACCGCGAGAGCTTTCTGGACCGGTTCGAGGGCCTACCGCTGCAGCACGCCTGGGGACCGGTGACCGGGGCGCTGGCCTCCAGGGCCCCGCTGTTCATCGAGACACAAGAAGAGTTCGCGCGCGCCTACCCCGAACTCCGATCGGATTCCCGTTCGTTCGTGTTCCTGCCGCTGATCGCCTCCAGCCGCCCGGTGGGTGCCTGCGTGATCGGCTTCGACCAGCCGCACCGCTTCCCCGGCGAGGAGCGCAGCCTGCTGACCGCGCTGAGCGGTCTGATCGCCCAGGCACTGGAGCGGGCCCGGCTCTACGACGCCAAGTCCGCCCTCGCCCACGGCCTGCAGAACGCCCTGCTCCCCAACCGGCTGCCCACCTGTCCGGGCGTTTTGGTCACCGGTCGCTACCTGCCCGGCACCCGCTGGATGGACATCGGCGGCGACTGGTACGACGCCATCCCCACCGAGCAGGGCCTCGCGCTGGTCATCGGTGACGTCGAGGGCCACAACGTCGCCGCTGCGGCCACCATGGGTCAACTGCGCAGCGCGGTGCGGGCTTTCGCCACCGCCGGCCTCCCTCCCAGCGAGGTGATCGCCGGAACCAACCGGCTGCTGATCGACCTCGGCCCCGGCCTGCTCGCCAGCTGCTGCTACCTCCAGCTCGACCCGGAATCGGGCACCGCGCACATGGTAAACGCCGGCCACTGCCCGCCCCTGCTGCTCCGGCCCGACGGCGACTGCGAGGTCCTGGACCTGTCCGGCGGCCTGCTCCTCGGCGTCGAACGCACCGCCGGCTACCCGCAATCGCAGCTGCACCTGCCGCCCGGTTCCCTCCTCGCCCTGTACACCGACGGACTGATCGAGACCCGCGGCACCGACATCAGCGTCGGCATCGACCGGCTGCGCACCCACCTGGCCCACACCGCCACCGACTCCCTCGATGACCTCGCCGACAGCCTCCTGCGAGACGCGCGCCAGGCGGCGAACCGCAGGGACGACATCGCACTGCTGCTCACCCAGTACATCCACTGACCTGTCGGCCACGCCTTCCGCCTGACGAGCCCCGCGACGGCTGGTGTGCGTTCCCACATCGCGCGTGGCGCTCACGGCCACCCGTCATCGTCATCGTCATCGTCATCGTCATCGTCATCGTCATCGTCATCCAGCGTGCCGAACCAGCCTGCCCCGTAGTCAAGGCGGTGCGCCGACTCCACCAACGACGCCGGTGGGCCACCCGCAGCGCGCCATCCACACCGGCCACGACGGCGCCTCCGCACGCGGAGCCGACCAAGCCATCGGTGGACCGCGCACTTCGTCACCGGGCCTGCCTCTCCCCGTGGCCAGGCGCGCCGACACCCGGCAGTCGGTCGCGCCAGCGCAAAGCGCCACGGCGCGCCACCCCTTCCGCCACGTAGGAATATGCACCAACATGAGCACGCGAATCCGACCACACCACCGGAAATTCGTACAATCTTGCGCTCTGTCACAGGTTCCGGTCCACCTGCCACCGTCCCCGCAGAGGAGAGCAGTTGAGAAATCACGCCCAGCAAGCAGTCGAATGGCTCGCCGCCGCCGCAATCGACCCCCGGGCCTGCAAGAAGGAATGGCAATCGGATGCCGGCACCGCATTACTGGCTGCCGGCAGGTTCTGGGACGTGCTGAGCGTGCCGGAGGACCTGGGCCTGTTCGCCCTCGACGTGCTACTGCGCTCCCCTCGGCACGAACCCGGCCCCACCCTCGCCGACTTCGCCGCCCACCGCGTGGGCTTCTTCCTCCCGCCGAATCCGCGCAGTCGCTGGGTCGGCGACGGCATCCGCTACGCCGGCCGCGGGGCATGGATTGCCGTCCCGGCGCCTCAGCGGGCAACCGGCTCCCTGCGATGGCTCGTGCCGCCCTACAACAGCGGCACCCTGTGCTCCCCCGCCGCCGTGGAAGCAGCACTCCAGCAGGCCACCGGGATACTCGCCACCCTGCTCAATCCGGCCTCATCCGGCCGCGGCGCGCAAACCGCAGCCATCGGGGCCCGATTCCGTACGCACTACCTGCGCGGATCGGGCAGTGCGGACACCGGCCGAAGGCCGGGCTGAGCGCCCGCTCCGCTGTCGGCTGCTCACTCGCCGCGGCCGGTGCCGGCGCACGTGACGGCCACGCGTTCCCAGCGCACGGTTCCGATTGCGGGGCCGTCCTGCCACCCTTACCGGGATGGGGCGCTATGGAGCGTTTAGACGAGAAATATCGGGAACACGTAGATCATGACGAATTCCGACGACGAAACGAAGGCACCCCACGCGCCCGGCTCCCAGCCGAGCACGCACCCGGACTCCAATGAACCGCAGACGATCTCGGCACCGACGCCGCCCGTCGCGTGGAACAGCGATCCTCCGGACCAAGCCGATCTGGTGGACGAAGAGGACGATTCAGAACGGTCCCGCGCCGACGATGAACCGGAGACGACGTCCGAGGACGACTGAAAGGACGGCATCCCTCGCTTAACCGGCGGAGCTGGGTCCGGGGTCGGAGACATCCTGAACCGGCGGCGGCTCGCCGCAGCACACCTCCCGAACGGGAGCAGCGACCGGCAGCTGTCTCATGAGACACAGCGAAGTCTGGAGAAGGACGGCTACCGGGCCTGCTGCGGATCGTCATGGCTCCGGCCGCTGCGGCGGAAGCGGGCTAGAGCCCGCCCGCCAAGGACCATGGCGATCAGCCCCACCATCAGGGCCACGATGGCTCCGCCCAGCCCGTTGCCCGTGCCGAGACCGCCGTCGGAGGTGGCTACAACCAGCCCGCCAAGGGCCATGGCGATCAGCCCCGCCGCCAAGGCCACGTTGGCTCCGAGCCGCCCGTTGTCGATGCCGAAACGACCCGTGGGACGGGCCAGAGCCAGCCCGCCGATGACCACGCCGATCAGCCCCAGTACGGCGGCCGAGCTGGCGCCGAGCCGCCCGGCGCTCATGGTGTAAACATTGGCGGCGTAGGGCTGGCCGGAGACGTGTGCGGTCGCTGGGGCGGCCAGCACGAACACCCCGAGCAGGGCGGCTCCGACCACGGCAAGCACACGTCGGACCAGCCCCAGGGCTCCTGATGAGCTCATGTCTTTCTCCTCTTTCCTGTGTCGCGCTTCCAAGGTTTGGATGTCGCCTGATCATGTCGCCGGGTGCGCCGCCGGTCGTCCAGCAGGCGCAGGCACTTCGCGCTGCCGCCGATGGTGCATCCGGCTGCCGTGGACGCCGCAGGTGCGGCGCGAAAGTACTGTGTGCGCAGTAGTCGGCTGCTCATCCGCGAGCGGGACTCGCCCGCAGTGCCGTCCGGCTAGGGTCCGCGTATGACCACAGGACGGTTCGGTGTTCGGGCCGATGTCAGAGACTGGGCGATCGCCGTTGGTGTGGCGGCGGCGCTGCTGGTCACCGGGTTGTCCGAGGAACACTCCGCCACGGGGCTCGATCTGCTCGGCTACGCGTTGCTGGCGGTCGGCGGTCTGGCGTTGGCCGCGCGCAGCCGGGCTCCGGTTGTCGTTCTGGCCGTCACCGGGCTGTCCGCGTTGGGCTACCAGGCGGCGGGCTTCGACGTGCCGGCCGTTGGCTACCTGTTCGCGGTGTACGCCGCCATGCGGGCGGGACACCATCTCATCACGGTGGCCGCGTCCGTCACCCTGCTGGCCACTCTCCCCCTCGCGGCCCTGGCGGCCCTGCACGACACGAGCGATGCGTTCGCGCAGGCCCGGGGCGCACTGGAGATCGCCTGGCTGATCGCAGCCGGTGCCGCGGGGGAAGCGCTGCGGCAGGCCGAGCGGCGGGCGGACGAGGCCGAGCGCACCCGCGAGGAAACCGCGCGGCGCCGCGCCGATGAGGAGCGGCTGCACATCGCACGGGAGCTGCACGATTCGCTGACCCACCAGATCTCGGTGATCAAGGTGCAGTCCGAAGCCGCCGTCCACGTGGCCCGCAAGCGTGGCGACGAGGTACCGGAGGCGTTGCTGGCGATTCGGGAGGCCGGCCGTGAGGCGTCCAGGGAGTTGCGGGCCACCCTGGAGGTGCTGCGCGACGACGACAAGACCCCGCCGCCGGGGCTCGAACACGTCCCGGAACTGGTGGAACGGTCCCGTACGACCGCTCTGGACACGACGCTGACGATCGACGGACAACGATACGACGTTTCGGCTGCGGTGGGCCGGACCGCCTACCGGATCGTGCAGGAGTCACTCACCAACATCGCACGACACGCCGCCGCCACTACCGCATCGGTCTACATCGGCTACCGCCCGGACGCCCTGACCATACGAGTCGCTGACGACGGCGAGGCCACGCCGGACACCACCCCGACGCCCGGCATCGGACTGCTCGGCATGCGCGAACGCGTCACCGCCCTCGGAGGTCGACTGCACGCGGAGCCGCGCAGCGAGGGCGGCTTCACCGTCCACGCTGAACTCCCCGCGGACGGAACATCATGATCCGCGTCCTGTTGGTCGACGACCAGCCGCTCCTGCGCAGCGGATTCCGCGCGCTCCTCGACCTCGAAGACGACATCGAAGTGGTGGCCGAGGCCGCCGACGGTCGCGAGGGCCTGACCCTCGCCAGGCAACACCTGCCCGACATCGCGCTCATCGACATCCAGATGCCGGTCGTCGACGGCATCGAGGCGACCCGACTCATTGCCGCGGACCCGACCCTGGCCGGGGTGCACGTCGTCATCCTGACCAACTACGGCTTGGACGAATACGTCTTCGACGCGCTGCGCGCCGGCGCTGCTGGATTCCTCGTCAAAGACATCGTGCCGGAAGACTTCCTCCACGCCGTACGCGTCGCAGCGCGCGGCGACGCTCTGCTCGCGCCCTCGATCACCCGCAAACTCATCAACCGATTCGTCACCCAGCCACTCAAACCCGGCATCGCCAGGGAGTTGGAAGAGCTGACCAACCGCGAACGCGAGGCCGTCGCCCAGGTCGCGCAGGGCCTGTCCAACGACCAGATCGCCGACCGCATGGTGATCAGCCCACTGACCGCCAAAACCCATATCAACCGAGCCATGGCCAAGCTCCACGCCCGCGACCGAGCTCAACTCGTGGTACTCGCCTATGAATCCGGCCTGGTCACCCCACGCAACCGCTGAATCGTACGGCCGGCAGCCGCCATCAAACTCCGCCGCCCGACAGCGGGCAGACCAACCGAAGTCACCTCGGCGACCGTCCCGCCACAAGCTGGCATCGAACGAGTCGGCGTTTCCCTCGCTTCCCCGATCTGGCGGCAAACCGCGGGGAATGATGGGCAATCACGGTCGCCGAGGCTGTCACCGACACACATCTCTACGGCACTGCCAAGGCCCGCGCCTGGGACCGGCTGCATCCCAAACTCACCCACCGCTCTTCCTGGGCAGCCGCCAACGGTGCGCTCCCGATGCCCGCGGTCGAGTCTGTACCGGCCTCAGCGCCCGGCTTCAGCGCGACCCCGCGAGATGGAGAGGGAGGACGGCCCGGATTCCTGTCGTCGAATTCGGGATTCAGGATTTGGTTGTACAGATCTGGTGAGAATCACCTGCCAAATTTTATGACCCGCGACCCCTTTCACGGCATCCCTACAGGCAACTAGCGTCGCCCCTCTGGGGCATTCTCTGCCCTCTTGACAACAACTGAGGTGCACAGTGAAACGGATTCCTCGCGCCCTGGCAGCGGCCACCGTCGCGGCACTGGGCAGCATGGCACTGCTCGGCGCGGCTGCCACGGCGTCCGCAGCCCCTGGTAAGGACCTGAGGTGCAATGGCGGCGTGCAGGGCGTCCCCCTGAAGGTCACGTTCACCGGCCTGCCTCAGGCCAGGCTGGCCGCCGGGGGTGCCACCCAGACTGTCGCGATCACCTTTGACAACACTTCCGGCCTGCAGGTGAAGAACTACCAGACCTTCCTGTACATCGACGCCGACATGGGCCGGTGGAAAGTCGTCGGCCTGACCGTGGAGCTCCAGACGCCGACGGGGTGGGTACCCGCGAGGTTCGGCGCCAACAAGGACATCAACCTGCCCACCCTGCAATTCGACAAGGGCCAGAAGGTGACGTTCAACCTCCGCGTCACCGCCACCAAGAAGGCGACGGTCGGCACCTACGTGGCGGTCGCATCCGGCGGTTCCGAAGTCGTCGCCGATCCGGCCCGGGAAAAGGAACACGGGTGCCTTCAGTTTCGGGGGACCACTGACGTCCGCTTCAAGGTCGTCGAGGGATCGACGAAGCCGACGCCCGTCCCGACCGGCACGACCAAGCCGACCCCCAAGCCCACGGCAAACCCCAGCGTGGCGGCGAAGCCGACGGTGGCGCCGAGCACGGCGCCACAGGGCGGCACGGACAAGGAGCTGGCTGGGACCGGGGCGTCCCCGGTGATGCCCGCGACGATCTCCGCAGCACTCATGCTCGTCGGCGGAGTCGGCGTTCTCACTGCCCGCCGCCGGAGCCATCAGCGCCGCTGACCCGAGCCATTGCGTCCCACTGCCGTGCCTGTGCCGCTGCGAATCATTGGCCTTGATTCCCCTCGTACTGCGACACGGGCCGGCGCGGCCGGGGCCATCCGCAACAACCGTCCCAAGGGGGCGGGGCAGCACGACCACCCCACCCCCACCGGGTGATTCACCGGCCGCCGTAGTACGTGCCGAGGCTGCTGCGGTAGTCGGCGCTGCCGGCCATGGTGTCCGGGTCGTACTCGGGCGCGTCCTTGATCTGGTCCTTGGTACGGCCGACGTGGATGGTCTCGTCGTCGTGGTCGACGCGGGTGATAACGCCGGCGGGCATCATGACGTGCTTGCCGATGAGCCAGGGCTTGCAGTTGACGACGATGTACGCGGCGCCGACCTGGTCGGTGGCCTCGTCGACCTTGCCGATGTGGCCGTCGGTGGCCTCGACCTTGTAACCGGTCAGATCCGTGCCGTAGGTGTACTGCGCGGCGGCGGTGTAGTCCCACATGCTCATGCGTGTCACGTTCCGTTTCGGTGGTGGTGGGCGTCAGATGTGCAGGTAGCCGTCGTGGCTGTCGGCGTGCTCGCCGTCGAACCATCAGTCACCCTCAGCGCGGTGGCGAAAGCCAAAGCACCGCTCGGCGGGCGTCGCGATGCTCACCGCGCGCGTGCCGTCCGTACGGGCCGCCAGCGAGTGGGCGCCGGGCTGCCAGTCGTTGAAGTCCCCACGACACTGATCTGCTCGTGCGGATGATCGGCGGGCAGAACGAAGGTGACCGTGGTGGTGTCCTTTGTCCGGGTGCGCTCCAACATGACGCAGCTCCTCCAGGTGGTGGGTGGCGAGACCCGATCTGGATTCCCCGAAAAACACGCAGGAGCGGCGGCATGCGGCGCCCTTCACCCGAACAGCCCGGACCGGGGGCGCGTCCACGCGGCAACCGGCTGATGCGGGCGCCCGGGACGCCGTGGCGGCTTTGCGCATTGCCCGCGGGGCCATACGAAGTGGATGAGCCGGCCCCGGGAGGCGAAGCCCGGGGCCGACTCGGTCCGGTCAATCCCGGTAACTACGCCCGTAAGCGCGGCCACGACGTGCACGCCATTCAAGGCCGTCGCAGGCTGGAGCTACGCCAAATGCACCGATCAGCAGCCTTTCCGTTTGAACCAGGGCAGTGGTCCCGGCGGCCTCAGCAGCGGCGCGTGTCCTGAGCACTGCTGGGGGCAGATGATTCTCACCACGTTGCGCGCTCAAGGAGGCAGGGATGGAGCGGGACCCCATGCCACAGATGTCGTTGCGGGCAGTCGTACTGGGGGCGCCGGACGCCAAAGACCTGGCGTGGTTCTACCAGCGGCTCCTGGGCTGGGAGATCGCGGAGGAGGACCCAGGATGGGCCCGGCTGCGTCCTCCTGGCGGTGGAACGTGCCTGTCATTTCAGAGCGAGGAGCTCTATGCGCCGCCCGTGTGGCCGCCGCGTCCCGGCAGCCAGCAGATGACCGCTCATCTGGACATTCTGGTCGACGATCTGGATTCCGCCTCCGCCTACGCCCAGAGTCTGGGCGCCACGCCGACCGACCACCAACCTCAGGACGACGTCCGGGTACACCGGGATCCCGCCGGAAACCTCTTCTGTCTCTTCGCCACCCCCTGAATTCCGGGGCGAGGCGGAAGGCGACTGAGTCCCTCTCGGTCATGGCCGACGCATGCGGAGTCGCGGCCGAGCCAGCTCACCTGATCCACAAAGGGGTGCATCGACCTGCCGTTTCACCCATTACTGCGCCCCCGCCCGCGCAAGACCGGGTCGTGCGCTGCCCGGCCGGACGGGCTGCCGGATCAGCACCACCTGACCGACCCGCCAGGGGTGCCCGTCGACCGCGGCCTTCTGCGCCCGCTGCGAAGGGCGGCAGCGCACGCGCGTCGGCTCTCCGCCCGCAGAATGAAGGCTCCCGCCCGGCGGATCGGGTTTTGCGCCCGCTTTGGGCGGGGCTTTGGCATGGATTGTCACGAGATCGGACGGGTACGCGTTAGTGGCAGACATTACGACACTGACCGACCAGCAGAAGGGCACACGCCATGGCTGATCAGGGGAGCAACAAAACAGGGTCTGCCCGGGATGACGAGCTCAAGCGCGAGATGCAAAACGCGTTGAAAGCGTCCCGAGCCCTGCGGCCCGAGGAGGCGTACGCGCCGGAGCCGGCCGGCGAGGACCGGCTCATGGCGGAGCCTCCCGCCGGACCGGAGGGCGGTGTGCCCCCTGGCATGACGCCGCAGGACGTGGACGTCCGAAGTGAGCTCGCCCGTCATTTGGAACGAAGCATCTTCCCCACCGACCGGGACGGGCTGCTGATGGCGCTCCGGAGGCACCAGGCACCGGACGCGCTCGTCGACCTCGTACGCAATCTGCCCGCTGACGAGAAGTACACGAACGTGCAGGACGTCATGCGAACGCTCGGCTACGGAGTAGAAGACCGCCGAGTCTGAGCGCCGAAGTCACCACGGTGCTCGTGCAACGACTATGGCGGTGAGCAGTTACCCGGTTTCGACTCGAGCCCATGGTCGTCGTAACGGTGCCGCCGCACTCAGGACCTCCCGCCACCAAGGCTCTCCCGGCGGTAGCGCTCGCTGTCACCGTCTGCGGCAGATGACACTGTGCGGTCCCGGCCCCCGGCATTCATGATGGCGAAGAGGAGCGGCGCGCGGGGACGCCGTGGGTCCTCGGCAAAATCCTGGCATGAAGCCTGCGCACTAAACGGAAGCTCCAGGAGGAGCGATGGCGGTTCGGCACCAACTGATCGAACGGCCTCCGCAGCAGGTGTGGGCTGTGCTGGCCGATCCGACGCGTTTTGACGAGTGGGTAGTCGGCGTAGAGGCCTCCGCGCCTGGCCGGGGCGAGTGGCCGGTAGTCGGTTCGGACCTCAGCTACGAGGTGGTGCTCGGTCCGTGGAAGGGCCACGGACGCACCGTCGTCCGGCGTTGCGAGGCGCCGAACCGGCTGGAGCTGGAGGCGGACCGTGGTCCTCTCGGTACGTCGAGGATCGCGCTGGAGGTCCGGCCGTGGGGAAAGGACGACAGCACAGTGCTTCCTACGTTGCCTTGTACTCAGCCTGCCGACGGCCGGCACGACCGCCGTGCCACTCGCAGAACAGCACGGTGGCATCCTCCTCGAGTCGTCCCTGGTGACGATCCAGGACGGCGTGCATGAGGCGGCGGAGGGTTTCGGCGAGCCCCAAAGCCTTCTCGGGGGCAGGTTGGACAATCCAGGGGCCTCCGCTCGCCGCCGCGAGCGGCAACCAGCCCGGCAAGGACCGTGCGGATCCGGGTCGCGGTCCGAGGGACGGCGTTGTAAACCTGGATTCATGAGCGAGGAAAAGTCTTCATGGCGTCCGGGCGAGATCGTGCCCGCCAGCGGAATCTACGAGTGCGATTGCGGAGCCGGCCATCATTGGAGCACGGACGTGAAGGGGCACCGCTTTCCGCCTCCGCCGACTGGCTGCCCAGGAGCCTCCTGGTCGCTGAAGAACGAGGCCCACCCCGAGAATCACCTCGGGTGATCCTTTTTTGCGGGCACGGGCACCCCAACACATAGACGTGTTTTTGCGCCGGTGGTAGGGCTGGGCGGCCGTCATTCGCATTTTCGCGTCCCATTCGGCTCGGCCGTTCTTCGTCGATCGCACGCGCGCTGAGCCTTTCCGCCACCCAGCCGGCCAGGTGAGGCCGTCACCGCAGTACCAGGGGCGGAGGATGGCCGCTCCTTGCAGCCGCGGACTGCGTCCACACACTCCGGAGACGGCTGGCCACACGTCAGGCGTGTCCGGGCCACCTTCGTGGGTAGCCGGAATCTACGACTCTCGTTCCCGCCGGTCGGTGCTTGTCATAGAGGAGCGCAGCGTGGAAGCTTCAGTGGACCGCATCGCACAACCATGGGGCACGCGTACTCCCTACGGTCGCCACGAGCATTGGCCGGCACGGACCGATTCCTTTCTTGCCGACGGCGTCAGCGAGGGCGATGTACAGCGGTGGGTGCAGGCGGCCTCGATCCTGCACTCCGACGGGGACGCCATGGACATCGCCGTCGTGGACGGCCGAATGGCCGGTGTTCGGGGACGGACGGGCGATCACGCGAACCACGGCCGCCTGGGGCCGAAGGACCTTTTCGGCTGGCAGGCCAACGGTTCCCCCGACCGGCTGACCCAGCCACTGGTCCGCGAAGGAGGACGCCTGGTCGAGGCCGACTGGGCGACCGCGATGGACCGGATCGTCTCCCACTCCCAGCAACTCCTCCGCGAGCGCGGCCCCGGTGCAATCGGTTTCTACACCAGCGGCCAGTTGTACTTGGAGGAGTACTACACGCTCGCGGTCCTGGCACGGGCGGGCATCGGGACGAACCACCTGGACGGCAACACCCGCCTGTGCACGTCGACCGCGGCTGAGGCGTTGAAGGAGTCCTTCGGGTGCGACGGCCAGCCCGGCACGTACGACGACATCGACCACGCCGACGTGATCGCACTCTTCGGTCACAACATCGCCGAGACGCAGCCGGTGCAGTGGATGCGCATCCTGGACCGCCTTGAAGGCAGTGACCCGCCTCGCCTGGTCTGTGTCGATCCGCGCCCCACACCGGTCGCCCGCAGTTCCACGGTGCACTTGGCGCCGCGCGGGGGCACGAATGTCGCACTCCTCAACGCGCTCCTGCACGAGATCATCCGCACCGACCGCATTGACCACGACTACCTCGCAGCGCACACTGTCGGCTTCGACGAGCTGCGGTCACGGATCAAGGACTGCACGCCGGCGTGGGCCGCGACGATCTGCGACGTCCCGGCCGCCCGAATCGAGGAGGCGGCAGAAGTCCTGGGACGGGCCGAGCGGTTGTTGTCCACGGTCCTGCAGGGCGTCTACCAGTCCCACCAAGCCACCGCCGCCGCTGTACAAGTCAACAACCTCCACCTCATCCGCGGCATGCTCGGTCGACCGGGGGCCGGCGTCCTGCAGATGAACGGCCAGCCCACGGCGCAGAACACGCGTGAGTGTGGCGCCAACGGGGATCTGCCGGGCTTCCGCAACTGGCAGAACGACCAGCACGTGGCCGACCTGGCCGCGGTGTGGAACGTCGAACCCGAGCAGATTCCCCACTTCGCCCCGTCGACCCACGCCATGCAGATGTTCCGCTATGCCGAACAGGGTTCGCTGCGCCTGCTGTGGATCAGTGGCACCAACCCGGCCGTCTCGCTGCCCGAACTGTCCCGCGTCCGATCCATTCTCACCCAGGAACGTCTGTTCGTCGTGGTGCAGGACCTGTTCCTCACAGAGACGGCCCAGTTGGCCGACGTCGTCCTGCCCGCCGCGACATGGGGCGAGAAGACCGGCACCTTCACCAATGCCGACCGCACAGTGCACCTGTCGGACAAGGCCGTCGAACCTCCGGGGGAAGCGAAGCCGGACCTGGACATCTTCCTCGCCTATGCCGCCCGCATGGATTTCCGCGACAAGGACGGCGGCCCCCTGGTCCACTGGCACGATCCGGAGTCGGCGTTCGAGGCATGGAAACGGTGCAGTGCCGGCCGTCCCTGCGACTACTCCGGCCTTACCTACGGCAAACTGCGCGGGCCCAGCGGGATCCAGTGGCCTTGCAACGAGGAAGCGCCTGAGGGCACCGCGCGCCTGTACACCGAAGGCATCAGTTGGGCTCATCCCGATGTCTGTGAGACGTACGGCAAGGACTTGGAGACCGGCGCGTCGGACGACGTGGTGGAGTACCGCTCGCTGAACCCGGACGGCAAGGCCATGATCAAAGCCGCCACCTACCTGCCACCACACGAGCCGCCCAGCGAGGACCACCCCTTCCAACTCACCACCGGACGCACGATCTACCACTTCCACACGCGGACGAAGACCGGACGTGCCCCGCAGCTGAACGTCGCCGCCCCCGACGTATGGGTCGAAGCGTCAGTCACCGACGCGGCCGAACGAGATCTGCGTGAGGGAGATCTGGTGGAGGTGTCCTCCCCGCGCGGTGCTCTGCGAGGACGGCTGCGCATCACCGACATCCGCCAGGGCCTGTTGTTCGTGCCCTTCCACTACGGCTACTGGGACACCGCAGCCGGAAGCGGACCGGACGGGAACACTCCGGGGCGGGCAGCCAACGAGGCGACCATCACCGACTGGGATCCGGCATCCAAACAACCCCTGTTCAAGAGCGCTTCGGCAGCACTCACACTGATCGAACGTGGCAACGGTCAGCACTCCCCCGCGCCCACCACAGGAGCATCCGCTCCGGCACAGCAGGGCAGCATTCCCGCCACGGCGGGCGGCCCCTCGGCTCACGCCACACAGTCCGCCGATGACGGCGGGAACGGCCAGAAGGAGGGCCACCGATGAAAGGCATCGCCTTGACGCTGCGCGCACTCCATCACGGCGAAGACTGTCTTGCGAAGGAACTCCTCGCCGTCGCCGAACGCCATCGGACGGAACACGAAGTGCACCATGTCGCCATCGACTTGGCCCGCTGGTCCGCTGCTCACGTCCAGCTCCTGGCGGACGTGGGAGTCCACTACGGCGTGAGCTCGGGTGATGCTCCTGACATGCTCCACACCGGCCTGTTCTCAACGCTCCGCGAAAGAACGGCCGAAGCCCTCGGCCACCGACCGGAGCCCGGACTGCTGCTACTGCGCGACCTGCGCGACCTGCACCTCGCAGCAACGGAGAACTCGGTGCACTGGGAGATGTTGGCCCAGACCGCGCAAGCGGCAAAGGACCAGCGACTCCTCACGCTCGCCTCGTCCTGCCATCCGCAGACTCTGCGACAGATGCGGTGGACCAACACCATGATCAAAGACTTGTGCCCGCAGATACTGACCAGCCTGTGAACGCCAGAGCGCGGCGCGGCCGTGTCACGATCTCAGGTCACACCCGGACCGTAGGTGATCGTCATCGCTCATACCCAGACCCTCCGATTCGGGAGCCCGCGGACGCGGGACTGCTTTGTCTTTCCCGGCAGAAGTGCGGGCCCGTAGCCTCATGGCCCACCAATGCCCTGCATGCGGGCCGAAGGCCCGTGACCAGAGCCTGTTCCCATGGCGCATAAAATCTGTAGTGGCGGCGATAGACAATCGTGAATCACGCGGCTACCATCTTTGTCACCGCCTGCGGAATGGGGACCGCTGACCGGGGTTGTCGCGCAGCGGTCGGGCAGTACACACCTTGATCACCCGCACTCGCATTTGGCGTGAAGGAGACACCGCCATGCTGATGCCCCACCCCGCCACACTGCAGCAACTCATTGACCACTACGAGGAGCTGGCAGCGCTTGAAGATACTGGGGCCGCGACTCCCGAACAGCGCCGCCGGCTGGAGGACGCCGTGTACACGCTGTGCGTCTCGACGGGCACCCGGGACATCGCCGAAGCACTGATCATCGCGCGCCGCCACGTTGTTTCCACCCACGAAGCGGACTCCGCGGCCTGAAGCGCTGCTGGATCAAGGATGGCATACCTGACCTGCTGCGGCACCAAAATCTATCGGCAGTAAAGTAGATATGCGCTTCCAAGCGTTGGCAGCGTTCTCTCGTAGCCGAGACCTCGCGCGCCCCACCCCGGATTCGAGCAGGGTGACAGGTGGTCGCTCCCGTGTTTCCGGCTCAGGCTTGGGTAGGTTGCTGCGCGACGGGGTTGCGCAAGGCACTGCGGTCGCTCCGCCAAGCCTGGAGGAGATGAGCCCCCAAGCGTTCCTCAAGGAATCCGGTGGCCTCGATTCCGAAGGCGATGTCGGGTTCGAGGTGAGGTTCGTCGGCGAGGAGACCGCCGATCACGTCGCGACGTACCACCTGCTCGTGGACGGCGTCGGCTTCGACGTGTTCGTCGTAGAACCGCTCTGCCGCAGGCCCGGCTCCGGTTCTGCGCATGGCACGGGCCAGTCGGCGGGATCCGGGTGGTGAGGTGATCTCGACAGCGGCGAAGTGCCCGACCAGGGCACCGCGCAGGGCCCTGTGAAGTCCGAACAGGGACATCAGGTTGACGGTCGCTAGCGCTTCAGCGGGAGCTGCGTCGAGGTAGTGCCCGTACGACGTGTCCAAGGCCAGGTCCTCCATGAGGTCGGCGAAGAGCCGGGCGTGGATCTCTTCCGCGCGCCCCGCGCCGAATTCGTCGAATTCGACGGCAACCATCGCGGCTTTGGCACGGCCGTACAGGCGGGGGAGGACCCAGGCGTGAGGGTCGGCCTCTTTGAGGTGGTAGAGGGACCGCAGCGCTACGTACTCCCGCAGTTGCGCGAGCGAGCCTTGGCGCTGAAGGTGATGGCTGACGCCGGCGTCATCGTCTTGGAGGGGTTCGACCAACAATGAGGCGAGCGCCTCCTCGGTATCGGACGTGGGTCGGACGTCTGTACGGAGGGCATCGAGGAATTGTCGCTCGAGAGCACGACGGAACCCCAGTAGTTCGGGGGCCCACTCCAGATCGTCGTCTACGCCGTCGAAACCCTGGTAGTGCATCTCGTACAGAATGTAGAGCGCCAGTTGGAGGTCGTCGCCGTAGGGCGCAGCGTCCAGGATCGCCTGCGGCGACGGCAGACGGTGGCGCTGCAGCCCCAGCGCCGCGACGACTCCGGCGGAGAGCTCGCCGCGGGGTGTCGGAAGCGCCGGCCGCGCGGTTCGTGCTTCGCGATAGGAGGTCATCTCGCGGCTCCGTCCCCCTCATCTTCTCCGGTATCCGAGGAACTGGTCTGGTCGATCCCCTCGTCCGGCCTGACGCGCCGCCGATGACTGGTGTCGCACCAGGGGTAGGTCCGACTGCGGCGGCAGGTGCAGATCGCGACGACGAATCGATGCGACGTGACGACGGTGCCGTCCTCCCCGATCACCTCCACCGGGCCCTCCACCAGGAGCGGACCCTCTCGGTCGATGGTGACGCGGCGCGGTCGTTCAGACGTGTTCGGCACGGATGATCACCAGCTCTTCCTTGTCCTGGCTGTGGTCCATCAGGCCCTGCGCGCGGAGCCAGGGCAGCCGGGAGCGCAGAACGGGCCCGAACGGGATGAGTGTCCGATCGCTCACGGTTGCTCGCAATCCGGCCTGGGACAACCGCCGCAGTGTGATGTCGCTGTCACAGATGCCGGAGTGCACCAGGAGCAGCACTCCTTGCGGGCGGAGCACGTCGGGGGCCGCATCACAGATGCGGTCGACGACAGCACGCCCGTCGGTCCCCGCGTCCCAGGAACGGGCAGCCCCACGTCGCGGTGGCGCACCTTCAGGGGCGGGCACATACGGAGGGTTGCTGACTACCACATCGTAGGAACGGCCTGGTACGGAAGCAGTCAGGTCACTGCGGTGCACCGCAATACGCTGCCCGGACAGGAACGCGTTCAGACGTGCGGTCAGCACGGCGCGCCACGCGATGTCCACGGCGGTGACTCGGGCGCCCAGTTGTGCGGCGCGGATGGCCAGTGCCCCGCTGCCGGTGCCCAGGTCGAGAAGCTCGGTGCCGCGACCGACCCCCTCCCTGCTGAGCGCTCGGAGCAGGAACTGTGTGTCGTACTGGGGTGTGTACACGCCGGGAAGAGTCACCACATGGGCCGGACTCGACAGCAGCGGCATTCCGATGGTCATGAGACGCCTCCGCTTCGGGAAGGGCGCGCAGGTACACAGGGGCCGTATTCAACTGTCCGCGCGTTCGGTCCGCCCCACCACTCGACCGATGACGCAATGTGACCGCCCTGCTGCGAGCAGGAGTGGGCAAGCGCCAATGCGGCGCGAGGCCACGGACACCAGCTCCGCCGGATGCCGGGCACTACGGATTCGGCTGCCGCTATGTCGGACTCCCTCCAGGACGCGGCCCTCGCAGCCGCTGTGACTGTCGGTTGCCCGACGGAGCGAGATCCATACCCCCGGAAAGATCCTCAGGCGCTCCATCGGCCACTCCCCCTTCTAGGATTCCACGAGCTTCGACAGTGCTCCTCCCCTGTGGTGGGTGTTCGGTGAACCTGTGCAGTCACAGCACTAGAGAAGCCGATCAGATACCTCAAGAACCGCGAGGAACTCAGCTCGGAGACCGGCAAGGTGGTCGGCTCCTTTTCCGATCACCGCGTAGCGCCAGCTGACGCCGTCCTCGGGTTCACCGGCGTACAGGAGCACCCCCTCACCGCGCGCGGGACGGTAGGCAAGACCCGCCGCGTCCACGAGCTCGGACACCGCAGGGAAGGTGCGGGGCGCAGGGGTCAGCGCTGTGCCGATCGTCCACGACGGCATCGCATCTCCTGTCGCCCCGCTGAGCCGCGCGACCATTGCGTGCGGCGTGGTCGTGGCGGTGCTCCGCACGTTGCTCTCGATCGCGTAGAGCGTTCCGCTGCGGGTCAGGACCGCATCAATGTCGTACGGGCCCCGATATCCGTGCGCGGAGAGATAGTCACCCAATTGCAGGCCCCACCGCTCCAACTCCTTCAACGTGTCCCCGGCGACTTCGTGCAGGGGCGAACGGTAGCCGTCGAACGAGCCGTGGCGGGTGTGCATCTCTCCGTTGAAGACGAATTGGGATCCGGAGTTCGTCGAGAGGAACTGCGCACTGATAGACCGGGCGTGTTCGACGTACTCCTCCACTACCCACCAGGTTTCCTCCGGATGCGGCCTGAGAGGCAGTTGGGCGCGGGGAACGATCCGCAGACCGTGACCACCGGCGGATCGGTCCGGTTTGACGACCACGCGCCCGTAAGAGTTCAGCAGGTCCCGTGCGGCATCCGGAAGCTCCGGGCCCTGGCAGATCCGACCGTCCGGCAGGCGCATCCCGAGACCTTCCGCAATTCTTCTGAACCCCGACTTCGTATTGCCCACCGCTGATGCCCGCATGGCGTCCGAACCGGGTCTCCACGGCCCGGGGCCGTAAGGGGAAACGGGGATGCCGAGGTCAGTCGCCAGAGCCAACATCGAATTGTCCATCGCAGTGGGCAGCAAGCGTGCTCCTGTACGGCGGGAGACGAGGTCCCGCAGCAGACCCGCGTGGGGACTGCTTCGGACTGTCTCAGCCATCGGAACACCTGGAACGTCGGGGATGACCATGATGTGAATGGAGTCGTCAGGCACGCCGAGCAATGCGCAGGCGTAGCGCACAAATGCATGGGACAGCGGGACCGGGGTGATCAGTACGTCACCCGGGTGGGCCAACCAGATCTCGCGAGGCGCTTGTCTGGCCCACTTCCGCACCACGTCGTATTCCCTCAGATCCACGGCCACCGGAGAAGCGAAGTTGGCAAGGATGATCAAGGGGCCTTCGTCCACAGGCGTCGGATTCATGGCGCAGACCTTCCTCTGCCCCGCCTCCGGTAATCCCTCGACTCGCCGCTGCGGTGGGCCATCGCGTCACGATTTCCTGCGGTCCGGGTGGCGCAGCCACAGGGCCGGTAGGAACCAGCAGATCGCGAACCATGCCACCATGACGGTGACCCACACCGCGGCGGTGGTGCCGGAGGCGGTGATGCGCAGGATCAGCAGGAGTGCCGAGGCGACGGTGCCCAGCAGGAGAATCAGCCCGACGAGGGTGAAGCGGGAGCCCCAGACCACCGCTGCGGGCTTGAGCTGGTGGCCGGTGACGATGCGGTGCAGGGAGACCGGTGCGATGAGCGCGCCGGTCGCGGCAGCGCCCAGCAGGACCGTCGTGAGGTAGATGTTCCGGTCGAGGCCGTCCAGGTCGGCGAAGCGTGGTGTGAACGCCACGGTCAGCAGGAAGCCCAGCAGGATCTGCACACCCGTCTCGGCGACCCGGACCTCCTGCAGCAACTCGATCCAGAGCCGGTCCGCGCGCTGATCCGGGTCCTCACCGCGCCGTGTCGGCTCGTTGTCCCCGAGCACAGTCATCCGTCCTCGCCCGCTCTCTTTCGTCGGCCCCCTCGGGGGGAGCTCGCGCAACCGCGACGGTCAGGGCAAATTCGGTCGACGCCGTCCCGCGGTGCGGTGGCGCCGAACACGGCAGGAAGGTCCCGTTGAACGCCTTGAGGTCGTCCGGCTTGCGGCTGGTCACCTGGGTGTGGGGCCATCGGTGCCCGGGGCCTGCTGCCAGCATGGGTGACGGCATGCCACGGTTCGGTCAGCTCGACCTGCTCGATGCCTTCGGGAGCCACAGGAGAGGCGCATCTCTCTCTACAGCCTTTTCTCCAGTTCTATTTCCCCTGTTTCGGCCTCACGCCTGCCCGTGTGAGGTGAGACGAAACGAGACGGGCCTTACGTTGGCCCGTAAGAGTAGGTGCAGCGGCGACCATGGCGGACATGCCTGAGGCCCCGATGGTTCCGGGGCCTCAGGGCATGCTGAGCGGTGGTAGGACCCACCAGCGGTCGCAGTAGGGCCTACCAGCGGTACCACCGACCGCGGCTACCGGAGGCACCGGTGCCCCGCATGACGAAGCCGAGCAACCAGACCACCAGAACGAAGACGGCGACCCACCAAAGGATCTTCAGCGCGAAGCCGGCGCCGAAGAGGATCAGGGCGAGCAGCAGAACCAGAAGCAACGGACCCATGGCTATCAACCTCCTGACCAGCTGATGCCCCAGGGCGGAACATTCAGTCCCGCGAAATTCCCGGCTACCGCGCGGAGCCATGGATGATCCGCTAAAGCCGTCATCGATCCTGCGGGGGTGGGTTGGCGGCTGAACGCACCAACCGTACCGATCTTGGTGGAGACCTCATGCCCACCTGCGTCCCGAACGCGAAGGACGGGTCCGCAGAAGCGTCGCCGACGGGCGACGTGACTCTCGCACGGTGTGCCCCATACCTGACACGCCACGACGGGGGTTTCGAGCCACGTCGTCCTGCGGCGAAGTGAGCGAGTGTGCTCCCGAGGTTGTAGGGCAGGCGCGTTTTGAGGGCTACCCCAATGAAGAGCCGGAAGGGATCCCTCGCACGACCGAACGACGACGGAAGGGCTTCTTGTGACTGACAACATGTGGGGATACGAGGCGGCGTCGGGATACCAGGCCGGAACGGATCTGACCGGGTTCAAGGTCGAGGCCACCGACGGCAGTATCGGCAAGGTCGACAAGCACTCCGATGAGGTCGGCTCCGCGTACATCGTTGTCGACACCGGAGTGTGGATCTTCGGCAAGCACGTCCTGCTCCCTGCGGGGACGGTCCGGTCCATCGACACCGTGGAACGGAAAATCTACGTCGCTCGCACCAAGGACGAGATCAAGGACTCTCCGGAGTTCGACAAGGACAAGCACGCCGGCGATCTGGGCTATCACCAGCAGGTCGAGGGCTATTACGGCACTCACCGCGGCTGAGCGCGGCTCCGCCGTACACAGAGCGCCCCGTCTCCCAAGGTTTCAGATCTTGGGAGGCGGGGCCTCGTGCGTGGCGGCTTGAGAGTCGCCACTGCCGGCGGGGTCGGGTTTCAGCCGGCCGATTCGGCCCCTTCCGCCTCCGATGCCGAGAGCCCGATCAGGTAGTCGCCGAACCCGCCTCTGGCTCGGGCACGCAGGCGGGCCGAGGTCACAACGGCGCAGTCCGCCGTTCTGAGTACCCGATGACCGCCATGTTCCAGTGCGGTGACCAGACCACGGTCCTCACCCACGGCCAGGGGGGAGAACCCCCCGACGCGCAGGTAGGGGCCTGCGGCGACACCCAGGTTGGCCCCGTGCACATGCGGATGTCGCCAGGGCAGCCCGTCAGCGGGCCGGGATGACTCGTACAGCTCTTCGAACCGGGCGCCGACAGCGGCTGCGTGCGGTGGCCAGCTCTCCACCCGTACGGTGCCCGCCATCGCATCCCACCCTTCGTTCGCGTATTCGGCCTGTCGGGCGAGCCAGTCGGGGGGTACTGCGCTGTCGGCATCGGTCGTCGCGATCCAGGTCTCCGCGGCCGGTGTCCCGAGGCTCAATAGTGCGCGGGCTGCCCCCGCTCTACGCGCCGCACCGGGACTACGGTCGTTGATGGACACGACCTCCACACCGGCCTCGCGGGCCAGTGCGGCCGTACTGTCCCGGCAGGAATCGGCCACCACCACGGTGACCATCCGCAGACCGCTGACCGAACAATGACGGCACGCCACCTCCAGTGCGTTGAGGGCGCGGGGCAGCAGCAATTGTTCGTTGTGCGCCGGGATGACAACGGCGATGGCCCCGACGTTCACAGCAGGCCCTCCCGCGCGGCCGGTGACGCCGGCTGGACGCCGTCGGCGCCCACACGGCCGAAAACCTGCAGCACGAAATCGACCTCACGGTGATCGGCCATGAGCGCCAGCTCCGGGATCCCGGCCAGGATCAGGGCCAGCTCCTCGCCGGTTCGCAGGTGCTCCGCCACCGGATGGTTCCAGTGGACGGTCACCAACGTGCCACCCGCCTCCAGGGCTCCGACCACCCGGTCCAGCAGCCGAGTCAGGTCAGGCATGTCGAAGTAGTAGAGGAGTTCGGACAACACGATGAGGTCGAGCTGCCGGCGGGCCACTGTTCGGGAAGGACCAGGAGACGGACAGTCACCTGGTCCAGGTGCGCTGTCCGTAGAGCGGCAGTCGCGACCGCGCTCTCGACCCGGTCGCAGGCCAACAGTGCCGAACATCGCTCGGCCAACCGGGCGGTCAACTCGCCGACGGAGCAGGCCGGTTCGAAGGCCGATCGATACCGCCGAGCCGGGAGGGCGGCGACAGTGAGGTCGTACTTGCGTTGCTCGTACCAGCGGCTCCTCAGACTCCACGGGTCGTCCGAGGCCCGGTACATGTCATCGAAGTAGGACGCGGCCGTACTCAACGGAAGACCACCTCCACGTCGCGCAGATGATGGGCGGTCTCCTCCGGTGGCAGGACAGCCCTGTCCCCCGGGCCCGGTCCCAGGGGGCGGATCTGGCTGACGAACCGCTCGACCGCGGCTGCCTTGCGGGCCACGGTCTCGGGCGGCAGGACGATGCGAGCGGCGTTCTCCCAGGGCACCCGGGTGTCGTCCGGCCGAGCCCAATGCCACATCCACACCGGATACAGCAGACATGGCACGCCTGCCGCATTCGCGGCGCGCAGCGAGGCGCGCCCTGCCGCCTCATGGTCCGCGTGTACGTCGCCGGTCCACGGCGCCACGCACAGGGCCGCTCCGTTCAGCACATGGGTGAGTTCGGCGGCGAGTCGGCCCTCATGGCCGGCCACTTCGGTGTCGGGTATTCCCAGTCGGATCACCTGGGCTGCGTCCGCACCCAGTTCAGCCAGCGCCTGCCGGGTCTCGGCGGCCCGGATCGTGGCCAGCGACGGTGCGGTGACGACCCGGCTGTCCGGGTGCGATCGCTCCCCGTCCGTGACAGACACGACCGTCAGTTCCACGTGAGCTGCTGCCAGCAGGCTGATTGCTCCTCCGAAACCCAGCACCTCGTCGTCCGGGTGGGCCGCGACGACCACGACACGTCCCCGCTCCGGAAGGTCCGCCCGGGGGAAGGAGCGCAGGGCGGGCCAGGACCGCCACAACGCTTCATCGGTCCCGGGCGCGTCGATCGCGTTCGCAGCCGCCCCTGCTGCCGGCGTCACCGGGACTCCTCCGGGCGTGCGATGAGCGCACCCAGTTCGGCCAGGTTCCGCTCGGCGTGATGCTGGCGGATGTACACCGTGAGGTCGGCGACGTTGCGGGCATGGCGTACGTCATGGCAGAGCGGGCCGGCTCCGGTGGCCCGTCCCACTCGGGTCAGTACCTCGGTGCAGACCGCCTCGACCAGGGCTCGTACCCGCAGACTGCGCACCCGGGCCCCACCGCCGAGGTCCAGCGGGTCCTGGTCGATCTCGGCCGCGGCGCGCTCCAGGACGGTTTGCGCGGCGTGCAACTGCATGTCGATGTGACCCAGGTGGGCGTCGGCGTGCGGATCCGGTCCACGCCCGGCCGCCGACTCGCGCAACGTGGCGGCCACCGCGCGGGCGCCGCCGTACCAGCAGGCGGCCACGCCGATGCCGCCGTGTTGGAAGCCCGGCCGCGTCAGATAGGCTCCCACCTCCCCGACCGGCACCGCGGGGACCGCACTGAAGCACACATCCGGGGTGTCGCTGCCGGCCATGCCGATGGCAGGCCAGGAGCCCTCCACCGGGCCGCAGCCGGGTGCCCGCACTTTCACCGCGAAAAGCCTGCGGCCGTCCTCCGCCGCGGCCGTCACCAGCGCGTGGGTGCAGCTGTGGGCACCCGAGCAGTACTGCTTGAGCCCGTCGAGCACCCAGCGGTCCGCCGCACGGGTTGCGGTCAGAGCACCACCGGGCGGCTCCGCCGCCCACACTCCCCACCGCTCGGCCGGACCGGGCACCGGTCCGGCCAGCTCCGCGAGGATGGCCAGCGCGTCGGCGTGTCCTTCCGCCAGCCGTGCCAAGCACAGATCCTGCTCGGCGACGGAGCTGAGCGCGGCGAAGCGGTCGCCGGTGCGCCCCGATCCTGGCAACGGAAACTCAAGATCCCCCGCAGCGAGTGACTCGACCAGCTGGGAGAAGCGCTCCGCCGTCTCCTGGCGCGCGGCATGGGGAGTGAATCCGGCAGGGGTCTCACCGTGCGGTTGCGGGTCCGCGACGGCCGGCGCCACAGCCGCCGAGCAGGTCGTCTCCGGCATCAGTAACTCCTCGACGGCTGTACGCCGCGGACGGCCGGTGGGTGGCTGTGCGGCGCAGGGCGAATCGCTCGCGCCGCAGCGGATGCGCGGCACGAGCAGGCATGGCGAGCGCGACGGGGTCCCGGGCCGAGGTTGTGCCCGATCGGTCCCGTCGTACCGTCCCACTCTGACCCGGCCGCCGGGCGGCTGCATCCCAGGAGCGCTCCCAAGGCGTCGCTGTCAGCTCCCAACGGGCGTCGGTCAGCGTCCGCACAGCTCCGCAGATTCCGCGCCACGCGCGCGAAATGCGAGACGCGCCGAGACGGAGGGCCTCTCAGCATCCCGGAATGCCCCTACAGCGCGACGCCTTCCGCGCGTGTCACCGTCGCCCCCATGTTGCGTTCCATCATGCGCAGTGCGGCGTCCGCCAGGTCTGGGTGGATGTGGGCCACGGCGTCCTCGGCGACGGTAACTTTGAGGTGCCGGATGTGGGCGTCCAGGGCGGAGTACAGAATGCACTGCTCAGTCACCTGTCCGCACAACACGATGTGATCCACACCATGTTGGCGCAGCAGGAATTCCAGCGGCGTCTGATAGAACACTGAATGCCGCGCCTTGACCACGAACAGCGAGTCGTCGTCAGGGCGCACCGGCTCCACCAGGTCCGCGTGCCGGCCGCTCAGTGCGACGTCCAGCAGTTCGTCATGGTGCGAGCGCCAGCGACCGAAGTTGTCATTGACGTAAATGACGTCCACACCGACCTGGCGCGCCCGGTCGATGAGGACGCGTATGCCTGGCAGAGCCTCACGCACTGCGGGGATGAGCCGGTCCGCGTCCTCATGCTCGTAGGTATTGATCATGTCAATGACGATGACGGCGGTGCCTGCAGTGCTCGGGTTGTCGCGCATGGAACCGTCCTTACCGAGAGCCCACAAGTAGTCGCTGCCACCCACACCATTGTCCTGTGGGTCGGGCCCCATCGCATCCGAACCACTCGTCGGCGCGGGTCGGATTACTACTCCGGTCGTCGCTCTCCATTTGTCCTGATCACGGGCCCCGGTGGAGTCCATAGGTCTGATGCTTCGTCAGAGTGGCGGTGGTTGCGACTCACCCGCTCGGGGTGCGTTGAACCTGTCGTGGAAGGAGCGAGCCGTTCGAGGGACAGCACCGACACGGAAGTGTGGCCAGGATCCTCGTAGGGCAGGCGTGCCATCATGCGAGCTCTGATTGTCAACTGCACACTCAAGCGGTCGCCCGAACCGTCGAACACTGAAGCACTGGCTGAGGTAGTCGCCGCCGAATTGGTTGCTCGTGGCGCTAGCGTGGACTCGGTGCGGGCGGCCGATCTCAACATTCTCCCAGGTGTGGAAAACGATATGGGTCCAGGTGACGACTGGCCCCGCGTGCGTGAACAGATTCTCAGTTCCGAGATCCTCGTCATCGCGTCGCCCACCTGGGTGGGTCACCCCTCCTCCATCGCGCAACGCGTACTTGAGCGGATCAGCGCCTTGATTTCGGAGACCGACGGGCAAGGCCGACCGGTGGCATACAACCGGGTCGCCGGGGTGGTGGTGACCGGTAACGAGGACGGTGCACATCACGTCATCAGCGAGATCGCCGGCGGCCTTGGCGACATCGGCTACACCATCCCTGCCCAGGCGTGGACATATTGGCACCTCGGTCCGGGGCCGGGACCGGACTACCTCGAAGATCAGCGCGGCCACGACTGGGCGCATAAGACCGGCCGCACTATGGCTGCGAATTTGCACACCGTCGCGCAGGCGTTGGCGGCCCACCCTCTACAGGCCCCACCTGAGTGACCCGGCGCGCAGAAAGTCCCTCCCAGGATTCGCATTCATCGAAGCGCTCACGGGGTCTCCAAGGGGAGCATGCCTGCAGATCGTCCGGGTAGCCGAATGGAGCAGCACTCGACCATCAGTAGCTGCCCAAGGCCTCGGGCGGCTCTCGTCGGTACGGCTGACTTCGAAGTTGCACCTAGGAGGAGGCGGATAGGGATGACCACATACGGATACTTTCTCTCCTCGGAGGAGTTCTCGCCGTCTGAGTTGCTGGAGCAGGCGAGGATGGCCGAGCAGGCAGGATTCGAGGCCTTGGCGATCTCCGATCACTTTCATCCCTGGAACGACGAGCAGGGGCAGAGCGCGTTCGTCTGGTCCATGATCGGTGCGCTGTCCCAGGTGACGTCGTTGCCCGTGACGACGCTCGTGACGTGCCCCACGGTTCGTATGCACCCCGCCGTCAACGCGCAGGCCGCAGCGACCTCGGCCGTCCTCACCCAGGGCAACTTCCGGTTCGGCATCGGCAGCGGTGAGGCCCTCAACGAGCACATCCTGGGCGACGCCTGGCCGGAGGCGCCCCAGCGCATGGAGATGCTGGAAGAGGCCGTCCAGGTGATCAGGAAAATGTTCACAGGTGAACAGGTCACTCATCGAGGCGCCCACTACACCGTGCAGAACGCCCGCCTCTACACCCTGCCCGAGCACCCTGTACCGATCTACGTCTCCGGTTTCGGACCGCAGGCAGCCGCACTGGCCGGCCGGATCGGGGACGGCTTCGTGACCATGGCGCCCGACGCGGACCTGGTCGGGCAGTTCCGGCGCGCAGGAGGCGGGAACAAGCCCGTCATCGGGGGCTTGAAGGTCTGCTGGGACACCGACCGTGACCGAGCGGTCAAAACAGTGCACCGCCTGTGGGCCAACGAGCAGCTGCCGGGCGAGCTGGCGCAGGTGCTCCCCACCCCCCGACACTTCGAGCAAGCCAGCACCCTGGTCACCGAGCAGATGGTCCGGGACGCCGCCACCTGCGGGGACGACTCCGAACAACACATCTCCGCCCTCACGGCCTACACCGACGCCGGGTTCGACGAGGTGTACGTCAACCAGATCGGCCCCGACCAGAAGCAGTTCTTCGACTTCTACCGCACCCAGATCCTCCCGAGCCTGCGCCAGGCCCGCTGAAAACAGCCGGCCGACGGCATGCCCCACGCCCCCGCCGCCGCTGGAACCCCCGATGCGAAGGACGTGATCTCTGATGCGAGCCACCGTGTGGCGCGGCAAGCGCGATGTGCGGGTCGAGAACGTGCCCGATCCGGTCATCCAGGAGCCGACGGACGCCATTGTCCGGATCACATCGAGCGGCCTGTGCGGATCGGATCTGCATCTGTACGAAGTGCTGACGCCGTTCATGACACCCGGCGACATCCTTGGTCATGAACCCATCGGCATCGTGGAGGAGACCGGATCCGCCGTGCCGAACCTCAAAGCCGGGGACCGGGTCGTAGTGCCCTTCCAGATCGCCTGCGGCAGCTGTCACATGTGCGGTACCGGCCTGCCGACCCAGTGCGAGACCACCCAGGTCCGGGCACACGGTATGGGCGCGGCCCTGTTCGGCTACACCAAGCTCTACGGCCAGGTCCCGGGCGCGCAGGCCGAGTACCTGCGGGTCCCGCAGGCCCAGTTCGGTCCCATCAAGGTGCCGCACGGGCCGGCGGACGACCGCTTCGTGTATCTCTCCGACGTGTTGCCCACCGCTTGGCAGGCCGTCGCCTACGCGGACGTCGAACCCGGCAGCACGGTGGCGGTCCTGGGGCTGGGGCCCATCGGCGCCATGGCCTGCCGCATCGCGCGGCATCGCGGCGCGGCGACTGTCATCGGCGTCGACCACGTGCCCGAGCGCCTGGAGCGTGCCCGTCGGGATGGTGCCGAGGTGTTCGATCTCGATGCCTTCGACAACCAGGACGACCTGCTGACAGCCGTCCGAGACCTGACCGGCGGCCGCGGGCCCGACGCCGTCATCGACGCCGTCGGAACCGAGGCCCATGGCAGCCCGGCCGGCAAGCTGGCCCAGCAGGCCGCCGGACTCCTCCCCTCACGCTGGGCGGAAAAGCTCATGGAACACGCCGGCGTCGACCGACTGAGCGCCCTGCACCTGGCAATCTCCATGGTCCGGCGCGGCGGCACCGTCTCCATCTCCGGCGTCTACGGCGGCATGACCGACCCCCTGCCGATGCTCACCATGTTCGACAAGCAGCTCCAGTTCCGGATGGGCCAGGCCAACGTGCGCCGCTGGAGCGACGAGATCCTACCGCTGCTCACCGACGACGACCCGCTGGGAGTCGACGCGTTCGCCACCCACCACGTGCCACTCGACAACGCGGCCGACGCCTACACGATGTTCCAGAAGAAGTCCGACGGCGCGATCAAGGTTCTGTTCCAGCCGTGATCACCGAGCCCTCCTCCGGAAAGGGAATCCCATGGCACTGCTGAGCGCCCCTCCGTCCATCGCAGGCCTGTCGGCGGTCGTCACGGGCGGCTCGCGCGGCTTGGGCCTTCTGCTGGCCCGTGAGCTCGGCCGCCGCGGATGCACTGTCACCATCGCCGCGAGGGACCCGGAAGAACTCCAAGAGGCTGCTGCCCTCCTGGACCCGCACGCCCCTGGGAGGATCTATTCCCAGGTATGCGACGTGCGCGACCGCAAACAGGTGCAGGAGCTGTTCGACGGGACGGCCGCGCGCGTCGGCAGTGTCGATATCGTCGTCGGCAATGCCGGGATCATCCAAGTGGGACCGGTGGACGGTCTTGGTGTCGAGCGGTTCGACGACGCGATAGCCACCATCTTCTCCGGTGCGATGCACACCGCCCTGGAAGCCCTGCCGCATTTGAAGCGCAGCGCCGCCGGCGGGCGGCTGGCCCTCGTCGGATCCGTCGGCGGCCTTCTCGCCGTGCCACATCTTCTGCCCTACTCGTGCGCGAAGGCAGCGGTAGCCGCTCTGGCAGAGGGGTTGTACGCCGAGGAGCGCTCACAGGGGGTGAGCGTCACCGGAGTGCATCCCGGTCTGATGCGGACCGGATCGCACCTGCACGCCCTGTTCGGTGGCGACGCGGCTCAGGAGTACGCCTGGTTCTCCACACTCGGCGCTACGCCGGTTCTGTCGATGGACGCCGAACGAGCCGCCGAGCGCATCGTGACCGGCATCCAGCGGCGGCGGCCTCGAATCGTCCTCACCCCTGCGGCCCGCGCGGCCGGCTTTGTGCACGGAACGGCGCCCGTCACGACCACACGGCTGAACGCAGTCCTGGCGCGCGCGCTTCCAAAGAATCGTTCGAAGAACGGGCAGGTGATCGAGGGCACGATGGCAGGCGCCGGCCTCTCCGGCGTGGGCGAACGGCTGCGCAGGCGATGGACCCGGCTCAACGAGCGGGCAGCCGACCGCTTCAACGAACGCGATGATGGCGCACGCGGTTAGGCGCGGACTGCGCCTCGCAGTGGAACTCCGCTCGGCTCCGGCCTTGAGGACGAGGTCGCCGACAGTGCGGGCCCGCCCTGCGTGTTCATTTGCGGCTCATCCGATCCGGTACTGCTCGGCGTCGGCACGGCGCAAGGCAAGGCCGAGCCCCGGAGCCGTAGGGTCGGGCCGGACGGAACCGCCTGCTGGGTCCAGGGTGCCGTCAAGGAACATGGACTCGATTCGCACGTGGTCATGGAACCATTCCAAGTGGCGCAGATTGGGGGTCGCGGCAGCCACGTGGGCGTGCAGGTGGGGGCCACAGTGCCCGGATACTTCCAGGCCGTAGGAGGCTGCGACGGCAGCCACCCGCATCCATTCGGTGATACCGCCGCAGCGGGAAACGTCCGCTTGCAGACAGTCGACCGCGCCTGCCTGGCACATGCGACGGAAGTACGTCAGGTCGTACCCGTACTCGCCTGCGGTCACATCGGGCGCTACCCCGTCGCGGACTTCACGCAGCCCGTCGAGATCGTCGGAGGAGACGGGCTCTTCGAACCAGCGCACGTTCAGGTCCGCCGCCGAGTTCATGACGCGGATCGCTTGTTTGCGCTGATATGCGCCGTTGGCGTCGACGAACAGTTCCACGTCTTCACCGATGAGGGTGCGTGCCTGGTGCATGCGCTCAAGGTCGCGTGCGATGTCAGTTCCCCAGGACTCGCCGATCTTGATCTTTACACGGGGAATCCGCTGCTCGAACGTCCAATGCGCCAGCTGGTCATGCAATTGCCGCTCATCGTAAGTGGTGAATCCGCCACTGCCGTAGACCGGCACTTCCTTTCGCACAGCGCCCAGCAACCGGTGCAAGGGGAGATCCAACAACCTCGCCTTGAGATCCCAAAGCGCCACATCGACAGCGGAAATCGCATATCCCACCGCCCCGGGGCGCCCAGCGTTGCGCACCGCCTTGACCACGGCGGCGAACGCGCCGCCTACGTCCAGCACGTCGCGACCGGTCACGACCCCGGCAAGCATGTCGGTGATCACGTTTGCGCAGGCGGCCGGCCCATAAGTCCACCCGATCCCCACCATGTCGCCGGCGCGTGCCTGAACCAGCACCATGGTGGTGGAGTCCCAACGAAGGGTGCCGTCAGCCTCCGGGGTTTCGGTGGGGATGGCATACGTGCTGGCCGCAACAGAGTCGATCCGCTGATTGATCACGCTCTCCTCCATTCCAGTGGGCCACGCTCAGCTCGCCGAACCAGTTCATGAGACGGCGCGTCCGCCCACGCGGGCCCTCGATGCTGCGACGTCCAAAACTCTTCACACCGAAACTATTGCGTCAAGCAAAATATTGGTTCGTCGCGTCCTCTCAAGAGGCCGTGACCGAGCTCAGTACGCTACTGCCCCTCGACCGTTCACTTCCCCAGCCCCGATCGGCGGAATTACCCCGGATGGCTGCTCGGCGTGCACTTCGGCTGCGCTGCGCCCAGGCTCGTTTCAACATTCCCTGCACAAGGAGCGGAAAGCTATGTTGCAGCGCACCCGGCGTAAGGACGCCACTGAGGTTACCTTCGTCCTCCCTGCGGGTCATCCGTGCGGCGAGGTCAGCGTTGTGGGCGACTTCAACGACTGGCAGCCCGGCGTTCATCCGTTCACGGCGCGGAAGGACGGCAGTCGTTCCCTAACCCTGGCCCTGCCCGCCGACCGGCGCGTCCACTTCCGGTACCTCGCGTACGGCGACTACTGGTTCGACGAGGACGAAGCCGATGGTCACGATGGTCACAACAGCTACCTGAACACCTGACTCGCCCTTCCCGCCGCCCTCTGACGGCGAGGGTTGCCGGGTGCCCCCGACGGCGGTCGGGGGCACCTACGGCGTCCACGTTGAGCCCTCGCCCCAACGCAAGGAGCGCCAAGGTCGCGCAGCTGCATAGGGGCCATCGCATTGGGGTACACGCCCCCCTTGGTCCCGTGGACTTCAACGCGATGCCGGAGGCAGCGGCAAGCGGGAGGTGCTCGGTCATCTTGATCTGTCCGATTGCAAGACGCCTGGGAATAGTGCGCCGCCGAGGCCGGATTTCATCGGCGGTGACGGAACGTATGCGATCACTCCTGCCGGGGACCGGTATGTCTGGGGCGGCTACTACGAGGCCAGCAGCCTGATCTGGCACAGCCGGTGGGTCGGCGAGGACGGCATCATCGAATGCCGAGAGGCGTTGGCCTTTCCCGGCGACCGGCGCCACGCAGTGATCCTGCGCCGAATCATTGCGGTGGAGGGCGATGCTGTGGTGCGGGTCGTTCTCGACGCAAGGGCTGGCTACGGACAACGCCGGGCGGACTGGTCACGTACCGACGCCGGCTGGCGCGCCTGCGGCCGGGCTGCCTCCAGTTGCGGCCGTGGTCACGCTCGGAGTCAGTCGTCGCGGCCCGGGTGGCCGGGGAGCATCTCCTGTACTTTCGCCTTCAGTCCTTGGCGAATCATGCTGCCGCGGTCGCTGTCGCCCTTGAGGATCGACGCCGCCGCCGCTTCGATCTGGTCGAGGCTGGCGTGCGGAGGAATCGGCGGCACGGCGGGGTCCGTGCGGAAATCGATGACGTACGGCCGGTCGGCTGCCAGGGCCTGGCGCCAGGCGCCTTCCACCTCGTGCGGCTTCTCCACCCGGACGCCGGCGAGGCCGATGGAGCGTGCGAAGTCCGCATAGGGCACATCCGGCAGCGCCTGGGAGGGCAGGAACTGGGGGGCGCCGGACATGGCACGCATCTCCCAGGTGACCTGGTTGAGGTCCTGGTTGTTCAGCACCGCCACGATCAGCCGGGGGTCCTGCCACTGCTGCCAGTACTTGGCTGCGGTGATCAGTTCGGCCATGCCGTTCATCTGCATGGCGCCGTCGCCGACGATGGCGATCGCCGGCCGGTCGGGGTGGGCGAACTTCGCCCCGATGACGTACGGCACGCCGGGCCCCATGGTGGCCAAGGTGCCGGACAGCGATCCGCGCATCGTGCCGCGCATGCGCAAGTGACGGGCATACCAATTGGCCGCGGAGCCGGAGTCGGCGGCGAGGATCACGTTGTCCGGCAGCAGCGCGTCCAGAGCGTGGACGACGTACTCGGGGTTGATGGGGTCGGCCTCCACCGCGGCACGGCGCTGCATGACTTCCCACCAGCGGGCGGCGTCCTTCTCGATCTTCTCGCGCCACTTGCCGTGCTTCTTCGGCTTCAGCTGCGGCAGCAGCGCCTTGAGGGTCTCCTGCGCGTCGCCGACCAAGTTCACCTCGAAGGGATAACGCAACCCGATCAAGTTCGGGTCGATGTCGATCTGTACGGCTCGGGCCTGGTCGAGCTTCGGGAGGAACTGGGTGTAGGGGAAGCTGGAGCCCACGACGAGCAGGGTGTCGCAGTCCTGCATCAGCTCGTAGGAGGGCCTGGTTCCCAGCAGGCCGATCGATCCCGTCACGTACGGCAGATCATCGGGCAGCGCGTCCTTGCCCAGCAGGGCCTTGGCGACTCCGGCGCCCAGGACTTCGGCGAGCTGTTCGACCTGCGGCCGGGCGCCGCGCGCTCCCTGGCCGATCAGGATCGCGACCTTCTCCCCCGCGTTGAGCACTTCCGCGGCCCGGGTGATGTCCGCGGCGGCCGGTACTGGGGCGTAGGAGGACATGCCGAGGCTGGAGGGCACCATCTTGAAGGCGTGCGTGGGGGCGGAGTAGTCCAGCTCCTGCACGTCGGCGGGGATGATGACCGCGGTGACCGTGCGCTTGGCGTACGCGGTGCGCAGAGCGCGGTCGATGACATTGGGCAGTTGCTCCGGGACGGTGACCATTTCGCAGAAGTCGGAGGCGACGTCCTTGTACAGGCTGAGCAGGTCTACTTCCTGCTGGTAGGAGCCGCCCATGGCGCTGCGGTTGGTCTGTCCGACGATCGCGACGACGGGGACGTGGTCGAGTTTCGCGTCGTACAGGCCGTTGAGGAGATGGATCGCACCGGGCCCGGAGGTCGCGGCACAGACGCCGACCTTGCCGGAGAACTTCGCGTAACCCACGGCCTCGAAGGCCGCCATCTCCTCATGGCGTGCTTGCACGAACATCGGATCGTTCTCGGCGCGCCCCCACGCGGCGAGGAGACCATTGATGCCGTCGCCCGCGTAAGCGAAGACGTGCTCGACGTCCCATTCGCGCAAACGCTGCAGGATGAAGTCGGAGACCTTGATCGACACGGAAATACCTCTCATTGCGTAGGGGGTGGATGGGATGCCCGCCCGATCGATGGATGAGGTCGCGGGTACGCGCAGATCCGGCGGACCAGCTGCTCTCCTCATCTGCGGCGGCAGTGCCTCTGACAGAGGCCGGCTGCGGTGGCTGCGAGTGCGGTCAGGACCGCGATTGTGACGAGGCGGGCGTCTCGACGAGAGCGTTCGGGGCGGTCGGCGAGCTTTTCGGGATGGTCGGCAGGTGGGTGGTCGTCGAGACCGAGGGCCAGCGCTTCGGCCAAGTGCAGGGCCTGGCGCCCGGTGTTTCCTTGTTCGATCTGGGTGCGACAGCTGAAGCCGTCCGCGACCACCAGCGCGCTGGGCGCGGTTTCCCGTACGGCGGGCAGGACGCCCTGTTCGCCCACGGCCATGGACAGGTCGTAGTGGCCGCGTTCGAACCCGAAGTTCCCGGCGAGACCGCAGCATCCGGCGTCCAGGACGTTGGCGTCGAGTCCGGCCCAGCGCATGAGCTCGCGATCCGCGTCGTACTTCATCACCGCGTGCTGGTGGCAGTGCGTCTGCACGGTGGCCGCCCGGGCGAGTACGGGTGGCTGCCATCCCTCGGGAGCGTCGTTGAGCAGGAGTTCGGAGAAGGTCCGGAACTGCCGGGACAGACGCTGCACGTCCTGATCGTCGGGCATCAGTTCGGGCGCGTCGGAACGGAAGACCGCGGTGCAGGAGGGCTCCAGACCCACGAGGGGCGTTCCGGCCTCGATCCACGGTCGCAGCACCTCCAGGGTTCGACGCAGCACCTGCTTGGCTGCCTTCAATTGACCGGTGGAGATCCAGGTCAGGCCGCAGCACACCGCTTTCGTGGGGACGGCCACACGGAAGCCGGCGTCCTCCAGTACCCGTACAGCAGATTTGGCGACGTGCGGGTGGAAGTAGGTGGAGAACGTGTCGGGCCAGAGCACGACGGTCCGCGGATCGGCCGGGTCGGGCTCGGGTCGGTCGCGTGCGAGCCACCACTGGAGGAAGGATTCCTCCGCGAAGATCGGGGCTTGCCGCTGCGCGGCGACGCCCGCCACGCGTTTACCCAGGGCCGCCAGTCCGGGGGCGCGCAGGGCTGCGTTGATCACGCGCGGTGCGATCCGGGACATGCGGGCCCACAAGGGAAGCCAGCCCATGGAGTAGTGCGCCGCCGGACGCGGGCGGCCCGCGTAGTGGTGGGAGAGGAATTCGGCCTTGTAGGTGGCCATGTCGACCCCGACCGGGCAGTCGGACTTGCATCCCTTGCAGGACAGGCACAAGTCCAAAGCTTCCTTGACTTCGGTCGAGCGCCAACTGTCGGTGACCGGGGAATCCGCGTGCCCGCCCAGCATCTCGAAAAGCAACCGGGCCCGGCCGCGGGTGGAATGTTCCTCCTCGCCGGTAGCCCGATAGGAAGGGCACATCACCCCACCTTCGTGAGTACGGCAGTTGCCGATGCCCACACAGCGCATCACCGCCTGGCTGAAGGAGTGGTCGTCGTCGGGGTACCCGAAGTGCGTCGCATGGGCGTGCGGCCGCCACAACGGGCCCAAGCGCAGATTCTCATCGACCCGGAACGGGGAGACGACCTTGCCCGGGTTCATCCGGTTGTCCGGATCGAACAACGCCTTGACCTCGCCGAACGCCCTGACCAATGCCTCACCGAACATGCGTTCCAGCAGCTCGCCCCGCGCCTGACCATCGCCGTGCTCCCCCGACAGGGAGCCGCCGTACGACGTCACCAGGTCAGCGGCGCGGAACAGGAAGGCACGGAATTCCGCTACCCCTTCCGCGGTCCTCAACGCGAAGGGAATGCGGGTGTGTACGCACCCCTGGCCGAAGTGCCCGTACAGCGAAGGGTGGCCGTAGCCGAACTCGGTGAACAGCTTCTTCAGATCCCGCAGATAGTCGCCGAGTTTCTCCGGCGGGGCGGCGGAATCCTCCCAGCCCTCCCAGGTCTCGCGTTCGTCCGGCGGTCGGGCGGTAACTCCAAGGCCGGCTTCCCGGGCCTTGAGCATCTGCTGCTCACGTCCCGGGTTGTCCGAGAACGACACCGACGGATCGTCCTCGTCCCGGCCGAGTGCCCGCAACAGGCCGCGTGCCTGTTCATCCACGTTCTCCGGGCTATCGCCGCTGAACTGCACCAGCAGCCAGCTCTCGCCCTGGGGGAATTGCTCGAGCGATTCGAGGTGGGAGCCCTCTTCGCGCATCAGTTGCGCCATCCTCCCGTCCAGGGCCTCCAACAATTCTGGATCGCTGTGCTTCAGCAGGCGCGGCACGTCATCGGCTGCAGCACAGATGTCGTCGTAGCCGAGCACCACCATGGCCTCGTGGGCGGGGACCGGCACCAGGTCGAGCTCGGCGCGCAGCACCGTGACGAGCGTGCCTTCGCTACCCACCAGTGCCCGCGCCACATCGAAGCCCTTCTCCGGCAGGAGGGAATCCAGGTTGTATCCGGACACACGTCGCGGGATGTCGGGGAAACCGCGCCTGACCTCACCGAGGTAGGTGTCGATGATCTGCCGCAGTCCCTGGTACAGCTCCGCCTGTCGGCCGCCTGCGGCGATCACGGCCTCGAAGTCCTTCTTCGAGGTGGGACCGACCCAGCAGCGTGTCCCGTCGTAGGTGAGGATCTCCAGGCGGCGCACGTTGTCAACGGTTTTGCCGTACGCCTGAGCAGAGCCGCCACAGGAGTTGTTGCCGATCATGCCGCCCAGCGAGCAGTGGCTGTGGGTGGACGGCTTCGGGCCGAACTTCAGGCCATGGCCGGCAAGCTGTCGATTGAGCTCATCGAGCACAATGCCGGGCTCCACCACACAGACTTTCCGCCCAGCATCAACGGATACCAGCCGGTGGCAGTACTTGGTCCAGTCGATGACGACAGCGACGTTCGTGCACTGGCCGCCAAGACTGGTGCCCCCGCCCCGCGACAACACCGGCGCCCCGAACCGGGCGCACACCGCTACCGCTTCCGCGCCGGCCTCGACCGTCCGCGGGATGACCACCCCGATCGGCACCTGCCGGTAGTTCGAACCATCCGTGGAATACGCACCGCGGCTGCCCGCATCGAAGCGCACCTCCGCGTCGATGCGACCCAGGGCCCTTTCCAAGCCGACCACGTCCAGGGCCGTACCCGTAGCGCTCCCGATGGCGGCCTGCGGAAGCGGCTCCGTCTCCATAAAGCCTCATCCCTCTCCTGCGGCCTGCCACAGTCCACCTCGATGAGCGTCAAAGCCCAGCTGTGCGGGAGACACTCGGCCCGCGTGCAGGAGGCTGACCTGCGCTCACCCGATCGCCTAACCCGTTCCGCACGGATGGAAACGTGTGCAGGATTGCAAGAAAATTGCCGGGACTCCCGTCGATTCGCACTTTCCGTTGGCTAGCCCTTGTTTGCCGTTTCGGCCAGGCCCCTGGCCGCGCGGGCGATGTTCTCCGCGTCGATGCCCGCCGCGGCAAGAAGTTCCGCCGGGGTGCCGGAGGCAGGCAGGTCGCGGACGGCCAGATGCGCGAACGCCGGGCAGCTACCGCTGGCGGCCAGAGCAGAGAGGACCGCTTCGCCGATTCCGCCCTGGGGGTGATGGTCCTCGGCCACGACCAGGGCGCCGGTGTCCCGGGCCGCGAGCAGCAGGGTCTCGGCGTCCAGCGGCTTGACCGAGTACAGGTCGATGACACGCGCAGCAATGCCCCGCTGCGCGAGGTCCTCGGCCGCTTTCAGACACTCGTGGACGGTGACGCCTGCTCCCACCAGGGTGATCTGGTCGGCTTCGCCGCTGCTGCGCAATGTTTTGGAGCCGCCGATGGGGAACTGTTCGTCCGCCGAGTACAGGACGGGGTAGGCGCCGCGAGTGGTACGCACGTAGGAGATGCCGTCCAGGTCGGCCATGGCGATGGTCAGGGCGGCGGTGCTGGTCGCGTCGCTGGGATACAGCACGGTGGAGCCGTGCACGGCTCGCATCATCGCCAGATCTTCCAGCCCCATCTGGGACGGGCCGTCCTGTCCGATCTCCACCCCGCAGTGCGTGCCGCACAGCGCCATGGAGACCTGGGAGACGGCGGCCATCCGGATGAAGTCGTGGGCGCGGGTGAGGAAGGCCGCGAACGTGGTCGCGAAGGGGCGGAACCCGCGCACCGCCATACCCACGGCGGTGGCGATCATCTGCTGTTCGGCGATGTAGGACTGGAAGAACCGGTCCGGGTACGCCTTGGCGAAGTCCTCGGAGTGGGTCGAGTTGCCCACCTCGGCGTCGAGCGCGACCACCTGCGGGCGCGCCCCGCCCAGCGCCACCAGTGCCTGGCCAAAGGCGGACCGCGTGGCGACCTCCTCGCCGATGTCGAACCGGGGCCGAAGCACAGGGCCGGGGTCCAGTGGCTGGGCCGGCGTCTGGCCCGCGGGGGGCCGCGGGCCGCGTACCGTCGCGTGCCGGATGCCGCCCAGTTCCTCGACGGCGCGGTCCGCCATCTCGGAGGGTAGGGGCTTTCCGTGCCAGCCCTCGGCATCCTCCACCTCGCTGAAGCCCTTGCCCTTGATGGTGCGGGCCACGATGACGGTCGGCCGCTGGCCGTCCGCCGCAACGCGCAGGGCTTCGTCGATGGCGGTCAGATCATGGCCGTCGACGATCAGGGCGCGGCAGCCGAACGCTTCGATGCGTCGGGCGTAGGCCTCCACGTTCCAGCCCAATTCGGTGGGGCCGCTCTGGCCGAGGCGGTTGACGTCCACAATGACGGTGAAGTTCGCGAGCTGGTTCTGTCCGGCCTTGTCCAGGGCCTCCCAGACGGAGCCTTCGGCCATCTCACTGTCTCCGCACAGGACCCAAACCCGGTAGGGCTGGTGTTCCAGGTCGCGGCCCGCCAGTGCGATGCCGATGCCGTAGGCGATGCCCTGACCCAGCGAGCCGGTGGCCACATCCACCCAGGGCAGGACCGGAGTGGGGTGGCCCTGGAGTCGGGCGCCCGCCCGCCGGTAGGTCGTCAGCAGTTCCTTCTCCGGAACAGCCCCAGCTGCTGTGAACATCGCGTACAGCAGCGGGGAGGCGTGGCCCTTGGAGAAGACCAGATGGTCGTTGGCCAGGTTCGCGGGGTCGTGCCAGTCGTAGCGCAGATGACGGGCCATAAGGACGGCCATGAGGTCGGCGGCGGACATGCTCGAGGTCGGATGACCGGATCCGGCGGCCGTACTGGCTCGCACCGAGTCCACCCGCAGCTGCTGGGCGAGCTCGAAGACGTCACCCAAATCGGAGGTAGGACTCACCTGAGGAGCTGAAGTCGTGGCCATGGGGACGGGCTCTCCCTTCAGGGTTGCTCGGACAGTTGCGGCAGGTCAGCAGCCTGTGGCCAGGTCACTCTCGGCAGCCCCGAAGTCGACCAGGTATTCGTGGTTGTCCTGGGATTCGATCTGCAGGTGATCGGCCATGACGGTCCGCTACCCGCTAGGCCGCGGCGAACACCGAGACCAGTGCTTCGCCGAAGGCAGGCAGGTCATCGGGTTTACGGCTGGTGACCAGGACATTGGGTCCGGCAGTGCAGATCTGGACCTGCTGGTCGGTCCACTGCGCGCCGGCATTGATCAGGTCGGTGCGAAGGCTGGGCCACGAGGTGAGGCTGCGCCCGCGGACCATGTCGGCCTCGATCAAGATCCAGGGTGCGTGGCAGATACCAGCGACAGGTTTCCCGGCGTGGAAGAAGGATCCGACGAAGTCCACCGCGGCGGAATCCAGCCGCAGCGCATCCGGATTGGCCACGCCGCCCGGCAGTACCAGGGCGTCGTACGCGTCAGCGGAGACATCGCCGACCACGTCATCGACGTCGAAGGTGTCACCGTAGTCCAAATGGTTGAATGCCTGGGCTTTGCCACTCTGAGTGGATACCAGACGCGGCGTACCGCCGGCTTCCAGGACCGCCTGCCAGGGCTCAGTCAGTTCCACCTGCTCGACGCCCTCGGGTGCGACCAGGAACGCGATGGTCTTGCCCCGCAAGGTGACCATGAGGCGACCTCTCTTCGTGCGGTGTCGGTACGGCGGTAACTTCAGCGAAGCGCCTCCCCCAGCCGCACAGCCCCAAACAGGATCAAGCCTTCCACACTCTCGTCGGCCCCGCGCTTCACGAGACTGCCGGCGCGCGAAGCCGCCTCACACCGACAGCGATGTGGCAACGAGGCCCGATGTGACGGCACGGCGCGTCCAGACCGCCGACGGGCTCCGCTCGGACGCCAATCTCGATGGGCTGGGGCCAGTTCAGATGAAGTCGCCGGCGTACAGGCCAGACGCGGCGCCGCTGGAATTACCCGATGTCGCCCCGGGTGGCCGCGTGACCTCGCGCGGCCACCCCGGCGCGACGGGGTTCAGGGTTGTGCCCGCTCGGACCCAGCGCCTGTGGCCGGGGACGCGGATGCGGCCGGTTGCACGGTCGAGTCAGGGGAGGTCACCTCGGCGGGGATCTTGACGCAGATCTCCTTCACTCCGCCGGAACCCAGTTCGACGCGCAGGGTGACTCGCCGGCCCGCGAGAACGCGGGGAATGACGACGGGGTGCCGCGCCGAAGCCTTCACCTCGGCCAGCGCGAAACAGCCGACGTCGGCGCAAGCCACCTCGATATCGCCTTCTTCGCTCTCGGCCGTCACGGTCACACGTATCGGGTCGTGGTTGGTGACCGGCAGGTAGTCCACCTCGATGTCGAGGGCCTCGTCGGCGATCACGCGCAGAGGCGGCGCCCCTGTATGGTCACGGACCCGGATTCCCAGGAACTCGCCCGCCCCGCTGCACACCTCGACCGGACCGACGATTCCCATGGTGTTCTCCTCCCCCGGGCCTGCGAGCTCCGCTTCCCGGCGTTCGGCCACGACGCGACTACCTGCGTTCGCGAATCTGCCCGCTACGCCGACCCACAATCCTGCGACGGTGGCACCTCGGACGCAGCCCAGATCCACACCGTGTCGGCCGGATCAGTGATCACCGACAGGACGAAAGGAGAAGTCGTGATCAGCCGTTCATCGACCACCGGCGCCCTTTCACCCGGTCGGGGGTGCTCCGTGCGCGGGCGGGGGGGTCGTCCGCGCAGACTGGGCGGACGGGCCCGGGCCGGGCGAGCGGAGCTTCGGCTCCATATGTGCGCGAGGCGGCGGCGGTCGAGCGCGTAACGGCGGATGAAGGGTGCGACACGTGGAGCCGACGGCAGGCCACGAGGGCAGAACCGAACGCGCCCAGGAGCCAGCGACGCACTCGCGGATCACGATGCGGGTCAACGGAACCTCGCGCGCGCTGACGCTCGACCACCGCACCACCGTGCTCGACGCTCTGCGTGAGCACCTGGATCTCACCGGCGCCAAGAAAGGCTGTGACCACGGACAGTGCGGTGCGTGCACCGTACTGGTCGAGGGCTCGCCGACCAACACTTGCCTGCTCCTGGCGGTCACCCTCGACGGTGTCCCGATCACCACCGTCGAAGGACTGTCCGACGGCGACCGGCTCCACCCCGTCCAGGAAGCATTCCTCGCGCGGGACGCGTTCCAGTGCGGATACTGCACCCCGGGCCAGATCTGCTCGGCGGTGGGCATCCTGGCGGAGGCGACCGCAGGCCACCCCTCCCACGTCACCGACCCCCATCAACCTCCCGGACAGGCGGTGGAGTTGACCGGCGAGGAGATCCGCGAACGGATGAGCGGCAATCTCTGCCGTTGCGGCGCGTATCCCAACATCGTCAACGCGATCGAGGACGTGGCTCCGTGAAACCCTTCGCCTACTACCGTCCCACGGATGCCGCCGGAGCCATCGCCGCCTACGCCGCGGACCCCGGAGCCCGGTATCTCGCCGGCGGAACCAACCTCGTCGACCTGATGAAACGCGGCGTGGAGAACCCCGGCACGCTCATTGACGTCGGCAGACTGCCGCTGAACCGGATCGAGGACGAACCCGGAGGCGGGCTGCGGATCGGAGCAACGGTACGCAACAGCGACCTCGCCGCGCACCCGACGGTACGAACCCGATATCCGGTGCTGTCCCATGCGATCCTCGCCGGCGCATCCGGGCAGCTGCGCAACACCGCGACCACCGGCGGGAACCTGCTGCAACGCACCCGGTGCACGTACTTCCAGGACGTTTCCAAGCCCTGCAACAAACGCACGCCGGGCACCGGCTGCCCGGCCCGCGAAGGAGTTCACCGCGACCTGGCGGTACTCGGGCACTCGGAGCAGTGCGTGGCCACCAACCCCTCGGACATGGCAGTGGCACTGAGCGCCCTGGACGCCGTTGTCCTTCTGCTCGGTCCGGACGGCGAGCGCACCGTCCCGGTCACCGACTTCCTCCGGCTGCCCGGTGACCGTCCCGACAGCGACAGCGAGATCCGCCCCGGAGAGCTCATCACGGGTGTGGAACTCCCGCCGCCTCCCTCCGGCCACTCCGCCTACCGCAAGGTCCGCGACCGCGCCTCCTACGCCTTCGCGCTGGTCTCCATCGCCGCGGTGCTCGACGTACGCGACGGCACGATCACCGAAGCCGCCCTGGCCTTCGGGGGTCTGGCCCACAAACCGTGGCGCGCCAGAACGGCCGAAACGGTGTTGCGCGGGGCACCCGCCACCGAGGAGACGTTCGCCCGGGCCGCCGACGCCGAACTCGCCGCCGCCCGGCCGCTACGTGACAACGGCTTCAAGGTGCCACTCGCCCGCAACCTCACCATGAGCCTGCTGGCCGAGCTCGCCGCCCGCTCCTGAGTACCCCCGCCCGAGGACATGAGGAGCCGCCCATGAGCCACTCGATCCCCCCGCTGGGCACGCCCGCCGTGCGCCGCGAGGGCCGCGACAAGGTCGCCGGTGCCGCACGGTACGCGGCCGAGCACACGCCGCCGCGCTGCGCCTACGCCTGGCCGGTTCCCGCGACGATCGCGCGCGGCAGCGTCGTCGCCATCCACACCGGTGAGGCGTTGGCACTGCCCGGGGTCATCGCCGTCCTCACCCATGAGAATGCTCCGCGCCTGGAGAAGCCCGACGACGAGACCCTCGCGGTCCTTCAGGACGCACACGTCCCGCACCGCGGCTGGTACGTCGCTCTGGCCGTCGCCGACACCCTCGAAGGCGCCCGCGCGGCCGCCGACGCGGTGTCCGTCGAGTACTCCATCTCCCCACACGACGTGCTGCTCACCATGGACCATCCCGGCCTCTACACACCGGACACGGCCAACGGCGGCCACCCGTCCCACCGCGAGCGGGGCGACTTCGACGCCGCCTTCGCCGCGGCGGAGGTCCGCGTGGACGCGACCTTCACGATCAGCGCGCTGCACAACCACCCCATGGAGCCGCACGCGTCCACCGCGCACTGGCACGACGACCACCTGACGGTGCACGACTCGAGCCAGGGATCCACCACCGTCCGCGACACCCTGACGGCGATGTTCGCGCTGGAGCCCGAGCAGGTCACCGTGTACTCCGAGCACGTGGGAGGGGGCTTCGGCTCCAAGGGCACGCCACGCCCGCAGGTGGTACTGGCCACGATGGCCACCCTGCACACCGGGCGGCCCGTCAAACTCTTCCTGCCCCGCCACCATCTGGCTTCCGTCGTGGGACATCGGGCGCCCACCGTGCAACGGGTCAGACTGGGTGCCGACCAGAACGGTGTCATCACCGCTCTCGCACACGACGTGATCACCCAGACCTCGACGGTCAGGGAGTTCGTGGAGCAGGCCGCCGTCCCCGCCCGCACGATGTACACATCGCCGAACAGCCGGACCACCCACCGGGTCACGGCCCTGGACGTGCCAACCCCCTCCTGGATGCGGGCTCCGGGCGAAACCCCCGGGATGTACGCGCTGGAGACAGCGATGGACGAACTCGCCCTCGCTACCGGCGTGGACCCCGTCGAACTGCGCCTGCGCAACGAACCGTCCGCCGAGCCCGACAGCGGCCATCCCTTCAGCAGCCGCAACCTCATCGCGTGTCTGCGGGAGGGAGCGGTCCGCTTCGACTGGGCACGACGCGACCCACGACCCGGGGTCCGCCGTAAGGGGAGACTCCTTCTCGGCACCGGCGTCGCATCCGCCACGTACCCGGTCCTCGTCTCCGCCAGCAGCGCCACGGCGCACGCGGCCGCCGACGGCTCCTACCGGATCCGCGTCAACGCCACCGACATCGGCACCGGCGCCCGCACCGTCCTCGCCCAGATCGCCGCCGCCGCGCTGGAGGCGCCGATCGAGGCGGTGACCGTCGACCTCGGCAACAGCGATCTGCCGCCCGCCCCGCTGGCCGGCGGCTCATCCGGCACTGCCTCGTGGGGCTGGGCGGTCCACAAAGCATGTCGAGCCCTCATCGACCGGCTGAAGGAGGTGACCGGCGACCTGCCGCCAGCCGGGGTGACGGTCCGCGCGGACACCGAGCAGGAAACAGAGACCGAGCCCCCGTACGCGCGGCACGCCTTCGGAGCCCACTTCGCCGAGGTCCAGGTCGACACCACCTCGGGTGAGGTGCGTGTGCGACGCCTCCTGGGTGTCTACGCCGCCGGCCGAATCCTCAACCCGCGCACCGCGCGGTCACAGTTCATCGGCGGGATGACCATGGGCCTGGGCATGGCCCTGATGGAGGGCAGCACCCTGGACCCCACCTTCGGGGACTTCGCCGAGAACGACTTCGCTTCCTACCACGTACCGGCCTGCGCGGACGTACCCGCCATCGAAGCGCACTGGATCGAGGAGGAGGACAGCCATCTCAACCCCATGGGCAGCAAGGGCATCGGAGAGATCGGGACGGTCGGGACCGCCGCCGCCATCGGAAACGCCCTCCACCACGCCACCGGCATCCGGCTGAGGGAACTGCCCATGACCCCGGACCGGGTCCTTTCGCGGTTGATCTAAGCGCACAACTCATCGACGACAAAAGGCGAGGCTGCAGATCCTCACCCGGCATCTGCCTTCACGGCAGCTCCTAAAGCCTCGTCGGATCGCTCAGTACGCTGTCATCGATCCGCGCCAGCAGTTCGTCCGGGCCTTCGTAGACCTGCTCGGCTCCCGCGTCCAGGAGTTCCTGGCGGCACAACCCCCCGGACAGGACGCCGAGACAGCGGACTCCCGCCCGTCGTGCCGCCTGTGCGTCCCAGACCGCGTCACCCACGAAGACAGCCCGCTCGGGCGCTACGCCCGCGCGGTCCAAAGCCACCTGCACCAGGTCGGGCGATGGCTTGCTGGCGTCCACGTCATCAGCTTTCGTGCTCGCGTCGATGGCGTCGTCCGCACCCAGTGCGTCCTTCATGACGTGGAACTCCGCACCCGAGGCAGAACTGGCCAGGACCACAGCCCAGCCCCGGTCGGCGCAGGCGCGCAGCAGGTCAGCCGCGCCTTCCAGCGGAGGCAACCGTGACCAGTACTGGGCGTAGAGCGCGTCGTGCGCGGCGCTCAGTCCCTCGTCCTCGTCCTGGTCCCGTTCCTCCCCGAGCAAGTGGTCGAACAAATGGTCCGAGCCCATGCCGATCGAGCGGTGGATCGACGCCATGGGAACCTGGTGCCCCTTCTGGCGCAGTGCTTCCCACCACGCCACGGTGTGCAGGTACACCGTGTCCATCAATGTGCCGTCCACGTCGAACAGCACGGCGCCCCGCGCCTGCACCTGATCCACGACCACCTCCGTTGTGGGCGAACCGGGCGCGCTTCCCGCTGACGCCCACCCTCGTGTACCCGGGCCGTGGCCGCACATTCACGGCAACAACGCCACACCACCCGGACAGTCCTCGAATCGACCGGCTACCGCGATCACCCGAGTTCGGCCGCAGCCCGGTCCGGGTGCCGCACGCGATCAGGAAGCGTCGAGTTTCGGAAAGACGATCTTGTCAAGGACGAGGTCGATGGCCACCGCGACCGGCACGGCCACCAGCGCACCGATGATGCCCAGCAGCGCACCGCCGGCCAGCACAGCGATCACCGTGACCACCGGATGGACATCGACGGCGAAGCGCATGGCCTTCGGCATGATCAGGTAGTCCTCCAGGAGCCGGAAAGCAACGTAGAAGCCCGCGGTGGCGGCCGCGACGGGCCAGGAGACCGACAAGGCCACCAGGCTGACAATCACCCCCGCGATCGTTGACCCCACCATCGGGATCATGTCCAGTACCGCGGTGAGGACCCCGAGCGCCGCAGCATAGGGAACACCCATCGGCGCACACCAGGCGAACGTCGCCACCCCGGCGATCGCGGAGGTGGCGACATTGCCCAGCATGAACCGACCGATGCGTTGCAGGACTTCCTCACTGATCTCCCGAGTCCGCTCACGGCGGCTGCCAGGGACCAGTTGGTAGGCGAACTTCTTCATACCGGGCATGCTGACCATGAAGTACACCGTGAGGGTGGCCACCACCACCGTCGCGGTGATCGCGCTGACCACGTACAGGCCCGCCCCGAGGAGACCGCCCACCAGGTTGGAACCGCCCCTCGCGGTGAGCTGGCTCTTGGCCTTGTCGATCAGGTGGTAGCGGTCCTCGAGCCGGCCCAGCGTCGAATGATGGTCATGGAGTTGCTGCAGCCACCCAGGAGCGGCCCGCACCAACGCGCTGACCTCGGTGGCGACCGGTGGAACGACCACGGCCAACAGGCCCACGGTGACCAGCAGGAACCCGGTCACCACCAGCAGCACCGCCCTCCCCCGGCGCATCCGCCGGTCAACGAGCCACCCCACCAAGGGCTCCAGGCTGACCGCGACGAGGAACGCCAACAAAACCAGCAGCAGTACCTGGCTCGCGCGAAGAACCGCCTGAGCCACCTGCCAGGCCAGAAAGGCACCGAGGGTGAACGCGAAACCGACCACGAACCATGACCTGCGCCGCAACCCACCGCCTCCGTCAACGGGGGCCCGTGACCGGCGACGACCGGCGGAGGCGGCGAGTGAATCCTCCTGATCTCCGGGTTCAACCGGCATGTCATGCCCTTCCGCTCTGTGCCGTCACCGGGTCGCTCGCACCGTGACCGGTAGCCCTTCGACGGCGCTTTCCCCAGGACGCCTTCCCCCTGCCGCCGCACCCAGACTCAAGAAAGCGGCGCCCGAGATGAGCAGAGCGCGGCGCATCCCGATGCTGAGTCACTCGGTCGGCAGACCGAAAGGCGCTCGGCTGGGGTTCCCTCTCGCCGACACCAGGGACGGGCATCGAGGGGACTCAGGCAGGATGCCCTGGCGACAGGTCGAGAACATCGCTCAGCCGGAGCAGCGCGCCCCGCGGCATCGCCAGGGCGTCGCCGTCGACAGGGCTGACGAGAAAGCCGACATGATCGCCCCAGTCGGCACGGTCACCGATACGTCCTACGAACCAGGCACGGGCATCCGTCAGCACGGGGACGCCGTCCCGGCCGGGGCTCCAGCGGACCTGATCGAACTTGTCCACCTGATCACCGGTCTCACCGCCGAACAGCTCCGCCAGGTCCCTCTGATCACGACCCAGCAGATGAACCGCGAGAAACGTGGCACGCTCTGCCACCGGGTAGGTGTGGTTGGCCTTCGAGAGCCACACCACGAACCGGACCGGATCCAGAGAGCACTGCGAAGCGAACCCGACCAGACAGCCCGACCGCTCCCCGCCGGCCGCCGCCGTCACCACGTACATCGGGTAGTCCAGCAGGTTGGTGAAGCCGTCCGTGTCCACCATTTGCACTCCCTGCCGTCGCCCTCCTGTGCCCAGCGGCCTGCATCACCAGTCTCGCATCGAGATCACCCCTCCTGCAGCGCACCGCGACTTGGCTCGTCGGCCGAGCACGTGGGGGCCGCGCCAGGCAGCGCCGGCCCCGCCAGCGCCCTGCGCCACCACCTCGACGGCCTTGACAGGGGACTCGCCCTTCCCCGCGATCAGGTGGTGGGGCCGGCGGCGCTGATGTCTGCGAGCGCAGACGTCGGGTCTCGGTCGATGGCGAGGTCGCCGAGGGACACGATGCCCACCGGCTGATCGTTCTCGATGACGGGCAGGCGGCGCAGAGCGTGGGTGCGCATGAGATCGACGGCGCGGTCGATGTCGTCGTCGGGGCCGACGCTGACGAGTTCGCCGCTGCAGACCTCGGCGACGGTGGTCTGGTCGGGGTCCTTGCCTTCGGCCACGGCACGGACGACCAGGTCCCGGTCGGTGACCACCCCGCGCAAGCCCCCGTCGTCGGTGACCAGTACGTCGCCGACATCCGCGTCGCGCATGCGCTGGGCGGCGGCGTGGACGGAGGTCAGCTCGCCGACGGTGACCAGGCTCTCGGTCATGATCTCTCGGATCTTCTGGGTCATGATGTCCTCCAAAATGTGGCGTAGGTCCGTGCTTCGCGGCGGTTCGCGGTTCGCCGGTCGGCCGTTGACAGGGGATGTTCGGCACGATGCGCCCCAGCGGGTGTCCCGGAGCCGTTCGACCGCGGCTCACACGCGGTTGCCGGGCATCGCACCCTGGGGGTGGTCGGCCGATGGTGTGCCGGCGAGTTCCAGAAGATCGCTCACCTCGCCGTCGGACACCTGGTGGAAGTCCTCGTACCAGGCGCCGACGGCGTGCAGGTACCGGTGGGGCTGGAGGCATACGACCAGGTCGGCGTCCTGGCGGAGCTCGTCAGCGCCCCGAGTGCCGCACACCGGCACCGCGAGAATGAGCTGAGCGGGCTGCTGGGCGCGGATCCGGCGCAGCGCGGCTCGAGCGGTGACGCCCGTGGCGAGCCCGTCGTCGACGAGGATCACCGTGCGGTCCCTGAGAGTGGGTGCGGGGCGGCCGTGCCGGTAGAGGGCTTCGCGGCGATGCAGTTCGGTTCGCTCTTCGGCGACGTCGGCCGCGAGTTCGTCGGGGGTGAGATGGAGAATCTTCAGCGCGCGCTGGTTGAACAGCGGTGGGTCGTCTCCCGTGATCGCGCCGATTCCGGCCTCGGGTTGGCCGGGTGCGCCGATCTTGCGGACGACCAGTAGGTCCAGGGGCGCGTCGAGAGCGCGGGCGACCTCGGCTGCGACGGGGACGCCACCGCGCGGTAGAGCCAGCACGATGGGATCGGCCCACTGCTGCGTCGCTCGCAGTTCTTTCAGTTGGGCGGCGAGCTGTCGGCCTGCCTCCTGTCGGTCTTGGAACCGCATCGCAATCGCTCCTTCCCTTCGTCAAGCGGTGTCACATCCCCGTGGGCCAGGTCTCCTCCTCCTTTGTGTCCGCGGGGGCTGTGGCGAGCGGGGTGAGGGCGGTGGTGCGGTCGAGGAAGCAGAACGCGTCGTAGCGTTCGCCGAGGACGGTGGGCACGTAGTTGCCCCACGTCTCGTGCCCGGGCCGGTAGACCACGCCGATCGCGCGGTGGTCGCGTACCTCGCAGAGCCAGTCGCCATCGCCGCCGGTCGGGATCGCGAAGCGGTGGGCGACCGGGAAGACGAACAGCGCGCGGCCATCCGGCAGGGCCTGGCGCAGCAGGTCCTCGACGCTTCCGGCGCGGGCCGCAGGCATCTGTATCGTCCGGGCCCGGCCTCCCCAGTGGCCGGCAGCGGTCACCGTGCCCTGGTAGCTGCCGAAGCCCACCAGGACGACCCCCTCAGCGGCGTGGCGCTCGCGTGCCAGTTGGCCGACATTGACCATGCCTGCCCCGGACATGCCGGTGGCCCGGGCGTCCCCGACATGGGTGTTGTGCTCCCACACCACTGCCTTCGCCTCCGGCCCGTGGTGCACCATCAGGCGGTCAAGGGTGTCGGCCATGTGGACGTCCCGGATGTTCCATGAATCCGGCCCGCCTCGCACCATGGCCCGGTAGTACTGTTCGGCGCCTGCGAGCACTTCGGCGTTCTGCAGGGCGGCGAAGTCCGTGAGGCTGCCATCGGCAGATGAGGCCTGTTCGGAGCGCTCTCGCAACTGCATCAGCAGCGTCAGCACCTCCGATTCACAGGCATCCGGCACAAGCCGGGTCGCCCGGGCGTAGGACTGGGGGTCACGGGCGTACGGCTCGAAGCACCGGCAGGCCTGGCGGGCATGCTCCATCTGGTCCGGGGCGTACTCAGCCAGATAGTCCAGGACGGCGTGCAGCGACTCCCACAGGCTGTAGACGTCCAGCCCGAAGAAGCCGACCCGCCGGTCCTGGGGCAGTGCGCTGTTGTGTCGCCGCAGCCAGCGTGTGAAGCGGAGCACCTCGGTGTTCGCCCACATCCAGGCCGGCCAGCGAGCGAATCCGTGCAGCGCGTCCAGCGGGTCGGACGGCGCACCGGCTGCGGCGGTCACGGCGTCGTGCACCGCGTTGCAGTCCGGCCAGTCACCCTCCACCGCGACGAAAGAGAAGTCCTTCTCCTCGATCAATCGTCGGGTCAGCACGGCGCGCCAGCGGTAGTACTCTGCGGTGCCGTGCGACGCCTCGCCGAGAAGAACGAACCGGGCATCGCCGATCCGTGTCAGCAGCGGATCCAGCGATTCCCACCCGGTGAGCGGCAGAGCGCCGGCGCGGACCTCGTCGACCCGGTCGAGTGTGGTGCTGTTCATCGCTCCTCCCGCAGCTCACCGCTGCCCGGATCCCTCACCGCCTGGGGGCCCAGGCGATGACGACGATGGGCATCGCGCGTCCTGCTCCGCCACTGCGCGTACTGCGACTGCCCGTGATCCTCCGACCAAAACGGGCTCACTCAGATAGTCCCCCGGAGCGCGTGCCCACCACCTTCCGGCACGGTCCGCCAGTCACATCGACGCTCCCCCGCCCGGGCCGCGGGATTCCGCTGCGCACGAGCACCTTCTCAGGACGATTGACCTCGACGGCGCGACCGCCGACCCGGACGATCTTCGTCGCCGTCATCACGTTCTCCCGACGGGCTCTTCGCGGATCACTTCGCTGGCCGTCTTGTCATCGCGCAGGCCGAGGAATCGGGGATGGCGCAGCAGGCCGGCGGTGGTCCACTCGGTGAACCCGATCTGCGCCACCAAGTGCGGGCGCACCCAGTACACGGCGCGTTCCCGGATCCCGTCCACGAACGGCGAGCGTTCCTGTTCGAGGTCGTCGAGGTGGCGCCTGAGGGTGTGAAGGGTGGCGTTGTCGTAGCCGGTGCCGACCTTGCCCGCGTAGCGCAGCAGGTTGTCCTGGTAGTAGCCGAGCAGGAGGGCTCCGAAACCCACCCGGCTGCCGGTGGGTTCGGTGAAGCCGCCGATGACGAACTCCTGGCCGCCGGAGCACTTGAGCTTGAGCCACGCGGAGGATCGGCGGTGGACGTACCCGGCATCGGCGCGTTTGGCGATCAGTCCCTCCCAACCGCGCGAGCAGGCCTGATCCAGCAGGTCATGGCCGTCCTGGTTGCGGTGCGGGGTGAAGCGCAGGGGTGCGGAGAAGTCGAGGGCGTCGCGCAGCAGGGTTTTGCGGGTCCGCAGCGGCAGGTGGGTGGTGTCGCGGCCGTCCAGGCGCAGCAGGTCGAAGAGGTAGTACAGGACGGACACCCGGCTGGCGCGTACTGCGGCCGGTTTGGTGAGCTGCATGCGCTGCTGGAGCAGGGCGAAGTCCGTACGGCCGTCACGCATCGCGACGATCTCGCCATCCACGGTGAAGTCGCGGCAGCGCTGGGCGGTCAGCGCGTCCACGACCTCCGGGTACGTGGCGTTCAGTGGCTTGCGCCCTCGCGAGATCACCCGCACCGAGCCACCGTCGCGGGAGGCGAGGACGCGCACGCCGTCCAGCTTCCGCTCGAAGATCCAGTTCTCATTGAAGTCCCGCCGGTCGGTGAGGACCGCAAGCATCGGGGAGCCAGGCGCACCCGGTGCCTCGCGCAGCAGGCGCCGCTGTGCGGCGGGAAGCCGGTCCAGTAGTTCGTTCATTTCGTTGGCATCGCCGACCGCTTGTCGTGCGGCTCGCTGGACGGCGCCTTGGACACCGCCCAGGACTTCAGCGCGCCGTCCACCTCCAGAGGGAAGTCGAAACGCATGGCGGTCGCGTCGTGGATCTGCACTACGAACGAGGGGTGCTCATCGGACGGCTCGCCGCCGGTGCCCTCCGGCTCGGCGGTCTTCGAGAGGTCACGATGGCCGTGGTATTCGGACAGCGGCGCCCGTCGAAGTCATGGTCTCCTCCCCTCGGCTTCGGTCCCACTTTCCAGTCTCTCCCCATCTGCGTGGCAGAGCGTGCCGAGGCGGCCCCGCCCGCACGGCGAGGCCGGGTGCCCTCTGTTTCTCGGCCGAACGGTGGCGCCTCGGGGTGCCGGCGGCGTCGAGGCTGTTATGGAGGTGTCCAAACGGGCAGGGGCACAGTAGGAGCTGCGCCTCAGGAAGGGAGTCAGACGATGATTTTGCTCGGGATTCTGCTGCTGGGTGCGACCGGAGCCTTCACGGGGCTGCTGATCGCCTACAACACATCCAGCGGCCCGGACTACACCGTGACCATGTTCGGCAACGATCTCGCCACCATGAACACCCTGGAGGTCTTCCTGTCCGGGCTCGCCTTGGCGCTGGTCTTCTGCCTAGGGTGCGCCCTCGCACTCGGCGGTGGCGCGCGGATGCGCCACCGGGCGGTCGAACTTCGCGAGGCCCGGGCGCAAGCCCGCCAGGCCACAGCCGACCGGGACGCGCTCCAGAGCCGGAGGGATGAGACCGCGACGCCCGCCGGGCAGCCCGCCGCACCGACGCCGACGACACCCCGCCACCGGCACCTCTTCGGTCACTGACGTCGACACGGTCAGGGGGACGTGCGGCCCGTGGTGGAAAGCGGACCTGGGTGAGGCGGTCCGAGGAATTCTCAGGCCAGAGCACTTCTCAGAATCTCTCGACCGCCGCGCCCGGTGACCTGCCAATACTCCCGCTAGTGCCGTGACCGGACAGGTTCACCGAGGTCTCGTGTTCTGCGAGTTCGTGAGCCACCGCTGCTCCCCGGTTTTGGATGGCCACCGGGCCGGACGACCTCGTTTGGATGGTTGTAATCGATTTGCTGCCCACCCCGGCCGGCAGGCAAGGTGTGGATCATGCTTGAACTACGCAGTTTGACATCAGACGACTGGCCTCTTTGGCGGGATTTGCGGCTAGCCGCGCTTTCTGAGGCGCCCTACGCGTTCGGATCGACACTGGCCCAGTGGCAGGGTGCCGGCGACCGGGAGGAACGCTGGCGTGCCCGTCTCTCGATTCCTGGAGCGCACGATCTCGTCGCGCTCCTCGACGGCCTTCCGGTGGGCATCGCCAGCGGAGTACCGGGCGAGGGATCAGATCATGTGGAGTTGATCTCGATGTGGGTCGCCCCCACCGCTCGGGGCAAGGGCGTGGGTGACTACCTGATCCAGGCGGTCGAGCTGTGGGGGGCGGAGCGCGGTGCCACGACGCTGCGGTTGTCCGTCATGCCGGACAACCGCAAGGCGACTGCGCTCTATGAGCGGCACGGTTTCACGGACACGAATGAGCCCGGCGATCTTCTACCCGACGGCGTTGGAAGGGAGCGGGTCATGGCGAAGGGCCTGGCCTCTGTCTGATCTCCACACCCGGGCACGGCGGGATCCCTCACGTCAGACAGCGGCGGCGAGGGGGCGTCCGCCCCAACGAATCCTTCTCGCTGCGGATGCGGGCGCGCTCGGCCGGCTTCTGATGCGAACCGGCCAGATGGCTGCCACCCGCCGGAGCGGCAGCCATCTTGAAGCTGGCGCATCTTCGCGGGGGCAGCTCCGCGAGCCGACGCACCGGCGGCTCTGGCCGCTCCGGGGTGGGAGATGGATCCGCGCCCGGAGCGACAGGGGCCAGCCTGGGCATGGTCTCCCGCGCCGGCCCCATGCCACCTGTGTACTGCACCCGTTGGGTCCGAATGAAGCCGCCCCGCTTCGCTTCCGTCCTGATCACTCGGTTGGCCGCCCCGCAGGCTCGGCGTCTTCGTGGGGGGAAGGGCTTTTCCATACCTCCGGGCCGTCGCCGCGCCACTCCACGATCGTGGGGTCGGACAAGCACGCCCTGGTGGCGTTCAGGCCGGCCAGAGCGGCGAACTCAACTATGTCGTCCGGCACGACGGCACGGCCCACGAGTTCTCCGTCCACGGTGACCCGCCGCTCCCCGTCCAGCATCGGGTGCACCACGATCCGAGCATGCTCATTCATCGCCTTACCCTGCCATCCACCCCCGCGCCCCGCATCCGCAGCTATGCGGGCCGCGTATGTGGGCTGGATTCGCCGGTCCCACACGGGCCAAGTCGTGCTGCGGCGCCCAGCGGAGCCGGCCCGAACGCCGTGCTTGGTTCAGTGGCCGAGGGCTTTGGCCAGCTGCGCCTTGTTCATGGTGGAGCGGCCGTGGATGTTGCGCTGGCGGGCCTCGTTGTACAGCTGGTCCCGGGTGGGGCCGCCGGCACCGGAGTGGGAGCGCTGCCCACCGCGCTTGGCGGACGACATGTCCCGGGTGGAGCTGCGGCTGGCGGTCTTGGACTCGCCCGAGCGGGCCCGTTCCTTGTTCACTGTCCGCGCCGCGATCTCCGTCGCCCGCTTCGTACTCTTGCCCTGCTTCTTCTCGCTGTCCTTGATGTGCTCGTACTGCCGCTCCCGCTTCGCGCTCGATCCCCTGGGCATCTACCTCACCACTTTCATCCGTTGGAACCGGAACGTGTAACTTCGCCTGCCCCGCCAGTCTCGGTCTGAACCCGACGTCCGGCGCACGGATGCGCCCATACGGGGGCGCTGGTACGGGCATCCCTGGATGGAGAGCGGTTGATGCATACGGCGGACGAACCTCCCACAACCCAGCGCTCCCGGTTGGCGGGATCGCGGCGGGCACGGTTCCATACCCCTTACCAGGCGCAAGGGCCGCCACCGACGCTGTCCGACGCCGCAAGAGGGACGATCATGGTGGAGCAGGGCAACCTCATCGATGAGCTGTCGGCTGATCACCGTCGGTTCGAGCAGCTCTTCGCCCTGATCGAGAAGCTCCCCGCCGGAGATTTGCAGCGCGCGGAGTACGCCCAGCAGGCGGCCACCGAGCTGGCGGTCCACGCGGTGACGGAGCTGCAGTTCTTCTACCCTGCGGTCCGCCGACACCTGCGAGGTGGTGACGCGGTGGCGGACAAGGAGATCGACGACCACGCCCGCGTCGAACGGCTGCTGCAGAACCTGGAGCGGGCGCAGGCGGGCGAGCCGCGCTACGACGAGCTGCTGGAGCAACTGATCAGCCAGGTCCGCGCGCACGCCCAGGACGAAGAACACAACCTCTTCCCCCGCCTGCGCGCCGCCCTTTCGCCCCAAGATCTTCTCGACCTGGGCGAACAAGCACGCCGGGCCCAACAGACCGCCCCCGACCGCCCCCGCATCCCCGCACTCGACAACCCGAAGGATCGCGAACACTTCGCGGCCGGCAAAGGTCTGCTCGGCCGGATCCGTTCAAACCTGACCGGCCGCGGCCGCCACACGTGACCCGCGTGCCGAGGCGGCGGCACCTCACCTAGCAGTCGGCGGTTTCAGCGAGTATGCCCGTGCGTAGGTCGCGCAGGACACGGGCCAGGAGCCGGGAGACTTGCATCTGGGACATACCCAGCTGCGCGCCGATCTGGGACTGGCTCAGGCCGCGCCCGAAGCGCAGCCGCATCAGGGTGTGGTCGCGGACGCTGAGGCGGGCCAGGAGAACTTTCAGGGTCTGCACGTCCTCGACGTTGTCCAGGGCTGGGTCACTCACGCCCAGGGCGGTGGTGAAGTCCAAAGGGCGCTCGTCGTCGTTGCTGTTGGGGGCGTCGAGGCGGTCCGCGGTGTAGCCGTTGCAGGCCACCATGACTTCGATGACCTGCTTCACCGGCAGTTCCATGTGCCGGGCCAGCTCCGCGGTCGACGGGTCGCGGCCCAGCCGTCCGGTGAGCGTATCTCTCGCCCGAGCCAGAACGGTGCGCTGTTCCTGCAGGCTGCGCGGTACGCGCACAGCCCAGCTGGTGTCGCGGAAGAACCGTTTGATCTCCCCGCTGATGTACGGGATCGCGAAGGTACTGAACTCGACCCCTCGGCCCACATCGAAGCGGTCCACGGCCTTGATCAGGGCAATCGTGCCGACCTGCACGATGTCGTCCCACTCCTCGTCCCGGCCGCGGAACCGGCGGGCGACGAACCGCACCAGCGACAGATTCATCTCGATCAGCGCCGTCCGGACCTGCTGGTACTGATCGCTGCCTTCCTCCAGGATCCGCAACTGGGCGAACAACTCGTAGGAAAGGGCCTTGGCTTCCTTCGGACCTACCGCGCCTGCTGGCCCCGACCACGCGGGCGCAACGGGGCCGGGACGGGCCGAGGTCTCAGCCGTGACATGCGTGAACATCGGTTTCGCCCTCGCCGGTCATCAGGCGCTGCTGCTCGTTTGTTGACATCGTTCTTGCTGCCTCACCTGCGTCGCAGCGTCCCTCGGGCCCTGGCGGAGACTCGCCTGCCCTCGGGCCGCGACCCAGTCGGCCTAGTCCCGTGAGCCGTAGTAGGTGCCGAGGCAATCGCGAGCTGCGGTTCCGCCGCCCTGAACGTCGGGGTCGTACTCCGGGGCGTTCTTGATCTGCTCCTTGGTGCGCCCGACGTGGATCGTCTCGCTGTCGGGGTCGATCTGCCGGATCGTGCCGGCGGGCAGCACCACATGCTTGCCAATCAGCCACGGCTTGGTATTCACCACGATGTACGCGGCGCCGACTTCGTGAGTGGAACTGTCGACCTTGCCGATATGGCCATCGCTCGCCTCCACCTTGAAGCCGATCAGCTCCGTTCCGGTGGTGTACTGCACCTCGGGGGCGAACTCCCAGATCTCGAACTCGGACATACGGCGGCTCCATTTCTGCGAGAAGAGGATGGGACGGCTGGTGCGGGAGCGTCGGCTGGGGCTCACTGCCTGTCCTAGGTGTACAGGAGGCTGTTGGGTCCTCGTAGCCGTCAGCGGCCTCGTCAATGAACCAGTGATCGGCCCGCGGGGAACATGACGTCAGTGGCCTTCTTACGCCGCATACGCTCCAGCATGATTGTCGGCTCCTACACTGCGGAAACGGTGAACCGATCTTCAATCCAGGTACCACCGCCCTGCACGGAGCGCGGCCGGATGGCGGAAACCACCTCACCCGATCAGCCGCGAACCCCGCCCTGGCGCAGGTTGGCGCCTTCGGCCTCGAACAGGGCCTCGGGATGCGGTTCAAGGTGGTCCGACAGCCCCCGGGGGGCCGGGCATGGCGTCGCCGGGGGCTGTCAGCCGCACCAGGGTAGTGCGGTCGAAGGTGAACGCAACCGCACCACGCTGGCGGTCTCGTGGCTGTGCCTAGTGACGGCCGCGACCGGTGAGCAGGTCTCGGGCCCGGTCGACCAGGCCCGCACCGGGGCCCAGGATCTTGTTGCCCGGCGGGGTGTCCGGGGCGGAGGGGTGCGGGCGGGTGGGCCCGATGAGCTTGGCGCGGCGCACCTTGTCCCCCAGTTCCTCCAACATCTCGGGACTGCAGGCGGCGGCCAGCGTCGGGAAGAGCCGTTCCTCTTCGTCCTGCACGTGCGTGGTCACTTCGGACTTCAGGATCCCGATCAAGGCGTCGAACTGCGGGTCGTCCGCGGACAACCCCTCCAGGTCCTTCAGGAGTTTCTCGACCGCCGCATGGTCCGCGAGCTCCTTGTCCGCCACCTCCGCGCCACCGGGAACGAGTTCCCGTACGGCCGGGTAGAGGTACTGCTCCTCGGCAACCGAGTGACGCACCAGTTCCGTGGTCAGCTCGTCCGCCAGTTCCCGCCGCGCGGCATGACCGAACGGCTCCTTCTCGATCTGGGCGAACAGAGCGTCCACCTCCCGGTGGTCGGCAGTCAGCTCCGCGATCACGTTTCCGCCGTGCCCCATGTCGAACCAGCCCTTTCCTCTCATCATCTCGTCGGCCGCACGAAGACCGCTCTCCGCACTGCCCTGCGAAGTCGCCTGCCCGAAATACCGGGCAGAATGCCGACCTGCCTCAGAGGGCTGCCGCCCGCCCCGAGCCACCGCGACGCCTGGCCGGCGCAGCTGCGTACGGCGCGAACCGGAGGGTAGTTTGTCGAGTATGAAGGCAATTGCTGTCGGATTCCGCGAGCTGGCCGTGACCCATGACTTCCTGGTGGGGATCGCGCCCTTGACCATCGGTGTCGTCATGGTGGCGCTGCTGATCGCGGCGGTGCCCTACGGCATGCGGCTGCGCCGCCGCAAGCCACCGCCCCCGGCCGGCCCGCAGCCGCGCTCGGGCTCTTGGCAAACCCGGGACGAACTCGACCAGCCCACACCACCTGATCACGGCCCGGGCCATCAAGACCGCGGCCCAGCCGGCAACCCCTACATCGGGGAGGTCACTGCACGGCACTCCGACGAGAGCCGTGACAACGCCACGAGCGGCCAGGACGACAGTCCCGAACCGCCTGCGGCGGGGGGCGAGCCTGGCCGGTCCGGCGGACGCTGACCGAACGCAGTTCCCCGACGCCGGGCAGTTCTTGGTCGGCGAGCTCCTTGGCCAGGCTCTCGCCGCTCTTCACGTGTCCATGGACCGCCGGGTAGAGGTATTGCTCCCCAACGACCCAGACCCCCCGCTGGGGCACCTGACATTCGTCCCGCGCGACGATGTCCTGCAGCAGGCGTTTGGTCAGCTGAACGGTGGAGCGGACGCGGAGGTCGACGACGTCCAACTCGTCGACAGCTCCGTCGCGACGAACGCACCCCCTGTCCCGACACCCGCGTTGAGCGCCGCGGCGGCCACCGGGCGGCGTCGCCTTGATCGCGGCGTACACGGCTTCGACACCCTCGTAGGTACGCAGATCTGCCCGCACCTGGTGGATGTCGGCGCCGCTGGAGCGCAGCTTTTCTCCGGCGGCGCTCGGCGCCGCGTCCTGCGCGGAGATCACAACGTCGACCCGTCCGCGTTGAATCAGTTCGAGGCGCGAGGACACCGGCCTGGCGCTGCGATGGAGCCCTATCCTTCGATGCCGGTGGAGGTGTGGGCGGCGCCGACTGGTTTGGACTCGGGTGATCCGCGCTGCCGGAGGTAGATCGACAGGACGGCCATCGAGGCGACGGCGAGGAGTTCGGACTGCCAGTTCTGCAGGGTGCGGCTCCAGAAGTCGGCCGACGAGACGTACTGGGCCCAGCTCATCGGCGCCTGGAGCTGCCGCAGTCGCTGTTCGTTGAAGGCGGCGGTGCCGGCGATGGACTGGGCGAGCCACGACAGAAAGAAGATCGCGCCCATGACCAGTCCGAGGGAGTTGGAGTACAGACGCCGTCGCCAGCCGCCACGGGCGGCCCAGCGCGGCGAGTCCTCGTGGGCGTGCGGCCCGATCTTCTGGTCCTTGTCGGATTCCCGGCCGGGTTTGTCCAGTGACTTGGATTCCGGGGAGCCGCGTTGCAGGAGCCAGACCGTCGCAACGATGTACAGGGTGAACTGCAGGTACTCCGACTGCCAGTTCTCCGTGACGTCGACGGCGAAGTCGGAGGACGCCAGATAGGAGCCGAAGCCGATCGTGGCGAGCTGATCGATGGCGAGCTGGTTGTTGAACTCCGCGTACCCGGCGATTGCCTGGCCGCCCAGGGCGAAAAGGAAAGCGACGCCGAAAGCGAGCCCCATGGCGTTCTCGCGCAGGAAGCGCTTCATCGGTGCATCAACCCCAACGCGATGAAATAGGCCAGGCCACAGGTGACGATCAGCAGGCAGCTGACGAACATCGTGCGCATATCCGTTCAGCCTCCCTTGATCGCGCATTGGTAGGGCTGACCCGGTTGTGGCGTGCAGCCCGCCGCGGTGAGCTTCCACCCGGAGGCGAAGCGCGACAGGAAGAGCGTGTCGTGCTCCAGCACCACCCGGGCCTGGTTGCCGTAGACGTCGGTCCCCCGTACGCTGCCGGCCGGGACCAGCCCCTCATCCTTGATCGCCTTCTCGCACGCCTGACGCGAGGAGGATTCCAGCTCCTCGCGGGTGCCCGGCGCCAGCCCGTCGCACAGCGCGGCGGCGTCAGCCGCCTGAACAGCCGTTTCGAAACGCGCCGCCGCGTCGTCCACCTGAGTGCGGCGCTCAGGCAGCGAACCGCAAGCAGTCGCCGTGAGGACCACGATTCCGAGCAGTCCCACCATTCTTCGTCCGCGCATCGAGTCCCAGTGCATCGAGTCCCAGTCCTTTCCCTGCGCCCGTGGGTGCGGGCGCCGACCCGTGTCAGGGGCCAGCATGCGGCACGATGCGGCACGCACCGTGGATTGCCCGCGGCGGACCGCGTCGGCGTTTCAGGGCGCCTTGACGTCGATCAGGACAACGCCGCTGCGCGGACGGGTGGGGATCCTGCAGAGGGGATGCGCAGGTCCTGTTCGGGTACCGCGTACGTCTTCCGCGCCAGGCGGGGGGCGATCGTGGCGAGGACCGCGAGAGTGACGTCCTCCCGGGGGCACCGGTGCCCGGCGGCAGGGTCCCCTCCGCCCTGCGGGATCAGCTCGTCGCCGGCCGGGATCCCGGCCGGCGAAACCGCCGGGGTCGAAGGTGTAGGGCTCGGAGAACACGTCGGGGTCGTGGTTGTGGCCGTAGAGGTCTAGGAGCACCATCGTCCCGGCGGCGATGGAGTGCCCGTTCCAGTTCACGTCCTCCGGGGTGAGACCGCCGGCCCGCACAGGGTTCGGTAACTCTCCCACGGCGCCGCCCCAGCTGGCAGGTGCTGGTCTGCACCGCCGTCGGGTCCATCGCCGGCGCCAGGCCGGTTTCTATATACGGCAGCACGGGGGCCTGCGGCGCCGGCCGAAGCCGGAGCGACCTGAAGCCGGTGGCGGCCCGCACGGACGAGCTTTTGCGCCGCAACGGCTACCCCAAGCTGATCGTGATCGGTCGCTTCATCCCGATGGTCCGTACCGTCCTGAGCCTGCTGGCCGGCGCGCTGAAGGTACCCGTGCGCACTTTTGCCTCTGGCAGATCGTCGGGGTCTGGCCTGGTCACAGAGTCTTGTGCTGGCCGGGTACCGGCTGGGCGCCACCGTCCCGGGCATCGAGCCCTATCTGCTCCTTATCGTCGCGCTGCTGCCGTTGCTGTTCGAGGCCCGGGGACGCTCCCGGCCCCGGTGACGCGCCGGAGCCGTGCCGACCGACGGGGCGGCCCTGACGTGGCGATACCCCAGTGTCGTATCCCGGGGATCCGGCTCGTTGAGGAGTAATCTGAGGAGCATGTAGTTCAGTGTTCAACCGGCTTCCTCCGGAGGTCGCCATGGACGTTCTGGTCCTCGTCGGACGCATCCTGTTCGCCGTGCTCTTCCTCAGCTCCGCGGTGAACCACATGACCCAGACCAAAGCCATGGCCGGCTACGCCACAAGCCGTGGTGTGCCCGCGGCCGTCCCCGCGACGTTCGGCAGCGGCGTCCTGCTGTTGGCGGGCGGGCTCAGCGTGGCGCTCGGCGCCTGGGCGGACCTCGGTGCGCTGCTGCTGGCCGTCTTTCTCTTCCCGACGGCGGTGCTGATGCACGCCTTCTGGAAGGAGAGCGAGACCGACGCCCGCCAGATGGAACTGGTCATGTTCTTCAAGGACGTCGCCCTCGGCGGTGCCGCGCTGATGCTCCTCGCCTTCTTCTCCTACGCCGGGAGCGATCTGGGGCTGACCCTCACGGGGCCGCTCTTCACCATCAGCTGACACGCGAGGTGCACGCGATCAGCGCGCGGCGGGGGGCGATTGCGCAGGCTTCTGCCGGCCTGCCCCTGTCGGCGGCGGCGTGGGGTTGGCGGCGGGGTTGAAGGTGCCGTCAGCGATTTCGCAGGCCAGGCGGACGAGTTGTTGATGTGGGCGCGGGCGTAGAGACGGAAGGCGGTGACGGCGCCGATCATCCCGGTGGCGCGGCCGATGGTGTGGGCGGGGTAGCTGTCGTCGTTGAGACGGGTGAAGGAATCGTCTGCTGTGATCTCACCTCACTGTGGAACAGGTGAAGGGCTGAGGGTGACGTGTAGAGGGGCCCTGGTGCCGTAGCACCAGGGCCCCGAAGGACGGAAAACACCACCTGCCGGCCTGGAACGACGCCGGCCTACTGTGTCCGCACTGCCGACCGTGGTCGGGGGTGCGGGGATCGCAAATACGTGACCGGAGACCACCTGCCTATCGATGTCCTGCGGTACCCGGGCCACAACTCCGCCCGGGCGATCCCGATGGCGCTCAACCCCTCCGTTCCCTCTGAATCGATCACTTACCAAACCGGTACCGCGAACTACTGGTACTGCGAACTACTGGTGGCCTTCACTGCACCACCGTCCGGCAGCCAGCCCCGTCGCCCGATGTGCAACTGCTCTGGCTTAGAACCCCACTGCCGAACCTCCCGGCACGCGCGCCCGCAGCCCGACGCCTTCACCGAGAAACCACTCATCTACTGCATTGCTGGTACTGCAACTGCATCCTGCTTTCCTGCATGGTGCGGTACTGCTGAACTGCGGGTACTGCGGGTACTGCGTGTCAGAACTGCACTTGCCGTACTGCCCTACTGCGATCTTGCACGGCGGCCCCTCCCGGGGCGGCCCGACCCGGCAACCAACCCTGCGGCCCACCTACACTTACCGGCCGCCGGATTCCATCACCGTGCCACACACTCTGCGCGGCAGTTCGTGTCTGCCGCGCCCTGCTTCCTTCTTCGCTACGACCAGAACACTACCCACACCTAGAAGCGAATGTCTACTTCACACACGATAGATTTTCATGGCACCAGCCAACAAATATCCTGTCTCCCACTCAGCGGCACCGGGGGCACGACATGACAAGGAAAGGGCAGGAGAGCAGCCGACGGGTGCCACCTGGACGTCGTCCGCGACTCCTCCGCCATCCACGCCCGCGATCCGGCGCGTGACGGCCAGCGCCTGATCGCCGCCTGCTCTCCCGAACATCTCATGGCGCTCCAGCAGGAGTACCACGAAAGGCCGTTCGTCCCCCAAGAGCTATGGGCCGGACAGATCCTGCGCGCCCTGGCGCAGCAGCGCAACGGACTCACTCCCCGGTCGCTGTCCGACGCGACGGGGCTGGACGACCTGCAGATCCAACGTGCCGTGGAGTGGGAGCAGCACCGGGCGCGGCACCCCGAACAGTCCTGGGAGCATCACCTGCACTTCCCGAGACTGGGTGATGGCCTCGGCCGGTGGGACCGGGCGGTTATGGCAGGTGGGTGGCGACGTCGCGCAGGGAATGTCCGGTGCGGAAGGCCAGGGCGCGCAGGCGAGCGAGGGCTTCGTCGAAGGGGATCCCCAGGCGCAGGACCAGGGCTCCCGCGGCACGGTGGGTGGCGCCCCAGTGGGTGTCGAGGAGGCGGGCCGGTTCCCACGGCAAGTCCGCCCCGTGGAGAAACTCCGTCCGGTAGCTGTCCAGGAGGACGGCGGCCGCGCCACAGCGACAGCGGCCTGCCGGGTCTGTGCCCATGGGGTGGCGCAGGGTTGGGCGTAGAGCACGGCGGCCGCCCAGAACCGCTCGTCGGCCCAGCGCAGTGGGAAGGCGTGGATCGCGCCGACCCGTGGCAGTACCTCGCGCGGCGGTCCCGCGTAACCCCCGACCACCCCTCCACCACAACCGCCGTCATCCGCACAGCAGTTCCCGTTCCAGCCCGGCGCACCACAGACTCCCAATTCCCCCGCCCGCGCACAAAGCTCGCGCTGGAGGCCACCTCCATTCCCGGACCCGAACCACCGCCCCCGCGATACGAGCGCCGGCGTGCGGGTTCGCTCACCCGCACGGCCTACCGGCCGATTCCGCAGCCCGAACAGGTCGTTGGACGAGCATGGAGACGATGGTGACGGGCTGGGGTCGGGCCGTGATGGCGTTGGGTGCGGGCGATTGGTGGCCGGTGGTGACCGTCCAGCCTCCCGATCAGGCGGCGTACGGCGAGCTGGCGGTGTGCGTGCAGGCGGCCGGACTGGCACGGATGGCCGCTCGCACGTGGAGCGCCGGACTGTGGCCGGTGACCAGATGTTCGGTGACGGTCCAGGACGGGAAACTCACGCAACTGCACACCGGACGCTCCCGGCTGCTGTGCCCGGAGCAACGCCCCGTGTCACCGCTCTGGCAGAAGGCCGCCGACCGGGGCTTGGTCGCACTCGCCCTCGTCGGACCAGGGACCTGGCCCGCCGACACCATCGAGGGCGAGAAGGGCTCCCACGAGCAGCGCCGTCTCATGGTTGCCGCTTCCGCCGGAGGGATGCTGCTCGGCGGTCTCGCGCACCTGCGCGGCGCCCCGGAACCCTACGCAGACCGCTGGTAGCCACCCGGAGCCGTGCCCCCTACATCGATGGGCCCTTCCTGGGCCGGACTCACCCCGCGCGAGGAAGCGCTTCCGAAGGGCCCCTCGCCGACGGGCCCGTCAGCCCGGTGGCCGAGGCCGTCGTGGAGGCGGCTGCGCATCAGAAGTTGAGCGGCCGGGTCGACGACTTGCGCAAGTACTCGAGCAGGTCCTGGATGCGGGGCTGTCCGCGGCGCGGACAGCGTCCACGATGCCCTCGACGAGCTCGCAGACAACCAGCGGATGGTGGCGGAGGGTACGGGTCAAAGTGCATGCCTACACCTATCCGTAAGGCCGGGCGCGGCGGTATCGCTCGACCGGGTGGGAACCCGGTCCTGCAGTGGGGTAACTTGCCTCTTCGTGCCTACCCGGAGTTCGAGCAACCGGGTATGTGCTGGGGCGGGCACGACAGCGGGAAGGGGGCTCCCATGCGGGACAGCGGAACCGACGGGCTGGGTGAGGCGCTGGCCGCGGCGGAGGCCGCGCCGCCGGTGGAGTCCGTTGACGTCATCGCCGGCACGCTGCGAAGACGGCTCGGGGCCCGGTCGGTGTCGTTCCTGATCACCGACTTCACCGGTGCCTCCGTTGTGCGCCTGGGCGCCGCTGACGACATCGACCTGGACCGTCCCGCTGACCCGATCGCCGTATCCGGCACCGTGTACGAGCAGGTGATCCGCACCCAGCAACCGCATGTGGAGCGAGTCGGGGACGGTGCTTGGACGCGGGTGATCGCGCCGGTGACCAACCGCGGGGACGCCATCGGGCTTCTGGAGCTCTACCTGCCCCATCATCCCGGCCCTAACACCCTGCGAAAGATCAGCCGGAGCGCCCACGCGCTGGCGTACATCGTCATCGCGAATCGACCCTTCACCGACCTCTACCAATGGGGTCGCCGCACCGTCCCGTTGAGTCTGGCCGCCGAAATCCAGCACCGACTGCTGCCCGCGTCCCTGGCCTGCGAAGCCGCCCAGTTCGCGGTTGCCGGCGCCTTGGAGCCGGCCGAGCTCGTCGGTGGCGACACATTCGACTACGTCATAGACCGCGACCATGTCCAGCTGTCCGTCACCGATGCCATGGGCCACGACGTGGATGCCGCCCTGCTGGCCACCCTCCTGGTCGGCGCCCTGCGTCGCGCCCGAAGGCAAGGCGCCGACCTCGCCGAACAGGCACGGCAGGCCGACCAGGCCATGGCCGAGCACAGCGGCGGCCGCTACGTCACCGGCCAACTCCTACGCATCAGCCTGCACGACGGCCGAACCGAGTTCATCAACGCCGGCCACCCCTGGCCCCTGCGCCTGCGCGAGGGGAAGGTCGAACAGCTCGTGCCGACCATCGACATGCCCTTCGGCTTCATAGCCCCCCACACCTACACCGTCCAGCACCTGGACCTGCGGGCCGGGGACCGGCTGGTCATGCTCACCGACGGAATGCTGGAACGCAACGCCGCGAACCTCGACCTGCCCACGCTCATCGAAAACACCCACCACCTGCACCCGCGCGAAGCCGCCCGCGTCCTGATCGAGCACGTCGTCCAAGCCCACGACGGACAACTGCAGGACGACGCCACCGTGATGTGCCTGGACTGGTACGGCACCCAAGACACCCGACGCCACGCCGACCACGGCGCCGACGTCACCGAAGCCTCCCCCAGCACCCACCCCGAGGCCGACATCTCCCCGACGACCTAGGCGGCGCGGAAATCCGCGCCGCCGCTGTCCAGTGCCGGTTTTCGCTGGGAGTGGGAGAGGCCTAGACCCGTTCGGCCGTTCGCTGCAGCGTCAGCGCCGCGCCGGGCTGGCGAAGAAACAGGCGCAGCGCGTAGGCGGGCTCGGTGGTCCCACAGCCCCAGCGGGTATCGACGACCGTGCAGGCCGGCCCTTCTCCCAGCCAGTCCGCAGCTGCCTGGAACAGGGCCGTGGGGTCCTGGCCGGCCAGGACCAACGTCCCGTCGTCCTCCACCGTGACCCACAGGTCGACGTGGGAGTTCACGAACGCGCCTGCACGCTCACGCAGCTCTTCCACCAGCATCGCAGTACCGGAATCAATCATCATCGGCTCTACCTTCCCCGCACGAAATCAGTGACTGTCAGTGTGCCCCGGCTACCATCCGTCACTTGCCCGAGCCCCTCCGGATCACGGGGGCTCCCAGTCGGCCCAGCGCGCGAGCATTGCCACCTGCTGCCGGCCTTCCGCTCTGCGCTCGACCGGAACAGGCCGCACGTCCAGGCCAACACCGAGAGCTGTCCCATCCCCTGCATCGGGGACGGGATCGCTCTTCAGCGGGGGTCGGCTGTGGCGTTACGCAGCGATGGTCGTGCGAGGTGCCGGGCGGTCGCCCGATGCGGAGCGGCGGGCCTGGGCGAAGCGGCTGCGCCGGCCGCGGGTGGCGGAGGCGCTGCGCTTGGCACGTTCCACGACCGGCGCGGCGATGACACACGGAACGCCACTAGGAGCCTGGGCGCCGGTGATCCGGGTCAGTTCGGCCTCGTCGGGGCGGACCTGTGCGGTCTGCGGGGTGATGCCGGCGTCCCGCATCAAGCGGATCATGTCGCGGCGCTGGTTCGGCAGGACCAGGGTGACGACACTGCCCGACTCACCGGCGCGTGCGGTGCGGCCGCCACGGTGCAGGTAGTCCTTGTGGTCACTCGGCGGGTCGATGTTGACGACCAGGTCGAGGTTGTCGACGTGGATGCCGCGAGCGGCGACATTCGTGGCGACGAGCACGGTGACGTGTCCGGTCTTGAACTGCTCCAAGGTGCGGGTCCGCTGCGGCTGGGACTTGCCCCCGTGCAGGGCCGCGGCCCGCACTCCGCTGTTCAGCAGATGGTCGGTGAGCTTGTCCACGGCGTGCTTGGTGTCGAGGAACATGATGACCCGGCCGTCACGGGCGGCGATCTGCGTCGTCACGGCGTTCTTGTCCGCGCCGTGCACGTGCAGCACGTGGTGCTCCATCGTCGTGACCGCGCCGGCCGACGGGTCGACGGAGTGGACCACCGGGTCGTGCAGGTAGCGGCGCACGAGAAGGTCGACGTTGCGGTCCAGGGTGGCGGAGAACAGCATGCGCTGCCCGTCCGGCCGCACCTGGTCCAGCAGCGCGGTGACCTGGGGCATGAAGCCCATGTCGGCCATCTGGTCGGCCTCGTCGAGGACCGTGATGCCGACCTGGTCCAGGCGGCACGAGCCCCGGTCGATCAGGTCCTTCAGCCGGCCCGGCGTGGCGACGACGACTTCGGCGCCACCGCGCAGGAGGTGGATCTGCCGTCCGATGGACATGCCACCGACCACGGTGGCCATCCGCAGGCGCAACGAGCGGGCGTACGGGGTCAGGGCGTCGGTGACCTGCTGGGCGAGCTCACGGGTCGGCACCAGGACCAGCGCGAGGGGCTGGAGCGGTTCGGCGCGCTGCCCGGCGGTCCTTGCGAGCAGCGCCAGACCGAAGGCGAGCGTCTTGCCGGAACCGGTACGCCCGCGGCCCAGGACGTTGCGGCCGGCCAGGGCGTTGGGCAGTGTCGCGCCCTGGATGGGAAACGGCACCGCCATGCCCTCATGGGCCAGCGTCTGCAGCAGGGCGGCCGGCATGTCCAGAGCGGCGAAGGTCTCCACCGCGGGCAGCGCCGGGGTGAGGGTGACGGGCAGGGCGAACTCGCCCTGAACGGAGGGGCGTCGGCTCGAACCACCGGACCGGCCGGAGCCTGAGTAGCCGCCGGAACGGCTCGGCGCACCGGAGCGGCTCGGGGCCGAACGGCTGTAACCGCCGGCGCTCGAAGCGCCACTGCGGCTACTGAAACTAGAGCTGGAGCTGGAATACGAGCGGTTGGAACGTACGGGGTTCACAGAGAACCTTCCTGGATACGGCACGCATCCAGGAGGCCCAGCAGCGAACACGCCGCGCGAAGGCATCACAGAGACGAACCGGAAGAAAGAGCAGAAACGAAGCGGGGCGGAGTCATCCGCACCAACGCACTTCGAAAGATCGCACCACCGGATGGGTGGTCGATACGCCGGACCGGTCAGGTCCGGGAGCAGAAAGCGGTGCGCAGCCTCAGCGCTGCGGGCTGCGGCCTGCCCCGCAGGGAATGCGATATGACCCGGGGTCGCCAGCCTGGAACGAGGCGAAGCGACTGCGGGCGACGGGTAGGGCCCGCGACCTTGCGGTCAGGGCCCTACCCGGTGGTGCGCGTCAGTGCTTAGGCGGGAACGATGTTCTCGGCCTGCGGGCCCTTCTGGCCCTGCGTGACGTCGAAGGAGACCTTCTGGCCTTCCTGGAGCTCGCGGAAGCCCTGGGCAGCGATGTTCGAGTAGTGGGCGAAGACGTCAGCGCCGCCGCCGTCCTGCTCGATGAAGCCGAAGCCCTTTTCCGCGTTGAACCACTTCACGGTGCCAGTAGCCATGTGTGTCTCCTTAAGACAGGGGGCAGAACCGGACTCCGCACTGTGCGGAGTCCGCGTCGCCGCGATGAGCCCATCCGGAGATGACCGGCAAAACAAAAAATGCACCCGCGGGTCATGCCCGTCGAGTGCACACAAGTTCATGGGTACCACAACTGCAACTGGCAATAACGTAGCACGAACACCGGCCTGCGTGCCGGATTTCCCCCCGGCGGGTTGATCTTCCCGTCGGTGGTGCGGGTGTGGGACTCTGAGGTATCCAACTGTCCCTCTCCTTGCTGAGGTCCTATGCGTTGCGTCATCGCCGGCTGTTCCTTCGAACTGGTAAAAAGCGAAGTGCAGGACAGGATGCGGGGCATCAAGCCCGAAGCGGTCACCGGACAATCCGTGATCATCAGCCGCCGCACCTACCCCGTCAAGCAGGTCGGCCAGATCCTCACCCGACAGGACCGGCGTGACTTCACCGCCGAGCAGATCACCCGGGCCATGACCCGACTCGGCTTCACCTGCCGCCCCGCACCCGAGCCCGCCGCCGTGACTGCCGCCCCTGTTCTCAGCCCACTCCAGGCCGCGGTAGCGATGCTGGACACACCCGCCTACAGCTGACCGGCCACACCTCAACCCATGCGGCCTCAACATCTGCGGGCCCCGATCCTCTCGTGGCCGACTGCCGCCACGCCGGCCATCCCACTCGGCGATGCCGCCGCACCGCAACCTGCCCACGGGCGCCCCGACTCGGCCGAGTGTCTGCCAGAAGGGGCTCCGGAAGCGATCAGCGCTGCCCGCAGAGGTCGTTACGGGCCGTCAGGAACGCGCAGGACGGCCCGCACGCGCTTGCCCACCGGCAGTCGCTCCGCCGTCACCTGCACAGACAGCCGGTTCACGATTTCCAGGCCGTGACCGCCGACCCGCGTCGGATCGGGCGGGAACACGACCGGCAGAGCGGTACTGGAGTCCCATACCGTCACCACCACACTGCGGCGGCTTCCCGCAAGCTCCAGCAGGGACGGCCCGTGCGCGTAGCGTTCGGCGTTGGTCAGCAGCTCCGTGACCACGAGCATCACGTCGAAGTGGAATTCCTCGCTGACGGTTGTGGCGAAGTCCGCGGCCAGACAGTCAAGGAACTCATCAGCCAGCTGCCGGGCGGCACCCAGGCCGCCGGGCTCACCGCCGTAGTTCCCGGCCCGGTACAACTCCACCAAACTCACCAGTCCCTCGACCGCCGGTACAGCGGCGGGAGGTTCGGCCTCGGCCAGGTGAGTCCTGGTCAATCTCTGCCCTCGGACAGCATCCCGCGGTGCACCAGCTTCTCCCCCGGCTACCCAGCTGAGCGTTCCACAGTCCACCTATCGCCGCACTCGTGGTCTCAGCCCGCCTTCCGTACAACCTCAGCGCGCCATTGCGCGGCGTCCCGTCAGGGGGTGGCGCCCTCCGGGACCGCGAGTTCATCACCGCACGCGAAGCGCGTCACCGAGAGGTTCCCCCGGGTGCCGGCGGTTGTTCCCGATCAGTCCTGGGAGCAGTCCACGCGCACCGATGAGATCTTGTGCATGCCGGACATGACACCGCCCACCCAGACCTCCACGACCAGGGTGCCGCTCCCCGAGCAGAGCACACCGGGACGAGGAACGGCGGTGCCCCAGGTGCGGGCGGGCTCCCTGCGGTTGACCGGCGCCGCACGTGACGCAGCCCACGCGCAGTTCAAGGCCATGTATGACGCCGGCGCATCGATCCGCGAGATCGCCGCGCGAACCCACCGCTGCTATGGCGGAGTGCATCACGCGCTGGTCCAGGCCGGTGTCGACTTCAGGAACCGCGGCGGTAGACGACGGCGAAAAGCAGCGGAATAGCGAGAGCGAGGTACTGGCACCCGCCGGACCATCCCGCCACAGACCCCTTCTCAGCTTCCGGCCCATGCGGTCACGGGCTGCGGTCCTCACGGGCGTGATCGCGTTGTTCCTCGATGAGGTCGAACTGGGCCTTCAGTGCGACGATAGTCGCCGCTGAGGCCGTCTCGACTGCAAGAGCAGTGACCAGGGCATTGAGAGCAGCCCCTTCCCCCATCCGGGGGACCTGGCAGTGCCACTCCCGCACGAGGCGGATCAGCTCGCTCTCATCATCCATGCTCATCCCACGCCAGGTTCATGGGGAGAGCGACCCGCGCGGACGCGGCACCACAACCACGCCCCTCCAGCCGGGGCGCGATCACTGCTCGAGTACCGGCACGCCAGCAACCAGCCAGGTCAGGCCAGTGCCGGTCGACAAACCCCCAGCAGTCTCCGCACCCACTTCCCACCACCGGCGGACGAGCGCCGCACGGAACGGCGGCTCATCTGCGAGCAGAACCCCTTTGCCACTCGCTTCACCGCCTGCCTTGCGCCGACAGCCGGACAACATCACTGCCTCCTGCATCACTCTCACCGTTCCTAATCAGTGATCAGGAGTGAGTCTTGGACTCGTGTCCTGGCACTGCGCGCATCCCGAACGGTTTTGGGTGCGCTGGTCGCCCGCGTTCTGTGTTCTGTCTCCGTTCGGGCACGTGCATCGTGTGCACGCTCCGTGACGGGGTGGCGGGTTTCCTCGTGTCATCGGCTGTGCCGGACAGGTCGTAGAAGAAGCGGTGCGGTTCACCCACCGGGTTGCCGTGGATGTCGAGGCGGTAGGCGGCGAAGTGGCCGGCGTTGGTGTCCACGCCGATCATGCCCGCCGCTCGGGCTGTCTCCAGCGGAACCCTCTGGACGACGGGCCGTTGCCACGAGGCGGTGAGGTACCAGCGCCCGCGCCCCGCGTCCAGGTGGATGTGGTAGGCCACGGCCCGGTTCGCCGGGCCTCCAAAGCGGCCAGACGGCGGGACTTTGCGTGCCACTCGCTTGTCGACCGGTAGCCGCCCGGCGCCCGCTTCGAGCCTTTGTCCCCCAGGGGGAGGGACAGCCGGTGCCGCAGCGTGCGGATACCGGCTTCGAGGTTCTTCACGTGCGCGGCCTGGCACCTGCGGGCGAGCGCCCACTGATCGTGTGTAGCCTTCGTGATCGTCCCGGCGATCCGCGAGGACGACTCTTTCGTCAGATCCCGCTTACGCGCTGCCCATGTCTCGTTGGAGTGTTCGTATCGGTGCGCGCAACGCCGCTTGAGGTCACGGGAGGCAAGCGCGCCCTGATGGCCCCCCACCAGGCGCAGGATCGCGTCGTCCTCGGGTGTGAGCTGCCCCAGGCGGTCGCGGACAGCCACGCCGGACGGGCCGGGGCCACGAACGGCACGTCGATGGTCCGCAGCTGCTTCTTCTGGGGCTCAGCCATCCTCGGCCGCCGCCCGCAGAGCCTTCTGTGCCCGGTTCTTCGCCGAGCGGCGGCCGTACAGGCGGGCACAGAACGAGGTCAGTACCTCCGCCATGTCCCGGACCAGGTCGTCTTCGACTTCACCGTCATCAAGGACGACCAGACGCCGGCCGGTCGCCGACAGTGCGGCCTCGACCAGCTCAACGTTCATGCGGCCGAGCCGGTCCTTGTGCTCCACCACCACGGTCGTCACGTCCGGATCGGCCAGCAGACGGCGGGCCTTGGCGCGCGAGCCGTTCATCCCGGAGGCGATCTCGGACTCGACCCGCACCACCCGGTGACCGGCCTTCACCGCCCACACCGACAAGCGGGCCGTCTGACGCTCAAGATCCGGCTTCTTCATGCGAAGAGACACGGGCATACAGCCCGACACCACCCGTCACGGACGGTGAGGAATTTGTGTTCACCAGGATCGTGCGCGGCCCGACCCGTTCCGCAGGCACCGGCAGGGTGCCCTCACGGAACCAGCGGTACGCAGTCCGAGGAGCGATCCCCTGGGCCCGCGCCCATTCCGTCAGGTTCATAAGCCAAGATTTACACCACTTATCACCGGTAAAAGACGCCCTTGAACACCCAGCCACCAGCAGTTCACGACCCCCGACCAACGACCACACCCCCTAACCGGCAACCACCGTCCCCTCGCCATCACCCCACCGTGGTGCCAGCAACCACAAGACGTGCGGGCCCTGCTGAATGATTGGCGGGGTAGCGTCCTGGTGGCCGATCAGCACCCTGCGCACCGCTGACGTGATGCAGTGCGCAGCAAGCGGCATCTTCCCGCAGGGGTTGTCAGATTCGGGGCCTGCTGCGTGCCCGGTTCTGGACTCAGACGGCGGGATTGCCAGGGCGGTTGCGCAGTTGTTCGTTGAGGGCCAGGGCTTCTTCGAGCTGGTCTTCCAGGGCGACGATGCGGCAGGCGGTTTCGATCGCGGTGCCCTGGTCGACGAGTTCGCGGGCGCGGGCGGCGATGCGCAGTTGGTAGCGGGAGTAGCGGCGGTGGCCGCCCTCGGAGCGCAGGGGGGTGATCAGGCGGGCTTCGCCGATCGCGCGGAGGAACGCGGCGTTGGTGCCGATCATTTCGGCGGCGCGGCCCATGGTGTAGGCGGGGTAGTCCTCGTCGTCGAACCGGTCGGCGGGGCTCGCGGGGGGTTGTTCGGTCACTATGCCTCTTCGTGTCTGATGGTCATCTGGCCTCCTGGACAAACGCGTGGAGGGGCCCCGGGAGCCGTACCTGGCTTCCGGGGCCCCGTGGGGCGGATCAAACACCATCTACATCTACCGGCTTGTGCGTGCCGGTCCTGCCGTATTCGCATTGCCGCGTCGGGGGAACGCGGGGTGCGGGGATCTTGAATGCTTGACCGGGGACCACCTTCCAATCCGGGGCCTTGCGAGTGCCCGCACACACCTGCCGTGCGGGCGATCCTGATGGTGTTGCTCCGAACCTTTCCTGCTCGTATCTGAAACGACGAAAGCTACTGACCTGCTGGTACTTCAGATACTGCGGTCCTGCGATCACAACTGAACTGCACTTCACATGCTGCGTTTCACAAACTGCGACTTGCGTGACGGCCCCTTCTGGGCCGCCCAGCCCGGCAACCAACCCTGCGGCCCACTGCACTGACCAGCCGCCGGATTCCATCACCGTGCCACAAACTTTGCGCGGCAGTTCGTGTCTGCCGTGCCCTGCTTCCTTCTTGGCTACGACCGAAACACTACCCATACCCGGACGTGAATGTCTACTCCACCTGGGATAGATTTTCGTGGCACGTCCCGACAGGCATCCTGTCTCCCGCTCGGCAGTCACCGGGGGGCGACACGGCACGAAAGGGCACGAGAACCGCATGAGACACGATGCGCCAGCCTCTGGCCCGGAGACGGACATCTGCGATGTGTGCGCCCGACCGCTCACCGACGGGTGCCACCTGGATGTTGTCCGGGACTCCTCCGCCATCCACGCCCGCGACCCCGCCCGTGATGGGCGGCGCCTGGTCGTCGCGTGTTGCCCCGAGCATCTGGCCGTCCTGCGGGACGAGTACCGCGACCGGCCGTTCACGGCGGAGGAACTGTGGGCGGGCCAGATCGACCGCGCAACGGCGAACCGGCGCCGCGGGCTCACCCAGCAGGAACTGTCCGAGGTCACCAGACTCACCGCCCTGCAGATCCAGCGCGCCCGCGCCTGGAAGACACGCCAGCAGCGCCGGCCGTACGAGCCGAACCAGCAGACTCCCGAAACCGGCTGATCCCGCCCGGAACGGCGGCCACGGCATGGAGATCGTCCAACACCGCTGCGCGCACGTGCGGGTGGAACGCGTTCCGGTCGGCAAATCCCTCCGCGCCACCCTGGCCCTGCCCGCCGGACCCTACGCCGCCGGGCCGCCCGGACCGGAGGCTACGCCCGTCGCGCGCCGCGCCTGTTCGACGGTGTCGGCGAGCACGAAGACCTGCTGGGCGTCAGCGAGTTCCAGGACATGCCGCAGCGGGACGCTGATCGCGGCCAGGACCAGCTCGACAGAGCGGCGTTCCGCGTCCAGGCGCAGCTGCAGGAAACGGTTGAGGCTCTGGGAGTCGCAGAACGTCACCCCGGCGCGGCAGCCTGGCGAAGCCGTCTACAGCGCGTCTACCGCGCTTACCTTCCACCCCTGGTCGGTGCGCATGAGGGTCATCCGGACGCGATTGAGGTCGAGGCGCGGCCCGGAGACCTTGGTGCTGGTGGTGACCTGGTTCATGAAGAGCAGGACGACCACCTTGTCCGCCGATCCGGACACGACGGATACCGCGGGAGGGCCACCGGCCGGGGGCTTCGCCACCGTGGCCTTGACCACGCCCTGGTATTTCCGGGCGGTCGGTGCGACCAGGGTCGTGGTCGTCTTCCCGTACTCCTCGCGGAAGGAACCGGTGAGGTAGCGGTTGGCCGCTGCGAAGTCCTTGTCCAGGTGCCGGTAGTCGTACGACAGGATCACGGGCGCCGCGTCGCGCACCACGGCGAGTGCCTGCGTCCGTGCCTGGCGCGTCCGTTCGGCCTCGTGGTACTGCCAGCCGAGCGTCGCGGTGACGACGAGGCCCGCCGCGACCAGGACCGCGAGGACCGCGCTGAGGATGCCGGACCGGTGCTGCCGCTCCGCCGTCCGCTCTCCCTCGTCTCTGCGCGGCTCCTCCGCCTCGGGCGGCTCGACGGTGATCACCCGTCCGATGCCCTGCGCCGACCGCTGTGCCTTGTCGGCCCGCTTGGCCGCCGCACGGGCGGCCGCTGCGACGGAACGCTGCCGGGTCGCCGCACCGTTGCCGGCACGTGCTCTGAGCGTCGTGGTCTTCATGATGTCTCTCCCTGTCAGCCGACGAACTCGACGTCGGACGTCAGCCATCGCCCGCCCTCGCGCACGAGGTCGAGCTGCAGCCGGTAGTTGCGGGCCTGCCCCTCCGGCGCGGCGACGTTGGTCACTTTGCTGTCGACGACGACGAGGACACGTGCCGAGTGGTCGTCGGCCTTGGCGATGCCCGCCTCGAGTACCTGTCCTTCGGTGACCGACTTGTTGGAGGCGACGAGCTTCGTCAGTTCCGCGGTCTGCGAGGCGAACTGCTTCTTGAAGTCGCCCGTGGCCCCGTTCAGTACGTTCTTGCTGTCCTGGTCGTAGTGCCGGTAGTCGAGCGAGGTGAAGTTGAGCGCCGACTGCCGGGCGGCGGCCACGATGTCCTGGTCGCGCCGCCCGTCCTGACGTTGCTGGTAGAGGTGCGCGCCGAGGTAGCCGGAGGCGGCCGCCAGCACGAGTGCCGCCATGGCGAGCGCCGCTGACAGCCTCCTGCCGCCGCGGGCGGCGCCTACCACTTGGGCCTGGAGACGGCGCAGCCGGGCCGACAGCCGGCCGGTCATGCCATGGGTCCGACGAGCAGCCATTGCCACGAGTCCTTTCCGAACAAACTCTGTTCCCCGCCCGTCGAGCCGATCTCGATGGGTCTTCCGTCCGGGCCGTGGGCGGCGCCGGTCGCCGGGTCGTAGGGCGTGAGGTACGACGCCTGCCCGGATCCGTTTCCGCCCGCCCCGGCCCGTGGGGCGTTCTGCGCGCCGCGTACCGAGGTGCTGCTGCCGCGCGGGGCCGTGCATCGGGCGAGGGCGTTGGCGTTGCGCTCCCGGGTGTCCTGTGGGTCACGCCGCTGTGTGCCGTATCCCTGCCGGCAGGCCGGCGGGTCGTCGGCGTTCAGCACCATCCCGAAGTGGCTGGTGCCGTCCCCCGGCAGCACGGTGAAGCTGCCGGACACCACCACCGGGAAGGTGACCAGTGTCTGCTCCAGGCCGGGCAGCCGGGCCACGGCGATCTGCGCGCCGCTGACCAGATTGGCGAGCAGGACCGGCAGAGCCGTCCGGTTGGCCTTGAGCAGGCCGTCCAGCTCGGTGGAGGCGGACGCCCCGCTGTCCATCAGCTTGCGCAGGTCGGCGTCGCTGGTCCTGAGCTGGTCGCTGAGGGCCGCCAGGTCGCGGGAGAACGCCTTGATCGACGAGCCTTGGTCGGCCTGCGTCTTCAGGACTTTCCGGGAGTTCTCGATCAGTGCGGTGGTCTCCGGCAGCGCATCGCTGGCCGACCGGACGAGTGCGTTGCCCGAGTCGATCAGCCGGGTCAGGTCCGGGCCGGTTCCGGCGAAGGCCTTGCCCAGTTCGTCGACCGTGACCCGCAGATCGTCCTTGCCGACGGAGTTGACCAGCCGGTCCAGGCTGAGGATGAGCGTCGTGGTGGGCAGCGGTGTGCGGGTGTCCCGGCGGGCGATCGTGCTGCCGTCCCGCAGATAGGGGCCGCTCTTGGCACGGGGCTGCAGGTCGACGTACTGCTCGCCGACCGCCGAGCGGTTGGCCACCACGGCGAGCGTGTCCGAGGGGATCCTCGGGCCACCGTCGATCCGCAGGTCCACCCGGACGCCGCCGGAATCCAGTCGCAGTCTGCCGACCCGGCCGACGGGCACCCCGCGGTATGTGACCTCAGCGCCTTCGAAGACGCCACCGGCATCGGCGAAGTCGGCACGCACGATGTAGCCGCGGTCGAGTACCTGGTCGGCCAGGCCGACGTATTCGGCGCCCACGTAGGACACACCGAGCGCGGTGACGGCCGCGAAACCGAGCAGCTGTGCCTTGACCGTTTTGGTGATCACCCTTGCATCCCCTTCGTCATGAGCGCCGCGAGGGACAGGTCGATACCGGTGGAGTCGCCGGCGCCGCCGGCGTATGAGTCGTTGCTGGAGGAGGAGTAGCCGACGGTGCACACCGGCGGGCACAGCGGGCCGCCGCCTCCGGGCGGACGCGTGGCAGACGGGAGCGGGAGCGGAGTGGGCAGACCCGGGATGGCCGGGAGGGTGGGGAGGCTGGTGGGCCTGGGGAGGCCGGGGAGCGGGAGCGCCGGTGGAATTGACTTGCCCGGGGGCGTGGGTGCGGGCGTGGGGCCGGCGACGTTGCCGTAGAGGCTGCTCAGGTCGAGGTCGGCGGTGATCTGGAGGTTGACGTAGTCGCCCTTGATCGCGTCCACGACATTGCGAGGGAACGGGTACGTGGTCATCAGCTCCAGTGCGTTGGGCAGGTCGTTGCCCGCCCGGCTCAGCTGGGTGAGGATCGGCTGGAGCTGTCGGAGGTCGGCGATCACGTTGTTCCGGGAGGCGTTGATCACCTTGGTGCCCGTAGCGCCGAGTTTCGACAGCGCGGTCAGCATGGCGGTGAGCTTGGTGCGCTGGTCGGCCAGGATCTTCAGCGCCGGCGGGATGGTGTCGACCGCCTTGCCGATCGTGGTGCTCTGCTTGTTGAGCGTCACGGACAGCTTGTCGATGCCGTTCATCGCGCGGACGATCTCGGTACGTTGCTTGTCGAGCCCTCCGACGAAGATGTCCAGCTGTCCGAGCAGGTCCTTGACCCGGTCCTCGCGGCCGTCGAGCGCCTTGTTCAGTTCAACGGTGATGGTGTGGAGCTGGGCCACGCCACCTCCGTTGAGCAGGGCGGAGAGAGCGCCGAGCACCTCTTCGATCTCCGGGTTGCGACCGCTGCGGGCCAGCGGGATCTGCGCGCCGTCGGTGAGTTCACCGACCGCGGCGGCGTCGGACGGCGCGGACAGCGAAACGTACTTCTCGCCGAGCATGCTGGTCTGGCGCAGCTCGGCGATCGCATTGCCGGGCAGCTTCACCGAGTCGGCGATACGCAGCCGTACGCGGGCGTGCCACCCGTCCAGTTCGACCTTCTCGACGGCTCCCACGGTGACGCTGTTGACCTTCACGGCGGACTGCGGCACCAGGTCGAGCACGTCCTGGAACTCCACGGTGACGTGGTAGGCGTGCCCGTCCGCCGCTGCTCCGCCGGGCAGTTGGACGTCGTACAGGCCGTTGGACGAACAGCCGGCCAGCAGCAGTGCCGCGGCCACCGCCCACACGGCGCTCCGGTGCCTCATGCGCGGCCTCCCAGGATGCCGCCGAGCGTCCTGTCCACCGTGGAGGCGGCCGTCACCGGCTTGGCCGCACCCGTGAGCGGGTTGGCGGTCGGCAGGTGGGGCAGCGAGTCGAACAGCTTCCGCAGTTGTGCGCAGTCCGCCGGCTTGCCGGTGGTTTTCAACAGGGAGCAGAGCAGGCTTGCCGGGTCCTGCGGCAGCTCGCTGTTGTTACGGGTGTCCAGCGTGCCGGACGACGGGTTGTACGCGTTCGCCAGGTTGCCGAGTCCCGCCGGTGCCACCTCCAGGAACTCCTCAAGTGCCTTGCGCTGCTTGGTCAGTACGCCGGTGATCTCGCTCAGGCCCTTCACGTTCGACGTCAGCGAGTTCTTGTTGTCGTGGACGAAGCCGGCCACATCGGCGAGCGCGGCCGCCAGCAGCTTGACCGCCGCGGCGAGGTCCCGGCGTTCCCCGGCGAGTTGACCGGCGACCCCGGCCAGGCTGTCGTTGAAGGACCGGACGTTGCCGTCGTCGGCGGCCAGCGCCGCGGTGAACACTTGGAGGTTGGTGACCGTCCCGAACAGATCCTGTCGGCCGTCGGACAAGGTGGTGACGGCCTGGGAGAGATCCTGGACGGTCCGGTGCAGCTGGTCGCCCTGATTGCCGAGGTTGTCCGCACTGACTGCGAGCAGCCGGGACAGCGCTCCGTCCTTGTTGGCGCCGTTCGGGCCGAGCGCCTCGGCCGTGGTGTGGAGACTGTCGAAGACCCGGTCCAACTCGACGGGGACGGCGGTCCGCTGCTCGGGGATGACGGTGCCGCTCTTCATCGCCGGGCCGCCGCGGTACACGGGAAGCAGTTGGACGTAGCGGTCGCTGACCACCGAGGAGTTGATGATCGCGGCCTTCGCGTCCGCGGGGATCTTGCGCCCGGCCTCGTACTCGATCTCGACCCGGACCGAGCGGCCTTCCGGTGTGATGCTGGTGACCTCGCCGATCCTGACGCCCAGGACGCGTACGTCGGAGCCGGGATAGATGCCGACGGTGCGGGGGAAGTACGCGGTGATCCTGACGTTCTGCGATCGCGGCCAGTACGTGAAGGTCAGACCGGCTACGAGCAGCAGTACGGTGGCGAGCGCCAGGCGGCGCAGGGAGCGCCGGCTCATCGGGACCCTCCGGTGGGTATCTGTGCGGACGCAGGTGTCTGCGGGGCCGCGGGGACGGCGACCAGGTTCTGGATGTAGCTGTCGAACCAGCGGCCGTTGCCGAGGGTGTTGGTGAAGACCCGCGCGAAGGGCGCGAGCAGTGCGACGCTGCGGTCCAGACTGGTCTGGTTGCGCTGGAGCATCGCGACCACCGCGTTGAGGTGCTGCAGAGCGGGGCCGAGCTGCGCCCGGTTGTCGTTGACCAGGCCGGAGAGCTGGGTGCCGAGCGCCGCGGCGTTCAGCAGCAGTGCGTGGATCACCTTGCGCCTGCTCTCGATCTCCTTGAACAGCGCGCCGCCGTCGTCGATCAGCGTGGTGAGCTGTCCGGACCGGTCGGAGAGCACCTTGGTCACGCCGTTGGCGTGCCCCAGCAGATCGTGCAGCGCCTTGTCGCGGGAGGACACCGTTCTGGAGAGCCGGGACAGCCCCTCGATGGACGTCCGGACCTCGGCCGGAGAGTCCTTGAAGGTCGTGGAGAGGGTGTCCAGGGCGGTCGCCAGCCGCTGGGTTTCGACCTGCTCGGTGGTCGTGGTGAGGTCGCTGAACGCCTGCACCACGTCGTATACGGAGACGGTGCGTTTCAGCGGTATCTCGCTGCCGGACCTGAGCCGGCCGGGTCCCTTCGGCTCCAGCGAGAGGTACTTGGCACCCAGGATCGTCTTGACCCGGATCGAGGCGCCGGTCTCGGTGCCGAACTCCGGATCGCTCTTGATACGGAAGGCCACCCGGACGTGGTCGCCGTCCAGGTCGACGTCGTCGACCTTGCCGACCTTCACCCCGGCGATGCGGACCTCGTCCCCGGGCTTGAGGCCGCCCGCTTCGGAGAAGGCGGCGGTGTACCTCGTGCCGCTGCCGATCAGGGGCAGGTCCTGGACGTTGAACGCGGCGGCCATGAGCAGCGCGATCACGGTGAGACCGACAGCGCCGATCGTGACGGGGTTACGTTCGCGGAAGGGGATCACCGGCCGCACCTCGCCTGGCCGACGTGGAAGTCGGGAGTGATCACGGTGGGCGTCTTCGGCAGCACGATCCGGCCGTCGAAGTCGCACAGGTAGAAGTTGAACCAGGAGCCGTAGGAGGCCGTCCCGGTCAGCAGGTTGAGCTTGCGCGGCAGCCGTTGCAGGACACCCTCCACGGTCTTCTCGTTCTTCTGCAGCGTCGCGGAGACCTTGGACAGCTCCGTGATGTCGCTCCGGAGCGCCGGGCGGCCGTCGTTGAGCAGACCGGTGGTCGCGGCCGACAGGTCGCTGATGTTCACCAGCGAGTCACCGATCGCCTCGCGGTCGCCGGACAGTCCGGAGACCACCCGCTGCAGCTGGCCGAGGAGATCGGAGAAGCGGGTGCTGCGCTGGTCCAAGGTGCCCAGCACGCCGTTGAGGTTGTCGATCACGGAGCCGATCAGCTGGTCGCGGTCGGCGAGTGTCGAGGTGAGCGAGGCGGTGTGCGCGAGCAGACTGTTGACCGTGCCGCCTTCGCCCTGCAGGGTCTTGATGATCTCGAACGCCAGCTGGTTCACGTCGTTCGGGCTCAGCGCGGCGAAGAGCGGCTTGAATCCGCCCAGCAGCACGGTCAGGTCGAGTGCGGGCTGGGTCCGGGAGAGCGGGATCGTGGCCCCGGGCCGCAGCCGTGAAGCGTCCCCGGCGCCTTCGGTCAGCGCGATGTACCGCTGACCGACCAGGCTGCGGTAGCGGATGACGGCTCCGGTGCCGGAGAGCAGCGGCCGGTCACGGGAGACGCTGAACGTGACCTCGGCCAGCGTGCGGTCCTTGATCCGGATGCCCTCGACCTGGCCCACCCGGACGCCGGCCACCCGGATGTCATCGCCCTTCTCCAGGCTGGTGACGTCGCTGAACACCGCCTTGTAGGTGTCCGACGGGGCGAAGGAGATGTTGACGATGGTGGCCGCGAGCAGCGCGGTCGCGAGGACCGTCACCACCGCGAAGATGCTGAACTTGACCAGCGGCGCGGTCGTGTCCCTCGCCCTCATACGACACTCACCGCCGTACCGCGCGCCATCGGGCCGAACAGCAGGGTCGCCACCGCGGGCACCTGGTCGGCGGGCAGGCCCATGACCGGGGCCACGAGCGAACTGACGAGGTGCTGCTCGGCGGCGGAGCCGGCGCTGCTCCCCGATGTGCCGTCGTTGAGCTTGACCGCCGGGGCGGGAACGTGCGGATTCGGCAGTCCTCGGCAGTTGGGACCGGAGCGGTCGGCATAACGCGGCTCCTCGCCGGGACGGTAGGGGGAACGCGGCAGGACGACCTCCAGCGTGATGTGGAACTTCCCGCCCTGGAACGCCTGTTCGGCCCGTGGCTCGGCCTTTGTGAGGCCGCTGAGCAGGCACGGATATTCGGGCGAGTAGCCCGCGAGCAGAGCGAGCGTGGGGCGGGAGACGCGGGCCAGGGTGATCAGCCGTGCCGAGTTGTCGGCGAGCATGCCCTCGGCGGTGCCCGCGAAGGCGGTGGTCCCGGTCAGCAGCGCCGCCAGCGCGTCCTTCTTCTCCACCACGGTGCGGCTGCTGGTGATGGCGTTCGCGGCGATCCTCAGCAGGTCGGGTGCGGCGTCCGCGTACACCTGGGCCACGTCGGCGAACCGCGAGATGTCGGCCTGGAGGGACGGCATGTGCGGGTTGAACGTGCGCAGGTAGTCGTCCAGCCGGATGAGATTGCCGCCGATGTCGTCGCCGCGTCCCTCCAGAGCGCCCGCGAAGGCGTTGAGTGTGGCGTTGATCTTGGCCGGCTCGACCGTACGCAGCAGCGGCAGCAGATCGTCGAGCAGCTTCTGCAGTTCGATGCCGACCTTGGTGCGGTCCTGGGTGATCACGTCTCCGGCACGGATGTGCCGCGACGACGGCTTGTCGGGGATGACCAGGTCGACGTACTTCTCGCCGAACAGCGTCTTGGGCAGCAGCCGCGCATTGACGTCGGCCGGGATGAGCGCCACCTGCTCCGGCTTGAGCGCGATGTCGAGGGTCGCCCGCGCGCCGTCGGCGTGCACTTCGCGGACCTGGCCGACGATGAGGCCGCGCAGTTTGACGTCCGCCGCCGGCTCCAGCTGGTTGCCGAGGCTGTCGGCCCGCAGCGTGATGAAGACCGCCGGTGTGAACACCTGCTGATAGACCGCGACGGACAGCGACAGCAGGGCCGCGGTCACGACGATGAAGACGATGCCGTACAGCCGGAGCTTGATGGCTTGATTCTGTGTCGGCATCTGCTACCCCGCGATCCTTACGGTCGTGCTGGCTCCCCAGATCGCCAGGCTGAGGAAGAAGTCGAGGATGTTGATGGCGACGATGGACGTACGCACCGCCCGGCCCACGGCGACGCCGACTCCCGCCGGGCCTCCCTTCGCGTGGTAGCCGTAGTAGCAGTGCACAAGGATGATCACGACGGCGAAGACGATCACCTTGCCGAACGACCACAGCACGTCGGTGGGCGGAAGGTACTGGTGGAAGTAGTGGTCGTAGGTGCCGGTCGACTGGCCGTAGTAATCGGTGGTGATGGTCCGGGCCGCGAGGTAGGAGGAGAGCAGACCGACCACGTACAACGGGATCACCGCGATAAACCCGGCGATCATTCTGGTGGTGACCAGGAACGGCAGCGAGGGGATGCCCATCACTTCGAGGGCGTCGACCTCCTCGCTGATCCGCATCGCGCCGAGTTGGGCGGTGAATCCGGCGCCGACGGTGGCGGACAGGGCGAGGCCGGACACCAGCGGTGCGATCTCGCGGGTGTTGAAGTAGGCGGACAGGAACGCCATGAAGTTGGACGTACCCAGCTGGTTGAGTGCGGCGTACCCCTGGAGGCCGACCTCGGTGCCGGTGAAGAAGGCCAGGAACGCGATGACCCCGACGGTGCCGCCGACGACGGCCAGTGCTCCGCGGCCGAAGCTCACCTCGGCCAGCAGCCGCAGCACCTCCTTCTTGTAGCGGCGCAGCGTGCGGCCGGTCCAGGCCAGCGAGCGCCCGTAGAAGGACAGCTGTCCCCCGAGCTCCTCCAGGGAGCTGAGCGGGCGCGCGAGCAAACGATCGATGAGCGCCATCGCTATCCCCTCTGCGGAACGACTTGGAAGTAGACCGCGGTCATCACGAAGTTGGTCACGAAGAGCAACATGAAGGTGATGACCACGGACTGGTTCACCGCGTCGCCAACACCCTTCGGGCCGCCTTTGGCGGTCAGGCCCTTGTGCGCGGCGACGATCGCGGCGATGGCACCGAAGACCAGCGCCTTGAGTTCGGCCGCGTAGAGGTCGGGCAGCTGGGCGAGGGTCGTGAAGGAGGCCAGATACGCTCCGGGCGTGCCGTTCTGGAGGATCACGTTGAAGAAGTAGCCACCGGCCACCCCGACCACCGAGACCAGCCCGTTGAGCAGCACGGCGACGACCATGGAGGCCAGTACCCGGGGCACCACCAGCCGGTGGACCGGGTTGATGCCGAGTACTTCCATGGCGTCGATCTCCTCGCGGATCTTGCGAGCCCCGAGATCCGCGCAGATCGCGGAGCCGCCGGCCCCGGCGATGAGCAGTGCGGTCACGATCGGCGAAGCCTCCCGCAGGACCGCCAGTACCGAGGCGGCTCCGGCGAAGGACTGCGCGCCGAGCTGCCGGGTCAGGCTGCCGATCTGCAGGGCGATCACAGCGCCGAAGGGGATGGAGACCAGCGCGGTCGGCAGGATCGTGACGCTGGCGATGAACCAGGCCTGCTGGATGAACTCCCGTGCCTGGAAGGGCCGGCGCGGCAGTGCCCGGATGACGTCCAGCGCCAGTGCGAACAGGCTGCCCGCATGGCCGAGGCCGGCCTTTGGCGAAAGACTCACGCGCCTGCCACCTCCTGTGGATTCCGCTCAGGATGCAGCTGTGCCTCGTGTGCGGCGATCGCCTGCCAGCGGGGCGGGCGCGGGACGCCGGGGCTGGGCAGCAGGCGCGGGGTCACGCCCCCGCCGGACGCGCCCTTGCCGCCCTTCGGGCCGCGGTGGTGACCGGCGCCGAGCTCGGCCAGTTCCTGCTCGACCTGGACCGCGTCCTTCTCCTCGGCCATCCCGATCGGGCCCTGCATCCGGCCGTTGAGGAACTGGCCGACGACCGGTTCGTCACTGGCCAGCAGCTCCTCGCGGGGGCCGAACATCACCAGTTCGCGGCGGAACAGCAGCCCGATGTTGTCCGGCACCTGCCGGGCGGACGCGATGTCGTGGGTGACGATCAGGAACGTCGCGTCGATCTGTGCGTTCAGGTCCACGATCAGTTGGTTCAGATACGCCACCCGTACCGGGTCCAGGCCCGAGTCGGGCTCGTCGAACAGGATGATTTCCGGGTCGAGCACCAGCGCCCGCGCCAGCCCGGCCCGCTTGCGCATGCCTCCGGAGATCTCGCCGGGCAGTTTCTCCTCGGCGCCGATCAGGCCGACCATGTCCATCTTCTCGAGCACGATCCGCCTGACCTCGCTCTCCGGCTTGCGGGTGTGCTCCCGCAGCGGAAAAGCGATGTTGTCGTACAGGCTCATCGAGCCGAACAGGGCGCCGTCCTGGAAGAGCACGCCGAACAGCTTCCGTACTTCGTACAGGTCGTGCTCGCGGAGCCGCGTGATGTCCTGACCCGCGATCGTGATCGAACCGCGCTCCGGCTTCAGCAGGCCGACGAGCGTCTTCAGGAACACCGACTTGCCCGTACCCGAGGGGCCGAGCATGACCGATATCTCCCCGGCGGGCAGCGTCAGCGAGACGTCCTGCCAGATGACCTGGTGGCCGAAGGATTTCGTCAACCCTTCCACACAGATCTCGACACCCATCTACGACACCCTTCAGCCACGGACGAACGAGGGTGAGCAAGCCGGGTGCGCGGACTTTACGGGGGAGTGGGCCCGCACACCCGGCAGCTCATCTGCTCTACGGGGGCGGGCGGCGCGTCCGTCGCGGGAAAGGGAAGATTTTTTTGGCGAGGTTCTGCGGCGGAGTTCTCCGGTGGAGTTCTACGGCGCGGATCGTCGTGGGTTTTCAGCGCGGGGGCAGCGGTGCGTCGCTGGTGGGGAGGGGGTCTGTGCCCGGCGTCGGCAGAACGGACGGGGCCCGCGTGACCTGTGACGCGGAGGAAACCAGCGGTACCCGCGAAGGCGGCAGCTGCGGCAGAACGGACGCGACCCGCGGGATCGGCGGCACAGACGGCACGCTGGGTACGCTCGGTACCGGTGGAAGCCGCAGGGCGGGCGGCACCGGCAACGTCGGAAGCTGAACGTCCGGGCGTATCGACGGCGCGCCCGACGGCGCGTCCCCAGGGCCTGTCGGTCTCCCGGCGTCCCGCTCAGCGGCCGGAGGGGACGGAGCAGCCGACGCCGGAGGTATCGCCTCGTCGTGCTCCGGAGTGGCAGAGCCGACCGTCCGGGACGGCACGGACCGCGAAGTGGCGGGGCTGTCCGCGTCACCCCCGTAGGGAAGGGCCAGCCCGAGAACGGCCAGCGCCGCCGTGGTGGAAACCAGGGCGACCACCTGCGCGCTCCCGCCCGTCCGTGGCCGGCGGCCCCACACCCACACAGCGGCGGCCAGCGTGCCCGCGAGCGAGTTCCGCAACGTCCGCCGGGCCCGCGCGAGCAGTGACTCGACCGCCTGATAACTCAGACCCATCTCGCGGGCGACCTGTCCGACGTCCAAGTCCTCCGACTTGAGTCTCAGTGCCTCCGCCTGCCGGGCGGGCAGCTCCACGCTCTGCCTCGCCAGCCACCTGGCCTCGGCGCGATCACACACCGCTTCCTCGACAGGGACCGGGCCGGGGGCCAGCGTCGAACGGCTCCGCACCTCAGCCTCCCGGTTGACCTGCCGGTACCGGTCGACACACAGGCGCATCGTCACCGTCGTCAGCCACGCGCCCAGCCGGTCCCCGTCGACGTGCCGGTTCTCCACGGCGCGGAGCATCGCCTCGTGTACGGCGTCCTCGGCGTCCTCGATACTCATCGACCGGCGGCGCGCCACCTTCAGCAGCTGCTCACGGTGGCTCCACATGCGCTGCCATCGCTCGTCCGAGCTGCCATCCGGTCCGTCCGAATGCGCGCGATGCATATCCGTCGACATGAGGGCCCCTTCGCGGTGTCAAGATCAGAACCCGAGCCCCCTAATCACCCCGCTCGATACCGGGCGGAGATCATAAGGGTCTCTGGCGGGTGCCGACATTACCGCCGGGTACACCTGCTGGGGAGGGGGCAGCCGGTGCGAATCGGGCCCGGACCCCGGGCGGCCGGAATCCGGCGGCGCGACACGCACGCAGCGAACCCGAGTCGGGTCCCGTGTCCTGGCTGCCCTTCCGCAGCCACACGGTGCTCGCCTGCTTCGCCGAGGTGCCCGCAGGTTCGGCTGGGCGGACCGGGACCCGCGTCCCAGCCTGCGCCGTGAGGGTCGCCGGCTGCTCGGGACGGGAACGGCGGCCACCCACGTCCTCTGCTGCCGCGCGGACCGCCCAGCCCGGAAGGCAAACCGCTGCTGCCGAAAGACACCGCAGACGCCTTCCGAGCCTTCGCCCGCGACCTGGCCGCCAGCCGCCACCCGCGCACAGCGAGAACGCCGACCCGGTCCGGATGATCGAGGCAACCGATCTGCCACGCCCGGTGAAGTGTTCCCCGAGCCGAGCGGGAACGACCCGTATCTAGGCGTCAGACGGCTCGCATGAGTTCTGCGCGGCCGAACAGGAGGGCGTAGCCGGGGGGCAGTTGGGCCAGGATGCGGTCGAGGAGGTTCGGGCCGGCTAGGTCGGCGACGATGGTCAGGACGGCGCCGGTGTCCCAACGAGCGGTGGCGGGACTGCCGCCGGTGCGGACGGCAAGGTCGCTGACGAAGCCCCATCCGTCACAGGGTTCGAGAAGGGGGATCTGGGCCGTGAGGGTGAGTGCAGCCTCGACGGGGAGGCGGGCGGCGAGGTCGACACGTTCGTCGCCGGTGAGCTGCTGTCCGAGAACCTTCAGGACTGCATGCAGGGTTTGTTCGGCCCGCTGCTGAGTGGAGTACGCGCCTTCATACCTGATCCGCTCCAGCATCTGCTCGAACGTCATGCCTGGCATGGCAGGGGCCGGCATTGGTTCCGGTTCCGGGTGGTGAAACATCAGTAGTTACCTTTCTCGTCCTGGGGCGTTCTCGGTGTGGACGCCCGTTGCTGCGGGTAACGGCCGTGGTGGTCGTGCAAGGAAGCCGGCGGGCCGCCCCATACCCGAGGTCCTCAGGTGTGCTGGGGGCGGCCGAGCAGCAGGTTGTGGTAGGCGGGCAGCTGCAGCAGCACACGGGCGGTGAGGTCCTCGCCCGCTGCATCGGCGCTCACGCTCAGCACTGCGCTGACGTCCCAGGCCGCTGTTTGCTCCGTGGAGCCCTCGATCCAGGCCGCAGTGGCCCGCACGAACCGCTCGGGAGAAATGGTTCGGCTGCCTGCAAGGGATTGAGCAGGATCACAGCGAATGTTTCCGGGAGTCGGGCGGCCAGATCGGCCCGAACATCACCGGCCAGGTGCGCGCCCAGCCGAGCCGGAACGGTACGTGCTGCCTGTTCGACTTTCTGCGGGTGCGGTACTCGCCGCAATCCTGGACCTGGTCGAGGAACGCTTCCCATCACATGACCACCACAGCCCCCTTCGCAAGGGTGCGGGTGCGGCTACGCGGTGCGGAGGACCGGACAGGGGGCGATTCGCGTCCCGTCCTCCGCGCCGCGGTCCGTCGGCTGGAATCCGGTCAGCTGCTGATCTGCTGATGGGTGGTCTGGCCGCCGATGGAGATCTTGCGAGGCTTGGCGCGCTCGGCGATCGGGATGCGCAGGGTCAGGACACCCGCGTCGTAGTCCGCCTGGATGTGCTCGGTGTCCAGGGTGTCGGCGAGCATCACCTGGCGGGAGAAGACGCCCAGCGGCCGCTCGGAGAGCTCCACCTGTACGTCGGCCTTCTTCGCGACGGGGCGGCGCTCGGCCCGCACGGTGAGCATGTTCCGCTCGACGTCGATGTCGATCGCGTCCTTCTCCGCGCCAGGCAGGTCAAAGGCGATGACGTACTCGTCGCCGGCACGGTAGGCGTCCATCGGCATGGCTGCCGGCTTCGACCAGGTCCCGGACGTTCCCGTCAGCTGCTGGACGATTCGGTCCATCTCGCGGAACGGGTCAGTGCGCATCAACATCGCGAAACACCTCCAGTTGGTTCAGGCAGAAACTGCCAATGCGCTTCAACGTGCTTCCGTTGTAACATGTCATCCAAACGATGACAAGAACGATGTCATCAGAAGGGTGACATTCGCGAGAGGAACGTTCATGACCGTCCCCGATCAGCCCAGCTACCCCTCTTCCCTTCTAGCAGCCGCGACCGCCCTGGACGTGATCAACGAAGCCGTCCACACTGCTCAGACCCCTCAGCCCGGGCAGTCGCCGCAGACCGGGGACGCCAGTGTCGGGCACGCCCTGGCTGCCCTGCTATTGCTGCGCGAGCTGCGCAACCAGCTCGCCGGATGGGAACCATCCCTCATTGAAGCGGCACGTGATGCGGGCGCCAGCTGGGCCGAACTCGCCCACCCTCTCGGCGTCGCCAGCCGCCAGGCAGCCGAGCGGCGCTACCTGCGCGTACGCCCCGGAACCCCCGGAACCACCGGCGAAGAACGCGTACAAGCCACCCGCAACCGCCGTGCGGCGGACCGCACTGTCACCTCCTGGGCCCGGGACAACGCAGCCGAGCTGCGCCAACTCGCCGGACAGATCACCACCCTCACCGACCTGCCCGCCCGTGCCCGCACTCCCCTCGCTCAACTCGTCGCCGCCCTCGCGCACAACGACGCCACCCACCTCCTCGACCCGCTCACAGCTGCGTGCACCTACCTCCAGCCCAAACACCCCGACCTCGCCACCCGCATCCACAGCATCACCCGCCGCACCGACCAACTCCGCCGCGACAGCAACGACAGCAACGACCACCACTGACCTGATCTCCCATCTTCCCGGTCATACTTGCCCGGCTGTCCGAGTTCAACAGGGGGAGCAGTCATGCCGGGCCCGAAGGTCCGGGAGCCCCATTGCGGGGCCAGCAAGAAGGTAATGGGGGAGCCTCACCCTGCGGGAGGACGTCCGAGGTCAGGCGCGTGGTGTGCGGCCGGTTCGCGCTGCCCCGTGCGCGTCGGCCCCCGGTCCGGCTGACTGACGCGTACCTCCGGCTGGTGGTGTTCCCCGAGCGTCTCGGTTCGCGTTCTGCTCAGCTGAGAGCAGCCTCAGCAACCATTCGAAAGTGGGACGTCACCATGCCGATCATCATCGTCCTTGACTACCCGGGCGTAACACAGGCTCAGTACGAGCAGGTCACCAACAACCCGACCGGCGGACGTGGCGAACTCAAGAAACGGTCCGACTGGCGGTGCCCGGCTTGATGTCCCACTCCGCCGGGCCCAGCCCCACTGTGTGGTTCGTAATGGACGTCTGAGAGTCCGAAGAGGTGATCGTCCGCTCGACGACATCGCGCTGCTGCTTGTACTGATCCTTGTCGAAGCCAGCAGTGCTGATCCCGAGGTGCCATGCCGGGGCTGCACGGCAGTTCGCGCCGCAGTGGATATGTTGCCGGGTCGGGCGGCTGGGTAGGCGAACTACTAGTGTTGGCAAATCAGGGAGAGGGAGCAAGATGGCCGATTTACCAGGCGCCCGCCGTCCGAGCGATGGGCCGCAGCGCATTCTTGGTAACCGGTACCGTCTGGACCGGCAACTGGGCGCCGGCGGCACCGCCGACGTCTTCCAGGGAACGGATCTGCGGCTGCGGCGCCAGGTGGCAGTCAAGATGTTCCGCCCCGGTTCCAGCGCAGTGACGGCCGAACGCTTCTGCACCGAGGCGACGTTACTCGGCGGCCTCCACCACCCTTCACTCGTCACGGTCTACGACGCCAACCACCAGGACGGCGCCCCCTACGTGGTCATGCAACTCGTCCAGGGCACCACGTTGCGCCAGCACATCAGCTGTATAGGCCCTATGACAGCGCCCCAAGTCGCCCAGCTCGGCGCCCACCTGGCCTCCGCCCTGGCCCACGTACACGCGGCAGGAATAGTCCACCGCGACATCAAACCCTCCAACATCCTCCTCAACACCGACAACACCCCCTACCTCGCCGACTTCGGGATATCCCGCCTCACGGACGAGCCCACCCGCACAGAACCAGGCACCCTCGTCGGCACGCTCGCCTACATGGCACCCGAACAGGTCCGTGGCGACGGCTCCGCACCTGCCTCCGACGTCTACGCTCTCGGTCTGGTCCTGCTCGAAGCACTCAAAGGCAAGAAGGAATATTGGGGGGCTCCCCCAGAGGCTGGAATGCCCCGCCTCTTGCGTCCCCCGGACATCACACCAGACCGCGTGCCCGTTGGGCTGGGGCTCATCATCAAGGCCATGATGGATGCGGACGCCGCCTCGCGACCCGACGCCAACCACTGCGCCGAACTTCTCCGCGCCGCTACCGAAGCGGGCGCCCTGACTGCAACAACTACAGCTGACCTTGATGTCCGCACGGCTACCGGACAGGGCGTCGTCAGCCTCTCTTCCTCCGCCGCTCCCCCGTCGCCCATCCCCCGCAAGGGAAGACCACGCCGCGTTCTGTCCGTGGGTCTGGCTGCCATCCTCCTGACCGGCGCTGGAGCGGCCTGGACCCTATCGGCCCTCGACGACAGCGCCTCCCCGGACACCAGGCGCGGACCCGATCCGGCGTCGGCTTCCCTGTCCTCCGGCCAGGCGACAACTCCTCCTTCCACGCCGACAGGCGCTCCGGCACACGCGTCCCCGGCCACGTCCACACCCGCCCCGCTGCCAGACCCCCGGGCCGACGCCATCACCCCTACCACCCGGACTGCGGGGGCCGGCGACGACGGCCAGAACCCCGGGGAAGAGCACGGAAAGGGCAAGGAGAAGCCTCACGGCAAACCCAGCAAAACGCCGAAGGAGGCACCCGACAGCACTACGGGGGCGGAACTCTGACGGCCCCCTCTCTGTCAGCCTTGGGTGAGACGTCCCGCTCTGCGGAGTTAGCCTGAGAGGGCACGACAGGAGAATCGCCCCGTATGCCAAGCACCGAGCCTGTCGGGTCTGACCCGGCGCCGAGGCCGAAGCGTCGTACCTTCACCTCGGAGTACACACTGCGGATCGTCGCCGAGTACGATGCCGCGCCCGGGAACGAGAAGGGCGCGGTCCTGCGCCGGGAACGCCTGCACCACTCGCATGTCAAGGAATGGCGGGCCGCCCGGGACGCCGGAGCCCTGGAAGGCCTGGTCGACCGCCGGACGAGTCCGGCGCGTGCGAAGAAGTCCGCCGCGGAGGTGGAGCACGAGAAGCTGCGGCAGCAGGTCGAGCAGCTGCGAAGTGCCTGGCCCGGAACAAGGCCGCACTCGAGGTGATGAGAAAAACCTCCGCGCTCTTGGAAATGATCTCCGAGAGCGCGGACTGAAGCACGCCGCCGACCCAGTGATGGAGACCGCATGACCTGCGGCTGTCAGCTGGCCGTCGACGGCCCGATAAACGCCCCCCTCGCATAGAGTGACGACCACGACGCAGCGCGCGCCCACAACAGGGGGCACGGTCTCCTGCGCCCCCGCGACATCGAGGCACGGCCGACGCAACCCCGGCCCGCCCGAAATTCCAGAGCTGCACTCCGGGGGATGCCCCGGCAAGGGCGGGCCACCCTACTTGGCTTCGAGCACGCTTACAGACGGCTACCGCTGCGTACCTTCTGGCAGCGGCAGCTTGCGGCCCTCCGCAGGGTGACCCGGGCGGGGCGGCGACTTCTTCTAGTGCTTCAAGGCGTCCTTCGCCTTCTGGCCAGCCTGCGCTGCGTCTCCCTTGGCCTGCTCTGCCTTGCCCTTGACCACAAGGCTCTCGTTGCCGACAGCCTTGCCGGTCTCCTCCTTGACCTTCCCCTTCGCCGCCTTGGTGGTGTGCTTGATCTTCTTTCCAGCACCCATGGTTTCCTCCTGCACCATCTATTCTGCGGTCATTCCTCGTATCACCACTTTCCTCGTATTCACACACAATCCTGACCAACGAGATCCCTGGCAGCTCGGTTCCGCTTCGGATGCTGCTCGTGCTTCTACGCCCGGGTCACCCCGACGCCATGGCCGGCGCGCGGAGCGAGAGCCGGCGGTCGCTCATCCTTCGTCCTCTTCGTAGTACTCCTCTTCGTCGTCTTCGTCGTCTTCAACGTCCCGATCGTCTTCCTCTTCGTCCTCGTACTCGTCGTCGGCTTCTTCGCCCTCGTCTTCGTCTTCGTACTCGTCTTCCGGCTCTTGCTCCTCGTCCTCGTACTCGTCCTCGGCCTGATCGCTCTCAGCCGCTTCCTCTTCCTCGATCGCCTCTTCGTGGGTGCGGACGACCTCGCCGTCGCGGATCTCACCGCGCCAGCCCTCCGCCTCATCGTCGGTAAGGGATACGTGCCGCTGGAAGTTCTTGAAGTCCAGACGCATACGGCGGCCCTGGGCTCGCCAGATGTTCCCGGTCTTCTCAAAGAATCCCGAGGGGTAGTACTCGACCACGAGGACGACGCGGGTGAGAGTCGGGGCCAGTTCGTGGAAGCTCACCGCCCCGTGGGTGGCGCCCTTGGCACCTTCGGACGTCCAGACGATTCGTTCGTCGGGTACCTGCTCCTGGACAGTCGCTTTCCAGCTGCGGGTCGAGGGCCCGACCTTGACCTTCCAGTCGGTGGTCACTTCGTCGCCCTGCGAGACACTGCGCACGCCTTTGGTGAATTCGCTGAACTCCTCGTACTGCGTCCAATGGTCGTACACAGTCCGCACGGGCATACCGATGTCGAGGGTCTCGACGATGTTGATGACCTTCTTTCCGGCCTTGCGGCCGGATTTGCCCCCGCCTCCGAAGGTCTCACTCACCTTGCCAACGACGTTGTCCTTGACGCTCTTCGCCTTCTCACCGACGAGCGCCTTGAGCGGTGAGTCGCCCTGCAGGACGCGAGCGCCCACCTTGGGCAGGGCTCCGCCGTTCTCCACGACATCGTCGAGTTGGTCGGTGAGGTCGGATACCTTGTCGCCTGCCTTCTCCACCAGGTGTTCCAGCTGGGCGCCGAGGTAGTTGACGGCTTCTTCCCGCAGTCGGTCGATACCTGAGACCTCGGGGGGCTCCTGTTTCGTCCTGGCCATGATCTACCTCCGCCGAGTGGACCGCGTGGATGTCTTGGCTGCGGCGGTCTTGCTCGATGAGGCCCTCTTGGCCGAGGCCTTCTTCGCCGGGCCCTTCTTGGCCGGGGCCTTCTTCGCCGGTGCTGCCGTCTTCTTTCTCGTGCCCTTGGATGCTGCGGTTTTGGACGGGGCGGAGCGGGCCGTCGACCGTTTGGCGGGGGGCGCCTTCTTTGCCGGGGCCTTCTTTGCCGGGGCCTTCTTTGCCGGGGCCTTCTTCGCCCCTGAAGTTGCCTTCTTCGCTGGTGTGGCCTTCTTCGCCGGCTTACGCGCGGCCGGGGACTTCTTCGACGCGGCCTGCGGGGCGGTGGAACGTCGGCGAGGACGGTCCTCGTCAGCCTTGGGACCGGCGCGGCGTCGTCGGGTCGGCCGCTCGCTGCGCGGTTCCTCCTCGGCCTCGGTTTCGTCCTCTTCCGGTTCCTCCTCGTCCAGGCCTTGCTCCTCTTCGTCCTCTTCCGCCTCCTCATCCTGCGGCTCGTAGTCCTCCTCCTCGTCGTACGGCTCCTCCTCTTCCTCTTCCTCCTCGTCCTGGGGCTTCGGTTTGCCGATGTTGAGGCTGCGTTCTCTCAGTGTGTCCGCGAACTCCCCGATACGGCGGTCGGCCGCGGCCGCCACCGCGTGCTTACCGGCTTCGAGCAATTCTCCCCGGACCTGTTCGTTCAGCTCCGCCACCTGCGGCACCTCGCCGAGTCGACGGAGCCCCTCGGTGGCGAGCTGACGCGGATCGAGCCCGAACCGGCGGCCCGCGAGATAGGTCGCAACGGCGAACGCTAGCCGCCCCTTCTTTGCACGTCCGAGCACGTAACCGCCAGCGACGGCGGCCGCGAGGGCGACTTTGGCGGTGTCTTTCATGAGGTCATTCCTTCCGGGCCCAGTGCCCCTTCGGCCGGAGGGGCACAACACGGAGGTGCCTTACGCACAACACGGAGGGGTCTGACGCCAAACCCGGAACGGCCGGGAACCACGGCGAACTGCGCCCACAAGCGACCCGACCAGTTGCCACCCGAGCGACTATGTGCCGCCTCGATTGCATGGCACCGCACGAAAATCCGCAGGCGGCGCACACCGTACGGCCGCGAGCACCCTCCGCGCGGTTTCCGCACTGGCGCTCCGTACCACCAGTTTGGCTCAACGCGGACGTAGGCGCATGCGGGGCGGCCAACCTCACGGGCGCCGGCCCACCGTCCCACCGCCGAGGCGGTCCAGAGGCGGAGGGACGGCGTGTGCGTCCCCGTGCTCGGATCCAGCAGATGACGCGGCAGAGCGTCTTAGATCCTCACCTCGACGAGCACAAACCGCCTGATATTATGATAAAAGCTGCGCCGACAGCAGCCCAGTACACGCAGCACGTCAGAAGTACGTCTCCGAGTCCGGAGAGGGAACATGGCCGCAGCGAAGGACAGTGGCAGTGGCGCCCGGAAATCTACGTCTGGTTCCAGACGTACGTCCGCGGCCCGCACAAGCGAGGGCAGCCGCAGGTCCAGCGAGGTACGGCGCCCACACCGTCGGGTCTCGGCACCGAAAGCCATGCGCTACGCGGCCGGGCAGCTGTCGGAACTCTTGGGTCGCGAGCCGGAATCCGTGTCGGCGCTGAAGCCCACCGAGGACGGCTGGGAGGCAGACGTGGAGGTGGTTGAACTGGAACGCATCCCCGATACGACCAGTGTGATGGCCAGCTACCGGGTGACCCTCGACGAGGATGGCGAGCTCGTCGGGTACGAGCGGCTCCGCCGCTACACCCGTGGGCAGATCGATCGGCGTATGTGAGGGCCCAGCGGCCGACGGGCAGACGGTCACCCCCGTCACAGCCGCGGGCCGGCGAAGGGAGTCACCGTGACTGTGGTGCCGCAGAGCACAGCAGGTGTTTCCAGGAGCGGGAACACCGGAAATCTCTATGACGTTCTCGAACTGATCCTGGACCGCGGCCTGGTCATCGACGTCTTCGTCCGCGTGTCCCTGGTCGGCATCGAAATCCTCAAGATCGACATTCGGATCGTCGTCGCCAGCGTCGACACCTATCTGCGCTTCGCCGAGGCGTGCAACCGTCTCGACCTGGAATCCGGAAACAAACAACCGGCCCAGCTCACCGACGTGGTCGGAGAAATCACCGAAGACGGAGCACGGGGCAAGAGCAAGGGTGCGCTCAGCGGCGCCGTCGAGGCCGTCACCGACTCCCTCAAGGGGGGGCGCGAAGAGGACGACGAGGACAAGGAGCCCGCGCCGAGACGCAAGAGGCCCACCCGGCGGCCCACCCGGCGACGGGAGGAATGACATGGCCGTGTACGTCTACTCCATCACCGCCGCCACCCACCCCAAGCCGCTGGACGGTCTCACAGGTGTCGGCGATCCTCCGGCTCAGCTGCGCTCGGTGGGAGCCGGTCCGCTCAGCGCCATCGTGAGCAACGCGCCCGATGGCCTGCGGCCCAAACGCCGCGACCTCGCCGCCCACCAAGCCGTCCAGGAACGACTCATGGCTGGCGGCACGGTCCTTCCGCTGCGCTTCGGCCTCACCGCCCCGGACGACGACTCTGTGCGGTCGGCGCTCGAGGAGCGGCGCGAGGAGTACGGGCAACGCCTGACGGAGTTGGAAGGTTGTGCCGAGTACCACCTCAGAGCAGCCATCGACGAAGATGTGCTGCTACGTCAGATCCTCGCGGAATCGCCCGAAGCCCAGCGGCTCAACGACGCCATCAAGGCCGGTGACACCAGCCCCGACCTGCCACTGGCCCTCGGCGAACTCGTCCACCAAGAGGTCCAGGCCCGCCACCAGGCTCTGGCGGCCGGAATCACCGAGGCATTGAGCCCGTACGCCCGCCAGGAGCGATCTTCCGATCCGACCGGAGACGACTTCCTGAACATCTCCTTCCTGGTTGACCAGCAACACCAGAAGCAGTTTCTCGCCGCTGAGAAGGGGATCACCAACGAACTGGGCGACGAGTTCGACTTCCGCATGCACGGCCCGCTGCCCGTCTACAGCTTCGTGTGAAGGAGGGAATCCTCGTGGGCCTGCTCACTCAGATCCTGACCCTTCCCCTGGCACCCGTTCGCGGCACCATCTGGGTCATGGAACGCGTCGTTGAAGTCGCCGAGGACGAGTACTACGATCCTGCGCCCATCGAACGGGAACTCGCCGAACTGGAGAAGGCGCTCCTCGCCGGAGAGATCGACGAGGAAACCTTCGACCGTCGCGAGGACGAGCTCCTCGACCGCCTCGACGAGATCAGAGCCCACCGGAACAGCACGGAGAGCTGACCAGCATCGCCGAGCACCCGCTGTCAGCCCGACAGAAGGAGGCCGACAAGCCGTGACAGATCCCATCGCCAACCGGCTTGGCTCCTTTCCTTCCCGGTCCGCCCCGCCCTACGGCCAGTCCTCGTCCAGCCTCGCCGACATACTGGAACGCGTCCTGGACAAGGGAATCGTCATCGCCGGCGACATCCAGATCAACCTTCTCGACATCGAATTGCTCACGATCAAGCTGCGCTTGCTGATCGCCTCGGTCGACAAGGCCAAGGAGATGGGCATCGACTGGTGGGAGCATGATCCCTCGCTCTCCTCCCGTGCCGAGCGCGCGCCCTCGCTCGAGGCCGAGAACCGGCGTCTTCGCGAGGAGATCGAATCGCTACGTTCCGGCACCGCGGCCCTGACCACGGGTGAGGACACGAACGAGCGCCCCGCCGCCCGCCGCGCAGGGCGCAACAAGAGGGCGGCGCCCCGCTCCCGGCCTGCCGCGGGAGGTGAGGAATGACCGAGCCGGTCACGTACACATATGCCGTGGCCAGGAATGCCGGTGGCTTGGCGGACACGCTGCGCGGGGTCGTCGGCGTGGCCGGATCTCCCGTGCACCTCGTGGAGGCGATGCCTGGCGGAGAAGTGGTGGCCGTTGTCAGTCCCGTGCCCGAGGAGGACTTCGAGGAAGGCGCGCTTCGTCGGCATCTCGAAGACCTTGCGTGGCTGGAGGGCCTCGCCCGCGCGCACCATAACGTGGTCGAGGCGATCGCGGCCTGCACCACCGTCCTCCCCCTGCGCCTGGCGACGGTGTACCTCGACGACCATCGGGTCCGCAGCATGCTCGACGACCGGCAGGCCGTGTTCGACGAGCAGTTGTCGCACCTGGCCGATCACATGGAGTGGGGCGTCAAGCTCTATGTCGACCCACCGACGACGCCCTCACCTCCTCCCGACCCGGAGCCCAGTTCCGGGCGCGCCTACCTGCATCAGAAACGGGCACAACGGGACTCACGACAGGACGCCTACCAGACGGCTGAGCGGGCTGCCGAACGGATCGAAACGGCTGCCCGCGCCTATGCCGTCGACCGTGTACGCCACAGGCCGCAGGAAGGCCAGCTCGCCGTCGGCCCGGGCGTGAATGTCGCCAACGACGCCTACCTCGTACCTCTGGACCGCACCGAGCCATTCCGCACCGCTGTCCGGCACGCGACCGACGGCCTGACCGGTGTCCATGTCGAAGTCACCGGTCCATGGGCCCCGTACTCCTTCACGACCTACCAGGCACAGGAGACGGCACCGTGACCACACCCGATGCCATGCAGGCACGATCCGCAGCGCCGATGCCCCAACGGCAGGTAGCACTCATCGATCTGCTGGACCGGTTGCTCAGCGACGGCGTGGTCCTCACCGGAGACATCGTCCTGTCCATCGCGGACATCGACCTCGTCCGCGTCTCACTCAGGGCGCTCATCGTGTCCATCAGCGAACAGAACCCCGCCCCCTGGAACGCCGGGGCGCCCCCACGGCGAGACGCCCATGACCGATGACAGCCGCCGGCCCGCGAACCGCCTCGACGAAGTCGCCGACGCGGCAACCCGCGCGTTCCAGCTGCTGCCGACAACCCCGCGGAACAACCCGTTCCCGGCCACGCATGCATCCACCGGGGCACCGCACAGGATCACCACCGACGAAGAAACGGTCGAGCGGGACCTGATGAAACTCGTCCTGACCATCGTCGAACTCCTCCGCCAACTCATGGAGCGCCAGGCCCTCCACCGCGTCGATGTCGGCGACCTCACGGACGAACAGGAAGAGCGGCTGGGAGCAACGCTCATGGCCCTGCACAACCGCATGTCCGAGCTCTGCACCCGTTACGGCCTGACCATGGAAGACCTCAACCTGGACCTCGGCCCCCTCGGCACCCTGCTTCCGCCCTCTGGGCAGACGTGACCGGTGCGCACCTGCTTCCTCCTGGGCAGTAAGGGGCTGAACCCACGACGCCAAGCATGCCCGCGGCCGGGCACCGGGCGCCGCTGGGCGGGCGGCCACAGGCGGTGCAAGGCACGATGGAAGAACACCACAATGCCGCTCGGACTCCCGGTATCCCCCGCCCATGCCGGCCACTCGGCAGTCCTGATCAGCCCGCTCTATCGGAGGGCCCACGATGTCTCCCCAACTCTTGGTCGAGCCTCTGAGCATCTACCTGAACGATCACCTGACCGGCGCCTTCGGCGGCGCTGCGCTCGCCCACCGCATGGCCGACACCCACGCCGACAGTGGCCGCGCCGCCGAGCTCCGACGACTGGCCCGCGATGTCGAGGAGGACCGGGACGACCTCATCCGGCTCATGAACCGCCTCGGCGTGCCCGTACGCCGCTACCGCACCTGGCTCGGCCTCGCGGGTGAGCGGCTCGGCCGTCTCAAGCCCAACGGGACCCTGATACGCCGCTCACCGCTGAGCGACCTGATCGAGCTGGAAATGATGCGCACCGGCGTCGAGGGCAAGATCGCGGTGTGGCGGGCGCTGCGCTCCCTTGCCGACGAAGACGACCGCCTGAACCCGGAAGAGCTGGACCGCCTCGCGGAGCGGGCCCGAGAACAGGCCGACACTCTCAACGAATGGCATCAGGCGATCAGCGCCATCGTCCTCGGCCCCGGGGACACTCCGGCCGGTGGTGCGGACCATGGTTCTCCGACAACCGTGTGGCCCTGATACCGGGCGGTGGCCTCGGCGACGGCGCGGTCGTGCGCTGGATACGTGCGCATCCGGCTGGGCGCCGCTCGGCAGGGCCCCGTCCGGTGCCGGCCGTGCGGATTTCCCGATCTCGCGGCCGCACGACAAACCACGCGAGACATCGGTATTTCCGCATATCAGCACAGAATCTGGGCACTCGCTTCCCAGAGAGGTGAACGCAATGCTTGCTCTTCTATTCGTCCTGCTCATCGTCGTCGTCCTCTTCGGCGTCGGATTCGCCGTCCACGTGCTGTGGTGGATCGCGCTGGCCGCATTGGTCCTGTGGCTGATCGGCTTCCTGGTCCGCAGCGGCTCCGGTTCCGGCAGGGCCCGCTGGTACCGCTGGTGACAGCCCAGCGACCGTCCGCGCCCACACTGAGTGCATGGCGGGTCGCTGACACGGCTGGAGCCCTCCGTGATGGTCTGGGCGCTGCTGCTGATCCTGCTGGCGATCGCGCTCGGCGATCTCGGCGCGGTCGCTCACGGACTGTTCCACCTGCTGTCATCGAAGTGCTGGTTGCCGCTCTCGTCCTGTCCGTCGCCCGCTTCCGGCATGGTGGTTGGCGCGCTGTGCGCTGATCCTGTGCTCGGGCCGCCGTCGGCGTGGTCACCTGCCGCGGAACGCTCGCGGTGCCGTCCCGGTCCCGCCGCCGCGTCAGCCGGCCAAGGCCGCCGCTCGCAGCTCGTGCGAGGTCGACCGGGACATGCGAGCGCGAGGTCACCGATACTGCGGCTTCCGGGAGCCGCAGGTCGCTATGGCGCGGGGACCGATGGCGTTTGCGTCGCCAAGGCCTCAAGGTTCTGACCGTCACTCGGAGGTGGGTGTCGAGGCCGAACGGAGGCGGTGGGTGAGCAGGAGGACGGTGGTGGCCGACGATGGTGATGAGCTGGGCGGCCGCGCTGAGTTTCTTGTCGTACGACCAGATGGGTTCGTACATGTCGGGCAATGGTCCGAGCCCACCGACATCGACGTAGCGGTACAGCAAGAGGGCGGCGAGCCCGCCTGCGGCGACGAGCCACGCGAAGATGTCGGCGGGCGGGCGCCGCCAGGCAAGGACGAGCAGGGCGGCCAATGAAGCAAGGCCCGCCTCGACTCGGAACAAGGCGCCTTGGCTGATGGTCGCCGTCACAGCGTCGTACTGGTCGGCGAGTTTCGCGTGGACGTAGGCGTCGGCGACCAGGCCCGCTGCGGCGGCGATCCGGCAGGCGCCCCGCAGTGCGGCGGGCACCGCCGGGCATGGTGACAGTCGTCATGGCTGGTCCTCATTGGTCGGATCCGGCGGCCCGAGTGTGCCAAGGGTGCATCAGCCAACGGTGAGCTTGCCCTTCATGTACCGGTGGATGTTGCAGATGTAGTCGTAGGTTCCGGCGGTCGCGGGGGCTTTGAAGGTCGCGGTCCTGCCGCCGGCGATGGTGCCGGTGTCGAAGGCTTTGGATCCGGTGGCCGTGGCGGTGTGGGCGGTCTGGTCCTCGTTCTTGACGGTGACGACTGTGCCCGGGGCGACGGTCAGCGATGCCGGGCTGAACGAGAAGTCCTTGATGACGATCTGTGCCGCTCCGCCTGCGGGCTGGGAAGCCGGCGCGCTGGTGGACGGTGATCTGCCACTGGAACTGGAGCAGGCGGTGAGCGCCAGTAGCGCGCACGCGGCGCCGGCGACAGCCGTGCGTGCCCGCTGGTGATGTACTCGGATCGCGGTCATACGCAGGCCCAGCCTTTCGGGAGAAGCGGAGGGTGTGGGGGCGAAGAGGTCAGCAGCCTCGTCCGGGCACGACCGGCCCCGGATGAGTCCGCTGCGAGATGGGCGGGTACCTCGGTCTTGGTACCAGGTGAAGGGCGACACCCGATGGTTGGCGCGCCGCTACACCGTCAGGTGGTGGTCCCGGCTTGTCGACGGTCCGGAAGTCGTCAGGGAGGGGGTACTGGCCCAGGACGAAGTTCAGGATCGCCGCGTTCCTGGCCCCGACGGCGGCGGCGCTGATGCCGACCGGGCTGGTGACGTCGTAGGCCACGAATAGGCAGGTCTGCGCAGCCTGGTCCTCCAGGCCGCACAGGGCACGTGCGGCCACGCCGATGCCGGTGGCCTTGCCAAGGGCAGCTGTGATGTCGGCTTGATTGGGCAGCGGCACGCCAGTGACGGCGGGTGACCGGCACCGGTCAGTACCGCGTTCCACGCCCTGGGAATGTCGGCGTGCTGAGCCCTCGCGGTGGCGAGGAGAGTCGCCACCGCGGGGGGCACGGCGCCGAGCTTGCCGGCGGCGGCCTCGGCCGGCCACCTGCCGCCTGCGGCGTCCGGCGCTGCAACATCGCCAGAACACGCCCACTCCCCGCGATGGCCTCATGGAGGAAGGATTGTCAGGACGTAGGTGGAGCAGGTGACGTCGTCGTGTCCCTCGGGCAGCGTCTCCCAGTGCTCCCACTCCTGGCCTGTCCACACGCTTGCCGCCCCACCATCGTGCCGCCCCGCAACCGTCCCACCCGTGCAATCTGACACCGCAAGAAGCCCGCGCCCACAGTGCCAACTGAACTGCACACATGCCAACTGAAGTGCTCGGCCGGGTTGTCGTCAGTCGCTCTTCCAGTCGCGGATCTCCAGATGGGTGATGACGGCATCGGGTTGCAGGCGACCGGTGTCGACCAGCCACGCCTTCACCGCGGCCGCCAGATCACCGCCGGCTGCGTCGACCTTGTCCTGCCATTGCGTTGCGTCGAAGCCGCCGGAGCCCTGGCCCGCGCCCAGGCTCTTGCCATAAGCCCGTTCCTCGGTACCGTCGCGCCGCTGCACCACCCCGCGGCGCAGGCCCGGCGAGTCCTGGCGGTCGCCGGCGTGGAAGGTGGACCACCCCGCAGCCGGGCCGGGAGCGAACTCGTCGTTCCCCCGGCCCGCAAGGCGGCCAAGGGCCACGCATGGGCCTCCGTAAGTATCGGGGAGGACTTGTGACCCCACACCGGCCGGCGCACCCCGCAGCGCCGGCACCCGGCCAGCCACCGCGTTCGCACCTTGTGAGAGTGCGGGTCAGGGTACGGGTGCGGGCGCGGGATGCGCAGTGAGATGGGTTTCGAGCTGTGGGGTCGTGTCGGCGCGCACCATGCTGCGGCAGTTTCCGCGGTCCTTCAGCCGCATGGCCGGGCGTTCCACCAGGTGCCAGGAGGCGACCGCTGCGATCAGCGTGCCGCCCAGGGCAAGTGCCAGGTAGGCGACGAAGCCCCAGCGTGCGCCACCGAGCGCGGTGAGGGCTTGTTCCACGACGAAGCCGTAGATGTAAATGCCGTACGAGTAGTCGTGGTTGCGGCCTATTCGCTGGAACGGCTTCGGCAGCCGGATGGCCAGCCACAGCAGTAGATAGGCGAAGGCCGGAACCGCTAGGGCGAAGAAGTAGCCGTAGCGAAGGGTGACGAGAAGTGCTGCGGCGGCAAGTACGCCGAGCGGGTCGCTGATCGGGACTCGCTCCTTGTACAGCTCGATCAACGCGCCCAGAGCGAAGGCGGAGCCCAGGTAGACCACCCAGTCCACGTCGAGGACGCCCATCAGCGGAACGTCGAAGAGCCCGCCGTGCTTCGCGGCGGGGGCTCCGGAAATGTACCGGTTCCCGATCGCGTCGCTCAGGACGAGCCAGCCGAGGAGCACGGTCACCGCAAGGACGGCGCGTCGGGCGCGGGTCAGGGATCCGGTAAGGGCGAGCAGCGCCACCCCGAGGTAGCACAACACCTCGTACTTGAGCGACCACAGGGACCCGTCGAAGGCGTCGTTGAAGGCAAGGCCTTTGGCATGGGCTGTTTCCATGACGCCAGAGATGCCCCATTGATCGATGCCGATGGCCCAGTTCGCCCGCAGGTAGGCGAGGGGTCCATGGGGGTGATGCCAGAAGCCGGCGGTGCTGTCGTGCTGGCGCCAGTACAGGAGTGGGGCCACGACAAGAGCGGTAACAACGAGGCAGACCCACAGGCCTGGCAGCAGTCGAAGCGCGCGGTGCCACAGAAAGCGCCCGACGGGGAGCCGATTTCCACTGCGCGTTATCAGGAGGCCTGACAGGACGAAGAATCCGAACACAGCCATGGATCCGAGGTCGATCTGTCCGCCGGAGAATGCGTAACCGAACTCGCGGTCTCCGAATCCCAGGATTCGCGCGTGGGAGACAACCACGGCGAAAGCCAGCAGCAGCCGCAGCAGGCCCAGGCTGTTGTTGCGGCCGGAGAAGAGGTCGGAGACTGTGCCCCGCGACCGAACAAAACGTGACAAAAGGGCGTCATGATGGCGCATTGTGCTCCTTGCCGAACGGCTACCCAGGGGCCTGCGTGGTGAAGGGGCCGCGCCGTGACGACGGTGCGTCGGCTGCGGGTCCTCGCTTGTGGAGGATCGGGTGTTACTGGTCGCCACCTACTGGCGGACAGACCTGACAATGCGGCAGTTCGGCCGTTGCTCGGGGCTCGAAGAGTCCCCAGACCGCGTCATCGACCACGTCGCGTCGCTTCTGGCGATGCTGATCCAGGACGGAACTCTCGCGCCCACTTGGGATCGCACAATCGCCGCGTCTGCGAAGGCACGAGGCGTGGGACCCGGCCGGGGGTCCGCTGTCGGCTCGGCACGGCGGCCGCCCGCGTTGCCCGCGTTGCCCGCTGGGCCTGCCGGCCGTGGGTGCGGTCAGCGCAGGAGCGCGTGTTCCGCGGGGTGGTCGGGTGGAGGGGTTAGCCGACGCCGATGCTGCTTTGGGAGGCGGGGAAGCAGTTGGGCTCGCCGGGGGTCAGCATGACGTCCATGGAGTACATCTTTTCCGGGTGCTGGACGCCCTTGAGGGAGGGCTGGACCAGGAGCAGGGAGTCGCCGTGCGGGATGGCGCTGGGTCGGATCACCATGATGCGTCCGTTGTTCGGGTCCTGGGAGGAGACCGTTTCCAGGTTGGCGTTGTCGGTGCGGACCTTGGTGTGGCAGGAGTCCGAGGCGCGCAGGACCACGGCCGGCACGCCCAGGCTGCGCAGTGCGGCCTGGAGTCCGGAGACTTCTGCGCCGGTCACCTGGATGGTCACGGTGCCGTCCTTGCGTGGGGTCACCGTGTAGGCGGCGTTGGTCAGGACCGGCGTACCGCTGCCCGGCACGGCGGTGTTCTGGCCCGCTCCTGCTTGCGGGGTGGCGGTGGTGGTGTCGGTGTGCGGGATCAGCACGACCGCGGTGGCGGCTGCGGCCAGGCCGAGCGCGGTGACGGCGATCCGCCGGGTGTGGCGCGCCCGCACGGGCACCGGTGCGGTGGGTGGCAGGGTTGCGGCGCGGGCGGTGAGTTCGTCGGCGAGCTGCTGCTGGAAGTGCACGGGGGTGGTCATGAGCGGGCCTCCGAGACGGTGTACACGGCTGTGGTGGTCGGGGTGTCGACACGTTGCAGGGCCTTGCGGGCGCGGTGCAGGCGCACCCGGGCGGTGGCCGCACTGATCCCCAGGGCCTGCGCGGCCTCGCGGGTGGTCAGGCCGTCCAGGGCCACCAGGTCCAGCACCGCGCGCAGCGGCTCGGACAGCGCCGCGTGCCGCGCGGCCAGCTGCCGGGCCTCGCGGGCGGCGTCGATACGGCCCTCGATCGCGCTGACGTCCTGATCGTCCAGCTGCCGCCGCCCCGCGATCTGCGCCGCGGCCCGCTGCTCACGGGCACTGCCCCGAAAATGCGCGGCCAGAACATTGCGGGAGATGCCGTAGAGCCAGGCCACCGGTGCGCCGCGCCGCGCATCGTAGCTGTGCGCCTGCTCCAGCGCGGTCAGGAAGATGTCAGCTGTCAGGTCCGCGGCCAGATGCGGGCTGTCGGTACGCCGGGTGACGAAACCGAGCACCGCGTCGAACTGCTGCTGGTAGAACAGGGCGAACCCGACCGGATCCCGCACGGGTGGCGCTGGTGAATGCTCCGCTTGCACGGACGACTCCTTGAACGAACGAGCAATGCCTTACATCTCTACTTGGCTCGGACCCCCAAAAGCGTTACACGCCCACCCGCGACCACGGCCGCCCCGAGGCGTGCCTTCGACCAAAGGGCCCCTGGGGCAAGACCGCGCGAGTCCAGGCGCTCGGCAGTCCGTCAACAGGTCGTGGCGGTGACGCGGCATGGTGTGGGGGGCCGGCGCCGGTTTCTCGGCGCGGCGGCCACCGGCCAACGCCCTCTCACAGCCAGCGCAGCCCAGACCTGACCCGACCGACCGCCCATCACCCCACCCACACCCATCAGGGGGCGCAGCCGAGGGGACGTCAGCGCACCAGAGCCGCGAAAAAGCAGGCCTGACCTGCGATGAATCGGAACTCCCCGCCGGAGGGTGCGCAACAGATGATGCAGCGCATGTCGCAACACTGGACCACCTGATGACACGCTGACACGCGGACACCCGCCGGGCCGCCCGACACCAGCGCAAGTTGTCCGCCACCCATGCGGACCGCACCAGCCAATCAGCACGCCCACACCCCCCCGCCTGGCCGCACCCGGGTCGACCTGCGCGGCTACTCGCTACTGCCAGCGCCCGCCGAGCCGCACGCCCACCTCAGCCTCGCGCTGAACGCTGGACATGGTCAGTCATCGCGGACCACACCCTGCTCCGCCCGGCCCGCCCGCTCGCTCGCCGTCGACCTGCGACGTCCCCGGAGAGGACCCGACGGCCCCGAACAGCCTCACCTCCGCCCGCGCCCGCGCCCGCCCAGGGTTCCGGATGATGGGAATACTTCGATTTGGTTTCCGTCACAACTTGGGGCAGGGCCCCGGGGAGAGTCGCGTTCGTCCGTTTGATCACGGGATTCCGTGCAGGGTGAGGGCGGCTTCGGGGTGGGTGTGGGCACGTCGGCCGCTGGCGGTGTTGGTCCAGCCGTTGCGATGGAGGGCGGCGCGGGCCAGGTCGCCCGGGACGCTCATGACGGCCGGGGTGTGGTGTCGGCGGACCTGGCTGGCGTCCTCGGCGAAGGTGACGTCCTTGGTCCAGTGGACGGTGTTCTCGATGATCCAGTGGCCACGTGCCCAGGCCGCGATCTCGGCGGCGGATGCCTGGTGGGCGGGCAGGTCGGTGACGGCGTAGACCGTCTCGGCGGTCCATTTCCTCGCGCCGGTGCGGCGGCGTTTGCGGTGGATGCGTACGACCTGGCGGGCGTGGGGGAAGAGCAGACCGTCCACGGACAGCACCTTCACCTCCCGGACCTCCTCGCGGCCGTGTCCCCGATTACGTGAGCGGTCCAGGACCGGCGCTTTGGCCCAGGGCAGCTTCTTCAACTGCCGTGCCAGGCTGGGCTGGTTGTTCTTCACCGACAGCAAGTAGTGCGCTTTTCGGTCCTCGACGAGGTAGCGGGCATGGTCCTTTTGGGCGTGCAGGGCGTCGACCGTGACCACGGCATCGTTCAGGTCCTGGTCGTTGATGCTGTCCAGGAGCGGTGCGAACTCGGGGATCTCGTTCGTCTTCGCGCCGATCTCACGCAGGGCCGCGGTGAGCGCGTCATCATGACGGACGGCGGTGAGTACGAACACCCGGCTGCCCTCAGCGCGAACGGCTCCGCGCAGGCACTTGCCGTCGACCGCGAACGCGCGGCGACGACGGCGCTGATCCTGCCCGCGTGCGACAGCCCGGTGGGCGCGGCGCTGTTCCCGCTCCGGAATGCCGTCCGGGCTCAGCGACCCCACCATGGGCGGTGTCAGAGCGGTGAGCCGGGCGAGTCCAGCCGATGTGAGGGCGCCGGGGTCGACCCGGGCGAAGACGTCCCGCAAGGTCCGCTCTCCCGGCGCCCGGAAGCGGCCGGCGAACGGATCGAAGGGACACCCCAGCCGGGCCAGTACCGCCTGATCACAGCGGCGGGCCCACTCGGCAATCGCGACCAGGGAGTTGTGACCGGCCGCCGTCATCGCGCACACCCCGATCGCCAGCAGCGTGGACAGCCGGTAGCGCACGCCACGTGGATCCCGGGGATCGGGCACCCCGGCCAGCGCCTGCAACAGACCGGCGGGGGGCACCTTCCCGGCCTGGACGACGGACGAGAAGGGTGCCGTGCCGTTGGACACGGACATGAGGGAGGATGGAGTCACGAGCACGGCGGCCTTGCTGATCTGGGAGCGTAGAGAACTCCATGATCCACAAGAGCCGTGCTCGTCTCATGTCCGGCCACCGATGATCACCCGACCAAACCGGGATCTACGGACCTCTCCCGGGGCCCTGCTCGCCTGGTCGCTGTGCGCGACCGAGGATCGCAACTTCCGGCTCCGGGCCTGACTGCCCTCTGCCGCAACGTGGCGGTCGCCCTCCCAGGGGGACCGAAAAACGGACGCCGGGGCGGTTCTCAGGAGATCGGCCAGTTGCGCAGGGCGGCGTCGGCCAGCGCCTGGAGTTCATCGCGGCAGACACCGCTCGCGGCTTGCACGGCGATGCCGTACGCCAAGGCGGTGACGTAGCGAGCCAGTAGCCCCGGATCGGTCTCCGGCGGCAGGTCGCCCTCGTCGACGGCTCGCTCGAACCGCTCCCGGACACGGGAGTAGCCGTCGTTGCGCCAGGCGACGAGAAGGTCACGGACTTCCCGCCCGGAGTCGCTGGCGGCCAGAGCGCCCTGGACGCCCAGGCACCCGTGCGGGTGGGCCGGGCGGGTGGTGGTGCGCACCGTGCCGGCCAGGATCGCAGTGGCGACGTCCAGGGCGGTCGGCTCCTCCAGGGCGCGGCCCAGGTAGGCGCTGGGGCCTTCGGCGTAGTGCTCCAGGACCTTGCGGAACAAGTCCTCCTTGTTGCCGAAGGCCGCGTACATGCTGGTGGTGGAGATGCCCATTGCGTCGGTCAGGCCGGCCAGGCTGGCGCCCTCGTAGCCGTGCTCCCAGAAGACCAGCATGGCGCGCTCGACTGCTTCGTCGGCGTCGAAACCTCGCGGTCGGCCAATCGGGCCCCTCTTCTTCGTCCTCACTCCCACAGATTACCACTTCTGCAGCGATCGCTGCAGAAGTGCTACGGTTGGACTTCAGCAGCGATCGATGCAGAAGTCGAAGGAGGTTGTTCACGTGGGACTTCTTGAGGGCAAGACCGCTCTCGTCACCGGGGGCAGCACCGGAATCGGCCTGGCCAGTGCCGTACGGCTGGCGGCCGAGGGCGCACACGTGTTCATCACCGGGCGGCGCAAGAGTGAACTCGACGCGGCCGTCGAAGTGATCGGTTCAGCGGCTACCGCGGTGAACGGCGACATCGCGAACCTGGCCGACCTGGACCGCCTCTATGAGACGATCCGCAGCCGGGGACGAGGCCTTGACGTCCTGTTCGCGAACGCCTCCGTCGCCTCACTCGTGCCGCTCGAGCAGGTCACCGAGGAGCACTTCGACACCCTCTTCGGCGTTAACGTCCGGGGCACGCTGTTCACCGTTCAGAAGGCACTGCCCCTGCTCAACGACGGCGCCTCGGTGATCTTGAACGGTTCCACCAACGTGGACGTCGGTGATGAGGCGCTCGGCGTGTACGCGGCAACCAAGGCCGCCACCCGATCGTTCTCCCGGACCTGGGCCAACGAACTCAAGGGGCGCGGTATCCGGGTCAACACCATCACGCCCGGCCCGACCGATACCCCTGCCGTTTCGGCGCTCACCCCCGCCCCGGAGCAGTTCAAGCAGCAACTGGCCGCGCGCGTGCCGCTGGGCCGGCTCGGGCGCCCGGAGGAGATCGCCGCCGCCGTGGCTTTCCTCGCCTCCGAGCAGAGCAGCTTCATCACCGGTTCGAGCCTGTACGTCGACGGCGGCCTGAACCAGATCTGAGGTCCATGGCCGCACGTCCGCGCCCGACCGACGAACATCCCCATTGAATTCTGAGACGGAATCACCCATGACAATCATTGGGATCATCGGCGCAGGCGAGGTCGGCAGTCAGATCGCCCGCGCTGCAATAGCACACGGATACAAAGTCGTAATTGCCAACTCACGGGAGCCCGAGACCCTGGAGAACCTTGTCGCCGAACTCGGCCCGTCGGCGCGCGCGGCCCGAGCCGCGGATGCTGCGGAAGCCGGCGTTTTCGCCGTCGTGGCTGTACCGCTCAAAGTCGTCAACGACATGCCGGCCGAAGAGCTCGCAGGCAAGATCGTGCTGGATACGAACAACTACATGATCTGGCGCGACGGTCATATTCCCGTCATCGACTCGGGCGAGAAGACAGTGTATGAGCTGCGCCAGGAGCACCTCCCGAATTCAAAGGTCGTCCAGGCGTTCACTCACATCCAGGCCCCCCGCATTACCACCGCCGGCCGCCCCCCTGTCACCCCCGGCCGGCTGGCGCTACCGGTCTCAAGCGATTACCCGGAAGCCGCCCGGCTCGTGACGCGGCTGTACGACCAGTTCGGTTTCGACGCCGTCGACAACAGTCCGCTGAGCGAATCCTGGCGCACCGCTCCCGGTCAACCCGCCTGGATCGAGCTTGCGCACCAGACCCGCGACGAACTGATCGCCAATGTGAGGAGAGCGCGGCGCATTGTTCAGACATGCCCCTGACCGACGCGTTCGAGTCGCAGTCCGACTGGTGGATCAGACGCCGGGGCAGGGTTGTCCGCCTCAGTGATGTCCGGCACCGCGAGTCCGCGGAGGGCCTCGCGTCTCATCAACATCCCGTCAGGGCCCCGATCCGGGGCTGTCATAGAGAAAAGAAGGCTCGGCTGATGCCTGACAGTGATCTGCGCGCGTTCTACGAGCGCTATATCAAGGCGCTCAACGCCCATGAGTTCGACGGTATGGACGAGTTCATCAACGACCGGACCACGTTGAACGGTGAGCCGGCCACCCGGGACGACCTCATCGCGGTTCAGAAGCACGACGTGGACACGGTTCCGGACCTCCACTGGGAGCTCAAGGAACTGCTCTTCGACGGTGACCGCCTGGCCGCCCGTCTGATCAACACGGGTACTCCGGTGAAGGAGTGGCTCGGCGTGGCTCCCAGCGGCGCCTCGTTCGAGATCGTCGAGTACGCCATCTACCAGGTCCGTGACGGGCGGTTCGTGCACATGACGGCCCTGCACGACGCCGGCGAACTGCGCCGGCAGCTGACCGGCTGACCTCCGGGATCGAAGAGCAGCCGCGCACCGCGCACACAACGGCCCGCCCGGGCCACGCATTTCAGGAGGAAACCCATGACCGTCACACTGATCACCGGGGCCAATAAAGGCATCGGTTTCGAGACAGCCAGACAACTTCTGGAGTTGGGTCACCTCGTCTACATCGGCGCGCGTGACGTCGAGCGAGGCGAAAAGGCCGCGGCGACACTCGGCGCACGATTCGTACAGCTCGACGTGACCGACGACGCGTCGGTGAGCAGCGCGCTGGCGACGATCGGTTCGGCCGAGGGCCGGCTCGACGTCCTGGTGCACAACGCGGGCGTTCTGGGGCACGGAGTCATGGACGGTCCCACGGCTCTGCGGGCTTTCGACACCAACGCGGTGGGAATCGTGCGCGTCACGGAGGCGGCCCTCCCTCTGCTGCGCGAGTCCTCGAATCCAACCGTGGTCACCGTCTCCAGCAGCGCCGGGTCGTTCTGGGCCGTGAACAACCCCGACCGGCCCGAGTTCCAGCTGCCGCTCGCGCTGTACTCCGCGTCGAAGTCGGCGGCCACCATGCTGACGGTCCAGTACGCCAAGTCCCAGCCGGGCATCAAGTTCAACGCGGTCGAGCCCGGCACCACCGCCACCGACATGACCGCGGATTTCGGAGTCGGACGATCACCCGAGGAGAGCGCCAAGATCGTCGTGCGTCTGGCGACGCTTGACGCGGACGGCCCGACAGGAACGTTCCAGGACGAAGCCGGGGAGCTGCGCTGGTAGACGTGGGGGGGGGTTTTGGGGGGGGGGCCGGGGGGGGGGGGCCCCCGGGGGGGCGCCCGCGCCCCGCTAAGTTTATATAAAAGAAATTTTGGTTTAAGGGAGGGCGC